>NZ_JBVIZY010000003.1:0-810774 GCF_055591085.1 Streptomyces sp. NPDC041713
CTGATGCTGGAGACGGGGTTATCAACATATCTGGCGTTGACTTTTGGCACGCTGTTGAGTTCTCAAGGAACGGACGCTTCCTTTGTACTCACCCTTGCGGGCTTTCCTCCGGGCGCTTCCCTTCGGTGTTTCTTTTTGTTCTTCGTTCTTGCGTTTCCGACTCTATCAGACTCTTTTGTGTCCGATTTCCTCGGTGCCTTTCCGGTTCCGGCTCCGGCCTTGCGGCTTTCGCGTTTCCCTTTCCGGCGGTTCCGACTCTATCAGATCCTTTCGGGCCTGACCCCCGGTCAGCGGGGTTTGCCTTCGCGGCTGTTGGGCCGTTCCGACGAGTGAGACTTTAGCGGAATCTCGGCTCCCGACCTAATCGGGGGCGTCCTTTCGAACGCCGATTCCTCATTTCGCAAATACGCATGAAAACAAACCGAAGGCGAGACCCAGAAGGGCGCACGACGTCGATCGTTTGAATGGTTCTTGCGGGATGGCCGCCCGGGGACCGACCAGCAAGTGGTCGACGCTCACGTCGGGCAACTCGGAGAACACTACGGAGGCACCCTCGGAGTGTCAACTCCGGACAGCGGGCCTCCGTCGGGTCTACTCTGGAGGGCGTGACTACACGTGCGTACGCCCAACTGTGGTGGGCCGCCTGAGGGCGGCCGTACATACGCATGTACTCAACGGCCGCCGCCTCGGCGGCCGTTCTTGTTTCTCCCCCCGGAGGACCTGGAGCCCGGCGGCCGGGCCGGCGGTCCTGACCAGGAGGCGGAGAGATGACAAGGATCTTCAGCGGGGTCAAGCCGACGGGACACCTGACCCTGGGCAACTACCTGGGAGCCGTTCGGCAGTGGGCCGAGGTCGACCAGTACCGGGCCGACTCCCTGTTCAGCATCGTCGACCTGCACGCATTGACGGTCGAACACGATCCGGGGCGGGTGCGCCGGCTCAGTCGGCAGGCGGCGACGCTGCTGCTCGCGTCCGGGATCGATCCCGAGCGGGCCACCGTCTTCGTCCAGAGCCATGTGGACGAGCACGCCCGCCTCTCGTATCTGCTGGAGTGCGTCGCGACGGACGGCGAGATGCGGCGGATGATCCAGTACAAGGAGAAGTCCGTGCTGGAGCGGGCCAGGGGCGGGAGCGTACGGCTCTCGCTGCTCACCTATCCCGTACTGATGGCGGCGGACATCCTCGCGTACGACGCGGACGAGGTGCCGGTCGGTGACGACCAGACCCAGCACGTCGAGCTGACGCGGGACCTGGCGGTGCGGTTCAACCAGCGGTACGGACAGACGTTCGTCGTCCCGCGGGCCACCCCGCCCAAGGTGGCGGCGCGGGTCATGGATCTGCAGGACCCCACGTCCAAGATGGGCAAGTCCCACGACGCCGGCGCCGGGATCGTCTACCTGCTCGACGAGCCGGACGTGATCCGCAAGAAGATCCTGCGGGCCGTCACGGACAGCGGGAGCGAGGTCGAGTTCGACCGCGAGTCGAAGCCGGGCGTCTCCAACCTCCTGGAGATCCTCGCGGCGTGCCAGGGCGGGACCCCCGAAGCCCTGAGCGGTGCGTACCAGTCGTACGGCGCACTGAAAAAGGACACCGCCGAGGCCGTGGTGGAACTGCTCAGGCCCGTACAAGAGCGCCACAAGGAGCTGATGGCGGACCCCTCGTACGTGGAGAAGGTATTGCGGCGGGGAGCCGAGCGGGCCAAGTCCATGGCCAAGCCCACGGTGGACGGCGCCTACCGAGCAATCGGCCTACTCCCCCCGACCAACGAGGCGCGCTAGCCAGCTAGCAGACGCCCCACAGCCCGGCACCCGCGTACGAGACGGGAGGGGACGTGGGGGTATGTGCGCACGGAGCACCGAGCACGCTGTAGCCCCGCCCTTCAAGAGGCGTGGCGAACAGTGGATAGCGAGTACGCACATACCCCCGCGGCCCCGCACCCACAAACGAACCCAAGGCGCAAACGCCCACGCCCCCGCACCGGAGGTTCAAGCGTTGTTACCGGAGGCCAGCTCGCGGCTGCGGTCGCGGGCCGCTTCCAGGGCGGCGATGAGCGCGGCCCGCACCCCGTGGTTCTCCAGTTCGCGGATCGCGTTGATCGTCGTGCCCGCGGGAGACGTGACGGCCTCGCGGAGCTTCACCGGGTGCTCGCCGCTGTCGCGGAGCATGACCGACGCGCCGATCGCCGCCTGGACGATCAGGTCGTGCGCCTTGTCGCGGGGCAGGCCAAGCAGGATGCCCGCGTCGGTCATGGCCTCGACGAGGAAGTAGAAGTAGGCGGGGCCGGACCCGGAGAGTGCCGTGCAGGCGTCCTGCTGGGTCTCGGGGACGCGGAGCGTCTTGCCGACCGCGCCGAAGATCGCCTCGGCGTGGGCGAGCGCGTCGCCCGAGGCGTGGCCGCCGGCGGAGATGACGGACATGCCCTCGTCGACGAGGACAGGGGTGTTGGGCATGACGCGGACGACGGGGGTGCGCGCGGGCAGGCGCTCCTCGATGAACGCGGTGGTGATGCCGGCGGCGGCGCTGATGACCAGGCGGTCGGGGGTGACGTGCGGGGCGAGTTCGTCGAGCAGCTTGGCCATGTCCTGCGGCTTGCAGGCGAGGATCAGGGTGTCGGCCTTCTCGGCGGCTTCCGCGTTGCTGACGGGGGTGACGCCGTAGCGGGTGCGGAGTTCGTCGGCGCGTTCCTGGCGGCGGGTGGTGACCAGGAGGTCGGCGGCCGCCCAGCCGCCGCGGATCATGCCGCTGAGCAGGGCCTCACCGATCTTTCCGGTGCCGAGGACTGCGACTTTCTGGCTCGTGCTGCTGCTCATGAACGGTGGCCTCCGGGGTTGCGTCGTCCGGGGACCATCCTCGCATTGGGGTGCCGGGGGCAGCGGTGGTGTCCGGTGGGCGGAACACGGGGTCGACACCGGGTCGCGGACGGGAGCCCAGGCGGTGGAGGGGGCCCGGAGGTGGGGTCAGGCCGTGCGGCGGCGCAACGTGGCCGCGCCGAGGGCGAGGACCAGGAGGGCACACGCGGCGACGATGACGACGTCGCGCAGGAAGTCGCCGGTGACGTCGGGGTGGCGGAGGACTTCGTTCATGCCGTCGACGGCGTACGACATGGGGAGGACGTCGGAGATGCCCTCCAGGACCGGCTGCATCTGGCCGCGCGGTGTGAAGAGACCGCAGAGCAGGAGCTGGGGGAAGATCACGGCCGGCATGAACTGGACGGCCTGGAACTCGGAGGCGGCGAAGGCCGAGACGAAGAGGCCGAGCGCGGTGCCGAGGAGGGCGTCGAGCAGGGCGATCAGGAGCAGGAGCCAGGCGGAGCCGGTGACGTCCAGGCCGAGGGCCCACAGGGCGAGCCCCGTGGCGAGGGTCGACTGGACGACGGCCACGGCGCCGAAGGCGAGGGCGTAACCGGCGATGAGGTCGCCCTTGCCGAGGGGGAGGGCGAGGAGGCGTTCGAGGGTGCCGGAGGTGCGTTCGCGGAGGGTGGCGATCGAGGTCACCAGGAACATCGTGATGAGGGGGAAGATCCCGAGGAGCGAGGCGCCGATGGAGTCGAAGGTGCGGGGGCTGCCGTCGAATACGTACCGCAGGAGCAGCAGCATCACGCAGGGGACGAGGATCATCAGCGCGATGGAGCGCACGTCGTGGCGGAGCTGGAGCAGGACGCGGGCTGCGGTGGCGAGGGTGCGGTAGCTGTTCATCGGGGGCTCCTGGACGCGGCCGGAGTGTCGGTGGGGGCGCCGGAGTCGGCGTCGGCGTCAGCCACGTGAGTGGCGTCGGCGTCGGCGTCCGTGTCCGCCGCGTCGACGAGGTGGAGGAACGCTGCCTCGACCGTGTCGGCGTGGGTGCGGGTGCGCAGGGCTTCGGGGGTGTCGTCGGCGAGGAGTTCGCCCTCGCGCATGAGGAGGAGGCGGTGGCAGCGTTCCGCCTCGTCCATGACGTGCGAGGAGACGAGGAGGGTGGCGCCGCGGTCGGCGATGGCGTGGAAGAGCTTCCAGAGGTCGCGGCGGAGGACGGGGTCGAGGCCGACGGTGGGTTCGTCGAGTACGAGGAGTTCGGGGGCGCCGAGGAGCGCGACCGCGAGGGAGACGCGGCTGCGCTGGCCGCCGGAGAGGTTGCCCGCGAGGGAGTCGGCGTGCGAGGTGAGGGCGACGTCGTCGAGGACGCGGCCGACCTGGTCGTGGCGGCGTGCGGCGGCGGCGCCGCGGCCCGGGTCGAGGACGGCGGCGAAGTAGTCGAGGTTCTGGCGGACGGTCAGGTCGTCGTATACGGACGGGTTCTGGGTGACGTAGCCGATGCGGGAGCGGAGGGCGGGGGATCCGGCGGGGTGGTCGAGGACGGTCAGGGTGCCGGTGACCTTGGCCTGCGTGCCGACGATCGCGCGCATGAGGGTGGACTTGCCGCAGCCCGACGGGCCGAGAAGACCGGTGACCTGGCCGCGGGGCACGGTGAAGTCGAGGCCGCGCAGGACGGTGCGGGGGCCTCGGGTGACGGTCAGGGCCTCGGCGCGGAGGGCGGGGTTTGCGGTGTGGGCGGCGGGGACTTCGGTTTGGGCGGTGGTCGGGCTTCGCTTGTTCATTTTATTCATCATGTGATGAATAATCCTCCCGAGGGCGGGGCGCGTCAAGCGGTCACGCGTGCGCCTCAGACGGCGGGCGGAGCGCCACCAGGAGGTCCACGACGTAGCTCTCCTCGACGACCCCGTCCGGGAAGACCTTGAGCAGTTCGGTGCGCTCGGCGGCGAGGAAGGCGGCCGCGCGTTCCTCACCGAGGACCAGGAAGGCCGAGTGGGTGCCGAGGTTGGCGAGGTGGGTGTCGACGGGGACCCGGCGGCTCCAGTGGAGGTGGTCGCGGCGGAAGTCGAGCTCGGTGGTGAGGTCGTCGGTGCGGCTGGCTCTGCGGCCGGCTGAGTGGTCGGCCGTGTGGCCAGCTGAGTGGCCGGCCTCGTCGCCCTGGCCCAGGAAGCGGGCGATGCGGGTGGACTGTTCGCCGAGCCAGGGCGTGTCGTGGTCCGTCTTGTTCCACCACAGGGCGAGCGCGCCGCCGGGGCGCAGCACGCGCAGGGCTTCCGGCACGGAGCGTTCCTGGTCGGTCCAGTGCCAGGCCTGGGCGTAGGTGATGAGGTCGGCGGAGGCGTCGGCGAGGGGGAGGGCGTTGCCGTCGCCGCGTACGAGGGGGACGTGCGGCAGGGTGCGGCGGAACTGTTCCGCCATGCCGTCGCCGGGCTCGACCGCGACGACGCGGGCGCCTCGTGCGGTCAGCAGGGCGGTGGCGATCCCGGTGCCGGCGCCGACGTCGACGACGCGGGCGCCCGCGAGGGGGCGGCCCGCCAGGCGCTCGACGGCGTCGAGGAGGGCGGGCGGATAGGAGGGGCGGTACGCGGCGTACTGGGCGGCGGCCCCGTCGAAGGAGCGGGCACGGACGCGGGCGCTGGCGCGGGCGTTGGCACTGGAGGCGGCGGACGTCATCCCGCCATGCTCGCGTGGGGCGGGACGGGTGGGCCAGAGCGGTGCGGTGGGCCCGCGGCGGTGAGGGTGGGCCTGGGCCGCGAGGGCGGGCCTGAGCCGCGAAGGTGGGGCCGAGCCACGAAGGTGGGCCTGAGCCTTGAAGGTGGGCCCGAGCTGTGAAGGTGAGCCGCCCCCGGACAGCGAGCCGGAACCGCGAGGGCGGACCGAAGCCGTGGAGGCGGGCCGGAGCCCCGTAAGGCCCCCTCAGCCCTTTCGGTTCCTCTTGCGTGAGGGGTTGCCCGTTCGCCGGGACGTGCGCTTTTCGTACTGGGCGCGTGCCTCCGCGTACTCCGCGCGGTGCAGTCGCTCGCCCGGGGCCTCCTTCAGGGAGCGGAAGAAGTACGCGAAGAGGCTGCCGATGAAGCCGATGGTCATCAGGCCGCGCGTCGAGGCCTGGGACGCCGCGTCGTGGCGACGGGAGAAGCCGTCCCAGGTGCGGCGGAAGGCGATGGCGCTGCAGATCGCGAACATCACCACGACGAGCAGGTTCACGAACTGCCCCACCGCCGCGATGACGAGGCCCTCGTAGGCGAAGCGCAGCACGAAGCAGCCGGCGGCCGCCGCGGCCAGCGAGCCGACGGCGACACCCGCGCGGCGTGCGCCGTAGCCGCCGTCGTGGTCCACCCAGGTCGTCCCGAAGAAGCGGAGGGGCTCGGGCCGCGGGCCGGGCACGGTGCCGGGGGCGGTACCGGAGGCGGTGCCTGCGGGGCCGGAGGGGCCTTGGGTGCCGGATTCTTCGCTCACCGTTTGATTATCGCCCGCCCCGGGCGGCCCGCCTCCTGCGACCCGCGCCCTGCGATGTCCAGCGCCGACACGCCGACGCGCAGGCGCGCCCTATTCGTCCCCCGCCTTGCCAGGCCGCACCGTCCGGCGGTTACTTTGGGCGGGATACGTCGTAGCCGGGGAACACGGGGGAGGTCGGTGGGCATGACGCTCCGTGGCGGTGACCCGGAGGAGATCGGCGGCTACCCGCTCGAGGCGCGCCTCGGTTCGGGCGGCATGGGCACGGTGTTCCTGGCGCGTACCGCGTCCGGGCGCCCCGTCGCGATCAAGCTGATCCACCGGCAGTTCGCGGACGACGAGGAGTTCCGGATCCGCTTCCGGCAGGAGGTGGCGGCGGCCCGCCGGGTCAGCGGCGCCTTCACCGCGGCCGTGATCGACGCCGACCCCGAGGCCGAACACCCGTGGATGGCCACGACGTTCATCGAGGGGCACACCCTCGCCCAGCACATCGCCCGGAAGGGCCCCATCGGCGGCCCCGCGCTGCGCACGCTGGCCATCGGCCTGACGGAGGCGTTGCGCGACATCCACCGCGCCGGGGTCGTGCACCGGGACCTCAAGCCGTCCAACGTGGTCCTCTCCCCCGAGGGCCCGCGGGTCATCGACTTCGGGATCTCGCGCGCCACGGACCAGCAGACGCTGACGATGACGGGCCGGGTGATCGGCACGCCGCCGTTCATGTCGCCCGAGCAGCTGCAGGCGCCGCGCGGCGTCGGACCGCGCTCCGACGTGTTCTCGCTGGGCACGCTGCTGGTGTACGCGGCGACGGGGCAGGGCCCCTTCGACGCGGACAGCCCGTACATGACGGCCTATCAAGTGGTGCACGAGCCGCCGTCGTTGGGCGCGGTGCCCGACACGCTGCGCGCGGTGGTCGAGCCGTGCCTCGACAAGGATCCCGAGGCGCGCCCCTCCGCGGACGAACTCCTCGTACGGCTGCGGGACCTGCCCGCCGACCTGGGCGGCGCGACGGGCCCCGCCGAAGGGCCGCGGCGCAGCACCCGCGAGACCGACACCCAGCACCACCTGTCGACGGACGACCACACGCCGGTGCCGGGTCCGGCCGAACCGTCCCGGAAGACCCCGTCCCCGGCCGCCGCTCCCACCCCCGACTCCGGCACCGACTCCGGCACCCTCATCGGCCGTCGGCTGCGCCGCCGCTGGCGTCCCGTGCTCGCCGCCGCCGTGGCCGTGGCCGCGATCGGCGGCGGCGTCGCGGTGGTGCGGGCCGTCGGATCGGACGGGGGCGGCGGTACGGAGGACAAGGGCACCGCCATCGCGGCGGCCGGGGCGAAGCTGCCGGGCGGGTTCCGGCCCTGGCACAAGACCGTGCCGGGCGGACGCGAGGACATCCCGGACGAGTTGCGCTGTGTCGCGCGCGGCGACGCGCTGTTCTGCGGGGGCGGCGGGGTCGTCGCGACCCGGCTGCGGATCTCCGACGGCTCCCGCGTCTGGACGCAGAAGAGCCCCGGCGTCCCGGTGCAGGGCATGCACCTGGTGGGCGTGACCGGCGACACCGTGCTCGGCTACCGCTTCGCGGCCGAGGACGAGCCGGGCGACCCGCCCACCGAGGTCGTCGCCGTCGACGCCGACAAGGGCAAGGAGCTGTGGTCGGTGCCGTCCGGCGCGCAGTCGGCGGCCGTGACCGGCGGCCGTACGAAGGACGCGGTGGTGGTCGGCTCCACGGTCGTGACGGTCGACGCGTCCAACAACCGCTTCGAGGCCCGGCGCGCGCACTCCGGCGACGTGCGCTGGAAGCAGCCGTTCCCCGCGGGCCGGGCATGTGCCCCGGTGCCCGCCGGCGGCACCCTGCTGTACGCGATGTGCGCGCCCCGCTCCGAGATCGAGGCCAGCATGGTGCGCCACCCCACCCTGCACGTCGTCGACATGGACTCGGGGAAGCTCGGCAAGGCCGTCTCCCTCCAGGGCCCCGTCCAGCCGGTCGGCACCACCGGCGACGGCCTCGTCCTGCTGCACACCCGGCGCAAGGGCTGGGAGACGTTCGGCTACGACGGGATCACGCGGGTCGACCGGAAGACGCACGAGGTCACGTACTCGCGGCTGTCGAAGGTGTACTACGGGACGCCCGGCCTCGCGAACAACACCGTCGTCGTGAGCGGGCAGACCGGCGTCGTCACCGCCTTCGACCCCGCGACCGGCTGGAAGAAGTGGGACCGGCAGACCGGCGTCGAGGGCCTGTCGGGGCCGGTGAGCGGGGACGCCGGGGGCGACGGCGCCCTGTACCTCAGCTCGGCCAGCGGCCGGGTCGTCACGCTCTCCACCCGCAAGGGCGAGGTGCTCGCGACCACGGATCCGCGCGCGGAGGGCCTGGCGGGCGAGCAGAACGCCAGCCCGCGCGCGACCGTCGCCGGCGGCGTGGTGGTCGTGGCCGCCGCCAAGAACACGGTGTTCGCGTACGACGCGTCGAAGCCGCCGCGGTCCGGCTGACGCGGGTCACTCCGCGCCGTCCGCCGGATGCCGCGGCCCCCGGCACGTCCCGACCGGCACGTCCCGTCCGGCCCGTCCCGCCCCCGCCCCGGGTCTCAGCAGCGAGGCGCCACGTACCCGCTGCTGCCCGTGCGGACGTACGTGTCCGAAACGTACCGGCCGCTGCCGATCCGGTCCCAGATCTTCGAGGTGCCGGTCGGTCCCGTGACCGTCTCGCCGGGCCGCTGGCAGGAGATGGTGACGCGGGCGCCGGCGCGGAGCCGGCCGACCGTGTCGTACGAGGTGCCGGGGCCGGAGCGGACGTTGACGTCCGCGACGACCGGGTAGCTCCGGGCGGTCAGGGCCTCGACGGTCTCCGCCACGGCGGCCACGTCGACCACGGCGGCCACATCGGCGGCACCCGTCCCGGCCGGCTCCTCGACGACTTCTGGTGTGATCACGTTCTCGCTCACGGTGCTCTCCCCCGTACATAAAGAACGGCGCGGGCGCGCCCTCGGCGTGTGTCTCACACCAAGGACGCGCCCGCGCCCCAAAAGGTTTCGAGCCGGTTCCGGGCCCGAACGACGGCTCAGCCGAGTCGCGACACGTCCCGCACCGCGCCCTTGTCGGCGCTGGTGGCCATCGCCGCGTACGCGCGCAGGGCGGCGGAGACTTTCCGCTCGCGGGACTTCGGCGCGTACACCCCGCCGAGCGCCGCGCGGCGGGCGGCCAGCTCCTCCTCGGGGACGAGGAGTTCGATGGTGCGTCCGGGGATGTCGATGCGGATCCGGTCGCCGTCCTCGACGAGCGCGATCGTGCCGCCGGAGGCCGCCTCGGGCGAGGCGTGGCCGATCGACAGGCCCGACGTGCCGCCCGAGAAGCGGCCGTCGGTGACGAGCGCGCACGCCTTGCCGAGGCCGCGGCCCTTCAGGTACGAGGTCGGGTAGAGCATCTCCTGCATGCCGGGGCCGCCCTTGGGGCCCTCGTAGCGGATGACGACGACGTCGCCCTCCTTCACCTGCTGCGTGAGGATCTTCTGGACGGCCTCCTCCTGCGACTCGCAGACGACGGCCGGGCCCTCGAAGGTCCAGATGGACTCGTCGACGCCGGCGGTCTTCACGACGCAGCCGTCCTCGGCCAGATTGCCCTTGAGGACCGCGAGGCCGCCGTCCGCGGAGTAGGCGTGGGCGACGTCGCGGATGCAGCCGTGCGCCGCGTCCGTGTCCAGGGTGTCCCAGCGCTTGGACTGCGAGAAGGCGGTGGCGGAGCGCTCGCAGCCGGGGCCCGCGTACCAGAGGTCGGTGGCCTCCTCGCTCGCGCTGCCGCTGCGCACGTCCCAGGTGTCGAGCCACTCCTTGATGGAGGGCGAGTGGACGGTGTGGACGTCCTCGTTCAGGAGGCCGCCGCGGTACAGCTCGCCGAGGATCGCGGGGATGCCGCCGGCGCGGTGCACGTCCTCCATGTAGTACGTCTTCGCGCCCGCCACGTTCGGCGCGACCTTGGCCAGGCACGGGACGCGGCGCGAGACGGCGTTGATGTGGTCGAGGTTGTAGTCGACCTCGGCCTCCTGGGCGGCGGCCAGCAGGTGCAGGATCGTGTTCGTGGAGCCGCCCATGGCGATGTCGAGCGCCATGGCGTTCTCGAAGGCGGCGTGCGTGGCGATGTTGCGCGGCAGGACCGAGGCGTCGTCCTCGCCGTAGTAGCGCTTGGTCAGCTCGACGACGGTCGAGCCCGCGCGCTCGTACAGCGCCTTGCGGGCGGTGTGGGTGGCGAGGACCGAGCCGTTGCCCGGCAGGGAGAGGCCGATGGCCTCGGTGAGGCAGTTCATCGAGTTGGCGGTGAACATGCCCGAACACGAGCCGCAGGTCGGGCAGGCGTTCTCCTCGATGCGGAGGATGTCCTCGTCGGAGATCTTGTCGTTGACGGCCTCCGACATGGCGTCGACCAGGTCGAGCGTGCGGACCGAGCCGTCGACCAGCGTGGCCCGGCCGGACTCCATCGGGCCGCCGGAGACGAACACCGTCGGGATGTTGAGGCGCAGGGCGGCCATCAGCATGCCGGGGGTGATCTTGTCGCAGTTGGAGATGCAGATCAGGGCGTCGGCGCAGTGCGCCTCCACCATGTACTCCACGGAGTCCGCGATCAGGTCGCGGGAGGGCAGCGAGTACAGCATGCCGCCGTGGCCCATCGCGATGCCGTCATCCACGGCGATCGTGTTGAACTCGCGCGGGATGCCGCCGGCCGCGCTGATCGCGTCGGAGACGATGCGGCCGACCGGCTGCAGGTGGGTGTGGCCGGGCACGAACTCCGTGAAGGAGTTGGCCACGGCGATGATCGGCTTCCGCCCGATGTCGGCCCCGGGTACACCGGAGGCGCGCATAAGGGCGCGAGCGCCCGCCATGTTGCGGCCGTGGGTGACGGTGCGGGACCTGAGCTCGGGCATTGTCGCTCGCTCCTTCGGTGGGCCCCGGGCGGGGCCTTCGCGGCAGGGTATGACTTGCTGCCGAGCGTACGCCGCCGCTCCACGATCTGGACAGGCTGTCCGGATGGCGGGACGAGTGTCTCGCTGAGCGACCACTTCGCCGGGGTGCGCCTCCGGTCGGCCGCCGGCCACGGCGCCCGGTCAGTCCCCGGTCAGATGCCCCTGCACCACCGGAGCCACCCGCGCCACGAGCTGCTCCACGTCCGCCGACGCCAGCGGCTCGACCTTGATCACGTACCGCAGCATGGCGATGCCCACCAGCTGCGCGGCCGCGAGCTCGGCGCGCAGCTCCGCGTCGGGCAGGTCGAGGCGTCCGGCGATACGGGAGAGGAGTTGGGCGGCGACCAGGCGGCGGAAGACCGCGGCGGCCGTGTCGTTGTTCATCGCGGACCGCACGATGGCGAGCAGCGGGGCGCGGGTGGCGGGGTTCTCCCAGACGCCGAGGATGAACCGGGCCAGCCGCTCGCCGACGCCGTCGAGGGGGCCGTCCTCGATCGCGGCGGGCGCCTCAAGGGCGGGCGCGAACGCGACGGTGACGGCCGCCTCGAAGACCTGTTCCTTCGTGCCGAAGTAGTGGTGCACGAGGGCCGGGTCGACCCCGGCGGCCTTGGCGATGCCGCGCACGGACGTCTTCTCGTAACCGCGTTCGGAGAACTCATCGCGGGCCGCGCCGAGGATCCGGTCGCGGGTCGCGGGCCCGGTCTCGGACTGCGTACGGGACGGGCGGCCCCGGCGGCGCGGGGCGGTGGCCTCCGACGGTTCGCCGCGGGTGAGCCCGCCGCGGGTCATGAGCGGGGCACCCGCACGGCCGACGCCAGGTGCAGCCGCGTGTAGGCGAGCGCCTCGGCGAGGTCGGCCTCACGTTCGGCGCTGGACATCGCGCGCCGGGTGTTGACCTCGATGACGACGTGCCCGTCGAAGCCGGTGGTCGCCAGGCGTTCCAGGAGCTCGGCGCACGGCTGGGTGCCGCGGCCCGGGACGAGGTGCTCGTCCTTGGCGGAGCCCTTGCCGTCGGCGAGGTGGACGTGGCCGAGCCGGTCGCCCATGCGGTCGACCATGTCCATGGCGTCCGCGCGGGCGGTCGCGGTGTGCGAGAGGTCGACGGTGAAGTGGCGGTAGTCGTCCTTGGTGACGTCCCAGTCGGGGGCGTAGGCGAGCATCTCGCGGTCGCGGTAGCGCCAGGGGTACATGTTCTCGACGGCGAACCGTACGTCCGTCTCGTCGGCCATCCGCCAGATCCCGTCGACGAAGTCGCGCGCGTACTGCCGCTGCCAGCGGAACGGCGGGTGCACGACGACGGTCGAGGCGTCCAGCTTCTCGGCGGCGGCCTTCGCGCGCTGCAGCTTGACCCACGGGTCGGTGGACCAGACGCGCTGGGTGATCAGGAGGCAGGGCGCGTGGACGGCCAGGATGGGGATCTGGTGGTAGTCGCTGAGCCGGCGCAGGGCCTCGATGTCCTGGCTGACCGGGTCGGTCCAGACCATGACCTCGACGCCGTCGTAGCCGAGGCGCGCGGCGATCTCGAAGGCCGTCGCCGTCGACTCCGGATAGACCGAGGCCGTCGACAGGGCGACCTTCGCATCCGGGATGCGCACCACTGGTTCTGCCACGAAGGACAGCGTACGGGCCGCGTCCGGGCGCCGGGGAGGTGGCCTCCTGGCGCCCTGGCCGGGGACGGTTCCGGTCCGGTCGGTGCTCCTTCCGCTCGGCTCGGGGGCGTTCCCGGTCCGGTCGGCGCTCCTTCCGCTCGGCTCGGGGGCGTTCCCGGTCCGGTCGGCGCTCCTTCCGCTCGGCTCGGGGACGGTTCCGCCGCTCCGGTCCCGCCTCACGGCGCGGGAAGGTGGTCGAGCCTGCGCAGGATCACGCCCTCGCGCAGCGCCCACGGGCAGATCTCCACCGTCTCGACCCCGAAGAGGTCCATCGCGCCCTCCGCGACGAGCGCCCCCGCGAGGAGCTGTCCCGCCCGCCCCTCGGAGACGCCGGGAAGCTCCGCGCGCTCCGCCGTGGTCATGGCGGCGAGCCGCGGCACCCAGTCCTCCAGGGACTTCCGCTTCAGCTCCCGCTGTACGTAGAGGCCTTCCGCCGAACGCGCGGCCCCGGCCAGCCGGGCGAGCTGCTTGAACGTCTTCGACGTCGCCACGATGTGGTCGGGGGCGCCGAGGCGGCTGAACTCCCCGACCGTCCGGGCGATCTGGGCCCGCACATGGCGCCGCAGCGCCTTCACGTCGGAGGGGTCCGGCGGGTCGGTGCCCAGCCAGGCGGCGGTGAGGCGGCCCGCGCCGAGCGGCAGGCTGGCCGCGGCGTCCGGCACCTCGTCCAGGCCGTACGCGATCTCCAGGGAGCCGCCGCCGATGTCGAGGACGAGCAGCTTGCCCGCGGACCAGCCGAACCAGCGCCGGGCGGCGAGGAAGGTCAGCCGGGCCTCCTCCTCGCCGGACAGGACCTGCAGGTCGACGCCGGTCTCGTCCTTGACGCGCCCGAGCACCGCGTCGG
Organism: Streptomyces sp. NPDC041713; assembly: GCF_055591085.1. Taxonomy (NCBI): domain Bacteria; kingdom Bacillati; phylum Actinomycetota; class Actinomycetes; order Kitasatosporales; family Streptomycetaceae; genus Streptomyces; species Streptomyces sp. NPDC041713. The sequence goes on from NZ_JBVIZY010000003.1 coordinate 13,681, forward strand.
CGTTGGTCGCCTCGCGCACCGCGGAGGTGGCGAACGGCAGCACCTCCTCCACGCCCTTGTCCTCGGCGGCCTCCATCGCCTCGCGGACGACGGTCACCAGGCGGTCCACGCCGTCGGGGCCGATCGCCCCCGCGGGGTCGAGGAGTTGGGCCAGGCGCAGGTCGGCCTTGTGCGAGTGCGCGGGCAGCGGACGCGCACCGGGGTGGGCGTCGACCACGAGCAGATGCACCGTGTTCGACCCCACGTCGAGGACACCGAGTCTCATGTACGGAACGCTACGCCGCGCGGCGTGATCGTCTGGCCCCGGGCGGTCGGCCGCACGCATACCCTGGAGTTGTGCCAAAGACGAAAAAGGCGAAGACCGACAAATCGAAGTCGGGGAAGCCGTCGACCAAGCAGGCCGCGGCGGAGAAGCCGACGAAGCAGGGAAAGCCACAGAAGGCGGAGAAGCCGGGCAAGTCGGGAACACCGGCCAAGCTGCCCAAGCAGGGCAAGTCCGGCGCTCCGGAGCCGGACGAGAAGGGGCTCGACTTCGCCCGCGCCTGGGTGGAGTTCCCGGATCCGGCGGACGACGAGCAGGTCTTCCGCTGCGATCTGACATGGCTGACCTCTCGCTGGAACTGCATCTTCGGGAGCGGCTGCCAGGGCATCCAGGCGGGCCGCGCCGACGACGGCTGCTGCACCCTGGGTGCCCACTTCTCGGACGAGGACGACGAGAAGCGCGTCGCCGGGTACGTGGAGCGGCTGACGCCCGACATCTGGCAGCACCACGACGTGGGCCGGGAGACCGGCTGGGTCTCCACGGACGACGACGGCGACCGCCAGACGCGTCCGTACAAGGGCTCGTGCATCTTCCAGAACCGCCCCGGATTCGCGGGCGGCGCGGGCTGCTCGCTGCACATCCTGGCGCTCAAGGAGGGCCGCGAGCCGCTGGAGACGAAGCCGGACGTCTGCTGGCAGCTGCCGGTGCGGCGGACGTACGAGTGGATCGACCGGCCCGACGACACGCGCGTCCTGCAGGTGTCGATCGGTGAGTACGACCGGCGGGGCTGGGGCCCCGGCGGCCACGACCTGCACTGGTGGTGCACGTCGGCGACGTCGGCGCACGGCGCGGGCGATCCGGTCTACGTCTCCTACCGCCCCGAGCTGATCGAGCTGATGGGCAAGGAGGGGTACGACCGGCTGGTGGCGCTGTGCGAGGAGCGGCTCGCCGCGCAGCTCCCGATGCTGGCCCCGCATCCGGCGGACCCGTCGACGACGGGGCGTTAGCGTCCGCGCGGGCGGTGGCCATGGGTCCGGGCCGGCTGCGGTCAGCCCGGGCTCGGGCCCCCGCTGCCGGGTGGCGGGGTCGAGTCTCCGGGGCCCGGGTCCGACGGGGTGGGCGTCGGGTCGGTGGGCGTCGGGGTCGGGTCGGGATCGGAGGGCCCCGGGTCGGACGGGCCGGGGTCCGAGGGGCCCGGGTCGGACGGGTGGGGGTGCGAGGGGCCCGGGTCGGTGGGCCGGGGTGTCGGCCGCGGGCCCGGGTGGTTCGGCGGCCGCCCGTCCCCGTGCCCGTCGATCGAGATGACCGCCCCGGAGGGGGCGATCGCGACCCGCGCGTGCCAGCGCCCGGCGGGCTCGCGGGAGTGGTCCACGTACACCTGGAGGGTGATGGACTCGCCCGGTGCGAGCGTCCCCGAGGAGCGGCTCAGATAGAGCCAGTACGCGCCCTCGCTCGCCGACCAGCGCACCGGTGAACCCCCGGACGCGGTCAGCGTGATGAGGGTGGTGTCGCCGCTCGGCCGGGCCGCGACGGTGAGGCGCCCGGGGCCGGTCGAGGAGTGCGAGGGCGAGCCGCCGCTGATGACCTCCACGGAGACGTCGGGCGAGTGGCTACCCGCGGTGAAGCGCGGCTCGGGGCCCTTGCGGGCGTTGCCCGCGTTCTCGTAGTCGTCCCGCGCGTGGTCGCTGCCGCCCGGACCGTCCTCGCTCGCGGTGACCGAACGGCCGTCGTGGCCCTCGCCGGTGATCGGCGCGCCCCGGTAGGCGGACCAGAGAGCGAGCACCGGGGCGGCCACCACGGTGGCGACGACCGTGGTGGTGACGGTACGTGCGCGCAGCCGGTCGCGGCGGGCGGCGTGGTCCTTGGGGTCCATCGGGAAGCCGCGCCGGTCGTAGCGGGGACCGCCGCCCCGCGCGCGGGGGGCGTGCGCCATCGCCAGGTGCAGGGCGGTGCGGGGCGCCTCGACGACGGGGAGCGCGGCCGGGCTGACGGCGGTGCCGGGCCAGGCGCTGGAACCGGCGCGCTCGGCGGTGCGGCGGCAGTGCGGGCAGTCGTCGACGTGCCGGACGAGCTCGCGGCGCAGCGCCGTGCCGAGCAGCAGCTGGTTGTCGCCGGTGAGGCGGGCCACGATGGGGCAGCTGCCGGTCTCCACGACGGCGAGGGCGGCGCGGGTGCGCTCGACCTCGCAGGCGGCGGAGGCGAGCAGGCCGCGCGCCTTGGTGAGGTCCATGCCGAGCACGGCGGCGACCTCGGCCGGGGTGAGCTGGTGCCGCACGGCCAGTTCGAGGGCCTCGCGCTGTTCGGGGGTGGTTCCTGCGGCCTCCGGCCAGGCGAGCTGGGCGAGTTCGCGCCGCCGCTGCCGTTCCGTTTCTTCGGATGTCGGGGGGTGGGGGGTGGGGTCGTTGGCGCTTTTGGGGTCGCCGGTGCTCTTGGGGGCGCCGGTGCTCTTGGCGTCGTTGCCGGGGCCGCCCTGCGCGTGCCGGCCCTCCCGGCTGCGCTTGGCCTCGGCCAGCCGGCGCAGGCAGACCCAGCGGGCGAGGGCGTAGAGCCAGGCCTTGAGGTCCTTGGCGGCCTCGGGGCCGCGGGTGCCGCGGCGCTCGGCGAGGTGGAGCGCGTCCCCCAGGGCCGCGGTCGCCGCGTCGTGATCGCAGAGTACGGAGAGGCAGTACGTGAACAGGCCGTCCAGATACGGCTCGTAGCGCGCGGGCGGCGCGGTCCGGGGCGCCGGACGGGGCACCACGCGCTTGCGCGCGTCACGGTGCGCCCGGTGTGCGCCGGTTGCGTTCGTGGAAGTTTCCGGACTGCTGCTCATCACCCGTGCGAAGTTAGGCGGATGATGCAGCCGCGTTCCTCCCTCTTGCTCTCTTTTAATCCTTACGGGTGAACAGATCCCTCAAAAGGGGACAGGAACTCTCGATTCCGTGGCCTGTGCTCCTACGCGGGGCGAGCGCGGACCGGGTTGTCAGTGGGCTCGGTTACGGTTCGAGCATGGCTGCCCGTACGAAATCCACGAAGGACCGTCCGTCCTACCGCTGCACCGAATGCGGTTGGCAGACGGCCAAGTGGCTCGGCCGCTGCCCCGAGTGCCAGGCCTGGGGGACGGTCGAGGAGTACGGCGCGCCCGCGGTCCGCACCACCGCCCCCGGCCGGGTCACCTCGTCCGCCGTGCCGATCGGCGAGGTCGACGGCCGCCAGGCCACCGCGCGCACCACCTCCGTGCCCGAGCTCGACCGGGTGCTCGGCGGCGGGCTCGTGCCCGGCGCCGTCGTGCTCCTCGCGGGCGAGCCGGGCGTCGGCAAGTCCACGCTGCTCCTGGACGTCGCGGCCAAGGCGGCCAGCGAGACGCACCGCACGCTCTATGTGACCGGTGAGGAGTCGGCGAGCCAGGTCCGGCTGCGCGCGGACCGCATCGGTGCCATCGACGACCACCTGTATCTCGCGGCGGAGACCGATCTGTCCGCGGTCCTCGGGCACTTGGACGCGGTCAAGCCCTCCCTCCTGGTCCTCGACTCGGTCCAGACGGTCGCCTCACCCGAGATCGACGGAGCGCCCGGCGGCATGGCGCAGGTCCGCGAGGTGGCCGGCGCGCTGATCCGCGCCTCCAAGGAGCGCGGCATGGCCACCCTCCTGGTCGGTCACGTCACCAAGGACGGCGCGATCGCGGGCCCCCGCCTCCTGGAGCATCTCGTCGACGTGGTCCTCCAGTTCGAGGGCGACCGGCACGCGCGCCTGCGCCTGGTCCGCGGCGTCAAGAACCGGTACGGGACGACGGACGAGGTCGGCTGCTTCGAACTGCACGACGAGGGCATCACCGGACTCGCCGACCCCAGCGGCCTCTTCCTCACCCGCCGCGCCGAGCCCGTCCCCGGCACCTGTCTGACCGTCACCCTGGAGGGCCGTCGGCCGCTGGTCGCCGAAGTCCAGGCGCTGACCGTCGACTCGCAGATCCCGAGCCCGCGCCGCACCACCTCCGGCCTGGAGACCTCGCGCGTCTCGATGATGCTCGCCGTCCTGGAGCAGCGCGGCAGGATCACGGCGCTCGGCAAGCGCGACATCTACAGCGCGACGGTCGGCGGCGTGCGGCTGACCGAGCCCGCCGCGGACCTCGCCGTGGCCCTCGCGCTGGCCAGCGCGGCGAGCGACACCCCGCTGCCGAAGAATCTCGTGGCGATCGGCGAGGTGGGCCTGGCGGGCGAGGTCAGGCGGGTCACGGGCGTGCAGCGCAGACTGGCCGAGGCGCACCGCCTGGGCTTCACCCACGCCCTCGTACCGGCCGACCCCGGCAGGATCCCCGCCGGTATGAAGGTCATCGAAGTCGCCGACATGGGGGACGCCCTGCGTGTCCTTCCGAGGTCCCGTCGCCGAGAGGCCCCACGGGAGGCGGAAGAGCGCCGGTAGACTTTGCCCTGGTCTCGCCCATCCGTACGAAGCTCCGTACGCGGCACGGTGCGGCAGAGGCTCGGACAACCTGCGACCGAGGGAGTGCAGTGGCAGCCAACGACCGGGGAGCGGTTCCCGGCAAGCCGGGTTCCAGTTCCGGCGCCGATGTGCTGATGCGCGCCTCGCTGAGCGCCGTCGCACCCGGCCAGGCACTCCGTGACGGCCTCGAGCGCATCCTCCGCGGCAACACCGGCGGTCTGATCGTCCTCGGCTGGGACAAGACGGTCGAGTCGATGTGCACGGGCGGCTTCATCCTGGACGTGGAGTTCACGGCGACCCGCCTGCGTGAGCTGTGCAAGCTCGACGGCGGCATCGTCCTGGACAAGGACATCACCAAGATCCTGCGGGCCGGCGTGCAGCTGGTGCCGGATCCGACGATCCCCACGGAGGAGACCGGCACGCGGCACCGCACGGCGGACCGCGTGAGCAAGCAGGTCGGCTTCCCGGTCGTCTCCGTCTCCCAGTCGATGCGGCTGATCGCGTTGTACGTGGACGGGCAGCGCCGCGTCCTGGAGGACTCGGCGGCGATCCTGTCCCGCGCCAACCAGGCGCTGGCCACCCTGGAGCGGTACAAGCTGCGCCTCGACGAGGTCGCGGGCACGCTGTCCGCGCTGGAGATCGAGGACCTGGTGACGGTGCGGGACGTCACGGCGGTCGCGCAGCGCCTGGAGATGGTGCGGCGCATCGCCACGGAGATCGCCGAGTACGTGGTGGAGCTCGGCACGGACGGCCGGCTTCTCGCCCTGCAGCTGGACGAGTTGATCGCGGGCGTCGAGCCGGAGCGCGAGCTGGTCGTCAGGGACTACGTGCCCGAGCCGACGGCCAAGCGGTCGCGCACGGTCGACGAGGCGCTCGCGGAGCTGGACTCCCTCACGCACGCGGAGCTCCTCGAACTGCCCACCGTGGCGCGTGCGCTGGGCTACACGGGCTCGCCGGAGGCGCTGGACTCCGCGGTGTCCCCGCGGGGCTTCCGCCTCCTCGCCAAGGTCCCCCGGCTCCCCGGCGCGATCATCGACCGCCTGGTGGAACACTTCGGCGGCCTGCAGAAGCTGCTCGCCGCCAGCGTGGACGACCTCCAGACGGTGGACGGGGTCGGCGAGGCGCGGGCGCGGAGCGTGCGGGAGGGGCTTTCGCGGTTGGCGGAGTCTTCGATCTTGGAGCGGTACGTCTAGGCGCTGGGGCGGGGACGTTGGTGGGCCGGTGCCTTTTGGCGGTTGCCGGGGCCGCCCGGGGTTTTGCGGAGTGTGGCGGTTCCGGGCCGGCAGTAAAGGGCGCCCTTCGGGCGTCGGCTTCGCCGATTCCGCTGCGCTCCACCCTTGACTGCTGTCCCTCCACCGCGACCTGAACTTCGACCCGGACGGCCAGGGGTGGGGCCGACGGGGGCCGGGGGATGGGGCATCCCCTCGCGTGGCCGGGTGCGGCCCGTCTCAACGTACGCCGACGTCACCGTCGGGGCGGGGCGCGGCGGCTTCGCTGCTCGGGTCATCCCTATTCGCTGCCGGGTGCGGACCGGCCCAACGCGAGTGCACGCCACGGTTGAGGTGCTGTTGGGCTGGGTCCCTGGCACCTACTTTGGGAAAGTTGCGAATGGGTCCGCCGCGCGCCCCCCTCACATCACCCACGCGCCCCGTCCAAGCTCGGGAGTGGGGAGTTCTTCTGGGGGCGCTCGGGGAGTGGGAAGGGGGCGCGCGACCCCTCAATTCGCAACTTTCCCAAAGTAGGTGACGGGGAGGGGTGGGGGGGGGTGGAGAGTTACGCGTTCTGGAGCGCACCCGGCAGCGAAAGCCAGCGACCGGTAGGCGGTGGCCGCAGGCCGGTAGGCGGTGGGCGGTGGGCGGAGGCGGTGGCCGCAGGCCGGTAGGCGGTGGGCGGTGGGCGGAGGCGGTGGCCGCAGGCCGGTAGGCGGTGGGCGGTAGGCGGTGGGCGGAGGCGGGTGGCCGCAGGCCGGTAGGCGGTGGGCGGTAGGCGGTGGGCGGAGGCGGGTGGCCGCAGGCCGGTAGGCGGTAGCCGGAGGCGGGTGGCCGCAGGCCGGTAGGCGGTAGCCGGAGGCGGGTGGCGGGTGGCCACAGGCCGCAGGCGGGTGGCCACAGGCCGCAGGCCGGAAGCCGGTAGTCGAGCGGCGAGCGGCGAGCGGCGAGCGGCGAGCAACGAGCAACGAGCGGCGAGCGGCGAGCGGCGAGCGGCGAGCGGCGAGCAACGAGCGACGGGCGGCGAAGCAAGTCGATGGGCTCCGTCTCAACCGTGGGGTGCGCTCGCGTTGGGCCGGGTCGCACTCGGCAGCGAAAAGGGGATGACCCGAGGAGCGAAGCCGTCGCGCCCTGCCCCGACGGTGACGTCGGCGTACGTTGAGACGGGCCGCACCCGGCCACGCGAGGGGATGACCCGAGCAGAGGCCCCCGTCGGCCCCACCCCTGGCCGTCCGGGTCGAAGTTCAGGTCGCGGTGGAGGGGCGGGAGTCAAGGGTGGAGCGGAGCGGAATCGGCGGAGCCGACGCCCGTAGGGCGCCCTTTACTGCTGTCCCGGAACCGCCACACTCCGCAAAACCCCGGGCGGCCCCGGCAACCGCCAAAAGGCACCGGCCCACCAACGTCTCCGCCCCGTACCGCTCGGGTTCAGTCCTTCTCGAGGACGAACGACGCTCGGGCCGTCCCCAGCCCCGGCGCCTTCGCCTCGACCAAATACGTCCCCGGCTTCGCCGATCCCGCCGAAGGCGTCGCGCACTCCGGGGCGCTGGCCCGCCGGTCCCACCGCACCTCGTGCGTGATCCGGCTCTCCCCCGGCACGCGCAGCAGCAGGCTGCCGTTGCCGGACGGGCAGTCGGCCGAGGACCAGAACTTCTCGTCGCCGTCTGCCTGAGTGATCGTCAGGACCGTGCCCTTGCCGCCGAGATCGACCTTGCAGGCCTTGCCGCCGCTGTTCTCGGCGATCAGCTCGAACTTCGGCTTCTCGTCGACCGCGTACCGGTTCTCGATGCTGCGCACGGTCAACTTCACGGCGCCACTGGTGCAGTTGGGCAGCCGCGAACCGGCCGGCAGCCGGTCGGCCGAACCACCGCCGCCACCGCCCTTGCCGTCGTCGGAACCACCGGCACCACCGGATCCCGAACCCGCCGAGCCGCCGGAGCCACCGGAACCGCCCGAACCTCCGGAGCCCGAGCCACTGGAACCGCCCGAACCGGAGCCGGAGCCCTCGCTCGACTCGTCCCGCCCGCCCGGGTGTTGACTGATCGCGGGCCCGGACCCGGTGGGGCCGGGAGTGATGGACGTGGCGGGTCCGTTGCCGCCAGGACCGTCGGCGTTGTTCTTGCCGCCGCCGCCACCGGAGGTGACGACCCAGACGACAAGGAGCGCCAGCAGGCCGAATACGGACAGCAGAACGGCCCTCCGACGCCAGTAGATGGTGGAGGGAAGCGGCCCGACCGGATTGCGCAGAGATCCCACGCCCAAACCTTACGAGAGATCCGCTCCTTCTCCCGCCCCACCCGCCGCCTTGAGCAACAAAGTTTGCCGATCATCATCCCGGAATCGCGGTCCGCGCCATCCGAACCGTCCCCCACCCCTGTCCATCGTCAGGGGCTGTGACCGGACGAACGCCAGGTGTGACGATTGGGCCGCACTCCGTACCGTCCGCAATCATGGACACCATGAGCGACGACCTCTACCGCGACATCACCGACTTCGCCCACGACACACCGTCGTGGTTCCAGCACCTCGCGGAGGTGTGGACGGAGCTCGGCCTGCTGCTCTTCGGCGTGCTCTTCATCGTCGCCTGGTGGCGGGCCAGGCGCGGGGAGCCCCGCGCCCTGGCCATCGCGGTGCTCGCTCCGCTGACCACCGCGGTGGCGTACGTGTGCAGCGAGGTGGTCAAGTCCGCGATCGACGAGGAACGCCCCTGCCGGGCCGTGACCGGCGCGCTGAACCCCCTCGTCCAGTGCCCGCCGCACGGCGACTGGTCCTTCCCCAGCAACCACTCGACGATCGCGGGCGCCGCGGCCGTCGGCCTCGCGCTCGCCTGGCCGCGCATCGCGGCCCTGACGGTGCCGATGGCCGTGCTCATGGCCTTCTCACGGGTCTTCGTCGGCGTGCACTACCCGCACGACGTGGCGGTGGGTCTGGTCTTCGGAGCGCTGATCGTCTTCGTGCTCGTCCGGGTCATGACGCGTCCCGTGGCGCGGATCACTCTGGCCATGCGCGGGTCGTCGACGGGGGTCGTGAAGTGGTTCGCGGGCCCCGGTCCGCGGCGCGCCGCGGTGTCCCCCTCCGCCTCCGCTCCCTACGCGGCGCAGGGGCAGGGACACGCACAGGCGCAGGGGCAGGTTCCGCCTCGTGGTGCTGCGCCTTACGAGGCGTACGACCCGGCGGCGTACGACGCGCCGACCATGAGCTTCCGTCGCGACGACGTGCCCCGGCACTGAGGAGCCCGATCGCGGGTGGTCAGGCTCCGTCCGGGACGAGCCCCGCTTCGTACGCGACGATCGCCGCCTGGACGCGGTTCTTGACCCCCAGCCGGTCGAGGACCGCGCTCACGTACGCCTTGACCGTGCCTTCCACGAGGTGCAGCCGGGCCGCGATCTCCGGGTTGGACAGGCCCGCCCCGACCAGGCCGAGCACCTCGCGCTCGCGCGGGGTGAGGGCCTCGACGCGGGCGCGGGCGGTGGCGCCCCGGCCGAGCCGCCGGGCGCCGACGCCGTCGATGACGTGCCGGGCGACCCGGGGCGAGAGGAACGCGGCGCCGCCCGCCACCGCCCGTACGCCCGCGATGAGTTCGTGCGGGTCGCCGGACTTGAGCAGGAAGCCGGTGGCCCCGCCGCTCAGGGCCCGCGCGATGTAGGCGTCCTCGGAGAAGGTCGTCAGCATCGCGACACCGGTGCCGGGCAGCGTACGGACGATCTCCTCGCCGGCGGCGAGGCCGTCGAGGCGGGGCATACGGATGTCGAGCAGGGCGACGTCGGGCCGGTGGGCCTGCGCGAGCGCCACCGCCTCGCGACCGTCGCCGGCCTCCGCGACGACCTCGATGTCGCGGCCCGCGGAGAGGATGGCGCGCACGCCGGCGCGGATCATGGCCTCGTCGTCGGCGAGTAGGACGCGGATGGTGGATCTTCCCTGGTCGCTGTTCTCGTCATGCACCGTGCGCGCTCCTGTCTCTCTTGTTGTCTCACTTGTTGTCTCTTTTGTTCTTCTGGTTCTCGTCGGCCTCGCTCGCCGTGGGGATAACGGCCTTGTCCACGAGGCGGTCGGCTCCGGTGCCATGCTGGGTGAAGCAGAGCCTGAAGTGGGTGACCGCGGTGAACAGTTCGCCGCTCGCGCGGTAGTACGCGCAGTCGGCGCCCGTGGGTGGCGGCGTCGGCGCCCGCTCCAGTGGCGGGTCGGAGACGGTCCGCTCCGGGAGCACCCGCTCCACTTCGGCGCGGGTCTCGCCGACGCGCAGGCGCGCGTAGTCGGCGGGGTCCAGGACGGAGTGGGTGCGGGAGTACGCGTACCAGGCGAAGGTTCCGCCAATGAGCAGCGCACCCGTGGTGACCGCGGCGCCGAAGGCGAGGACCGTGCGGCGTCGGGCGTGGAGCGGGGGTGGGGTCGGGGATGGCGTGGGGGGTGGTCCGCCGGGTGGCAGGCGGGCGGTCACGCGGAAGCCGTGGTCGTGCGGGCCGGCTTCGAGGGTGCCGCCCAGGTCGGTGACGCGGGTACGCAGGGCGCGCAGGCCGGAGCCCCCGCCGGAGGGGGGCGGGGAACCGGGGTGGGCCGGGCGGCCGTTGGTGACGGTGACGGTTGTCGCGGGGGTGTCGTTTTCGGGGCTGCCGGGGTCGACGGGGTTGTTGTGTGTCAGTGCCACCGTGACGGGGGCGCCGGGCGCGTGTTTCGCCGCGTTGGTGAGGGCTTCCTGGACCACGCGGTGGGTGGTGGCGCGGGTCAACTCGGTGCGGGTGGGGCCGCCTTGTGAGGGGTGCGGGGCGCCCTCCTCGACGTACGTGATGTCCAGGCCCGATTCCGCGGCGCGGGCGACGAGTGCGGCGACGCTCTCGCCCGCGGGGGCCAGCGGGGCCTGTTCGTCGCCGTCCTCGCGGAGCAGGCCGATGATGGCGTGCAGGCGGTCCGTGGCCTGCGAGGCGGCGGCGCGGAGCTCCGCGGCGGCCTCGCGGTGCGGGTCCGGCAGGTCGGGGGCGACCTGGAGGGCGCCCGCCCGTACGGCGATCAGACTCAGTTCGTGGCCCAGGGAGTCGTGCATGTCCTGGGCGATACGGGCGCGTTCGCGCAGCCGGGCGCGGTCGGCGACGATGCGCTGTTCGCGCTCCAGCTGGTCGGCGCGGGCCCAGCCGGCGGCGGCCAGTTCACGGCCCTGCCGCCAGTAACGGCCCGCGAGCCAGGGGAAGACGGCACCGAAGAGCAGCGTCGCCATGAGGACGAGCCACTCCACGACCGGGTCGACGTCCCGTACGGCGATCTTGACGGTGCCGAGGAGGGCGATGCCCCCGAAGGCGAGGAGGGCGGGCCGTGCGTGGTCCGCGCGGCGGCCGAGGAGCAGGGCGAAGACGGCGAAGGCGGGGCCGTAGGCGAGCGTGAAGAGGGAGGGGGCGGTGGCGAGGCCGAGGGCGGCGGGGAGGAGGAAGGCGAGGAGGGGGCGGGTGCGGGAGAGGGCGGTGGCGGCGGCGAGGGCGGCCAGGCCGGCGAGTTGCCGGTCGAGGGGCCGGGGTTCGTTCAGACCGAGGCGGTTCACGGTCAGGACGGGGGTGGCGAGGGCGGCGAGGAGGAGGGCGGGGCGTGTGCGGTGGCCTTTTGTGCGGGGGGTTATGTGTCCGTCCTCGGTGCGGCGGGGTTCATCGCCTGTACGTCGTTCCACGGGGGCGACGTTACGTTTCGTGGGGTGGGGTGCGCCTCTGTCGATCGTCAGGTTCTCCGTACGGTCGACGTCTTCACCGTCTCCCCCGGCACCGTCCCGTTCCGGCCCACCGCTCCGCGGCGGTCTTCCCACCCACCCGCCCTTACGCCGACCACCCCGCCGGCGCGGCAAGCCCAGGCCGCACGAACCCACCGGGCGGGGCCCCATCCTCAGCCGCAGACGTCGACCTCCCACCGCACCCCGCCGCTCCGCGGCGGGCCCCACCTCCTCCTGCACCGTCTCGCCCCGCCCCGCCGCTCCGCGGCGGTTTCCCCACCCACCCGCCCTACTCAGCGGAATCGGCGCGGGGCAAACGGGCGGGTGGGTGGGGGAGGCCGTCGCGGAGCGACGGGGTGCGGTTCGTCACGGGCCGGGCCACCCGACGGAGGCAGGGACACACGGTGACGCCCCGCCGCGGAGCGGCGGCGTACGGCCACCCCCACCCACCCGCAGGGAACACCCCCACCCGGGGCCCGAGGCCGCCCCGGCCCACCCCCCACCCGTAAAACCGCAAAGGCCCCCGCGTGGGCGGACCCGCACCCCACCACCCCCGTGGCAGGATCGGAGATGCCATGACTGCTCCCACGAAGCCCATGCCGAACGGCCCCGCCCCCCGACACACCACCGGCGACGCCCACGCCGCCCCCGCCACTCCCGTCGCCCCCGCCGCCGGAGACGTCCCCGCATCCGTCGGCGAGGCCCTGCACACCCCCGTCATCGCGTGGTTCGAAACGCACGCCCGTGACCTGCCGTGGCGCCGCGAGGACGCCGGGCCGTGGGGCGTGATGGTCAGTGAGTTCATGCTCCAGCAGACGCCGGTGAGCCGCGTCCTGCCCGTCTACGAGCAGTGGCTCGCCCGCTGGCCCCGCCCCGCCGACCTCGCCAAGGAGGCCCCCGGGGAGGCCGTCCGCGCCTGGGGGCGGCTCGGCTATCCGCGCCGCGCCCTGCGGCTGCACGGCGCCGCCGTCGCCATAACGGAGCGGCACGGCGGTGACGTACCCACGCAGCACGCCCAGTTGCTCGCGCTGCCCGGCATCGGGGAGTACACCGCGGCGGCCGTGGCCTCGTTCGCGTACGGACAGCGGCACGCCGTCCTGGACACCAACGTCCGCCGCGTCTTCGCGCGGGCGGTGACCGGCGTGCAGTACCCGCCGAACGCGACGACCGCCGCCGAGCGCAAGCTCGCCCGCGCCCTGCTGCCCGAGGACGAGCGCACCGCGTCCCGGTGGGCGGCCGCCTCCATGGAGCTGGGCGCGCTGGTCTGCACCGCCAAGAACGAGAACTGCGCGCGGTGCCCGATCGCCGCGCAGTGCGCCTGGCAGACGGCGGGCAAGCCCGCGCACGAGGGCCCGGCCCGCCGCGGTCAGACGTACGCGGGGACGGACCGGCAGGTGCGCGGCAAGCTGCTCGCCGTGTTGCGCGAGGCCGTGACGCCGGTGCCGCAGGCCGCGCTCGACCGGGTGTGGGACGAGCCGGTGCAGCGGGCCCGCGCGCTGGACGGGCTGGTCGCGGACGGTCTCGTGGAGCCGCTGCCGGACGGCCTGTACCGCCTGCCCCTGACCTGACGCCCACGGCTGTTACACAACCTACGTACAGCCGTGCGTCCGCCGCTGGCTGCTCCGCACAACCTCGTGACAACGCCTCCGTACCTTCATATCCGTACCGCAGAGCAGGGACAGCGGTCGGCAATGGGGACGGAACGGAGGCGGTTTGGTATGGCGCACGGCGAGGTGCTCGAGTTCGAGGAGTACGTCCGCACACGGCAGGACGCTCTGCTGCGCAGTGCCCGACGCCTGGTCCCGGACCCCGTGGACGCCCAGGACCTGCTCCAGACCGCGCTCGTGCGGACGTACGGCCGCTGGGACGGCATAGCCGACAAGCGCCTCGCGGACGCCTATCTGCGCCGCGTCATGATCAATACGCGTACGGAGTGGTGGCGGGCCCGCAAGCTCGAAGAGGTGCCCACCGAGCAGCTGCCGGACGCGAGCGTGGAAGACTCCACCGAGCAGCACGCGGACCGCGCGCTGCTGATGGACATCATGAAGGTGCTCGCACCCAAGCAGCGCAGCGTGGTCGTGCTGCGACACTGGGAGCAGATGTCCACGGAGGAGACGGCCGCCGCCCTCGGCATGTCGGCCGGAACGGTCAAGAGCACGCTGCACCGGGCGCTCGCCCGGCTCCGCCAGGAGCTGGAGAGCCGCGACCTGGACGCCCGCGCGCTCGAACGTGAGGAGCGGGAGAGTTGCGCGGCCTAGGCCCCCGGGTCAGAAAGAGCGTCAAGGCGGTGACCGCGGCGATGGCCGGGGTCGCCGCCCTCGGCCTTTTGCTCTCCGCCTGTGCGACGGGCGGCTCCGGCGCGCGCGACGAGGGCCCCGCCCGCAGCGAGCCCGTGGTCTCCACGGCGCCGTCCCCGTCGTCCTCGGCCGCCGTGCCGACGAAGAAGATCGACGCGGTGCGGCTGGTGAAGAACGACCCGAAGGTCAGCCCGGTCATCAAGCGCGAGCTGAAGCCGTGCGTGGGGAAGGCCTACCCGGTCGACGTGTCGTACGGGAACCTGACCGGCGGATCGTCGTCCGATGTCGTGGTGAACGTGCTGACCTGCGGCGACGCGGTGGGCATCGGCAGCTACGTGTATCGCGCCCAGCGCGGCGAGTACGAGAATGTGTTCACGGCCGAGGAACCCGCCTCCGTCTACGCGGAGATCGACCGCGGCGACCTGGTCGTGACACAGCAGCTGTACGCGAAGGGTGACTCGGTGGCCTATCCATCCGGCGAGGAAGTGATCACGTACCGCTGGTCGTCCAACCGCTTCACCGAGCAGGGGCGCACGCGCAACGACTTCGGCAACGCGGTGGACGAACCGAGCGAACCGGCCGCGAACTGACCCCCTCCCCTCCCTGACCACGAGCCCCGCACACCGCACCGCCGCACCGCCGCACCGCCGCACCGACAAGGACTGAGAGCACCCGATGGCAGAGCAGACCCACGTCCTGTTCGTCGAGGACGACGACGTCATCCGCGAAGCGACCCAGCTGGCCCTGGAGCGCGACGGCTTCGCGGTGACCGCGATGCCCGACGGACTCTCGGGTCTGGAGGCGTTCCGCGCCGACCAGCCGGACATCGCGCTGCTCGACGTGATGGTGCCGGGCCTCGACGGCGTCTCGCTGTGCCGCCGCATCCGCGACGAGTCCACGGTCCCGGTCATCATGCTGTCGGCGCGTGCCGACTCCATCGACGTCGTGCTCGGCCTGGAGGCCGGCGCCGACGACTACGTGACCAAGCCGTTCGACGGTGCCGTCCTGGTCGCCCGGATCCGCGCCGTCCTGCGCCGCTTCGGCCACGCCAGCGGGCCGGGCTCGGCGGCGTCCGGCCAGGAGGAGGGCGACGCGGCGGACGGCGGCGTGCTGCACTTCGGCGACCTGGAGATCGACACGGTCGGCATGGAGGTGCACAAGGACGGCGCGCCGGTCGCGCTGACGCCGACCGAGATGCGCCTGCTGCTCGAGTTCTCGTCCGCGCCCGGCACGGTCCTCTCCCGCGACAAGCTCCTGGAGCGCGTGTGGGACTACGGCTGGGGCGGTGACACCCGCGTCGTCGACGTCCATGTGCAGCGGCTGCGTACGAAGGTGGGCCAGGACCGGATCGAGACGGTCCGCGGCTTCGGCTACAAGCTCAAGGCGTGAGCGGCGCGTGAGCGGGCGCGTGAGCGCAACCAACCAATTCGGCGTACTCAGGGGACGACACATATGAACGGGGGACGCAGGGCGGTCGAACGCGTCCGTGAGCGGTTCCGGGCCGGCCTGCACCTGCGTACGGGCGTGCGCTGGAAGATCGCCGCAGCCATCGCACTGGTCGGCGCGCTCGTCGCCATCGCGCTGAGCCTGGTCGTGCACAACGCCGCCCGCGTCTCGATGCTCGACAACGCCCGCGACGTGCAGGACGAGCGGATCCAGTTCGCCCTGCGGCTCTACTCCTCCGCCTCCCAGCGGCAGACCCTGCAGTTCGGCACGAAGGTCGACGACCCCGAGCTCCCGCAGGAGCTGCGGCAGAAGGTCCTCAGGGGCCGCCGCGCCACCTTCGTCGAGGAGAAGACCGACGGCGTGCCCGACATCTGGGCCGCCGTGCCGCTGGCGGACGGGCACGTCCTCTCGCTGCACTCCCGGTTCACCGACCGCAGCGCCACCGTCATGAAGGACCTCGACCAGGCGCTGGTCATCGGCTCGATCACGGTCGTCTTCGGCGGCTGCGCGCTGGGCGTGCTGATCGGCGGCCAACTGTCGCGCCGGCTGCGCAAGGCGGCGACGGCGGCGAGCGAGGTCGCCCAGGGGCAGACGGACGTGAGCGTCCGCGAGGCCATCGGCGGCGTCATGCGGGACGAGACCGACGACGTGGCCAGCGCCGTGGACGCCATGGCCGACGCCCTCAAGCAGCGCCTGGAGGCCGAGCGCCGGGTCACCGCGGACATCGCGCACGAGCTGCGCACGCCGGTGACCGGTCTGCTCACGGCGGCCGAGCTGCTGCCGCCCGGCCGTCCGACCGAGCTGGTCAGGGACCGCGCGCAGGCGATGCGCACGCTCGTCGAGGACGTACTGGAGGTGGCGCGGCTCGACTCCGCCGCCGAGCGGGCCGAGCTGCAGGACATCACCCTCGGCGAGTTCGTGTCCCGGCGGATGGCGGTCCTGACCACCGACGTGACGGTGACGGTCGTGCACGAGTCGGAGGTCACCACCGACCCGCGCCGCCTGGAACGCATCCTCGGCAACCTCGTCGCCAACGCCACCAAGCACGGCAAGCCGCCCATCGAGGTCAGCGTGGAGGGCCGGGTCGTCCGGGTCCGCGACCACGGCCCCGGTTTCCCCGAGGCGCTCCTGAACGAGGGGCCGAGCCGGTTCCGTACCGGCAGCGCCGACCGGGCGGGCCACGGGCACGGCCTCGGCCTGACGATCGCGGCGGGCCAGGCACGGGTGCTCGGCGCACGGCTCACCTTCCGCAACGTACGTCCGGCGGGGGCGTCGCCCGACGAGCCGGCCGAGGGCGCGGTGGCGGTGCTGTGGCTGCCGGAGCACGCGCCGACGAACACGGGGAGCTATCCGGTGCTGCAGCTGCCGGACAACTTCTGAGGCACTCCCCCACGATCACGACGACGGCCCCCGGCACCGAAGCGCCGGGGGCCGTCGTCCGCCGAGGCGGGGCAGGCAGGGGTCAGACGGGTTCCGCTACCGTCGTCCCGGACGGCCGCGCGGAGTCCCCACCCGCGTTCCCGGTCGTCTTGTCCGCACCGTCGGCCGTCTTGTGGGCGCCGTCGGCCGTGGCCTCGGCGCCGTCGACCATCTTCTCCGCACCGTCGAGGACCGCACCCTTGTCGAGGGCCGCACCCTTGTCGGCAGCCGCGGCGTGGTCCGAGGACGCCCCCTTGTCGGCAGCCGCGGCCTTCTCCGCCGGCCCCGACCCCCGCAGCGGCACCTCCTTCACGAAGAGCGCGGCGAGCAGCGCGGCGACGCTGATCGCGGCGCCCAGCAGGAAGGCCGAGTGCGTACCGGCCGACACCGCGTGCTGGTACGCGTCCCGCACGACCTCCGGCAGCGCCTCGAAGCGCGGTCCGGTCAGCTGCGACGTCTCCCCGGTGGCGTGGCCGCCCGCCGCACCGGCCCGCTCGGCCATCACGTCGGCGACGCGGTTGTTGAAGAGCGCGCCCATGATCGCGACACCGAAGGAGGAGCCGAGCGTACGGAAGAGGGTGGCCGAGGACGACGCCACACCCATGTCCTTCATCTCGACGCTGTTCTGCGCGACGAGCATCGTGATCTGCATCAGGAAGCCCATGCCGGCGCCGAGCACGGCCATGTAGAGGCCCGAGGTGAGGCGGGTCGTCTCGGTGTCCATCCGCGACAGCAGGAAGAAGCCGGTGATCATCAGGATGGTGCCGACGATCGGGAAGGCCCGGTACTTGCCGGTGGAGGTGGTGACCCGTCCCGCGACCATCGAGACGGCCATCATCGAGAGCAGCATGGGCAGCAGCAGCAGACCGGAGTTGGTCGCGGACGCGCCCTGCACGGTCTGCTGGTAGAGCGGCAGGAAGAGCATCGCGCCGAACATCACGAAGCCGGTGATGAAGCCGATCACGGCCATCAGCGAGAAGTTGCGGCTGGTGAAGATGTGCAGCGGCAGAATCGGTTCGGCGGCCTTCTTCTGTACGAAGAGGAAGCCGACGAGCGAGGCGACGCCGATGCCGATGAGCTCCATGATCACGGCGGAGCCCCAGGCGTACTCCGAACCGCCCCAGGTGGTGACCAGCACGAGCGCGCTGATGCCCACGGTGAGCAGGGCCGCGCCGAGGTAGTCGATGCGCCCCTGCGCCTTCTTCTTGGGCAGGTGCAGGACGGCGGTGACCATGGCGAGTGCGACGACGCCCAGCGGCAGGTTGATGTAGAAGGCCCAGCGCCAGCCGAGGTGGTCGGTGATGGAGCCGCCGACGAGCGGGCCGCCGATCATCGCGACCGCCATGACGCCGGTCATCATGCCCATGTACTTGCCGCGCTCCCGCGGCGGCACCAGGTCACCGATGATCGCCATGACGCCGACCATCAGTCCGCCCGCGCCGAGCCCCTGGATCGCGCGGAAGCCGATGAGCTGGTTCATGTCCTGCGCCATGCCGCTGAGCGCGGATCCGGCGAGGAAGATGACTATGGCGGTGAGGAACGAGCCCTTGCGCCCGTACATGTCACCGAGCTTGCCCCAGATGGGGGTGGAGGCGGCGGTCGCCAGGGTGTAGGCGGTGACCACCCACGACAGGTGCGCCATGCCGCCGAGGTCGCCGACGATGGTCGGCATCGCGGGGCTCACGATCATGTTGTCGAGCATCGCGAGCAGCATCGTGATCATCAGTGCCATCAGGACCACGCGCACGCTGCGCGGCTGTGGCTCCGCCTTCGCCACCGGCCCGGCCTCGGTTTTCTCTGCCATGTTCCCCACTCCCCGTACTCCCCGCCCTGTCCTGGAGCGATTTCCGACTGACCGGAACCCCGGCACTTACTTGCCGCCCGGCTAGTTGTCTACACTGAGGGAAGGTAGACCCCTAACTAGCCGGGCGTCAAGTAAGTTAAATCGAAGTTCAGTGGAGTCGAGGAGCACCCGGATGGGCACGCGCACAGGCACGAACAAGCAGCAGCGCCGCGGGAACACTCGCCAACGCATTCAGGACGTTGCCCTCGAACTCTTCGCCGAGCAGGGATACGAGAAGACGTCGCTCCGGGAGATCTCGGAGCGCCTCGACGTCACGAAGGCGGCGCTCTACTACCACTTCAAGACCAAGGAAGACATCCTGACCAGCATCTTCGATGACCTGACCAGGCCCATCGACGAGCTGATCGCCTGGGGCCACGAGCAGCCGCAGCCGGCCTCGCTGGAGATCAAGACCAAGGTCCTGACCCGCTACAGCGAGATCCTCATCGACGCGGCGCCGCTCTTCCGCTTCATGCAGGAGAACCAGGCCACGGTGCGCGACCTGAAGACCGGCGAAAGCTTCAAAGACCGCATGCTGGGGCTCTACGACCTCCTCAAGGACCCGGAGGCCGCCATGTCCGACCAGGTGCGCTGCTTCAGCGCGCTGTTCACCATGCACGGTGGGATGTTCGTGCTCAAGGACGTCGAAGGCGACCCCGAGGAGAAGCGCGAGGCCATCCTGGAGGTCGCCATCGATCTGGTGACGCGGGCGCACACGGGCGCGTGACCGCTTCCGCTCGGGGCTGCGGCGGTACGGGTCAGACCTTCACGTACGGGTCAGACCTTCACGCCCACCGAGTGGAGGAAGGCGACCGGGTCGACGGCCGAGCCGTAGTTCGGGTTGGTGCGGATCTCGAAGTGCAGGTGCGGACCGCTGGAGTTGCCGGTGTTGCCCGACTGGGCGATGTGCTGGCCGGTGCCGACGGTCTGGCCCACCCGGACGTCGATCCGGGAGAGGTGCGCGTACTGGGAGAACGTGCCGTTGCTGTGCTTGATCACGATGGCGTTGCCGTACGCGGGGCCGTCACCGGCGCCGACGGGGCCGGCCTTGACGACGGTGCCGCCGTGCACGGAGGCGACCGGGGTGCCGACCGGCACGGCGAAGTCCTGGCCGGAGTGCTTGTGCGACCACATGTTGCCGCCGAGGCCGAACTTCGCGGAGAGCGTGTAGTTGCTGACCGGGTCGACCCAGGCGGCGGCCTTGGCGGCGGCGGCCTTCTTGACGTCGGCGGCCTTCTTGGCCTGCGCCTCGGCCTTCTTGGCCTGGGCGTCGGCCTGCGCCTTGACCGAGTTCACGGTGACGCCGGGCAGCGCGCCGCCGCTCTTCGCGTCCCCCGCGGCGACCGAGACCCCGCCGCCGAGGACCGCCGACGCTCCGACGCCGAGGGCGAGGACGGCCACGCGGGTGCCGAGGAACGAGGGGCGGGGGGTCTGGGTGCGCTTGAGCATGAGGATGTCCTCCGGGGTGTACGACGGCGACGCCTGACGCGACGACCGAGGGGGGCATGAACGGACCCGGCGGGCGGAGGGGGCGGGTGAGTCACCCACGGCCCCGTGGACCGCGCTTCACCGGGTCGGCCATCCCTTGGTAACCCCCGTCCCCACGGATGCTCAAACACCCCTTCTACTACCCGGAGCCGTAGCGGCCCGGCAGCATTTAGTCCCCTTGAGCCCCCGAAATCCGGACAATTCCCCCTTGGGTGGAAAGGGGGTTGTTCGGCGGCGACGCAGGTTTACCCGCACGTCGGGCGCCCCCTCGACTCCCCACCCCACCGGGCGCGGACCGGCCGCACGGGGAGGCGACGGAGGTCCCGGAGGTTGCGGGCCGAAGGTCCCGGGCACGCGTCTCCCGGGGTCGACTATTCCGTGTAGTACGTGACGTAGGTCCTGTGCGCCATGTCACCGGGCCGCGGGTTTCCTCCCGCCTGCAGTGTGACGCCCGCTACTCTCGCGACCATGGACCCTGCGGTCATAGGCCCACGTCTGGCATCGAGTGTCGTCGCTCCCCTCATAAGAAAGCTGTTCGTGCACGAGGGGCCAGGCGCAGGCCTGGTGGACAAGCCCGTGCGGCTCTCCGGGCTCATCTCTTTCAGCGGCGAGAAGCGCACCTTGTCCCAGCAGGACCTGCACAAGCTCGTACGGCAGCTCGTCGAGCGGACCGCACGCGAGGCCCATGAGCGACCGGTCGACGGGATCGAGATCGGCGCCTTGACGGACGCGCTGAAGCGGACGCTTCACGCGTTGGCGGAGGTGGATCTCGACGACATCGAGGCTGTGCGTCTCGGCCACGGACGGCTCGCCGCCCGGCTGCACGAGCAGGCGGACGGATCTCGCCTCGTACGCCACCTCAACCAGGACACAGCGACCCTGTACTCGCGGCTCCTGGAGTGCGCCTGTCTGCACATCCTGCACTTCCTCACGCAGCGCTCGACGTTCGTCGCCCGCGCACTGGTCGAACAGAGTCGACAGCTCGACGAGCTGATCGTGCGAACGGACGCCCTCATCCGGCGGCTCGCCTCGCAGTCCGCGGAGGACGCGGGCTTCGAGACGCGTTACGAGGCATACGTCGCGAAGAAGTACAGCCGTCTCACGATCTACGGTGTCGATCTCAACGAGTCTCGCGACTGGCCCCTCGACACCGCCTACCTGAGCCTGCGAGCGTCCCGGGCTCCGAGCCACCCCACCGGATCCGACGGTGCCTTCTCCCCGGAAGGCCGCATCGGCCTGGACCCACCCGAGCCTTGCCCGCCCGCCCCCTCGGTGCCTGTGGAGGGGGTGTTCGCCGAGACGGAGCGGGTCCTGTTGCGTGGCGCCGCGGGGTCCGGCAAGACCACTCTCGTCCAGTGGCTCGCGGTCACTGCGGCCCGCCAGGATCGGCTCACGGGCGACTTTGCGCACCTCGTCGGACGCGTTCCTTTCGTGTTGCCGCTGCGTACCCTCACCCGTGGCGGTGCCTCCTTACCCGTCCCGGGTGACTTCCTCGGCGCGGGCGGCAACCCACTCGCCGGCGGCCAACCGCCCGGCTGGGCCGACCGCGTACTCTCGGCCGGCCGTGGGCTGCTGCTGGTCGACGGAATCGACGAGGTTCCCGAGGAGGAGCGCGAACGCACGCGGCGCTGGGTCTGCGACCTGCTCTCCGCCTACCCCGGAAACCTGTGGCTGGTCACGTCGCGCCCCTCCGCCGTCCGGGAGAACTGGTTGGGCGTTGAGGACTTCAGCGACTTGGAGCTCTCCCGCATGAGCCGGGAGAACATCCAGGTATTCATCCACCGTTGGCACGAGGCCGCTGCGGCTGACCCAGCTCTCGGTGACGCCTTGCTGGATGCCGTACGCACCAAGCAGGATCTCGGCCGACTTGCCACCAATCCCTTGATGTGCGCCCTGATTTGCGCCCTCCATCGCGAGCGCAGGGGGTTCCTTCCGCGTGGCAGGAAAGCGCTGTACGACGCGGCACTCTCCATGCTCTTGGAGCGCCGCGACCGCGAGCGCGAGATGACGGTGGAGTTGGACGCGGAGTCCCAGATCGAACTGCTTCAACGACTCGCGTACTGGCTCATTCGCAATGGGCGCTCCGAGATGGACCGTGTGGACGCCGTGAATCAGCTGGAGCGGCTCCTGCCCTCCATGCCGTACGTGACCGAGCAGGGCTCGGCCGAGGACATCCTGCGCCACCTTCTCGTACGGTCCGGCCTGTTGCGCGAACCGGGCGCCGGAGCGGTCGACTTCGTGCACCGTACCTTCCAGGATTACCTCGGTGCGCGAGCGGCTGTGGAGGAACGCGATTTCGACCTCCTCGTACGACATGCGCACCTGGACCAATGGGAGGACGTCATTCGTATGGCCGTCGCCCACGCCCGCCCCGACGAGCGAGTGCGACTGCTGCGAGGCCTGATGAAGCGGGGCGACAGGCAGCCGAAGCACCGAGTGCGACTGCATCTTCTGGCGATGGCCTGTCTGGAACATGCGGCCAAGCTCGATCCAGTGGTGCGCGAGGAGGTGGAGCGGAGGGCCGGGGATCTGATTCCGCCGCGGAACTACGCGGAGGCACGGAAGCTGTCCGAACTGGGACCCATCGTTCTGGAACTCTTGCCCGGTCCGGACGCGGTGTCGGACGAGCTGGAAGCGCAGTACGTAACGACTACAGCAGGGCTCATCGGCGGAGACGCGGCCCTCACGTATCTGACGAAGTATCGCGACTACGAGGGCATCGGGGCACGTAACCAACTCGGTGCGTTTTGGGCACGGTTCGACGCCGAGACATACGCCCGGGAAGTCATTCGACACTTGCGCACGGGGATCGCACCCCAGATCACCGTGCACTCTCCAGAGGAGTTGTCTCTTCTGAGCCGGATGGGCGGGCATTCCCGGGTGGAACTGGTCGGCGACTTCACCACGGAGCAAATCACGGAAGCCTTAGACGGCCGTCTGCTAGATCAACTGTCCATCGCCAACAACACGGTGGTCGGTGATCTCTCCTTCCTCACCCAGTTCCCACGTCTGCACCACCTCATCCTTAGAAGTTGTCCGCGTGTCTCGTCACTCGCGCCCGTGGTGCGGCTCCCACTGAAGCGGTTGCTCCTCCTGGAGCTCGCGCAGCTCGACGACCTGAGCCCGCTACAGGAGCTGGACCAACTGGAGTTACTGAGTACGCGCACCGAGAAGCCGTGGCCGGTCATCCCTCTCCTGCCGACCAGGGCACCGCTGACGTGTGTCTTTCCACCCCGGAACACAGCCGATCTCTCTGGTCTCGCGCGTTTCGCGTCCCTGCGTCAACTCGGACTGAACCTGTGTACTCCGCGAACCAACGAGGACTGGCTGACGATCGCGAGTCTGAAGAGCCTGCGCACCTTGTCCCTGAACGTCGACGAACTGTCGAGCCTGGCATGCTCCGAAGTCCGTCTGGATTGTGTCGAGCATGTGTCCCTCCTGGCCGATCGCAAGGCGTGCGACCTGCAGCAGGTCGTGACTGCATTTCCTTCCATTAGCCATTTGCAACTGTTGGAACCGCTGGCGCTTGATCTGGCTCCCCTCGCGGCACATGCCCGACTGAAACGGGTGTCGGTGCTGCTTCGCAGCGAGATCCTCAATGTGGACCAGCTACCCGCCTCTGTACTGCTAGACATCGACGGCCGCCCCGCCTCCCGAAGCTGACATCCTCACCGGTTGAGCTGGAACCACACGCCCTTGCCGGCACCGGCGGGGGTGACGCCGCACAGGTCCGACAGCGCGGTCACGAGGAAGAGCCCCCGCCCGCAGTCGTCCCCGGCGAGGGCCCGCCGGGGCGAGGGCAGCCGGTCGCTCCCGTCGTAGACGGCGATCCGTACGTGTGTCTCGGCGACGGCCGCCCGCAGGTGGACGTCACCTCTGGCGTGCCGGTGCACGTTGGTCACCAGCTCGGAGGTGCAGAGCGCGGCGGCCTCACCGAGGTGCCCGAGCCCGAGGGTCTCCAGGGTGCCGCGCACGAAGTCCCGGCACACCTTGGCGCATTGGGCTCCGCACGGGGTGAACAGGGTGTAGGTCTGCGGGAGTTCGGGTTCGCGCGGGACGACCGCGCAGGGATGTTCGGGTACGCCCATGAGACGCCTCCATGGCGATGGGTCGCTGCTTCGACGGATGGACCGCCCGCCACGGCCCGACCGCAGTGGCCTACCACCCCTCGCGGGCAACTCCACGTCCGGCACGGTGAGTTGGTACGGGCGGTGCGCTTCTGCGGGCGGGCATGACGGTGTTACTGCGTCGACAGCGAGGCTTCCGGCTTCGGTGCGTGAGCGTCGCCGGACTCAACGTAGCGATACGCTCAGCAATCGTGCAACCTGTTCGCTCCCACGAGTGGACCAACTACCCCTACCGGGGCACACTCTGACTCCAAACCCCCGGGAGGGATGGCGTGGCACTGAGAACGCAGATCACCGAGCGGCAGCGTCGCCTTGGTTCCGAGCTGCGCCGACTGCGGATACGTGCTGGCCTGTCGGTCGCGGAGGGGGCACGGCTGATCGATATGGGAGCACCTCAGCTGAGCCACATCGAAGCGGCACGCACGGCGATCCCCGCTCATCGCCTCCGAGACCTGGCAAGTGGGTACGGGTGCATGGATGCCCCCTATGTGGACGAGCTGGTTCGCATGGCCGAAAGCAGCGGCAAGGGCTGGTGGTCGGAGTACCGGAAGACGCGTCCGCAAACGTGGCTCGACCTCGCTGAGCTCGAAGACACCGCGACATCCATTCGCAGCCACGAGACGCTGCTTGTCCCGGGCCTGCTCCAGACCGAGGCGTACGTCCGTGCGCTTGTGGGAGCGGGTGTTCCCGACGCCTCAAGGGAGGCCGTGGAGACTGTCGTGCGGTATCGCATGGCCCGGCAGGCCGTACTCGACCCACCTCACGGCACTCCCCTGCATGCCGTCATCCATGAAGCCGCTCTCCATGTAGTCGTCGGCGACTCACGGGTCATGCGCACGCAACTGAGCCACCTGCTGCACATGGCGGCAAGACCCAATGTGACGATCCAGATCCTGCCGTTCGACGCAGGGCCCGGAGCCTGGCGCAGCGCCCCATTCCTACAAGTCGAGGCTGCCGTCGCCCAACTGGGATCGGTGGTGATCGAGCACCCGGGCGACAGTGTCGTACTGGATGACGAGGAGTCCCTGGGTCAGTACCGCGCTACGTTCGACGAACTGGCCCGTAGCGCCCTTCCCCCGGTCGTGCTGAACGAGCGGGCAGAAGCGCACGTCCATCGCGACTCATGGGGCCTGATCCAGCATCTGATCTACACCCACCAGGAGAAGCTCCGTGACTGAACTCCACTGGCAGAAGTCGTCCTTCAGCGAGGCGGCGGGCGCCAACTGCGTCAACGTAGCCACCGCCCCCACCGGTACCGCGCCGGCCCTCCACCTCCGAGAGAGCGACGACCCCACCACGGTCCTGACCACAACCCCAAAGGCCCTGGCGGCCCTCATACGCACGCTCACACCGAGCGCTGACCCCGAGGACACCCTGTGACCGAACCCCACTGGCAGAAGTCCTCGTTCAGCGAGGGCGCGGGCGCCAACTGCGTCTACGTAGCCGTCACCGACCCCGCCGACCGGGTCCACCTCCAAGAGAGCGACAACCCGGCCACCACCCTCACCACAACCCCCAAGGCCCTCGCGGCCCTCATCCGCGCAGTCACGCCCGCCCACACGTTCGGGTGACGTGACACCAACCAGCCCCCTGCGACCGGACGGGCCGATTGTCCAACAGCCCGTTGGACAATTGCCGGGGAGTGGTACGAGCGCACCGCACCGCCACCGCATCACAGCCTGAGACCGCCCCCGGCGATCGGTACGCAAAAGGGGGCTGCCCCGGACCATACGAAGTGGTCCGGGGCAGCCCCCTTGAAACGCGTACCCCGCGGGGCTACGCCTCCTTGCTCAGGTTCGGGCCCGCGCCGCCACCCGCGGCCGACTCGATCGGCGGCACGTCGGGGAGGGCCGCCTTCTCCTCGCCGCGGAAGGTGAACGTGGCGGTCTCGCCCTCGCCCTCCGTGTCGACGACCACGATGTGGCCGGGGCGCAGCTCGCCGAAGAGGATCTTCTCGGAGAGGCTGTCCTCGACCTCGCGCTGGATCGTGCGCCGCAGCGGACGCGCGCCGAGCACCGGGTCGTAGCCCTTCTTGGCGAGCAGCTCCTTCGCGGACTGGGAGAGCTCGATGCCCATGTCCCGGTCCTTCAGGCGCTCGTCCACCTTGGTGATCATCAGGTCGACGATCTGGAGGATGTCGTCCTGGCTGAGCTGCGGGAAGACGACGACGTCGTCCACGCGGTTCAGGAACTCCGGGCGGAAGTGCTGCTTCAGCTCGTCGCTGACCTTGTTCTTCATCCGCTCGTAATTGGACTTCGTGTCGCCCTGGGCGGCGAAGCCCAGGTTGAAGCCCTTCGAGATGTCACGGGTTCCAAGGTTGGTCGTCATGATGATGACCGTGTTCTTGAAGTCCACGACGCGGCCCTGGGAGTCGGTCAGGCGACCGTCCTCCAGGATCTGCAGGAGCGAGTTGAAGATGTCCGGGTGGGCCTTTTCGACCTCGTCGAACAGGACGACGGAGAACGGCTTGCGGCGGACCTTCTCGGTCAGCTGGCCGCCCTCTTCGTACCCCACGTAACCGGGGGGCGAACCGAAGAGGCGCGAGACCGTGTGCTTCTCGCTGAACTCCGACATGTCGAGGGAGATCAGCGCGTCCTCGTCGCCGAAGAGGAACTCGGCGAGCGCCTTGGAGAGCTCCGTCTTACCGACACCGGACGGGCCCGCGAAGATGAACGAGCCGCCGGGGCGCTTCGGGTCCTTGAGGCCCGCACGCGTACGCCGGATCGCCTTCGAGAGCGCCTTGACGGCGTCCTTCTGGCCGATGACGCGCTTGTGGAGCTCGTCCTCCATGCGCAGCAGGCGGGACGACTCCTCCTCGGTCAGCTTGAAGACCGGGATGCCCGTCGCCGTGGCGAGGACCTCGGCGATGAGCTCGCCGTCGACCTCGGCGACGACGTCCATGTCGCCGGCCTTCCACTCCTTCTCGCGCTTGGCCTTCGCGGCGAGCAGCTGCTTCTCCTTGTCGCGGAGGGAGGCTGCCTTCTCGAAGTCCTGGGAGTCGATGGCCGACTCCTTGTCGCGGCGCACGCCCGCGATCTTCTCGTCGAACTCGCGGAGGTCCGGCGGCGCGGTCATCCGGCGGATGCGCATCCGGGAACCGGCCTCGTCGATCAGGTCGATCGCCTTGTCCGGCAGGAAGCGGTCCGAGATGTACCGGTCGGCCAGGGTGGCGGCCTGGACCAGCGCCTCGTCCGTGATGGAGACCCGGTGGTGGGCCTCGTAACGGTCGCGCAGACCCTTGAGGATCTCGATGGTGTGCGGCAGCGACGGCTCCGCGACCTGGATGGGCTGGAAGCGGCGCTCGAGGGCCGCGTCCTTCTCCAGGTGCTTGCGGTACTCGTCGAGCGTGGTGGCGCCGATGGTCTGCAGCTCACCGCGGGCCAGCATCGGCTTCAGGATGGAAGCCGCGTCGATGGCGCCCTCGGCGGCACCCGCACCCACGAGCGTGTGCAGCTCGTCGATGAACAGGATGATGTCGCCGCGGGTGCGGATCTCCTTGAGGACCTTCTTCAGGCGCTCCTCGAAGTCACCGCGGTAGCGGGAACCGGCGACCAGGGCACCGAGGTCGAGGGTGTAGAGGTGCTTGTCCTTGAGGGTCTCGGGCACCTCGCCCTTGACGATGGCCTGGGCGAGGCCCTCGACGACGGCGGTCTTGCCGACGCCGGGCTCACCGATGAGGACCGGGTTGTTCTTCGTACGGCGGGACAGCACCTGCATGACCCGCTCGATCTCCTTCTCGCGCCCGATGACCGGGTCGAGCTTGGACTCACGAGCGGCCTGGGTGAGGTTCCGGCCGAACTGGTCGAGGACCAGGGACGTGGAGGGCGTGCCCTCGGCAGGACCGCCGGCGGTGGCGGTCTCCTTGCCCTGGTAGCCGGAGAGCAGCTGGATGACCTGCTGCCGCACCCGGTTGAGATCGGCGCCCAGCTTGACCAGGACCTGGGCGGCGACGCCCTCGCCCTCGCGGATCAGGCCGAGCAGGATGTGCTCCGTGCCGATGTAGTTGTGGCCCAGCTGAAGGGCCTCGCGGAGCGACAGCTCCAGGACCTTCTTGGCACGGGGGGTGAAGGGGATGTGGCCGGACGGAGCCTGCTGGCCCTGCCCGATGATCTCCTCCACCTGCTGGCGGACCGCCTCGAGCGAAATCCCGAGGCTCTCCAGGGCCTTAGCGGCGACACCCTCGCCCTCGTGGATCAAGCCCAGGAGGATGTGCTCGGTGCCGATGTAGTTGTGGTTGAGCATCCGGGCTTCTTCCTGAGCCAGGACGACAACCCGCCGCGCGCGGTCGGTGAACCTCTCGAACATCGTTAATCGCTCCTCAGAGCGGTCAGGCAGTAAGGGGTCGGTCCCCTCCCTGTCCTTCCGCAGCTTAGTCCCGCAAGCGGGGACCGCTCATTCCAACTGCCGACACCCGGCCCCCTTCACAGGGGAAGTCCTGACCTCGAACGCCGACAACTGCTCCAACCCGATGGTGCGAGACGATGTTCCCGCAGGCCAGGCAGTTACCCCCACCATCACTACGCCGATGGCGAACGTGAGGTGCCGCCGACCGCGTGTCGCCCCTTCCCACTAGGGATGTCTTACCCGCAAGGACGGACACTCCATGCGGCGCGCCCCGGTTCCCTCAGCTACGGGCGAACACCCTTGCGCCGCCGAGTGCCTCCTTGCGCCCCCTTTTCGGATGCGTAACGCATCCAGGCCGCTACCTTCCGTAACTCCGGCGCCTCGCGGGCTGTTGCTCCGACATGGCTCCCACAGTTCCTCAGCCCCGTATGCCGGCCGAGCGGAACGATCCGGTGCGGCGGTGGTACGAGAACGAGCTCGGCTGGGCGACCGCCCCCGGGCCCGGCCCGGTGCGCCTGGTGACGGGGCTGCGCTTCGACGTACTGCAGCTGCCGGCGGAGGCGGGCTTCGCGGCGCTGCGACACCTCGGGCCGAAGGCTCCGGTGGCGCTGCGCGGGGAAACGATGCGGCTCCTGGTCGGCGCGGGAAGCGCGGACGAGCTGCCGGGGCTGCTCGACTGGCTGGAGTGGGGCGGCATTCCGCTCGGCCTCACCGCGATCGGGGCGGGCGGGCGGATCGACGCGCCCACGCCTCCGGGGTGGTCCGGCTCGCGGGGGGCCGCCGTCTGGCTGCGACCCCCGGAGCCCGGCTGTGAGGTGGAGCCGACGCTGCCTGCGCTTGTCTCCCTGCCCGCCATGGCGGGAGGTGGGACTGCGCCGCACAGCGACCCCGCCGTGGGCTCCGGTCTCGTACGGCTGGTGGACACGGCGGCGACTCACTGCCACCGGGTCCGGCTGCGGCGTCGCAGCCGTCAGCCGTTGGCCTTCTCGTAGGCCTCGCGAATGGAGGCGGGGACGCGGCCGCGGTCGTTGACCTCGAAACCGTTCTCCTTCGCCCAGGCGCGGATCGCGGCGGTGTCCTGGCTGCCGCTGGACGCGGCGGCACGGGCCTTGCCGCGGCCGCCCGCACCACGGCCTCCGGTGCGCCGACCGGCCTTGACGAAGTCCTCGAGGGCGCCACGGAGCTTGTCCGCGTTGGCCGTGGTGAGGTCGATCTCGTAGGACTTGCCGTCCAGCGCGAACGTCACGGTCTCGTCTGCCTCGCCACCGTCGAGGTCGTCGACAAGAAGGACCTGAACCTTCTGTGCCACCGGATTTCCTTTCATCGATAACTGTGGGGCCGGGCCGCGCGGCGCACGCCGCCGATTCCTCGGCCCCTTGTTATATGCAGTACTGCAGTACGTCGGAAAGCAAACCGCTTTTGCCGGAAAAACACAAACCCCTGGGAGAGACCGGGGACCCCAGGAACCCTGGAAACGTGCGCGTTTCGGACATAGGGCACCCGGGCAGGCTGCCGCCAGGAATACGCGCGTTCCGTCGATGCCCCGTTCACTGTTCCGTCACGCTTCCCGCCGCGGCGATCACAGATGCAGAAGCATCCGGCTGTTGCCCAAGGTGTTCGGTTTCACTCGTTCGAGGCCGAGGAACTCCGCTACGCCCTCGTCATAGGAACGCAGGAGCTCGCTGTAGACATCTCCGTCGACCGGAGTCTCGCCGATCTCCACGAAGCCGTGCTTCGCGAAGAAGTCGACTTCGAAGGTGAGACAGAAAACCTTGCGGACGCCGAGCCAGCCCGCGGTCTGCAGCAACTTGCCCAACAGTTGGTGTCCCACTCCGGCCCCCTTGACGTCCGGGTTCACGGCGAGGGTGCGGACTTCCGCGAGGTCTTCCCACATCACGTGCAGTGCGCCGCAGCCGACCAACTCCGCGTTGTCGTCGCGTTCCGCCACCCAGAACTCCTGGATGTCCTCGTAAAGGGTCACCGTCGCTTTGTCCAGGAGGATGCGCTCGCGGACGTAGGAGTCGAGGAGCCGGCGCACGGCCGGCACATCGGAGGTTCGCGCCCTGCGGACGGAGACCGCTTTTGCGCTGAGTTCGCTGAGTTCGCTGACTTCGTTGCGTTCGTTGCGTTCGTTGCGTCCGGGGACCTCTGCTGGCATGAGCGGACGCTATCGCTCTGCGGCGCGCTCCGCCGAGCCGGGGTTCTCCGGGCCTTGGACGATACGCATCGCGTCGCTCAGCGCTTCGCGCTGTTCCTCCGACATCATGCCGAAGAACGCGACGAGAGCGGCCGCGGGGTTGTCGCTCCGGGACCAGGCTTCGTTCATCAGTGCGGCTGCGTAGGCGGCACGAGTGGAGACCGCCTCATATCGATAGGCGCGGCCTTCCGCTTCCCGACGCACCCAGCCCTTCTGATGGAGATTGTCCAAAACGGTCATCACGGTCGTGTACGCGATGGACCGTTCCTGCTGAAGGTCTTCCAGGACTTCTCGAACGGTCACGGGGCGGTTCCACTTCCACACCCGCGTCATGACAGAGTCTTCGAGTTCTCCCAATGGACGAGGCACAGCAGAACAATAGTGGGAGACGTCACTATTGGCGTGATGTATGAGGGACGTGGCGTACCCCTAATTCTGCAACAAAAAGGGCGTACGACTCGAAACGCATGAGTCGTACGCCGGTGAGGGGCAGGCCGGCCGGGGTGCGGCGCGGGTCAGGCGCCGTTGGTCTTCGGGCCCTGGTGGACGGCTTCGGCGC
Source organism: Streptomyces sp. NPDC041713 (assembly GCF_055591085.1). Taxonomy (NCBI): domain Bacteria; kingdom Bacillati; phylum Actinomycetota; class Actinomycetes; order Kitasatosporales; family Streptomycetaceae; genus Streptomyces; species Streptomyces sp. NPDC041713. The sequence goes on from NZ_JBVIZY010000003.1 coordinate 44,973, forward strand.
GGGAGATCGCGGCGTCGACGGCCGCGTCCTCCTTGGTCTTGTTGGCGCCGCCCTGGGACTTCACGATCGTCACGATGAGCCAGGTGAAGAACACGGCCATCACTACCGGGGGCACGAGCGCGGAGACGTAGTCCATGCCCCCCAGGGTAGCTAGCCGGCGACGAGCTGGTGCGGCGGGTCCGCCGGTGTCTCGGTGCGGCGCTTCGGCGGGAAGACCTCCGCGGGGGTGGGAACCGGGCGGGGCGGCTCGGACGCGGGGGCCGGACGGCGTTCGGCGGGCGCCTTGGGCCGGGGGGCCGCGGGGTCCGCCGCGTCGGCCTCGGGGGCGTGCAGGCCGCCGGGCAGGGCGAGGAGGCGGGTGCGGGTACGGGTACGGGAGGCGGGTGCGGGGATCGCGGCGCGCTCCGGTACGGGGACGGCGCGGCCCGCGAGACGGGCGCGGACGGACCGTTCGGCCAGGGCGCGGCAGCGGTCGAGGAGGGCGGCGGCGACCGGGTTGCCGCGCAGGGCGCGCAGCGCGGCGAGGTCATCGGCGCCGGGCTGGTAGCCGGTGGCGAGGACGTCGTCGAGGAGTCCGAGGTAGCCGGAGGCGGTTCCGGGCAGGGCCGCGCGGTACCGGGCGAGGTCGGCCACGAGGAAGGCGCGCAGCCGGGCGCCCTCGCGCACCGCTTCGTCGACCGATTCGGCGAGACGCAGACAGTCCTGGACGTCCTCGTCCGCGGCGGGGCTGGGGTGCAGGGCGAGGGCCAGGGCGCGACGGAGCACACGCAGCTCCTCCGCACTGAAGGCCATGCCGCCTCGGGATCCGTATGGCGTGGGCATGGACTGACGATACGCGCAGAACGGACAAAATCCGCTTAACGCCAGTGCGTGGCGTCTTCGCTTGGGCGGGGACTTGGTGGGCCTGCGTGTTATTTGCGGGGGCGTGGACTTGTGGGCCTCCGCGTTATCGCGGGGGGCGTTGACTTCTGGGCCTGCGCGTTATTCGCGCTGCGTGCCCGCTTCGCGGGCTTCTCCCCACCCGCCCGCCCTTTTCATGCCCCGGGGCGGCCGGGGTTTCGTGGCGTTCTAGTCCGCGCGGCGGCGTAGCAAGGCGTAGGTCACCGCTCCTATGCCCAACGCCGCGACCGCCGCGACCGCCAGCCAGGGCAGGATGCCTGCACCCGCCCCGGCCAGAGTCGGGGCGGGCGGCGTGGTCGCGGATGCCGCCGGGGCGGGGCCGGCCAGTACCGCCGCCCATGCGACCGCCGCCACAACACGTCTCTTGCGCCTCATCCGCCCCAGCCCGCCCTACACCCGCCCAAGCCCCGTCCCTGCGCAGACTCTTGCAGAAGGTGGAGAGTTATGCACACGAGGGCAACAGCAATCGGTCAGGAACGGGCAATGTTCCGTTCGTAGACGAGGCGGAGACCGATCAGCGTCAGCCATGGTTCGTGCTCGTCGATGACGGTCGCCTCACCGAGCACCATCGGCGCGAGACCACCCGTCGCGATCACCGTCACGTCGTCCGGATCGCCGCCCGCGCCCGCGAGTTCGCGCGCCATGCGGTTCACGACGCCGTCGACCTGGCCCGCGAAGCCGTACAGGATGCCCGCCTGCATGGCCTCCACGGTGTTCTTGCCGATGACGCTGCGCGGCCGGGCCAGCTCGATCTTGCGGAGCTGCGCGCCCCGTACGCCGAGGGCCTCCACGGAGATCTCGATGCCGGGAGCGATGACGCCACCCGCGTACTCCCCGCGCGCGGAGACCGCGTCGAAGGTCGTCGCGGTGCCGAAGTCGACGACGATCGCGGGCCCGCCGTAGAGCTCGACGGCCGCGACCGCGTTGATGATGCGGTCGGCGCCGACCTCCTTGGGGTTGTCCATGAGGATCGGGACGCCGGTCTTGATGCCCGGCTCGACCAGGACCGCGGGGACGTCCCCGTAGTACCTGCGGGTGACCTCGCGCAGCTCGTGCAGGACGGAGGGGACCGTCGAGCAGATCGCGATGCCGTCGATGCCGTCGCCCAGCTCGTCGCCGAGCAGTGGGTGCATGCCCATCAGGCCGTGCAGCAGGACGGCGAGTTCGTCGGCGGTGCGGCGGGCGTCGGTGGAGATGCGCCAGTGCTCGACGATGTCCTCGCCGTCGAAGAGGCCGAGGACGGTGTGGGTGTTGCCGACGTCGATGGTGAGGAGCATCAGTCCCGCACCGCTTCCCGCAGGTCGAGGCCGATGTCGAGGATCGGGGACGAGTGCGTGAGCGCGCCCACCGCGAGGTAGTCGACGCCCCGCTCCGCGTACGCGCGGGCGTTCTCCAGGGTGAGGCGGCCGGAGGATTCGAGGAACGCGCGGCCCGCCACGATGGCGACCGCCTCCTCGGTCTCGGCCGGCGTGAAGTTGTCCAGGAGGATCAGGTCCGCGCCCGCGTCGACGACCTCGCGCAGCTGGTGCAGCGTGTCGACCTCCACCTCGATGGCGAGGCCGGGGAACTGCTCCCGTACGGCCTTGAAGGCCTGGGCCACGCCGCCCGCGGCGACCACGTGGTTGTCCTTCACCAGGGCCGCGTCGGAGAGCGACATGCGGTGGTTGACGCCGCCGCCCATGCGCACCGCGTACTTCTCCAGGGCGCGGTAGCCGGGCGTCGTCTTGCGGGTGTCGCGGACCTTCGCCTTCGTGCCCTCCAGCGCGTCCGCCCACGCGCGCGTGGCGGTCGCGATGCCCGACAGGCGGCACAGCAGGTTCAGCGCGCTGCGCTCGGCGGTGAGCAGGTCGCGGGTGCGGGTGGTGACGCTCAGGAGGACGTCGCCGGGCTCGACGCGGTCGCCGTCCTCGACGTGCCGCTCGACCTCGAATTCCTCCTCGCAGACCACGGAGAGGACGGCCTCGGCGACGCGCAGGCCGGCCACCGTGCCGGCCTCGCGCGCGGCGAAGTCCGCGGTGGCGACGGCGTCTTCGGGGATGGTCGCGGCCGTGGTGACGTCCACGCCGCCGGCCAGGTCCTCCTCGATGGCCATGTGCGCGATGTCCTCGATCTGCAGCGGGTCGAGGCCCGCCTCGGTCAGGAGCAGCGCGAGAGCGGGGTCGAGGCCGCACTCCAGGGGGTCGAACGCTTCGCCGCCGCCGTCGCAGCCGCAGGCGTCGCCGCAGCCACCGCCCGCGGCTGGGGGGCTGGCGAGGGGGAGGTCGTCGGGGGTGCTCACGGTCACTGCTCCTGGAGGCTGGGACGGGTCGGAGGGAAGTCGTGGGTCTCGGTGGTGTGCGCCGCCAGCGTCCGGTCCGGATTCAGGCGTACGACGATGTGGCGCCGCCAGGCGGTGTCGTCGCGGTCGGCGTGGTCCTGGCGCCAGTGGCAGCCGCGCGTCTCCTCGCGGCGCTGGGCGGCGGCCACCAGGACCCGCGCGACGCAGAGGAGGTTGGTGGCCTCCCAGGTGTCGACGCCGGGCTCGGAGGTCTTGCCGTGTTCGGCGAGGGCGCCCGCGGCCTCGGCGTGGATGCGGGCCAGCCGGTCCGCGGCGCGGGCGAGGGAGTCGGCGGAACGCAGCACTCCGGCGCCCTCGGTCATGACGCGCTGGATGGTGAAGCGGGCCTCGGGCGGCAGCAGCGGGTGCGTGGGCGTCTCGGGCTGGACGACCGGGGCGGGCACGCGCGCGTGCAGGGTGTTCTCCGCGTGCTGTGCGGCGATGTCGTCGGCGATGCGCTCGGCGTAGACCAGGCCTTCGAGCAGGGAGTTGGAGGCGAGCCGGTTGGCGCCGTGGACGCCGGTGCAGGCGACCTCTCCGCAGGCGTACAGGCCGGGGACGGTGGTGCGGCCGTGCCGGTCGGTGCGGACGCCTCCGGAGGCGTAGTGCGCGGCGGGGGCGATCGGGACGGGCTCGGTGACGGGGTCGATGCCGTGGGCGCGGCAGGCGGCGAGGATCGTCGGGAAGCGGTTCTCCCACATCTGGGCGCCGAAGTGCCGGGCGTCCAGGTACATGTGCTGGGTGCCCTTTTCCAGCATGCGGCGCGTGATGCCCTTGGCGACGATGTCGCGCGGCGCGAGCTCGGCCAGCTCGTGCTGTCCGACCATGAAGCGCACGCCGTCGGCGTCCACCAGGTGCGCGCCCTCGCCCCTGACGGCCTCGGAGACCAGCGGCTGCTGGCCCTCCGCGTCCGCGCCGAGGAAGAGCACCGTCGGGTGGAACTGGACGAATTCGAGGTCGGAGACCTCGGCGCCCGCGCGCAGGGCGAGCGCGACGCCGTCGCCCGTGGAGACGGACGGGTTGGTGGTGGCCGCGAAGACCTGCCCCATGCCGCCGGTCGCGAGGACCACGGCGGGGGCGTGCACGGCGCCCACGCCGTCGTGCTGGCCCTCCCCCATCACGTGCAGGGAGACCCCGGCGGTGCGGCCGTCGGCGTCGGTGAGCAGGTCGAGGACCAGCGCGTTCTCGACGGTCGGTATGCCGCGCGCGCGGACCGCCTCGACGAGGGCACGGGAGATCTCCGCGCCGGTGGCGTCGCCGCCCGCGTGCGCGATGCGGCGGCGGTGGTGACCGCCCTCACGGGCCAGTTCGATGGCCCCTTCGGGGTCCCGGTCGAAGTGGGCGCCGGTCTCGATGAGGCGGCGTACGGCACCGGGGCCCTCGGTGACGAGGGTGCGGACGGCCGCCTCGTCGCAGAGGCCCGCGCCCGCCACCAGGGTGTCGTCCAGGTGCTGTTCGGGGGTGTCGCCCTCGCCGATCGCCGCCGCGACGCCGCCCTGCGCCCAGCGGGTGGAGCCGTCGTCGAGGCGGGCCTTGGTCACCACGACGGTCTTCAGGCCGGCCGCCGAGGCGCGCAGGGCGGCCGTCAGACCGGCCACTCCGGAGCCGACGACCACGATGTCGGCGTCGAGGGACCAGCCGGGGGCGGGTGCGTACAGCCGTATGCCGGTGGCGCTCATGCGGGGACTCCGTTCAACCGTACGGACGCTGTGCTCGGTCGCGGGTGGCGCGCGCTCATAGGGCGGCTCCGAACGTCAGCGGGATGTTGTCGATCAGTCGCGTCGAACCGACCCGGGCGGCGACGGCCAGGACGGCCTCGCCCTGGTGGCCGGGGCGCACCTCGGTGAAGTCGGCCGGGTCCACCAGCGCCACGTAGTCCAGCTCCAGCGGGGGGCGCAGACGGGCCGCCTCGTCCAGGACCAGGCGGGCGGCCGCGACGACGGCGGCCGGGCTGCCGGACGCTGAGGGCTCCGCGGAGTACGCCACGGCGTGCGCGTCGGCCGCCGCGCGGGACTCGCCGATCTCGCTGAGGGCGACGGCACGCGCGCGCGTGGCGGGGGCGCTCGCCGCACGCGCGCGCAGGGCCTCCTGTGCGGCGTGCCGGTCGCGGCCGGCGAAGAGGGCCTGGGAGAGGGCGAGAGCGGTGCGCCGCTCGTCCGGGGAGAGGTAGCGGTTGCGGCTGGAGAGGGCCAGGCCGTCGTCCTCGCGGACGGTGGGGATGCCGACGATCTCCGCGGGGAAGTTCAGGTCGCGCACCATGCGGCGGATCAGGGCGAGTTGCTGGGCGTCCTTCTGCCCGAACAGCGCCACGTCGGGCGCGGTGAGGTGCAGCAGCTTGGCGACGACGGTGAGCATGCCGTCGAAGTGGCCGGGCCGCGTGGCGCCCTCCAGGACGGTGCCCATGGGGCCCGCGGTGATGCGGACCTGGGGCTCGCCGCCGGGGTAGACCTCGTCCACGGCGGGGGCGAACACGACGTCCGCGCCCGCCTGTTCGGCGATCTTGACGTCGGCTTCGAGGGTGCGGGGGTAGCGGTCGAGGTCCTCGCCCGCCCCGAACTGCAGGGGGTTGACGAAGACGGTGACGACGACCTCGCCGTCGGGGCCTGCGGCGCGGCGGGCGGCGCGGATCAGCGAGGCGTGTCCGTCGTGCAGGGCGCCCATGGTCATGACGACGGCCCGGCGGCCCGCACGCGCGCGCGTGCGCAGGGCCGCGCCGGTGTGCAGCAGGTCGGCGCTCATCGGGCCGGTGCCCGTCGGGTCGGTGCTCATCGGTCTCCCCCTTCGGTGCCGCGGGTGCCGGTCGCGCCGTGGGCGAGGACGCCGAGGAGGTCCTCGGCGAGCTCCGGCTTGAGCAGGCCGTGGGCCAGCGCGCGGTCGGCGGTGGCGCGGGCCATCGCGAGATAGCCGGGGACGGTCTGCGGGGCGTGCTTGCGCAACTCCGCGACATGCGCCGCGACGGTGCCCGCGTCGCCGCGCGCGACGGGGCCGGTGAGCGCGGCGTCACCGGAGCGCAGGGCGTTGTCCAGGGCGGCGCCGAGCAGCGGGCCGAGCATCCGGTCCGGGGCGGTGACGCCGGCGTCCTTGAGCAGGTCCATGGATTCGGCGACCAGCGTGACCAGGTGGTTCGCGCCGAGGGCGAGGGCCGCGTGGTAGAGCGGGCGCTTCTCCTCGTCGATCCACTCGGGTTCGCCGCCCATCTCGATGACCAGGGCCTCGGCGGCGAGCCGCAGCTCCTCGGGGGCGGTGACGCCGAAGGAGCATCCGGCGAGGCGCTGTACGTCGACGGCGGTGCCGGTGAACGTCATGGCGGGGTGCAGCGCGAGCGGCAGGGCGCCGGCGCGCAGGGCGGGGTCGAGGACCTGGGTGCCGTACCGCCCGGAGGTGTGCACGAGGAGCTGGCCGGGGCGGACGGCGCCGGTCTCGGCGAGGCCCTCGACGAGGCCGGGCAGCGCGTCGTCGGGGACGGTCAGGAGGACCAGGTCGGCACGGTCGAGGACCTCCGCGGGCGGGACGAGGGGCACGTCGGGCAACAGGGCGGCGGCTCGTCGTACGGAGCTGTCGGAGACCCCGGACGCGGCCACCGGGCGGTGCCCGGCGAGCTGCAGCGCCGCGGCGAGGGCGGGGCCGACCCGGCCCGCTCCCACGACTCCCACGGTGAGCCTCGCGGGGCGGTCCCGCGGGTCTGGCTGATGCGATGCGTTCACGCTGCGGCGCCTTCCGTTCCAGTCCGCTCGGGGTACCGGACGATTTCTCGTCATGTTAACGCGATCGGTCGGCGCCGCGTCTGCCGCTGTCCACAGGCTGTGGCTGTTCGTATGACCGGCGACCGGTGGCTGTGGATATCCGTGTGCCCGGTGGCCGCGGGCGGTCCATGCTCTGAGAATGCCCTCTCACAGCACAGTCGAAGAGCGATCCGAGTCATCCGAGTCACCGGAACGGCTCGCGTCGGACCGACGCCGCGCCGCCCACCGGAGCGCGGCCCGCACCCTGCACCGCGCCGCCGTCCACATCCCGCTGACCGAGCGCCTCTCGGCCCTGGCGGCCGCCGCCCCCGAGGTCGTCGGCCCGGACGAGCCCGCCGACATATACGGCGACTCCGTCGTGGCCACCCTGGAGGCCGAGGTCGCGCGGCTGCTCGGCACCGAGGACGCGGCGTTCTTCCCGACCGGCACCATGGCGCAGCAGGTCGCACTGCGCTGCTGGGCGGGCCGTACGGGGAACGCCACCGTGGCGCTGCACCCGAAGGCGCACCCCGAACTCCACGAGGGCGGCGCCCTCTCCGTACTCAGCGGATTGCGGACGGTGCACCCGACGGCCGAGCCGCGGCTGCCGACGGCGGACGAGGTGCGCGACTTCGGCGAGCCCTTCGGGGCGCTGATGCTCGAACTGCCCCTCCGGGACGTCGGTTACGTCCTGCCGGAGTGGGAGGAGCTGGAGGCGGTCGTGGCGGCGGCCCGCGAGCGGGACGCCGTCGTGCACGTCGACGGCGCCCGCCTGTGGGAGTGCACGGCCCACTTCGGGCGCGGCCTCGACGAGATCGCCGGGCTCGCCGACTCGGTGTACGTGTCGTTCTACAAGTCCCTCGAAGGGCTGGGCGGCGCCGCGCTGGCCGGTCCGCGCACGCTCGTCGAGGAGGCCAGGGTGTGGCGCCACCGGTACGGGGGCCAGGTGTTCCAGCAGTTCCCCACGGCGGTCTCGGCGCTGCTCGGCCTGAAGCACAGGCTGCCCCGGCTGCCCGGGTACGTGGCCCACGCGCGCGTGGTCGCCGAGGCACTGCACGAGGGGTTCGCGGCGGCCGGGGTGCCCTTCTCGCGCATACATCCCGAGCGCCCGCACACCCATCAGTTCCAGGTGTGGCTGCCGTACGCGCCGGACGTGCTGGAAGAGGTCTGTGTGGCGCAGGCCGAGGAGACCGGCACGCTGCTGTTCGGACGCTGGTTCGCGGACGGGCCGCCCGGCCTCTCGGTCACGGAGGTCACCGTGACCGAGGAGGGCTTGGCCTGGACGGCCGACGACGTCAAGGAAGCGGTCGCGGAGTTCGTGCACCGGCTCCCCCGCTGAGCCGGCCGCCGTGCACGAGCCGGGCCAGGGCGGCGCGGAACCGGCCGTGGGCGGGGCGTTCCGCCACCACGGCACGGAAGCGTCCGTAGTCGCGGACCTCGCGGACGGCCTGCCAGTCGCCCTGGCCGGGGGCGGGCGGCGTGGGGGCGCCGTGCTGGGCGGCGCGGTAGGCGTCGAGGAGGTACTGCTGGGTGACGCTCATGACGGAAACCTCTCGTAATAAATGGTACTTAACAGACATCGGTGGGCTGGGGGTCTCGCGGAGGGATGAGGGGATGGGGATGAGATGAGTCGGATGAGATGGCCGGCCGGGGTGGCCGGTCAGGGGGCCGGCGTCGGTCGGGGTGGCCGGGCGTCGGTCACGGCGACGCTGCCGCGTTTCCCGATGACCACAGCTTGCTCCCGCCGCCCGGTCGGCGTCGCGTCGATTGACGGGCGCCGTCAATCGACGGCCGCGCTGTCGGTGGCACGGTGCACCATGGGGCCATGAGCGTGCGCATCGACATCACCGGGCTGACCCAGGAGCGCGTCCACGTCGTGCCCTCCCCCCTGGCCGAGCTCGGCATGGCGCTGCACGCGCTGTCCGAGCCGGGCCACCACCCCGGGCTCCAGGGGTGGGTGACGGCCGTCTCCGCCCGTCTGGACCCGTGCCTTGCGGACCGCATGTGCGAGGCCGACTTCCTGTGGCGGACGACGTTCTCGGACGTGTTCGCGCCGTTCGCCGGCATCCAGGGGCAGAACGCCCTGCCCGGTGCCACGCTCGCCGAGGAGCTCGACCAGCTGGACAAGCTGACCGACGAACAGTTCGTGGACGCCGCCCTGGAGTTCACCTGCCAGTCGACGTACTCGGAGCCGAACCGCGAGATCCTGACCGACCCGGCCGTGCAGCGCCGCGCGCTCGACCTGGCGGCGGCCCGCGGCCCCCAGCAGGTGCTGTTCACCAAGCGGTTGCTCACCGACCCGCCGGTTGTCCGCGCGTGGTTCCGCACCCTCCTGGAGGACTGCGAGGAGGCGTTCTTCGCCGACACCTGGGCCCGGCTGCACCACCAACTGGCCGCGGACGCCCGGCACAAGACCGACCTGCTGCGGCACAAGGGCCTCGCGGAGACCCTGAAGGCGGTCTCCGGGGCGCTCTCCCTCGACGAGAGCGGCCGGACCATCACCGTCGACAAGATCACCGAGGGCCAGACCCACACGGCCTCCGGAGGCCTCGTCCTCGTCCCGACCAGCCTCGGCTGGCCGCACCTCATGGTGCTGCACCGCAAGGGCTGGCAGGCGTCGATCACGTACCCCGTCAGCGCCCCCGGCCTCACCTCGCCGGCCACGGTCGAGCAGCTCACCCGCCGCATGTCCGCGCTGGCCCACCCGGTGCGGATGCGGCTGTGCCGGCACCTCGCGCGCGGGGCGTACACCACGAGCGAGCTGGCCGACTCGCACGGCATGACGGCGCCGGAGATATCCCGGCACCTGACCGTCCTCAAGAAGGCCGGCCTGATCACCACGCGCCGCCGCGGGCGCTATGTGCAGCACCAGCTGGACATCGGCGTGGTCGCACGCCTCGGCAGCGACTTCATCGAAGGCGTCCTGCGCTAGGCCGTCGTCGAGGGCGTCCTGCGCCGGCCCCTCGTCGAGGGCGGGCGGCGCTAGCCGCCGGCCCGCACCAGCCCCGTCTCGTACGCGAGGACGACGACCTGCACCCGGTCCCGCAGCTCCAGCTTGGTCAGGATGCGTCCGACGTGCGTCTTCACGGTCGCCTCCGACAGGACGAGGCGCGCCGCGATCTCGCCGTTCGACAGGCCCTGCGCGACCAGGATCATCACCTCGCGCTCCCGGTCGGTGAGGCGCTCAAGCCGCTTGTTCTGCGGCTGACCGCCGGTGTTCGGCAGCATCGGCGCGAAGCGGTCGAGGAGCCGGCGCGTGGTGGACGGCGCGACCACCGCGTCACCGCTGTGCACGGAGCGGATCGCGGCGAGCAGTTCGCCGGGCGGCACGTCCTTGAGCATGAAGCCGGACGCGCCCGCCTTCAGCCCCGAGAAGGCGTACTCGTCGAGGTCGAAGGTGGTCAGGATCAGCACCTTCGGGGGGTTCGCGTCCTGACAGATGCGCCGGGTCGCCTCCACGCCGTCCAGCTTCGGCATGCGGACGTCCATCAGCACCACGTCGACCGCGGTCGCGCGCAGCACCTCCAGGGCCTCGACGCCGTCGCCCGCCTCGGCGACGACATCCATGTCCGGCTGGGCGGCGAGCACCATCCGGAACCCGGTGCGCAGCAGCACCTGGTCGTCGACGAGCATCACGCGGATCGACATCAAGAGAGTCCCTTCGGGAAAGGTTCGGTGCGGATGTCCGAGGGTGTCAGTGTGCGGGCTTGAGCGGCAGCAGCGCGCTGATGCGGAATCCGCCGCCGGGGCGCGGCCCCGCGTCCAGGGTGCCGCCGACCATGCCGACGCGCTCCCGCATGCCGATCAGGCCGTGCCCGCTGCCGTCGGCCCCGCCGTCCTCGTACAGCTCGTGCGGCGCGCCCTTGCCGTCGTCCTCGACGAGCAGCCCCAGGCCGTCGTCGAAGTAGACCAGGCGCACGCTCGCCCCGGCGTTCTCCCCGCCGTGCTTGCGGGTGTTGGTGAGCGCCTCCTGCACGATGCGGTAGGCGGTCAGCTCGACGCCGCTGGGCAGCGGGCGCGGGGTGCCCTCCACCTTGAAGTCGACGGGCAGCCCCGCCGTACGGACCTGTTCGATGAGTTCGTCGAGCTGCTCGACGTCGGGCTGCGGGACGTACTCGCCGCTCTCCTCGGGCTCGCCGGTGCGCAGCACGCCGAGCAGCCTGCGCATCTCGGCCAGCGCCTGCCTGCCGGTGCCCGAGATGGTCTCCAGGGCCTTCCTCGCCTGGTCGGGCGCGGAGTCCAGGACGTACGCGGCGCCGTCGGCCTGGACCACCATCACGGAGACGTTGTGCGCGACGACGTCGTGCAGCTCGCGGGCGATCCTGGCCCGTTCGGCGGCCACCGCGACCTTCGACTGCGCCTCGCGCTCCTTCTCCAGGCGGTCGGCGCGCTCCTCCAGCTGGGCCAGGTAGGCGCGGCGGGTGCGGATGGAGTCGCCGAGCACCCAGGCGAGGGCGAACGGCACGATCTGGAAGATCGTGAAGAATACGTTGCCGACGACGCCGGAGTTCTCCGAGGGCCAGCGCATCATCGACAGCGGAGCCGCGCACAGGCCGCCGACCAGCGCGAACCGTGAGGCCCACTTCGCCCCGACGGCCGCCGCCGTATAGATGATCACCAGCATCGCGAAGTCCGAGGGCAACGTCTCCACGTCGAAGACGAGCTGGACGAAGCCGATGACCGCGGCGAGCACCAGCATCTTCTCGGGCGCCCGCCGGCGCAGCGCCACCACCACGGAGAGGCCGACGACGACCGGGATCGCCACGGGCGTCGGGTCGTATCCGTTCCCCTCGGACATGGTGACCAGACCGATCCCGGAGATCCCGAGGAGGACGAAGGCCCAGAAGCCGTCGACCCATGTCGGGTGTCTGCGGAAGAAGTCATAGAGGCGCTGCACGTAACCCAGCGTAGGCAGCCCCGCGAGCCCCTCGGGTCAACCGGAGGTCCGATCCCTGTCGGGCACATGTACTCCCCAAGGTGGAGGCCCGCTTAGCCTGCGGGCTGTGACGAACGACAACACCGAAGCGGGCACCCGCGCCCCGCGCGGCTGGCGGGAGGCGACGGAGGCCGCCCTGTACGGGCCCGACGGCTTCTACCGCCGCCCCGAAGGGCCCGCCGCCCACTTCCGTACCTCCGTGCACGCCTCGCCCCTGTACGCGGCCGCCGTGGCGCGTCTGCTGTGCCGTCTGGACGCGGCGCTCGGTCACCCGGACGAGCTGGCCTTCGTCGACATGGGGGCGGGCCGCGGCGAGCTGACCTCGGGCGTACTCGCCGCGCTCCCCGCCGAGACGGCGGCACGCGTACGCGCGTACGCGGTGGAGCGCGCCGAGCGTCCGGCCGGCCTCGACCCGCGCATCGAGTGGCGGGCGGCGCCTCCCGTGGGCGTCGCGGGGCTGCTCTTCGCCAACGAGTGGCTGGACAACGTGCCCGTGGACGTCGTCGAGGTGGCGCCCGACGGAACGCCCCACCTGGTGCTCGTGGACGACGCCGGCCAGGAGTCGCCGGGCGGCCGCGTCGAGGGGCCGGACGCCGACTGGCTGGCGCGCTGGTGGCCGCAGGACCCCGAGCCCGGTCTGCGCGCTGAGATCGGCCGCTCCCGGGACGAGGCGTGGGCGGGGGCCGTGAGGGCCCTGGAGCGCGGTCTGGCGGTCGCGGCCGACTACGCCCATGCCCGGGACGCCCGGCCGCCGTTCGGGACGCTGACGGGCTTCAGGGCGGGCCGCGAGACGGCGCCCGTGCCCGACGGCAGCTGTGACATCACCGCCCATGTGGCGTTGGACGCCTGCGCGGGCGACGGCGCGGCGCTGCTCGCCCAGCGGTCGGCCCTCGGCGCCCTCGGCGTGAACGGCGGACGCCCGCCGCTGGCCCTCGCCTCCAGCGACCCGGCGGGCTACGTACGGGCCCTCGCGCGCGCGGGCGAAGCCGCGGAACTCACCGCGCCCGGCGGCCTCGGCGACTTCGGCTGGCTGCTGCAGCCGGTGGGCGTAGCCCTGGAGGCGGTGTTTCCGGAAGCGGCGGACCTACTTGTCGATGTCCCCGACCACGAAGAAGAGTGACCCGAGGATCGCCACCATGTCCGCGACCAGCTGCCCCGGGAGCAGCTCGGCCAGCGCCTGGATGTTGTTGTACGAGGCGGAGCGCAGCTTCAGGCGGTACGGGGTCTTCTCGCCCTTGCTGACGAGGTAGTAGCCGTTGATGCCGAGGGGGTTCTCGGTCCACGCGTAGGTGTGGCCCTCCGGGGCCTTGAGGACCTTGGGCAGGCGCTGGTTGATGGGACCCTGCGGGAGCTCCGCGAGCCGGTCCAGGCAGGCGTCCGCGAGGTCGAGGGCGTTGTGCGTCTGCTCCAGGAGGCACTCGAAACGGGCCAGGCAGTCGCCCTCCTGGCGCGTGACGACCTTCAGGGTGTCCTGCAGCTCCCCGTAGGCGAGGTACGGCTCGTCACGGCGCAGGTCGAAGTCGACTCCGGAGGCGCGGGCGATGGGACCGCTCACTCCGTAGGCGTGCACCGCATCGGCCGTGAGGACGCCGACGCCGCGCGTACGGCCGCGGAAGATCTCGTTGCCGAGCACCAGACGGTCGTACACGTCCATCCGCGAACGCACCGACGCGACCGCCGCACGCGCGCGTGCGGGCCAGCCGGCGGGCAGGTCCTCCTTGAGGCCGCCGACGCGGTTGAACATGTAGTGCATGCGGCCGCCGGAGATCTCCTCCATCACGTTCTGGAGCTCCTCGCGCTCGCGGAACGCGTGGAACACCGGGGTGATGCCGCCCAGTTCGAGCGGGTACGACCCGAGGAACATCAGATGGTTGAGCACACGGTTCAGCTCGGCGAGCAGGGTGCGCATCCAGACGGCCCGCTCGGGCACCTCCATGCCGAGCATCCGCTCCACCCCGAGGACGACGCCCAGCTCGTTCGAGAACGCCGACAGCCAGTCGTGGCGGTTGGCCAGCATCACGATCTGCCGGTAGTCCCGGGCCTCGAAGAGCTTCTCCGCGCCGCGGTGCATGTAGCCGATGACCGGCTCCGCGTGCTGGATGCGCTCGCCGTCCAGGACCAGGCGCAGGCGAAGCACGCCGTGCGTGGACGGGTGCTGGGGGCCGATGTTGAGCACCATGTCGGTGCTCTCGGCCGCCCCGCCGATGCCGAGCGTGGTCTCCGTGGGGGTGTGCGGCGTGGTCTCCGTCGTGGGACTCATGGCGACAGTCTCTCGTACGGGCGGCCGGGCGGAATGGCGTGGGCGCCCGGCTGTCACAGGGCGTACGTACGCTGGGGGCATGGAAACGGGGACGGCGGGGCCCGCAGGACCGGTCGACGACGCGCGGGCGGAGCCGGTGTGGACCGGGCTGCCGCGCGGGCTGCTGCGGTTGCGGCGGCTCCTCCTGGTGGTCTGGCTGGTGCCGCTGGCGGCCGCCGTCGGTGTGCTGCTCGGCCTCTTCGCGGGCCCGGCCTGGGCCGCCTTCGCGCTGGTGCCGCTCGCCGCGGTGCTCTGGGGCTGGCCACTCCTCGGCCGGAACTGGCGCTCGTGGCGGTACGCCGAGCGCGCCGACGACCTGCTCATCAGCCGGGGCGTGCTCTGGCACGAGGAGACGGTGGTGCCCTACGGCCGGATGCAGCTCGTCGAGGTCACGTCGGGCCCGGTGGAGCGGCGCTTCGGCCTGGCCAGCGTCCAGTTGCACACGGCCGCGGCGGCCACCGACGCGTGCATCCCCGGCCTCCTCCCCGAGGAGGCCGAACGCCTCCGCGACCGCCTGACGGAGCTCGGCGAGGCCCGATCGGCGGGGCTGTGAGCGGGGTACGGCAGAACGGTGAGGCCGGGGACCGGGGGGCGGTCGGCGGCGGCGAGGCGGGTGCGGGTGGTACCGCCGAGGCGGACGCGGGCGGCACCGGCACGAGCTCGGGCGGCCCTGCCGAGGCGGGTGCGGGCGGCACCGAGGCTGCCGTGGACGGCACCGGAAGCGGGCCCGGAGGGGAGCGGCGGCTGCACCCCGTCACGCCGCTGCGCCGCGCCTGGGCGCCCTTCGCCATCGTGGTCGGCTGGGCGGTCCACGATCCGAACGGCGCGCAGCAGCGCCTCTCCCAACTGACCGCCACCACCCTGCTCCTGGCCAGCGCCGCCGTCATCGTCGGCGGCGCCCTCTACGGCTTCCTGAGCTGGTGGTTCACCCACTTCTCCGTCACCGACACCGAACTGCGCATCCGCACCGGCCTGTTCTTCCGGCGCACCGCCCACATCCGGCTCGACCGGCTCCAGGCCGTCGACGTGACGCGGCCGCTGCTCGCCCGTATCGCGGGCGTCGCCAAGCTCAAGCTGGACGTCGTCGGCGCGGAGAAGAAGGACGAGCTGGCCTACCTGGGTGAGCGCGAGGCGGCCGAGCTGCGGGCCGAACTCCTCGCGCGGGCGGCCGGTTTCGCCCCCGAGCAGGCGCGCGAGGTCGGCGAGGCGCCCGTACGGGACCTGCTGCACGTGCAGCCGCGCATGCTCGCGGTCTCACTGCTTCTGACCGGCGGCCCGTGGGTGCTGCTGATCGCGGCGCTGGCGGTGCCCACGCTCCTCTGGCTCGCCACGCACAACGTATGGACGGTCCTCGCGACCGCCGTCCCCATGCTGGGCGGCGCGTTCGCGAGCAGCGGCGGCCGCTTCATCAAGGAGTACGACTGGACGGTGGGCGAGTCCCCGGACGGCCTCCGCATCGACTACGGACTGCTCGACAAGGCCCACGAGACGGTGCCGCCGGGCCGCGTGCAGACCGTGCACATCGTGCAGCCGCTGCTGTGGCGGCGGCTCGGCTGGGTGCGGGTCGAGCTGGACGTGGCGGGGTCGGCCAACGGCGTCCTGGTGCCGGTGGCGCCGCGCGCGCAGGCGGCGGCGGTGATCGGCCGGGTGCTGCCGGGCGTGCGGGTGCCGGACGCGGACGAGCTCGTACGGCCGCCCGCGCGCGCGGCGTGGTGCGTGCCGCTCTGGTGGAAGGGGTACGGGCTCGCGATCACCGAAGAGGTCTTCGCGGCACGCCACGGCCTGCTCAAGCGCCGCCTCTCGCTCGTACCGCACGCGAAGGTGCAGAGCGTGCGGCTCTCCCAGGGCCCGTGGGAGCGGTACAAGGACGTGGCGGACGTACGGGTGGACACGGGCGCCAACAAGACGGTGACGGCCCGTCTGCGCCCCACGGAGGAGGCGAGGTCCCTCCTCGACGCCCAGGCGGACCGCTCCCGCACAGGCCGCAAACAGGCCCGCCCGGACCGCTGGATGTCCTGACACCGGCCACTGGCTCAGGGGCGCGGGGAACTGCGCAAACAGAACCGCAGGCTCCCCGCGGAACCGGCCGACAGCGAGCCGGCTGACCTAGGGGCGCGGGGAACTGCGCAAAAAGACCCCAGCCGCCCCGAACCCGCAGCCGACAAAAGACACCAGCCCCCCAGAGACCCGAAGAACCGCCAAACCCAGCGGAGCGCTCACGCTCGGAGAGCCGTCCTCAGCCCCGCCACATCGATCTGTTCCGTCTCGTCATGGGCCGTCAGGTCGATGACCTGACCGATGCCCCGCGCCGCGTCGTCCTCGGGCGCGTTCTTGAACTCGCCCTCAGACTCCGCCTTGTGGACCGCGAGGGCCTCCTCGCCCACCACGTCGGCGAGGTCCGCGTTCTGCACGGACTCCAGCGCCGCCGGCGCCACGTTCTTCGTGCCGAAGAAGTCGAAACCGCCCTGAGGAGCCGGGCGCCGTACCTGCGCGGGCGGCGCGACGGCGACCGCGCGCTCGTGCCCGCCCTGCCCGTCGGCCGCCCCGGGCTTCCCCCGCGACTCGCCCTCCGCCTCGGGCGGTGTCTCGGCCTCCGGCCGGGGGGTCATCCGGTCGAGCGCCGCGTTGGCCCGCAGGAACAGCGAGGGAGTGGGACTCGTACCGGGCCTGTCCGAACGACCGCCGGAAGCGGAAGCCGAAACCGAAGCGGAAGCGGAACGCCCCGCACGCCCCGGTGCCTCACCCTGAACCGGCACCGAACCCTGCACCGGCACCTCCCCCGGCACAGGCTCCCGCACCGGCACCTCACCCCGCGAAGGCGCCCCGCCAGGAACCGCGGGCACCAAGTCCTCGGCACCACTGCCGGAACCGCCCGCAGCCGGCCCCGAGCCCGCCGCAGGCAACGCGGGCGCCGGCGAAGACGCCTCGATGGCGAGCAGCCGCCGCCCCTCCAGGGCGCTGGCCCGCTCCGTCTCGGCGGTGGCGTACCGCCGCAGCAGCGCGGCGTGTTCATTGCGCAGCGCCGCCAGCTCGGACCGCTTGGCGCGCAGCTTCGTCTCCAGGCGAGCCCGCAGCTCGCGGGACTCCTCGAGGTCGGACTCGGCCTCGGCTATCCGTTCCTCGTAACGCCACTCGTCGCTCGCGCGGGCCCGGCCGAGCTCGGCGACGCGCTTGCCGGCCGCCTGGTCCCAACGCCGCATGACGACCGAGCCGACGACGGCAGCGGCGGCCGCGGCCGCGACGAGTCCGCGGAGCACGACCGGTTCCGCGAACATCCAGGCGCTGCCCGCGCTGAGAACAGAGACGCCGGCGATCGTCGACGGAGGAAGCAGCCTGTGCAGGGGTGGGGAATGGCGGTGACGTCCACGTGGCATGGCCAGAAACTTACCGCGCGTAGGCGAAGTCTGGTGCCCCGCCCGGCAAAAAGCAGGCGTCTCATCCATATCTCGCCACAACTCCCCACCCCTCGGCCGCATTGCTTCAGCGGTCAACGTCCGCATCGACCATGCGACTTCTCCGGCATTTCCTTGATCAACTTCGCTTCGGCCCCGCGCACGCACCGGAGAACGGGGCCGAGAACGACTCCAGGAACCCCGGTCCTAGATCAGCCCCTTCGACTTCAGATACTCGTTCGCGACATCCGCTTCCTTCTGCCGCTCCTCGTCGACCTTCCGGTTGAGTTCGATGAGGTCGTCCGTCGTGAGCGTCTTCGTCAGCTTCCCCAGCGCGTCGGCTATCTCCTTGCCGCCCGCCTCCTTCGCGTTCACCACGGGAAGGATGTTGTCCGCGTTCTGCAGCTTCTTGTCGTCCTCGAGGATGACGAGGTCGTAGTTCTTCAGCGTCGCGTCCGTCGTCGTGGTCAGCACCAACTGGTCCGTGCCGTTCTTGACGGCCTGCTTGGACTGCGTGGTGCCGACGCCCTTGGGGTCGATTCCGTCGACGTCGATGCCGTACTTCGACTTCAGGCCCGGCGCGCAGAACGGCCGGGTCTCGCATTCGTCGCCCGCCGCGATCTTGACCTTCTCGCCCGACCTGCCGAGATCCGAGAGGGTCTTGAGCTTGTGCTCCTTCGCGTATTCCGCGGAGACCGCGAACGCGTTCTGGTCGACCGCCTTGCCGGCCGGAAGCACCTTCAGGCCCTGCGGCTTCGCGAGCTTCTCCAGTGCGCTCACCGTGCTGTCCAGATCGCTGGAGGCCACGGTCTTCGCCTTCGGGCCGTTCTTCTCCAGGTTGAGGAATTCCGCGAGCGTCGCCGCGTATTCGGGCGCGACGTCGATGGAGCCCTTCTTCAGTTCGGGCTTGTAGATCTCGCGGTTCTGCACGGTCTTGACCTGCGCGTCATAACCGGCGTGCGACAGGACGCCCGCATAGAGCTCGGCCAGCACCTTCTGCTCGGTGAACCGCGCGGAGCCCACCACGATCGAGCCCTTGCCGCCGTCGCCCGCCTTGTCCGACCCCTTGGCCTCCAGGTCCTCCCCGCCGCACGCGGCGAGTCCCGCGGTCAGCGTCACGACGGCCGCGGCCGCCCCTGCCATCCGTCGCGCGCGACGCGTTGTGCTGTTCATCGGTGAACCACCATTTCGAAAGGGAAGGAAACAAAACTCGCCGTGCCGGCCCGCGTCCTAGCGCCGCACCGCACCGCACCGCGTCCTAGCGCCGCATCGGGTCGAAGAGGCGCCCCGCCGCCACCAGGACACCCTCGACCAGCAGCGCGAGCAGCGCCACGAGGACGGCGCCCGCCACCACTTGGGGCGTGTTCTGCAGGTTGAAGCCGGCCGTGATGATCCGGCCGAGGCCGCCCTCGCCCGCCATCGCGGCGAGCGTGGCCGTGGCGACGACCTGCACGCCGGCGGACCGGACGCCGGTCATGATCAGCGGGTACGCGAGCGGCAGCTCGACCCGCG
The DNA here is from genome assembly GCF_055591085.1 of Streptomyces sp. NPDC041713. NCBI lineage: Bacteria > Bacillati > Actinomycetota > Actinomycetes > Kitasatosporales > Streptomycetaceae > Streptomyces > Streptomyces sp. NPDC041713. Next base: position 64,051 of record NZ_JBVIZY010000003.1, read on the forward strand.
CGAACAACTGGCCGCCGCTCATGCCCATGCCGCGCGCCGCCTCCACCACCGACCGGTCCACCTCACGCATCCCGAGGTAGGCGTTGGTCAGCAAAGGCGGGACGGCGAACAGCACCAGCGCGATCAGCGTCGGCGCGTCCCCGTGCTCGCCGAGCGGGGTGAGGGTGAGCAGGATCAGCAGCGCCAGCGTGGGCACCGCGCGGCCGACGTTGGAGATGTTGACCGCGAGGGCGCCGCCCCGGCCGATGTGACCGAGGTAGAGCGCGAGCGGCAGCGCGATGGCGCAGGCGACCGCGAGGCAGACCCCGCTGAAGTACAGGTGCTCGGCGAGGCGGTGCCACACCCCCTTCTCGCCCTGCCAGTTGGCGCCCGTGGTCAGCCAGTCGTACGCCCCGGTGATCGCGTTCATGCAGGCTCCGCCACCTTGGCCGTGGCCGCCTTCCGCGCGGCACGGCTCGTCCGTATTCGATGGGGTCTCGTCCAGGGCGTCAGCCACCGCTGGAGCCCGAGGAGCAGCAGGTCGGCGACGACGGCGAGCAGCACGCAGAGCACCGACGCCGTGAGCACCTGGGCCTTGAAGGTCGTGTCGAGGCCGTCCAGGATGAGGGTGCCGAGGCCGCCGTAGTCCACGATGGCGCCGACGGTGGTGAGGGCGACCGTGGAGACCGTGGTGATGCGGATGCCGGCCAGCAGGGCGGGCAGCGCGAGGGGCAGCTCCACCTCCCACAGCAGCCGCAGCGGTCCGTACCCCATCCCCTTGGCGGCGTCCCGGGCCTCGTCCGGGACGGCCTGGAGGCCGGCCAGGATGTTCCGCACGAGGACCGTCAGGGAGTACAGCACGAGGCCCGTGACGACCAGCGAGGCCGAGAGCCCGAAGAAGGGCAGCAGCAGCGAGAACATCGCCAGCGAGGGGATCGAGTACAGCACGGTCGTCACGCCGAGGATCGGTCCCGCGAGGAACCGCAGGCGGCGCGCGAGCAGCGCGAGGGGCAGGGCCACCGCGACGCCGATGGCCACCGACACGACCGTGATCCCCACGTGTTGCAGGGTCGCGTCGATCAACTCCTGGCTGCGGGAGCGGACGTACTCCCCGCAGATCCAGTCGTTCGTCACCAGACAGTTCCGCTCGGCCACGCGCCCCACCTCCCCCGAATCCCCGGACGTATGCCGTACACACGTCCCCCCGTGTCCTGGCGACCCTAACGCGCGGCACCGACAATCGCCGAGACTCCTCGTACGGCCGCTCAGACTCGTTGTACTGCCGCAACATGGCCTTAACGCACAGCCCGCCACCGCCCTCCACAATGGGGAACCATGATCCGGTTCGAGCACGTCACCAAGCGCTACGACGACGGCACCACGGCCGTCGACGACTTGTCCTTCGAGGTCGCCGAGGGCGAACTGGTCACGCTCGTCGGCCCGTCGGGCTGCGGCAAGACGACGACCATGAAGATGGTGAACCGGCTCATCGAGCCGAGCGCCGGACGGATATACGTCGACGGCGACGACATATCCGCGATCGACCCCGTGCAACTCCGACGCCGTATCGGCTATGTGATCCAGCAGGTGGGCCTCTTCCCGCACAAGACGGTGCTGGACAACACGGCGACTGTCCCGCATCTGCTCGGCGTGAAGCGCGGCAAGGCCCGTGAGCGTGCGGCCGAACTCCTCGACCTGGTCGGCCTCGACCCGTCGGTCTTCGGCGACCGCTATCCCGAGCAGCTCTCCGGCGGTCAGCGCCAACGCGTCGGCGTGGCCCGCGCCCTGGCGGCCGACCCGCCGGTGCTCCTGATGGACGAGCCCTTCGGAGCGGTCGACCCGGTGGTGCGCGAGCACCTGCAGAACGAGTTCCTGAGGCTCCAGCAGTCCGTGCGCAAGACGGTCCTCTTCGTCACGCACGACATCGAGGAGGCGGTCCGGCTGGGCGATCGCATCGCCGTCTACGGCGAGGGGCGCATCGAGCAGTTCGACACCCCGTCGACGGTCCTGGGCGCCCCCGCCAACGCGTACGTGGCCGACTTCGTCGGCGCGGACCGGGGCCTGAAGCGGCTCTCCGTAACGCCCATCGAGGAGGGCGACCTGGAGCAGCCCCCCGTGGTGCACCTGGACGACCCGCTGCCCAAGGAGCTCGACGCCCGCTGGGCCGTCGTCCTGGACGGCGAGAACAACCTGCACGGCTGGATCTCCGCCGAGCACGCGCGCGTGGGCAGCGGTTCGGTGCGCGCGCACGCCCGCCGCATGGAGGCCTGGCTTCCGGTCGGCGCGAGCCTGAAGCAGGCGTTCGCGACGATGCTGCAGCACGACGCGGGGTGGATCGCGGTCATCGACAAGGCCAGCGAGGGCCGCTTCCTGGGCGTGCTCACCCCGGCCCGGCTGCACGAGGCGCTGCGCCGCTCGACGGCGGCGGAGGCGCGCGCCATCGCGCGCGCGGAGGTCGAGCTGGAGTCGGTGACGGCCATCGGCACGGACTGAGCCGTCGACCCGGCGCCCCCTCGGCCCGCCGGCGGCCCGGCGGCGTGGGCCGGGCCGTCAGTCGGCGCTGAGCCGGCTGCTCATCCACTCCAGGCTCGCGGGGATCTCCCTGCGCCAGGTGTTGAAGTTGTGCCCGCCGCTGTCGAGCGTGATCGACGACACGCGCGTGGGCGCCTTCACCTTGCCGATGAACCTCTGGGTGTCCTGGTAGTTGTCCTCGCCCTTCTTGCTGCTGGTCACCAGGAGCGACGTCTTGGGCGGCGGCATGTGGTCGAGGTACCACATGAGGTCGGCGCGCTTCTGCAGGTCCTTGTCGCCGTGGAAGAGATCGCCGGTGGTGACGTCGATGGGCGCCTTGTAGTACGCGGAAAGGCCCACCCCCGCGGCGTACGTGCCCGGGTGGTGTATCGCGAGCTTCAGGGCGCAGTAGCCGCCCGTGGAGTCGCCGATGATGCCCCAGTTCTCCGGCTTGATGCCCACCCTGTAGTGGTCGGACACGGCGCGCGGCAGGTCGTCGGCGAAGAACGTCTCGGTCTGCGGGCCGCCGGGGATGTCCACGCACTCGGTGTCGCGCGGCGGCGCCACGGTCGGCCGCATCATGATGACGATCATCGGCTGCATCTTGCCGTCGGCCGCCTGTTTGTGGGCGGTCTGCGGGTAGTGCAGTCCCTTGTAGAGCGCCTCCGCGGTGCCCGGGTAGCCGGTGAGCGCGACGGCCGCGGGGAACTTCCGGTTCTTGTACTGCGGCTGGAAGTACTCGGGCGGCAGGTAGACGTAGGCCGGGCTGGCGATCTTCGACTGGGCGCCGCTGATCTCGATCTTCTGGATCTGGCCCCCGGTGACGGGCCGGCTGCCGCCCGGCACGTTCACGGTCTGGGTGTCGACGACCTTGACGGGGCCGGCTCCTTTGGCCGGATCGTGGTCGACCACCAGACCGGGCGCCGTCTCCTGGCCGAACAGGTCGGCCCACGTGGCGTAGAAGCCGAAGGCCTGGTTGGCGGCCAGGCCCACCGAGGCGAATATCGCGAGCTGGGTGGCGATGAGCAGCCCGACGCGGCCGGTGATCGCCTTCCAGCTGCGGCGGGCGAGCCGTGGCCAGAGCCAGATGGTGCCGACGAAGAGCAGTACGGCCAGCAAGACCGCAAGGCCGAGGATCTTGTTGCTCGTGAGACCCATGGGGTGTTCCTGCCTGCGCTTTCTACCTGTGCCGGGCGCTTGCCCCGGCGTGACCGGACCCGGGCCCGAACCGTGCCGGCGCCTGCCGGGGGGCTTGCCAGAGCTTTTCCATCGGTTTCCGGTCGGGAATGAACCCGGCTCCCGGAAGGACCGTCCTAGAGGGCGCAATGTTGCCGGATGCCGATTTGGCGCCGGAAATCAAGGTCTCTCGCAGAACTACGGGATGCGATGTCTGTCAGGATAGATGGGGAAATGTCGGGCGGGGTTCCGGGCAGTGAGGTGCGCCACCACGACAGCCGACTCCGCCGGCTGCTGCGTGGCCCGCGGCCGGAGGCGGTGCCGGCCCTCGTCGCCAGAGCCTGCGCCCTCGTCGGCCTGCTGAACGTCGCGGCAGGTGTCTTCCCCCGCTTCCGGCACAGCCGCATGCACGCCATCGCCGAGGTGCTGCCCGGCGCGCTCGGCCCGTTCGCGGCCGCCCTCGCGCTCAGCTCCGGCATCCTGCTGCTCCTCCTCGCGCACGGTCTGCGGCGGCACAAGCGGCGGGCCTGGCGGGCCGCCGTGGTGCTGCTGCCCGCGGGTGCCGCGGCGCAGTTCGCGTACCGCCACTCGATCATCGGCGTGGTGATCTCGCTCGCGCTGTTCGCGCTCGTGCTGCGCCATCGGAGTGAGTTCACGGCGCTGCCCGATCCGCGCAGCCGCTGGCGGGCGCTGGCCAACTTCGTCCTCCTCGGAGCCGGTTCGATCCTGCTGGGCCTGGTGATCGTCAGCGTTCACCCGGGCAAGGTCATCGGCGACCCGAGCATCACGGAGCGCCTGGAGCACGTCCTGTACGGCCTCTTCGGCTTCGAGGGGCCGGTCGACTACTACGGACGCACGTCCTGGACCGTCGGTTTCTCCCTCGGCGCCCTCGGCATGCTGACCGCCCTCACCACCATCTACCTGGCCTTCCGCCCCGAGCACCCGGCGGCGCGCCTCACCGAGGACGACGAGAGCAGGCTGCGCGCCCTCCTGGAGCGGCACGGCGGCCGGGACTCGCTCGGCCACTTCGCGCTCCGCCGCGACAAGGGCGTCGTCTTCTCCCCCAGCGGCAAGGCCGCCGTCACCTACCGCGTGGTCTCCGGGGTGATGCTGGCCAGCGGCGACCCGATCGGCGACGTCGAGGCCTGGCCGGGCGCCATCGAGCGCTTCATGGACGAGGCAAAGGCGCACTCCTGGACGCCCGCCGTCATGGGCTGCTCCGAGACCGGCGGCGAGGTCTGGACCCGCGAGACGGGTCTGGACGCCCTGGAGCTCGGCGACGAGGCGGTGGTGGACGTCGCGGATTTCTCCCTTTCCGGGCGTGCGATGCGCAACGTGCGCCAGATGGTCAAGCGAATCGAGCGCAATGGCTACGAGACGCGCGTACGGCGCATCCGTGACCTCGGCGAGCAGGAACTCGCCAGGATCCAGCGCGCGGCCGACGACTGGCGCGGCACCGACACCGAGCGCGGCTTCTCCATGGCCCTCGGCCGGATCGGCGACCCGGGCGACGGCGACTGTCTGATCGCCACCGCCCACAAGGCCGACGAGCAGCCCGGCCCCTACGGCGACCTCAAGGCCGTCCTGCACTTCGTCCCGTGGGGCAAGGACGGCGTCTCCCTGGACCTCATGCGCCGCGACCGCGCGGCCGACCCGGGCATGAACGAGCTGCTCATCGTCGCCGCGCTGCAGGCGGCCCCGAAGCTCGGCATCGCGCGCGTCTCGCTCAACTTCGCGATGTTCCGCGCGGCCCTCGCCCGCGGCGAGAAGATCGGCGCGGGCCCGGTCCTGCGGGCCTGGCGCGGCCTCCTCGTCTTCCTCTCGCGCTGGTTCCAGATCGAGTCCCTGTACAAGTTCAACGCGAAGTTCCGCCCCCGCTGGGAGCCCCGCTTCGTCGTCTACCGCTCCAGCAAGGACCTGCCCCGCATCGGCTTCGCCGCCATGCAGGCCGAGGGCTTCGTGACGCTCGCACTCCCCCGCTTCCTGCGCCGCCGACCCCCGCAGCAGCGCCCCTGCCCGCACCGGGCAACGGAACGGGAGGTCCAGGCGGCCTAGCTCCCGCCTCCACGGGCCTAGGCTGGAGTCATGAGTACGTTGCGCGGGCGGGGATCGGTCCAGGGGCTGCCGGAGTGGGACCGCTGTGCGGTCATGGGCGTGGTGAACGTGACGCCGGACTCCTTCTCCGACGGTGGGCGCTGGTTCGACACGACGGCCGCCGTCAAGCACGGCATCGACCTGGTCGCGCAGGGCGCCGACCTCGTCGACGTCGGCGGCGAGTCCACCCGCCCCGGCGCCACCCGCGTGGACGAGGACGAGGAGCTCAAGCGGGTCGTCCCCGTCGTGCGGGACCTGGCCGCGGAGGGCGTCACGGTCTCCGTGGACACGATGCGCGCCACCGTCGCCGAGCAGGCGCTCGCGGCGGGCGCCGTCCTCGTCAACGACGTCAGCGGCGGCCTCGCCGACCCGCACATGGTGCCCGCGGTCGCCGCCGCGGGCGCCCCCTTCGTCGTCATGCACTGGCGCGGCTTCCTCACCGACCTGCACGCCCGGCCGCACTACGAGGACGTCGTCTCCGAAGTCGTCGACGAGCTGCACGCGCGCGTGGCGGCCGCCATCGAGGGCGGCATCGCCCCCGAGCGCGTCGTCGTCGACCCGGGCCTCGGCTTCTCCAAGGAGGCCGAGCACGACCTGGCGCTCCTCGCCCGCCTCGACCGGCTGCACGACCTGGGCCACCCGATCCTGGTGGCCGCCTCCCGCAAGCGCTTCCTCGGCCGGGTCCTCGCGGGCCCCGAGGGCGCCCCGCCGCCCGCCCGGGAGCGCGACGCCGCCACCGCCGCGGTCTCCGCCATCGCCGCCCACCAGGGCGCCTGGGCGGTCCGCGTGCACGAGGTGCGGGCGACGGCCGACGCGGTCCGTGTCGCCCGCGCCGTGACGGGCGCGGCGGGCGGCGACCGGTGACCGCCGCCAAGACCGACGTCGAGCAGGTCGAGCTCGCCAACACCGCCTTCTACGAAGCGCTGGAGCGCGGCGACTTCGACGCGGTCTCCGACCTGTGGCTCGACTCCGACGCGGAGACCGACGGGACCGCCTCGACCTCCGAGACCGCGGATGAAAACGTCCTCGCCGACTCGGTGGACGGCGGCACGGCGGAGACGACGTCCGGGGACACCGTCTCCTGCGTCCACCCCGGCTGGCCCGTCCTCAGGGGCCGCGGCGAGGTCCTCAGGTCGTACGCGCTGATCATGGCGAACACCGAGTACATCCAGTTCTTCCTCACCGACCTGAAGGTCGGCGTGGCCGGCGACACCGCCCTGGTGACGTGCACCGAGAACATCCTCAGCGGCGGCCCGCCGCCGGAGGCCGGCGGTGAGCTCGGCCCGCTCGTGGGCCAGCTCGTGGTCGCCACCAATCTGTTCCGGCGCACCCCCGACGGCTGGAAACTGTGGTCGCACCACGCGTCACCCGTCCTGGCCGAAACTGACGACGAAGAGGACGACGAGACACCCTCCTGAGTGGGTAGGCGACGAGAAGTGGTTGGGATCACAGGCCGCCGGGTATGGGCGGCTACCAGCCATGAGCCGCGGCCGGAACGCGGCTCGGCCGGCCTGCGCCAGGGCGGTCCGCGGGCCCCGCGGGCAATCGCTGTCGGTGCTCGCAGGTAGATTCGATCGAGGCTGGTGTGCCGACCGCACTCGGTGCAGGCCTGCCGATACCGACGATTGCAGGAGTGATTCGCGTGGATCGTGTCGCGCTGCGCGGCCTCAAGGCCCGCGGGCACCACGGTGTCTATCCGCGGGAGCGCGAAGAGGGCCAGACCTTCATCGTGGACCTGGTGCTTGGTCTGGACACGCGAGCGGCCGCGGCCGACGACGACCTGGCGAAGACCGTGCACTACGGGGTCGTGGCCGAGGAGGTCGTGGCCGTCGTCGAGGGCGAGCCCGTCGACCTCATCGAGACGCTCTCCGAGCGCATCGCCCAGGCGTGTCTCAAGCACGACGGCGTCCTGGAGGTCGAGGTGTGCGTCCACAAGCCGGACGCCCCGATCACCGTGCCGTTCGACGACGTGACCGTCACCATCACCCGGAGCCGAGTATGACTGCGCCCTTCAAAGCGGGTCAGAGCGACCCCACCGTCCAGCCGGTGCCCACCTCCGTGGTCGCGCAGGTGGACGCGGCCGACAGCACCCTGTCCAACCCCCAGCGCGCCGTGATCGCACTCGGCAGCAATCTCGGCAACCGCCTGGAGACGCTGCAGGGCGCCGTCGACGCCCTGGAGGACACCCCCGGCCTGCGGGTCAAGGCGGTCTCCCCGGTCTACGAGACCGCGCCGTGGGGCGTCGACCCCGAGAGCCAGCCCGCATACTTCAACGCGGTCGTCGTGGTGAAGACCACCCTTCCCCCGGCCTCGCTCCTGGAGCGCGCGCACGCGGTCGAGGAGGCCTTCCACCGGGTGCGGGACGAGCGCTGGGGCCCGCGCACGATCGACGTGGACATCGTGGCGTACGCGGACGTCGTCTCCGACGACCCGGTGCTCACGCTGCCCCACCCGCGGGCGCACGAGCGTGCCTTCGTCCTCGCCCCCTGGCACGACGTCGAGCCCGAGGCGCAGCTGCCCGGCCGCGGCCCGGTGGCACAGCTCCTGGAGTCGGTCACCCGCGAGGGCGTCGCCGCCCGCGCCGACCTGGAACTCCGGCTGCCGGAGTAGACGTTGGAGAAGTCGGTCGAGGTAAGCAAGCCGATGAAGGGTCACCCGTGAAGCAACTGCGCATCAGGACGCTGGTCGGCCTCTTCCTCGCGGCCGGCGTGCTGTCCTGGTCGGGCGCCCGGCTGTGGGACTCCGTCGGCACGCTGCCGCGCGTGCCGCTGGCCGCGCCCATCGTGCTCGCGGTCATCGCCGTCGTCCTGCTCGCGACGGCGCTGTCGCTCCGTACCCGCCTGCGCGCCCAGCGGGAGCGCCGCCCCGGCGCGAAGGGCGTGGAGCCGATGATGGCCGCGCGGGCCGTCGTGCTCGCCCAGGCGAGCGCTCTCGTCGCGGCGCCCGTCGCCGGGATGTACGGGGGGACGGGCGCGTTCCTGCTGGAGTTCCTCGACATGCCGGGCCGCCGCGACCAGGCGGTGTACGCCGGGCTCTCGGTCCTGATGGGCATCGCGGTGATAGCGGTCGCCTTCTTCATGGAGCGGGTCTGCCGGCTCCCCGAGGACGACGACGAGGACGGCGGGACGGCGGCCCCGGCGGCGTAGCCACGCCACGCCCCAGGACCCGCCCGTCCGCCCCGGTCCGCGCTCCCGCGCCCGGGTCGCGGTCCCGCACCCGGTCCGCGCCGTCCGCCCCGCAGCGGCCGCTACAGCAGCGTGCCGCCCTCCACCTGTGTCTCGCCCAGGATCCGGTCCAGGCGCGCGAGGACGTCGGCGTCGAGCTTCACGTGCGCCGCCGCGAGGTTCTCCTCGATGTGCTGGGGCGTACGGCTGCCGGGGATCGGCACCACGTTCGGGTCCTGGTGCAGCAGCCAGGCCAGCGCCAGCTGGGCCGGCGTGATGTCCAGCTCCTCGGCGACGCCCCGCACGGGCGCGAAGCGGTCGTTGTTCGCCTTCAGGTTCGCCGCGTCGAAGCGCGGCGCGTTCTGCCGGAAGTCGCCCTCCGCCACCTGTCCGACCGTGCCGGTCAGGAAGCCGGCGCCCAGCGGCGACCACGGCACGAGCCCGACGCCCAACTCGCGCGCCGCCGCGAGCATCTCCGGGTCGGCCGGCTTCCACATCGACCACTCGATCTGGACGGCCGCCACGGGGTGCACGGCGTGCGCGGCGCGCAGCTGGTCGGCCGTCACGTTGGAGAGCCCCAGATGCCGCACGAGGCCCGCCTCGATCAGCTCGGCGACCGCGCCGACGGTCTCCTCGAAGGGCACCTGCGGGTCCGGGAAATGCGGGTAGTAGAGGTCGATGTAATCGGTCTGCAGGCCGCGCAGGCTCGCCTCGGCGTAGCCGCGTACGTGCCGGGGGTCGCCGTTGACCGCCAGCTCCCCGAAGGCGTATCCGATCGGGAAGGGGTGCGGCTCGACGCCCTCCGGCAGCCGGAAGCCGAACTTGGTGGCGATCGCGACCTGGTCGCGGCGCCCCTTCAGGGCCTTGCCGATGAGCTGTTCGTTGTGGCCGTCCGCGCCGTACCCGTCGGAGGTGTCGATGATTCTGGCGCCCGCGTCGACCGCCGCGAGCAGGGCGCGCTCGCCGCGCTCGTCGTCGACCTCGCCGTACACCCCCGGAGAGAGCACCATCGCGCCGTAGCCGAGGGCGGAGACCTCCAGGCCGCCGAGGTTGCGGGTGGGGAGGGAGTGACTGCGTGTATTCGTCATGCACGCAGTCTTTCGGCCATCTCCGGTGTGCGTCCATCGCTTTCCGCCACCAACTCCGGCCCGCCGGAGGCCAGTTGGTGCCAAAACGACCGGAACTGATCCTTCCGCGGTGCGGTCAGCGGGCCATGATCAGACTCATCGCCTCGTTGCGCGTCGCGGGGTCCCGCAGCTGTCCGCGCACGGCGGAGGTGATGGTCTTCGCGCCGGGCTTGCGGATGCCGCGCATCGACATGCACATGTGCTCGCACTCGACGACGACGATGACGCCGCGCGGCTCCAGTATCTCCATGAGCGAGTCCGCGATCTGGGTCGTCATGCGCTCCTGCACCTGCGGGCGGCGCGCGAAGACGTCCACGAGCCGGGCCAGCTTCGACAGGCCGGTGATCTTGCCGGAGGTGGCCGGGATGTAGCCGACGTGCGCCACGCCCCGGAACGGCACCAGGTGGTGCTCGCAGCACGAGGTGACCTCGATGTCCTTCACCAGGACCATCTCGTCGTGCCCGATGTCGAACGTCGTCGTCAGCACGTCCTCCGGCTGCTGCCACAGCCCGGCGAATATCTCCCGGTACGCGCGCGCCACCCGCCCCGGGGTCTCGCGCAGCCCCTCGCGGTCGGGGTCCTCCCCCACCGCGATCAGCAGCTCACGCACGGCATTCTCGGCCCGCTTCTCGTCGAACTCACCGATCGAGCCCTCGCCGTCGAGCGTCACGGGGTCGGTCATCTGTGCCTCGTTCCTGTGCGTTCCCGTGCCTGCCTGCGCGGGTGTGAGCGTGCCGGGTGCGGGCGTACGAAACAAGCCGCGCCCCCCAGGCTAGAACCAGGGGGGCGCGGCATCCATTCCGGGCCTGCTGAGGCAGGCGGGTCAGCTCTCGGGGCGGTCCTCCGGGGCCACCTCGATGGGCTGCTCCGTACCCGCGGTGACCGCGGGGGTGGCGCCGTTCGCACCGTTCGTCAGCGACAGCTCCTTGGGGGAGAGCACCGGCGGGCGGGTCGAGGGCGTGCGCCGCGAGGAACCGGTCCACGCCGGGCGGGCCGGGCGCTTCACGATCGGCGCGAAGACCTCGGCGATCTGCTCCTTGCCGAGGGTCTCCTTCTCGAGAAGCTGCAGGACCAGGTTGTCGAGGACGTCCCGGTTCTCCACGAGGATTTCCCACGCCTCGTTGTGCGCGGTCTCGATGAGCTTCTTGACTTCCTCGTCGACCAGGGCCGCGACCTCTTCCGAGTAGTCCCGCTGGTGCGCCATCTCGCGCCCGAGGAACGGCTCGGTGTTGTCGCCGCCGAACTTGATCGCGCCGAGACGCTCGGTCATGCCGTACTGCGTGACCATCGCGCGAGCGGTGGCCGTGGCCTTCTCGATGTCGTTCGCCGCGCCCGTCGTCGGGTCGTGGAAGACGAGCTCCTCCGCCGCGCGCCCGCCCAGCATGTACGCGAGCTGGTCGAGCATTTCGTTGCGCGTGGTGGAGTACTTGTCCTCTTCGGGCAGGACCATGGTGTAACCCAGGGCCCGGCCGCGGGACAGGATCGTGATCTTGTGGACCGGGTCCGAGTTCGGCGAGGCCGCCGCGACCAGGGCGTGTCCGCCCTCGTGGTACGCGGTGATCTTCTTCTCCTTGTCGGACATGATCCGGGTCCGCTTCTGCGGGCCCGCCACGACGCGGTCGATCGCCTCGTCCAGCATGGAGTTGTCGATCAGCTTCTTGTCGCTGCGCGCGGTGAGCAGGGCGGCCTCGTTGAGGACGTTGCTCAGGTCGGCGCCGGTGAAGCCCGGCGTGCGCCGCGCGACCGCGGAGAGGTCGACGTCCGGGGCGACCGGCTTGCCCTTCTGGTGGACCTTGAGGATCTCCAGACGGCCCTGCATGTCCGGGCGGTCGACGGCGATCTGCCGGTCGAAGCGGCCGGGGCGCAGCAGCGCCGGGTCGAGGATGTCGGGCCGGTTCGTGGCGGCGATCAGGATGACGCCGCCCTTCACGTCGAAGCCGTCCATCTCGACGAGCAGCTGGTTGAGCGTCTGCTCGCGCTCGTCGTGACCGCCGCCGAGGCCGGCGCCGCGGTGGCGGCCGACCGCGTCGATCTCGTCGACGAAGACGATCGCCGGGGCGTTCGCCTTGGCCTGCTCGAAGAGGTCACGCACACGGGAGGCACCGACACCGACGAACATCTCGACGAAGTCGGAACCGGAGATCGAGTAGAACGGGACCCCGGCCTCACCGGCGACGGCGCGCGCGAGGAGCGTCTTGCCGGTACCGGGCGGGCCGTAGAGGAGCACGCCCTTGGGGATCTTGGCGCCGACGGCCTGGAACTTCGCCGGCTCCTGCAGGAACTCCTTGATCTCGTGGAGCTCCTCGACGGCCTCGTCGGACCCCGCCACATCGGAGAAGGTCGTCTTCGGGGTGTCCTTGGTGATGAGCTTGGCCTTGGACTTCCCGAAGTTCATGACCCGGGAGCCGCCGCCCTGCATCTGGTTCATCAGGAACAGGAAGATGACGACGATGAGGACGAAGGGGAGCAGGGAGAGCAGGATGCCGACGAAGGGGTTCTGCTTCGACGGCGAGACGGTGTAACCGTCCTTGATCTTCTTGTCCTCGAACTTGGCCTGCAAGGTCTTGGCGAGGTCGACGCCCTGGTCGCCGATGTAGCTCGCCTGGATCTTGCTGCTGCCCTTGACCTTCTGGCCATCGACGAGCTCGACCTTGATGATCTGGTCGTCACCGGTGGTGAGCTTTGCGGACTCGACCTTGTTGTCGTTGATCGCCTGGACGACCTGGCCGGTGTCCACCGTCTTGTAGCCGCCGGACGAGCCGACGACCTGCATCAACACGACCACGGCAAGGACGGCCAGCACGATCCACATGACTGGCCCACGGAAGTATCGCTTCACGTCCATCCATACGGAGCGATGACGCCCCGTCCCTCCTGCCATAGTGAGTTTGATAAAGACTGTTCTTCGGACGGTACCCCAGCATTGTGACCCGAAGTCGCTCGGGACTGCTGGCAATACCGCCTTCGCATGCTTCAACGGAGGGAAACGGGTGAGGGTTCCCCGGAGTACCGCCCGTGGTGTTACGGGACGTCAGCCGCCGTAGACGTGCGGGGCGAGCGTCCCGACGAACGGGAGGTTGCGGTACTTCTCCGCGAAGTCGAGGCCGTACCCCACGACGAACTCGTTCGGGATGTCGAAGCCGATCCACTTCACGTCGATCGCGACCTTCGCCGCCTCGGGCTTGCGCAGCAGCGTGCACACCTCCAGGGAGGCGGGCTCGCGCGAGCCGAGGTTCGACAGGAGCCAGGACAGCGTCAGACCGGAGTCGATGATGTCCTCGACGATCAGGACGTGCTTGCCCTTGATGTCGGTGTCCAGGTCCTTGAGGATCCGCACGACGCCGGACGACTGGGTGCCCGCGCCGTACGACGACACGGCCATCCAGTCCATCGTGACGGGGGTGGACAGCGCACGCGCCAGGTCCGCCATGACCATCACCGCGCCCTTGAGGACGCCGACGATCAGCAGGTCCTTGCCCGCGTACTCCGCGTCGACCTTCGCTGCCAGCTCGGCCAGCTTCGCGTCGATCTCTTCCTTGGTGATGAGCACCGACTGAAGGTCGCTGCCCATGTCTTTCGCGTCCACCCGCATCACTTTCGGTCGTCCCACCGGCGACGGGGCCCGCAACGCACACGGGCCTCTCGTCAGCCTTGCCGGATCACCAGTCTGCCACCCTGGCGCTGAGCCACGACTTTGCCCGGGAGATTGATGGCTCCCTGGCCGCGCCAGCCGGTGATCAGGCGGTCGACCTCTTCGATGTGTCGGGCGAACAGCGAACCCGCGGGCGCCCCTGCCTCGATGGCCGCGCGGCGCACGATGCGGCGGCGCACGGCGGGGGGCAGGGCGTAGAGCTTGGCGCACTCCAGGAGGCCGGTCGCGTCGCGCACGCTGGTCTCGGCCTGGGCGGCCCACGCGTCGAGGGCGTCCGCGTCGTCCCGGGAGAGCTGGGCCGTGCGGGCGAGCGCCTCGACGACGCCCTTGCCGAGCGCCTTCTCCAGGGCGGGCAGGCCCTCGTGGCGCAGCCGGGAGCGGGTGTACGCCGGGTCGGCGTTGTGCGGGTCGTCCCAGACGGGCAGCGACTGGACCATGCACGCCTTGCGGGCGGTCTGCCGGTCGATGTGCAGGAAGGGGCGGCGGTAACGGCCGGCGACCCCCGAGGTCTCGGCCATCCCCGAAAGGGAGCGGATCCCGGAGCCGCGGGCGAGGCCGAGCAGCACGGTCTCCGCCTGGTCGTCGCGGGTGTGCCCGAGCAGCACGGCGGCGGCCGCGTGCCGTTCGGCGGCGGCGTCCAGGGCCGCGTAGCGCGCGTCGCGGGCGGCTGCCTCGGGGCCGCCGTCGCGGCCGACGCGCACGGCGACGGACTCGACCGGGGCGAGCCCGAGCGCGGTGAGGCGCACGACGACCTCGGCGGCGCGCAGGTCGGAACCGGGCTGCAGGCCGTGGTCCACCGTGACGCCGCCGGCGCGGATGCCGAGCTTGGGGGCCTCGAAGGCGAGCGCGGAGGCGAGCGCCATGGAGTCGGCGCCGCCGGAGCATGCGACGAGCACGAGCGGCGTCGGGGTCTGCTCGTGCGCGGGGGGTGCGGGGTCGTTCTCGGTGCTGCGCTGTACGTCTGTCAGTACGTCGTGGAGTACGCGGCGGACCGCCAGGCGTATCGCCGCGACCGCAGGATGGGGACCCATGTCCGGTTCCCTTCATGAAGTTCGGGGGTGAGCCTCGGACCAGTCACTCAGGACGCACTCGGGGTGTCCGGGCCCGCTGGGGTCCTTCTCGCCCTCGAGTCCGGTCACTCAGAGTGTGTCGATGGTGACAGAGCCGAGCCGTTCCCCGAGCATTGCACGCCTACCCATCGCCCACGGTCCCTCGGACGGGTGATTACGGAGGCGTTCTCCTGCCATCGGCCGCATCCGGCCTCTCAGTCTCCCTTACGGTGCACCCGCGCGACCCAGTCCGCCGGTTTGGCGATCTCGGCCTTCGTGGGCAGCGTGTTCGGCGAGGTCCACACGCGGTTGAAGCCGTCCATGCCGACCTCGTCGACGACCGCGCGCACGAAGCGCTCGCCGTCGCGGTACTGGCGCAGCTTGGCGTCGAGGCCGAGGAGCTTGCGCAGCGCCTGGTCGAGGCGGCTCGCGCCGCGGGCCCGCCGCTCCTTGAACTTCTCGCGGATCTCGCCGACGGAGGGCACCACGGAGGGGCCGACGCCGTCCATCACGTAGTCCGCGTGGCCCTCCAGGAGGGACATCACGGCGGTCAGCCGGGCGAGGATCTCCCGCTGGGCGGGGGTCTGGACGAGCTCCACGAGGGAGCGGCCGCCGTCGTCGGACTCGGCGTCGTCCTGCTCGCCGCGGCCGCTGCCGAACGACTGGGCGGCCTCCCTGATGCGCTCCAGGAACGTCATCGGGTCGACCTCGGTCTCGCCGAGGAACGACTGGATCTCGCCCTCCAGGTGGTCGCGCAGCCAGGGGACGGCGGTGAACTGGGTGCGGTGCGTCTCCTCGTGGAGGCAGACCCAGAGGCGGAAGTCGTGCGGGTCGACGTCCAGCTCCCGCTCGACGTGCACGATGTTCGGCGCGACCAGGAGGAGTCTGCCGCCGCCGTTCGCCGCGGCGGGGAGGTCGCGGGTGGGCGGGGCGAAGGTCTCGTACTGGCCGAGGACGCGGGAGGCGAGGAAGGACAGGAGCATGCCCAGCTCCACGCCGGTGACCTTGCCGCCGACCGCGCCGAGGACGGCGCCGCCCGCGCCGCTGCCCCGCTTGTCCTGCATCTTGTCGAGGAGGGGCTTGAGGATCTCCCGGAAACCGGCGACGTTCGCCCGGATCCAGCCGGCCCGGTCGACCACCAGGACCGGAGTGTCGTGGGTGTCCTCCGACCCCATCCGCGTGAAGGAACGGACGTGTTCCTCCGAGGACTTGGCGTGCCGACGGAGCTCGGCGACGACGGCACGCGCCTCGTCCCGGCTCACCTCTGGGCCCGGCCGCACGAGTCGGGTCGCGGTCGCCACCGCGAGGTTCCAGTCGACCATCTCCGCACCACCGATGCTCGTCATGCGTCAACGGTACGTGCTTGCTCCCTCTCTTGGAGGGGCTTGCACCCCTGGAATGGCCCGGGGCGGGCCCCTAGGGGGTGGGGGCCGTCGGTTTTTTGGGTGCGGGTGCCTCGTGGCTTGTTGCGCAGTTCCCCGCGCCCCTTGATCGTGGTTGCGGCTCGGGTTTCGGGTGCGGGTGTCTCGTGGCTTGGCGCGCAGTTCCTCGCGCCCCTGGGGCACCTCCGCCGCTGTCGTCGTTACTCGTGCCCCTGGGGGCACCTTCGCCCCCGTCGTCGTTAGCGGCAGCCGCAGTTCGCCACTGTTGAGGCCATCTGGTCCAGGGCTTTTTGGGCCGACAGGGGGTCCGTCGTGCCCGTTGTCATGAAGGCGAAGACCAAGAGGCGGCCGTCCGCGTCGACCACCGTGCCCGCCAGGCTGTTCACGCCCGTCAGCGTGCCCGTCTTGGCGCGGACGACGCCGGTGCCCGGTGAGTCCTGGGGGTAGCGGTCGACGAGCGTGCCGGTGAAGCCCGCCACGGGCAGGCCCGTCACCACGGAGCGCAGGTCCGGGTGGGCCGGGTCGGCCGCGCGGTCCAGGAGCGTGGCCAGCAGTTCCGCGGGGATCCGGTCGGCGCGGTCCAGGCCGCTGCCGTCGGCGAACTTCGTGCCGGAGAGGGGGAGGTCCAGCTTCGCCAGGCGGGCGTGGATCGCGCGGCCCGCGCCGTCGAAGCTCGCCGGTTCCTTCTCCGCGATCGCGGCCTGGCGGGCCAGCGCCTCGGCGATGTCGTTGTCGCTGTGCGTCAGCATCCGCTCGACCAGGGCGGAGAGCGGCGGCGACTCGACCTTGCCGAGGGACGTCGCGCGGTCCGAGGCCTTCGAGGCGCCGGGATCCTTGGCGATCTTGATGCCGCGGTCCTTCAGGAAGCCCGCGAACTTCTTCGCCGCGTCGCCCGCCGGGTCACCCGCGCGCGGGGCGGGCCCGCTGGAGGAGTCGTCGAGCCGGCCCTCGTCCGCCATCAGGGCGCTGACCAGGGTGAGGTTCTCGTTGGGGCCGATGGGGTGCTGTTCGGGCCCGAAGTACAGGGAGGTGTCGTACGAGAGCTTGATCTCGTCGATGTGGCGGCTCTTCAGGGAGCGTGCCGTGTCCTCGGCGAGGGTGCGCAGGCTCGCCGCGGTGTCGGTGTAGCGGCCGTCCTTGCGGGCGGTCAGGGTGGGGTCGCCGCCGCCGACCAGGAGGACGTCGGGCGTCTTGGCGGAGCCGGGTTCGAGCACCGTCTTCGTGGTGATGCGGTGGTCGGGGCCCGCCGCGGACAGCGCCGCGACCGCCGTGGCGATCTTCGTGGTCGACGCGGGCGTCAGCGCGTCGCCCGCGCCCTTGCCGTAGACCCGCTTGCCCGAGGCCGCGTCCAGCACGACGGCCGACCGCTGCGGGCCGAGCGCCGGGTCCTTCAGGAGCGGTTCGAGGACGTCCGCGAGGGCGCGGTCGGTCGGCGCGGGCGCCACCCCCGCGGGCGCGCCGAGCCCGGCGAGCACGGAGGGGGCGCTCGGGGCGGTCTCGGGGACGCCGCCGGGGCCGCGACCGGCGTGATCTGTGCCACCCCCGGCCTCCCGGGAAGCGGCCCTGACCCGCTCCGCCGTACGCTGACCCGAGGAGTCCCAGGGGCCGGCCACGGCCACCGCCCCGGCCGCGATGATCAGGCCGAAGGCGGCGGAACCCGCCGTGAGCTGCAGTGTCGTGAGTTTCCCGGGGAACCCGGCGAGCTTGGCGGCGGCCGGCTCGGACAGCTGTCTCAGAATCTGTCGAGGCCGCTGCCATGGCTTGAGCTCCGGCACGACGACCAGCCCCTTTCGCGATCACACATCTGCGTGAGGGACACTTAATCACCCGAAGTATGTGCTGATCATGGAGGAGCCACCCGTGGAGTTCGACGTCACCATCGAGATTCCGAAGGGTTCGCGGAACAAGTACGAGGTGGACCACGAGACCGGCCGGATCCGTCTGGACCGTCGCCTCTTCACGTCGACCAGCTACCCCGCGGACTACGGCTTCGTCGAGAACACCCTCGGCGAGGACGGTGACCCGCTGGACGCCCTGGTCATCCTGGACGAGCCGACCTTCCCGGGCTGCCTCATCAAGTGCCGCGCGATCGGCATGTTCCGCATGACCGACGAGGCGGGCGGCGACGACAAGCTGCTCTGCGTCCCGGCCTCGGACCCCCGCGTGGAGCACCTGCGGGACATCCACCACGTCTCCGAGTTCGACCGCCTGGAGATCCAGCACTTCTTCGAGGTCTACAAGGACCTGGAGCCCGGCAAGTCCGTCGAGGGCGCCGACTGGGTCGGCCGTACGGACGCCGAGGCCGAGATCGAGCGTTCCTACAAGCGCTTCAAGGACGAGGGCGGCCACTGAGCCACCCCGCCCCGAACGGGCCGTGTGACCCCCGGGGGTCACACGGCCCGTTCGTGTATCTGTGCCCATACTGGCCATACGGAGGGTGCGTACGTGACTTATGAGAAGTGAGGGCATCAGTGGCCGAGCAGGAGGCCGAGGACCGCAAGCCTCAGTCGGACGAGGCCCGCAGTGCCTTCGTGCAGCCCAGCGGTGTGGCGGCGCAGGCGCCGGTGGTCGAGGACGAGTCCCAGACCACGTCCGAGTTCGCCCTTCCCGACGGTCTCGCCACCCCGTCCACCACGACTCAGGAGACCGAGAAGTCGGCGTTCACCACGCCGCACACGTACAGCGCCCGTAACGCCCCGCCGGCCTTCACGCCCGCGCAGGGCATACCTCTGGTGAAGCTCACCAAGGAGGTGCCCTGGCAGGACCAGATGCGCACCATGCTGCGGATGCCGGTCACCGAGCGGCCCGCTCCCGAGGCGGCGCAGAAGCAGGAGGACGACACCGGGCCCGCCGTGCCGCGCGTGCTCGACCTGACGCTGCGTATCGGTGAGCTGCTGCTGGCGGGCGGCGAGGGCGCCGAGGACGTGGAGGCGGCGATGTTCGCCGTCTGCCGCAGTTACGGCCTGGACCGCTGCGAGCCGAACGTGACGTTCACGCTCCTGTCGATCTCGCACCAGCCGTCCCTGGTGGACGACCCCGTCACGGCCTCCAGGACGGTGCGCCGGCGCGGCACCGACTACACCCGGCTCGCGGCCGTCTTCCATCTGGTGGACGACATCAGCGACCCGGACATCGAGGTCTCCCTGGAGGAGGCCTACCGCCGTCTGGCGGGCATCCGGCGTAATCGTCACCCCTATCCCGGGTGGGCGCTCACGGCGGCCAGCGGGCTGCTCGCGGGCTCCGCCTCCGTGCTGGTCGGCGGTGGCGCGCTGGTCTTCCTGGTGGCCGCGGTCGGCGCGATGCTCGGCGACCGGCTCGCGTGGCTGTGTGCCGGGCGCGGGCTGCCGGAGTTCTACCAGTTCGTCGGCGCCGCGATGCCGCCGGCCGGGATGGGCGTGGCGCTCAGCTTCGTGCACACCGAGGCGTCGATGGCCTCGGCGGTCATCACCGGTGGGCTCTTCGCGCTGATCCCGGGGCGGGCCCTGGTGGCGGGCGTGCAGGACGGTCTGACCGGCTACTACATCACCGCGGCGGCGCGGCTCCTTGAGGTCATGTACCTGATCGTGGGCATCGTCTGCGGCGTGCTGATGGTGCTCTCGCTCGGCGTGATGCTCGACGCGACGAACCTGACGCCGGAGACGAAGTTCGGCGTGACCTCGTCGCGCCCGATCATCCAGATCCTGGCGTCCATGGCGCTGAGTCTGGCCTTCGCGATACTGCTGCAGCAGGAACGCAACACCGTGCTGATCGTGACCCTCAACGGCGGCATCGCCTGGGTGATGTTCGGCGCCCTCGCGCAGACCCCGCTGGCGCTCTCGCCGGTCGCCGCGACGGCCGTGGCGGCCGGTCTGGTGGGCCTGTTCGGGCAGCTCTTCTCGCGCTATCGGTTCGCGTCGTCACTGCCGTACGTGACGGCGGCGATCGGGCCGCTGCTGCCCGGTAGCGCGACGTACTTCGGGCTGCTCGCGCTGGCGCAGAACGACCTGAACACCGGCATCAACTCGCTCACCAGGGCCGTCGCGACGGCCCTGGCCATCGCGATCGGCGTGAACCTGGGAAGCGAGGTCTCCCGGCTGATCCTGAAGGTGCCGGGGGCCGCGACGGCGGCGAACCGCCGTGCGGCGAAGCGGACCAGGGGCTTCTAGGGCGTCAGCGCTCGGCCTGGCGCTGCGCCTGGCGTGGCGTCAGCGCTTGGCGTGGCGGCCGCGCTGGGCCGGGGGCGTGCCCGGCGCGTCCTGCCGCGTCGCCGCCTCCTTCTTGGCCTTGCCGCGCGCCCGCAGGAACTCGATGGCGATCGGCACCACCGAGACGAGGACGATCAGGATCAGGATCGCCTCGATGTTCTTGTGGACGAACTCGATGTTGCCGAGCCAGGAGCCGAGCAGGGTGACGCCGGCGCCCCACAGCACGCCGCCGATGATGTTGAACGTGATGAACGAGCGGTACCGCATGCCGGAGACGCCGGCGATGATCGGCGTGAAGGTGCGCACGATCGGCACGAAGCGGGCCAGGACCAGCGACTTCGGCCCGTACTTCTCGAAGAACTCGTGGGCCTTGACCACGTTCTCCTGCTTGAACAGCTTGGAGTCCGGGCGGTTGAAGAGCGACGGGCCGACCTTCTTGCCGAAGAGGTAGCCCGCCTGGTCGCCCAAAACCGCGGCCACGCAGATCAGCAGCACCGCGAGCCAGAGCGGGAAGTCCAGCTTGTTGGTGGTGATCAGCAGGCCGGTGGTGAAGAGCAGCGAGTCGCCCGGCAGGAAGAAGCCGATGAGCAGCCCCGACTCCGCGAAGACGATGAGCAGCAGGCCCCAGATGCCGAACTGGTTCAGCAGATGATCCGGATCCAGCCAGCTTGGTCCGAGCGCAAGCGTCGTCACGGTTCCGGGCTCCTGAGGGTGAGGGGGCGGTGCGGCGGCGGGTGCAGCCGCCCAAAGTTATCAACGCCGGGCGGTGCAACCGGGTTCCACGGTCCCTCTCAGGGTGCATCGTGCGACAACTGGGACAAAGTCCCGTGCGTCAGCCGTTGCGCGCGGCGTTCGCCAGGATCGCATCCCGCAGATAGACGGCGAGACCGGGCCTGATGGCGTCGTAGAAGGCCGTGAAGCGCTCGTCCGACACGTACATCTCGCCGAGGCAGGTGTGCAGCTCGTGCGCGCACGTGTAGTGGTTCGCCGAGATGAAGCGACGATGCTCCTCCGCCGCGTCCATGGCCTCGTCGGAGTCCGCGGGGACGCCGCGCTCCAGCAGCTCCCCCACGCGCGCGTGCACCGCGTTCATCTCGTCGTTGATCCGCTTCCAGTCGTCCTTGGTGTACGTGGCCGACCTGCGCTGCGACTCCCGGTAGGCCTCGGTGTCGCCCCAGCGCTGCTCGACCTCCTCCGCGTACTGCTCGGGGTCGTGGTCCCCGAAGACCTCGAACTTCTCCTCGGGGGTGAGGTTGATGCCCATCTTCTTCGCCTCCATGGCGGTCTCCACGGCGGCGGCCATCTCCTGGAGCTTGTGGATCCGCGCGGTCAGCAGGTCGTGCTGGCGGCGCAGGTGGACCCGGGGATCGGTGTCCGGGTCGTCCAGGAGGGACGCCACCTCGTCGAGGGGGAAGCCGAGCTCCCGGTAGAACAGGATCTGCTGCAGCCGGTCGAGGTCCGTGTCGCTGTAGCGCCGGTGCCCCGCGTGGCTGCGCCCGCCGGGCACCAGCAGGCCGATCTCGTCGTAGTGGTGCAGCGTGCGCACCGTCACTCCGGCGAAACCGGCGACCTGTCCCACGGAGTAGCTCATGGCTTGCCCTTCTTCTTCCGGTACGCGGTTCAGCCTGCGTCCTCACGCCGCGTGAGGTGCAAGCCCGCGTCCGCGGAGACCGCCGTCGGTACGGCGGCGTCCGTACCGCGGGCGGCGTCCGCACCGCGGCGCCGGCTCCGCCCTCTCAGCGGTGGTCGCCCGCGTGCGGCTCGCCCGTCGCGTACGGGTTCTCCTCGTCGTCGGCGAGCACGGCCACGAACCGCTCGCCCTCGCCCGCGAAGGTGTAGGCGCCGCCCTCGATCCGCCCGATCAGCCCGCGCGCCCACTCCAGGCCGCCGTCGGCCATGTGCACCCAGTGGTTCATGATCTCGCCGATGTGGCCCAGCTGCCCGGGGCCGCCCTCAGGCGTGTAGTACTCCGTGACGGACGTGCGCCACGCCTCGATGGCGCGCACCCGCTCGGCGAGCAGCGCGAGCGCCTCCTCGCGCGGCAGGTCGACGATGAAGCCCAGGGCGGCCGTGAGCATGTCCGGGCGCTGGTCGTACGTGGAGAGGGCGCCGCGGAGCAGGGTGAGGTACTCCTCGGTGCCCTGGTCCGTCATCTCGTACTCGGTGCGCGGCGGGCCGCCCGCGGTGGACGGCGCGATCTCGTGCGCGTACAGGAATCCCTGCTTCGCCAGCTGCTTCAGGGCGTGGTAGATCGAACCCGGCTTGGCGTTGGACCACTCGTGGGCGCCCCAGTACTCCAGGTCGTTGCGGACCTGGTAGCCGTGGGCGCGGCCGTGCTGGCGCACGGCTCCGAGAACGAGCAGCCGGATCGCTGACATGTACCGCGCCTTCCCCTCGGGGCGCTCCCCACCGGGCGCCTCAGTCATCAACTTTGACTAGGGTACGGGCCCTCCAGGTCGACGAGCTCGAAGGCGGTCCTGCCGTCCAGGGACTCGCGGACGATGTCGGCGTGGCCCGCGTGGCGGCCGATCTCCTCGACGAGGTGCAGCATCAGCCAGCGCATCGACACCGCGCCGTCCTGCGGGAACCACGGCGCCTCGGGCAGCGGGAAGGTGTCGTCGAGGCTCGGCACGTCGCGGATGAACGCCTCGGTCTCGCGGGCGACCTCCGCCCAGAAGTCGAGGATCTGGGCGAGCGTCTCGCCCTCCACGAGGCGGAAGCTGTCGCCCCAGGTCTCCTGGGTGCGGGCCCGCTCGTTCGGCTTCTGCTGGGCCATGCGCAGCCAGTTCAGCTCGGTCTCCGCGACGTGCTTGACGAGTCCGCCCAGGGTGAGCTCGCTGGCGCTGGGGCGGGCGTTCGCCTGTTCGTCGGTGAGGCCGATGACCGAGCGGCGGATGCCGCCCCGCTGGGCCGCCACGAAGGCGATCAGGGCGCCGCGCTCGTCGCCCCTGGCTTCCGCGCTGACGTGGGTGACCATGGTGTCCGCCTCTCTCCGGCCCGCCGTGCGGGCGCTCCGGCCGGCGTTTCACCGCCGGCCTTTCGACACCACAGACGCTACGGAGCCTTGCGGTCAGGTGCTGTCCGCAAGGCTCCGGGAGGCGCGTTCGCTTGGAACTCCGCAGAATTGACTCAGAACGGGAAACGCGACCTTCCGTGCTGCACGGAGATCCACTTCATGGTGGTGAAGGCGTCCACCGTGGAGTCGCCGTTCAGCCGGCCGACGCCCGAGTGCTTCTCGCCGCCGAACGGGACGATCGGCTCGTCGTGCACGGTTCCGTCGTTGATGTGGATCATGCCGGTGTCGATGCGCTTGGCGAGCCGTACGCCGCGCTCGATGTCGCCGGTGTGCAGGGCGCCGCTCAGGCCGTACCGGGAGGAGTTGGCGATGCGTACCGCCTCGTCCTCGCCGTCGAAGGGCACGACGAGCGCGACCGGGCCGAAGATCTCCTGGTCGAGCACCGGGGAGTCGGCGGGCAGGTCCGTCAGGACGGAGGGGGCGACCAGGTTCCCCTCGGTGCGCCCGTGGAGCAGTGCCGTCGCGCCCGCGGTGACCGTCTGCTCGACGAGCGTCGAAACGGCCTCCGCCTGCGTGGAGTTGATGAGCGGGCCGATGTGCGTCGCCGGGTCGGACGGGTCGCCCACCTTCAGCGTGGCGACCTTCGCGACGAACTTCTCGGTGAACTCGGCCTGTACGGAACGGTCCACGAGGATGCGGTTGGCGGCCATGCAGACCTGGCCCTGGTGCACGAAGCGGCTGAAGACCGCGGCGTCGACGGCGTAGTCGATGTCGGCGTCGTCCAGGACGATCAGGGCGCTGTTGCCGCCCAGTTCGAGGACGGAGCGCTTGAAGTGCGCGGCGCAGACCGTGGCGACGTGCCGACCGACCGCGTCCGAGCCGGTGAAGGAGATGACGCGCGGCACCGGGTGCTCGATGAGCGCGTCGCCTATCTCGGCTATGTCGGTGATGACGACGTTGAGCAGCCCGGCCGGGAGTCCGGCGTCCTCGAAGACCTTGGCCACCAGGCTGCCGCCGAGGACGGGGGCGTTCTGGTGCGGCTTGAGGACGACGCCGTTGCCCAGGGCGAGCGCCGGGGCGACCGACTTGATCGACAGCAGGAAGGGGAAGTTGAAGGGGCTGATGACGCCGACCACGCCCACCGGGACGCGGTACAGGCGGTTCTCCTTGCCGTCGTCCGGCGAGGGCAGGATGCGCCCCTCGGCGCTCAGCGCGAGGTGCACGGCCTCGCGGAGGAACTCCTTGGTGAGGTGGATCTCGAAGGCCGCCTTGAGCCGGGTGCCGCCCAGCTCGGCGATGATCGCCTCGGTGATCTCTTCCTCGCGGTCCTCGACGATCCGCAGGGCCCGCTCGAACACGGCGCGCCGGGCGTAGGGGTTGGTCGCCGCCCAGTCCTTCTGCGCGCGCTCGGCGGCGCGGTAGGCCTGGTCGATCTCGTCCGCCGTGGCGACCGTGATGGAGGCCAGCTTCTCCCCGTCGTACGGATTGAAGTCGATGATGTCCCAGGAACCCGACCCGGCCTTCCACTCCCCGTCGATGTACTGATGAGCCAGGTCAGTGAAGAAGGACATGAGACGGACCCCTTGCCGCGGCAGCAGACGGACGCAAACGGAAGCGAATACCTGATCTCACGTCATAGTACTTATGTTTCAGGTGAGTTGAAGCAGCCCACGGAGAAGATCTCGGCTGCCCACCGGGTCGGGGCTGTCCTGGTGCAGCTGGGCCACCACCCGCTCGTACTGGGCGACTTCCTCGGCCTTGTCGAGGTAGAGGGCGCCGGTGAGCTGCTCCACGTACACGACGTCGGAGAGGTCGGACTCCGGGAAGCTCAGCATGGTGAAGGCGCCGCTCTCGCCGGCGTGCCCGCCGAAGCTGAAAGGCATCACCTGGAGGGTGACGTTGGGGCGCTCGGAGATCTCGATGAGGTGCTGGAGCTGCCCGCGCATCACTTCCCGGTCGCCGTACGGGCGGCGCAGCGCGGCCTCGTCCAGGACGCAGTGGAAGCGGGGGGCGTGCTCGGAGATGAGGAGCTTCTGCCGCTCCAGGCGCAGCGCCACGCGCCGCTCGATCTCCGCCTTGCTCGCGCCCTTCATGCCGCGC
Source organism: Streptomyces sp. NPDC041713 (assembly GCF_055591085.1). Lineage (NCBI taxonomy): Bacteria > Bacillati > Actinomycetota > Actinomycetes > Kitasatosporales > Streptomycetaceae > Streptomyces > Streptomyces sp. NPDC041713. The sequence continues at coordinate 89,485 of NZ_JBVIZY010000003.1, forward strand.
GCGACGACCGCGTGCGCGTACGCCTCGGTCTGCAACAGGCCGTTGACGAACTGGACTTCATAGACACGAATGAGCGAGGCGGCGCCCTCCAGACCGATGTACGTCTGGAACCAGCCGGGCAGGACGTCGGAGTAACTGTGCCACCAGCCGGTGAGGTTGGCCTCTTTGGCGAGGGAGAGGAGCGCGCCGCGCTCGGCCTCGTCGGTGACGCCGTAGAGCGTCAGCAGGTCCTCGACATCCCTGGACTTGAAGCTCACCCGTCCCAACTCCATGCGGCTGATCTTCGATTCGGAGGCACGGATCGAGTACCCGGCCGCTTCACGGGTGATGCCGCGCGACTCCCTGAGCCGCCTCAGCTGTGAGCCCAGCAGGATGCGCCGTACCACCGAGCCACTCGACTCCCCTGCGGTCACTTCGCTCAATCCTCCCCATCGACTGGAAGCCAGCAGTCTGCCATTAAACGCTCCGGGCCGTACACGTCCGGTTACAGAAAGGAAAAGCCTCCGAAAGGCCTCCACAAGAAGTCGTGGGAAGAAATGGGCGGGAACTGGCACGGTAGCGACCAAGTCCGGCGCGTGCACGTGCATCTGCCCTTGCATCTGCTGTACGCATTCGGAACCATGGTCCGCGCGCCACCGTTGTACCGACCGCACCATCGGCGACCGACCGCGCCAACGCACCACCGCTCCATCGCTACGTACCGCGAAACCGGGGAGTGCCTCGCATGGGGACGAATGGATCGACCATGCTCGAGCCGTTACGGCAGGGGCTACCTCCGATCGACCCATCGGCCGTCTCCGACGCGGCTTCCGTCGCCCTCCCGGCCCGCTACGAAGCGGTGGGCAGCGCACGGCAGTTCACCCGTACGACGCTCGGCCAGTGGGACCTCGACGAGAGGTTCGACGACATCGCGCTCGTGGTCTCCGAACTCGTCACCAACGCGCTGCGCCACGCGCTGCCGGCGGACACCCCGCGCGATCACCGGGAGCCGCCCGTGCGGCTGCACCTGATGCACTGGGCGTCGCGTCTGGTGTGCGCGGTGCGCGATCCCAGCGACGACAGCCCGGTGACGCGCGACGTCGAGGACGACGACGACTGCTCGGCGGAGTCGGGCCGGGGCCTGTTCCTGGTGGACTCCTTCAGCGACAGCTGGGGCTGGCACCCGCTCGCGGGCGCGCTGCGCGGCAAGGTGGTCTGGGCGCTGTTCCGGCTGAGGTGAAGTCGGGGGCGGCTCACGCCAGTTGCCCCGCTCGTGCCCGTCGCCCCCGGGGGTTCAGCCGGTTCAGCCACCTATCAGGTGGTCGAACTCCCCGTCCTTCATGCCCAGCAGCATGGCCTCGATCTCGGCGCGCGTATAGACGAGCGCCGGGCCGTCGGGGAACCGCGAGTTGCGCACGGCGACATCGCCGCCCGGCAGTTTCGCGAACTCCACGCACGATCCCTGCGAGTTGCTGTGCCTGCTCTTCTGCCAGACGACCCCGTGAAGCTCCGTGGCCGCCATGCCGTTCATCGCGTGGTGCACAGGTCGCTCCCCGGTGGTGCAGTGCCGTCGGTGGCTGTAGATGCAGTGGTCAACTGTTCCGGATCATAGCTGTGTTCATGTGCCGATGCATGGGCAGATGCACGTGCACGCGGGGTGTCCCCTTGGTTACAGGCCTCTCAGCGCCCGCACCGAATCCCTCCCGAATCCCCCACGCCATGCGAACGCCGGTCACCACCCATGAAGTTCCGTACCGTCGATAACGCCGGATAGCCCGGATCGAACCCTTCGCGCACCAAGAAGAGACGCAGCCGGGGCCCTTTCTGTTCCAGAATTCAAACAACTGACGGCGGGCCAAGGTTGGCCGGATCGACTTCCGCACGGCGGATGGTTAGCTTGGCGCGCGATCCGGCCGGTGCCATGAGGGGGACTTCAAGTGCGTACGTACGTCCGTAGTGTCCGTGTGGGTGCCGCGGTGGCCGGGCTGGCCGCCGCGCTCGTCCTGACGGGGTGCAGCAGTGACGGGGGCGGGGGCGGCAAGAAGGACGGTGGTGCGGCCGAGTCGAGCGGTTCCGGGGGCTCCGGGGGCTCCGCGGATTCCGGGAGTGCGGACGAGGACTCGTCCGGTGTCTCCGGCGGCTCGGGCGGCAGCCTGGAGGGGACGTGGATCGCCACGGCCGGCGGCAAGCCGCTCGCCCTCGCCGTCACCGGGAAGTCGGCGACGCTGCTCGGCGAGGACGTGCTGTGCAGCGGCACGGCGGGCGAGAAGGGGGGCTCGCGGGTGATCGACCTGAAGTGCCCCACGGGGAACTCCGACCGCACGACGGGCCGGATCGAGTCCGTGGACGACAAGGCGATGAAGGTCTCCTGGGAGGGGGCCGGCCAGGACGAGTTCCTGAGGACGAAGGGCGGCAAGCTGCCCGCGGGGCTCCCGTCGGGGGGCATGCCGCAGCCCTGAGGGGCCAGACGGGCCTGACGGGCCAGACGGGCCTGACGGGCCGCGCCCTGCGCGTCCGAGCCGTCAACTAGGCCTGTTTCCGTCGGAGTTCGGCGGTTCGGCGCCGTCCGGTGCCGGTGGTTGCCCCTTGGTGGCCGAGCCGTCCACCAGCATGGGCGGGGGTGCGGTGTCCAGGGCGTCGGACAGTTCGTCGAGGGTCTGGAGGAGCAGGCCCGCGCCCCTGCGGACCACGCGGTCGGGGACGCCCTCGCCGTCCCACTCCGCCAGAGCCGTACGGACCGCGTCCCACCGCGGTACGCGGCGTTCGCGCACCGCCTTCGCGCCCTGTTCCGTCGCCTTGCGCAGCGCGTCGGCGAGGCGGGCCGCGGCGGGCACGGGGGTGTCGCCCCGCTCCGGCAGGTGCGCCTCCATCAGCATGGCGACGCGGCCCATCTGGGCGAGTGCCTCCTCCGCGTCGGCGGCCACGGCGCGGGAGAGGCCGCGGTGGCGGACCGGTTCGTTCTTGGCCCGGTTCCCCGCCTCCTGCCAGGCGATGCGGGCGTCACGGGCGGCGAGCAGGGCCTCCCGTACGTCGGGGCACGCCTTGCCGGCCGGGTGGGCGTAGTGGTCGACGACCGCGGCGGCGTAACGCCCGTACGCGATCAGCCAGTCGGCGAGGCGGGTGCGGAGTCTCGGGGTTTCCCAGGCGGGGTAGACCGCGTACGCGATCATCGCGAGGATGCCGCCCATCAGGGTCAGGACGACCCGCTCCGGCACGGTCTGCGTCCACTGCTGGCCGCCCATGCCGAGCAGGAACACGACGTACGCGGTGACGCAGGCCTGCGCGGCGACCTGGCCGGTGCGCATCAGCAGGTACATCATCCCGGCGCAGAACACGGCGAGCGCTGCGGACAACCCCGTGCCGGGGTGGGCCAGTTGGACGAGCCCGGTGGCGAGGGCGACCCCGATGAGGGTGCCGCCGAAGCGGGCGACGGCGCGGGAGTACGTCTGCGAGAAGTCCGGCCGCATCACCATGACCGAGGCCATGGGCGCCCAGTACCCGTGCCCGAACGGCAGCCAGGTGCCGAGCAGATACCCCGCGGCGGCGACGGCGGTGACCCGGATCGCGTGCCGGGTGACGGGCGAGTCATGCCGGAAGTCGGCCCGAACGGCCCGCACGGCGGCGGGCAACAACGCGAAGAGGCTGGGACGGAGGAGGGGGGCGGGCGGCGGCTGGGTCTCCGGGGGCGGCGGGGCGGCGGGTGGCTTCGAAGGCGTCGGGACGGCGGTCGGCTTCGGAGGCGTCGGGACGGCGGTCGGCTTCGGAGGCGTCGGGACGGCGGTCGGCTTCGGAGGCGTCGGGGCCTTGGCGGGGGGCGTGTGGGGGTGCGTGTCGGGGTGCGTGTCGGGGTGCGCGGTCGTGGGGGACGTCGGGTCGGGGGGTGGTGGTGTCGGGCGCGGCGGCGTGGGGGGCGCCGGGTCGGGGGGCGGCGTGGGCGCCGGGTCGGGGGGCGGCGTGGGCGCCGGGTCGGGGCGTGGTGGGGGGTTCTGCGTGTTGCCCGCTGTCTCCAGTACGTCCCGTAGGAGCGCGCCCAGGCGGGTCGCCGCGCGGTAGGCCGGGCCCGTGAGGATCGCCCCCGTGTCCGGGGTCTTCAGCGCGGCCATCGCCGCCGGCGGGACCCTGACGGGGTCGCCGTGGCGAATCGCGCGGGCCGCGGCGTCCAGGACCGAACCCGCCGCGGCGAGGAGTTCGCGGACCCGGTCCCGCTCCCTGCCCTCCTCCGGAACGCCGACCGCCGGGTCCGCGAGGGAGGCCAGGACCGGGCGGATGCGTTCGGCGAGGCCCCGCGCGCCGTGCAGTTCCGCGGGGCGGGTGCGGGCCTGGCGCGGGGTGATCGTCGCCGCGTCGCGCGCCGCCATCAGGGGTTCGGGGTCGAACGGGGCCACCGGATCGTGCCGGAGCCGGCGCGCGTAGTCCGCCTCGGCCGCCAACGCGTCGGCCAGGGCGTCGCGGTGGGCGCCCCATCTGCGGACCGGAAAGAGGATCACCAGGGCCGCCTGCACACAGCCCCCGACGATCATCATCGCCGCGTGTCCCGCGGCCGCCGCGACCGAGGTCGGCAGGGTGACCGTCACCAGCATGATCGCGACGTTGGACGACGCGATGATGCCGACCGTCGGGCCCGCCGCCCAGCTCAGGCCCGCGAGGAAGGTCCAGAGGCAGAGGAGGGCGAGGAAGAGGAGCAGGTGGGAGCCGGTGAGGTAGCCGAGGAAGGTGGAGACGGCGAGGCTCGTGCCGGAGGCGAGGGCGAGCTCCGGACGCGGGCGCCAGCTGCGTTGGAACGTGGCGATCGCCGCCTGGAAGGCCCCGAACGCCGAGCTCGCGGCGACCGCCGGGCCGAACAGGGTGAGGCTGACGCCGATGATGATCGCGAGGCCGGCCGCGCCCCGCAGGGCGACCAGGGGTTCCAGGCGTTTGCGCTCGACGGTCAGACCCGAGCGAGCTGTCTCTTTCAGCGCGCGAAGCCAGGTCACCCTGTGATGATACGGGGCATATCGGGCAGAGGGCGGCGACGGCCGGCCTCCTGGCGCCGTGGGGGGCGCGCCCCAGGGGACGGCCTCGTGAGGGTCGCGGCCCAGGGCCCGGCCCGTGGGGGTCGCGCCGCAGGGGACGGCCTCGCGGGGGTCGCGCCCCAGGGGACGGCCCGTGGGGGTCGCGCCCCAGGGGACGGCCTCGCGGGGGTCGCACCCCAGGGCCCCGCCCCGTGAGGGTCGCACCCCAGGGGACGGCCCGTGAGGGTCACACCCCAGGGCCCCGCCCCGTGGGGGTCGCACCCCAGAGCCACCCGAGCCCCCGGCGCCCCCGGGCGGGCCGCCCCGCCCCCGGAACCCCGTCCCCGACATCGGCTCAGGGCAGCGCCCGGCCCCGCTGCCCGCGTCCCCGTCCGACCTCCGCTTGGTCCGCCGCCGCCGTGCCGTGGGCCCAGCCCTCGCCGTCCGTCACGCCCCGCACCCGGGTCGTGGTCGTCTCCGGGAACATCCGCTCGGCGCGGTCGGTGACGGCGACGTCGCGGGCTGCAAGGACCGGGAGCAGGTCGGGCGGCGGGCCGGCCGCGCCCCGCGCATCTTGCGCCGCCTCCCGCGCAGCCTCCGTCACCGCGTGCTCGCCGGCCTCGGCGAGGCGGGCGCCGATGCGGTGCGCGTACGCCACCAGGAAGGACTGCCGGAACGTCTTCGTGCGCTTGCGGCCAGCCGCGCGCTGCCCCGCCTCCGCCTTGGTCATCGCCGTCGTGCCCTGCACCAGGAGGGAGGTGTGGAGCAGTTCGACCGCCTCCAGGTCGGACTCGAAACCGACGACGGCCGAGAAGCCGAACGCCTCGTTCCACACCGCGCGGCAGTGGTTCGCGGCGGCGACGGCGTCCAGGAGCATCGCCTTCGCCGTCTCGTACGGGGCGTCCACACCGATCCGGCACGCCCCGGGGACGTCCTTGGCGTGCGTACGGGCGGCGAGCAGCGCCTCGTCGAGGGAGTGCCGGGCCATCAGTTCCTGGGCCTTGGCGGTGAGCGCCTCGGCCTCCTCCGGATAACCGGTGGCCTCGGCCTTGGCGAGGAGGGCGCGGATACGGGTGAGGGTGCGGGACTCGCCCTCGACGGGGCCGGGGACGGATTCGCCCGGGGGCGGCCCCACCGGTTCGAGCGGGGGCAGGCGCAGGAGCAGGCGGTAGAGCTGGAGGTGGGTGGTGGCCCGGGTGAAACGGTCGGGCCGGGCCGCGGGGTGCGCGGTGGGGGCCATCTCGGTCAGCTGGGCGGCCCAGCGGGGCGGCAGGTGGGCGTACCGGGCGGTCTCCGCGTGGATCAGGGTCGCGGCCAGCCGGACGTGCGGGTCGTCCAGGTCGCGGCGGACCATGCGGAGCACGTCGGCGGGCTGCCAGCCGTGCCGCCAGGCGCGGGTCAGGTACTCCTCGCCGCGGCGCCGCAGCTCGTCGTCCGACGCGGGGGACGCGGCGAGCAGGGAGGCGCCGGTGTCCAGCCCCTCGTCGCCGTCGCCGTACAGCGCCGCCGCGAACGCCCTGTCGATCACCGAATCCATGAGGTCAAGGGTAGGCACGGTGCGGCACCCCGAATTCGCCTAGGTTCCCTAGGCCCCGTGGGGGACGTGGGGGGACGTGGGGGGGGACGTGGGGGACGTAGGGACACCCATGGGAGCCGTAGGTGCCTAGGGGCCGTAGGGGCCGTAGGGAACTCTGGGAGCCGTAGGGGCCGTAGGGAACCTCTGGTACCGGGGGGACGTGTGGGTCGTAAGGGGCCCCGGATCCCTTAAGGCCCGTACGGAACCCCAGGCCCCCTAGGGCCCGCACGACCCGTAGGGACCCCTAGGGCCCGTACGACCCGTAGGGACCCCTAGGGCCCGTACGGACCCCCAGGACCCGTAGGACCCGTAGGACCCGTACGACCCGTACGACCCGTACGACCCGTACGACCCGTACGACCCGTAGGGACCCCCAACCCCCGTACGGACCCCCAGGCCCCGTACGGACCCCCGGGCCCCGTAGACCCCGTAGACACCCCGAGCCCCCGCAGGGGTATGGCAGGCCCTACCCCCCACACACCCCCCAGTGGTCGTGTGCCGGGCGGCGGCGGGCGGTTGGCTCGACGCATGAGTGAAGACGTCGTACGCAACGAGGGGGGCCGCCGCCTCCGCCGGGCCGAGCGGATCGCGGGCGTGGAGGTGACGGGGCGATGAAGCGGGTTCTTTTTGCCTCCCTGCGCCGGCGGTGGAGCAGTCTGCTCGGGGCCTTCGTGGCCGTCGTCCTCGGCGTGGGGCTCGTCGCCGCCATGGGGCTCGGGCTCGACGCGAGCCTGACGGCGCCGGACCGGGCGCCCGTGCGGTTCGCCGGGTCGCCGGTCGTGGTCATGGGGCAGGACCGGGTCACGGTGCGGGTCGAGCGCGGGCCGGCGACCGGCCTCGTATCGAAGCCGCTCGCTCATCCACAGCCTGTGGACATCGAACTTCTGCGCGAGCTGCGGCGGCTCGGCCCCGTACGGCTCGACGGGGCCGCGCGGGACGCCGTCGGCGTCGACGCCCCCGCACGGGAGGTGCGCGAGGTCGTCGGCGGCCGTGCCCTCGTCCTCACCGGCGGCGAGCGGCGCCGCGCCGACCCCGGCACCGCGCGGGACGCCGCGGCGCTGGTGGCCGTCAACTCGTTCCTCGGGACGGCGGGCGGGGTGGCCGCGTTCGTGTCGGTGTTCGTCACGGCGTCGACGTTCGGGTTCGTGGTGGCGTTGCGGCGGCGGGAGTTCGGGCTGCTGCGGATGGCCGGGGCGACGCCCGGCCAGGTGCGCGGGCTGCTCCTCGGCGAGGCGCTCGCGGTGGGCGTCCTGGCGTCCGCGGCGGGGTGCGTGCTCGGGGCGTGGGGCGGGCCGTTGCTCGCGCGGCAGTTGGTGGAGGCGGGGATCGCGCCGTCCTGGTTCCGGGTGCCGGCGCAGCTGCCGGGTGCGCTGCCGGGTACGGCCTGGCTGACCCAGCCCCTCGGCCTCTCCTCCGCCTCGTCCGCCCCCACGGCCTCCTCCGCCTTCTCAGCCTTCTCAGCCTCCTCCGTCTCCCCCGCCTCCTCCGCCTTGTCCGTCTCGTCCGGCGGCTCGCCCTCGTGGCCGTTCCACCTCGCCTTCTGGACCGGGCTCGTGGTGGCCGTCTCGGGTGCGTGGGTCGCCGCGCGGCGGGCCGGGCGCATCGCGCCGGCCGAGGCGATGCGCGACGCGTCCGTGGACACCGGCGTGCTGCCGCTCGGCCGGCGGATCGCCGGCGCGGTGCTCCTCGCCTGCGGGATCGGACTCCTCGTACGGGCCCTGGGCACGGACCCCTCCGCGCTCCTGAAGCGGAAGACGTACACGACCCAACCCATGATCCTGATCACCGCGGCAGCCGCGCTCGCGCCGCTGCTCGTGCCGCCCGTCGCCCGCGCCTTCCGGCTGCCCGGCGCCGTCGGCCGTCTCGTCCGCGCCAACTCCGCCGCCGCCGTGCGCCGCACCGCCGCCGTCGCGGCGCCGGTCCTCGTGACCGTCGCCCTCGCGGGCAGCCTGCTCGGCTCGGCGCAGACGGTGGGGGGCGCGAAGGCGGCGGAGGCCAGGGAGCAGCTCCGGGCCGACCTCGTCGTCACGGGCGAGAAGCTGCGGCACGTGGGGGTCCGGGACGTGCCGGGGGCCGCGGCGGTCTCGCCGTCCGCGTCCACCGCCGTGTTCGTACGGGAGGGGGGCAGCGCCCTCGTCCGCTCCGAGGCCCGCGCGGTGAGCGATCCCGCGGCGCTGGCGGCGACGACCCGGCTCCCGGTCGTCGCGGGGGACGTCCGGGACCTGGACGACCGGTCCATCGTCGTCAACGAGGAGTGGGAGCGGCACGAGGTCGGCGAGCGCGTCGCCGTCCGGCTCGGCGGCGGGCGGCCCGCCGAACTGCGGATCGCGGCGGTGCTGGCGCGCGGGACGGGGGACAACGGCGCGTACGTGACGGCGTCGAACGCGCAGGGGGCGACGGTGGACCGTATCGACGTACGCCTGAAGCGGAGTCCGGCCGCCGAGGGCGCCCAGCCCTCCACGGCGACGGGCGCGCGCGGCGCGACCGCAGCGACGGGCACGCGCGGCGCGTCCGCGGCGACCGGCGCGCACGGTGTGACTGCCGCGTCCACCGTCCCCTCCGCGCCCGGCGCGACTGCCTCGCCCACCGCCCCCGCCAAGCCCGCCCTGTCCACCGCCCCCGCCGAGCCCACCGCCTCCACCCTGTCCACCGCCTCCGCCGCGCTCGCCGCCCGGAGCGGGGGCGAGGTGCGCACGGCCGACGCATGGCTGGCCGCGACGCACCCGCGGATCAAGCCCCAGACGCGCCTCGGCCTGCTGATGATCCTCGGCATCTGCCTTGTCTACGCGGGCATTTCGCTCGCGAGCACCTTGCTGATGGCCACCCCGGTGCGCCGCACCGAACTGCGCTCCCTGCGCCTCGCGGGCGCCACGCGCGGGCAGGTACGGCTGGTGGTGGCCGGCGAGGCCCTGGCCGCCGTGGCGGTGGGCACGCTGCTCGGCCTCGCCGTCACGGCGCTCAACCTGGGCGGTCTCTCCGCCGGCCTGTCCCGCCTCTCGGCCCCGGTGGCGGTGACGGTCCCGTGGGACGCGCTCGGGGTGAGCGTGGGCGTGTGCGCGCTGGTGGCCGTGGCGGCGGCGGTGGCGGGGACGGCCGGGCTCCTGCGGGTGGCGGGAGGGGGGCGGCAGGACTGAACGGACCTCCCCCACCCCGCCCCCCGTCAACCAGCGCTCTCGCAGGGCTAGTTGGGGAACGTGACGGTCTGCAGCCAGGCGGTCCTGTGACCGTTGTTCGACTCGTAGCCGCGCAGCTTGATCTGGCGGTTCTCCTTCAGGTTGAAGTAGCAGGTCTTGTAGCGGTCGCCGGCGCCGTTGCTGTCCTTGCAGTAGCGGTACGTGCCGCTGCCGTCGGAGATCCGGACGCCCAGCGAACGCCCGTCGAGGTCGATGTCGTTGACGATGACCTTGTCCTTGGAGTCGCAGAAGGTCACCTTGCCGACGATGTAGGTCTGGCCGTTCTCCTTCTGCGTGAACTGCGTCCCGTGGCAGTCGGCCTTCGCCTGGACGGACTGAGCCGCCAGGGCGGACGGGGCGGCCACGGCGGGCGACGCGGCCGCCGCGGCGAAGGCGGCGCCGGTGGCGGCGAGGGCGACGGCGGCCATGCGGATCGTGTGCTTCATGGGGTGCGGCATCCTTCGTCGGGCGTCATCGGTACGGGTGGGTGCTGCGTCGGGACGGCGTTCGAACTGCCCGCTGTCCGCGACCTGAACGACGCTAGGGGCGCCTGCCAACAGAGCCCCAACATCCCGCTGCCGTGGGCGTACCGGCACTCCCCTGACCCCCTGGGTCAGCTGTCGCCGCCCTCGTCGATCAGCCGGCGCACCTCGCGCTCGACCAGGCCCAGGCGGGCCTCCGCCACCAGAGGCACCGCGCGGCGCGCGCGGCGGGCCTCGTGGACGTCGATGTCGACGGTCACCAGGCCCGGCTCCCACTTCGGTGCCTGCGCGACGACCGTGCCGCGCGGGTCGACGACGCGGGAGCCGCCCCAGAACGAGGCGCCGTTCTCGTTCCCGACCCGGTTCACGAAGACGACCCAGCACTGCAGCATGCGGGCGGTGTTGGAGAGCAGCGTGTCCCAGTACAGGCCGGTGTCCATCGCCTCGGGATCCAGGCTCGCCGCGCTGTTCGTCGGCACGACGATGACCTCGGCGCCGTCCTGCACGGCGAGCCACGGCAGCACCGGCTGCCAGGCGTCGTTGCAGATGAGGGTGGCGGCGCGGCCGTGCCCGCCGGGCAGGTCGTACGCGCGCAGGTGCTGGCCGGGGCTGACGTGCTTGCGCTCCTCCCAGGCCAGGTAGTTCGGCAGGTACAGCTTGCGGTGGACGTGCAGGGGGCGGCCGCCCGAGAAGTACGCGGAGGTGTTGTACGCGCGCAGCGCGGTGTGCTCGTGGAGGCCGACCAGGACGTCCGGGCCGCCGGGTTCCGTCAGGGCGAGCAGGCGCGGGTCGTCGACGGTGATCGACGTGTCCTTCGCCAGGCCGCCCAGGTGGTAGCCGTGCAGACTCAACTCCGGGAAGACGACCAGGTCCGCGCCCTGTGTCGCCGCCAGGGCGAGCTGCTCCCGCGCGGTCCGCAGGTTCTCTTCGACCTCGCCCAGGGCGCAGTCGGTCTGTGCCAGCGCCACTCGCATGGGGCGAGCCTCGCAGCGCGGGGCGGGAGGTGCACGCGGGGACGGCCGTACGTGGCACGCGCGGTGAGCCGCGCGCGGGACGGCCGTACGGGGGCGACCGTAAGGGGACGGCCGTAGGGGGCGGGTCCCGGGCGGGGCGGGCCCGTGTGCGGTCGCGATGTCAGTGGTGGGTGCGAGACTCCGGCGTATGGAGCACGAACGGTGGGTCATCGCCTCCGGTGCGGGACGTGGCGCGGAGCTCGTCCCCGTCGGCGCCGACGGGCTGCCCGTCGGCGACGTGGTCCGCGTACCCGACCTCGTCGAGGCCGTCCGCGCCCGCCCGGGTGCCGGCCGGTGGATCTGGCGGTCGACGGCCGGTGTCTACCCGCGCCTGCTCGCCGCCGGCGTCCGCGTGGAGCGGTGCTACGACATCGAGGCCGCCGAGCTCCTCCTCCTCGGTCACGAGGGCCGCCTCGGCGAGCCCCGATCCGCGGCCGCCGCCCTCGCCCGCCTCCGCGGCGCCCCCGTACCGCCCGATCCGCCGCCGCGCGCCGCCGAGCGCGGGGCCCGCGCGCAGGACTCGCTCTTCGAGCCCGGCCCCGTGGGCGTCGAGCTGTCCCTCGCGGACCTCGTGCGGGTCCACGCCGAGCAGCAGCGGCGGCACGACGCCACCGCCCACCCGGGCCGCATGCGCCTGCTCACCGCATCCGAGTCCGCGGGCATGCTGGTGGCCGCGGAGATGAACGCCGCGGGGCTGCCCTGGCGCGCCGACGTCCACCGCGAGCTCCTGCACGAACTGCTCGGCGAGCGGTACGCGGGAGGCGGCGAGCCCCGCCGCCTCGCCGAGCTGGCCGACGAGGTGTCGACGGCGTTCGGCCGCCGCGTCCGGCCGGACCTGGCCGCCGACGTCGTCAAGGCGTTCGCGCAGGCCGGCATCAGGGTGAAGTCGACGCGGCGCTGGGAGCTCGAAGAGATCGACCACCCCGCGGTGCAGCCCCTCATCGAGTACAAGAAGCTGTACCGGATCTGGACGGCGCACGGCTGGAGCTGGCTGCAGGACTGGGTGCACGAGGGCCGTTTCCGCCCCGAGTACACCCCGGGCGGCTCGGTCAGCGGCCGCTGGACGACCAACGGCGGCGGCGCGCTGCAGATCCCCAAGGTGATCCGCAGGGCCGTCGTCGCCGACCCCGGCTGGCGGCTCGTCGTCGCCGACGCCGACCAGATGGAGCCGCGGGTGCTCGCCGCGATCTCCCGCGACCGGGGCCTGATGGAGGTGGCGGGCAGCGAGGAGGACCTCTACACCCGCCTTTCGGACCGCGTGTTCTCCGGCGACCGCGACCACGCGAAGATCGCGCTGCTCGGCGCGGTGTACGGCCAGACGTCGGGCGACGGCCTGAAGAACCTGGCCGCGCTGCGGCGCCGCTTCCCGCTGGCGGTCGCGTACGTGGACGACGCGGCGAAGGCGGGCGAGGAGGGCCGGCTCGTACGGACCTGGCTGGGCCGTACGAGTCCGCCTGCGGCGGGGGCCGGGGAGCACGAGGAGGCGGGCATCCCGCAGGAGCCGCCCATCGGCGCCGAACTCCCCGTTGCCGAAGGGGAGTTCACGCCCGGGTACGCCTCGTCCAACACCCGCGCGCGAGGCCGCTTCACGCGCAACTTCGTCGTGCAGGGCAGCGCGGCGGACTGGGCGCTGCTGATGCTGGCCGCCCTGCGGCGGACGATCGCGGAGGGTGGGCTCCGCGCCGAGCTCGTGTTCTTCCAGCACGACGAGGTCATCGTGCACTGCCCCGCCGCCGAGGCCGAGACGGTGGCGCTCGCCATCCGCGACGCGGGAAACCTCGCGGGCCACATCGCCTTCGGCGAGACCCCGGTCCGCTTCCCGTTCACCACGGCGATCGTGGAGTGTTACGCGGACGCGAAGTAGGGGGGAGGGCGGGGGGCTCGGGGGGCCGGTGGGTCGGGTGGACTCGGTGGACCCGGTGGACCCGGTGGGTTCAGTGGGCCCGGTGGGTTCGGCTAGACCTGTTGCTAGGCCCCCCGACCCGGGGGTCCTACCCGCGCTCCGCCAGCAGGGTTCGCAGTTCGGCCGTCACCTTGCTGTCCCTGCCGTTCAGGGCTCGAAGCGCCGTCGCCCACTGCTCGTACGCCTCCTCCTCGTCTCCCGACGCGTGCAGCAGGAGGCCGTGCTGGTGGCGGGCCAAGCCCGACATGTGGGTGTCGCCGCGGTGTTCGCCACCCCGCCGTTTCAGCGCCTCTACCTCTGCACGTCGCCCTCGCCCTCGCCGTCACGCCTCCGGCAGCCGCACCGTGAACAGCGAGCCCTTGCCCGGCACGCTCTGCGCCGTCACGGTGCCCTCGTGCGCCTCCACCAACTTCCGCACGATGGACAGGCCGAGGCCGCTGCCGCCCGTCGCGCGGGTCCGCGACTTGTCGGCGCGCCAGAACCGGTCGAACACGTACGGCAGGTCGGCGGCGTCGATGCCGGTGCCGGTGTCGGCGACCTCGATCAGCACGCCGTCGGCCGTGGTGCGGCAGCTGATGCGGACGCTGCCGCCGCGAGGGGTGTGGCGGACGGCGTTGGAGACGAGGTTGCCGATCGCCTGGCGCAGCCGCAGCGGGTCGGCCGACACCAGCGGATCCCCGTACGCGGTGGCGCGCAGCCGTACGCCCGCGGAGTCCGCCCGCGCCTGGTGTGCCGCGGCGACCTGTTCGGCGATGTCGGCGGCGTGCACGGGCTCGCGGTGCAGCCGGAGCGTGCCGGCGTCGGCGGCCGCCAGATCCTGGAGGTCGTCGACGATGTGCTGGAGCAGCAGCGCCTCTTCGAGGAGCGAGGTGACCAGCTCCGGATCGGTCTCGACGACGCCGTCCTCCGCGGCCTCCAGCCAGCCGCGGATGTTGGACAGCGGGGTGCGCAGCTCGTGCGCGACGTCGCTGACCATCGCCTTGCGCTGTTCCTCCAGGGCCTTGCGGTGGGCCGCCATGTCGTTGAAGGCGGCGGCAAGTTGGCTGATCTCGCCCGCGGAGCGGGTGGCCCGTTCGGGGACCGGGGCGCTCGCCTCGCCCGTCTTCATGCGCCACGTCGCGGCGGTGAGCGCGCGCAGCGGCCGGGTGAGCCGGGTCGCGGCCAGCGCGGTGACGGCGACGGTGACGGCCAGCACGGCCGCGGCGAGCCCGGCCAGGCGCACGGTGTTGTCCCGCGAGAGGCTGAAGCCGGGCGTGCTCCGGGTGCCGTCGGACGCGGTGATGAAGAGCAGGGCGGGCGCGGAGACGTACGGGCCGAGCTGCTCGCGGCGCGCGGTGTCGACGCAGGACGCGGCGGCGGTGGCGGCGGCGGTCGTCGCGGCCGGGGCGGAACCTCGCGTCCTGGTGGCGCGGGACGCGGGGCGGTCGCCGGGGGAGGTGAGGCCGGGTGAGGTGCGGGGTGCGCGCTCGGCGGGGCCCTGCGCGGGGGCGGCCGGGGGGTCGGGGTCAGGGTCAGGGTCAGGGTCGGACGTGGGGTCCGCGTAGGGCGCCATGGCTCCGGCCCCGGCCCCGGTCGTCGGTACGACGGTGCCGACCGGGCGCGGCCCGCTCCGCCCGCTCAGGTCGAGGCCCACGGGGACGGCGGGGAGTCCGTGCCGCTTCATGCACGCGTCGGAGAGGGAGTTGAGCTTCTTGAGCGCCTTCTGCTCGGTCGCGGTGGGGAGGTCGAGCGGCGGCATACGGCAGCTGGCCTTGAGGTAGTCGCCGAGGTCGTGTTCCACCTGGACGGTGGGGCGGCCGCTCGGGCCGACGACGACCTCGGGGGCCGCGCCCAGCTCGGACAGGCAGGCCGCGCTCCGGTCGGCGGCCTGCCGGAGCCGGGTGCGTTCCGCCGTGGTGAGGCGGTAGGGGCCGACCGCGCGCGGGTCGATGCGGTCGGCGGCGGTGGCGTCCTGGCCCGCGCCACCGTCCGTACGTCCGGGGGCCAGCATCGAGTCGACGGCGAGCGGGTCGAGGACGGCGGAGGGGGTCGGGGGGAGGGAGGTGCGCGGGGTGCCCTTTTTCGGGGCGGGTGCGTACGCCTTGCCGGGGCGGTCCGCCGTACTGGTGCCGTTCGACTTGGCGGTGCCGTTCGCCTTGCCGGCGTTCGACTTGCTCGTACCGCTCGACTTGTTCGGGCCGTCCGACTTGCTCGTGCCGTCTGCCTTGCTGGTGTGGTTCGCCTTGCCGGTGCCGTTCGCCTTGCTGGCGCCGTCCGCCTTGCCGGTGTCGTACGACTCGCTGGTGCCGTCCGACTTGGCGGTGTCGTACGACTCGCTGGTGCCGTCCGACTTGGTGGTGCCGTTCGACTTGCCGGCGCCCGACTTGCCCGTACCGTCCGCCGTGTTCGTACCGCTCGACTTGTCCGTACCGTCCGACGTACTCGGGCCGTCCGCCTTGCCGGTGCCGCCCTTCCCCGGAGTGTCCTTGTCGGAGCCGCCCCCGCCTTCCCCACCTTCCCCGCCCTTCCCGTCAGGGGCAGCCGTCAGTGATCCCGGGCGGCGGGGCGCCGCCGAGTCCGCGATGACCCTGCGGTCCTGGGTGGTGAGGGCGATGCGGCGGCCGGTACGCCGGGACAGTTCGCGGACGGCCTCGTCGGCGCCCCGCCACTCCGGGGCGCTCGCGCCGATGCCGATGAGCTTGTCGTAGATGCGGGCGTCGTCGGCGAGGACCTGGCCCTGCTCCTGGCGCAGGGCGCCGGACGTCGTCTGCGCCGCGAGCCACGCCGTCGCGGCGATCGAGCCGACGGAGACCAGGACGGAGACGGCGAGCAGCCGGGCGAGCAGAGACTTGCGGAGCGGGATGTCACGCGCCACGTCGCGCCGCCGCCCCGCCCGCGGGACCCGCGGGAACGGTACGCGCGACGGGTGCGCCCGCACCCTTCAGGTCACCCCGTTGTGGGTCACCCCTGCGCAGGTCACCCCGGGCCCGATCGTCCAGACCCTGGTCACCCCGGCCCCCCGAGCCCCACGCCCCGCTCACCACCTTGTACCCCACTCCGAAAACCGTCACGAGGCGGTCCGGGCGGCGCGGGTCGGCCTCGATCTTCTTGCGGAGGTTCAGGACGTGCACGTCGACCGTGCGCGCGGATATGTAGCCGGACGAACCGTGGATCCGGTCGAGGAGCTGCGGGCGCGTGAAGACCCGGTCCGGCTCCGCCGCGAGCACGCTCAGCAGATCGAACTCCCCCGGCGTGCACTCCACGTGCCGCCCGTCCACCGTCACCTCGTGCCGCACCGGGTCGACGACGAGACCCGCGACGCGCAGGATCCGCCGGTCGGCGTCGGGCAGCGGCGGATGGACGCCGCCCGCACGGCGCAGCAGCGTCCGCACCCGGGCCATCAGCTCGCGCGGACTGTACGGCTTGGTGAGGTAGTCGTCGGCGCCGAGGTCGAGGCCGAGGAGCAGGTCGTCCTCGGTGGTGCGGGCGGTGAGCATCAGGATCGGCAACCGGGTCAGCTCGGGCGGCCCGTCCGCGTTCCGCAGGAACCGGGTGACCTCCAGGCCGTCCGTGCCGGGCATCATCACGTCGAGGATCAGCAGATCCGGCGGTCTGCGCCGCACCGCGTCGAGCGCGGCGGAACCGTCGTGGACGACGGCGACCGCGTGGCCGTCGCGCTCCAGATAGCGGCGGACCAGCTCGGCCTGCTTCTCGTCGTCCTCCGCGACCAGGACAAAAGCGCACATGGCGTTGAGGATAGGCCTGGGCGTGCCTGGTTCAGGAGGGACGAAAGGGATCCGCACGCGGGCCTGACAGGATCCTCATAAGTGCCCGGTGGACCCGACCGCCTCAGGAGCCCCCCGACCCGCCCGAGGCCCCGCCCCGGGTCCCGTCCCCGGCCCCGCTCCCAGCCCCGCCCGGGGACGCGCCCCCGCCACCCTTCGCCTCGGCCTCCCCGGCGCCCGGGGATACCTCCCCGTTGGTCCAGGCGTAGACCGTGTCGCCGTCGACCGCCACCCGGTACGTGTGCAGGTCGCCGCAGTCCCTACGGGAGCGCGACGGCGTGCGGTCCGGCCACCAGGACGCGTCGAGGTCCGGCCCGCCGACCCGGGGCGCGTCCGCACCGCACTCCGCGCCCCGCTCCGTACGCCCGTCGCGGTCCCGCCCGACGAGCGTGTAGCGGATCAGCTTCGCCCCGCCGGTCGTCTTCACCTTGACCTTGACGTTCCGGGCGTCGTCCGGGATCCACGCGGGCAGGACGAACGCCAGGTCGCCCTTGGTCGGCGCGGCGGACGCCGTGGCGAAGGACTTCGTCTTCTCCTTGAAGACGTGCTCACTGACGGCGTCCGGCATCACCGCGCTGTTCTTCAGCGCGGGCCCCGCGACGGCGACGGCCCCCGCGACGACCAGACATCCGGCCACGGTGAAGACGACGACGCCGGCCTTCCTGCTGTCGGCACCGGCCGCATCGGCCTTCTTCTTGTTCAGAGGCATGGCACCAGTCTTCGGCCTTCCGCGCCGGATTACGTACGGCCGCAGAACGAAACCCCCCGTACGCCTGGAGACAGAAGTCGTACCCCGCGTCCCCCTCAAGACGGACACTCAAGCCGGACGCGCCCCCGAAACCCCACCCGCCCGACACGCCCGCGAGATCTCCGCCAGCACCCCCAACGCCCCGGCCAGCACCTCCGGCGGCGGCGACGCGAGGCCGATCCGCACGGCGCCCGGCGCGGAGTGGCCGGCCACCGGTGCCGAGCGGCCGGGCACCGGCACCCCGTGCCCGGTCACGGCGAAGGCCGAGCCGGGCGTGACGGCGATGCCCCGTTCCGCCGCCGCCCCGACGAACGTCTCCGCACGCCAGGGCGCCGGCAGCTCCCACCAGCAGTAATAGGCCCGAGGGTCGGTCCGGAACCGTCCCCGTGCCCCCGCGTCGATCAGCCGCTCCCGGACGATCCCGTGCCGCAGGGCCGCGTCGGCGCGCTTGGCCGAGGCCAGCGTCTCCACCGTCCCGTCCCCCGCCCACCGCACCAGCGCCGCCAGATGGAACGCCCCCGCCGTCCACGCCCCCGACCGCAGAGCCCGCGCGAGGGCGTCCAGGTGGCCGGGCGGGGCGGCGAGCATGCCGACGGTGAGGCCGGGCGCGAGCCGCTTGGAGAGGCTGTCGACGAAGACGACGCGGTCCGGCAGCCGCGCGGCAAGTGGCGCCGGCGCGTCCGGCGCCAGGAACCCCCACGTCCCGTCCTCGACGACGGCAAGCCCCAACTCCTCGACCACATCGACGAGTTGCTGCCGCCGCTCCTCCCCCGCCGTCACCGACAGCGGATTCTGCAGGGTCGGCTGTACGTAGACACAGCTGAGGGACGCCTTCCGGTGGGCGTCGGCGAGCGCGCCGGGCAGCATGCCCTGCTCGTCCATGGCGACCGGCACGAGCCGCAGCCCGAGCTGCGCCGCCACCGCCTTGACCAGCGGATACGTCACCTCCTCGACGCCGACGCGGTCGCCGGGGCGGGCCAGCGAGGAGAGCGCGGCGGCGATGGCCTGCCGGCTGTTCCCCGCGAACAGCACGCGTTCGGGCTCCGGCCGCCAGCCGCCGCGCGCGAGCACGGAGACGGCGGCGTCCCGCGCCTGCGGCGTGCCGTCGGGCGCGGCGGTCCGGGTCGCCTCCAGCAACACGTCGGGCCGCAGCAGCGGCGCGAGCGACCGGCTCATGAGCACCGACTGGCCTGCCACGAGCGGGTAGTTGAGTTCGAGGTTGACGGCGGGAGGAGCGGGCGGTCCCGCGGCCGGCCCCTCGGTCAGGGCGGCGCCACCGGGGTGCGGAGCGGCGGCCCGTACGAAGGTGCCGCGGCCGACCTCGCCGACGACGAGGCCGCGCCGCGCGAGCTCGCCGTACACGCGGATGGCCGTGGAGTTGGCGATCCGGCGGCGCCGGGCGAAGAGCCGCTGCGGAGGCAGCTGGTCCCCGGGACGCAACGTCCCCGCCTCGATCTCCCTGGCCACGTCGTCGGCGACGCGCCGGTAGTCGTCCCGCCGGGCCATGCCCACCCCATCTCGCCCACACCGCGCGCCCGCACCCTCACCGCCCCGCGCACATTGCACCGAGAGCAAAGATCTTATTGCACCGCGGAGTTGACCCCACCTAGCCTCCCCTCATGGCAACCGCGCAGCTCAACGGCATCACCATCGGCTATGACGACGAGAACACCCCGGTCACCCCGGCCCCCGCGCCCACTCCCCTCGTTCTCCTCCACGGCCACCCCTTCGACCGCTCCATGTGGGCCCCGCAGCGTGCCGCCCTCGCCGCCACGCACCGCGTCATCACCCCCGACCTGCGCGGCTACGGCGAGTCCGGCGTCGTGCCCGGCACCACCGCGTTCGCCCGCTTCGCCGAGGACGTCGCCGCGCTCCTGGACCACCTGGGCGTACGGGAGTTCGCGCTCGGCGGCCTCTCCATGGGCGGCCAGATCGCGATGGAGTGCTACCGCCTCTTCCCCGAGCGCATCACGGGCCTGCTCCTCGCGGACACCTTCCCCGCGGCCGAGACACCGCAGGGCAAGGCCGCCCGCCACGCCCTCGCCGACCGGCTCCTCGCCGAGGGCATGAAGGGGTACGCGGACGAGGTGCGGGACAAGATGGTGGCCCCGTACAACACGGAGGCGTCCGCGTACGTCCACCGCATGATGCTGGCCGCACCGCCGGAGGGCGCGGCGGCGGCCCTGCGCGGGCGGGCCGAACGCCCCGACTACCAGGCCCTGTTGACCCGCGTCGACGTGCCGTCCCTGGTCGTCGTGGGCCGCGACGACACGTACACGCCGGTCTCCGACGCCGAGGCCATGCACGCCGCGCTCCCCGACTCCGTACTGCACATCGTGGAAGCGGCGGCCCACCTGCCCAACCTGGAACGCCCCGACGAGTTCAACGCGGCCCTGCGCACCTGGCTCGCCCGCCTCAGCTGAGCGTGGGCCGGCCAGGTCTGCGACGGGTGGCGAGCAAACACGCCCTACCAGGTCGGCCGCGCCCCCACCCCGCCGTCCACCACCAGGTCCGTGCCCGTGATCCACGACGCCGCGTCCGAGGCCAGGAACACGCAGGCGCTGCCGATGTCCTCGGGGCGGCCAAGCCGGCCGAGCGGCGCCGCCCGGCCCCACCGCTCCACCCCCTCGGGCCAGTCCTCGGCGAGTCCCGGCCGGTCGATCAGGCCCGGCGAGACGCTGTTGACGCGGATGCCGCGCGGCCCGTACTCCAGGGCCGCCGAGCGGGCGAACATGATCAGGGCCGCCTTCGACGCGCTGTAGTGCGCATGGCCCGGCGAGGGGTGCGAGCCCTCGATGGACGCGATGTGCGTGACCGTACCGCCGCCGTCCTGACCTGCCATCCGCTCCACCGCGGCCTGCGTGCAGCAGAACGCACTCGTCACGTTCGCCTCCGACAGCTCCCGCCACTGGGCGGCCGTCATGCCGGCCAGCTCCCGCACCGGCTGGATCCCCGCGGCGTTGACCAGCGCGTCCAGCCGCCCCCGCCAGGAGTACGCCGTCTCGACGAGGCGCCGGCACTCGTCCTCGCGGGTCAGGTCCGCCGGTACGGCGACGGCGTCACCGCCCGCCGCGACGATCCGTCCGGCCAGCTCCTCGGCGCGCCGTCCGCCGGTGCGGTAGTGGACGACGACGGCCGCGCCCGCCTGAGCGAACCGCAGGGCGACCCCGGCACCGATGCCGCCGCTCGCCCCGGTGACCAGGGCGACCCGCCCGGGCAACCCCGGCAGCGTCACGTCACGCATCGGGGAGGTCGGCTCGTCACGCATCGGGGAGGTCGGCTCGTCACGCATCGGAGGCGTCCTCCTCGGAGGGCATCCGCAGCGGCGCCCCGGAGCGGCACAACTCCCCGATGGTCTCGGCGCGTTCGGGGTAGCGCGCGCTCAACTCCTCGGCGTCGCCGCCCTCGTAGTCCTCGGGGACGAACCCCGGAGCCATGGTCGTCCCGAACAGCGTCCACCCGTACCGTCCGCCGGACCTGACCCGCGCCCCCATCCACGTCCTGGCCGGCACCACCAGCTGCACCTGTCCCCCGGCGCCCAGGACGGCCGTGCGGTCGGTGCCGTCCGGCGCGAGGAGCAGCAGCTCCAGCGCGTCGCCCTCGTAGAAGTGCCAGACCTCGTCGATGGGCAGCCGGTGCAGGGCGGAGAAGTCGCCGGGGGTGGTGGTCAGGAGCACGATGATCGCCGATCCGGCGGGACGGCCGTCGGCGTCCAGTGGCCCGGTCCAGGTGCGGCGGTACAGCCCGCCCTCGACGGGGAGGGGTTCGAGCCCGTGCCGGGCGGCGACCGCTTCGGGGGACGCGGGTTCTCCGGCTACAGCCGTTGCGGGGAGCGCGGCTGACGCCGCTGATTCGACCATGTCCGATCGCTCCCCGGCCGGGACGCCTCGTAACCACAGGGCGGCAGGAGGGGGCCACGTCACGCGAGTACGGCGTGACGTGGCCCCCTCCTGCCGTCTGCTTGCTGCTTGCTGCTTGCTGCCTACGCCGTCGGGGTCGCCTCGTACCCGAAGCGCGCCGCCGTCGCCGTGAGGGCCGGGTGCGCGAAGCGTTCGGCCAGGTCGCCCTCGCCGATCCACTCGCGCCACTCGCCCACCTGGCCGCGCCGCATGATGCGGGCGTTCTTCGTGGTCTCGCCCTCATCCGCGGACGCCGCGTCCTCGCGGGCGCGCATCGCCTTGAAGGAGCTGCGCTCGGCCGCCCGCGCGACCACCTCCGGCGGCACCGCGAGCCCGAGCGCGGCGAGCATCGCCGTGATCGCGCCGACCGGGTGCGACTTCAGGTCCTCGAACCGCACCACCGCGAACTTCGAGAACTCCGGCGCCGCCTCCAGCCAACTCCGGTAGAACCGCGCCCAGCCGGGGATCGACGGCTCGCCGTCACCGAGCCTGACCCGGTCGAGGAAGTCGGGGTAGGTGAGTTTCCCGATCATGTCGGCGGCGTCCGGTATCCACGAGCCGCCGAAGGAGGAGAACCACTTGTACGACGAGTAGATCGTGTCGCGGGGGTCCCGCACCACGAGGATCGCGCTGTTCACCGCGGAGTCGGCGAACACCTCGGGGTAGAAGTGGGTCTTGATGAACCGCTTCGCGTCGGGACCGCCCGCGTCCGTGCCACTCGCGTGCTCGCGCTCGGACGTCGCCGCCAACCGCTTGCGGTAGTACTCCAGTTGGGCCTCTATGGCCTGCGCGGCGCCGTCCCGCTCGTCGGGCGACTCGACGTACGGGTCGAGGTACTCGAAGCCGAGTTCGTGCACGATGTTGGCCACGAGCGCCTGCCCGGACCCCGGGTCCCCGGCCACGACGATGTCGCGCTCACCGAGCAGACGCGCACTGCGCCGGGCCAGCTCGTCCGGACGGAGTTTTTCCCGGACGGAGTCCTCGGTCATGACACACATCCTGTCTCTCCCCGCGACCGGGGACGTCGGAGCGAAGGCGATGGGGAAGGGGAAGGGGGTGGAGATGGAAGTGAAGGTGGGGCAGGCGGAGGCGAGGACTGGCCGCGCTCACTTCTTGGCGCGCGCCGCGACCGCCCTGGTCAGATAGGTGACCTCCAGCTTGTCCAGGCCCGCGATGCGCTCCCGGATGAAGTCGAGGAACTTCTCGAACCCGGCGTCGCCGAGCTGGACCCGCACGTCGTTCACCGACTGCCACAGGCCGATGTAGTGGTCGACGGTCTGCTCGACGGAGTGCCGGCCCTCCAGGACGACGACGTCGTCGAAGAGCGGGCTCGCGTTGAACTTGTCCGACAGTTCCTTGATCATCTGGGGGTGGGCGGAGGTGATCCGCTTGCGCTCCCCCATGAGGCGCTTGAGCTCGTTCTCGATGTCCACGAGGATCGGGTTCACCTCGATCAGCCGCGGGTTGTAGAGCGCGACGAACCAGCCGCCCGGGCGCAGCACCCGGCAGAACTCCGCGGTGCCCACCTCGAAGTCGACCCAGTGGAACGACGACGCCATGCTGATCAGGTCGGCCGACCCGTCCGGCAGGCCGGTCTTCTCGCCCTGTCCTGCCCGCCAGGAGATCGAGTAGCCCTCGGAGTCCGAGATGCCCTCGGCCCGCATGTTGTCGTTCGGCTCGACCGCGGTGACCGAGCGGAAGCCGCCGTCCGCCACGATGCGGGTCCACAGGCCCGTGCCGGCGCCGACGTCCACCGCGTCCAGCTCGGCGGCGGGCCGGCCCACCAGGCCGATCAGCGCGTCCCGCACCGAGGTCGCGTACCCCTCGCGGTATTTCGAGTAGTCCTTCGCCAGGTCGGTGAAATCTCCGTGCTTGAGCTTCGTCGACGTCGTCATGCGGGTACGGCTCCTTTTATGCCTCACTGAAACACTGAAAGAACTGAATCGGAAAAGCCTTTACCGGAAGCTCACGCCACGGCCGAAGGCATACGCTGCTCGTGCGCCAGTCGAATCATGGTCGCGGCGGCCTTCGGGTCGACGTCCCCGTAGTTGGTGACGACGAGATCGGGTGCCGTCGGGAACTCCGCGGACTGCCCGATTCCGACGATGTCCTTGTCGTCGTTCCCGCTGTAGACGCCCTTGCTGTCGCGGCGTTTGAGTTCCTCGACCGGCACGTCGAGGAGCACCTCGAAGTAGTCGGGCTGGTTCTCCCTGTTCCACCGCTGCACCTCGTGGAACAGCGAGATCGTGGCGACCACGACGACGTGCCCCTGCTCCGCGAGCAGCCGCGAGAGCCGGCCGTACGTCATGGACGCCTTGATCCGGCTCTCGCGGTCGAACCCGTGGGTCATGCCGAGCGCGGTCCGCACCTGGTTCCCGTCGAGGAGGATGGGCTGCTGCCCGCGCTGGAGCAGCTGGCGGACGAGTTCGCGCGCGACCGTCGTCTTGCCGGCCTCGGCAAGCCCGGTCACCCAGATGACCGTGCCGCCGGAATCGACGCCTCCAACTCCGGTGGTTCCCATGGCTGACTCCCCTCAGTGGTCGTACGACGGCCGAACTCTTCACAGCGCGACGGCACTGCTGTAAAGTTCCTCAGAAAATTTTTGGCAGGAAAAATCAGGCGGCACGATTCCATACGCCAGGCAGCGAAATGCAATACGCGGCGCTCGGGAATTTCCGAGCGAGCCATGAAAGAGATCCCTGAAGGGATCTCAGGAAATGGGCCACCGACCGACCCCGTCAGTATTGTCCCGGCGTTTACCGGGCGTCCAATATCTGTTCGTACTGAAGCCTAGATCGGTCAGTTATGGAGATACGTCAACTCGAGTACTTCGTCGCCGTCGTCGAGGACGGCAACTTCACCAGAGCGGCGGCCCGGGTCCACGTCACCCAGCCGGGCGTGAGCGCCCAGATCCGCCGCCTGGAGCGAGAACTCGGTTACGAACTGCTCGACCGGTCAGGACGCACGGTCCGCCCCACCGCCGTGGGCGAGGCCCTGCTCCCGCACGCAAAGGCCGCGCTGGACGCGGTGCGCAACGCCCGGCTCGCCGTCGACCAGGTGGCGGGGCTGCTGCGGGGCAGGGTGAACGTCGGCATGGTGACGGTGGTGGCCTCGATCGACGTGCCCGGCATGCTCGCCGAGTTCCAGGCGGACCACCCGGCCGTGGAGATCGCGCTGCGCCAGGGCGGCACCGACGACCTCGTCGACGCGCTCAAGGACGGCGAACTCGACCTGGCGTTCCTCGGCATGGCCGGGGAACCCCCGAGCTTCCTGCGCACCGAGGTCATCCGCGCCGACCCGCTCGTCGCGGTGCTGCGCGCGGACGACGAACTCGCCGGGCGCGACGCCCTGTTCCTGAAGGAGCTCGCGGGCCGTCACCTGGTCTCGCTGCCGACCGACAGCGGCACCCGGCACCGCCTCGACACCTCGCTCGCCACGGCCGACATCGACGCGCCCGTCGCCTTCTCGGCCAGCGATCCGCAGGTGCTCGTGGACATGGCGGCGCGCGGTTCAGGGGTGGCGATCCTGCCGCGGGGCGCCGTCCGGTCGGCCGGCGACGACCTGCGGCTGATCCCGTTCCGCGACCCCGAGCTGCACGGGCGGTTGTATCTGGCGTGGCCGGACGACCGGACGATCGACCCGGCGGCGCAGGCGGTCATCCAGCACGCACTCGACCGCATCCAGGACCGGAGCGGTACGTAGTCGTCGTACCGAACCTGCCGTACTCGTACGGGTCTTGATGTCCCGTCACTTCACCGGCTGCGGTTCGCCGGCCTCGACGTCCGCGTCCCGGGGCGGCGGCGGCTTGGCGGCCAGGAAGTCCTTGGCGCGGATGAGGAAGAAGGCGAACACCGCGCCGACCAGGGCGACCACACCCGTGATGACCAGCAGGTCGTTCAGCGCGCTCGCGTACCCGGAGTGCAGCGCGGTGGCCACCTCGTCCCGCATACCCGGCGGCACGCTGTCGCCGAGACCGGAGACGTCACCGTGCTCGACGGCGGCGGCGACGCCCGGGGCGCTGCCCGCGAGGTCGGGTACGGCCGCCAGATTGCGTACGACGTCGTCGTGCAGCGTCGCCGTGAAGATGGAGCCCAGGACGGGGATGCTCGCGGCCATGCCCACCTGGCGGAAGGTGATGTTCATGCCCGACGCGGCGCCCGACCGGTCCGGGGTGACGACGCCGACGGCGGTGGAGGCGAGCGGCGGGTTCACCACACCGCTGCCGAGGCCCGCCACGACGAAGCCGGGGATCAGGTGCGTCCAGCTGCTCGACGCGTCGTTGCCCGACATGAGGAGCAGGCCGACGCCGACCAGGAGGAGGCCGGGTCCGATGAGCCACTTCACCGGCAGCCGGCTGCTCAGCCGTCCGGCGACGGTCGACGCCACCAGGGCGCACATGCTGATCACCAGCAGCCGCACGCTGGACTCCAGGACGGAGTAGCCGAGGCCGTTCTGCAGATAGAGCACGAGGTAGAGCAGCATCGCGAACAGCGAGCCGTTCATCGTGAACGCGGCGATCGAACCGCCGACGAAGGTCGGCGTCCGGAACAGCGACAGGTCGAACAGCGGGTGGGGCGAGCGGAGTTCGACGATCAGGAAGGCGACGAGGAGCACGGCGGCCGCGCACAGCCAGACCACGACGTCGGTGTTGCCCCACTCGGTCTCGCCGGCCCGGATCAGACCGTAGATCAGGGCGACGAGTCCGCTCGTGAAGAGGACGAAGCCCGGCCAGTCGAGGCGGAGCCGGCCGCGCACCGGCGCCTCGTCGACCTTCCGCAGCGTCACCAGGATCGCGAGGAGACCGATGGGGACGTTGACGAGGAAGATGCCGCGCCAGCTGATGTTGCTGGCGATCAGCCCGCCGAAGACGGGCCCGAGCCCGGTCGCGATGCCTGTCACCGCGCCCCAGATGCCGAAGGCGACGCCCCGTTCCTTGCCCGTGAAGTTCCGGGCGAGCAGGGCGAGGGACGTGGCGTACATGACGGAGCCGCCGATGCCCTGCGCGGCGCGGGAGAGGATCAGCATCAGCGGTGTGGAGGAGACGCCGCAGAGCAGCGAGCTGACGGTGAAGACGCCGAGGCCCACCAGGAACAGCTTGCGGTAGCCGAAGCGGTCGGCCAGCGAACCACCGACCAGCAGCATCGCGGCGAGCGTCAGCGAGTAGGCGTCGACCACCCACTGCGCGTCCGCGAAGCTGGTGTCGAGCCCGCTCTGGATCTGCGGCAGCACGACCGTGACGATGGTGGCGTCGAGCAGGATCATGAAGGTCGCCGCGGAGACGACCACCAACGTCCACCATCGCTTGGCCATGACTGCTCTCCCCCACACGTTTCGGGCCTACTGGGCTTGGACCGGGCCTGCTTGAGGTGGGCCCGGCCCAAGTGGACCGGGTCCAGGCCTACTTGGGCTGGACGAATTCGGGCTGGTCGATGATGCGCAGCCACGAGCCGTCGGGCTGGCGGCGCACGACCTGGGCGCGGGCGCCCGTGCCGTCCTTGGGCGGGGTGGAGGTGAGCGCGATGTCGCCGTTGATCAGCGTGGGCAGCGGCTCCTCCGGCTCGAAGTGGGGGTTCCGCGTCATCGCCATCTCCCAGATCTTGCGGATGGCTTCGCGGCCCTGGGTGATCTGCCCGGGCGGGAAGGCGACGACCGCGTCCTCCGCGTAGAGCTCCGCGACGCCGGCCGCGTCACCCTTGTTGGCGCGCTCGACGAACAGACGCGTAATGTCTTCCGGCTGGTAAGCCTTCTCGTATTCGGACACAGGGGGCCTCTCGTTCAGAGCTGATTTCCAGCACCGTCAAGCTTGGCCGCGCACAAGTGGCAAGTCCAACTCCCTTTGGTTCTGGCAACCAGAAGCAATGGATCTGGCTCGCGGCCGTGGTTGACTCGACGCGGTCGACTTCGACCGCCTGCCTGCTCCGGGGCCGTCGACTGAGGAATTCCTCGGTCGACATCCATTCCCCCGGCTCGGCCGGACCTTGTCGTACGGAGTGCCGCCTAGCACTGCCCGAAGTCGCCCGGAAGATCGCTTCAGGACAGAACACATCGCCTTTTCGCCGGGCCCGCCGTACGCTCACATCCCCCTTCTTCCTCTTCTTCCTCCGCACCGCAGACCCGAAGCAGGAGGCCCCCATGAGCCATGACGGAACGTCCTTGCGCGCGCTCTTCCGGCGAGTGTCCCCATGAGGGTCGACGTCGCCTGGTGGCACCTGGACGGGACCCCGCAGACCATCGATTCGATGCGCGCCCACCTGCGGGAGAACACCCTGGACCACTGGACGAAGGTGCCCGGACTGCGGCTGAAGATCTACTTCGCCGACCGCGAGCAGAACCGCTGGGGCGCGATGATGCTCTGGGAGCACGAGCGGCCCCCGCTCGACGAGATGCCCCCGAACGCCGCCCTGGCCCTCATCGGCCGGCCCCCCGACGTGCGCGCCACCTTCGAGGCCGAGGGCACGGTGGAGGGGCAGTACGAACTCGCCGCGCTCCAGGCGCTTGGCCCCGCCTTCGCCGCCGTACAGGCCGTACCGACCGCACAGACCGTCGGTCGACAGAAGTCATGAAGTTCCTTTGCGCCCGTACCCAGGAATGCGCCCGCGCCCAGGAAATGGGCGACAGCGCCGGGCGGGCGACGACACCGTGAAGAGGACGACGACACCATGAAGTCGAACACCTGGGAGATCCTCGACCTCCCGCCCGGCACGAGCCCCGACCCGGACGCCTATCTGCGGGCCGCGATGGAATGGCACTTCGGCCCCGACACCGGCTCGCCCTACTGGCTGGAGCGCGCGAAGTCCCTCGACTTCGACCCGCGCACCGATATCGCCACCCACGCCGATCTCGTACGGTTCCCCAATGTCGCCGCCGAACTGCGCGCCGTCCCCGCCGAGGACCTGATCCCGCGCGGATACGGCGAGAACCCCGACGTGCGGGGCGTCTTCGAGAGCGGCGGCACCACCGGCGCCCCCAAACGCGTCGTGCTGCTCGGCGACTGGCGCCGCCGGCTGCTGGCGTGGACCAGCGACCAACTCGACGCCCACGGCTTCCCCCGGGGCGCAAACTGGCTGGGAATCGTCCCCAGCGGCCCGCACATCGTCGGCGAGTTCTTCCGCGGCTCGGCGACCACGCACGGCACCCACGGATTCACCCTCGACCTCGACCCGCGCTGGGTGAAGCGGCTGATCTCCGCGGGCCGCGGCGGCGAGGCCGACGACTACGCCGAGCACGTCGTCGACCAGGCGGCGGAGGTGCTGCGCTCGCAGAACATCGGCGTCCTCACCGTCACACCCCCGGTCCTGGAGCGGATCGCGCGCCGCGACGAGCTGGTGGAACTGATCAACGAGAAGGTACGGGCGATCCGTTGGGGCGGCACCCAGCTCGACCCCGACTCCCGCCACGTGTACCGCACGGAGATCTTCCCCGACACCGTCTTCTCCGGTAACTACGGCAGCACGATGATCCTGGGCTTCGCCGGCGAGCGACCAGGCCTCGGCGACGACGACCCCTGCGTCTTCGACACCCTGAGCCCGTACGTCACCTTCTCGGTCGTCGACCCCGAGACGCTCCGGCCCGTCCCGTACGGGGAGCGCGGCCGGGTCGTCGCCAGCCACGTCAGCAAGTCGTTCCTGCTGCCCAACAACCTCGAACGCGACCTCGCCACCCGCGTCGAGCCGCTCGACGGCGGCCCCGGCGACGCGGTGGCCGACATCGCGCCCGTCAGCAGGTTCGAGAACGAGGACGTGGTGGAGGGGGTCTACTGATGCCGCCGGTCAGCGAGCCCGTAGGGCCCGTAGGGGAGGGGGGCGAGCCCGTGGGGCGGACGGGGGGTGATCCCGTAGGGCCCGTAGGGCAGCGGGGTGATCCCGTAGGGCGGACGGGAGGCGATCCCGTACGGCCGCGAGGTGGTCCTGCCGCCCCCTCCGCCACCGAACCGGTCCAGCTCGACGCCCTCGGCCCCCGCGGCGCGTTCCGTGCCAGGAACCGCCTCCAGGTCACCGACGTCACCGGCCGGGTCGCCGCCGAACTCAGCCTCGTACCACCGCCGTTCGTGAGCCGCACCCTCTCCACGATGCGCCGCGCGCACCCCGCGCCGCCCGCCGAACGGCTGCGGCGGATCGCCGCCGCGGCCGACCTGTTCGCCACCGGCACCGTCGCGGGCCTGACCGTGCCGGACTACTGCCACCTGGTCAGCCGCGTCGGCGGCGTGCCGATCACCGAGGTCTCCTCGGCCGTCGAGCGCATCGCCGAACGCCTCCGCTCCCTCGCCGCCGGCCTCGACCAGGCGCGCCCCGCGGGCGCGGTCACCGACTGGCGCGACCCGCTGACCCGCGGCGCGGGACGGGCCGTGCACACCCGGCGCGGCGACGTGTTCGCCGTGCACGCGGCCGGCAACCACCCCGGCACCCACAGCCTGTGGCCCGAGGCGCTGGCGCTCGGCTTCCGCGTCGCGGTGCGGCCCTCCCGGCGCGAGCCGTTCACCCCGCACCGGCTCGTCACGGCGCTGCGCACGGCGGGCTTCGGGAACGACGAGATCACGCTGCTTCCCACCGACCACGCGGGCGCGGACAACGTCCTGCGCGGCGCCGACCTCGGCCTGGTCTACGGCGGCGAGGACGTCGTACGGAAGTACGGCGCCGACCCCACCGTCCTGCTCCAAGGGCCGGGCCGCTCCAAGATCCTGGTGACGGCCGACGTCGACTGGCGCGACCACCTCGACACCCTCGTGGACTCGGTCGCCGGGCGCGGCGGCACGGGCTGCGTGAACACGACGGCGATCCTGGTGGAAGGCGACCCGACGCCCCTGTGCGAGGCGCTGGCCGAACGGTTCGCGGCCCTGCCGAGCCTCCCGCCGGACCACCCGAAGGCCGTCCTGCCCGTACAGCCGGCCGCCGGCGCGCGGGCCGTCGCCGACTACGTGTCCCGCCGCGCCGCCGGCACCCGCGCCTGGCTGGGCGCGGACACGGTCGCCGACGAACTGGGCGACGGCAGCGCGGTGTTGCGCCCGTCCGTCCACCAACTCGACCGCGCCGACGCCCCGCAGCTGGGCGCCGAACTCCCCTTCCCCTGCGTATGGGTGGCGCCCTGGCGCCCGGAGGAGGGCCTCGCCCCGCTCCGGGACACCCTGGTCCTCACGGCGCTGACCACCCAAGGCCCCCTACTGGACGCCCTTTTGGCCGACCCGACCATCGCCAACCTGTACGTGGGCGACCGCCCGACGCACTGGATGCGCCCGGGCCTGCCGCACGACGGGTACCTCTCCGACTTCCTGATGCGGACGAAGACGGTGGTACGGGACTGAGGACCCCGGGCGCGCCCGTGAGCGCACACGCACTGCGGAAGGAACACTTGCGGCGGACCGAACACTTACGGCGGACCGGACACATGCGGCGGACCGGACACTCACTGCAGTGAGGCGCGGCTGTCGACCTCCTGCGCGACGTTGAACCAGACCTCACCGCAGGCGCGGGCCACGTTGGCCACCATGTCGACGCAGTGGGCCGGAACGCTCTCGATGAGCCGGTTCCACTCGTCCGGCGGGAGGGTCGCCGCGTCGAGCAGCCGCAGCAGCAGCCGCCCGGACTCGGTGAAGCGGATCGAGGGGTCACGCTTCAGGATCGGGATCAGCTCGGCGGCCATCGGCGCGACGGCTCCCGCGGCCGCCGACGGCATGGGCGTCTTCTCGGCGGCGGGGTCGGGTGCGACCCGCGCCGACACGGCCGCCGAGGTGGCGGGGTCGGTGGCCACCCGCGCCGGTACGGCCGACGTCGGCGCGGGGCCGGCGGCCGCCCGGTCGAGATCACCCCGCTCCATCCTCCTGCGCACGTCACGGGCGGTGGAACGGGAGACTCCGGTGGCCCCGGCGATCTGCCGCAGCGTCGCGTCCGGATGGCTCCGGATGAAGTCGCCGGCCGTGGCGCGCGCCCCGGCGCCGTCGACGGGCCGGGCCCGTCCGTCGCGGCCGATCCGTACGGGCGCGGCGGGCAGATCGTCGCCGAGGCGCCGCCGCAGGCTCCCCACGGTCTTGGGCGAGAGCCCGGCGAACGAGGCGATCATGCGGTCGGACCAGTGCGGGTGGGAGTGGATGATGCGGGTCGCCGCGGCGTTGCGGTCGGCCCGGGTCAGCGGCAGACCGTGGGTGGTGTTGGCCCGCACGGCGACGACGAAGACGTCCGACGCGTATCCGTCGAGGAACCGGACGGCGATCTCCCGCTCCCCGCGCAGCGCGGTCGCCCGCAGCCGGTGCATGCCGTCGATGACCCGCATCGTCGCCCGGTGGACCAGGATGGGCGGCAGGTCGGCCCCGGACTCGGCGAGGACCCGGACGTGGTCGAGGTTCTCGCCGACGAGGCGGGGCGAGTCGGCCGACCAGAGCAGGTGGACGGGGACGCGTTCGACGGGCAGATCGTGCGCGCGGATGTCCCAGGGTTTGGGCGCGGAGTCCCCGCCCTGACCGGTCGCCCCGCTTGTAACGGCTTCCGGTATAGCGGCTTCCGGTATAGCGGCTTCCGCTGTAACGGAATCCGTTGTAACGGCTTCCGTGACGTCTCTCGAGTCGCTCGCATGCATGAACCCGTCGCCCCCCGATCAGAGTCGCCCGTCCGCTCGACGCGCGCCGCCGTTCCAACGAAACTGGAATCGCTGATTCCCACAGGTTGTTTCAGCCACAAAACGATATGAATTAGTTGTTCACTCAAATTACCGCCCCCGTACGCGCGGAAGCCATCGTTCCCGGTGTCACGGAAGAACCGACCATCCGGTTTCCCGCCATTTTCGGCAAGGAGCTTGACAGCGCCGGAGGCGCCCTCTAGCGCCCCTGCGCAGGGGCGAACAAAACAAGAACTCCGACAACTGCCTCCCCCGATTACTAGAATCACGGGACATGGAACTCAGGCAGCTCGAATACTTCGTCGCGGTGGCCGAAGAGGAGAACTTCACCCGGGCCGCCGAGCGCGTGCACATCAGCCAGTCCGGGGTGAGCGCCCAGGTCAGGCAGTTGGAGCATGACCTGGGGACGTCGCTGTTCGACCGCTCGGGCCGTAGCGTCAGGCTCACGCCCGCCGGATCGGCGGCCCTGCGGCACGCGCGGGCGGCCCTCGCCGCCGCCGACGCCGTCCGCCAGGCGGTGGACGAGGTGAACGGCCTCATCCGGGGCCGGCTCGTGGTCGGCATGGTGACGGCATGCACGGTCACGCCGCTCTTCGACGCCCTGTCCGCGTTCCATCACAGCCACCCCGGCGTGGAGATCGTCCTCCTTGAGGACACCTCGGACCGCCTCGTCGAACGCCTGCGCGCAGGCACCGCCGACCTCGCCCTGGTCAGCACGCCGGGGACGCCGCCGCCGGGCCTGGAGGCGTACGAGATCATCCGCGAGCCCCTGGTCGCGGCCATGCCGGCCGGCCACCCGCTCGCCGAGGAACCCCGCGTGACGCTCCAAGCTCTGGCACACCACTCGGTGGTGAGCCTGCCGCCGGGCACGGGGGTGCGGAAGGTGTTCGACGATGCGTGCGCGGCGGCGGGGGTGCACATGGAGATCGCGTTCCAGGCGGGCGCGCCCAGCGCCATCGCCGACCTGGCGATCCGCGGGCTGGGGGTCGCGATCCTCTCCGAGTCGCTCGTCGCCCAGCACCGCCACCGGCTCACGACCCGCCCCATCGAGGACATCCACACGGAGCCCGTGCTGTCGCTTGCCTGGTCGTCCACGGACAACCCGGCGCTGCGGCAGCTGGTCCACCACTGCCGCCAGTCCTTCTCCCGCCCGTCCCCGTTGACGGCCCCCGCGGCCCCTGCGGTCCCTGCGGTCCCCTCGGTCCCCCCGCCCGCCAGGACCGGGCCCCCGACCGCCACGCTGCCCGCACTCCGCCCCGCGGACCTACCATGAGGACATGGCCCTCGACCTCTTCGCAGGCATCCCGGTGAACGACTTCGCGGCGGCGCTGGCCTGGTACGAACGGCTCCTCGGCACGCCACCCGCCTTTGTCGCCGACGACAAGGAGGCGGTCTGGGAACTCGCGAAACACAGATCCCTGTTCATCGAACACCGCCCCGAACACGCGGGCCACGCCCTGCACACGGTCTTCATCGACGACCTGGACGCGATGGTCACCGCGGCGACGGCCCGAGGCGTGCACCCGAGAGCCCGGGAGACCTACGCGAACGGCGTCCGCAAGGCCACGTACGAGGACCCGGAGGGCAACGAACTGAGCTTCGGGAGTGCCCCGCTCTGATCGGAGGTGCCCCGCTCTGAGGGCGCGGGACGTCTCGCGACCGAGCGGGTCGATGCTCGGGGCGCGGTGGCTGGCGCTCAGGGCTGGGGTGGCGTTCAGGACGGGGGGCGTTCAGGGCTGAGGTGGGCCCGATGTCGGCGCGCTCAGCAGTTCCTGGGCCACCGACACGAAGACCGACTTCGCCCGGTCGAGGTCGTCCGGCGCCTC
This sequence comes from Streptomyces sp. NPDC041713, assembly GCF_055591085.1. NCBI lineage: Bacteria > Bacillati > Actinomycetota > Actinomycetes > Kitasatosporales > Streptomycetaceae > Streptomyces > Streptomyces sp. NPDC041713. The sequence continues at coordinate 123,444 of NZ_JBVIZY010000003.1, forward strand.
GTGGCGGCGCAAGGAGTCGACGAGGTGCCGAGCCGCGGTGGCGGCCTCGGGCGGACCTTCCAGGACCACCGCGCCGAGCGCCCGCCGGAGAAGGGCCTCGTCGTCGGGGCTGCCCCTGCCCGTACGCTCGGTGAGGGCTCGGGCCTCCGCGGCGCCGAGGAACTCCCCGTAGATCTGGCGCCGTTGGGCGAGCGCGCGCTGCACCTGTTCCGACTGGATCGTGAGCCGGACGGACTCCAGCAGCGCGTCGGCCTGCCGGTCCCCCGCGTGCCGCGCCGCCTCAGCCTGCCTGAGTCCCGCGCTGCGGCCGTACCAACCGGTGACGATGCTGCCGCCGATCGCCGATCCCGCGGCGATCAGCGCGACTCCCCATTCGCTCATGCCGCCATCCTCTCGGTCCTCGGGGGCGGCAATCAACGCGCGGTACGATCGGCTCATGTCGCCGGAGGACTCCGAGGAAACCCCCTCTACCTGCGAAAACACCACATCTCACCCACCGCTCGACGCTAGAATGGATGATTGCGGGCGACGGGCGACGGGCGACGGGCGACGGGCGACGGGCGACGGGCGACGGGCGACGGGCGACGGGCGACGGGCGACGGGCGACGGGTCGTGCTTCTTGCCGCTCGGTCCGCGGTGGCCCTGTACCGGCTGCTCGACGTGGCCCCGGTCTTCGCCGGTGACGACCGGATCACCCGCCTTTTCACGCTGATTCCGGGCTCCGACTTCGGCGTCGACGTGCTGTCCGCCATCGAAACGATCGGCGGCCGTACGCTGCCGTGGAGCGAAGCGTGCGACCGCTCGTACGACCTGGTGCTCACCGCGAGCCCCAAGGGCGACCTGAGTCTGCTGCGAGGACCGCACGTCCTGCTGCCGCACGGCGCGGGCTTCAACAAGGCGCTCCCGGACGAGGGTTCGGCCGATTCGGCGTCCGGACTCGACCCGGCGTACCTGCTGCGCGCGGACACCGCCACACCGCCCATGCCGCCCGCGCCGACCACACCGCCCACGCCGACCGCCCCGACCGCCCCGCCCACGCAGACCGCGCTGCACGCGCTGGCGCACCCCGACCAGCTCGCCCGCCTGTCCTCCGTGGCTCCGTGGGCCACCCGAACGGCGAAGGTGATCGGGGACCCCACGCTGGACCGAATCCTCGCCTCACTCCCGCTCCGGGACCGCTACCGCGCCGCGCTCGGCACCGGCGACCGCAAGCTGCTCGCGCTCGTCTCGACCTGGGGGCAGGAGTCTCTCCTGCGGAGACGCCCGGATCTGCCCGCCCGACTCGCCGCCCAACTACCGTATGACGAATACCAGTTGGCGCTCATCGTCCACCCCAACGAGCGAAGCCTGCTGGGCCGTTACGAGTTGGCCGAGCTGCTCGCCCCGGCGCTCGACGCGGGGATGATCCTCGCGGGCGCGCACGAGGAGTGGGCCTCCGTCCTGATCGCCGCCGACGCCCTGGTCACCGACCACGGTTCCGCCGCCCTCTATTTCGCCGCCGCACAGGACCGGCCCATCGTCGGCGTCGGACGGGGCGGGCCGGAACTCATCCCGGGCAGCCCGATGGACGTACTCCTGCGCCGGATACCGCAGTTGGGCCCCAGCGACTCCGGTGATTCCGGCGCCTCCGGCGACGCCGACGCGCTGGCGGAGGCGCTGACGGAGACGCTGACGGAAGCACTCAAGGCGTACCGGCCGGGAACCGGTCACGCCGCCGCCCAGGCGGCGTTCGCCCACCAGGGCGGGGCCCTGAGTCGGCTGCGCACCGAACTGTACGCACTCCTCGGGCTGCCCCCTCCGCCCTTCGCCACCCCTGCCCGGCCGCTGCCTCCACCCGCCCCGGCCACCCGCGCACCCGCGGCGTTCGACGTCGACGTCGAGATCACCCCCGAAGGGATCCGCATCGCGCGTCGCCCGTGCGGCACCGGGACACCCGGACACCACCTGGCCGCGGAACACGGCGCGGCGAGCGAGGCGCTCACCCGCTCCGCGGGCGTGCTCTACCGCCGCCCCGCCCCGTCCTCAGCGTCCTCCGCGTCCCCTGCTTCCCCCGTACCGACCGCACCGACCGGCCTGCTGTGGTCGGCGGGCGGCTGGACCGGGCACACCCTGTCCGAGTACCCGGGCTGCCGCGTGGCCGCGATCGTGCGCCCGTCCGGACCGTGCCTGCTCACCGTCCGCGGCCACGCGCAGTCGTACGTACTCCAGGTCGAGCCGCGCCGCGAAGACGGCCGGATCGCCCATCTCGACCCGGCCGTCGCGGTATCGGCCGTGCACGCCTGGCTGACCGCCCACCGAGCGAGGCCCACCGCCCCAACCGGCTTGACCTGCCTGGTCGGTGACCGCTCCTTCGCGGTACGCCTCCGCCCCGCGACGAACGAGGAGACCGAGCAGCCGACATAGGCCCGCTCACGACAGGACGGCTAACGACAGGACCGCTCACGCCAGACCGTTGCGCCGCCGGATGTCATGGGCGGCCGCACGGTGTTCCGCGGCCTGAGTGCCCCGCCCCGCCGCATCCTCCAACCGCCCCAAGGCGTCATGGACCCGCGCCTGATCGAAGTCGGAACGCCGCTCGCGCGCCGCCGCCAACGACTGTTCGTACAGCCGTCGCGCCTCGCCCGTCCGCCCGAGGCGGGTCAGAACTCCGGCGAGTGCGAAGCCCGTACGCCGGCTCATCCGCTCGCGCCGCTGCGTCACCGCCTCCGCGTGCGCATCCGCCAGGAGCAGGTGCGCCGCCTCCAACTCGCCCAGTTCCAGCCGGGCTTCGCCCATGCGGTAGGTCTGCAGCATGGCCCCGTAGGGATTGGCGATCGCGAGGTGTACGTCGCGGGACCGGGCGAAGTCCGCCACGGCGGCGACCCACTCCCCTCGCGCGCCGTTCAGCATGCCCCGGAACTCCAGCACCGAGGCCCGCAGCTTGTGATCCCGTACGTCGTCACCCAGCAGCCCTACGGCGGCCTCGGCGGCGTCGAGTTCACGACCCGCCTCGCCGAGCTCCCCCGACTCCCAAAGGGGTCGGGCCAGTTGACATCGCGTGCGCACCAGCCACGCCGCGTTCTGCCCGTGCCGTACCGCGGCGGCCACTGCGAGCCGGAAGACCTGCACGGCGTCGGCGTGACGGGGATGATCGAGTGCGTACGTCCACACGGGCTCGGACAGCGCCACGACCTCCGCGTCGAGCCCGCGGTCGTAGGCCGCACGGGCGCAGGCGAACAGCGCGTGCCGTTCCTCGTGGAGCCAGCGGGCGGCGCGTGCGGCCCGCGCGGCCCGGTCCGCGTCGTCCGTGGCCTCCTCCGGATCGGCCAGGGCGGCGTCGGGCGCGCCGGGCACCGGGGCGAGGGCATCCGCGACGACGAGCCGCCGACCGGCGGCGAACCGGTCCGCGCGCTGGGCCTGCCGGACGTACCAGCGCAGCACCCGCGTCCGCGCCGCGGACACCTCTTCTTCCTCGGCACCGCCACGGGACTGGGACTGGGACTCGGACTGGGACGAGGCCCGGGACCGCCGTAAAGCGTGCGCACGCAGCGGCCCCGGCAGCCGCAGCCGACCGTCCTCCGCACCCCCTGACTCCCCCGGCACCGCACTCATGTCCAGCAGCCCGGCCCTGTCGAGCTCTTCGAGGGCGGCCTCGCAGGACTCCGGCCCCGACCCGAGCAGCGCGGTGGCGGACTCCACGGTGAACGTCGCCCCGGGATGATGCGCCAGCAGCCGGTAGAGCAGCGCGGCCAGCCCCGACAGACGCTCATAGGCGGCGTCCCAGACCCGCTCGACACCGGACACCCCTTTGTCCGTCAACTCACCTTGCAACTCCGGGATCAGCCGGGACAACGGCCGCAGCCGATGGGCGCGCACCCACCGCCCCGCGACATGCAGCGCCGCGGGCAGCCCGTCACACAGCCGCACCAACGCCCTTACGGCTTCCGGGTCTTCGGCGAGCCGCTGGTCCCTGACGATCAGCCCGAGCAGTTCCGCGGCGGCCTGTTCCGCCAGCGGGGGCAGCGGAAGGTCGACGGCGGTGCCGTCCTCCAGGTCGTGGAGGAGACCGTGACTCGCGACGATCACCAGACTCCCGCCCGACGCCGGAAGAAGCGGGACGACCTCCGAGGCGTATCGGGCATTGTCCAGAATGAGGGCGAGCCGGGCCTGAGAGGTCTTGTTCCAGTACTGCCTGCACCGCGCCTTGAACTGCGCCTCCACCAGAGCCGGCTCCACATCGAGGGAGCACAGGAGCTGCGCCAGCACGTCACCCGGGTCCAGCACGCCGTCCAGCCGGAAGTCGTCGAGGTCCACGGAAAGAACCCCATCGGGGTAGCGATCGAGCGAGGTCCTGGCGATCAGCCGGGCCAGTTCCGTCTTCCCCAGCCCCGCGGGCCCTCGCAACGACAACACCAACGGCCGCGCCCGCCCCCGCCACTCCTCCACGGCACGCACCGCCCGCCGCCTCTCGTCGTCACGATTGACGAAGTGCACGGGTTCCGGCGGAAGCTCAATCCTCATACGACCCCTCTCAGACACCGCCCAACGACCCACTCTAGAGCGGTCGTTCGCGCGGCTTCCCGGTACGGCGACGCGAGCCGATGCGTGGGCGCCTGGGCATGGGTGGGGGGCATGGGTGGCTGCGCGCGGCGACGCGACGCGAACGGGCGGGACACCCGCCGACCTGGACACCGGGCCACCCGGTGCGAGAACGAAGAAACCCCAGGTCAGATTGGTCTGACCTGGGGTTCCAGTGGAGCCGCCTTCGGGATTCGAACCCGAGACCTACGCATTACGAGTGCGTTGCTCTGGCCATCTGAGCTAAGGCGGCACGCCGTCCGCACCATCGTGCGATCAGCAACGCGGCCAAGTCTACACAGTTTTCCGGGGTGCTCCGCACACCCCCTCTCCGAGGCCCGGAGAGGGCTATGAGCAGCGCTTTCCGTCCTTCGGGACCCTGCCCTTCAGGAGGTACGCGTTGATCGTCGCGTCGACGCACTCGCTGCCCCGGCCGTACGCCGTGTGGCCGTCGCCCTCGTAGGTGAGGAGGTGACCGGAGGAGAGCTGGGAGGACAGGGCCTTCGCCCAGCGGTAGGGGGTCGCCGGGTCGCGGGTCGTGCCGGCGACCACGATCGGGGCCGCGCCCTTCGCCTCGATGCGATGGGCCGTGCCCGTGGCCTTCACCGGCCAGTACGTGCAGTTCAGCGACGTCCAGGCGAGGCCCTCGCCGAAGACCGGGGAGGCCTTCTCGAAGGCCGGGAGCGCCTTCTCGACGTCGTCCGGCGAGGTGAAGGCGGGCGGCAGGTCCAGGCAGTTCACGGCCGCGTTGGCGAACATCAGGTTCGCGTACTTTCCGTTGCTGTCCCGCTCGTAGTAGCCGTCGGACAGCACGAGCAGGCCCGAGCCGTCGCGGTTCTTCATCGCCGAGGTGAGCGCGTCCCGCAGCTGCGGCCAGCCCGCCTCGTCGTACATCGCGGCGATCACGCCCGTCGTGGCGAGCGCCTCGCCGAGCCTGCGGCCGCCGCTGCCGCTCGTGGGGAGCGGCTTCCCGTCCAGCTCGCCCAGGAAGGCCTTCAGCCGCCTGCCCGCGTCCGCCGGGCTCTTGTCGCCCAGCGGGCAGTCCGCGCCCCGCGAGACGCAGTCCTTCGCGAAGGACCGGAACGCCGTCTCGAAGCCGGCGGTCTGCTCCTCGTTCATGCGGCGCGCGGACAGCGAGGGGTCCATCGCGCCGTCCAGGACCAGGCGGCCCACCCGCTCGGGGTAGAGCTCCGCGTACGTCGCGCCGAGGAACGTCCCGTACGACGCGCCCACGTACGACAGCTTGTCGTCGCCCAGCGCCGCGCGCAGGACGTCCATGTCGCGGGCCGCCTCGACCGTGGACACGTGCGGCAGGATGCCGGCCGACCGCTCCTCGCACCCCGTCGCGAACGTCTCGTACGCGGAGCGCAGCGCCTGCGTCTCGCGCCGGTCGTCGGGCGTGACGTCGGTCTGCGTGTACAGGTCCATGCGCGCGCCGTCGAGGCACGTGACCGGCTCGCTGCGGGCCACCCCGCGCGGGTCGACGGCGACCATGTCGTAGTGGGCGCGGACCTCGGAGGGGTAGCCGAGCCCCGCGTACGACTGGAGGTAGCCGATCGCCGAGCCGCCGGGGCCGCCGGGGTTGACCAGGAGCGAACCGAGGCGGCCGCTCTTCTTGGTGGCCTGCTTGCGGGCGACGGCCAGCTTGATGTCGCCCGCCGCGGGCTTGTCGTAGTCGAGCGGCGCCTTCATCGTGGAGCACTCGAAGCCGGGGACACCGCACTCGTGCCACTTCAGCTGCTGCCCGTAGTACGGCGCGAGCTCGGCCGGCGTCGCGCGGGACAGCGACGCCAGGGAGGCCTCCGTCGTCGAACTCCCCGCCGAGCAGCCGGAGACGAGCAGCCCTGCGGTGACCAGCAGAGTGCCGCACGTACGGAGGGAGAGGAGACGGCTGCGACGGCCGCGACGACTGAGGTCCATCACGCGAGGGTAGCTCTCCGCGTGCTCATCGTTACTCAGCGCGCCCGTACGAGTGACCCCGTCAACGGCCGTGACTCCGTCAACGGGCGGCCCGGCGGCTGATCCCGGCCGTTCCGCTCGCGCCCGCAGCGCCCGTCACCCGGTTCCGCTCACGCCCGCAGGACCCGTCACCCCGCCCGCAGCGCCACCGTCATCGCCTCCACCGCGAGCAGCGGCGCGACATTGCGGTCCAGCGCGGTGCGGCAGGCGCCGATCGCCTCGATGCGGCGCAGCGTGGACTCCGGCGACGAGCCGAGCGCCAGCCGCTGCAGCATGTCCTGCACCTCCGTGTTGGCGATCGCCACCCGCGAGCCCAGCTGCAGCGCAAGCACGTCTCGGTAGAGCGCGGTCAGCTCGGTGAGGGCGAGATCGAGGCTGTCCCGCTGCGTACGCGTCCTGCGGCGCTTCTGGCGGTCCTCCAGCTCCTTCATCACGCCGGCCGTGCCGCGCGGCATCCGGCCACCCTGGCCCGCGCCCAGCGCCGCCTTCAGCTCGTCGGTCTCCTTGGTGTCGACCTCTTCGGCGACCTGCTTGGCGTCGTCGGTCGCCGTGTCGATCAGCTCCTGCGCCGCCTTCAGGCAGCCGCCGATCTCCGTGACCCGCATCGGCAGCTTCAGGACGGCGGCCCTGCGCTCCCGCGCGCGCGGGTCGGTGGCCAGGCGCCGGGCGCGGCCGATGTGGCCCTGGGTCGCGCGCGCGGCGGCCGCGGCGACGCCGGGCTCGATGCCGTCCCTGCGTACGAGCACGTCGGCGACCGCGTCCACCGGAGGCGTACGCAACGTCAGGTGCCGGCAGCGGGAGCGGATGGTCGGCAGCACGTCCTCCAGGGACGGCGCGCAGAGCAGCCACACGGTGCGGGGGGCGGGCTCCTCCACGGCCTTCAGGAGGACGTTCCCCGCTCCTTCGGTGAGGCGGTCGGCGTCCTCCAGGACGATGACCTGCCAGCGTCCGACGGCGGGTGAGAGCTGGGCCCGGCGGACGAGGTCGCGGGTCTCCTTCACGCCGATGGACAGCAGGTCCGTACGCACCACTTCGACGTCCGCGTGGGTGCCGATCAGGCTCGTGTGACAGCCGTCGCAGAAGCCGCAGCCGGGGGCGCCGCCCAGGGCACGGTCGGGGCTGGTGCACTGCAGGGCGGCGGCGAACGCGCGCGCGGCGGTGGACCGGCCGGAGCCGGGCGGGCCCGTGAACAGCCAGGCGTGCGTCATCTTCGACGCCTCCGGCTGCGGGGTGTGGGCGGCGACGGCCGTCACCAGCGCGTCGGCGTCCCGCGCGGCGGCGCCCAGCTGCTCGCTCACCCGCTCCTGCCCCACCAGGTCGTCCCACACGCTCATGGGGTCACCGCCTTACGCTGCGCTCTGCCATCGGCCACCGGACTGCCCATTGTGGGGGACGCCACTGACAATCCCGGGCCCGGTGGCCTCAGCCCCTCCGGGCCCGGTGGTTCGGCGGCCCTTCCGGGCCCGGTGGCTCAGCGCCTCCCGGGCCCGGTGGCTCAGCGGCCCTTCCGGCCGCGCCGGCCCCGGCCGCCCTTGCCCTCGTCCCCGCCCGCGTCGTCGTTCCGGGCGTCGTGCCCGGTCTCGTCGTCCTCGTGCGAGCCGAGCAGTTCGTCCGCCAGCGACGGCAGGTCGTCGAGCGGCGTCTCCTCCGCCCACTCGGGGCGCGGACGCCGGGGCACGCCCAGCTCGTCGACCTGGGGCAGCTCCCGGGTGCGTTCGTTCTCCCCGTCGGGGGTCGCCTCCCGCGCGGACCGCCCGGCCCCCGCGTCCCGCTCGTCCCTGAAGTAACCCGGCGGCACCTTGTCCTCGGTGACCGCGGGCAGGACGGCCGTCTCGTCGGCGGCCCCTTCGGGTACGGGCGGCTGCGGCAGCACCTCGGTGTCGTCGGCGCCGGAACCGACGGTCGGCAGCACGGCCGTCTCGTCGGCCGCCCCGGACGGCGGCTTCACCACAGGTGTGGGAACGGTGGTCTCGTTGTCCGGCACGGCATCCTCGGCCACCGCGGAGGACGCGGCCTTCGAAGGCCGCGTCTTCGGAGACCCGGCCTTCGAAGACGCGGCCTTCGAAGGCGCCGAAGAGGAGGACCCCGCAACCGCAGACGAAGCCGCGGACGGAGACGCAGCCGCAGACCGCGCGGACGCCGCCTTCGCCGCAGCCGCGGCCGCCGCCGTCGACGCCGCCGCAGCGGAAGCCGCCGCGAGCCGCCGCGCCTCCTCCGCGCGCAGCAGCGCCTCCTCGGCCTTGCGCTGCTTCTCGAGCCGCCGCTCCTCCGCCTCGGCCCGCAGCCGCGCCTCTTCCTCGGCCTCGCGGCGCCTGCGCTCCTCCTCGGCCGCCCGCGCCTTCTCCTCGGCGAGCAGCCTCGCCTGCTCCTCCTCGGCCTTGCGGCGGGCCTCCTCGGCGCGCTTCTTGGCCTCCTCGGCCTGGCGCTCCGCCTCGCGGCGCTGCGCCTCCTCCAGCTCGCGCCGCTTGCGCGCCTCCTCCTCGGCGCGGAGCTTGGCGAGCTGCTCCTGGCGCTCGCGCTCCAAGCGCTCCTCCTCGGCCTTGCGCGCGGCCTCTTCCTCGGCCTTGCGGCGCGCCTCTTCCTCGGCGGCCTTGCGGGCCTCCTCGCGCGCCGTGATCTCCGCCTCGGAGAGCGGAAGCACGACGTCGAGCCGGTGCCGGATGACGGTGGTGACCGCCTCCGGCTCCTGGGAGGCGTCGACGATCAGGTACCGCCCCGGGTCGGCGGCGGCGAGCGTGAGGAAACCGGAGCGCACGCGCGCGTGGAACTCGGCCGGCTCCGACTCGAGGCGGTCGGGCGCCTCCGTGAACCGCTCGCGGGCGGCCTCCGGGGACACGTCGAGCAGGCAGGTCAGATGCGGTACGAGACCGCCGGTGGCCCAGCGGTTGATGCGGGCGATCTCGGTCGGCGACAGGTCGCGCCCGGCGCCCTGGTAGGCGACGGACGAGTCGATGTAGCGGTCGGAGATGACCACGGCGCCGCGCTCCAGGGCGGGGCGCACGACGGTGTCGACGTGCTCCGCGCGGTCGGCGGCGTACAGCAGTGCCTCGGAGCGGTGCGAGAGGCCGGCCGACGAGACGTCGAGCAGGATCGACCGCAGCCGCTTGCCGACGGGCGTCGCACCCGGCTCGCGCGTGACGACGACCTCGTGGCCCTTGGCGCGGATCCACTCGGCGAGCGCCTCCGCCTGCGTCGACTTGCCCGCGCCGTCGCCGCCCTCCAGGGCGATGAAGAAGCCGGTGGCGCAGGTCGCCTGCGCCGGGTCGTCGCCGCCGCGCAGCGCGTCGAGCAGGTCGTGCCGCAGCGGGACGCCCTGCCGGTCGTCGGCCTTGGCGAGGACCAGCGCCGCTACCGGCAGCAGCAGCGCGCCGACCAGCATCAGCGTGAAGGCGGCGCCCCCGTGGTCGAAGACGAACTTGCCGTTGACCATGCGGTGCGGCCCGATCAGGGCGGCGACCACCGGGGCCACCAGCGCGCCGAGCGCGAGGAACAGCCGTACGACCGCGTGCAGGTGTTCGGTGGTGCGGGCCCTGCGGTGGTCCTCGACCTCCTGGTCGAGCAGCGCGTGCCCGGTGTTCGCGGCGACGCCCGCGGCGACCCCCACGAGGACGAGGAGCAGCAGCACGGTCGTCACGTCGGGCACGAGGCCCGCGGCGAGCAGCGCGACACCAGTCAGCGCGATGGCGAGCGCGAACAGCCTGCGGCGCGAGAGGGACGGCAGCAGGGACGGGGCGGTGCGGATGCCGATGGCGGTGCCGCCGGTCAGGGCGAGGACGATCAGGCCGTACGCGACGGGCCCGCCGCCGAGGTCCTTGGCCTGCAGGACGGCGACGGCGACGGCCGCCGCGACGGCGGCCGCGACGGCGGTGCAGGCCGCGACGAGGAGCGGGATCGCGCCGGTGCGGCCCTTGTCGGGGCCGCTGCCGGTGCCGGTGCGCGGCCTGCGCAGCCCTTCGAGGGGGCTGCGCGCGCGGGGCGTCTGCGTACCGGGAAGTTCGAGGAGGTAGACGATCGAGAGCGACGCGGCGAAGAGCCCGGCCGCCACGAACGAGGCGAGCCCGGCCTGGTGCAGCTCGAACCATTCGAGGCCGGCGCCCAGGAGATTGCCGATGAGGGTGATGACGACGAGGATCGTGGCCGCGATCGGCACCGCGAGGAATCCGGTGCGCAGGGACAGCCGCCGCAGCGCGTCCATGTGGTCCGGCAACGGCCTTATCGTCGCGCCCTCCAGGGGCGGCGCGGGCAGCAGCGCGGGCGCCGCGCTCTCCTTGGCGACCGTCCAGAAGCGCTCGGCGACCCCGATGACGAACGCCGTCACCAGGATCATCGCGAGCGCGTTGTCCGGGGTCCAGTCGATCCACAGGGGCGCGACGATCAGCAGTGCGGCCCGCACGCCGTCGGCACCGACCATCGTCCAGCGGCGGTCGAGGGGTCCTTCCGGCGACGTGAGCGACGTGAGCGGCCCCAGAAGCACCGCTCCGAAGAGCAGCGTCGCGAGAACGCGCGCTCCGAAGACCGCGGTCACGGCGAGCGCCGCGCCCCGGTAACCGCCTCCGAAGGCGGCCTCGGAGATGCTCGACTGGAGCGCGAGGATCACCAGGACGAGCAGCGCGAGCGCGTCGCCGACACTGTCGACGAGATGGGCGCTCCACAACCTCTTCAGCTGCGGTACGCGCAGCAAGGCGCGGACGGCACGCTCTCGGGAATCTGCGACCAGGGCGTCGTCGGGGGCCGGGATTCCGGCCGTTGGCTGCTCGGCACGCGTCATCCGTCCAGCCTATCTGGACGGACCGCGGTCCCGTGGAGCCACCCGAACAAACGACCGTCTGGTCCCCTTGCAGGCGGAACGTGCCGTTTCAGAGCGCCACATCAGTGCACGGAAACGCCTTGTGCCGGGCGCCTCGACGAGGCACCCGGCACAGAGGAGGCGAAGACGCTCAGTCCTCCGAAGCCGCCGGGGACGAGGCAACCGAGGACGAGGCCGCCGTCTTCTTGGCGGTCGTCTTCTTCGCGGTGGTCTTCTTCGCCGCGGTGGTCGTCTTCTTGGCCGCCGTCTTCTTGGCGGCGGTCTTCTTCGCGGGCGCCTTCTTGGCCGGTGCCTTCTTGGCGGCCTTCTTCGCCGTCTTCTTGGCCGGCCCCTTCGCCCGCTTCTCCGCGAGGAGTTCGTAACCCCGCTCTGGAGTGATGTCCTCGACGGAGTCCGCCGCGCGCAGGGTCGCGTTCGTCTCGCCGTCGGTGACGTACGCGCCGAAGCGGCCGTCCTTGACGACGACCGGCTTTCCGCTGACCGGGTCCTCGCCGAGCTCCTTCAGCGGCGGCTTCGCCGCGGCGCGGCCACGCTGCTTCGGCTTGGAGTAGATCTCCAGAGCCTCCTCCAGCGTGATCGTGAAGAGCTGCTCCTCGGTGTCGATCGACCGGGAGTCCGTGCCCTTCTTCAGGTACGGGCCGTACCGGCCGTTCTGCGCGGTGATCTCGACGCCCTCGGCGTCGGTGCCGACCACGCGCGGCAGGGACATCAGCTTGAGGGCGTCCGCGAGGGTGACCGTGTCGAGCGACATGGACTTGAAGAGCGAGGCGGTGCGCGGCTTGACCGCGTTCTTGCCGGTCTTCGGGGTGCCCTCGGGCAGGATCTCCGTCACGTACGGGCCGTAGCGGCCGTCCTTGGCGACGATCTGGCGGCCCGTCTCCGGGTCCGCGCCCAGCTCGAAGTCGCCGCTCGGCTTGGCGAGCAGCTCCTCCGCGTACTCGACGGTCAGCTCGTCGGGCGCGAGGTCGTCGGGGACGTCGGCGCGCTGGTGGTTCTCGGAGTCGCGCTCGCCCCGCTCGATGTACGGGCCGTAGCGGCCGACGCGCAGCACCACGTCGTTGCCGACCGGGAAGGACGACACCTCGCGGGCGTCGATCGCGCCGAGGTCGGTGACGAGCTCCTTGAGGCCGCCGAGGTGGTCGCCGTCGCCGTTGCCCGCCTCCGCCGCGCCGCCGGAAGCCTCGCCCTCGCCGAAGTAGAAGCGCCGCAGCCACGGCACGGCCTGCGCCTCGCCGCGGGCGATGCGGTCGAGGTCGTCCTCCATCTTGGCGGTGAAGTCGTAGTCGACGAGCCGCCCGAAGTGCTTCTCCAGGAGGTTGACGACGGCGAAGCTCAGGAAGGAGGGGACGAGCGCCGTCCCCTTCTTGAAGACGTAGCCGCGGTCGAGGATCGTGCCGATGATCGACGCGTACGTCGACGGGCGGCCGATCTCGCGCTCTTCGAGCTCCTTGACGAGGCTGGCCTCGGTGTAGCGGGCCGGCGGCTTGGTCGCGTGGCCGTCGACGGAGATCTCGTCGGCGGAGAGCGCGTCGCCCTCGTTGACCTGCGGGAGCCTGCGCTCGCGGTCGTCCAGCTCGGCGTTCGGGTCGTCGGCGCCCTCGACGTACGCCTTGAGGAAGCCGTGGAAGGTGATGGTCTTGCCGGACGCGCTGAACTCGGCGTCGCGGCCGTCGGCGGCGCGGCCGCCGATCTTCACCGTGACGGAGTTGCCGGTCGCGTCCTTCATCTGGGAGGCGACGGTCCGCTTCCAGATCAGCTCGTAGAGCCGGAACTGGTCGCCGGTGAGGCCGGTCTCGGCGGGCGTGCGGAAACGATCACCCGACGGGCGGATCGCCTCGTGCGCCTCCTGCGCGTTCTTGACCTTGCCGGCGTACGTGCGCGGCTTGTCCGGCAGGTAGTCGCTGCCGTAGAGCTGCGTGACCTGCGCGCGGGCGGCGCTGACCGCCGTGTCGGACAGGGTCGTGGAGTCCGTACGCATGTAGGTGATGAAGCCGTTCTCGTACAGCTTCTGGGCCACCTGCATGGTCGCCTTGGCGCCGAAGCCGAGCTTGCGGCTCGCCTCCTGCTGCATCGTCGTCGTACGGAACGGCGCGTACGGCGAGCGGCGGTACGGCTTGGACTCGACCGACCGTACGGAGAAGTTCGTGTCCTGCAGGGCGGCGGCCAGCGAGCGGGCGTTGGCCTCGTCCAGGTGCAGCGTGCCGGTGCTGTTGGCCTTCAGCTGCCCGACCGAGTTGAAGTCGCGGCCCTGGGCGACGCGCTTGCCGTCGACCGTGGTGAGGCGGGCGACGAGCTGCGAGGGGTCGGAGGCGTCACCGGCGCGGCCGGTGCCGAAGGTGCCCGTCAGGTCCCAGTACTCGGCGGAGCGGAAGGCGATGCGCTCGCGCTCCCGCTCGACGACGAGGCGGGTGGCGACGGACTGGACGCGGCCCGCCGACAGGCGCGGCATGACCTTCTTCCACAGGACCGGCGAGACCTCGTAGCCGTAGAGGCGGTCGAGGATGCGGCGGGTCTCCTGGGCGTCGACCATGCGCTTGTTGAGCTCGCGCGGGTTGGCGACGGCGCTGCGGATCGCGTCCTTGGTGATCTCGTGGAAGACCATCCGGTGGACGGGGACCTTGGGCTTCAGGACCTCCAGGAGGTGCCACGCGATGGCTTCGCCCTCGCGGTCCTCATCGGTGGCGAGGAAGAGTTCGTCGGAGTCCTTGAGTAGATCCTTGAGCTTCTTGACCTGCGCCTTTTTGTCGGCGTTGACGACATAGATGGGCTGGAAGTCGTGCTCGACGTCCACGCCGAGGCGGCGCACCTCGCCGGTGTACTTCTCGGGCACCTCCGCGGCGCCGTTGGGGAGGTCGCGGATGTGCCCGACGCTGGCCTCGACTACGTAGCCGGGGCCGAGGTAGCTCTTGATCGTCTTCGCCTTGGCAGGCGACTCGACGATGACGAGTCGGCGGCCGCCCTGTGCGGTCTCGCTGGTCGGGGACAACTTCGCTCTTCTCTCCGGTCGACGCTCGGTGGCACTGCTCGGTGGCACTGCACGGTGACGTTGCTCGTGGCAGTACGGGGGCAGTGCCCGCATGGCTGGCAGTGCCCGCATGGCTTGCGTTGCGCTGTCGCTGCGGAGTGTGACGGTACATCCCGCCCCCGTGTCAAACGGGGAAAGCCCGCAACGGCCACTCGAACGGTAACCCGACTACCGCCATTCCTGCCGCCCGGAGTGACGACCTGCTGTCCCGGGGCCCGGCCGGGCGCCGGCCGGGGCCGCACCTGCGTGATCGCTGGGGAGCCGGGGTCCGGAGGGTCGGAAGGGGAGCGTCCGCGGGGCGGGCCGAGGGGGCGCGGCGGGCCTGGAGGGAAGCCGTCACCGGGCGGGAAAGAAGAGCGTCGGGCCTGCGGGGCACGGTCGCCGACGGTCTCGACGACCCGCCGCCCGGACAACCGGAATGACTAGGTCCGGCCGACTGCCGGGCCCACGTCACAGCCGTGTGAAGCACCAGACGCCGAGGAGCACGGCGGCCGATCCGGCGAGCGTGGCGACGGTCGCCGATGCGACGGGGCTCACACCCTGGGCGACCGGGGCGCGGTGCGCGACACGCGCACCGGTCCACAGCAGCAGCCCGGCGCCGAACAGCGCGAACACCGTCCCCGCGAAGATCGCCGGCCCGCTCTCCATGGTCCTGCCTCCCCGTGCCGAATGCCTCTGCCGGGAGGCTGACACACACGGGAATCGGACATACGAAATCGGGGTGAACGACGGATTGTCGTCCGGTTTCCGGCACCCTGCGGCGTACACCCGGCCCCTCGGCCGCGTACTCCCGGCTCCTCGGCCGCGCACTCCCCGGTCTCCTCCGCTCCCTACTCTCCCACCGGCAGCAGGAACCCCTGCCGCACGAGGAGCCTGATCTGCTCGGGCGTCCGATCGCGCAGCAACACCGGGTCCTCCCCGACCAGTTGGGCGATGGCGTCCAGGATCCGTCCCGCGCTCAGCGAGCCGTCGCACACGCCCGCGAACCCGGCGCCCACCGTGTCCACCTTGGTGGCCCGCCGCATCCCGCGGTGCTGGCGCAGCACGACGTGCTCCGGGTCCTCGGCGCCCGGCAGCCCGACCTGCTCCTGCACGACCTCGTCGGCGAGCTTGAAGTGCGCGGCGAGCAGCGCGGCGTCGTCGTGCGTGCGCAGGTACTCCTGCCGTTCGAAGAACTCCCGCACCGTCTCGCCCAGCGGCTGCTCGACGGGGTGCGGCCACTCCTCCACGGTGACGGTCGGCTCGGCGGCCGCGGTCTTGCGCAGCGTGATCCAGCCGAACCCGACGGCCCGCGTGCCCCGCGCCTCGAACTCGTCCAGCCACGCGTCGTACCGCGCGGCGTACTGCCCCGGGTCCGTGTGGTGGTCCCCCGCGTCCCGCAGCCACAGCTCGGCGTACTGCGTGATGTCCTGCACCTCGCGCTGCACGATCCAGGCGTCGCAGTCGCGCGGCACCCAGGAGCGCAGGCGGTCCTGCCACTCCTCACCGTCCACGTGCTGCCAGTTGGCCAGGAAGTGCGCGTACCCCCCTTCGTTCAGGTACTCCCCCGCCTCCTGAACGAGCGACCGGCACAGATCGTCCCCGCCCATCCCGCCGTCCCGGTAGGTGAGCCGGGCGCCGGGCGAGATCACGAACGGCGGATTCGAGACGATCAGGTCGTACGTCTCGTCGGCCACCGGCCCGTACAGCGAGCCCTCCCGCAGGTCCGCCTGCGGGGCCCCGGAGAGCGCCAGGGTGAGCCGGGTGAACCGCAGCGCACGGGGGTTCAGGTCGGTCGCCGTCACGCGCGTGGCGTGCTGTGCGGCGTGCAGCGCCTGGATGCCGGAACCCGTGCCGAGGTCGAGGGCGCTGGCGACGGGCGTGCGCACCGTGATCCCCGCGAGGGTCGTGGACGCGCCGCCGACCCCGAGGACGACGCCCTCCTCGTGCTTGCCGATGCCGCCCGCGCCGCCGACCGCGCAGCCCAGGTCGGAGACGATGAACCAGTCCTCACCGCTCGGTCCGCCGTACGGACGGACGTCCACCGTCGCCCACAGCGCGCCCTCCCGCTCCGTCAGCCAGCCGCTCTCCAGGAGCGCGTCGACGGGCAGAACGTCGGCCACGCGCGCGCGTGCCACCGATTCCTGCAGCAGGAAGAGGCGTACGAGCGCCGCGAGCGTCCCGTCCCCGCGCGTGGCGCGCAGCGCGGGCACCGTCTCGCTGCGGGCGAGCGCGGTGTACGCGGGCGCCCCGAGCAGCTCGAGCAGCCCGTCGGCGGTGAAGTCGGCGCCGAGCAGCGCCTCGCGCAGGGAGGCGGCCACGTCGGCGTTGTCGGACGAGGGCAGGGGAAGGCTGGCATTACTCACCCGCCCATTGTGGCCCGGCCGGTGCGCCGACGCCCTCGGCGCCGCGAGGGGTGCCGAGGGCGTCGGGCACGTACGACGACAAGAAGCGCGCGACGGTAGGGCGCGCGGGTGTCGGGGCTAGCTCTTGGCGGACGGCGTGGCGGACGCGCTCTTGCAGCTGTCCTGCTTGCCCATCGCCTTGCCGACCTCCCCCTCCTGCAGCTTCTCCAGCGCTTCGTTGCCGCTCTTGCTCAGCTTGTCGAGCTCGCCCGCGACGTCCTTGAGGCCGTCCGCGAAGTCCGCCTGGTTCTTGGTGTCGAGGCCGTCGACCTGCTTCTTGAGGTCGCCGTACGACTTGGAGATGCCGTTGAGTTCCTTGACGGCGTCGTCCGTCTTCTTCTTGCCGTCGTCGACCGGCGGGGCGCCCGCGCTCTTCACGGCGTTGCCCATCGACTTGTAGGCATCCGACATGTCCTGGAACGCCTTGGAGTCGGTCTTCTGGACGTCGCCCGGGGAGCTGTTGTCGGAGGTCTCCTTCTGGATCGCGGCGTTGGCGTCCGCGATCTTCTTCGACTGCGGCTGTACGGAGTCACAGACCTTCTTGGCCCAGTTGTCGAGCTTCTCGTTGCCGTCGTCGCTGCTGCACCCTGACAGAGCGAGTACCAGCACCGCACCGCCGGACAGTGCGGCTGCAAGCTTCTTGTTCACCGGATTGGTCCCTTCCATGGCTCTCGGCCCCGGAACTTACACGCCAACTGGGCGACAACCGCATGTCGGGGGCTCGGTACCACCCCTATTGCAGCCATTTGCACCAAGCGGCGTCAGGCTACGGAGCGCGAGAGAAGCCTCACGGCTCCGCCCGGGCACGCGGACGGGCGGACGGCGCCTCAAAAAGCGCCGCCCGCCCGTGTGTTGGGCCCGTTGCCGGGCCGGGGTCAGGAGACCACGGCCGGGTCCGTCGGCTTGGCCACCCGCTCGGCGTTGTTCTCGTCCCCGACGGCGATGCCGCGCCGCTTGGAGACGTAGACCGCGCCGATGATGATCGCGATGGAGAGCACCGCGATCAGCACCCGCATCCCGACGCTGGCGTCGTCCCCGTAGCTGAACTTGATGACCGCCGGCGCGATGAGCAGCGCCACCAGGTTCATCACCTTCAGCAGGGGGTTGATCGCCGGACCCGCGGTGTCCTTGAACGGGTCGCCGACCGTGTCACCGATGACGGTCGCGGCGTGCGCCTCGCTTCCCTTGCCGCCGTGGTGGCCGTCCTCGACGAGCTTCTTGGCGTTGTCCCAGGCACCACCGGAGTTGGCCAGGAAGACCGCCATGAGGGTGCCCGTGCCGATCGCGCCGGCCAGGAACGAGCCGAGCGCGCCGACACCGAGCGAGAAGCCGACCGCGATCGGCGTGAGCACGGCGAGCAGACCCGGCGTGGCCAGCTCGCGCAGCGCGTCCTTGGTGCAGATGTCGACGACGCGCCCGTACTCGGGCTCCTCGGTGTAGTCCATGATCCCGGGGTGCTCGCGGAACTGCCGCCGCACCTCGTAGACCACGGCGCCCGCCGACCGCGACACCGCGTTGATCGCGAGCCCCGAGAAGAGGAAGACGACCGCGGCGCCGAGGATTAGCCCCACCAGGTTGTTGGGCTGTGAGATGTCCATCACGAGGTTCATCGGGGCGCCGTCGCCGAGCTTCTCGCCGACGTCCTTGGCGGCTTCCGCGATGGCGTCGCGGTAGGAGCCGAAGAGCGCCGAGGCCGCGAGGACCGCGGTCGCGATGGCGATGCCCTTGGTGATGGCCTTGGTGGTGTTGCCGACGGCGTCCAGGTCGGTGAGCACCTGCGCGCCCGCGCCCTCGACGTCACCGGACATCTCGGCGATGCCCTGCGCGTTGTCGGAGACGGGACCGAAGGTGTCCATGGCGACGATGACGCCGACCGTGGTCAGCAGCCCCGTACCGGCGAGCGCGACCGCGAAGAGCGCCAGCATGATCGACGTGCCGCCGAGCAGGAACGCCCCGTACACGCCGAGCCCGATCAGCAGCGCGGTGTAGACGGCCGATTCCAGACCGAGCGAGATGCCGGCGAGGACCACGGTGGCCGGGCCGGTCAGCGAGGTCTTCCCGATGTCCTGGACGGGACGCCGGTTGGTCTCGGTGAAGTAGCCGGTCAGCTGCTGGATCAGCGCGGCCATCACGATGCCGATGGCCACGGCGACGAGCGCGAGGATCCGCGGATCGCCGTCGTGGCCCTTGATCGCCGCGTCGGTGACCCCGTCCAGGTCGGTGTACGAGGACGGGAGGTACGCGTAGACGGCTCCGGCCACGAGCGCCAGCGAGATGAACGCGGAGATGAAGAACCCGCGGTTGATCGCGCTCATGCCGCTGCGGTCGGAGCGCCGGGGCGCCACCGCGAAGATGCCGATCATCGCCGTCACGACGCCGATGGCCGGGACGATCAGCGGGAAGGCGAGGCCGGAGTCACCGAACGCCACCTTCCCGAGGATCAGCGCGGCGACCAGCGTCACGGCGTACGACTCGAAGAGGTCGGCGGCCATACCGGCACAGTCGCCGACGTTGTCGCCCACGTTGTCGGCGATGGTCGCGGCATTGCGCGGATCGTCCTCCGGAATGCCCTGCTCGACCTTGCCGACCAGGTCGGCGCCGACGTCGGCGGCCTTGGTGAAGATGCCGCCGCCGACACGCATGAACATCGCGATCAGCGCGGCGCCGAGGCCGAAGCCTTCGAGCACCTTCGGCGCGTCGGCCGCGTAGACGAGCACCACACAGGAGGCGCCCAGAAGACCGAGCCCCACCGTGAACATGCCGACGACGCCGCCCGTGCGGAAAGCGATCTTCATGGCCTTGTGCGAGACGGCGGTGAGATCCTTTTCGGGTTCACCTTCCGAGGGAGTGGCCTCTCGGGCGGCGGCCGCGACGCGCACATTGCTGCGCACGGCGAGCCACATACCGATATAGCCGGTGGTGGCCGAGAACGCCGCACCGATCAAGAAGAAGATCGATCGCCCGGCACGCTGATTCCAGTCGTCCGCGGGCAGCAGCATGAGCAGGAAGAACACCACGACGGCGAATACGCCGAGAGTGCGCAGCTGTCGGCCCAGATAGGCATTCGCGCCCTCCTGGACCGCTGCCGCGATCTTCTTCATGCTGTCGGTGCCCTCGCCCGCCGCGAGCACCTGGCGGACCAGGACTCCCGCGACGACGAGCGCCGCGAGTGCGACGGCCGCGACGACGATCACGACGATCCGATTGTCGTCCGTAAGGACTGCGGCTGCGAAGGTTGAGGGGTGGTCAAACTGATGAGGGGTAGAAAGCCCCGCCATTCGTCCTCCTTGACGCTTGGGCTGAGCTCAAGATGTGGACGGATTGTAGGGAGCGGAACCTGATCAAAACAGAGCGCCACAAACGGAATTGACCTGAGATTGCTTCTCAGCAAATGATCGCGCACGGGGATTGACCCCAAAAGCGGTAATGCCTCAAAACCGTTGACGCCGCCGCTTTACCGGTTCACCGATCAAGGTCAATCAGTGATCCGATAATGATCAGAAATGGAAAAGCCCTGTTCACCGTGGTGGCGGCAGAGCTTCGGGCGGGGCGCCGACAAGGCTTCGGGTGGGGTGACGGGAGGGGGCCGATGCGGCGCGGAGGGGGTACGGGGGCGGCGCCCGCCGTGTTCAGGGGGAGGTCGAACCCTGGGAGGTCCCCGGAGCGGCGCGCCCGCACCCGGACGGATCAGGCCCCGCATCCCACGATTCAGGCCGGATCGGACCGGCGTCGGGGGGAGGAGCGGGGCCCGGGGGGCGGGGCCGGAGAGGAGCGGCGTCAGGGGAGGAGCGGGTCCGGAGGGACCGGCGCTTGAGGAGGAGCGGCGTCAGGGGAGCCGCGTCACGGAGGAGCGGCGTCAGGGAACCAGCCGCGTCAGGGGACGAGCGGTGCCGGGGTCGTCGGCCAGCTCATGCGGATGAGGCCGCCGGACTCGCCGGCCGTGACCTCCACGTCGTCCACGAGGCCGCTGATGACCGCGAGGCCCATCTCGTCCTCGCCCTCGGCCTCCAGGTCGTCGCCCGCGCCGAGCCCCGAGCCGGGCGCGCGGTCACCGGGCGCCGCGCGCGGCGCCTCGTCACCGACCTCGATGGAGAACTGCTTCTCGTCCTCGATCAGCGCCACCCGCACCGGCGCCGTCACCCCGCTGCTCTGATGCAGCCCGACGGCGCGCGTGCAGGCCTCACCGACCGCGAGCCTGACCTCGTCGAGAACGGCCTCGTCCACTCCGGCCCTGCGCGCCACCGCGGCCGCCACGAGACGGGCGGTCCTGACGTGCTCGGGCAGCGCGCTGAAGCGGAGTTCAACGGTGGCCATGCATCCCCCTCGACATACGGGCGTGCTGTCAGGGGGCCGGGCCGCAGGCCCGGTCCCCTGCTGTACTGCCGGCCCGGGCCCACGGGCCCGGGAACTCCGGCTTCCGGTCGACCGCTACGCGGACGCCACCCGGTCGGCGGCAGCCACTCGGTCGGCCGCCCGGCCCGTGGTGGCACCGAGCGGAGTCGCGACGCTGAGCGAATGGTGGCCGCTCAGCCTGTGGTGGCCGCTCCGTCAGCGGTCACTCAGTCGGTGGCCGCGACCGCTTCCTCGACCGAGGTGTGAATGGGGAACACCTTGGTCAGACCGGTGATACGGAAGATCTTGAGAATGCGCTCCTGGTTGCAGACCAGGCGCAGCGAGCCCTCATGGGCACGCACCCGCTTCAGGCCGCCGACCAGCACGCCGAGCCCGGTGGAGTCGAGGAAGTCCACGCCCTCCATGTCGACGACCAGATGAAAACTGCCGTCGTTCACCAGCTCGACCAACTGCTCGCGCAGCTTGGGCGCGGTATATACATCGATTTCGCCACCGACCTCGACGACCGTACGATCGCCGACGGTACGGGTCGACAGGGACAGGTCCACGGATCCTCCAGCACCTTGCTATCGAGCGGTCATCCCTCGGGACACCTCGGCAGAGCCCCCAGGACGGATCGCCGGCCGCGATGGCATTCAATCACTTACCGGCGGGCGTGCACGACGCCTTGAGACCATTGTCCATCCCGCCAGTGACACACTCGATGCCGATGGCCAAAATTTCTCCGGCCGGAGGACCCTCCTCGGGCGCCCCGGCACGCACGTCCCCGCGGACCGTCCTTGACCGGCTCACCGCGGGTCCGAGCCGTGCATCGCGCGTCACTCATACGGAGCACTTGCCCCCACGTGAGGCCCGGTATGCAGTCTGGCCCGACCGCATCCGTCCCGAGGTCATATCCGCCGTCCGCGCCGCCGGGATCGAGCATCCCTGGGCCCACCAGGCAGCCGCCGCCGAGCACGCCCTGGACGGCGAATCCGTGGTCGTCGCCACCGGCACCGCGTCCGGCAAGTCGCTCGCCTACCTCACCCCCGTCCTCTCCGCCCTCCTCGACGGCTCCGAGGCCCCCAACGGTCGCGGCACCACCGCCCTGTACCTCGCCCCGACCAAGGCCCTCGCCGCCGACCAGCGCCGCGCCGTCCGCGCCCTTGCCGACCCCCTCGGCAACGCGGTGCGCCCCGCCGTGTACGACGGGGACACCCCCTTCGAGGAACGCGAGTGGGTCCGGCAGTACGCCAATTACGTCCTGACCAACCCGGACATGCTGCACCGCGGCATCCTCCCCGCCCACCCCCGCTGGTCCTCCTTCCTGCGCGCCCTGCGCTACGTCGTCGTCGACGAGTGCCACACCTACCGCGGCGTCTTCGGCTCCCACGTCGCCCAGGTCCTGCGCCGGCTGCGCCGCCTCTGCGCCCGCTACGGCTCCGAGCCCGTCTTCCTCCTCGCCTCCGCCACCTCCGCCGACCCCGCGGTCTCCGCGGAGCGCCTCATCGGACTTCCCGTTCGCGAAGTCGCCGACGACGCCTCACCCCGCGGCGACCTCGTCTTCGCCCTCTGGGAACCTCCGCTCACCGAGCTGCACGGCGAAAAGGGCGCGCCCGTCCGCCGCACGGCCACCGCCGAGACGGCGGACCTCCTCACCGACCTCACCGTCCAGGGCGTCCGCTCCGTCGCCTTCGTGCGGTCCCGGCGCGGCGCCGAGCTGATCGCGGTCATCGCCCAGGAACGCCTCGCCGAGGTCGACCGCTCGCTGCCCCGGCGTGTCGCCGCCTACCGAGGCGGCTACCTCCCCGAGGAGCGCCGCGCCCTCGAACGCGCCCTGCACTCCGGCGAGCTCCTCGGCCTCGCCGCCACCACCGCCCTCGAACTCGGCGTCGACGTCTCGGGGCTGGACGCCGTCGTCATCGCCGGCTACCCGGGCACCCGCGCCTCCCTCTGGCAGCAGGCCGGGCGCGCCGGGCGGTCGGGGCAGGGCGCCCTGGCCGTCCTCGTGGCCCGCGACGACCCCCTGGACACGTATCTCGTCCACCACCCCGAAGCGCTGTTCCAACAGCCCGTGGAGGCCACGGTCCTCGACCCGGACAACCCCTACGTCCTCGCTCCGCACCTGTGCGCCGCCGCCTCCGAACTCCCGCTCGTCGACGAGGACATGGCCCTCTTCGGGCCCGCCGCCGCAGAGCTCCTCCCCCAGCTGGAGGCCGCGAAGCTGCTGCGGCGCCGGGCCAGGGCCTGGCACTGGACCCGCCGGGAGCGGGCCGCCGACCTCACCGACATCCGCGGCGAGGGCGGCAAACCCGTCCAGATCGTGGAGGAGGGCACGGGGCGGCTGCTCGGCACGGTCGACGCGTCCGCCGCGCACACCACCGTCCACGAGGGGGCGGTCCACCTTCACCAGGGGCTCACGTATCTCGTGCGCCGGCTCGATCTGGAGGACTCGGTGGCGTTGGTGGAGGAGGCGGTGCCGCCCTACTCCACGACCGCGCGCGACACGACCGCGATCTCCATCCTGGAGACGGAGACCGAGGTCCCGTGGGGCGCGGGACGCCTCTGCTATGGCTCCGTCGAGGTCACCAACCAGGTCGTCTCCTTCCTGCGTCGCAAACTCATCACCGGCGAGGTGCTCGGTGAGACCAAACTGGATCTTCCTCCTCGTACGCTGCGCACGCGGGCGGTGTGGTGGACGGTGACCGAGGACCAACTCGACGCCGCCCGCGTCAATCCCGAGATCCTCGGTGGTGCGCTGCACGCCGCCGAGCACGCCTCCATCGGCATGTTGCCGCTGTTCGCCACGTGTGACCGGTGGGACATCGGGGGCGTCTCCGTGCCGCTGCATCCGGACACGCTCCTTCCCACGGTCTTCGTGTACGACGGTCACCCGGGCGGGGCGGGGTTCGCCGAGCGGGCCTTCCACACGGCGCGGGAGTGGCTGACGGCCACGCGGCAGGCGATCGCGTCCTGCGAGTGCGAGGCGGGGTGCCCTTCGTGCATCCAGTCCCCCAAGTGCGGCAACGGCAACGATCCGTTGCACAAGCGGGGGGCGGTGCGGCTTCTTTCGGTGTTGTTGCGGGAGGGGGCGGGGGTGACGGAGGGGTAGGGGGTGCGGGCACGCGGGGGCCGGGGTCCGCGCCTGCTGTCCGTTTGTGGGTGCGGGGCCGCGGGGGTATGTGCGTACTCGCCATCCACTGTTCGCCACGCCTCGCGGACAACATTGCTACAGCGCGCTCGGTGCTCCGTGCGCACATACCCCCACGTCCCCTCCCGAGCGTTTGCGGCCGACGGTCCGGTGGGGCACTCGTGCGGCCGGGGTGGGGCACTCGTGCGGCTGCGGCCGGGTGGGGCACTCGCGTGCGCCTGCGGACGGGTGGGGCGTTCGCGTGCGCCTGCGGCCCGGCGGGCGGCCGAGCCACACGTCACGGGGCACACCCACCCACCCCGACTTCCCGCCACGCGTCACGGGGCAACCCAACAACCCCGACTCCCCGCCACACGTCACGGGGCAACCCACCCACCCCGACTCAACTTCCCGCCACACGACGCGGGGTACACCCGCCCACCCGCCCCTACTCCGACCCGGCGTCGCGGGGCAAACGGGTGGGTGGGTGGGAAACATCCGCCGCGAAGCGGCGGGCCTGTTTGCACCCGCAGAGGGGGACCCGGGACCCCGCCCCCACCCCAGCCGCACGCCGCGGGGCAAGCCCACCCTCCCCTGCTCCCGCGGGATGTCGCGGGGTGGACGGGTGGGTGGGTGGGAGGCTATCCGTCGCGGAGCGGCGGGTTAGGGGGCTCCCAGGGGTCAGGAACCCCGGGGCCGGAGGAGGGACCCGCCGGGCCCGCGCGGGAGTTGACCGTTGCGGAGAAGGGGCCAGCCGAAGACGAGGCCGTCACCTCGGAGATCTGGCCGTGCAACACGCACCGCACCACTTTCGCGCCCTGCGCCCCCGCCACCCGCACCGCCCCCTCGCACGCCCGCGCGGGACCGTCCGCCCACCGGTCCGCCGCCGCCAGTGCCGCCAGATCCGCCGCGCCGCCCGCGCGGTGCCGGGCCACCACGGCCTGGGACATAGCAAGCACCGCACCGCAGACGACGCCCAGCACGGCCATCACCACGACCACCCACACGGTCGCCGCCCCTCGGTCCCGGTCGGCCCCACACCACCGTCCGGCCCTCATACGTCCACCCCCACCGTCTCCTCCGCCAACGCCACCGCCTCGGAGCGCAGGCGCACCCCCAAGCCCAGCACCGAAGGCCCCGGCGGTTCCGCCGTCACCTGGACCCGCACCAGGTCGCCCTCACGCCGGACGGCGACGCTCGCCCCACGCGGGGCCGCCTGTCGCGCCGCCGCCGCGGCCACCTCGTCGGGGTCCTGGCGGGCCGCCGCCCGAGCTCCGGCCCTGGCGGCGTCCACACACTGGATCTGCGCGGACACCGCCAGCAGCGTCCAGACCAGCGCCATGGTGAACAACACCAGAGTCGGCAGCACCACCGCCGCCTCCGCGGTCACGAACCCCCGGTCCGAGGAGCGCCTGCCCCGGCTGGCCCGGGGCTGACCGCTCCGCCAATTCCGCTCCACCTCAGAACGGGACATCGAGCGCCTTCTCCACGACCGCCTGCAGCGCCGCCTTCACCTGCCCGCTCGTCACCACCTTGTAGAGCAACCCCGCGAAGCCCACCGCCGCGATCAAACCCATCGCGTACTCGGACGTGACCATCCCCGTGTCCGCGCCCCTCGCACGAACCCGCCACCTCAGCCCTCGGCGTGTCCCCGCCCTCATCGGACCCCGTTGCCACCAGCGCCGACCCGACGGTTCCTGTCGGCGTCCCACCGTCTCATTCATCACATTCCCCCGCATTTCAACCTCCGTTGGCATCCTTCGAGTTCTGCTGGTTCTGCTGGTCCTGGCGATCTCTGTTTGCTTTGTTTGCTCTGCTTGTTCGCTTGTTCTGATTTCGTCGTCGGCGCGCGCGCCGTCGTTCTCACCCCGCTCTCAGCAGCCCCTCCGCCATCCCAATCACCACCGGCAACACCCCGATCGCCACGAACGCCGGCAAGAAGCACAGGCCCACCGGTGCCGTCATCAGGACGCCCGCCCTGCGTGCCGCTGCCGTTGCCGTGCGGCCGCGTTCCGCTCTCGCGTCCGCGGCCAGGCGAGTGACCGGGGCCGCCGTCGGGGTTCCGGAATCTCCCGTCCTTTCCATGAGGCGGGCCAGCGGTGCCGCCGCCGGTAGCTCGGCCAACTGGCGCCAGGCGTCCGAGGGTTCGCCGCCCAGGCGTACCTCTGCCGCCCCGCGTGCCAGTCGTGCGCCGACCGGACCCTGCAGGGACTCCCCGACTGCCTCGGCAGCCGCCACTGGGCTCGCCCCTGCGGTTACGCACGCGGCCAGGAGGTCTGCCGCGAGGGGGAGTTGGCGTGCCGCCTCCGTCTGCGTCGACTTTTCGGTCGGGGCATTCGGGGACGCGCGGCTCCGGTCGACGCGCCGCCACGTGCCGTACGCCACCGCCGCGCCCGCCAGCAGGCCCGGGATCCCGCCCACCAGCGCGTAGGCAGCGCTCGATGTGCCGGCCACCACGAGCCACTTTCGCGTTGCTCCCCCAGGGAGCGGGCGTAGGGTGCGGCGTCGTGCCCGGGGGCGTTGTCTGTGGAGTGCTGCGTCCGCGCGTCGGCGTAGGGTCCGCTCGCGTCGTGCGGCCAGCACCGTCAGCGTCAGCCAGAGCACGGCTCCGGCGTCCCACAGGAATACCCCCAGCCTGTGGACAACGTTCATCACTCCTCCGCCCCTCGTACGATCCGCAGCGCCCACCACGCCCCGGCTGCCTCCAGCGCTCCCCCGACCGCCAGGCACACCAGGCCCGGCCCCGTGTGGAACAGGACCCGCAGCGGTTCCGCCCCCAGTGCTCCGCCCATCAGCAGGCCCAGGACGGGCAGGCCCGCGAGCATCACGGCCGTTGAACGGGAGCCCGCCAACTGGGCCCGCAAGTCGGCGCGTTGGTCGCGCTCCGCGCGCAGTGCCCCCTCCAGCCGTTCCAGGCCCGCAGCGAGCCCCGCACCGCGGTCCACCGCCACCCGCCAGCACGCCGCCAGGCCCAGGAGTCCTTCGGCACCCGGCGTCCGGGCCGCCTCCCGCAGCGACCCCGGCACATCCCCGCCGAACCGCGCCGCCGCCACCACCGTGCTCCGTGCCTCACCGACACCGCCCGCGTCGCCCTCCTCCAGGGCCAGACGCAGAGCCTCTCCGGGTTGTCGGCCTGCCCGCACCTCTCCCGCGAGCTCCCCACAGAGTGCGATCACCGCGTCGCCGCGCCGCTCCCGTTCCTTGCGCGCCTCCCGGGCCCGCCGCACACGCGCCGCCACCGGCACCCCTGCCGCGCCCACGACCAGCGGCACCACGGACGCGGCCGGCAGAGCGACCGCCGAACCCGCCGCCAGGCACCACCATTCCTGCCGCATCCGTCCCCGTGCGAACGCCAGCGCCCCTCTCCAAGGCCGCACTTTGGGTTTCAGTGCGGCCTCCGCTCCGAACAGCGCCGCCCATCGGTGCTCCTCTGTCCGTCGGGCCGCCAGCCAAGCCGCCGTTCCCGCGCACAGCGTCGCCATCCACAGCGTCGCGCTCACGACCCATCACCCCAAGAACCGCTCCTGAGCAGGGAGTTCAGGCGCTCCCAACCCGGCTCCCGGGTGAAGGCCGTCTCGCCCCAGCGCAGCGCCGGCACCGTCGCCACCAAGCCGGACTCGCCACGCTCCAGGACATGCACCTCGGCGATGCGGCGGCGGCCCACCCTGTCGCGTACGAGATGGATCACCACCGACAGCGCCGCCGCCAACTGGCTGTGCAGGGCCGCCCTGTCGAGGCCTGCCGCCGTCCCCAGGGCCTCCAGGCGGGCCGGCACGTCCCCCGCGGCGTTGGCATGGACCGTGCCGCAGCCCCCCTCATGTCCGGTGTTCAGCGCGGCGAGCAGATGCACCACCTCCGCGCCGCGCACCTCGCCGACGACCAGCCGGTCGGGGCGCATCCGCAGGGCCTGGCGCACCAGGTCGTCCAAGCCGACGAGGCCTGCCCCCTCCTGGTTCGCGGGGCGGGACTCCAGGCGCACCACATGTGGGTGCCCGGGGCGGAGCTCCGCGGAGTCCTCGGCGAGCACGATGCGCTCCTTGGGGCCGACCAGACCCAGCAGAGCGCTCAGGAGTGTCGTCTTGCCGCTGCCGGTGCCGCCGCTGATCAGGAACGACAGCCGGGCGTCGAGGAGGGCGCGCAGGAAGCGGTCGCCGCCGGGCGGCACCGTGCCCGCCGCGACCAGCTCCGCGAGGGTGAAGGCGCGGGGGCGCACCACCCGCAGGGAGAGGCAGGTCGAGCCCACCGCCACCGGTGGCAGCACCGCGTGCAGTCGCGTGCCGTCCGGAAGGCGGGCGTCCACCCAGGGCCTGGCGTCATCGAGGCGCCGGCCCGCCACGGCCGCGAGGCGCTGCGCGAGCCGCCGCACCGCGGCCGCGTCCCGGAAGGTGACGCCCGTCAGCTCCAGGCCGCCGCCCCGGTCCACCCAGACGCGGTCGGGCGCGGAGACCAGGACGTCGGTCACCGTGTCGTCCGCGAGCAGCGGCTCCAGGGGACCCGCCCCGATCAGTTCCGAGCGCAGCTGTTCCGCCGCGCCGAGGATCTCGGTGTCTCCGAGCACCCTGCCCTGGGCCCGCAGCGCCTCGGCGACCCGGGCGGGCGTCGGCTCCGTGCCGTTCTCCGCCAGCCACTGGCGCACGCCGTCCAGCATCCGGGCGCCGATCACCGAGCTCATACGACCGCTCCCGTCGCCTCGACCGGCAGCCGCTCCCAGAAGGAGCTGCAGAACCGTGCCAGCGGTCCCCGGGCGACGCCTCCAGGTGGTGTCCCCGCGGCCTGGGCGCCGAGCAGTCCGGCCTCCCAGGGGACTTCGCCGGCCAGCGGCAGATCGAGCAGGCCCGCGATCTCCTCGGGGCCCAGGCCACCGGCGTCCCCCGGCCCCGCGCCCGCGGAGACGAGCACCCGCAGATCCCGCAGCGCCATCCCCGCGACCGACGCCACCCGCCGCGCCCCCGCCACCGCCCGCAGCTCGGCGGGCACCACCAGGAGCCCGAGGTCCACCTGCGCGAGCGCCTCGGCCGCCGCCTCGTCCACCCGGCGGGGCAGATCCAGGACCACCACACCGCCGCGCCTGCGGGCCGCCGCGACGACCGCCCGCACGGCCTCCGGGGCGACCGCGACCGCGTCTCCCCGGTCCCAGCTCAGGACCCGCAGCGCGTGCAGCTCCGGCAGCGACTCCTCCAGCGCCCCGCCGCCGACCCTGCCCCGCGAGGCGGCGAACGCCGGCCAGCGGAGCCCGTCGGCGCTCTCGCCGCCGAGGAGGACGTCCAGGCCGCCGCCCAGCGGGTCGGCGTCGACGAGCATCGTGCGCCGGCCATCCCGCGCCGCCGTGACCGCGAGCGCGCAGGCCAGCGTGGAGGCTCCGGCGCCGCCCCGGCCACCGATGACGCCGACGGTGAGCGCGGGCCGGCCCACCCCCTCCGCCACATCGGCGATGCGGTCCACCAGCCACTGTTCGCCGTCCGGCAGGACCAGCACATGGTCGGCGCCGATCTCCACCGCCCGCCGCCAGACGCCGGAGTCGTCCTGATCCCGCCCGACCAGCACCACACCCCGCCGGCGCGCGGCCCCGCGCACCCGGTCCGCGGCGTCGTCCCCGACCAGCACGAGCGGGGCGGCCTCCCACCCCTGCCTGCTCGACGGGCCGCCGTGCTGCACCTCGGGCAGCGCTCCCGCGGCGGCACACAGCCGCAGCAGGTCATCCAGCAGCTCCACGTCCTCCGTGACGATCAGCGGGCCGCCCTGCCGTCCGTCGGCCTGCGCGCTCCTGTCACGTGAAATGACTCCACCCACGATCTCCATCCCCTTCACACCGCGACACCCTTGTGAATGCCGCGCCCCGCTTGCGCGAAGAGAGCCGGACAAAGCAATCCGGCCATGAACTTCACGAGCGGAGCGGGCGGAATCAGCGTGCGGCGCTGCCGGAAATCGTGTGGATCTTGGTCAATAACTGTGGACAAGGCGATGCCTGTGAATATCTCCGTCACCCATACCGGTGACATCGCACGGCCTTCGCGATGACTTCCACAGCGCAGCGTCACGACTACGCTCCGTGACGAATCTTGGGCAGCCCGCAGGAGGGTCGAGAAGACCATGAGGGCCACTTGAGGGCCGGAAGAGGATCGACGGAGGGTTCAAAAACCCATCCGGACATGCGACGACCCCCGCCGGGGGGGAGAGCGGGGGTCGTCCCCACGGTCCGACTCGGGGGGGGAGGAGCCAGACCGGGTTAGCACGGTCGCGAACGATCCGTGACTTCCATGGTGTACCCGAGAGCCTTCTCAGGCAAACCCACGCGCCTCAGCTTACGCCGAATGGTGGGCGCCTATGCTCGGGCTCGTGGAAAACCACTCCTTGCCTCGCACTGCCGCCTTCTTTGACCTGGACAAGACGGTCATTGCGAAGTCGAGCACGCTCACCTTCAGCAAGTCGTTCTACCAAGGCGGCCTGATCAACCGCAGAGCGGTACTGCGCACCGCGTACTCACAGTTCATCTTCCTCGCGGGCGGCGCCGACCACGACCAGATGGAGCGGATGCGCGAGTACCTGTCCGCGCTGTGCCGCGGCTGGAACGTCCAGCAGGTCAAGGAGATCGTCGCCGAGACCCTGCACGACCTGATCGACCCGATCATCTACGACGAGGCCGCGTCCCTCATCGAGGAGCACCACACCGCCGGCCGCGACGTCGTCATCGTCTCCACCTCGGGCGCCGAGGTCGTCGAGCCCATCGGCGAACTGCTCGGCGCGGACCGGGTGGTGGCGACCCGCATGGTGGTCGGGGACGACGGATGCTTCACCGGCGAGGTGGAGTACTACGCGTACGGACCCACCAAGGCGGAGGCGGTCAAGGAGCTCGCCCGGACGGAGGGGTACGACCTGGACCGCTGCTACGCGTACAGCGACTCGGCGACCGATCTGCCGATGCTGGAGTCGGTCGGGCACCCGCACGCGGTCAATCCGGACCGCGCGCTGCGCAAGGAGGCCCTCACGCGCGCGTGGCCGATCCTCGACTTCCACCGGCCGGTCCGCCTGAAGCAGCGGCTGCCCACGCCACCCCGGCCCGCCGTCGTGGCGGCCGCCGCGGTCGGTGCCGCCGCGGCCACGGCGGGCCTCGTCTGGTTCGCGAGCCGGCGCCGCACGGCCGCGTCCTGAGCCCGGGCTCGAGACCGGACTCAAGACCGGGCTCCGGCCCAACGCCGCCAGCGCTTCCCCGCACCTTCGATCAGGCGCCCGATTTACACCTGTTTGAAGCTAAAAGTAAAGAAGTGCGGCCAGGACTTCCGCTTATCCCAGGAGGGGAGTACAAAGGAGTCAACGGCCCGCGAGACCAAGGACATCCGAGAGGATCACCTTCAAACGCAGTAAGGCCCCACGGACCGAAGCATGAACACCGAGCACCCACGCGACGTCGACCCGTCGATTACGGGCCAGCCGCACCAGGTGACGGGCAACGTCCCGACCTGATGGGCAACACATCGAGGACGCTTGGTAACACGGTGGACATGCCAGCGGCGGTACGGATTCCGTACCGCCGCAACCCTTTTGGGGCACCCGCCCCCGTCGACGCTCTAGGCCGCGCCGCGCTGCAGCGCCTCGCAGACGGCCGTCGACTCCCTGGCGCCGAGTTCCACCGCCTTGCCGCAGTGGGCGATCCAGGCCGCCATACCCTCCGGCCTGCCCGACGCGTAGCCGTCCAGGGCCGCCACGTAGGCCGCACGGCCCAGCTCCCCGTACCCTGCCTCCGCCGGACACACCGACTTCGGGTCGAGGCCGCTGCCCACCAGGACGATGCGCTCCGCGGCCCGCGCGACCAGGCCGTTGTGCGAGCCGAACGGGCGCAGGCTGAGCAGCTCGCCGTGGACCACCGCCGCCGTCACCAGTGCCGGCGCCGCACTGCCCGCGATGATCAGCCGGGACAGGCCCTCCAGCCGGCCCGCCACCTCGTCCGCGTCCGGCACGGGCAGCTCGACCAGCGGCTCGTCCACGGGTTCGCCCGCCAGTCGCGGCCGGCCCGCGCCCTCGGCGGAGTCGGCGGCGGCGACCAGGTGCAGGCGCGCGAGCACGCGCAGCGGCGACTGCCGCCAGATCGACAGGAGCTGACCGGCCTCGGCGGTCAGCCGCAGGGCCGCACCGAGCGTGCGGGCCTCGCCGTCACCGCTGAAGTCGCTGCGTCGACGCACCTCTTCGAGCGCCCAGTCGGCGCCAGAGAGCGCCGCGGAACCGCGGGCGCCGCGCAGCGCGGCCTCGGAGGTGATCTCGTTGCTGCGGCGCCGCATGATCCGGTGCCCGTAGACCCGGTCGACGGCCTTGCGCACGGAGTCCACGGAGTCGGTCACCCCGGGGAGATCCCCGAGGGCCGCGAGCGGATCAACTGTCGTACTCATGAGTACGACCCTACGTACTTCCGGGCTCGCCGCCACGAAGGAGTGGTCTTCTTCACGCACATCGGGCACTCGGCGTACCCAACCGGCTACCCTTCGTGGTCATGAAAATCGCTTTCGTAGGGAAGGGCGGCAGCGGCAAGACGACGCTGTCCTCGCTCTTCGTCCGCCACCTCGCCGCGACCGGGGCGCCCGTCATCGCGGTGGACGCCGACATCAATCAGCACCTCGGCCCGGCCCTCGGCCTCGACGAGACGGAAGCCGCCGAGCTGCCCGCCCTCGGCGCGCGGCTGCCCCTCATCAAGGACTACTTGCGGGGCTCCAACCCGCGGATCCTCTCCGCGGACACCATGATCAAGACCACACCCCCCGGCGAGGGCTCGCGCCTGCTGCGGGTGCGCGAGGACAACCCCGTGTACGAGGCGTGCGCGCGGCCCGTGGAACTCGACGACGCCACCGTGCGTTTGATGGTCACCGGGCCGTTCACCGAAGCCGACCTCGGTGTCGCCTGCTACCACTCCAAGACGGGGGCGGTGGAGCTCTGCCTGAACCACCTGGTCGACGGCCGCGACGAGTACGCGGTCGTGGACATGACCGCCGGTTCGGACTCCTTCGCCTCCGGCATGTTCACCCGCTTCGACATGACGTTCCTGGTGGCCGAGCCGACGAAGAAGGGCGTCTCCGTCTACCGCCAGTACAAGGAGTACGCGCGGGACTTCGGTGTCAGCCTCGCGGTCGTCGGCAACAAGGTGCAGGGCCAGGACGACGTCGACTTCCTGCGCGAGCAGGTCGGCGACGACCTGTTGGTGACGGTCGGGCACTCGGACTGGGTGCGCGCCATGGAGAAGGGGCGCCCGCCGCGCTTCGCGCTCCTGGAAGAGGACAACCGCCGTTCCCTGCAGACGCTTCAGGACGCCGTCGACGCCGCGTACGACCGGCGCGACTGGGAGCGCTACACCCGCCAGATGGTCCACTTCCACCTGAAGAACGCGCAGAGCTGGGGCAACGAACGGACCGGGGCCGACCTGGCTGCCCAGGTCGACCCCGACTTCGTGCTGCGCGAGCGCATGACCGCCACGGCCTGAACGGCCCGCGGGAGTGCTACTCCTTGACCGCGGGAGCGCCGGGGACGCCCTTGGGGGCGGGTGCGGGCTGGGCGGAGAGGAACGACGCCCAGCCTTCCTTCGGCTCCTTGCCGACCCGCAGGTGGGTCAGCTTCTCCAGCGTCTTCGGGTCCTGCGCGTCCAGCCAGTCCGCAAGCTGGCGGAAGGAGACGCACCGCACGTCGGGCTTGTTGCAGACCCGCTCGACGGTCTCCTCGATGGCCCGCATGTACGTGCCGCCGTTCCAGGATTCGAAGTGGTTGCCGATGATCAGCGGGGCGCGGTTGCCCTTGTAGGCGCGGGAGAAGCCCTGGAGCAGGCCGTCACGCATCTGGTCGCCCCAGTACTCGTGCTTGGACGGGTCGCCCTGCGAGGTCGAACCGGACTGGTTGACCATGAAGTTGTAGTCCATGGTCAGCGTCTCGAACTGGCGGCCGGGGACGGGGACGAGCTGCATCGACAGGTCCCACAGCCCCTCCTTCTTCTTGGGCCAGACCTGGTTGTTGACGCCGCTGGTGTCGTAGCGGAAGCCCATCTCGCGGGCGGCCCGCATGAAGTTCTTCTGGCCCTCCAGGCAGGGGGTCCGGGCGCCGATCAGTTCCTTGTCGTAGTCGAAGGGCAGGGGCTTGGCCTTCTTGAGGCCGGAGTGGGACTTCCAGGCCTTCACGAAGGACTTGGCCTGCTCGATCTCGCTCTTCCAGTCCTTGACGGACCACTCCCCCACTCCGCCGCCCGCGCCGCAGAAGTGACCGTTGAAGTGCGTGCCGACCTCGTTGCCCTCGAGCCAGGCGCCGCGGAGCTGGTCCACGGTGTCCCTGATTCCCTTGCGGTCGTTGAAGCCGATGTCCGAGCTTCCCGCCATGTGCTGCGGCGGCTTGTAGAGCTTGCGCTTGCCCTCGGGAAGCATGTAGACGCCGCTGAGGAAGTAGGTCATCGTCGCGTTGTTCCGCTTGGCGACCTTGCGGAAGTGCGAGAAGAGCTTCTGGCTGTCCTCGCCCGCGCCGTCCCAGGAGAAGACGACGAACTGCGGCGGCTTCTGACCCGGCTTCAGGCGGGTGGGCCGGGGCAGGTGCGGCTGCTTCCCGGTGAACGACGTGGAGCCGTCGCCGATCATGCGGACGGGACTCTTGGGGGCCGGGGCTCCGGCGCCCTTCTTGGCGCCCTCGGCGCCCTTCCTGGCGCCGGTGCCGCTGTCGGCGCAGCCGGCCAAGGCCACTGCGCAGGCCACGAGGGCGGTGAGGCTCGCGGCGGTCCTCCGGGTGGCGGCCATCTTCCGCCCACCTTCTTCCGTGCAAGTAGGGACAGATCGCACCGAACTTCGCACGGACCCTTTAATCACACTTTCCGACAAGCCGATCATTTTTCGCATTCACTCATCCGAGTGAGGTATTGACCTATTTGCACGGAAAAGCCTTGGAGTTCCTTTACTCTGCATTACGATTCGTTTACCGAGAGTTGAGCAATCCCGCCGCTGCACGCCGTGACCCACGGCCGCGACCCGCCCCTCCGGAGACCTCCGGAGGACCCCTCGTTCCGCGACCGCGCTGCCCCGGAGGAGACGGGAAACATGTCTGCTTGCGTCCCCACTCGCACCACCGACTCGGCTCACACGCCCCGCGCCAACAAGCCCCACGCCCCGCCGCCCGGAAAGCGGTTCCGCATCGCGGGCGCCGACCTCTCCGCGTCGGTCGCCGTCTTCCTGATCGCCCTGCCGCTGTCGCTCGGCATCGCCCTCGCCACCGGAGCCCCGCTCCAGGCGGGCCTCGTCGCAGCGGCCGTCGGCGGCATCCTGGTCGGCCTGCTCGGCGGCTCGCCCCTCCAGGTGAGCGGCCCGGCCGCCGGTCTGACCGTCGTCACCGCCGACCTCATCCAGCAGTACGGCTGGCGGACCACCTGCGCCATCACCGTCTGCGCCGGCCTCGCCCAACTCGGCCTCGGCTGCCTGCGCGTGGCCCGCACCGCGCTCGCCGTCAGCCCCGCCGTCGTGCACGGCATGCTGGCCGGCATCGGCGTCACCATCGCCGTCGCCCAGCTCCACATCGTGCTCGGCGGCACCCCGCAGAGCTCCGTGCTCGCCAACGTCCGTGCGCTCCCCGCTCAGTTGGCCGACCTGCATCCCGCGGCCCTGACGATCAGCGTGCTGACCCTGGCGATCCTGCTGCTGTGGCCGCGGATCCCCGGTCGGGTCGGGCGCGTCGTCCGGGTCCTGCCCGCCGCCCTCGTCTCCGTGGCCGCCGCGACCGCCGTCGCCGCCGCGACCGGCCTCGGCGTCGACAAGGTCGATCTGCCGTCCTGGCGCAGTCACGCACTGGCCGGGCTCCCGGACGGACCCGTGCTCGGGCTCATCGCCGCCGTGCTCACCACCACCCTGGTGTGCAGCGTGCAGTCACTGCTCGGCGCCGTCGCCGTCGACAAGGTCGTCGCCGGGCAACACGACCTGCACGCGCGCGTGCGCCGCTCCGACCTCGACCGCGAACTGCTCGGCCAGGGCACGGCGAACATCGTGTCCGGAACGCTCGGCGGACTCCCCGTCGCGGGCGTCGCCGTGCGCAGCATGGCCAATGTGCGCGCGGGCGCCGTCAGCAGGAACTCCACGATGCTGCACGGCGTTTGGGTGGTAGTGGCCGCGCTGCTCCTGGTGCCCGTCCTGGAGCTGATCCCCCTCGCGGCGCTCGCCGCCCTCGTCATGTCCGTCGGCATCCAGATGGTCAACCTCCACCACATCCGGACCGTCACCCGCCACCGCGAGATCCTCGTCTACGCCGTCACCACCCTCGGTGTGGTCCTCTTCGGGGTCCTCGAGGGTGTGGCCCTCGGCGTCGCCGTGGCCGTGGCCGTCTCGCTGCACCGGCTCGCCCGGACCCGGATCACCCACTGCGAGGTGGACGGGGTCCACCACGTCCGCGTGCGCGGACAGCTGACGTTCCTCGCGGTGCCGCGGCTCAGCCGCGCCCTGCACCTCATCCCCCATGACGCCGACGTGATCGTCGAGTTGGACGGCTCCTTCATGGACCACGCCGCGTACGAATCGCTGCAATGCTGGCAGGACGCCCACATCGCGCACGGTGGCAGCGTCGAGATCACCGGCCGCTCCGGGACCCGTATCGCCGAGCCCGCGAGCTCCGCGCACTCCTGCTGCAGGCCCTGGACGCCGTGGCGCAACCACCACTGCGACCGGCCGCAGGAGGAGCAGCGGGAGGGCCGGCCCAGCAACCATCAACTGGCCAGCGGAATCAGCGCGTTCCAGCGGAACACGGCGCCGCACGTGCGCGGTGAGCTCGCCCGGCTCGCGCGGGAGGGGCAACAGCCCGCCCAGCTCTTCCTGACCTGCGCGGACTCCAGGGTCGTCACCTCGATGATCACGTCGAGCGGCCCCGGCGACCTCTTCGTCGTACGCAATGTGGGCAACCTCGTGCCGCTGCCGGGGGCCGAGAGCGGGGACGACTCGGTGGGCGCCGCCATCGAGTACGCGGTCGACGTGCTCAAGGTCCGCTCCATCACCGTGTGCGGGCACTCCGGGTGCGGTGCCATGCAGGCGCTGCTCACCACCCCGCCGGGCGGCCCGCAGACGCCGCTGAAGCGGTGGCTGCGGCACGGGCTGCCGAGCCTGGAGCGGATGGGCGCGCAGGACAAGGCGTGGGCGCGCCTCGCCGGACGCGCGCCCGCCGACGCCGTCGAGCAGCTCTGTCTCACCAATGTGGTCCAGCAACTGGAGCACTTGAAGGCGCACGAGTCGGTCGCGCGCCGACTTGCCGAAAACGATCTTGAGCTGCACGGTATGTACTTCCACGTCGGAGAGGCGCAGGCCTATCTGCTGACGGAGGGCGGCGCCACCGAGCAACTCCCCGACGAGGTCTTCGACCAGGTGGCGCCCACAGCGCAGATCAAGGTCTAGCTTCCGCTCCGGGAGGACCGGCCAGGTAAAGGTCTAAACCAATTTTCGGCAGGCCCTTGTCACCACGGGTTGTGTCTGATGAGCTGTGGCTTCGGACACAACGGGCGCCCCCGGCAAAGCAGCGCAAGGGAGATGTCGTGAGCAATGAAAGCCTGGCCAACCTCTTGAAGGAGGAGCGTCGCTTCGCGCCGCCGGCGGAGCTGGCAGCCGCCGCCAACGTCACGGCGGAGGCGTACGAGCAGGCCAAGGCTGACCGGCTCGGCTTCTGGGCCGAGCAGGCACGCCGGCTGACCTGGGCCACGGAGCCGACCGAGACGCTCGACTGGTCGAACCCGCCGTTCGCCAAGTGGTTCGCCGACGGAAAGCTCAACGTCGCCTACAACTGCGTCGACCGCCACGTGGAGGCCGGCAACGGCGACCGCGTCGCGATCCACTTCGAGGGTGAGCCCGGCGACAGCCGGGCCATCACCTACGCCGAGCTCAAGGACGAGGTCAGCCGCGCCGCGCACGCGCTGACCGAGCTGGGCGTGCGCACGGGCGACCGGGTCGCGGTCTACCTCCCGATGATCCCCGAGGCGGTCGTCGCGATGCTGGCCTGCGCCCGCATCGGCGCCGCCCACTCCGTGGTCTTCGGCGGCTTCTCCGCGGACGCCATCGCCAAGCGCATCGAGGACGCCGACGCCAAGGTCGTCATCACCTCCGACGGCGGCTACCGCCGGGGCAAGCCCTCCGCGCTCAAGCCCGCCGTCGACGAGGCCCTCACGCGCGTATCCGTGGAGAAGGTCCTCGTCGTGCGCCGCACCGGCCAGGACGTGGCCTGGACCGAGGGCCGCGACGTGTGGTGGCACGAGATCGTCGCCGAGCAGTCCACGGAGCACACCCCCGAGGCCTTCGACGCGGAGCACCCGCTCTTCATCCTCTACACCTCGGGCACCACGGGTAAGCCGAAGGGCATCCTGCACACCTCCGGCGGCTACCTCACCCAGGCGGCCTACACCCACCACGCCGTCTTCGACCTCAAGCCTTCGAGCGACGTCTACTGGTGCACGGCCGACATCGGCTGGGTCACCGGCCACTCGTACATCACGTACGGCCCGCTGGCCAACGGCGCGACGCAGGTCATGTACGAGGGCACGCCCGACACCCCGCACCAGGGCCGCTTCTGGGAGATCGTCCAGAAGTACAAGGTCAGCATCCTCTACACCGCGCCCACCGCGATCCGCACGTTCATGAAGTGGGGCGACGACATCCCCGCGAAGTTCGACCTCAGCAGTCTGCGGGTGCTCGGCTCGGTCGGTGAGCCGATCAACCCCGAGGCGTGGATGTGGTACCGCAAGAACATCGGCGGCGACGCCTGCCCGATCGTGGACACCTGGTGGCAGACCGAGACCGGCGCGATGATGATCTCGCCGCTGCCGGGCGTGACCGAGACCAAGCCGGGCTCCGCCCAGCGCGCCCTGCCCGGCATCAGCGCCACGGTCGTCGACGACGAGGCGAACGAGGTGCCCGACGGCGGCGGCGGTTACCTGGTCCTGACCGAGCCGTGGCCCTCCATGCTGCGCACCATCTGGGGCGACGACCAGCGCTTCATCGACACGTACTGGTCGCGTTTCGAGGGCAAGTACTTCGCCGGTGACGGGGCCAAGAAGGACCAGGACGGCGACATCTGGCTGCTCGGCCGGGTCGACGACGTCATGCTCGTCTCCGGGCACAACATCTCCACCACCGAGGTCGAGTCCGCGCTCGTCTCGCACCCGGCCGTCGCCGAGGCCGCCGTCGTGGGCGCCGCGGACGAGACGACCGGCCAGGCCATCGTCGCCTTCGTGATCCTGCGCGGCACGGCGAACGCCGACGACGAGGGGCTCGTGGCCGAGCTGCGCAACCACGTCGGCGCCACGCTCGGCCCGATCGCCAAGCCCAAGCGGGTCCTCCCGGTGGCCGAGCTGCCCAAGACCCGCTCCGGCAAGATCATGCGCCGCCTCCTGCGCGACGTCGCGGAGAACCGCGAGCTCGGTGACATCACCACCCTCACCGACTCCTCCGTCATGGACCTCATCCAGACGCGGCTCCCGGCCGCGCCCAGCGAGGACTGAGCGGGCAGCGGGGCAGCAGGGCATCCACGTACGCCCTAGGGGCATTCACGTACGCCCGAGGACATGCACGTACGTTCAAAGGGGCCGTCCGGCAGCGCGCCGGGCGGCCCCTTTGTGCTTAAGGTGAAGATCACCGGATACGTCCGGGCGTACGTTAGGTAAGCTAAGGATCGCGTCAACAACGCGTCATCGACATGACGAGCTGGCGCGACGAGAAGAACGAGGTGCGCCGGGAAGTCTGGTCGGCATGTGCTCAGCCCTGCCTACCCGACCGGAGGTCGACTCTCGTGACCGCGCCCGCCCCCAGCAGCAACCGCAAGGTCCTCGGCCGTCTGTCGCTCCCCGAGCGCACCTTCATCGCGAACGCGCTGCGCGCCGAGACCGTCGGCGGAGTGCTGCTGCTCGCCGCCGCGGTCGCCGCGCTGATCTGGGCCAACACGGCGGGCGGCTCGTACGACGCGGTCCGCGGCTTCCATCTCGGGCCCGGCTCGCTCGGCCTGAACCTCTCCATCCAGCACTGGGCGGCCGACGGGCTCCTCGCCGTCTTCTTCTTCGTGGCCGGCATCGAACTCAAGCGCGAGCTGGTCGCGGGTGATCTGCGCGACCCGAAGGCCGCCGCGCTGCCCGTCATCGCCGCGCTCTGCGGCATGGCCGTACCGGCGCTGGTGTACCTCCTGACCAACACCGTGGGCGGCGGCTCGCTGGACGGCTGGGCCGTGCCGACCGCCACCGACATCGCCTTCGCGCTCGCCGTCCTCGCGGTCATCGGCACCTCGCTGCCGTCCGCGCTGCGCGCCTTCCTGCTCACCCTCGCCGTCGTCGACGACCTCTTCGCGATCCTGATCATCGCGGTCTTCTTCACGAGTGACCTGAACTTCGCCGCGCTCGGCGGTGCCGTCGTGGGCCTCGCGGTCTTCTGGCTGCTGCTCAGGAAGCGGGTGCGCGGCTGGTACGTCTACGTGCCGCTGGCGCTCGTCATCTGGGGCCTGATGTACAACAGCGGCATCCACGCCACCATCGCGGGCGTCGCCATGGGCCTGATGCTGCGCTGCCACAAGGAGGGCGAGGGCGCCGAGAGCGAGGAGCACTCCCCCGGCGAGCACATCGAACATCTCGTACGACCTGTCTCCGCGGGCCTCGCCGTGCCGCTGTTCGCCCTGTTCAGCGCGGGTGTGGTCGTCTCCGGCGGCGCGCTCGGCGACGTCTTCACGCAGCCCGAGACGCTCGGCGTGGTGCTCGGTCTCGTGGTCGGCAAGGCGGTCGGCATCTTCGGCGGCACCTGGCTCGCGGCCCGCTTCACCAAGGCCGAGCTGAATGACGACCTGGCCTGGCCCGACGTGTTCGCGGTCGCCTCGCTGGCCGGCATCGGTTTCACCGTGTCGCTGCTCATCGGCGAACTCGCCTTCACCGAGGACCCGCTGCTCACCGACGAGATCAAGGCGGCCGTCCTGATGGGCTCGCTGATCGCGGCGGTGCTCTCCGGGATCCTGCTGAAGGTGCGCAACGCCAAGTACCGCGCGATGTGCGAGGACGAGGAGCGCGACGACGACCTCGACGGCATCCCCGACATCTACGAGATGGACAAGCCGGATTACCACCTGCGGATGGCCGCCATCCATGAGAAGAAGGCCGCGGAGCATCGCAGGCTTGCCGAAGTCGCGGGTGGGGAACGCAAGGACGGCAACGGTCCGGCATGATCTGAGCAGACATATCTCAGAAGAGATCAGAAGAGATAAAGGGGAGAACGCGATGAGCTCACCCGACGGCCCCGTCGGCGCCGAGCGCAGCCTCGGCCAACTGGTCGCCTCGGCGACCGGCGAGATGTCCGCGCTGGTGCACGACGAAATCGCGCTGGCCAAGGCCCAGCTGCGGCAGGACGTCAAGCGCGGCGCGGTCGGTGGCGGCGCGTTCGCCGCGGCCGGCACGGTCCTCATCTTCTCGTTGCCGATGCTGAGCTTCGCGCTCGCCTACGGCATCCGCACCTGGAGCCACTGGAACCTCGCGATCTGCTTCCTGCTGTCCTTCGCCGCCAACCTGGTGGTGGCCGGGCTGCTCGCGCTGATCGGCGTCGTCTTCGCGAAGAAGGCCAAGCAGGGCAAGGGACCGCAGAAGGTCGCCGCTTCGGCCAAGGAGACGGCGGCCGTACTGGGGAACGTCAAGCCGCATCCCCGCTCGGCGAGCCCCGCGAGTGTCGTCGAGGTCCGAGTCGGTGAGACGGGGGCGACTGTGGCACGCTCGTCCTCATGACGGACCCCGCCACTCCATCGGCCCAGCCCTCCGCCTCTGCCGTACGCATCGAGGGGCCCTGGACCCACCGGGACGTGGCCGCCAACGGGGCGCGCTTCCACATCGCCGAAATGGGTGACGGACCGCTGGTCCTGCTCCTGCACGGCTTCCCGCAGTTCTGGTGGTCGTGGCGGCACCAGATGGTGGCGCTCGCCGACGCGGGCTTCCGGGCCGTCGCGATGGACCTGCGGGGCGTGGGCGGCAGCGACCGCACCCCCCGCGGCTACGACCCGGCGAACCTCGCGCTCGACATCACGGGCGTCGTGCGCTCCCTCGGCGAGCCGGACGCCGCGCTCGTCGGGCACGACCTGGGCGGGTACCTGGCGTGGACGGCGGCCGTGATGCGGCCCAAGCTGGTGCGCCGCCTCGCCGTCTCCTCGATGCCGCATCCGCGGCGCTGGCGCTCGGCGATGCTGTCGGACCGCAGGCAGACGGCCGCGGCCTCGTACGTGTGGGGTTTCCAGCGGCCCTGGGTGCCGGAGCGTCAACTGGTCGCGGACGAGGGCGCCCTGGTGGGCCGTCTGGTGCGGGACTGGTCCGGGCCCCGGCTGCCGGACGACGAGGCGGTGGAGACGTACCGGCGGGCCATGTGCATCCCCTCGACGGCGCACTGCTCGGTCGAGCCGTACCGCTGGATGGTGCGGTCGATGGCGCGTCCCGACGGCATCCAGTTCAACCGCCGCATGAAGCGGCCGGTGCGCGTGCCGACGCTGCATCTGCACGGCTCCCTCGACCCCGTGATGCGGACCAGGAGCGCGGCGGGCTCCGGCGAGTACGTCGAAGCCCCGTACCGCTGGCGGCTGTTCGACGGGCTCGGGCACTTCCCGCACGAGGAGGATCCGGCGGCGTTCTCGACCGAGCTGGTGAACTGGCTGAAGGACCCGGAACCGGATCGGTGACGTTCCGGGGGCCCTCGGGCGAACATATGTCCTACGAACGCCAATTGCCTCCCGCATAGGCCAATTGGGGCCCCTGGGTGCGGTTACCGACCATGAGGCCCGGGCACACGTCGGGGTATGGGCTGGACGCACGACTACAGTGACGTAGCACGCAATCGCCGCTCGGCCACAGCGCTGAACAGCCACGAGAGGGGCGGGCCACGGGATCAGGGCCGTTACGGCCCCCCTCAGGCGATGGGCATTCCGCGCATTCTCCGCCGCAGGGCCCGCTGGGTCTCCGCGCGGCTCCGCCATACCCGCGACTGATCCCGCTCGCCGGGCTCCCCGGCCACCCCCGCTCTAGAGCGCGCAGCCCTGGCTGTCGACCTCCTGGTCGGCGGTGCGGCCGCGCTTGATGTCCTCGCGCACCTCGTCCGCCGTCAGCGCATAGCCGGTGTCCGGGTCGTCGAGCGACTTCGCGAACACCACGCCGTAGACCTTGCCGTCGGGCGTGAGCAGCGGGCCGCCGGAGTTGCCCTGACGGACCGTCGCGTAGAGCGAGTACACGTCGCGGTGCACGGTGCCCCGGTGGTAGATGTCCGGGCCGTTGGCCGTGATGCGACCGCGTACGCGCGCGGGGCGGACGTCGTACGGCCCGTC
Source organism: Streptomyces sp. NPDC041713 (assembly GCF_055591085.1). Classification (NCBI taxonomy): domain Bacteria; kingdom Bacillati; phylum Actinomycetota; class Actinomycetes; order Kitasatosporales; family Streptomycetaceae; genus Streptomyces; species Streptomyces sp. NPDC041713. The sequence continues at coordinate 166,931 of NZ_JBVIZY010000003.1, forward strand.
CTCGGGGTAGCCCGCGACGATGGCGCTGGCGCCGCTGGGCGCGTCCTTCGAGGTGAACTGCAGGGCCGGCGCCTTCAGGGTGGGCACGTCCAGTACGGCGATGTCGCGCTCCCAGTCGTAGAGCACGACCTTCGCGTCGTACGTCTGGTGGTTGTCGCCTATCTGGATCGTCGGCTCGTCCACGCCGCCGACCACGTGCGCGTTCGTCATCACGCGGCGGTCCGCGAAGACGAAGCCGGTGCCTTCGAGCACCTTGCCGCAACCGCGGGCCTCACCGCGGACCTTCACGATGGAGCGCTTGGCCTTGGTGGCGACCTGGCTCTTGGCGAGCTTCGGGTCCGGGGGCTGCACTTCCTTGATGGGCTCGTTCGAGAACGGGCTGAAGACCTGCGGGAGGCCGTTGCGCGCGAGGACCGAACGGAAGTCGGTGAACCAGGTGTCGGCCTGGCCCGGCAGGGCGCGGTCCACACCGAGCAGCACCTTGGAGCTGCGGAGCTCCTTGCCGAGCGTCGGCAGCGTCGCGCCCGCGAGCAGCGAGCCGAGCAGCCAGGCGACGAGGAGCATCGCCACCACGTTCACCAGGGCGCCGCCCGTCGCGTCCAGGGCGCGGGCGGGCTGCCAGGTGATGTACCGGCGCAGCTTGTTGCCGAGGTGGGTGGTGAAGGCCTGGCCGATCGAGGCACAGACGATCACGATGACGACGGCCACCACCGACGCCGTCGTACCCACCGCGGCCGCGTCATCGTCCGTGAGCGCGTCCCAGACGATCGGGAGCAGATAGACGGCGACGAGACCGCCGCCCAGGAAACCGATCACCGACAGGATGCCGACCACGAAGCCCTGGCGGTACCCGACGACCGCGAACCACACGGCGGCGAGCAGCAACAGGATGTCCAGCACGTTCACCGATTCAATCCTCGCCTCGCATCGCGGTCGCCGTTCCCCGCAACCTTGTCATGCGCGCCAGTCGAGCGGGACCTGCCTCGTGCGGTCCCAGGGGCGCTCCCAGCCCGCGAAGTGCAGGATCCTGTCGATCACTCCGGCCGTAAAACCCCAGACCAGAGCGGATTCGACGAGGAAAGCCGGGCCGTGGTGGCCGCTGGGGTGCACCGCCGTCGCGCGGTTCGCGGGGTCCGTGAGATCGGCCACGGGAACCGTGAAGACGCGGGCCGTCTCGTTCGGATCGACGACACCGACCGGGGTCGGGGTGCGCCACCAGCCGAGCACGGGCGTCACGACGAAGTCGCTCACCGGGATGAAGAGGCGCGGCAGCTCGGCGAAGAGCTGGACGCCGCGGGGGTCGAGGCCGGTCTCCTCCTCCGCCTCGCGCAGGGCGGCGCGCAGCGGCCCCTCTCCCTGTGGGTCGCCGTCCTCGGGGTCGAGGGCGCCGCCGGGGAAGGAGGGCTGGCCCGCGTGCGAGCGGAGCGAGCCGGCGCGCTCCATCAGGAGCAGCTCGGGGCCCTTCTCGCCCTCTCCGAAGAGGATGAGTACGGCGGACTGGCGTCCGGCGCCGCTCTCCGGGGGCAGGAAGCGGCTCAGCTGGAGCGGCTCGACGGTCCGCGCGGCGTGCACGACCGGGTCGAGCCAGGAGGGGAGGCCGGTGGTGGAGAGGAGGGGGTGGGGGTGGGCGTTCTGGGGGGTGCTTCCGTTGTCTTCTGCGCTCGCCGTGTTCGGGGCGCTCGTGCTGTTCGCCGTTTTCGTCGCCTTCGTCGTCTTCGCCGTGCTCGTGGTGTTCGTGGCGTCCGCCGTCTTCGTGGTGTCCGTCGTGTTCGTCGTGTCGCTCGCGTGCGTCATCGGTACCCCCGTCCGCCTCTGGACAACGCTCTTTCCCCTCGGGTTCGTTCCGCCTGCCGTCGTCGTCACCCCGCGGCGAGCGGAGGCGCGGGCTTGCCCGGGTAGTCGGCCGGCGGCTTGAGGCGCTGGCCGGGGAAGCCGCCCATCTCGTACTTCAGCAGCTTCTTGGCCTTCTCCGGGTCGGTCTCCCCCTCCCCGTATGACGGGCAGAGCGGGGCGATCGGGCAGGCGCCGCAGGCGGGCTTGCGGGAGTGGCAGATGCGGCGGCCGTGGAAGATCACGCGGTGCGAGAGCATCGTCCACTCGCTCTTCGGGAAGAGCGCGCCGACGGCCGCCTCGACCTTGTCCGGGTCGGTCTGGTCGGTCCACTTCCAGCGGCGGACAAGGCGCCCGAAATGGGTGTCAACCGTCAAACCAGGCACACCGAAAGCGTTGCCCAAGACCACGAAGGCGGTCTTGCGGCCCACGCCGGGCAGCTTCACCAGGTCCTCCAGGCGCCCCGGAACCTCGCCCCCGAAGTCGTCGCGCAGCGCCTTGGCCAGGCCCATGATCGACTTCGTCTTCGCCCGGAAGAAGCCGGTCGGCCTGATGAGCTCCTCGACCTCCTCGGGGACGGCGGCGGCCAGCTCCTCCGGGGTCGGGTACGCGGCGAAGAGGCGCGGGGTCGTCTGGTTCACCCGCAGGTCGGTGGTCTGCGCGGAGAGCACCGTGGCGACCAGCAGCTCGAACGGGTTCTCGAAGTCCAGCTCGGGGTGGGCGTACGAATACACCTCGGCGAGCTCGCGGTTGATGCGGCGGGCGCGACGGACGAGGGCCGTGTGGGACTCGGTCCGGGGGTCGGTGGTCCGCGCGGGAGTGGCCTTCGAGGGGGGCGTCTTCTTGGCAGCGGCCTTCTTGGCAGGCGCCTTCTTGGCGGGCGCCTTCTCGCTGGCGACCTTCTTGACCGGGACCTTCTTGGCGGAGGCCTTCTTGGCGGAGGCCTTCTTGGCGGAGGACGTGGCCGTTTCGGCCGTCTTCTTCTTCGTCGCCGCCGTCTTCTTCGCGGGCGCCGCCGGCGTCGTCTTCTTTGCGTTCACAGGGTCGACCTCTTCACCGGGGACACCAGGGGAGCTGTCCAATTTGTCGCTTTCTCGGGGGAGCCGGACGCATGTTCGCCCACAGCGGAATCACGGGGTGCGGCCACCTGCTCAGCCCCCTCGGCCTGCGCTCTCACCGGCTTTTTGGACACCCGGCCAGCCTAGAGCCCGTCACTGACATCCGTCCCTGACCCCATGGATCGGCCCCCAATTGGCCCCCTCCCGCACAGCTTCCGACGCCGGTGCGGCAGACTTGTGACTGATCACACTGTTTGGACCGTCCGGCAAAATGGGGAACACGGACCCCTGATATGCGGGGGAAACAAGATCCCCTGAGCAGGTCGACAAGGAGAGAACTCGTGGACGACGTTCTGCGGCGCGCCCCGCTCTTCGCGGCGCTCGATGACGAGCAGGCCGCGGAGCTCCGCGCCTCCATGAGTGAGGTGACGCTCGCGCGGGGGGATGCGCTCTTCCATGAGGGTGACCCCGGAGACCGGCTGTACGTGGTCACCGAAGGCAAGGTGAAGCTCCACCGCACCTCGCCCGACGGCCGCGAGAACATGCTTGCGGTGCTCGGCCCCGGCGAGCTGATCGGTGAGCTGTCGCTCTTCGACCCGGGCCCGCGGACCGCAACGGCGTCCGCCCTCACCGAGGTCAAGCTGCTCGGCCTGGGCCACGGCGACCTCCAGCCGTGGCTGAACGCCCGGCCCGAGGTCGCCGCCGCGCTGCTGCGCGCCGTCGCCCGGCGCCTGCGCAAGACCAACGACCAGATGTCCGACCTGGTCTTCTCCGACGTGCCGGGCCGTGTCGCCCGTGCGCTCCTCGACCTGTCGCGCCGCTTCGGCGTGCAGTCCGAAGAGGGCATCCACGTCGTGCACGACCTCACGCAGGAAGAGCTCGCCCAGCTGGTCGGCGCCTCCCGCGAGACGGTCAACAAGGCGCTGGCGGACTTCGCCGGGCGCGGGTGGCTGCGGCTCGAGGCCCGCGCGGTGATTCTGCTGGACGTGGAGCGGCTGGCCAAGCGGTCGCGCTGACGCTGTGTCTGTCTGTACGTCGATGGGTCCCGCCTCTTGGGAGGCGGGACCCATCCGGCGTTTGTGGGTCAGCCGTTCCCGCTGGGCCCTGTAGGGCTCGGCTCAGATCAGCCCGTGTTCCCGCAGGTAGTCCAGCTGCGCCCGGACCGAGAGTTCCGCTGCCGGCCACAGGGAGCGGTCCACGTCCGCGTACACGTGGGCGACCACGTCCGCCGCCTCGACGTGGCCGTTCTCCACCGCCGTCTCCACCTGGGCGAGGCGGTTGGCCCGGTGCGCCAGGTAGAACTCGACCGCCCCCTGGGCGTCCTCCAGGACCGGGCCGTGGCCCGGCAGCACCGTGTGGACGCCGTCGTCGACCGTCAGGGAGCGCAGCCGGCGCAGGGAGTCCAGGTAGTCGCCGAGGCGGCCGTCGGGGTGCGCCACGACCGTCGTGCCGCGGCCGAGGATCGTGTCGCCCGTCAGGACCGCGCGGTCGGCCGGGAGGTGGAAGCAGAGCGAGTCCGCGGTGTGGCCGGGGGTGGGGACGACGCGCATCTCCAGGCCGCCGGTGGTGATCACGTCGCCGGCCGCGAGGCCCTCGTCGCCCAGGCGCAGGGCGGGGTCCAGGGCGCGTACGTGAGTACGGGTCAGCTCCGCGAAGCGGGCGGCGCCTTCCGCGTGGTCGGGGTGGCCGTGGGTGAGCAGGGTCAGGGCGACGCGCTTGCCCGCGTTCTCCGCGGTCGCGATGACGTGCCTCAGGTGGGCGTCGTCCAGTGGGCCCGGGTCGATGACCACCGCGAGCGGGGAGTCCGGCTCGGAGACGATCCAGGTGTTCGTGCCGTCCAGGGTCATCGCGGACGCGTTGGGCGCCAGGACGTTGACGGCGCGTGGGGTGGCGGGGCCGGTGAGGACTCCGCCGCGGGGTTGGCCGGGGAGGGCGGCGGCGTCTGTCATGCGGGGGGTGCTCCTGTCTGGGGGCTCTTGGTCGCGGGTGCGGGGTGGCGGGGTGCGTGCTGCGTGCTGCGTGCTGCGTCGTGGTCGTGCGGGGGTGCGTGCTGCGTCGTGGTCGTGCGGGGGTGCGGGGTCCCGGGTGGGGCGACGCCTGCTGTGGGCCGTCCTAGGGGGCTGTGGGGCCCTCTGCGGGCCTCTGGCGGCGTCTGCGGCAGGAAGGGGCGTGCGTCTGCGCCTGGGGTCGTTTGTGGGTGCGGGGCCGCGGGGGTATGTGCGTACTCGCCATCCACTGTTCGCCACGCCTCGCGGACAATTCTGCTATTGCGGGCTCGGTGCTCCGTGCGCACATACCCCCGCGTCCCCTTCCGTCTCGTACGCGCGTGCGGGCCGGTGGGTAGTTGCCTCGGCCCGCTCAGGCCCGCTGGTGTCGGGTCATGGGTGGGTCGCCTTGGGGATGTGTTTCGTGAACTCCTCGTGGCCCGGCCAGGTGAGGATCAGCGTCGTGCCCTCCAGGTGGGCCCGGGCCAGGACCGGGGTCATGTCCTGGGTCGGGGCCGCCGCCAGGGTGGCTCCGGGGGTCTGGTGGGACGTCAGGGCGCGCAGGGTCGCGATCGTGGGCGGCATCATCAGGAGTTCGCCCGCGTCGTAGCGGGCCGCCGCCTCGGACGGGGTGATCCAGACCGTGCGGTCGGCCTCCGTCGAGGCGTTGCGGGTGCGCTGGCCCTCGGGCAGCGCGGCCACGAAGAAGAACGTGTCGTACCGCTTGGGCTCGAACTCCGGGGTGATCCAGCGCGCCCACGCGGCCAGCAGGTCGCTGCGCAGGTGCAGGTTCCTGCGGTCCAGGAACTCGGCGAAGGAGAGGTCGCGGGCCACCAGGGCCTCGCGGTCCGCCTCCCAGTCGTCGCCCGTGGTGTCGCCGACGACCGTCTCCGGGGTCGGGCCCGCGAGCAGGACGCCCGCCTCCTCGTACGTCTCGCGGACCGCCGCGCAGACGACCGCCTGGGCCTCGGCCTCGTCGCCGACGCCCAGGCGGGCCGCCCAGGACGCGCGCGTGGGGCCCGCCCAGCGCACCAGGTGGTCGTCGTCGCGCGGGTCGACGCCGCCGCCCGGATACGCGTACGCGCCCCCGGCGAAGGCCATGGAGGCGCGTCTGCGCAGCATGTGTACTTCCGGCTCGCCGTCGCCCTCTCTGAGGAGCATGACGGTCGCGGCGCGGCGCGGGGTCGCCGGAGTCAGCTCGCCGCTCGCGAGGGCGCGGATGCGGTCCGGCCACTCCGGGGGGTACCACTGCCCATTTGCCATGGGCGGAGGCTATCCGTTGGCGCGCTGATGTTCGAGAGGCAATGATCGGCGCCTACAGGGGGGCCGGTACGCGGCACCCCTGTGCGGCCGAAACGCTGCTACGCCTCCGTCAGTTCCACCTGGATCTCGACCTCGACCGGGGCGTCCAGCGGGAGCACGGCGACGCCGACGGCGCTCCGCGCGTGCACGCCCTTGTCGCCGAGGACCTCGCCGAGCAGCTCACTGGTGCCGTTGATGACGCCGGGCTGGCCGGTGAAGTCCGGGGCGGAGGCCACGAAGCCGACGACCTTCACCACGCGCGCGATGCGGTCCAGGTCACCGGCGACCGACTTGACCGCGGCCAGCGCGTTCAGCGCGCAGGTGCGGGCCAGGTCCTTGGCCTCCTCCGGGGTGACCTCGCCGCCGACCTTGCCGGTCACGGCGAGCTTGCCGTCCACCATCGGGAGCTGGCCCGCGGTGTAGACGTACACGCCGGACTGGACGGCCGGCTGGTAGGCGGCCAGCGGCGGTACGACCTCCGGCAGCGTGAGCCCGAGCGACGCGAGCTTCTCCTCGACGGCGCTCACGCCTGCTTCTCCCGCTTCAGGTAGGCCACGAGCTGCTCGGGGTTGTTCGGACCCGGGACGACCTGGACCAGCTCCCAGCCGTCCTCGCCCCAGGTGTCAAGAATCTGCTTCGTGGCGTGGACGAGCAGAGGCACGGTTGCGTATTCCCACTTGGTCATGTGGCCGACTGTAGTCGGTGTGACGGGCTGCTCAGGGTGGGCTCCTGCGTGGTCCGGGTGAGGACTGGTTAGGCTCAGAAGGGTGAGCAGGCTCCAGGTCGTCAGCGGCAAGGGCGGTACCGGCAAGACCACGGTGGCCGCGGCCCTCGCGCTCGCCCTCGCGACGGAGGGCAAACGCACCCTCCTCGTGGAGGTCGAGGGCAGGCAGGGCATCGCGCAGCTCTTCGAAACAGAAGCGCTGCCCTATGAGGAGCGGAAGATCGCCGTCGCTCCCGGGGGCGGGGAGGTGTACGCCCTCGCCATCGACCCCGAGCTCGCGCTGCTCGACTACCTCCAGATGTTCTACAAACTGGGGGGTGCCGGACGCGCCCTGAAGAAGCTCGGTGCGATCGACTTCGCCACCACCGTCGCGCCCGGACTCCGGGACGTGCTCCTCACCGGCAAGGCCTGTGAGGCCGTGCGCCGCAAGGACAAGAGCGGGCGGTACGCGTACGACTGCGTGGTCATGGACGCCCCGCCGACGGGCCGCATCACGCGCTTCCTGAACGTCAACGACGAGGTCGCCGGGCTCGCCAAGATCGGGCCGATACACAATCAGGCCCAGGCGGTGATGCGGGTGCTCAAGTCGCCCGAGACCGCCGTGCACCTGGTGACCCTCCTGGAGGAGATGCCCGTCCAGGAGACCGCGGACGGGATCGCCGAGCTGCGCGCCGCGCAGCTGCCCGTGGGGCGGCTCATCGTGAACATGGTGCGCCCGGCCCTCCTTGACGAGGCCGCGCTGAAGCTGGGCCTGGAGCAGGCGCCCCGTACGGCCGTCGCCAAATCGCTGTCCACCGCCGGGCTCGGCGGCGCGCGCCGCGGCGGGGCCGCCGACCGGCTGGTCGGGCCGCTCCTGGAGCAGGCCGCCGAGTACGCCGAGCGGTTCGCCCTGGAGCGCGACCAGCGCGCCGTGCTGAGCGGTTTCGGTCGGCCCCTGCACGAACTCCCGCTCGTCACCGGCGGGATGGACCTCGCGGGCCTCTACGAGCTCGCCACGGAACTGCGGAAGCAAGGGATCTCATGACCGGGGACCGCACGACCAAGGAACCGGCGCGGACCCTGGAGCCCGGCCGGGTGCTGGACGTGGACGCCCTGATCGACGACCCGGAGACCCGGATCGTGGTGTGCTGCGGCTCCGGCGGCGTCGGCAAGACGACCACGGCGGCCGCCATCGGGCTGCGTGCCGCGGAGCGGGGCCGCAAGACGGTCGTGCTCACCATCGACCCGGCGCGCAGGCTCGCGCAGTCCATGGGCATCGACTCGCTCGACAACGTGCCGCGGCGGGTCAAGGACATCGAGGGCTCCGGCGAGCTGCACGCCATGATGCTCGACATGAAGCGCACGTTCGACGAGATCGTCGAGGCGCACACCGACAAGGAACGCGCCAGGGCGATCCTCGACAACCCCTTCTACCAGTCGCTTTCGGCGGGCTTCGCGGGCACGCAGGAGTACATGGCGATGGAGAAGCTGGGGCAGCTGCGCTCCCGCGACGAGTGGGACCTCATCGTCGTGGACACGCCGCCCTCGCGCTCCGCGCTGGACTTCCTGGACGCCCCCAAGCGCCTCGGGTCCTTCCTGGACGGGAAGCTGATCCGGGTCCTGATGGCGCCGGCGAAGGTGGGCGGCCGGGCCGGGATGAAGTTCCTGAACGTCGGCATGTCGATGATGACGGGCGCCCTCGGCAAGCTGCTCGGCGGGCAGTTGCTGCGTGACGTACAGATGTTCGTGACGGCGATGGACAGCATGTTCGGCGGGTTCCGCACCCGGGCCGACGCCACGTACCGGCTGCTGCAGGCGCCCGGGACGGCGTTCCTGGTGGTGGCCTCGCCGGAGCGGGACGCGCTGCGGGAGGCCGCGTACTTCGTGGAGCGGCTCGCGGCGGACGACATGCCGCTGGCGGGTCTCGTGCTGAACCGCGTGCACGGCAGCGGTGCCGCCCAGCTGTCGGCCGAGCGGGCCATCGCCGCCGCGGAAAATCTTGAGGAACGCGGCATTGTGGATCAGGGGGGCGGGAAGGAAGGAGTTCGTAACTCCCCCGAGAATCACGCGACTTCAGAGAATCCCGCGCCGTCCGAAGCGCCCGCGACTCCCGAGGACCCCACCTCTCCCACTGAGGCCACCTCTTCCACTGATTCCACCACCGAGCCGGTGACCGACGCGTGCGTCGAACAGATGACCGCGGGTCTGCTGCGGCTGCACGCCGAGCGGATGCAGCTGCTCGTCCGCGAGCAGCGCACACGTGACCGCTTCACCGCACGCCACCCCGAGGTGGCGGTGGCCGAAGTGGCCGCGCTGCCCGGTGATGTACATGACCTTGCGGGGCTCCGCGCCGTAGGGGACCGGCTGGCGGGCTGACCGGACGCCGACGGGCGACCGGACGCGGGAACTCCCCCGTCGCCGGGGGCGTTTACCTCCTCAGAGCGGGAAGCACCGCCCCGGCGTCCCGTCGCTCTACCCCACCGCCGCGTAGCTCTCGTACGTCTCCTCGTCCTCCAAGTCGACGGGCAACAGGCCCGTGCCACGCTCGTACTCGGAGCGCGCAGTCTCCAGGAGCCTGCGCCACGAGGTGACGGTGGGACGCCTGCGCAACAGTGCGCGGCGCTCTCGCTCCGTCATGCCACCCCACACGCCGAACTCGACGCGATTGTCCAGCGCGTCGGCCAGGCACTCGGTCCGCACCGGGCATCCGGTGCACACCGCCTTGGCCCTGTTCTGCGCTGCTCCTTGAACGAACAGTTCATCCGGATCGGTAGTGCGGCAGGCCGCCTGCGCACTCCAGTCGGTTACCCAGCCCATACCGGCGCCGTCCTCTCCCGAATCGAGGCTCCCCCACGGCGGCAGCGGCATATTCACCGCCGCCAGTTGAGGACGTTACGGAAGGTGGGCACAGCGCAACACCCCCTTCGGGCCCAATCTTGAATGGCCCGAACGGACTATGCGTAAGCGGCAGATCACCCGACGGAGTGAGCTGGCGACATTCGTGCGGAAACCGGCATTCCGGGATAGTTCAGTTGAGTCACAACGGACGCCGCGCGTCACAAGAGGCGAATTCGGACAGGAATCCGCTCGATCCGGGAAGGGAGAGGGGCTGGTGCCGCACCGCACGGCAGTGACAGTTGAGAGCAGCTTAGGCCAAGGCATTGAGGCCTGTCCGGCGAATCGGAACGTCCGTGGTACGGCTGTGGCGGCCGGGGCGAACATCCCGAGGAACACTCGCTCCCTCGGAACGCACTCAAGTACGGATTAGGCTGCCCTCATGGGAAAGAAGCGCTCGGGCGGTGGTCTGTCACCAAGTCAGCAGGCCGCGAAGTTCCTCGGAGTCAGTGTCCTGGCGGGGGCGGTGCTGGCCGGGATCGCGCTGCCGGCGGCCGGAGCGCTGGGCCTCGCGGCCAAGGGCTCGGTCGAGGGGTTCGACGAGATCCCCGCCAATCTGAAGCAGCCGCCGCTCAGTCAGCGCACGTCGATCCTCGACAACAAGGGCGGTCAGATCGCCACGGTCTACTCGCGTGACCGCACGGTCGTCCCGCTCAAGGACATCTCGCCGTACATGCAGAAGGCGATCGTCGCGATCGAGGACTCCCGCTTCTACGAGCACGGCGCGGTCGACCTCAAGGGCATCCTGCGCGCGCTCAACCAGAACGCGCAGAGCGGCGGCGTCTCGCAGGGCGCGTCCACGCTCACGCAGCAGTACGTGAAGAACGTCTTCGTCGAGGAGGCCGGCGACGACCCGACGAAGGTCGCCGAGGCCACCCAGCAGACGCTCGGCCGCAAGATCCGCGAGCTGAAGTACGCGATTCAGGTCGAGGAGAAGCTGGGCAAGAAGCGCATCCTCAAGAACTACCTGAACATCACCTACTTCGGGCAGCAGGCGTACGGCATCGAGGCCGCGGCCCAGCGGTACTTCTCCAAGCCCGCCAAGGACCTGAAGCTGGAGGAGGCCGCGCTCCTCGCCGGCATCGTGCAGTCGCCCAGCCGGTACGACCCGGTCAACGACTCGGCGGAGGCCACCAAGCGGCGCAACGTCGTGCTGCAGCGGATGGCCGAGACGCACGACATCTCGCAGGCGGAGGCGGACGCCGCCAAGAAGACCGAGATCACCCTGAAGGTGAGCCGGCCCGAGAACGGCTGCATCACCTCGGTCAAGGGCGCCGGCTTCTTCTGCGACTACGTGCGCGAGGTCTTCCTGCGCGACCCGGTCTTCGGCAAGACGAAGGAGGAGCGGGCCAAGGTCTGGAACCGCGGCGGCCTGAAGGTCCGCACCACGCTGGATCCGCAGGCGCAGGAATCCGTGCAGGCGTCGATGAAGAAGCACGTGTACAAAACCGACGACGTGGCGACCGCCGCCACCCTCGTCGAGCCGGGCACCGGCAAGATCCTCGGCATGGGTCAGTCGCGTCCGTACGGCTTCAAGAAGGACGAGACGGTCATGAACCTCTCGGTCGACGACGACATGCAAGGCGGCGCGGGCTACCAGCCCGGTTCGACGTTCAAGCCGATCGTCGCGGCGGCGGCCCTGGAGGGCGGCAAGTCGGCGGGGCAGAGCTACTCGGCGCCGTACGAGATGCCCTACCCGCAGCGGGTCTCCACCTGTGGCGGCAAGGAGTGGGTCAACACCGGCGGCGCGAAGCTGACCAACGAGAACGAGTCCGAGGTCGGTCCGTACGGCATGCGCGAGGCGACCGCGAAGTCGGTCAACACCTATTACGTGCAGCTCATCGGCGACATCGGCATCTGCCCGGTGACGAAGATGGCCCAGAAGATGGGCGTGGAGCGCGCCGACGGCAAGGAGCTGATGCAGGCGCCGTCGATCGCGCTCGGCACCCAGGAGGTGTCGCCGCTGACGATGGCGGGCGCGTACGCGACGTTCGCCTCGCGCGGCACGTACTGCACGCCGATCGCCATCGAGGCGATCACCACGCTCGGCGGCAAGTCGCTGCCGGTGCCGAAGTCGACGTGCTCGCGGGCCATGTCGCAGAAGACCGCCGACACGGTCAACGCCCTCCTCAAGGGCGTGGTGGAGGACGGCACGGGCAAGCAGGCCGGTCTCGGCTCCCGCCCGAGCGCGGGCAAGACGGGTACGACCGACTACCGCTACGCCGCCTGGTTCGTCGGCTACACGCCGAACATGGCGGGCGCGGTCTGGGTCGGCGACCCGCTGCACAAGCGCCGGATGACCGGCATCACCATCGGCGGCGTCCCGTACGACAAGGTCTTCGGCGGCGAGGTGCCGGGTCCGATCTGGCGCGACGCGATGAGCGGCGCCCTCGCGGGCAAGCCGGCGCCGGGCTTCGCCAACGTGCACCTGCCCGGCGGCGACAAGGACCGGGACGAGGACGAGGACCACGGCGGCGGCCACGACGACAAGCCCGGCGGGGGCGGAACGCCTGGTGGCGGCGGTAACGGTGGCGGCGGCGATGGTGGCGTCGGCGGGGGCGGCGGCAACGGCGGCGGAGGTAACGGTGGCGGCGGTGGCTGGCCGGAGTTTCCGCCCGGGGTCATCGGCGGGAACGGAAACGGTGGGAACGGGAACGGAGGCGGCGGGAACGGTGACTGGGGTGGCATCGGAGGCTGGCCCCAGTAGCCGGCCTCCGGGCCGCTGCGGTCACGTGTCCTGTACGTGAGTGAGGGCGCCCCCTGAAGCAGGGGGCGCCCTCACTCACGTACAGCCGACCGGGACCTCAGCCCGCGAGGAGCTTCTTGACCGTGGCGGCGACGCGGCCGCCCTCGGCCAGGCCCGCGACCTTCGGGTTCACGATCTTCATGACCTGGCCCATGGCGCGCGGCCCCTCGGCACCGGCGGCCTTCGCCTCCTCGACGGCCTGGGCGACGATGTCCCGCAGCTCGTCGTCGGAGAGCTGCTTGGGGAGGTACTCGGCGAGGATCTCGCCCTCCGCCTTCTCGCGCTCGGCCTGCTCGGTGCGCCCGGCCTGACCGAAGGCCTCGGCCGCCTCACGGCGCTTCTTCGCCTCGCGGGCGATGACCTTCTGCACGTCGTCGTCGGAGAGTTCACGGGCCTCGGTGCCCGCCACCTCCTCCTTCGTGACGGCGGTGAGGGTCAGCCGGAGCGTCGAGGAGCGCAGCTCGTCGCGCCCCCGGATCGCGGCGGTGAGGTCTTCCTGCAGCTTCGACTTGAGCGTGGTCATGGGTTGATTGTGGCAGGTGCGGCGGGCTTCCTGCCCCCGCATTTCCGGCGGGTACGGGTGCCGGGGCGCTTTGTTCTCTTGCGGGTACGGGTGGCGGGGCGCTTTGTTCTCCGGCGGGTACGGGTGCCCGGGCGCTTCGTTCTCCCGCGGGCGCGGGTGGCCGGGCGCTTCGCTCCCCCGCGGGCACGGGTGCCCGGGCACTTCGCTCCCCCGCAGGCACGGGCACCCCGGACACTTCGCTCCCCCGCGGGTACGGGTGCCCGGACACTTCGCTCTCCCGCGGGCACGGAGTCCGGTGGCGGGTACGGGGGTTGGGGCGCCGCCGCCCCACGGGCCGCGTGGGCCGGGACGCGCCCGGGTCTGACACGATGGGGATATGCGCGCGCGATACGCAGTACCCCTGGGCATCTCGGCGACGGCCGCGGCCGGCCTCGCCTACTCCGTGGGCGTCGAGCCCCGTCTGTTCCGGTTGCGGCGGGTCACGGTGCCCGTACTGCCGGCGGGGATGCGTCCCTTGCGGGTCCTTCAGGTCTCCGACATCCACATGGTGTCCGGGCAGCGCAAGAAGCAGCGGTGGCTGCGCTCGCTGGCGGGGCTGCGCCCCGACTTCGTGGTCAACACGGGCGACAATCTGTCCGACCCGGAGGGCGTCCCGGAGACGCTGGACGCGCTGGGCCCGCTGATGGAGTTCCCCGGGGCGTACGTCTTCGGTTCGAACGACTACTACGGCCCCAAGCCGCGCAACCCCGCCCGCTACCTGCTGGAGAAGATGCAGGGCAAGCACGGCCTCAACGGGAACCCGCCCGCGGTCGGCGTCATCCACAACCCGTGGGAGGGGCTGCGCGACGGCTTCGACGCGGCGGGCTGGGTGAACCTCACGAACACGCGGGGTTCGCTGAAGATCGACGGCTACGAGATCGGGCTCACAGGTGTGGACGACCCGCACATCAAGCGCGACCGGTACGCGCGCGTGGCGGGCGGCCCGGTGTCCGGGGCGGACTTCTCGATGGGCATCGTGCACGCCCCGTACCTGCGCTCCCTGGACGCGTTCACCGCGGACGACTACCCGTTGATCCTCGCCGGGCACACCCACGGCGGCCAGCTCTGCATCCCCTTCTACGGCGCCCTGGTCACCAACTGCGACCTGGACACGGCCCGCGTGAAGGGCCTCTCCACGCATGAGGCGGAGGGCCGGACGTCGTACCTCCACGTGTCGGCAGGCTGCGGCGCGAACCGCTATACGCCGATGCGGTTCGCGTGCCCTCCGGAGGCGACGCTGTTGACGTTGACGGGGCGGGAAGGCTGAGGGGGTTGAGGCGAGGGCGGGGCTGAGGCGGACCCCACCCCGCCGCCCGCCCCTTCACGGCTCTCCCCGCACCTCCGTGGCACGCATCCGCGCGGAACGCTGTTTACCGTGGGGGGATGGTTGCCCCGATACGCCCCGTACGTTCCGCACGCCAGCCCCATCCGGTACGTCCGGGTGCCCCCGCGGAGGCGGTGGTGCCACGGGTGCGGCGGCCTCGGGTGGCCGTCTTCCGGGGGCTGATCGCGCTGGCCGCGGTGACCGGGATCGTGATCGACCTGGCCGACACCGGCGACCCGCTGCGGGTCCTCAGCTACTTCACGGTCCAGAGCAACATGGCGGTGGCCGCGGTGCTCGGTCTCTCCGGGTGGCGGGCGTGGCGGGGGCGGCGGCCGCTGCCGGCCTGGGTGTCCAGCGGCACGCTGCTCTACATCGCGATCACGGGTCTCGTCTACCACCTGGTCCTCGCCGACGACACGAGCGGCTTCTCGATGACGGACGCGGCGACGCTGACCGGTTGGCACGCGGCCGCGAACCAGCTCCTGCACACGGTGACGCCGATCGCGGTTGCCCTCGACTGGCTGCTGCTGACCGCCCCGGGCGGCCTGCGCCTGCGCCACGCGGGCCTGTGGCTGCTCTACCCCCTCGCGTACCTGGCCTTCGCCCTGGCCCGCGGCCCCCTGATGTCCCCGGGCCCGACGACCCGCTACCCGTACCCGTTCCTGGACGTCGACCTGCACGGCTACGCGGGCGTCCTGATCAACTCCGCCATCTTCGGCCTGGCCTTCTACGCCCTGGCCCTGCTCATCGTCACGCTCGACCGGATCCGCCCTCGCCCCCGGGGCCGGTGCCAGGGGCCCGCGAAAACCGGATTTCGTCTCAGGGCGCCGGTCCGCTAAAGTAATCGATGTCGCCACGACCTGCACAGCAGATCGCGGAGCAACGACATCGGGGTGTAGCGCAGCTTGGCAGCGCGCTTCGTTCGGGACGAAGAGGTCGTGGGTTCAAATCCCGCCACCCCGACAGAGAAACACCAGGTCAGGCCCGGTACTGAGAGATCAGCACCGGGCCTGATTTGCTGTGAGTGACTAACTGCGTGACTGTCGCTTCGGAACGGCGCCAAAGATGCCGTCCATCGCGGTCGCGCCGGACTGAATCACCGGGCGGATCTGCTTCCGATAGACCTCTTCGGTGACGGCCGTACTGGAGTGGCCGACCAACCGGGAGATCTCCTCAATCGGCATGCCGCCGTCCGAGAGGATCGACACGAACGTCTGCCTCAGCTCTCGCGGTGTCCACTCCTCAGCCGTGATCCCGTCGACCCGCGCGAGCACCCGGCGAAACTCGCGCCGCACGTTGGCAGAGTCCAGCTCCGTCCCCACGGCGGACGTGAAGACGAGACCGTTCTCCTTCCAGTTGTCGCCGGCCGCGAGACGCTGCCACCCCTGGCGTTCCCACTGAATCCTGAGCGCGTCAATGGCGCGTCCCGGCAGTGCGAGTGTCCGCCGGGACTTGCGCGTCTTGGTGTCTCCGGTGCTGCGGACCGAGCGCCACACGGCGATATGGGGCGGTATCACGGGGGTCGCCATGGGGTCGCCGTCGAGGTCGACGTGATCCCAACGCAAGGGGCGGACCTCTTCCGTGCGGCCACCGGTGAGGAGGGACACCACGATGTAGGCATACAGCGGGGAGTCCGCCGCCGCATCCAACACCCCCTCCGCCTGTGCCAACGTCAGGGACTTCGACGGACGCCCGGGGCGGCCGGTAGGGACCGAGCACAGTTCCACGACGTTGCGCTTCACCTTGTCCCGCGCCATGGCCCGCTTCACCGCACGGTTCAGGCACGAGCGGATCGCTTCCAGAGAACGGGTGCTCAGTACCTTCGCCTTGTCGGCGAGCCACTTGTCAACGTCGTCGGCGCTGAGGTCCCGGAGCTTCCGGGCCCCCAGGGCCGGGACGACGTGGGTGTTGCACAGGATCGTGTTCGTCGTGACCGTCCCGGCGTCCCGGCCGTTCAACCCGTACGCGAGCCAGTCCGTCACCGCGTCCTTGACCGTGTAGCCGGTGGGCGCGATCGCAAGACCGTCCTCGTAGTCCCGGAGCACCTCTTTCAGCTTGTCCTTGGCTGCGGTCTTGGTCTTGCCGCTGGCGCGCTTCACGATCCGCTTGCCGCTCGGGTCGAAACCGAGACTGGCCGTGGCAATCCAGCGTTGGCGCTTGTCGTCCCAGTGAAGGCCGCCGTCTCCTCGGCTGCGGCGCTTGCTCACTTGCTCTCTCCTGCCTCGCGCTCCAACAGCGCGGTGTACTCATGGATGGCGGATGCGGGGATGCGCCGGGCACGTCCCTCCTTGACAGTGCGGAGGCGTCCGGTGCGTATCAGGCCGTAGATCACGGTGCGACTCAGCCTCAGGGCGCGTTCGGCGTCCGAGATCTTGTAGAGGACGGGTTCGACGTTCGTGGCTCGCTCCGGAGAGGCGAGGGTCATGGCGTCTCCTGAGGGGAAGTGCTCCGCACAAACCGCAAAATCCGCAGAAAAGCCGGGACCGGCCGTTGGCCTGCGGTGATGCGGCGCGCGGGAGGCGGTGAGGAGTGCTCCGCAGAAACCCGCGATATTCCGCAAAAATCAGGGGCGGCCGTCGACCGACCCCGGGGGTCGGGTCGTGCTCGGCTTTTTTGCGGAATATCGCGGGATTGTGCGACGGGCCCCCGTCCGGGGTCGGGCGGGTTCCCATCGCAGGTCAGCGGGGTATCCAGGGTTTTTGCGATTTCGCGGTTTGTGCGGGTGGGGTCACCGGCCGCCGTGGCGCAGGGACGGGTGGGCGAGTAGGCGGGGCGCCGGGGGGCGTCCGCGCTTGCCCGTGCGCTCGGGCTGGTAGGACCGCAGGTATCCGTGGTCTTCCAGCAGCGCGAGGGCGGGTTCCAGGTCGGCGACGGTGGGCACCTCGCTGCGGGACAAGACGCTGAACACGTCCCGCCGGCTGACGTCCTCCCATCCGTTGTCCCTCAGCGCTTCCAGCACGCTGCGGGCCCGGGACAGGACCGGGTCGGCGCCCATGACGTCGAACACGGCGAGGGCATGGGCGGTGTAGTACTCCCCCAGCTCGATGGCCGCGTGCATGGTGGCCTCGGTGACCGGGTGGGCGTAGCCGTTGCCGCCGTGTTCGGCGAGGTGCAGCAGCGCGGCCATACGGGCGGTCGCCCCGGCGAGCTTCCCGGCCCAGTTGGAGATGTGGCCCAGCTTGCCGCCGCGCGCCTTGAGCTGCGGTTCGATGCGCTTCTGATAGGCGATCAGGGCCGCATCCGCTTCCGGGGTGAGCTGGATGACGGCCGGGTCGGTCCACTCCGCCAGGGACAGGGTGAGGTCGACGACCCGGGCGGTGTAGGCGGCGGCCGTCTCTTCCGGGACCGGGTCGGTGATGATCTCGCGTTCGCCGACCGTCGACGTGGGGAGGGAGTACAGGAAGCGGGCCAGTAGTCCGCGTCCTTCGAACCCCTTCACCTTGCCGATGTCTCGCAGTACGTCCGGCTGTACGGCGAGGCCGATGGTCAGGGCGGGGGCGTCGATGTACTCGCGGCGGGTCTGCCGATTCACCCTCAGCCGGTCCCCTGCATGTCCCTTGAGGAAGACTTCCATGTTGGGGGCGCCGGAGTAGCGGCCGGCGATGATGTCGAAGATGCCGCCCTCAGCGCTCATCACCGACAGCCGGCCGCCCTGTTCGGCCATGAGCGAGGTGACCGTCTCGGGTGTCGAGTCGTCCGCCAACAGCACCGGTTCGGCGGGGACGGTGAGCGTGTCGGCGGTCTGCGCGAGACCGACGGCGGTGGCCACCATGTCCTCGCGCTTGTCGCCGTCGGCGGACGCGGCCTTGGCGGCGGCCTTGTCCGCTGCTTCCTTGGCCAACCTCGCCGTCAGCTCCGCTTCCACGATCACCGGCTTCATCGCGGTCTTGAGCTGCTTCTCCGCCTCATACAGGGGGTTGGTCAGCAGCGCGAAGACGGCCGACTTGCGGTTCGCGGGCGGGAGCGCCACCACGGTGTAGAGGTTGGTGGGCTCGCGCCAGTTGCCGCGCACGTGGACCACCGACCGGCCGCCGGCCGCCGTGGCGAGCACGGCGAGGGCGATCGAACCGGCGAGGTCCACCGGGGTCTGCGTCTCCTCCGCCACGGCCGCCACGAACTCCCCCAACCAAGCAGGGAGGACGTGGGCGGGGAACGGCGGACGCTCGCGGCGGCCGGTGAGGGGGATGGGGTCCTCCCACACGTCCGGGGTCGCGTCGTCCTCGCCGGGCGGGTCTTCCAGGGTGGGCAGTCCGGCCCACAGGTCGGGGCTGTCCACAGGCTGTGGAGTCATGAGGCCGCCCTCCCTTCGGCGGTGGTGTGGGGGCAGACGCCGACGCGGACGCGGGCGGTCAGCCTGATGACGGCGGCGCGGCCCCGGGCGCGTTCGTGGTGCCCGCAGGCACAGAGCCAGTCCGCGACGGGTACGCCCTCGCACTGGATCTGAAGCCCCGGTGTGATGCCGGTGATGGTGACCGTCTGCGGGTCAGAACCAACGGCAGAAAGGACGCCCTTGCGGGCGGCGACCTTCGGTTCGCCCACGGTCGGCCGTGGCGAGCCCTGTACGGCGCCCTGAGGGACGTTCGTGGGGGTTCGGGATGCTTTGTTCATGCCGCACGCTCCACAGCCGTCTCAAGGCCGTTGGCGACCGCGCGGCGCGCGTAGGCCTCCGGGACGCCCACGGAGACGGCGGCCGTCACGATCTCCTCGCCGATCGCGGCGAGGCCGCACGGTCCCGGGCACCCGGTGTGCTGTGCGGCGAGGAACCGGGCGACGCCGAACGCCTGTGAGCCGGCGCCGGATTCGGTGCGGGCCCGTACCAGCGCGAGGCCGCGTTCCAGGCCGGTGCGGACGTAGCGCTCGGTGTGGCGGCACCCGGTAGCCACCTGCCGCGACCACGTGGCGCGCGTCGGGAGAGAAGAGGCCACCTCCCCCAGGGCGGGGGTGGTGTCTTCCTTCACCGCCAGGGCGAGGACGGCCGCCGGGAGAACGGCCATACGGCCGGTTCCGGGACCGAGCCAACGGGCGTACTGCATCGCCGACTTGATGTCGACACCCGGGCGGACCGCGTTCGACGACGGCATGACGCCCCGGTAGAGCCAGTGCTCGCCCCGCGTCGTCGGCACGGTGCGGGTGGCGGGCAGGGTCTCGCGGGCCCACGTGACGGCCGCCGTGTCGTCCAGGTCGACCACCGTCAGCCCGGCCCCGCCGGGGTGGTAGGCGACCGCCACCGCCTCACGCCACACCGGCGCCCACGCAGGCGAGGTGAGGACGTGCGGGTCGGTGGTCGCAGCGGCCCACGCATGGCACGGCGCGGGACACCGGCAAGGGCCGGGGTTCTTCATGTTCGGCCGGTCGCCGCACGTGCTGTTCTTGCAGGCACGGCAGTTGCCGAACGGGAGCTTGCCATGCCTCAGAGGCAGGACCGGGACACCGGCCGCCGCGAGAGCGAGGGCAACCCGCAGGGGTTCAGGCGTCGCATTCATGCCGCCTCCCCCAGCGTCGCCGTGGCGGCGAGGTAGGCACGGCCGATGAACTCTGAGTAGGCGGGCGGGATCGCCTCCGTCAGTTCCTCCCGCACCTCGGTCCACGTGATCCCCATGGCCGACTGAAGTTCCGGGATGGACGGCTTGCCGCCGCCGTTGCCGTATGCCGCGACGTACGGGCCGTCATAGAACCGGCCGTGCCGGTACCCGCGTACGCGGCCCCGGTGCGGGACGTGCGCCGGCCGCTCGGTGTTCCAGCCGCCCAACTCGAAGTTGCGGTGCCGGATGACCCCGAGACCGAACATCTCCCCGCACAGCGTCAGGTCCTTGCGGATCTCGGCGCGGCCGTTCGGTTGCTCGATGACGTACGGCAGCCCGGTCCGCTCCAAGAGGTCACGGACGGGGGCCACCAGGTCGACGTGCGTGCGGCCCCATCCCTGTGAGGCGTTGGTGCCCACGGTCAGGGCGCATCCGTGCTGGCACGGCGGGGAGGCGTGGACGAACGCGTACCGGTGGATCTCGCCCGACGCGATCAGGTCGGCGAGGTAGGCGAGGGCATCGCCCCGGTGCTGGGGGAAGGGGTAGTTCGGGCGGTCGGCGATGTCGCAACCGTCCACGTTGAAACCGGCGCGGTGGTAGCCCATCGCGGCACCACCGGCACACGAGAACAGGTCCAGCAGACGCGGCCGGGAGGCACCTCGCCGGATCGGGATGGGTTGGGTCATGCTGGGGGTCTCCTGTTTCTGTCGAAGGGACGGAGAACCGGGCGGGCGCGGTCTTTGGCGAGAGGCGCCCGCCCGGGTGTAGCTACTGGTTGTCGGTGGCCATGAGGGCGTACTGCTGGCGGACGTAGGCACGCGGGTCGCAGATCACGCCCGGCTGGTCCATGTCGAGCAGGAACACGGCCGCCGCTTCGGCGGTCTCAGCGGCGTCGCCGCCCGTGACGCCGGGCTCGTCAAGCAGGGCGATGCGGTCGAGCAGGGCGGCCTTGCGGAGGTAGAACTCCCGGTCCAACTCGCTGTAGCACTCGGCATCGGCGAGGAAGCGGGCCGTCCATCCGATCTCGCTGTTGATGCCGGGGGCGTTCGCGTACGCCCGCTCGGGGGTGGGCCAGTCCGCCGGGGTGGGGCGGTGGTCGGCGGTGAGGTAGAGGCGGGTGCGCTTGCCGTCGCGGGTCGGGTACCGGCGCACGTCGCCGGTGGCGAACGTGGTGGTGAGTGCGGTGGTGACGCGGTCGGTGTCGGCGGGGTCGCAGATGACGCGGATCTCGAACACGGGGGCCCCTATCAGCCGTAGAACTTGTTGCGCTTGATGACGGCCTTGCGGATGTTGACCGTCGTCCCGCCGCCGTGGCCGCTCGCGCTGAACACCTGCACGGCGATCCACCCGCCGAAGACGACGGCGGCGAGGATGACGAGCTGGGTCACCAGGGCGGTCAGGGCGGTGATGAAGGCAGTGAGCATGAGTAGTCCGCCGCACACGGCGAGGAACCCGACGCCCCCGAGCGCGATGTTCACCGCCGCGCGGGAGACGGCCGGCTTGTGCGTGACCGGTTCGGGCTTGGCGGACTCCATGGCGTAGCCGGTGACGACGCGGCCGTCCGGCAGGACGACGCTCGTCACGGCCGGGATGGTGCCCGGCTGCATGGGCATGAGCGGGACAGTGTGGGCGGGGGTGAGCGGGGTGGGGGTGTGGACTTCCACGGCCGCCGTCTCGTGTCCGGCCGGACGGCCGTACGCGGTGGGTTCGTTCACGGTGCTGGTCTCCCTTCTAGCGGCCGGCGTCGGCGAGGGCGCCGGTGACGGCGGTGACGAGCTGGTTGACGGTGTCGGCCGCGTCGGTGCCGGCGAGGTAGAAGCCGAAGAGCGCGACGACGACGGCCGCACCGGCGCCGACCGCGCGGAAGCGCAGCAGCAGCGCGACGCCGACGGCGAGCAGCAGCACGAGCGAGATGGTGATTTCCATGGGGCCTCCCGGCGGGGTCAGCGGGTGCCGGCGCGGTAGGTGCGCGCGGCGCGGTTGTAGATCCAGCGGCCGACGCGTATGCGCTTGCCGGTGGCGTGGCAGCGGCGGCAGTCCTTGCCGCGCTTGGGCTTGCCCTTGCGGTCGCTGGTGAGGGCGTGGCCCATACCGGCGCACTTGCGGCAGTCGCCGAACGGGCTCAGCCAGCACTTGACGACGTAACCGAGGGTGACGATCAGGGGGAATGCGGTAGCGAGCGCTGCAAGGCTCATCAGGGGCCTCTCAGAGGGGGTTCGAGGGGTTTCCGCAGGTCGGCCGCTATCTGCTAGCGGCCTGATCAGGGGCGGTTTTGGTCGCTAGCAGGGTTGCTACCGGTAGCGACGTCTGCCGCTACCGGTAGCAGGCTGTGAGACCTATCCGGCGTCCCTCTTTTGGTTGCGGTGCGTAATCGCGGCGGCGATGTCCTCGCGCTTGATGCCGCGCTTGTTGAGCTGTTCGCCGTCGATGCGGCGGCTGATCTGCACCGTGCCGATCCCGAACGGCTTGAGCGCGGCGGTGAGCGCTTCCGCCTTCGGCTTGGCCTCCAGCTCCGCCCACGGCCCGTAGACCTCCGGGCGCAGTTCGGCAAGCCGGTCCACGATGGTCTCCGACCACACCTTGGCCTCGCCCTTGCCCAGCACGGCCGCCACGTCGTCCAGGATGGTCGCGGACGTCTCGGGGGCGGGGGCCTCGCCGGCCGCGTCGCCGGACAGCGTTCCCTCGGCCTCGCGCAGCGCGGCGGCGCGGCTGAGAATGCGTTCGGCGTCGCGGCCGTCGGCGAGGTACGTGCGCACGATCCCCGAGTCGTCCGACATGCCCTTGAGCAGACCCACGCCCTTGTGGGACTTCAGCAGCTTGGACGCGTCCAGGCCCTCCGAGTACGACCCGGCACCGAGGATGGTGTCGGAGACCTGGTAGGCGCCGACCCGCAGGGCGAACCGGGCCTGATGCTGGTCACGCAGCTCCGAGGGGCACGCCTTGTCGTCCGGCTTCTGCGTCGCCGTCATCACCGAGACACCCACCGCGGGGGCGACCCGGGCGAGGTAGACCATCAGGGACAGGATCTCCTTGCCGTGCTCGGGGTGGGTCAGGTACTCCTGCACCTCATCCACCACGAACAGCGTCAGGGGCATGTTCAGCTTCTTGTCCCGGCTGATCTCCGGGGTGAGCTTGCCCTCCGGGCAGACGTGCAGCGGCAGTTCGGACAGCCGGTGGTACCGGTCTTCGACGTCCGCCTTCAACTCGCGCAGCGAGGTCAGCAGATGCGAGACGGGGTCGATCCCGTTCTTCGGGACGATGCCGAACCCGACCCGGTGAGCGACCTTCGTGAACGCCCGCCAGTCCGGCGACGCCTTGCCGTCGAACACGTACAGCCTGACGTACGGGTCCAACGCGGCGGCGAGCGCGATCGTGCGGGCGGAGAACGTCTTGCCCTGACGCGGCACGGCGCCCACCAGCAGCGACAGCCACAGCATCGTGGCCATGACCGGGTTGCCCCGCTCGTCGACACCCCACGGGAACGGCTTCCAGAAGTCCACCCGCGTCGCCCCCAACAGCGGCGACTTGCCCGACGGCACGGCGAGCGGGTCACGGTCGGCGATCCAGTACGACACTCGCCGGCCACTCGTTTCGTCCTTGTCGAGGAAGAGCTGAGTGGGGGCGATGTCCATACCGGAGGCAAGACGAGCGTGAGCCTTCATCGCGTCCTCGAACGTCTTGCCGTACGGCAGATCCACGACCACACGCCAGCCGTCCCCGTCCCGGCCGATCGGACGCGGGAACGCGATCGTCTGATCCTTGGTGGTCAGCCCGGACGCCTCGTGCGCGCGGATGACGATGTCGGAAGACAGCTTGCGCTTGCGGAACGTCACCTTCGCCATGTCGATCAGCGGCCGGTCCGCCGGCGCCCCGACCACACCGAGCGTGGTGGTCAGCGTGGCCACGGCCAGCATGAGCAGCCACGACGGCGCCATGACGTACAGGGTCAGCGCGGCGGCGAGACCGATGAACCCGCCCAGCGTGGCCACGATCCCTCGCAGCCGGACGCGGTCGTTGCGCTGACGGGAGAGTTTCAGGTATTCCGCCGCGTCCTCGTTGGCCACGGACGCGAGCCGCAGCGTCTTGCCCTCCGCGTCGAACACCCACCGGCCGATCGCGGTCGACCACCGCCACGCGCCGCGCGGCGAGTACACGCAGATCTTCGGCGTGTAGACCAGCGGCAGCCGCACGGCGTGGTAGCCGACCACGGCGGAGTAGTGCCGGACGGCCCACTTGCGGACGGCCGTGCGCTGATCAGGGAGCTTCACCCAGTCCGGCAGGACCGGCATCCGGGCCTTGTCCTTGGCCTCCATCCATTCCGCGACCGAGGGCGGGTAGACCTCGCGCGGCGGGTCGACCGGGGCACCCTCGCTCAGGCCGTCGGCCTCCGGGTCGTCGGTGTCGGGGAGTTCGGCCTCCCACTCCCCCGGCTTGGCCTCGCCCTCGCCGGGCGCGGCCGGGTCGGTCGGGTCGGTCTTCTTCAGGGGGAACGGCACGATGTCGGCCGTCGGCTGTTCGGTGCCCTCCGGGTCCTCCGGGGGCGGGAAGGCGGTGGTTTCCGTCACGATGTACCTACTCCTTCGGGAGTCGAAGGGGCCAGCCGGCTTGCTGTGGAAGGTCGGGCGGCCGGACCCGGGTTCGTGTGGTTCAAGCGGCGCGCTGTTCTTCGGGAAAGGCGCAGGTCACGCAGGCTCCGAGCGTGGGCGGAATGACGTATCCGGCGTCCTGGCCGCACTCGGGGCAGCGGCGGCGGGCGGCATTGGCCTTGGCGAGCGCCGCCCACCTCGCCGGGGTCATCGGCCGCACCGGCCGGGCGAGGTCGACGCGGTACAGGTACGCGGTCAGCGGTTCGCGCCGACGGCGTGGCCTCAGGATCTGTGCCGCGATGTCCTGACCTCCCGGCCGCAGTCCACGGATGCGGAGTTGGCGGCGGGTGGCCAAGTCGTCGGGGGCGTAGCGCCACGGGTAGGTGGGGATGCCGAAGCGCTCGCCAGCGGGGTCGAAGCAGTCGGCGAGGGTCAGCCTGTTCACGCGGCTTCAGCGCCGGCGGCGCGCTCAGCGAGGATCGTGTCCCGCAGCATCCGCGCGTTTGCCGGCGAGGTGTGGACCTCGCGGCGGATGCCCTCTGCCGTGATCCGGTTGTCGGGCCAATCGGCGGTCGCGGTGCGGGCCTCAGCGAGCAACTGTTCCGTCGTGCGCTTCGGCCGGGGCGACCGGGCCACGTCAGGAACCTTGCCGGTCGCCCGACGGGATCGGGGGGAGTCGGCCGCCACCGTCCGCCCTCCGGTCGGGGCGGGGTCGACGCTCACCGGGTCGACCGGCGAGGCGATCGCCGGGGCGGGCTTGAAGGGGAGCGTCGACTTGATGAAGTCGACCGCCACCGGATCGGGCGCGGGGAATCGGGTCAGCACCACTGACGGCGCCGGGGTCGATTCCCGCAGGTCAGCCATAGACCGATTCCTCATGGTCTCGGTAGATTCCTCCGCATTCGTGTCTGCGTCGGAAATCGGGGTGAGGGCGGGGGTCGTGCCACCGAACATCGACGCGAGCGCGGCATCCGCACCGGCGGTGATCCGGTCGCGCTGGACATCCAGCAGCCTCGATCCGAGCGCCGCGTCCCCGATCCCGACCTTGCGGGCCAGACGCCAAGACGCCCGATCCGACCGCTTCCGCACCCGGCTGACCGGGTGCTGAGCGGCACGGGCGCGGTGGTAGGCGAGGGCCTGCACGATGTCGGCGGTGCGCCGCTCGTTCTCCGCGTCGCGGCCGTCGGTGTGGACGACGATCCGGCGGGCGAGGAACGCCATGCCCTCCGCCGACACGGACATGCCCATCGGGGTCAGGGCGTAGATCACGGTGCGCCCCGGGTCCGGCGCGGCCATGGCACCCATGACGGCGGCGGCGGCCGGCAGTGCCCACAACCCGATCCGTACGACACGGGGCGAGGACTGCCCCAACATGGTCAGTCCCAGCAGCACGAGCGCCAGAACGGCCGTGGCGCCCTCGCCGGCGGCGAGGGCACCGAGCGCGGTTCCCTTGCCGTAGGCGTGCCCGATGTTGCTGTAGGTGCCGATACCGCCGATCACGCCCGTGGCGAGCATGGGCACGAACGCGGCCGTCAGGACACCGATCTGAACCTTCGTCAGCGGCTTGCGAGTCTCGCTCATGCCGCACCTCCCAGGGCGAACACCACGGCCAGGATGAGCAGAGCGCCACCGGCGCACGTCGCGTCGACCGCGCGGCGCAGGCAGGCGAACTTGGCGACCGCCAGACGGGACAGGCCCGCGATGTCGGCGGCGAGGTCCCGGGACGCGGCAACATCCGTGATCTCCTGCGCCGTGAGCGTTGCCCACAGCGGGAAACCGTGCCGTCCCTTGATGTTGGGGCGCACCGACCGCAGCAACAGTCCGGCCGCCCCGATCAGCAGCGCCAACCCGCACCCACCCGCCACGTACGCGGGGACGTTCAGCGGCAGGTCACGGGCGACCGTCCACGCACCGGCGAGCACCGCTCCGACGAACGCCAGCAACAGCGCCGTCTTGGCGTCGGTCCGCGCGATCTCCGCCTTCACCTCAGCGTGCGCGGCCGTCAGGTTCTGCGTCACGACGCTCATGCCGCTTCCCCCGTCCCCGTCCAGTGACCGCGAGCGGCACGCAGGAAGGGCACCGTACGGGTCAGCGCGTCGGCGTACAGGGCGTCCCAACCGGCGATCTCGTCACCGGCCTCGCCCATCGCGACCAGGTCGGCGAGCACGTCACGGGCCGCGTCCTCACGGGCCGCACGCTCGTCGTCCGTCTCGAACTCCAGCGGGCCCCGGAACAGGTCGGTGTCGATACCGAGGGCCAGTTCAGCGAACTCGGCCTCACCGTGGGCCTCTTGGCCCCCAACAAAGGTGCGCATACGCATGACGAAACTCCTGACGTCGAAGGGATGCCGGTGCGGTCGCGGTCTTTGGCGAGAGGCGACCGCCCGGAAAGCCGGGCCGCGAGTGCGACGGGAGGTTGGGCACTGTTCCGGCTCCCCTCAGCCCCGCTCGTACGAGACGAGCGAGGGAGGCAGCCGGCCGCCGGGCCGAAGCACGGCGGCGAGGTGAGGTAATGCGCTGTCTCCTTCGGGAACACGGGCTCCCGTTTCAGGCGTATGGAGACGTGACCTTTCGGTCTAAGCCCTCCGGGAGTGCCAAGGGCCCCGGGTCCCTCGCCCCCGCCGAAGCGGGGCCTCATGACCCCTCTCGGGGCCCGTTTCGTGCGCTCGATCGGATCGCCGAAGCCCTCCGATCGAGAGGAACATGTATTACGTGTTCCTCATCTTGCAGAGGGGAGTTCGCCCCGTCAAGCCCTTCGGCTGTTGGAGTTCGCGCGCCCCTCGCGCTCGATGTACCTACAGAGTGGCGCCGACGACCGCGACGCTCGACTTCGCACCTGTACGACTCAGGTCGTTCTTAGCTAGCGTGAAGTCGTACCAAGTCGTCCCGAGTGAGCGGAGGTTGGACGTGGCGAACGAGCGACTGCGCGGCGCGATAGTCGACTTGGGCCTGACCCTTGATGAGGTCGCCGAACGTCTCGGTGTCTCGGCCAAGACGGTCGAACGCTGGATCAACGACCCGGACCGCAAGCCGTATCGCCGCTTCCAGTACGCGACCGCCTCACTTCTGAAGTGCGAAGTCTCGTACCTCTGGCCGGACGAACGCACGTCAGCCGAAGTGACCGCAACCGGCAACGCAGAGTTGGTCAGGCTGTATCCGCACCGGTCCGTCGTGATGCAGACTCTGTGGACCAACCTGTACTCCAAGGCGACCCGGCAGTTTGACCTACTGGTGTACTCGGGGTTCTGGCTCACCGAGGACGCGACGTTTCACCGCATCGTGAAAGAGAAGGCGGCTGACGGAGTCCCCATCCGCTTCATGCTGGGAGAACCGGACTCGCCGGCCGTGGCCGTGAGGGGCGACGACGAAGGGATCGGCGCCGCGATGGCGGGCAAGATTCGCAACGCCCTCGTCAACTACGGCCCGCTCTTCGGTATCCCGGGTGTCGAGTTCCGCTTGCATGGCACCACGCTCTACAACTCGATCTACCGGGCCGATGACGAGATGCTGGCGAACGGCCACCTCTACGGGGTGGGCGCCTACATGGCTCCCGTGCTCCACCTGCGACGCGTCCCCGGCGGTGAACTCTTCGACGCCTACGCTGAGAGCGTTGAGAAGGTGTGGCAGTCGGCTCGCCCGATCTCGTCACCCGCCGATTGGGAAGGCACACGCTGATGAGCCGGATTGACTACTTCCGCGACCCGCACGCCCCTGAGGCCAACTCGGTGGTCCCGTCGGTGACGGCGGTTGTCCGGGACGATGCGGGACGGCTGTTGCTCATCCACAAGACCGACAACGACCTTTGGGCCCTGCCCGGTGGTGGCCACGACATCGGCGAGCGCATCGCGGACACGGTCGTTCGTGAGGTACGTGAAGAGACCGGCATCGACGTTGAGGTAGACAACATCGTCGGGCTCTACACCGACCCCGAGCACGTGTTGGCGTACGACGACGGCGAGGTCCGGCAACAGTTCTCCATCTGCTTCCGGGCCCACCCGGTCGGCGGTTCTCTGCGGACAAGCAGCGAATCGAAAGAGGTCCGCTGGATTGATCCGGCGGACCTTGACGGGCTGGACATCCACCCTTCGATGATGTTGCGCATCCGGCACGGTCTCGATGCCGCGCGGCGAGAGCCCTACATCGGCTGACCACCAACGGAGGCGTCCGCCATCCGCTCCCCTACGCGCTTCGAGGCTGCATGGATCTCGGGGGCCGCGCGCTGGATGAACCGCCCGACGATCGTGTCGGGACCGTATCGCTGCACGATCTCATCCAACCGCTCAGTCGGCGTCGTCTGCGTGCCGTCCGGCGTCGTCGTCATGTCGCAGTAGAGCAAGGCGTCGACCAGGTCGGGGCGCTCTAGCTCGAACTCGCCCTCAAGTTCCTGCCGAAGTCCGCGTTCCTCCGCTTCCAGCAAGGCACAGGAGTGATGCGCCACAAGACGAACAACCCGTTCGTCCGCACCTTCCTGATCCCT
This sequence comes from Streptomyces sp. NPDC041713, assembly GCF_055591085.1. Classification (NCBI taxonomy): domain Bacteria; kingdom Bacillati; phylum Actinomycetota; class Actinomycetes; order Kitasatosporales; family Streptomycetaceae; genus Streptomyces; species Streptomyces sp. NPDC041713. Next base: position 195,920 of record NZ_JBVIZY010000003.1, read on the forward strand.
GAGGAACCGCGCACCGTCCAAGGGGTGGAACCCCGTGGCGGCAATGGTCGGCGAGTAACCGATGTCATGCAGCACGGCGGCGGCCTCCAACAGCTCCGCGTCACCCCCCAGAATCGGACTCAGGGAGCGAGCGCGCTTGGCGACCCCGAGCGAGTGCGCCCACCGGCGCGGGAGCGGATCGGAAAGCAACGATTCAGAGAGCGCGTACGCCCACTCAGTCAGTCCCATGGCGGCCAAGACTACGGCCGGCCGGTGGGAGTCGGGAGAGCGCGCACGGTTCGCCCCTTGCCGTGGACCGTGACGAGCAGGCCGTTTCCCTCCATCTGGGCAAGGACACGACGCACGGCAGTACGAGACGCGCCGAACCGCTCGCAGAGCTTCGCTTCGGACGGGTACGTGTCCCCCACCGACAGCGAGTCCTCCGCGATCACGTCGGTCATACGCTCGGCGAGAGACCGGCGGTCCTCACCCTTAGCGACGCGCCACCCAATTCCGGGGGCCGACTCAACAAGACCGTCGGCTTCGAGAACCTTGAGGGCGCGACGGATCGTGTTGCGGCCGACGCCGTGCGACCGCATCATGTCGGCTTCCGACGGCAGGGTCTCGATGCCCTCCCCCTCTTCGATGTCGGTTCGCAGTGCCTCTGCGATGACCAGGTAGGTTCCGCGCGGACTGGCCTCCGGCACTTCCGCTCCTCTCGCGTCGCTCCATCGCTCACTGCCAAGGGTCCCACGGTGACGGGCGTCGGCCTCTCCCACCTGTCGACGCACGGCTGAGGCTCCGCAGAGGTTCAGGAGTCCTCGCTCCACCACCACGCCGGCACTCGGCGGCGCTGGTTCCAGACAGATGCCTGTAGCTGGGCCCCTCGCAGCAAACCCTCACTGGTGATCTCCGGCGCCACACTGAGAAACATGACACCCAAATGCACATCGCGCTCATGCATGTCGATGTACTTCTGTGCGTACTCGACACCTGCGTCTACTTCCTTGGACAGGCGACGGTGCACCGCCTGCTTAGAGACGCCATAGAAACTTGCAAGTGCATCCCACGACACCCCGCCCTGCCTATGCACTGCGCAGTTCAGCCGTTCCAAGTTCTTGATCTCACCTCTGACATCGGGCCAGGCACGAGGCGAGTTGGCATGCCCTGACGTGGGGTCCGCCAGGTTGAGAAGCGAAGTGGCGAGCGACAGGGCCGATGCAGAACGCGCGACGAGCAGGTTGCGCATGCGGGCCTCGAAAGGTGAGGTGCTCATAGCAGTACTGTGCCTGGCCGACGTCAGCTTTTTGTTGACTTCGCCGGAACCTCTGTGACGCCAGTCTGATGGACGAGAAAGCCCCCTGCGGCAACAGGGGGCGATGTTCCATCACGTCTGGAGACAAGATGAACGACCCCTACGCTACCGCCGGCCCACGACAACCGCAGGAGTGTGTGCGTGTGGCAGTCGCCCGAGCGCTGGATCAGGAGGTGGCCGCTCTGGGGCCCATGTCCGCAGTACTCACTCTGTGCATCATCGGGAGCCCTCAGGAACTCACAACAGTGACTGTGCGTCTGACGCTGATCGTGATCCTGATCTTGGTTACCCTCACGACCTAGCAAAATTAGGTCGGGGGCGCCCTGAAGGCTGAGTGTCTAACTGCGTGACAACGACCGCGTACGGTGGCGCACGTCCACGCACGTTCAGGGACAGTCGGCGCAGGTCGGCGCACTACGCTTGCCTGGCCTGACGGCTACCAAGATTGCTTCGGGACGAAGAGGTCGTGGGTTCAAATCCCGCCACCCCGACAGCTGTAAGACCAGGTCAAGGGCCTGATCCGCATCGCGGGTCAGGCCCTTTCTGCGTCTCGGGTGATCGTTTTGGAGAAATCCGGGCGACGATCTTGGTCGAGGTCACCCGGAGGACTGTGGCTGTGCCTGTCTGAGCGCCTTGCCGCCGGGCCTTGTCCGTGGGCGCGTTCGTGAAGTGGGTGCGGAGCGACGCAATGGTGTGGCACTGGCCACGTCTCCCCAGAACCTCGGTACCGGGCGGTGACGTCATGGCAACCGCTTGCGACCAAGTCCGGCCGACGGGCGTCACCGAGCGCTTGGTCGGTGATGTCGGAGGCCGTCACGTCAGCATGGCTTCCGTAGCGGCGAGCCCCGGGAGCGGCACGCCGGCTGCAGGGATGACCGACGGACCCTAAACGGTTCGCGAGTGACACATTGCAGTTCCTGCCGCCCGCCTTGGTGGATACGTCTAACAACGCCTCAGCCGAAGTCCGACCCGCTCATCGTCGCTGGGTGACCACGGATAGCGTTGCTTCGATTGGGTAAACCCTTGCCTCACCGGAGACAACGGAGCATCAAGAATGCGGATCGCTGGCTGGGAACGCAGCTTTCAGGTTTGGCACTACACGTTCAGCTATGCGCAGCTTTTACTGCGAAGCGGGCAGCGAGATGGCATGGACAGGCGAATCGACGTGCTGTTCTCGAGAGTTCGCCACATGGAGCTCCCGTATGAATTTAATGATCTCACCATCGACGAGCTCCCGGTCTCGGAGAAGGACCTACCTGCAGGCGCTTCCATCGAGTATGGCGTTCCATGCAAACTCTTCCTGATCAACGGCGGGGTGGGGAAAATTTACGCCGGAAGCTGCGAATGGTATGCAGACTACGAACGGCTCGATGCGCCATCGCATTTTGGCCCTCTTCGAGGGGTCAAGTGACGAACCGCCTCACAAGAATGTACTCCGTGAATACTGAACATTCCCATTGCGTATCCGAGAGCGTCCCCTGGACGGGGAGGAAGGTAGTACAACCCCGGTGAGCCTCTGAGGAGTGTGAACTTCAGACTTCCGTCGAGGCCCCCTCCAGAAGGGGTGCGCGTCTGTATCCGAAGAGTCCTCTGTCTCCCTGGGACAGGATCCTTGGCCTGGTCATGGGTCATAGGCCCCACAGGTCGTGCAGGCCGAAGGGCGTCCGCCGGTGTTGCGGCGAACTCCCCGTCGGTCAGGTGGCCGTTGTGGTGCGGCCCACTGGCGGCAGGCCCTGGAAGGAGTCGTAGACAGAGTGCCGCCGTGAAGCGGAAGCGTAGAGACCCCATTTAGCCGGAACAGGTAGCAGAAACAACGAACTCGGCACCGTGCCGACAGCGGATTCTTGATTCGTCGGCCATGGCCGAGTCCGCCTCCTCATGAGCCACGTCCATGCGAACGAACGCATGTCCTCAGCCTGGAAAGAGCTGGAGGGCTGCAGGCGCCGCGCTGGCCATATTCTCCGACAAGGCATCAAGGGACTCACCGAGGCCAGAGTGGAGGCCATCAGCGTATGGTCGCCCGGACCGACGCCGCGCTCAGACGCGTTCTCGACCACCTCGGCCGTGCCGACGAAGCCGTCCGGCTCCTACGCGAAGCGGCACGCTGTCTGGCGGACTTGGAGGCACGCTCCTACGCCGCCGGGGCCCTGCTCGACCTCGTCTCCATCGCCGAACGCCCCGTAGCAGAGCGATCAATGCTGCGCGACGACCTGACCAGGGCCATCGCCATCCTCAAGGACATGGCTAGCCCCGATGGAGTGAGAGCTGCTGGATGGTCTGCGCGCCTTCGACACGTCTCCGCCGCAGCGCTGACATCGGTCCCTGGCTTCGAGTCAACACCCGCCGATCACCACCATCCCCGTGCCCCCGACACCTGATCTGGTGCCAGACGTTGACCCGGCATGAGCGAGCAAACCTGGGGGGCGCCCGCCGGAATGGTCCACCTGACCGTCGGCCTCAACAACCTGCAACGCCGCGGAGAAGCCTGGTACGGCTGGGTTCCTACCTCTGCCTTGGCCCAACTCGCAGCGGCACCGGACGCCGCCGCCCGACTCAACAGCATGCGCGGCTTCCTGCACGACAGCCAGGAGAACCAGCGCCTCGGAGCATTGCTGCGGGACCGGCCTCATGACTTCGGTGCTGTCGGTGAACCCATCGTGTTGTGGGCCGACAACATCACGTCTGGGATGCACCCCGGCAGCGAACGAATGACCTTGCAGCTTGAAGGACTGGAGTGCTTGAACGGCTTCCAATCACTGAGCACTATCGCCCGAGTCGAGCGGGAACTCCAGCCCGGCCATCTCGATCGCGCCCTCGCCCGGCTGGACATCGAGACAGGTTCCGCCTCGCAGAAGCAGCGCCTGCGGCACCTCCATTACGAATCCCACCTCTACGCCAATGCGATCCGTCCCCAGGACAACCTCGCACGATGCGAACACCTCGCGCGCATCAGCGTTCAGTACCGGGAAGACGGGATGTACTTCGACTGTCGCCGTGGGATCGTCGCGGGGCCGCATCTGGTCAGCGACCACGACATTTCTACGGTCTTTCGCGCCCTCGCATGCCTACTTCAGGATCCGACCCCTGAACTGGCACATGTAGTCCGTACGCCCGAGGGGCTCGACACCGTCTGGGCCGACCTCGAAGGGTCTCGCTATAGAAGTCTGGTTCACGGCGGTGTTCACGCGCTCGGGGTCCAGCGAGCCGTGGAGACCTACACCACAGCACGCGAGGTCATCGCCCAGCTGGACACAGCATCCATCAGGGGACATGCGCACATCGTCAAATATGCCCCTGATCTCATCGCCTGGGTCGCGGGGCGACGGCTGCCGGTGCGTGAACTTCATATGAATGGGCAACATCCCTTCAATTGGGGCAACGTTAAGCATGATCCGGGATTCCACAACACGGTCCGGGCAGTGGTCAGCGACGTGGTCGATGCCTATGCCGCCGTCTGCCCGAAGGGCCCTGGCCGCAAGTTGTACAAGGACGAAGTGGCACGGCTCGACGTGTGGTCGGAGATCGTCGATCGGCTGTCGCGGTGGGGCAGGTCCGGGTAGCGCAAGCCCCACCGTGTCGTACTGAAGACTCCGCCGCCCTTGGCTGTCTCAACCACACCCTCGGAGCAGCCGGTCGAGTGCCGTCACCGGCGATGTCGGACACCTCGCCCGCCTGGAGAGACGTGACTACATCTTCTCGGACCACGACCCAGCGCTCACGGCCGAGGATGTCGTCGACCGGGCCCTGGCGTACGAGCTGTTCGCCCTGTGAGCAGGGGGCGGTAGAACTGGGGCACCGGCTCACGGGAGTCGGTGCCCCTGGTGCGTTCGTTCCAGCGGGTCGGGTGTGGGTGGCGGGCGGTGCCGGGGGCTAATTCGTCGGCTTGGGGGCCGTCGCTGAGCCGTCGTAGATGTTCTTTGGTGTGGCCACCGCTGTGATCGCGCGGGCCAGCAGCGTTGAGGGTTCCTGGCCTCCGCTCAGGATGTCCGTGTTCATCATGATGACCAGGGTCGCCTTCTGGGCGGGGAGGTAGACCGTCACCGTCTCGTAGCCCGGGATGGAGCCGTTGTGGCCGATCCAGCCGTTGGTCTTGAGGATGCCCAGGCCGTACGTGGTGCCGGGGATGCCCGTCGGCAGGGTCTTCATGCGTTGCTTCTGGGTCGCAGGGCTCAGCAGTTGCCCTGTGGCGACGGATTTCGCCCAGTGCCGCAGGTCGTGCAGGTTCGAGATCATCGCCCCCGCCGCCCAGCCCCAGCTCGGGTTCCAGTTCGTCGCGTCCGCGACCTCGCCGCTCAGGGTCTGGTCGGTGTAGCCGCGCGGGTGCGGGCTGGGGAACTCGTTGCCCTGCGGAAACAGCGTGTCGCGCAGGTGGGCCGGGCGCAGTACGCGGTGGTGGATGACGTCGGCGAGCGGGCGGCCGGTCACCTTTTCGATCACCAGGCCCAGCAGGACGAGGTTGGTGTTGGAGTACTGGAACGTCTTGCCCGGGGCGGAGGTGTTGCGGTGCTTGTAGCCGTACGCGAGGGACTGGCGCGGCGTGAACGTGCGGTACGGGTCGCTCAGCAGGTCGTGGATGAAGTCCGCGTCCTCCGTGTACGGGAACAGACCGCTGCGCATCTCCGCGAGGTGGCGCAGCGTGATGCGGCGGCCGTTGGGCACGCCCTTGACGTACCGCGAGATCGGGTCGTCCAGCTTGATGCGGCCTTCGTCCACGAGTTCGAGCAGCGCGGTGACGGTGAACGTCTTGGTCTCGCTGCCGATCCGGACGTAGGAGTCGGCGCGCATCGGCTCGCCGGTCCTGGTGTCGGCCACGCCCATGGACCGGACGTAACAGCCCTTGCCCGGCATCCACAGGCCGACGACCGCCCCGGGGATGCCCGCCTTCCTTCCGACGTCGTCCATGGTCTTGTCGAGGCGGCTCGTGAGCTTGCGGCCCAGGCCGCCGTTCGGGCATTCGCCCCGGTCGGGGTGGTGGGCTGTAGTCGGCCGTGGGTCGGCCGCGGCGGGGTGGACTGCGGCCGGCGCCCACAAGGACGCGGCGAGCAGGGCCGCGCAGAGGGTGCGGCGGGAGGTGGAACGTCTCATTCGGGGCGCCTCTTCCAGACACTTCCAAAGGGGGGCGGACGTCTCGAACATCACCACCTCGCCCTGCGAGGGGCGCCCGGCTGTCCGTCCCCGCGTCATGGAGTCCACTCGTTCGGCGCCATGGGCCGCCGTCGAGAGGGGATCGTTCGGTTGCCGGACTGGGCGATCATTGCGCGAACGGCCGGGAATGAAATTCTGTGTTCGCGGAGGGAGGGTTTGGGTAAGGGCGCCTGGAGGGATTTCGCGGTAATGGGGGGCGTCGAAATATTCCGCGCGCACCGGCCGCCCCGGCGTGCTACTGTCGTCTTAGTTGCAGTTGTGGTTCCCGAAACTTCAAGTGCTCCTGGCCGCACACTGGGCCGGAGCGCTTTTTTATTACCGGTCATTTCCGGGCGGGGTAATCATCGCGGCGACACGGGCTCCGCAGGACGCGGTCCCGATGTACTGCCCCAAAGGAGATAGACATGGCTAACGGCACCGTGAAGTGGTTCAACTCGGAAAAGGGCTTCGGCTTTATCGAGCAGGACGGTGGCGGCCCCGACGTGTTCGCCCACTACTCGAACATCGCCGCCCAGGGCTTCCGTGAGCTGCTCGAGGGCCAGAAGGTGACCTTCGACATCGCGCAGGGCCAGAAGGGCCCGACGGCCGAGAACATCGTTCCCGCCTGATCGTCACGCGCACGTGCAGCTGGGGCCCGCATCCTTCGGGGTGCGGGCCCCAGCTGCATGCATTTGCGCGTCGGGGCTTGCTCTTCTTTTTGCTTGCCCCCTGCTTCTCCTGCTTCTTCTTGCTTCTTTTTGTTTCTGCGGCTGAGGTCTGACTTTCTCTTTCAGGTCTCCTGATTCGCCGCTTCTCGTATCGGTTCATACTTGTGGTTCTCAGCGCGTTCACCGGCCCCATCGATGCCATCGGCGTCATCGGCGAGCGGTACGCGGGAATTCCTTGATATGTGCCGCATCAAGGAAGGTTCCCGTATGAACCGCATGCGTACAAATGATCGTTCGTCGTCTGCCCCGCGCCGCTCCGGTGGGGGCGGCCGCTCCGGCGGAACCCCCCGCTTCGGTGGAGCCCCCCGTTCCGGCGGCGCCCCCCGCTCCGGTGGAGCCCCCCGCTCCGGCGGTTACGGTCGTCGGTCCTCCGGGCCGCAGGGTGAGTTCGCGCTCCCCACCACCGTCACCCCCGCGCTTCCCGCCGTGGAGAGCTTCGCCGAGCTCGACATGGCCGCGCCGCTGCTGGCCGAGCTCAGCCGGCAGGGCGTCACCGTGCCGTTCCCGATCCAGGCGGCCACGCTGCCCAACTCCCTCGCCGGCCGTGACGTCCTCGGGCGCGGCCGCACCGGGTCCGGCAAGACGCTCGCCTTCGGGCTCGCCCTGCTCTCCCGTCTGGCCGGGCAGCGCGCCGAGCCCCGTCGGCCGCTGGGGCTCGTCCTCGTCCCCACCCGCGAGCTCGCCCAGCAGGTGACGGACGCCCTCACTCCGTACGCCCGTTCCGTCCGGCTGCGGCTGGTCACGGTCGTGGGCGGGATGTCGATCGGGCGTCAGGCCGGCGCGCTGCGCGGCGGCGCCGAGATCGTCGTGGCCACCCCGGGACGGCTCAAGGACCTCATCGACCGCGGCGACTGCGGGCTCGGCCAGGTGGGCATCACCGTCCTCGACGAGGCCGACCAGATGGCCGACATGGGCTTCATGCCGCAGGTCACCGCCCTCCTCGACCAGGTGCGGCCCGAGGGGCAGCGCATGCTGTTCTCCGCGACGCTGGACCGGAACGTCGACCTCCTGGTGCGCCGTTACCTGAGCGACCCCGTCGTCCACTCCGTCGACCCGTCGGCCGGCGCCGTCACGACGATGGAGCACCACGTGCTGCACGTCCACGGCACCGACAAGTACGCGACCACCACCGAGATCGCCGCCCGCGACGGCCGCGTGATCATGTTCCTGGACACCAAGCACGCCGTCGACCGGCTGACCCAGGACCTGCTCAACAGCGGAGTACGCGCCGCGGCCCTGCACGGCGGCAAGTCCCAGCCGCAGCGCACCCGGACGCTGACGCAGTTCAAGACCGGGCACGTCACCGTGCTCGTCGCCACGAACGTCGCCGCCCGCGGCATCCACGTCGACAACCTCGACCTCGTCGTCAACGTCGACCCGCCCACCGACCACAAGGACTACCTGCACCGCGGCGGCCGTACCGCCCGCGCCGGCGAGTCCGGCAGCGTCGTCACCCTGGTCACCCCCCAGCAGCGCCGCGGCATGGTGCGCCTCATGGCGGACGCCGGGATCCGGCCGCAGGTCACCCAGGTCCGCTCCGGCGAGCCCGAGCTGCACCGCATCACCGGCGCCCAGGCTCCCTCCGGCGTCCCGGTGGTCATCACCGCGCCGGTGACCGAGCGGCCCAAGCGGACCGGCACCTCCCGAGGCCGTCGCCGCCCCGCGTCGGCCGGGCGCCGCTCCCCCGCCGCGTCGGCGTCCTCGGCCTCGGCGACCCCCACGTCGTCCGCCGCCTAGTCACCGGTCACCGGTCAGCCGATCCATCTCTGCAGGAGGTTCCTTTGACGCTGGTTCAGACGGTCGCCGTGGACGACTCCGCTGTAGTCGACTTCGCCGTGGACGACTTCGCCGAGGAGACCGCGCCGCAGGTATGGGACGACATGACGGTCGAGGTGGCGCTGACCGTCATGGCCGGCGCCCGCGTCGGGCATCTGCTCGTCTGCGACGCGGACAGCCGGCGCACCGGCTTCGTCACCCGCGCCCGGCTCACCGCCGTCCGTGACGGTTCCGGTTACACGGACCGGATCCGGCTGCGGGACATAGGCGCCCGCAGCGGGGTGTACGACGCCGCGCCGGCACCGGCTCCCGTCACGGCCGCCGCCCGCCCGTGACACCCGCAGGCCCCACCCCCCGTCTCTCCGCTCTCACCGCCCCTTCCTCTGTGAGGTCCCATGCGTTGTGTCATCGCCCGCTTCCCGTTCGACCTGACCAAGAGCGGCGTGCTGGAAACGATGAAGGGCGTGAAGCCCGAGCCGGTCACCGGTGAGTCCGTCATCATCGGGCGCCGCCACTACCCCGTGAAGCAGGTCGGCCAGGTCATCACCCGACAGGACCGTCGCGACTTCAGCGCCGGCGAGGTCATCCGCGCCATGACCCAGCTCGGCTTCACCTGCCGTACGCACCCGGCGGGCTCCACCACGGGCACGGGTACGGGCACGGGCGCAGGTACGGGTGCAGGTACGGGCACGGGCGCGTCCCGCCTCAGCCCCCTGCAGCACGCCTCCGCCCTGCTGGGCACGCCGCCCCTGTCCGGGGCGTCCGTCCTCGCCTGAGCGAGCCGTCCCCGCCTGAACGATCCGTACAGCCCGAACAGACAGCGAGGGCCCGACCGGTACGCGCCGGTCGGGCCCTCGCTGCTGTTCGTATGGCGCGGATCGTCCGGATGCCCCGGGAAGGTGCGTCGTATCGGTGCCGGTCCCTCCCCTCGTGGGGACCGGCACCGATCGACGCGTACAACGCCGACCGCCGTTCGAAGGCGTATCGGCGCGGATCGGGGAAAATCGGGATCCGCGTGCTCCGCGACGCGTCCGTCGTGCCTCAGAGGCAAGCCGGGCTCAGAACGATCGGTGGCGCGCGCCGCCGCCGTGAGTCCTGAGCCGATGACCTGCCCGGACGCTCCGTGGTTGGTTCGCTACTGCGACGAAATCCTGCCAGTTACGGCTCTCCGAGAGGAGGTTCCGGTCCCGTCCGGACCCCTTCGCCGCAGGTCAGCCGTATAAAGTGAGTTTTCCGGTCCGGATGTCCAGGCGCGGCGGAAGTAAGGGGTGGAGGCCTTGAGTTCCGACTCAGGGGCACGCACGAGCTTCGCGGAGCGTCTCGCGCTGCTGTACAAGGAGGCCGGCAACCCGCCCCTCAAGCGCGTGGCCGAAGCGGTCGTACGGCTGCAGCGCGTCGACGAACGCGGCCGTCCCGTACGGGTATCCGCCCAGCGGATCAGCGACTGGCGGCGGGCCAAGAACGTGCCGGCCCAGTTCGCCGCCCTCGCCGCGGTGCTGCACGTCCTGATCCCCGAGGCGCGGCGCGAGCGGCCCACGCCCGTCTCGACGGGTCTGTACGACATGGCCCAGTGGCACCGGCTGTGGGAGAGCGCGGTGGCCGACCCGGTCGGTGACCGCGCGCCGGGGAGCGAGGAGGACGAGTCCGCCGCCGGGGCCGACGCGGCGGCCGTCCCCAGCGTGTGCCCGTACCGGGGGCTCGCCTCGTACCGGGAGCAGGACGCCCAGTGGTTCTTCGGCCGGGAGCGGAGCACGGAGGCCCTCGTGGCCCAGCTCCGCGCGGCGGAGGAGTCGGGCGGCCTGGTCATGCTCGTGGGCGCGTCGGGCGCGGGGAAGTCCTCCCTCCTCAACGCCGGGCTCGTCCCCACCCTGCAGAACGGCGCGCTGGACGAGGAGGGCGGCCGGGGCACCGGGCCGGTCCTGCAACTCGTGCCGGGCAGCGATCCGCTCGGGGAGCTGATCCGGCAGATACCGGAGCTGGCGCCCGCGGTGGCCGCGGCGTCGGCGGACGGCGGCTCCGGCTCCCCCCGGTTCGCGGAAGCCGTACGCGACGCCTTCGCCGCCTGGGCCGCACGGTCGGGGGACGGCTCCGCCCGCGGCCACCTCCGCAGCCACACCCGCCCCGTGGTCATCGTCGACCAGTTCGAGGAGACGTTCACCCTGTGTCCGGACGAGGTGGACCGGCACGTCTTCGTCCAACTCCTCCACGCCGCCTGCTCCCCCGCCACTCCCGCCACTCCAGCAACGCCCGCCTCGCCCGCCTCCCCGGAAACCCTCACCACCCCCACCCCCACCCCCCAACCCACCCTCGTCGTCCTCGGCATCCGCGCCGACTTCTACGAGGAGTGCCTCGGCTACCCCGAGCTCGCCGACGCCCTGCAGCACCGGCACATGGTGCTCGGGCCGCTGACCAGCGCCGAACTGCGCAAGGCGGTGACCGGTCCCGCCAAGGCCGTCGGGCTGGAACTCGAACCCGGCCTCGCCGAGCTGATCGTCCGTGAGGTGAGTACGGACGGACCGCGGGGCGCCCACGACGCGGGCGTCCTGCCGCTCCTGTCCCACGCCCTGCTCGCCACCTGGCAGCGGCGCAAGACGGGCCGCCTCACGCTGGCCGGCTACCGCGCCGCCGGCGGCATCCAGGGCGCCGTCGCGGCCACCGCGGAGCGGGCCTGGTCCGGCCTCGACCCGGCCGCCCGTATCGCCGCGCGGCTGCTGCTCCTGCGCCTGGTGCGGCTCGGCGAGGACACCCAGGCCACCCGTCGGCGGGGCACGCGGCGCCAGTTGGCGGAGGAGTCGACCGACCCGCACAAGACCGAGGAGTCGCTGGAGGCGCTGGTGCGCGCCCGGCTCGTGACCCTCGACGCGGAGACCGTGGAGATCACCCACGAGGCGCTGCTGCACGCCTGGCCCCGGCTGCGCGACTGGATCGACGAGGACCGCAACGACCACCTCCTGCGCCAGCGCCTGGAGGAGGACGGCAAGTCCTGGGAGGAGTCCGGCCGCGACTCGTCGCTGCTCTACCGGGGCTCCCGCCTCGAACAGGCCCGCGCCTGGGCGAAGAGCGCCGGGGACACCTTCCTGACCCGGAGCGCGATGGAGTTCCTCGCCGCCTCCGCGCGGCTGCGCCGGCGTACGGTCTGGATCGCCCGCGGCGCGGTCGCGGCCCTGGTCGTCCTCGCGATGGTCGCCGTCGTCTCGGCGGTGGTGGCCCGGCAGCAGCGCGACGACGCGGTGTTCCAGCAGGTGGTCGCGGAGGCCGACCGCGCGCAGCACACCGATTCGTCGCTGTCGGCCCAGCTCGACCTGGTGGCGCACCGGTTGCGGCCGGGCGACGAGGCGACGCGGAACCGGCTGATATCCATCGTCAACGCGCCCCTCGCCACCCCGCTCCTCGGCCACAAGGGCGCCGTCTACCTGACGTCGTTCAGCAAGAACGGCAAGGTCCTGGCCACCGCGAGCTACGACAGGACCGTCCGGCTCTGGGACGTGTCGGACCGTACCCACCCCAAACCGCTCGGCGAGCCCCTGACCGGCCACACGAGCTGGGTGAGCACCGCGGTGTTCAGCCCGGACGGCACGATGCTGGCCAGCGCGAGCGACGACGGCACGGTCCGGCTCTGGGACGTGCGCGATCCGCGCCACCCGCGGCCGATCGGCGACCCCGTTCCCGGCCACGGCGGCACGATCTATCTGCTCGCCTTCAGCCCGGACGGCCGCTATCTGGCCTCCGCCAACGAGGACCACGCCGTACGGCTGTGGGACCTGGACCGGCCCGCCACGCCGAAGTCCGTCGCCACGCTGCACGGGCACACCGCCGCCGTGCGGTCCGTGGCGTTCGCGCCCGACGGGCGCACGCTCGCGGCCGGCGGGGACGACGGCACGATCCGGTTGTGGGACACGGCCGATCCGCGCCGCCCGAAGCCGGTCGAGAAGGTGCTGCGGGGCCACGCGGGCACGGTGCACTCCGTGGCCTTCAGCCCCGACGGCGCCACCCTCGCCAGCGGCGGCGTCGACAACACGATCCGGCTCTGGAGCGTCGCGGAACCGCGCCGGGCGCGCGCGCTCGGCACCCCGCTCACCGGCCACACGGGAGCGATGTGGTCGGTGGCCTTCAACGCGGAGGGGAGCATGCTCGCCGCCGCCAGCGCGGACAGCACGGCCAGCCTGTGGAACGTCCGCGACCCGGCGCACCCGTCGCAGGTCGGTGAGCCGCTCGCGGGCAGCAGCGGCGAGATGTACGCCCTCGGCTTCAGCCCGGACGGCCGGACGCTCGCGACCGGGACCGGCGACAACAAGGTGCGGCTGTGGTCGATCCCGCCGTCGGACATGCTCGGCCGGAAGGGCGCGTTCCGTCCCGACGGCAAGGTGCTCGCCACGGCGGCGAGCGACGAGAAGATCCGGCTCTGGGACGTCACGCGCCCCGCCCGGGTCAAGCTGCTCGGCAAGCCGTTCCGGCCCGGCAAGGGCGATCTGCGCTCCCCCGTGTTCTCCCCCGACGGCCGCGTCCTCGCGGTGCTCACCGGCAACCGCGCGATGCGGCTGTGGAACGTCGCCGATCCGAAGCACCCGGTTCCGTTCGGCCCGCCCGTCGCGCTGCGCACGAGGTTCGCGGCCGCGCTGGCCTACAGCCCGGACGGGCGCACCCTCGCGTCCGCCGTCACCGACCGCACCATCCAGCTGTGGGACGTCACGTCGCCGGAGCGGCTGCGCCCGCTCGGCAGGCCGCTCACCGGTCATCAGGGGTACGTCAACTCGCTCGCCTTCAGCAAGGACGGGCAGACGCTCGCCAGCGGCAGCGCGGACACCACCGTACGGCTCTGGAACGTGACCGACCCGCGCCGCGTCACCCGCCGCGGCGCGCCCCTCACCGGACACCAGGGCCCGGTCAACCGGGTCGCCTACAGCCCCGACGGCCGCGCGATCGCCAGCGCGAGCGACGACGGCACGGTCCGGCTCTGGGACGTGTCCGATCCCGGGGCGCCGCGGCGGGCCGCCTCCCTGACGGGGCACACCGACGCGGTCGTGTCGCTGACGTTCAGCGAGGACGGCCGCACCCTGGCGACCGGCGGCAACGACAACACCGTCCGGCTCTGGGACGTCGCCGACCCCTTCGACGCCTCCGCCATCGGCCAGTCGATGAGCCCCAACGCCAAGACGGGCAGCTTCCTCATGTTCAACCCGGTGAGCCGCATGCTGGGGGTGTCGAGCGGCACGGACACCGTCCGGCTCTGGGACCTGGACACCGACGACGCCGTCGACCGCATTTGTTCGACCACGCGCGGTGTTCTGACGCGGGATAAGTGGGACGAGTATCTTCCGCGCCTCTCGTACGATCCGCCGTGCGACACGTAACGCGCCCTCGGCCGATCCGCCGTGCCACGCGTAACGCCGCCGCTTTTCGCGTGATCCCGATCACAACTCCATAACTCGGTCCCGGAGTTGACTCCCGCTGCGCATTGAGCCTTGTTACTCTTGCTTATAGAGCCCGATCGCTGGTGCATCCCCCGTCGCCAGCGATCGGGCCCTTTCATGTGCGCACACCGCTTTTCGGCGATCGGGCCCGGCCGGTTTCGGGACACGAGATGGGTGTGTAGGGAAACTTTCGGCCATTGCGTATGCGCCATGGTCGCTCTCACGAAGAGCGGGCCCACCCGCTCGTCAACTCCTCTTGAGGAGTCGTAGGGTGAGTTCCGCCGGCTCCGCCGCACGGCGGAAAAGCACCGACGACGGAGGGTGAGCGCGATCCCCAAGGCCTACGAGCAGATCGCGGACGACCTCCGCCGCTCCATCCGCAGCGGCCGGCTCCGCCCCGGCGAGCGGCTGCCCGCCGAGACGGCGCTCGCCGAACGGTACGGACGCAGCGTGCCGACCCTCCGCGACGCCCTGCGGCTGCTGCGCGAGGAGGGGCTGATCGAGAAGGAGCACGGCCGCGGCAACTTCGTCCGCAGGCCCCGCACCAAGGTGGTCCGCGACAACTCCCGTCACCAGTGGGAGAAGAACCGGGTGCACCAGCCGGTACGGAACCGGGCGCGCACCGGCGCCACCGAGCGCGACACCGGGCTCGGACTCCAGGATCTCGTCTTCCACGCCGCGTACCGCGAGATCCCCGCGGACGCGGACCTCGCCGCGGCGTTCGGCCTCCCCGAGGGCACGCCCCTGATCGCCCGCACCTACCGCACCCGGCACAGCGTCGAGAGCGCCCCCTTCAACCTGGCCACCTCCTACCTGGTCCGCGACCTGGTGGCGGGCAACGCCGACCTCCTCGACGAGACCAGGGAGCCGTGGCCGGGCGGCACCCAGAACCAGCTCAGCACCGTCGGCATCGAGCTGGACCGCGTCGAGGAACGTCTCACCGCCCGCCCGCCGACCCCGGAGGAGGCCGCGGAGCTCGAACTGCCCCCCGGCACCTCCGTCCTGCTGCTGCGCAAGACGTCACACGACACGGCAGGACGCGTCGTCGAGATCTCCGACGTCACCCTGCCCGGCGACCGCACGGAAGCCGTCTTCGTCACTCCACTGGAAAGGTGGTGAGTGCCGTGCTCCGGCGCGTCATCATCGTCACTGCCGTCCACGCCCCCTCGGCCGCCTTCCTGCCGGACGCGTACAAGTCGCTGTGCGAGCAGGAGCTCCCCGAGGGGTGGGAGTGGCACTGGCTGATCCAGGAGGACGGCAGGACCGACCGGGTCGCGCCGTACGTGCCGGACGACCCGCGGGTGACCTTCCGGCAGGGCAGGCCCGGCGGCCCCGGCGTGGCCCGCACCATCGCCCTCGCGCACGCCGACGGCGCGTACGTGAAGATCCTGGACGCCGACGACCAGCTCGCCCCCGGCGCGCTCGCCCGCGACCTCGCGGCGCTGGAGGAGAACCCGGACGTCGGCTGGGCCACCTCGCGCGTGCTCGACCTGCTGCCCGACGGCACGACCGCCGGTTTCCCCGGCGACCCGGAGCACGGCCCGCTGGAGCGCGGCACGGTGCTCGCCTCCTGGGCGGCGCACGACTACCGCGCGCCGGTCCACCCGGCCACGCTCTTCGTCCGCCGCGACCTGCTCGTCGCCCTGGGCGGCTGGATGGCGCTCCCGGCCTCGGAGGACACGGGGCTGCTGCTGGCGCTCGACGCCGTGTCCCGGGGCTGGTTCTCGTCCGAGGTGGGGCTGCTCTACCGCAAGTGGGAGGGCCAGGCGACGGGCCAGAGCGCCCACGTCGACGCGGGCGAGCGGCAGGCGCGCATGGCGGTCGTGGAGGCACGGGCCAGGGCGCTGGCGGGGTTCGCGTGGCGCTTTCCGGCGGGGAGCGAGTGAGGCGGGGCGGACTACGGCGGGACGAACCTGCCGGGGGGCCTGCGGCGGGGGGGGCCTGCGGTGGAGCGGCGCTGCGGCGGGGCGGGCCCACGCCCGCCTCACGCCATCCGGCGGCCGGTCAGTCCAACGTCTCCGCGTCGACCCGCGAGAACACCAACTCCGTCTCCCCGACCACCGGTTCACGCCACCGCACCGGCGGCACCGGCCGCCGGACCGCTCCCGGGTAGCTGTCGGCGGCGTACTCGTTGACCAGCCGGTACGGGTGGAAACCCGCCTCCCGCATGGTCGCCATCAACTCGCCTGCGGAGTCGCCCAGTTGGGCCATCCGGTCCGGCGTCACCTCGACCGCGATCTCGACGTCGGGGCGGAGGCGGTCGAGGGCCGGCGCGAGGCCCCTGATGACGCCGCCCTCCGCGCCCTCCACGTCGATCTTGATGACCCTGGCCCCGGCTAGCTCGTCGGGACGCAGCAGTTCGGGCAGCGGGGCCGCCTCCGCGTCGAAGGTGGACTCGGCGGGCCCGTCGTACGGGACGATGCTGTTGGCGCCCATGTTGTTCGAGCTGGCGAGGATGAACGTGAGTGTCTTGTGCGCGTCCGACACCGCCGCGTTGACCGCGCGGATGTTGCCGCACCCGTTCAACTCCGCGTGCAGGAGCACCCGTTCGTGGAAGACGGGCGAGGCCTCGATCGCCACGACCCGCCCCCCGGCGCCGACCAGCCGGGAGCCGAGCACGGCGAAGTACCCGACGTTCGAGCCGACGTCGACGAACACGTCCCCGGCGCCGAGCCGCCCGCGCAGCCACCGCGTCATGTGCGGCTCCCAGGCGCCGAAGAGGTAGACGTAGCGCTGGATGAGGTCCTGGGTGTCGACCGCGAACCGCAGACCGTGCCGGTCGGTGACGACGCGGCGGCGCGGGCTCTCCCGCAGGCGCGGGTTCAGGAACCGGGCGGCCAGCGCGGCCTTGCCGAGATCGCCGGGCGCGTCACGCACGTACCGGCGGCCGAGCGTGACCAGCGTCTCCGAAAGGGGGCTGCTCATCCGATCTCCTCTTTCGTGGGGGTCGGATGAACCGTATCGGCCGGACGGCGGGCGCCGGCCGCCGGGCGGTTACCTCCCGGCCCGGTCGAACGGCAGGTCCAGCATGCGGATCGCGTTGCCGCGCAGCAGCTTGTACGCGATCTCCTCGGGGAGGTGCCCGACGTGTTCCTCGGCCACCTTCTTGGTGTGCGGCCAGGTCGAGTCGACGTGCGGATAGTCGGTCTCGAACGTGGCGTTGTCGACGCCCACGGTCTCGATGGCCTCGATGCCGTGCTTGTCGCGGAAGAAGCAGCAGAAGATCTGCCGGTAGTAGTACGTGGAGGGCGGCTCGGGGATCAGGTCCTTCACACCGCCCCACGCGCGGTGCTCCTCCCAGACGTCGTCGGCGCGCTCCAGGGCGTACGGGATCCAGCCCATCTGCCCCTCGCTGTACGCGAGTTTGAGCCGGGGGAACTTCACCAGGACGCCGCTGAAGAGGAAGTCCATCATCGAGGCCATCGCGTTGTTGAAGGAGAGCGAGGCCTGCACGGCGGGCGGCGCGTCCGGGGACGCGGCCGGCATCTGCGAGGAGGAGCCGATGTGCATGTTCACCACGGTCCCGGTCTCCTCGCAGGCCGCGAAGAACGGGTCCCAGTAGCCGGAGTGGATGGACGGCAGCCCCAGATAGGTGGGGATCTCGCTGAAGGTGACGGCGCGCACCCCGCGGGCGGCGTTCCGCTTGATCTCGGCGACGGCGAGGTCGACGTCCCAGAGCGGGATCAGGCAGAGCGGGATCAGCCGCCCGCCGCTGTCGCCGCACCACTCCTCGACCATCCAGTCGTTGTACGCCCGGACGCAGGCGAGGCCGACCTCCTTGTCCTTGGCCTCGGAGAAGGTCTGCCCGCAGAAGCGGGGGAAGGTCGGGAAGCACAGCGACGCCTCGACGTGGTTGACGTCCATGTCCGCGAGCCGCGCCTTCGGGTCCCAGCAGCCGCGCCGCATCTGCTCGCGGGTGATGCCGTCCAGCGTCATCTCGTCCCGCGAGAAGCCGACGGCGGCGATGATGCGCTTGTACGGGAAGATGCTGCCCTCGTACTCCCACCAGTCGGTGATCTGGCCGGCCGGGTCCGTCGTGAACCGGTACTTGCCGCCGATGTACTCCAGCTCGCCGATGCCCGCGGTGAAGGGCTTCGGCCCCCGGTCGCGGTACTTGGCCGGGAGCCACGTCTCGAAGAGGTGCGCGGGCTCGATCACGTGGTCGTCCACGCTGATGACCCGGGGGAGTTCCTTGCTGCCGACCTCGCTGCTGACCACTGTTGTGCCCCCTACTGCCTGCCGGTTTCCTCGACCCAAATCTGACGATCCATCAGATGGAGGTTATGACGTCCCCCTGGCGACGGCAAGCACACGCCCGCAACTCGACCCCTTGCGCGTTGCCGTCCGATCCGCTGAACTGACGCCCCGTCAGCTTGCGGCAGTGGGAGGGCGCTCGATGCAGACGATCTGGCTCAGCGGAGCCGAGTGGCTGGCCGTGCTCCGGATCGGGCTCGGCCTGTGGTGGCTGGAGAGCTGGCGCCACAAGGACAAGAAGGAGTGGTTCAAGGGCGGCGGCATCGGCTGGGCGGCGGGCATCGCCGAGAAGCACCGGTGGTCCTTCGTGCGCTCGGGGTTCGACACCGTGGTGAAACCCAGGCCGCGCCTGATGGCGTACGTCGTCGCCTACGCCGAACTGGCCCTGGGAATCGGCCTGATCGCCGGCTTCCTCACCCCGGTCGCCCTGATCGCCGGACTCGTCCTCAACCTGGTCTACCTGGTCCTGATGATCCACGACTGGGCCGAGCAGGGGCAGAACTTCACGATGGCGCTGGTCTCGCTGGTCGGCTTCTTCGCCATGAGCTGGCAGACGTGGTCGGTGGACGACGCGTTGGGGCTCTTCCTCTGACCTCGCGAGCCCATGACCTCACGGACTCGCGGAGTCACGGAGTCACGCAGTCACGCAGTCACGCAGTCACGACCTCGTAGGATCGTCCGGGCATCGTGGGCGCTACGGCGGGGGGGCGGGCGGCAGGTTGGGCATCGGGGAGCAACTGGTCACGGTCAGCGCGGTGTTGCTCGGCGCGCTGACCACGCACGGCACCAACCACCTGATGGAACGCAGCCGGAACCGGCACCAGTTGCTGACCCGCTGGGACGGCAAGAAGGTCGACGCGTACGGCGACTACGTGGACGCGACGAAGACCCGGATCGCCCTGGCCGTCCGCGTCTACGAGGTCCGGGAGGGCCTGCGCGAGAGCGAGCGGACCGAACACGAGCTCCGCGAGGAGCTGGCCGACGCCGGACGGGCCTGGGGCAGCGCCTTCGAGCGGGTCATGCTGCTCGGCGGCGACGACGCCATCGAGGCGGGCCACGACCTGAACGCCCTGGTCGCCGAGATCGACTGGCAGGCGACCGGCCGGATCGGCGGCACCCTCGGCGCGTGGCGGGAGCGCAACCGCGCCGCGTTCCGGGCCATCAACGCCTTCCACGAGGCGGCCCGGCAGGACCTCGGGATCCAGGGCAGCGTCCGGGGCGAGAAGCACCCCGAGCGGGACCTGCTGCTGCCGCCACGGGAGCGGGCGCCGGCGGCCGGAGACACGGAGAGCGCGGAGAGCGCGGAGAGCGCGGAGAGCGCGGACGAGGGAGAGGGCGCCGACCCCCGACCGTGACGCCGGGCCCACCCCTCGCCGGGCCCGAACTCCCCTCGTACCTCTGGCCCGTTCGTACGTCTGGTCCGTTCGTACGTCTGGTCTGTTGCGGCCCGACATGTCACCCTGCCCGACGACCGAGCCCCGACACCGGCGATCCGGCGTCCCGCAGACGAGGAGACGGCCATGAGCGAGCGCACGCCCGGCACGGCGGAACCCGAGGCTCGGACCGGGGAAGCTCTACGAGCCGGCCACGTCGCGCGCGCCACCAGCGCCGCATCCCGCGCGGCGGCCGTCTTCCACCACATCGAGCGCCACCCGCACACGTCCGGCGCCGACGCCGACCCCGGCGCCGACACCGGCCGGCCCCAGGGCGACCCGCCCCGCGACAACACCCTCTGGAAGGCCGAGCACGCGGCCCGCGTCTCCGTCCAGGCCCTCGCCGTGCTCGCCGAGTCCGCCCCCGACCCGGCGGCGGACTCCCGCTGCGCGCGCAACGCGGCGGCCGCCGCCGCGCAGGCCGCCCAGATGGGGCAGGCGCACGACGCGGACGGCGAGGACGCCGTCGCCGCCTGCCGGGCGGCGCTCAGGGCCTCGCAGGCCGCGGCGGCCGCGGCGGGCCGGGGCGCCCTCGGCACCGACACCGCGCTGAACGCCGCCGCGGACGAGGCCGAGGCGGCCGCCGTCGCGGCGGCCGAGCGGGCCGGCTGGATGCGGCCCGGCCGGCGGCTGCCGGAGGTGCGGGCCGGGATGCGCAGCCCGGAACTGATGTCGATGATGCACTTCTGAACGACACAGGCCGCGACGACCTGGACCCCGCCTGCCTCAGTGGTGGAACCCCGACGTCTCCGGCGCCCCCGTCGACCCGCCGGACAGCCGCTCCACCGCCGCCCGCAGGTCCTTGGCGAGCAGCATGATCTTGTCGTGCCCGATGCCGTGCCGGACCAGGACCCGCTGGATCACGGTCTCGTGGCGCTCCGGCGGCAGCGGGTACGCCGGGACCTGCCAGCCCCGCGTCCGCAGCTGCTCGGTCAGGTCGTAGAGCGTGAACCCGGACGGGGAGGCCCCGCCGGTGAGGGTCCAGGAGACGGCGGGCAGCGCCCCGCGACCGTCGTAGAGCAGCGTGAACGGGCCCATGTCCGCGACCTCGTCGGCCAGCGCCCGCGCGCTGGCCGCGCACGCCTCGTACACCTTGCGGTAGCCCTCGCGGCCGAGCCGCAGCAGCGTGTAGTACTGCGCGACGATCTCGCCGCCGGGCCGGGAGAAGTTGAGGGCGAAGGTCGGCATGTCGCCGCCGAGGTAGTCGACGCGGAAGACCAGGTCCTCGGGGAGGTGGTCCGCCGTGCGCCAGACGATCCAGCCGACCCCGAGCGGCGCCATCCCGTACTTGTGGCCCGAGGAGTTGATGGAGACGACCCGCGCCACCCGGAAGTCCCAGACCAGGTCCGGCTGGAGGAAGGGGGCGACGAAGCCGCCGCTGGCCGCGTCCACGTGGACCGGCACGTCGAGGCCGGTCTCCGCCTGGATCGCGTCGAGCTCGGCGGCGATCTCCGCGACGGGCTCGTAGTCGCAGGTGAACGTCACGCCGAGGATCGCCACGACGCCGATGGTGTTCTCGTCGACGTACTCGCGCAGCTGGTGCGGGCGCAGCCCGGTGGCGCCGGGCTCCAGCGGGACCTGGCGCAGCTCCACGTCGAAGTAGCGGGCGAACTTCTCCCAGCAGACCTGCACCGGGCCGCAGACGAGGTTGGGCCGGTCGGCCGGCTTGCCCGCCGCCCTGCGCGCCTCGCGCCAGCGCCACTTGAGGGCGAGCCCGCCGAGCATGCCCGCCTCGCTGGAGCCGGTGGTGGAGCAGCCCATCGTGGTGTCCCCGTCCGGGGCGTTCCACAGGTCGGCGAGCATGTGCACGCACCGGGACTCGATCTCGGCGGTCTGCGGGTACTCGTCCTTGTCGACCATGTTCTTGTCCAGGCACAGGTCCATGAGGTGGTGCACCTCGGGCTCCGCCCAGGTCGTGCAGAACGTGGCGAGGTTCTGCGACGAGTTGCCGTCCAGCGCCAGCTCGTCGCCGACCATCGCGGCGACCGCGCGCGGGTCGGAGCTGTGCTCCGGGATCCGGTGGGCGGGCAGCCGCCGCGCGCTGATCGGCGTGCTGTAGACGTCGTCGTACGCCTGGCGGGTCCCGGAGGACACCTTGTGCAGCCCCACGATGGTGTTCCTTTCACCTCAAAACGGACGTGCTCGGATCCCCACCTTCACAGACGGCGGCGGAGAACGGGGGAACGGCACAGATCGCTCGGACGGTGGAATTGCCCGGATTCCTGACGGCGGCGGCGCACCCTCACGGGCCGTTCGACCGTTTGAGAGACCATGAACAACTCCACGCGCATGCTCGCCTCCCTGTCCTTCGTCGCCGCCGCTGCCGCCGCCGTCGCCACCGCCGCCCCCGCCCAGGCCGCCGTGGCCGACGAGGGCAACCGCCACATGGGCCGGGTCGTCGGCGAGGCCCTGTCCGACCCGACGGGGACGGGCAAGGAGGTCCTGGACGCGGGCAAGACCGGGCTGACGGTCGCCGAGATGGGCCTGAAGTCCGTGAAGACCAGCTCGCAGTCCTTCCAGTCGCGGTAACCGGTCGCGGCGGCCTGGTCCCGGTGACCGCCCGCGCCGCCCCTCGGTGGCCCCGTCGCTCAGGACACGGCCGGGGCCCCGGGGCAGGATGGGGACGTGCTTACCGTGCTGGTCCTCGTCGGGCGACAACAGGCGCAGGACCTGATCGCCCGGATCGAGAGCGTCCCGGACGTGTGCGTCCTGTCCCACACCCATGACAGCGGCCTCGCCCTGGCCCGCGCCCGGGTGCTGCTGCCGGACGTGCTGATCCTCGACCTCAGCGCCTGCTTCTCCGGCGACGCCGCCTCGGTCGTCCACCGGGCGCGCCTGCTCGGCCTGCCGAGCGAACTGGTCGTCCACGCGGGAGACGCCGTCATCGGCTCCGTCTCCCCCGGCGGTGACGCCGACCCCGCCGCACAGAGCGAGCCGGGCGGCCTGATCCGTACGCTCACCCGGCTGGCCCGCGCCCGGCGGTAGCCGTCACTCTTCCGACCGTCCCCCGTCCGCGCCGCGCCGGCTCTGCAGGGTGCGGGCCAGGCGCGGCCCCAGCCGCTGCTTGAGCCAGCGCAGGGCCTGCAGCCGTCCGACGGCCTGGTCCAGGTGGAAGTAGAGCTGCGGCGGCACATAGGGCAGCAGCGGCGAGTGGCGCTGCCCCAGCAGGGCGAACATCTGGTGTGGCTCGAGGCCCATGTAGCGGGGCAGGTTCTCGTACCACTGGGCGCTGTGCCGGGCGGCGCTCTGCACCGAGAGCAGGGCCTGCTTGCGCTCCCTCTCGTACGCGGCGAGGGCGGCCGGCAGCTCCGCGGGCCCGGTGATCCTCCCCAGCGCGCCGGCCAGGCTCATCGCGTCGCGCAGCGCGAGGGAGGTGCCGGCTCCGATGGAGTAGTGGGTGGTGTGCGCGGCGTCGCCGATCAGCGCGAGATTGCCGTGCGACCAGGCCGTGTTGGTGACCGTCGGGAAGATCTGCCAACGGGCGTGGCTCTCGCCGTCCCTGCGGCCGAGCAGCGGGTGACCGTCGAGCGGGGCCGCGAACAGCTTCTCCAGGAGCCGCAGGGACTCGGCCTGGTCGAGCCGGTCGAACCCCAGCGCCCGCCAGGTGGTGTCCGAGCACTCCACGACACAGGTGCTGTGCTCGTCGCTGTAGCCGTACGCGTAACACCAGATCCAGCCCTCGTCGGTCTCGACGAAGGCGAAGGTGAACTCGGTGAACACCCGGGTCGTGCCGAGCCAGATGAAACGGTTGGCGCCCCTGGTGACCCGGGTGCCGAACGCGTCGGCGTGCGCGGTGCGCAGCCTGCTGTGCGCGCCGTCCCCGGCGACGACGAGGTCCGCGCCCGCCAGCTCGCCGACGTCCGCGATCTCCCGGCCGAACTCCAGCCGCACCCCCAGGGCGCGGGCCCGGTCGGCGAGGATCGAGCGCATCTGGTGGCGGCCGACGGCGTGCCCGGGGTCGGAGTCGTGGGCGGTGGTCCGGTCGCCGACGTGGGCGAAACCGCCCCGCCAGCGCACGGACCGCTCCTCGATCAGACGGGCGGACTCGGGGTCGTGGGCGTACAGGTCGGCCAGCAGGTCGGGCCAGTAGGTCACGCCCCAGCCGTAGCCGTCGCCGGCCGCGTGCCGCTCATGGACCGTGATCTCGTGGGCCGGGTCCCGGAGTTTGGCGAGCACGGCCAGGTAGAGGGAGGCGGGACCGCCGCCCACACAATCGATCTTCACGCACGCTCCTGCGTTCGGTCGGGAGGAGGAGGGGCAACGCGGAGGACCAACGTATGCGGGGGCGCCCCGTCACGGCCGAAGGCGGACGCGGTGTCGTCGTTCTGCCGGACGGACGGGTGAATTGCCGCCCCGATTCACCGACAGGTGCCCGTACGTCACGAGGAGCACGTTGATCGTCCGATACGACTGGTCTTTCGCACGCGACCGGCTCTCGAGCCGCCTCCGTAAGGAACACCCCCCATGCACCGCACCCACCGGCGCCACGTCTCCCTGTCCCTGCTGGCGAGCGCCGTCTCCGCGCTCGGCGCGCTGGCCGCCCCGCCCGCGGCGGCCCAGGCGATCGTCCCGCCCACCCCCGCGACGGCCGCACCCCCGGCCGGTCACGCCGCCCACACCGACGGCCACGGCCAGGAGTCCCCCGCCGGCCGGCCCGCGCCGGCCCCCGACCCGGCCCTCGGCTCCACCCCGCGGGCACCCCACCTCGCGGAGACCGGGACCACCTCGCGCCTCATCGCCCTGGGTGGCGCCGCGATCGTCCTCGTGGCGCTCGGCACGTGGCTCAGGCACCGGGCCCGTCGCATGCGCCGCGACTGAGGGCCTGGCTTGGAACCCTGGCGGCCCGGCGCGATGATGGCCGGAGTGGCAGGGGTGTCAGCTGTGACTTGTCCGTAGTGGCTGACGTCTGTCTGCCGATCCTGTATACCCGCAGAGAGCAGATCGTCCGTGCCGCTCCGGACCCGACGCCGCGACGGCACCCTTCGAGGGCCCCTGGAGGTGTGATGGGTACGCCGCCCCACCGCTTGGCCATGTCGCGCATCGCGCACTCCGACGTCTGCGCCGTCCTGCGGCTCAGCGGCGAACTCGACCAGGCCTCCGAGAAGTTCTTCATGGACACGGTGGCGGGCACCGTCGACGCGGGCCACCGCCACATCGTCCTCGACGTGACCGCGCTGACGTTCTGCGACTCCCGCGGCCTGAACTGCCTGCTCGCCCTGCACTGGCTGCTGCGCCGCCGGGCCGGCGACCTGATGCTCGCCGGGGTGGGACGCCGGCTCGCCACGCTGCTCGAACACAGCGGCAGCACCTCCCTGTTCACCTCCCACACCTCGGTCGGCCAGGCCCTGCGCTCCCTGCCGGAGACCGCCCGCCCGCACTGGCCGCCGCCCGCCGAACGCAGCACGGACGAGGGCGTCGCCCCGCCCGCCTGAGCGACGGCGCACCCGGGCGGCCGTACGCCAGGCGGCTCACCCGAGATGCGGGCCGGGCCGCGCACCAGTGTGCTGGCGGACATGGAACACGACATAGCGAGCGCGCCGGACCCGGTCCTCACCCGGCGCCGGGCGCTGGGCACCGCCGCGGCGCTGCTGGCCGGCGGGGCGATGTGGCCGGCCCCCGCCCGCGCCGCGGCCCACCCCGACCACGACTGCACCGACGAGTACGACGCCGAGTTCGAGGACGCCCTGGCCGCCGCCGACGAGGAGTTCGGCGAGGAGGGCATCCGCAGGCTCGTGCAGGGCCCGCCGCAGAAGTACGCGATGCCGCTGCGCCGCAGCTTCCGGGTCAGCGCGGCCTACGGAGTGCGCGGCGACTGGCTCGCCGGGCACCACACGGGCATCGACCTGGCCGTCCCGCAGGGCACCCCGGTGTACGCGGTGGGCGCGGGCGTCGTCCTCGTCGCCGGCTGGTCGGGCGCGTACGGCAACGCCGTGACGGTGCGGATGCCCGACGACCACTACTCCCTTGTCGCCCACCTCTCGCGCGTCTCGGTGCGCGTCGGCGCGGAGGTGCGGGCCGGGACGCTGCTGGGCAAGAGCGGGGCGACCGGACGCGCGACGGGCCCGCACCTCCATCTGGAGATACGGGCCCGTCGCGGATACGGGTCGGACATCGATCCGGTGAAGTACCTCGCCGGACGCGGGGTTCAGCTGCTGTGACCGGTGCCGGTCACTGAACGGCGGGCAGCGCGTTCGTGACCGGCGCCACCAGGTCGGTGAGCTGGTGCAGCTGGTTGAGCTGCTGGACGCCGCCGAGCTGGCTCTCCACGGTCGGCACCTTGGCGCGCTGCTCCTGAGGCATGCCGGACGTGCCCAGCGCGTCGAGGGCACCCACCACCGAGGGCGAGGCCGTGTCCTGGGTGGGCGTGGCCGCGTGGGCCGCCGGGGTGGCGAGGGCCGCTGCTCCCGCGGCCAGCGAGACGGCGGCGATGAGTCGTCGTGCTGATGTCATGTTTTCAGAACCGGCGGAACCCGCCGAAGGACACGGCTTTCCCCGTGCCCTCACTCGGGAAGCGCATTCGCCACGCGCCCGGCGAAACCTTGTCGCATTACGGGAATCGAAACCGCACGCCTTCATTCGAACCGCCGGACGCCGTGACCTCGGCTCGACGGGCGCCGTTAGGAAATATGCGGCTGCGTGTCGGCAGCCGCTCTTTCCCGAACTTAAGGAGAACGTGATGTCTCGCATCGCGAAGGCTGCCGTCGCCACGCTCGGCACCGGTGTCGTCGTCCTCGCCGGCGCGGGTGTGGCCGCGGCGGACGCCGATGCGTCCGGTGCCGCCGCCAACTCCCCCGGCGTGCTCTCGGGCAACCTGCTCCAGGTCCCGGTCAACATCCCGGTGAACCTGTGCGGCAACACCGTCGACGTCATCGGCCTGCTGAACCCGACGTTCGGCAACACCTGCGTCAACCCGGGCGGCGGCGACCACCACGGCCCCGGCTACGGCGGCTGAACCTGCCCCGACCGGCCCCCGGCACGCGTTGCGCCGGGGGCTTCGTCATGTCCGGGCCCATGGCCCATGGACCAGCCCACGGACCCGGCTAGGTGCCGTAGGTGTACTGCCCCTTGTGCGAGAGCAGCGCGTCCGGGGCGACGTCCCACGGCGGCATCGGCTCGTGGCGGGCGACGATGCGCTGGTACTGGTCGGATCCGAGCTCCGGCGGGCGGGCCGGCAGATAGGGCGCCGAGCGGGGGTGGCGGCGCTGCCAGCGGTCCCAGAGCAGGTCCACGAAGGCGTGGTTGAGCCAGAACACCGGGTCGTTCACCGAGGCGCCGCCCAGCATGTGCCCGCCGACCCAGCGGTGGACGCGGTTGTGGTTGCGCCAGCGCTCCTTGCCCCGCGCCGACGTCCAGCCCTCCAGCTTGTTGCGGAACCCCTCGGGCGAGGTGGAGTCCCAGGGCTCGACGTCGTAGCGGGCGTCCGCCATGGCCCACTCCACGTCCTGGGCCGTGGGCAGGTCGACGGGGTCCTGGGAGCGGCCGAGGTCGCGGGTGAGGAACTCGCCGTCGGTGACGTCCTCCTTGATGGGCCAGTTCCCGTTCTTGTGGGCGAAGGGACCGGTCATGACCTGGCGGTCGGAGCGCCGCCCGTTGCCGCCCATCATGTCGGCGCCCCACAGCGACCCGCCCGTGGTCCGGTTCTTGGTCCAGTCCCAGTACGGGACGGTCACGCCGGAGTCGATCTTCTGCAGGGCCCGCTCGAACTCGAGCAGGAAGCGCCGGTGCCAGGGGAAGAACGAGGGCGCCATGTGGGCGACGCGCAGTTCCCGGTCGCCGTCCGACACGTAGAAGTCGATGTGCGTGCGGACGAATTCGTCGTACTGACCGCGCCGCTTGAGCTTCAGGACCGCGTCCACGAAGCGGCGCCGCTCCGCGCGGCTGAGGCTGCTCTGGTTCCTGCGCGTGGCGGCCATGGCCGTCCCTTCTGCGGTCGGGGCAGG
This sequence comes from Streptomyces sp. NPDC041713, assembly GCF_055591085.1. NCBI lineage: Bacteria > Bacillati > Actinomycetota > Actinomycetes > Kitasatosporales > Streptomycetaceae > Streptomyces > Streptomyces sp. NPDC041713. Next base: position 223,880 of record NZ_JBVIZY010000003.1, read on the forward strand.
GGGCCCGCGGCTCAGTGGCCGCGGGCGGTCAGGGCCCGCAGGGGCCCGAGTGCGTCGACGGCTCCTCGCGCGGCGGCGAGCGGGGTGGCGTGCGACTCGTAGTGGTCCACCATGCTGAGGTAGCTGCCGTCCGCGCGGCGCATCAGGCCGAGCGGCCGCCCGTCGACGGTGACCTGCCAGCCGCCCGGTGCGGACGCCTCCTGCGCGGCCGCGGGGCCGCCCTGGATGCGCCGGCCCCGGTACAGCTCGTCGAACGGCGTGCCGTCGGCCGCGCCCGGCCCGCCCGCTGCCGCCGGGTCCGGTACGGGCGGTTCCGGTACGGGGTCCGGTTCGGGCGGGTCGGGCAGCGAGCGGACGACGCCCGCGGCGCCGAGGAGCGCGGCCGCCGCGGTCCCGATGAGGTGGCGGCGGGTGATCGGCTGCTTCATGGGGAGGGAATCGTCCTTTCGCCGCGTGAATTCAGCTGGTCCAGAAATCCCACCAGCGCGTCAGAATGAGCATGCCGATGACGCCCATGTGCAGCACGGGAAGGGGCCAGGTGAATTCGGCCAGGAACACGCGCAGGCCCTTGGGGGCGGGCAGGAATCCGCACCGCACGTTGTGGGACGTCACGTACCAGAACATGAGGATGGTGGCGGCCCAGGCGAGACAGCACCACAGGCACAGCGAGTGGATGCGGTAGAGGGACTGGAACTGCAGCCAGGAACAGAACGCGACGCCGAACAGCGTCCCGGCGTTGAAGGTCAGCCAGTACCAGCGGGGAAAGCGCGCGCCGCCGATCAGCCCGGCGCCGATGCCCATCACCACGGCGTACGCGGCGAGGCCCAGCATCGGGTTGGGGAAGCCGAAGACGGAGGCCTGCGCGCTCTTCATGATGTTCCCGCAGGCGACCACGGGGTTGAGGCTGCACCCCGGGACGAAGTCCGGGTCCTCGAGCAGCTTGTTCTTGTCGAGGGTGATGACCCAGGCCGCGAGCAGCCCCGCCGCCCCGGTGACCATCAGGAGCAGGCCGAACATCCGGCCCGCCACCTGCTCCGGTGCGGCGTCGGCGGCGGGCGGGGCGGCGGCGGGCGCAGCGGGTCCGCCGACGGCCTGGAGCGGCACCCGGTGCGAGGGTGCGGTGGTGTGCCGCATCAGCGCAGGCTGCGCGCGGGGAGCAGGCAGTGCGCGGCGTTGACCATGGTCTCCTCGTCGCCGGCGAACGCGGCGAGGACCTCTTCCGGCACCGGCTCACCCGGGGTGGCCTCGGGCCACGCGCGCGTGGTGGCCATGAAGTAGGCGTGGCCGCGCTGCTTGACGGCGGCGATCCACTCCGGCGGCACCCCGCACTGGGCGTTCAGGTGGGGCATGTTGACGACGGCGTGGTCGCCCTCGACGAGCAGGTTCACCGGCAGGGAGGGGGTGCGCGCGCCGTCGACGACGGGGCCGCCGACGGGCAGGCCCGCCCCGTCGAGCAGGGTGCGGAACGCCTCGGCCGTGGCCTCCGGGCCGCCCTCGGCGTCACCGAGGGAGTAGGCCAGGAGGAACGGCATGTCCTTCTCGTCCTCCGGGTGTTCGCCGCTCCAGGCGAGAACAGCCACGGTTCCCAGATCGGTTACGCGGAAGGGGCGCTGTTCGCTGGAAGTAGAGGTCATGGAGGGAACCGTATAGACGGGGGCGGGCCGGTCCGGCGCCGTTGTCACCCATGTGGCCCAACCGGGGGCCGCCATCACACGATGGGGTCAACCGGTCGGCGGCCATGCGTGCGCGCGGCCGAACTGGCTTTCCTGCGACGGGTGTCCGGGGCACGGCACACCGAAGGGCCGGTCCGTGGAAGAGGTGACCGGCCCTTGCGTGTCTCGGACGGCGCCCGGCGGGCGGGGTACTGCGGGGGGGGGCTGTGCGGGAGGTTCCGCGCGGCGGTGCTACTTGCCGAGGGGGAGGCCGCCCAGGAGCCGGGTGGGGCCACCGGCGGAGTTCAGGCCGTCCGCGATGTCCGCGACCGTGTTGACGACGGAGTCCTTGTTCTCGGTGTCGAGCATGTTCGTGCTGACCGGCTTGGCGTCGAGCAGGGCCTTGCCGGCGATGGTGTCGAGACCGCCGTTCAGGCTGGTGGGCGTCAGGTCGTCGGCGAACGCGGGCGCGGCGGAGCCGGCGATGGCGAGCGAACCGGCAAGGACAGCGACAGCCTTCAGGGCCTTCATCATGTTCCTTTCTTTGGCAACGCGTGTCGCCTTGGGGAGCACCGTCCAGGCATCTTCTGCCTGTTGTCTCTCTTCTCCGGTCCTAACGAGCGCGGACCGGTACGGAAACTCTCCGGTTCACAACTTCCCGCGCCCCACTCCGGCGGGCTCTGGCGTCAGAGCGCGGGCGCCTGCGGCGGGGCGGCGGCCTGCGGCTCCGCCTCGGGCGCCGCCGACTTGGGCAGGCCCGGCAGGTTCGGCGCGGGCAGCCCGCCGCCCTGGAGGGTGGCGGCGACGGTGTTGACCAGGCCGGTGAGGACCGGCGGGACCGCCGCGAGCAGCGCCTTCGGGTCGCCGGCCGTGGCGGCCTTGAGCAGGCCGTCGACCGCCTTCTGCAGGCCGGCGACGGCGTCGGCCTTGGGGTCCATCAGGGCGCGGGCGTCGTGCTCGGCGCCCATGGCCGGGAGCTGGGGCGCGGCGGGGGTCTGCGGCAGCGCGGCGGCGGGGTCGCCCGCCGCCTTGGCCGGCGGCTTGGCGGCCGCCGCGAGCGCCTTCTTCACCGCGTCCGCGTGCTTCTTGACGTCCTGCGGGGACAGCTTGCCGTCCTTCGCCTTGAGCACCGCGGTGACCAGGTCCGTGACGGGGGTCAGGACGCCACCGAGGCCGCTCAGCTGCTGGGCCTGCCCGAGCAGGGCCTTCGGGTCGGGGGCCGGGGCGCTCCGCGCGGCCCGAGTCTCGTCACGGGCGGCGTCACCGTGCGCGGCCAGCGCCGGGCCCGCCGCGCCGATGAGCAGCGCCGCGCACAGGGCGGTGGTCGCGATACGCCGTACGGGCAGAGCGCGCATAGGTCATTCCCTTTCGGTGATGCGTCGGATCCTGTGATCACCGTGGGATCGACCTGCGCGCCCCGCAACCGGGGAACGGCCGATTGCCTTCGCGGCGGCCGGATGCCGTACGAAAAGCGGAACGGCCGCCCCCGCGGTGCGGGGACGGCCGTTCCGTTCGGACGCTGCGTCAGTCGTTGGCGCACTGGTTGCCGAACGCCGGGTTCAGCAGACCGATGACGTTGACGCTGTTGCCGCAGACGTTCACGGGAACGTGGACCGGAACCTGCGCCGCGTTGCCCGAGATCACACCGGGGGAGTTGGTGGCGGCACCCTGCGCGCCGCTGTCGGCGGCGGCGACGCCCGCGGAACCGGCCACGGCGGCGGCGGCGACGGCGGACAGGGCAAGAGCCTTGGTGGTACGCGACATGGAGTGCTGCTCCTTGGTGATGTATCGAAGGGCGGGAGGGATCCCCGTCCGGAGGGATCAACTGCCAACCGGTGCGGCGAGTTGTGCGCCCAGACGGGTGATGCTGCAGGGCGTCCGCGCTGACGCGGCCCGATCGGATCCCGGTGCAGGTGGGGGCGTCGGCGCGGTTCGCGATGGCGCGTTTCATGCCTGCGGTCGCCCATCTGCCACACCCTTCACCGTTCCGACACACGGCCCGAGGTTGACGGAGCGGCTCGTTGGAGGAGCTACAGTTGCGCTTCTCTTGAGGGCATTCCACTCATAAGCGTTCAGATTCGTTCAATTCATACGAATCACTCCACTCCGCTGTGGTTCAGACACTCCACACCTCGGAAGGCCAACGCCGTCATGCGTCACTCCCTGGGCCTGCGTCGCGTGTTCGTCGTCTCCCTCGCACTCGCCGCCTGCCTCGCGACGACCGGGACCGGCTCGGCCGCCCCGCCCGGCGGCGAGAGGGCACGCATCGATTTCGCCCAGCGGTACAGAGCGCTGCAGCACGGCGGGGTGGTCAGGGCCGCCAACGCGTCGATCACCTGCGGCGCCCCAGTGACCCGCGCGGCCTCCTGCGACGGGGCGCGGGCCGGCCGTGCGGGCGCGAACGACGACTTCGAGATGGCCTACATCGACGTCGACGACGACCCGAACACCTACAACTCCAGTACGGCGGAGGTCCGTCTGCCCCCGCGCTCGCGCGTGTCGTACGCGCGGCTGTACTGGGGCGGCAACCTCAGGGTCGGCGAGCAGAAGCCGCCCAAGGACAACGGCCGGGTGCTGATCGCCGAACCGGGCGGCCGCTACAAGCCCGTCGTCGCCGACACCCCGATCGGCCACCGCGTCACCGCCGGCACCGACGCCTTCCAGGCCTCGGCCGACGTCACCCGCCTGGTGCGCTCCTCGGGCGCGGGCGCGTACACGGTGGCCCAGGTCAACGTCGCAAAGGGGCACTCCAAGGCCGGTGCCTGGGGCGGCTGGACGCTGGTGGTGGCGTACGAGAACGCGAAGCAACCGCTGCGCCGCATCGCCCTGTGGGACGGCTTCGACGCGACCGGCGCGGGCGGCCACCGGCAGACGGTGCGGCTGCGCGGCGTGCCCGCCGCCACGACGGGCGGCGTCGTCGGCGTGGTGGCCTACGACGGTGACCGGGGGCGGCGCGGTGACACCGTCGGCGTGTCGGCGGGACGGGGCCCTGTCGTGCCGCTGACGGACGACGCCAACCCCGTCGGCGACGCGCTCAACTCGACCATCAGCGAGCCCGGACGGCCGATCCGCAGAACCCCCGCCCACCCCGGCACCCTGGGCTACGACTCCGACGTCTACCCGTTGACCGGAGGGCCGGGCGCGCGGCGCGGCGATCTGACGGTCCACCTCTCCTCGCAGGACCAGGCGTGGGCCGGCGTGGTCTTCGCCGCCGTCGACGCGCGGCGATAGCGCGTGTTACCCCGACCCCGCACTCGGCTTTGCGTTGCCACTGACTCAAGGGAGTCGCGCATGCCTCTGCCCATCGCACCCACTCCCCCGCGGATCCTGCACGTCAGCCAGCCCGTCGACGGCGGCGTGGCGCGGGTCGTCGTCGATCTGGTCGCGGCCCAGGCCGCGGCCGGCACCGAGGTGCACGTGGCCTGCCCGCGCGAGGGCTTCCTGCCCCGGGCCCTCGCGGGGCTCGGCGCCGGCGTGCGCGTCCACCCCTGGACGGCGTCCCGCTCCCCCGGCCCCGGTCTGCGGGCCGAGACGCGGGAGCTGCGGCGCGTCGTCGACGCGGTGGGTCCCTCGCTCGTCCACGCGCACAGCGCCAAGGCCGGGCTCGCCGCGCGGCTCGCGCTGCGCGGCAGCGTCCCCACGGTCTTCCAGCCGCACGCCTGGTCGTTCGAGGCGGTGGGCGGCCTCACCGCGCACCTCGCCCGGCTCTGGGAGCGGCTCGCGGCGCGGTGGACGACGCGGATCGTCTGCGTCAGCGAGGCCGAGTGGGTCACCGGGCGGCGGGCCGGCGTCGACGGCTCGTACACGGTGATCCCCAACGGCGTCGACACGGCCCGGTTCACCCCCGCGGGCCCGGACGAGACGTCCGGCGCGCGGGTGCCGCTGGTGGTGTGCGTCGGCCGGCTCTGCCGTCAGAAGGGGCAGGACGTGCTGCTGCACGCCTGGCCGACGGTGGCCGCGCAGGTGCCCGAGGCGCGGCTGGTGCTGGTCGGCGACGGCCCCGAGGCGGAGCGGCTGCGGGAGCGGGCCGGGCCACGGGTGGCGTTCGCCGGGGAGGCGGCCGACGCCGCGCCCTGGTACCGGGCGGCCGACGTCGTCGTCCTGCCGTCCCGCTGGGAGGGCATGGCGCTCGCCCCGCTGGAGGCCATGGCCTGCGCCCGCCCGGTCGTGATCACCGACGTCGACGGCGCGCGGGAGAGCCTGCCCGCCGCCCACCGCGCGCACGCGCTCGTACCGCCGGAGGACCCCGCGGCGCTGTCCCGCGCCCTCATCGCCCTGCTGCGGGACGAAAACCTCCGTGACTCGTTGGGGCAGCGGGGCCGTCAGCACGTACTGGACCACCACGACGCGCGGCGCACCGCCGCCGCCACCGACGCGGTGTACGGCGAGCTACTGGGCACGGCGCCCACCGGACAGAGGGAGTGCACCACCTCGTGAGCGCGGAACGGACCGTCGCCTCCTCATCGGGTCAGCCACGGCAGGACATCCAGGCACCGCCCGGGACCTTCGTCGTCGCGCCACGCGAGGCCATGGGCCCGCGGGCCGGCACCTCCGCGCGGCCGCCCGCGCGGCGCCGGCGTTCGGCCGCCGCCCTGGTGGCCGTCGACTGCGCCGCCGCCCTGCTCGGTCTGCTGCTGCTCGACGAGCCGCGCCACCAGGCCGTCCTCGCGCCGCTGCTCGTGGCCTGTGTGCTGTTCCTGAACGGGCAGGGCCGGCTGTACGCGTACGCGGCGCTGCCCGCCGACACCCTCGCCCAGGTGCCCTCGCTCGTCGGGCGGATCGCGCTCGGCTGGTGCGTCACGCTGGTCCTCGCCTCCGCCCTGCCCCTGCCCGCGCCGCCCGCGCCCGGCACCCTGGCGGCCGCGGCCGCCGTGCAGTGCCTGCTCAGCCACTGCGGGCGCACACTGGTCCACCGCCACCGGCGGACCGCCACCGTGCGCAGGCCCCGCCCTGCCCTGGTGGTCGGGCCCGCCGGACCGGCGCGCGCGGTCGCCGCGGCGCTGCTGCGCCGCCCCGGCTGCGGCGTGCGGCCCGTCGGCATCGTGAGCGAGACCCCCGAACCCCCGCGCGAGGACACCCCCGACGCCGGCGCGGCCCCCGGGTCCTGCCCCGAACTGCCGGTCCTCGGCACCGAGGACGAGCTGCACCGCGCCGTGATCCAGAACGACGTGCGCGCCGTCTTCCTGCTCACCGACCGCGGCCCCGGAACCGCCGGGCTGCTGCCCGCGCTGAGCGGCCTCGGCTGCGACCTGTGGGAGCTCGAACCGCGCTGCCCCGACCTCGCGCCCGCGCCCGGCGGGCCCCTGCGGTACGTGGCCGGGTTCGCCTGCCGTCCCCTGACGCCCACCCGGACCCGGCCGACCGGGCTCGGCAAGCGGCTCCTCGACATCGCGGTGTCGGGCGTGCTGCTGCTGGTCGCCGCGCCGGTGCTCGCGGTCTGCGCGCTGGTGCTGCGGGTCGTGGAGGGGCCCGGCGTGATCTTCCGGCAGGAACGCGTCGGCAAGGACGGGAAGTTGTTCACCCTGCTGAAGTTCCGCACCCACCGGCCCGCCGACCCGCAGGAGGCGGCCACGCGGTGGAGCGTCGCCGACGAGCACCGCATCAGCCCCTTCTGCCGGTTCCTGCGCGGCACCTCGCTCGACGAGCTGCCGCAGCTGTGGAACGTGCTGCGCGGTGACATGAGCCTCGTCGGGCCGCGCCCCGAACGGCCCTTCTTCGTCGCCCAGTTCAGCCAGACCCATCCGTACTACGCCCAGCGGCACCGGATGCCGACCGGTATCACCGGGCTCGCCCAGATCCACGGACTGCGCGGCGACACCTCCATCGAGGACCGGTGCCGCTTCGACAACGCCTACATCGACAGCTGGTCGTTCTGGCAGGACCTGTGCATCCTGCTGCGCACCCTCGGCTGCCTCGTACGCCGCACGGGGAGCTGAGCCGTGGCCCACATCCCGTCCCCCGCCCTGCCCGAACCGCGCCCGCTGCCCGCGCCCGGCCCCGGCGCCCACCCGTACGAGGCGGCGCTGCCCTGGCTGCGGCGGTACGCGCCGGTCCTGCCCGTGGTGCTCGTCGTCGCGCTGCTCGCGCTGCCAGTCCCGGCGGAGGGCGGCGCCGCCGACGGCGGCGGCACCGGGACCGTGGCCGACGCGGTGTCCGCCCTCGTCGTCGGGCTCTGTGTCGTGCGCGCCGTGCGGACCCGGCGGCGGCCGCTGACCCGGACCGCCGCGGTCCTGCTCGGGATGCCGGTCGTCGGCATCACCGTGGCCGCGTTCGGCGCCTCGTCCGGGTCGACCGGGGTCGCCGGGGCCGCGCGCTATCTGCAGATCTTCGTGCTGGTGCCCGCGGCGGTCCTGATGCTGATCCGCGACGCCGACCAATTCCGTTTCCTCGCCTGGTCGTTCGTCGCTCTCGGGCTGTATCAGGGCGTCATCGGGGTGCACCAGAACCTCACCGGAACCGGCGCCTCGTACATGGGCGAGGACATCCGTGCCGTGGGCACCTTCGGCTCCACCGACGTCATGGGCATGGCCACGGTCGTCTCGTACGGGCTCGTCTGCGCGCTGGCGCTGGCCTTCCGCCCCCGCTCGCCGCGCCAGCGGTCCGCGGCCGTGGGGTGCGCGGCGCTGCTGTTCGTGCCGCTCGCCCTGTCGTTCAGCCGCGGGGCGTGGATCGCCACCGCGGTCGCCTGCACGGCGGTGCTGCTGCTCGCCGGGGTGCGCCGGGCGGGACAGGTGCTGCTGGCCGCGGGTGCGGCGGCGGTGGTCCTGGTGGCGGGGTTCGGGTTCGGCTCGGCGATGCTGCAGGAGCGGCTCAGCAGCATCACCCAGGTCACCGACGCCCCCGACCAGTCGGTCATCGACCGCTACACGATGTGGGCGGCCTCGGCCGACATGTGGCGCGAGCACCCGGTGACCGGGGTGGGCCTGAAGGGCTTCCCCGAATACCGCGACAGCCACGCCTCGTTGGCGCTGTCCTCCGGCAGCGACACGGCGGGCGCGGGCAGCGGCTTCGTCCGCCAGCCGCTGCTCTCCCCGCACAACATGTACCTGCTCGTCCTCGGCGAACAGGGCCTGCTCGGACTGACCGCGCTGGTCGGCGGCTGGGCGGGGCTGGTGGTGTGCGCGGTGCGCGGGTGGAGCCGGCAGCGGGGCGGGCCGGGCGGCCCCCGGGGGAGCGGCGGGCCTGAGCTGGACTGCGCGCTGGTGGCCTGCGGCCTGCTGGTCTGGCAGCTGATCGACTTCATGTACGCGGACATCGGCGGCCCCTCCACGGTACTGACCGCGGTGGCCCTCGGCGCGGTGGCCTGGTGGGCAGTGGGCGCACGCGCCCGGCCGGGGGAGGCGGGGAGGCGATGACGACGACGGGGCCGGAGACGGGTGCGGGGCCGGTGGGACCGGCGGGGGCGGGTGTGGCGTTGCAGGCCGCGGACGCGGTGGCCCCCAACGCGGTGGCGCGGCGGGCGGCAGGCATGCGCTCGCGCACCCGGCCCGGGGAGAGGGGCACGCGATGACTAGGACACGTCCGGAGCCGGCGGGGACGAAGGCGGGAACGGCGTTGCCGGGCGGGCCAGCGGTCGCGGAGCCGCGGACCGCGGGTTCGTCGGGTGCGAAGGCGCAGGTCGCGGGTTCGCCGGGCGCCGAGCCGCAGGTCGCGGGTTTGTCGGTCGCGGAGACGCAGGTCGCGGGTTCGGCGGGCGCGGAGGGGGTGGCTTCGCGTGCGGCGGTCGTCGGGAAGTCCACCGGCACGTACGCCGCCCCGCCCGGCGACGAGGCCACGGCCACGCCCACCGCCACATCCACCCTCCCGCCCGGCGACGAGGGCGCGGTTGAGGCCGCCGCCGCATCCGCCCTCCCGCCCGGCGCCAAGTCCGCCGGCGACGGCGGGGCCTCGTTTCTTGCCAAGGCCGCGCTCGTCACCGCGCTGCTGTCCGTCGCCGGGTCGCTGCTCGGGCTCGTGCGCGACCAGGCGCTCGCGCACTTCTTCGGTGCCGGGACCGACACCGACGCCTTCCTCGTGGCGTGGACCCTTCCCGAGCTCGCGGCGACGCTGCTCATCGAGGACGGCCTGGCCTTCTTCCTCGTACCCGCGTTCAGCCTGGCGCTCGCGCGGCGCGCCGACGCGGGGCCCGGGGCCGCCGACCCGGTCCACGCGCTCGTACGGGCGTCGCTGCCCCGCATGACGCTCTGGTTCACCGGCGCCGGCGCCCTGCTCATCGTCGCCGCCCCCGCCCTGGTCGCGGTGCTGGCCCCCGGCCTGCCCGACCCGCAACCGGCCGTCGACTGCACCCGGTTGACCGCCACCTGCGCCCTGTCCTTCGGCCTCGCCGGCTACTGCAGCGCGGCCCTGCGGGCCCACCAGCGGTTCGCCGCGCCCGCGGCCGTCTACGTCGCCTACAACACGGCCATCATCGCCGCCCTGTTCGCGCTCGCCGCGCCCCTGGGCGTACGGGCCGCGGCGGCGGGCGTGGCCGTAGGTGGCGCGCTCATGGTGGCGGTCCAAGCGCCGTCGCTGTGGCGGCAGTTGCGAGCGCCCCGGCGCGAGGCCCCGGGTCCCGCGCCGGAGGCCGCCGCGGCCCCCACCCTCCAGACCGCCATCATCTGGACCGTCCTGACCTTCGCGCTGTGCCGCCAGTCCCAGGTCCTCATCGAGCGGTTCCTCGCCTCCTCCCTGCCCGCCGGGGCCATCTCGCACCTGAACTACGCGCAGAAGGTCGCGCAGATGCCGATGACCCTCTCGCTCATGCTCTGCACCGTCACCTTCCCGGTGGTCGCCCGCGCGCTGGCCGACGGCGAGACCGAGCGCGCCCGCAAGCGCGTGGAGCGCGACGTCGTCCTGGCGGGCGGCATCGTGCTGCTCGGCGCCGCCGCGGTGATCGCCGCCGCGCACCCGCTCATCGAACTCCTCTTCCAGCGCGGCGCGTTCACCGCCACGGACACCGCCGCGACCGCGTCCGTCATGCGCGTCTACGCGCTGGGCCTGCTCGGACACACCCTGGTCGGCGCGCTCGCCCGCGCGCACTTCTCCGTCGCCCGCACCACCTGGATCCCGCTCTACGCGATGTGCGTCGGCGTCGTCACCACCGCCGGCATCGGCTTCCTGACCGCGGGCACCTGGGGCGTCCACGGGATCGCCGCGGCGAACGCCACCGGCATCTGCGTCACCGCCCTGCTCCTGCTGCGCGGCACGGGTCCGCGCACCGTCCCGATCCGGATCCGCGCCGTCGTCGGGCAGCTGGCCCGGCTCGTGCTCGCCGCCGCGGGCGCGGCCGCCCTCGGCGCCGCGTGCGCCGCGCGGGTGGCCGAGCCCGCCGTCGCCGTCCTCGCGAGCTTCACGGCCGTGACCGTCTCCTTCGTGCTCCTGGGTCTGCTCCTGGGGGCGCAGCCCTGGGCGTCCGCCCTCCGCTCCGTGACCGGAAAGCTGCGTCATGTCCGTTGACCTCACCCCGCCCACCCCGCCGACTCCCCCGACCCCCTCCACCTCCTCCAGTACGGAGCCGTTCCTGCGGTTCCGGCCGCCCCGCACCCCGGCGTGGGTGGCGATGTACCACTCCGTCGCGGACCCCGCCGAGGACCCGTACAAGATCACCGTCGGGCCCGAGCGCCTCGCCGAGCAGCTGCGGTGGATGCGGCGCCAGGGGCTGCGGGGCGTGTCGATGAAGTACCTGTTCGAGGCGTGCGCGCAGGGCCAGGAGCACAACCTCGTCGGGCTCACCTTCGACGACGGTTACCGCGACTTCGTCGACCAGGCCCTGCCCCTGCTCCGGCAACACGACTGCACCGCCACGCTGTTCGTGCTCCCCGGCCGGCTCGGCGGCGACAACGCCTGGGACCCGGAGGGCCCGCGCAAGCCGCTGCTCGACGCCGACGGCATCCGGCAGGTGGCCGAGAGCGGCATGGAGGTCGCCTCGCACGGGCTGACCCACGTCGACCTGACCCGGGCCGACGACCGGCAGCTGCGCCGCGAGGTCGGCGGCAGCAGGGCGGCGCTGTACGAGCTGACCGGCTGCGAGGTGCAGGGCTTCTGCTACCCGTACGGACACGTCGACGAGCGGGTGATCGGCGCCGTCCGCGAGGCCGGATACCGCTACGGGTGCGCCATCGCGCCCGGCCCGCTCGCCGGCCCCCTCGCCCTGCCCCGCGTCCACATCGGCCACGACGACACGGCCTGGCGGCTGCGCCTGAAGCTGCGCACCAACCGGCTCAGGCGCCGCGTCCTCGACCGCCGCTCGGCGGTGTCGGGGTGAGGGTCCTGCACATCATCACCGGACTCGGCGTGGGCGGCGCGGAACAGCAACTCCGCCTGCTGCTGCGCCACTTGCCGACCCCCTGCGACGTCGTCACGCTGACCAACCCCGGCACCGTGGCCGATGGCATCACCGCCGACGGCGTCCGCGTGACCGACCTCGCCATGTCCGGCAACCGCGACGTGACGGCGCTGCCGCGCCTGGTCCGGCTGATCAGGGACGGCCGGTACGACGTGGTCCACACCCACCTCTACCGGGCCTGCCTGTACGGGCGGATCGCGGCGCGGCTGGCGGGGGTGCGGGCGGTGGTGGCCACCGAACACTCCCTGGGCGACTCGCAGATGGAGGGCCGGCCGCTGGGTCCGGGGGTGCGCGCCCTCTATCTGGCCGGGGAGCGGCTCGGCCGGATGACGGTCGCGGTCTCCCCGGCGGTCGGCGCGCGGCTGCACCGGTGGGGCGTGCCCCGGCAGCGCATCCGGGTGGTGCCGAACGGCATCGAGGTGGAGCGCTTCCGGTTCGACCAGGCCGCCCGCGACCGCACGCGCAAGCAACTCGGCCTGCCCGACGGGGCGTTCGTGGTCGGCGGCGTGGGGCGGCTGGCCGCGGGCAAGCGGTTCGACGTACTGCTGCGCGCGGCCGCCGCGCTGCCCGAGGACGTCGTCGTCCTGCTGGTCGGAAGCGGCCCCGAGGAGACGGCCCTGCGGCAACTCGCGGTACGGCTCGGCCTCGCGAACCGGGTGCGGTTCGCCGGCGAGTCCACCCACGAGGCGGCGACGCGGGCGGCCGGGCCCGCGTCCGCGCCGGGTTCGACCGACGGAGGCGGGGAGGGGGACTCCGTACCCAAGCCGGCGGACTCCGCACCCGACCTGACGGACTCCGTCCCCGACCTGCCCTCGCTCCTCTCCGCCATGGACGCGCTCGCATCCCCCTCCCCCGAGGAGGCCTTCGGCCTTGCGCTGGTGGAGGGCCTGGCCAGTGGCCTCCCCGTGCTGTACGCGTCCTGCCCCGCCCTGGAGAGCCTCGTCCCCGGCGAGCGGCCCGGCGCCGCGTACTGCCCGAGCGATCCGGCCTCCTTCGCGCGGGCCCTGCACGGCCTGCGCGGCGACGTCCCGCCGCACCGCTCGGCCCCGCCCGCGGTACGGCACTACAGCATCACCCGAAGCGCCGAGCAGCTGATGGGCGTCTACGCGTCCCTCGTGCCCGGCCCGACCCCGGAGGTGAACCCCCGATGAGCGACTCCGTGAACGAGCGCCCACGCACTGCCCTTCTGCGCGCCCGCCTCGCGCGGCTGCCCCGCTGGTGGGTGCTGCCCGCGTGCGCGGCACTGGGGACGGTGGCCGGTGCCGGGTACGGCCTGCTGCAGACGCCGCAGTACACGGCGACGAGTTACGTCATCGCCGTCCCCCAGGAGAAGGCGGACCCGGCGACCGCGCTGGCGTTCGCCCAGGCGTACGGCCGGGTCGCCACGCAGCTCGCCGTGCTGGCCGACGCGCAGGTGGCCGCGGGCATGTCGCCCACCCAGCTGCAGGACAGCGTGAAGGTGGCCACCTCCCCCGACGCCCCGATGATCGCGGTCTCGGCCACGACCGCCGCCCCGGACACCGCGGCCGTCACCGCCAACGCGGTCGCCCGCTCGCTGGCCGGCAGCGCCAACCACTCCAAGGACAGCACCCAGGTCAAACTCCTCGCGTTCTCCCGCGCCCTGGAGCCGAACGCCCCCTCCTCGCTCTCCGCCGGGGTGACGTCCCTGGTCGGCGGCTGCGCCGGCGGGCTGCTCGGCGGCCTCGCCCTGCTGGTCCGCCCGCGCGCCCGGACGGAGGCGGTGGCCGGCGCCTCCGTTCCCGGCCCCGCGTCGGCCCTGGTGAGGAGCGCCCCGTGAGCGACGCCACGCCGGACGCGTACCCCCGGGCCGAACTGTGCGTGGACGAGGACGAGTTCGAGGCGCTGGCCGAGCCGTGGAGCCGGCTGTACCGCTCGTGCGCGGCGGCGACGCCGTTCCAGAGCCACGCCTGGCTGTCGTCCTGGTGGCGCTCGTACGGCGTCCCCGGCCGGCTGCGCGTGCTCCTGGTCCGCGACGGCGGGCGGCTGATCGCCGCGGCGCCGCTGATGCGGGTCGACCGGCCGGTGCCCGCGCTGAAGCCGCTGGGCGGCGCGATCTCCGACTTCACGGACGTCCTGCTCGACGGCTCCTGCTCCGAAGAGGGCGTGGACGCGCTCCTGTCGGGCCTGTACGCGCTGGCCCGTACCGCCGTGATCGACTTCGGCGAGGTGCGGCCCGGCGCGTGCGTGGAGCGGCTGTACGAGCGGTGGCCGGGCCCGCGCAGGACGCTCTCCGACTCCGCCTGTCTGGAGCTGCCCGCGCTGCCGATGGACGACCTGCTCAAGCGGCTGCCGACGCCGCGCGCCCAGCGCACCCGGGCCAAGATGCGCAAGCTGGCGGCGCTGGGCGTGGAGAGCCGGGTCGTCCCGGTCGAGGAGGTGGAGACCTCGGTGCGCCGGCTGCTGCATCTGCACCAACTGCAGTGGCAGGGGCGCAAGGTGACCACCGAGCACCTCCAGCCGCGCTTCCACGAGCACCTGCTCCGCTCCATGCGCCCGATGGTCGCGGCCGGCGAGGCGGTGGTGACCGAGTTCCGGCTGGACGGCGAGGTGATGGCCGCGGACCTGACGCTGCTCTCCGGCACGCTGGCGGGCGGCTATCTGTACGGCGCCCACCCCCGGCTCAGGGAGCGCAAGGTGGACGTCGCCACGATGCTCCTGGACGCGTGCACCCGCCACACCGGCGGCGAACACCCGCGCGCGCTGAGCCTGCTGCGCGGCAACGAACCGTACAAGCACCACTGGCGGCCCGAGCCGGTCACCAACCGGCGCTATCTGCTGGCCCGCAGGCGCACCGCCGCGCTGGCGTCGGCGGTGACCTGGGGCGTCTCAGGCCGCGAGTGGGCGAAGCGGCGACTGCGCGAGCGCCGGGAGCGCCGCGACGGCGGAGCCTCGTCGTGACGGCTCGCGCCACCGCGGCGGCCGTGCGCCTCAGGAGCCGCGCGGCGCCTTCCACCAGTCGAACCGCAGACACAGCTTGCCGCCCATCCACTGCTCGACCCACGCGCCGAGGTCCACCGGCGAACAGCCCGGCGGCTTCCCGGGCGGCGTCGGCCCCGTCGGATCGGTCGGCACCGCCTCACGGCCGGAGAGCAGCTCGCGGTAGACCTTCGAGGCGTCGGGGTTGCTCCTGCACTGCCACACGCCGTGCGGGCAGTAGTCGGTGAGGGTGTTGTACAGCGGCTTCTTCTCGTCGATCCACTGCAGCATGCGGCGCATGTACTGCTCGTTGTCGCCGTTGCGGAAGAGCCCCCACTCCGGGTACGAGACGGGCTTCTTGTGGGCAGCCGCGAAGTCGATGTGCTCCTGGAGCCCGTACGGCTCCTTGATCTGCTCGTCGAACGACATGCCGCGCGGCTGGTCGTACGAGTCCATGCCGATGATGTCGACGACGTCGTCGCCGGGATAGCACTGGGTCCAGGGCACGGCGTCCCGCCCCCTGCTCGGCGTGAAGTCGAACCGGAACTTCTGCCCCGGCACCGAACGCATCGCGGTGACCACTCTGTTCCAGTACTTCTTCCAGGACTCCGGGTCCGGGCCACAGCGATGGGTGTAGGTCGTGCCGTTCATCTCCCAGCCCAGCACGATCACCGTGTCCGGCACGCCCAGGTCCACCAGGCGCTTGCCGAGGGTGCGGAAGTGCTCGTCGAAGTCGCCTGCCGCACCCTGCCGCAGCAACCGGGTGACCTCGCCGTCACCGACGCCTTCCTCGTTGCGTTCGAGCATCGGGACGTTGAGGACGAAGAGCCGGTCGTCCTTGCCCTTGCGCCACTCGGCCCACTTCTCCAGGAAGTTCGGGGCGCCCTCGATGTTGCTCCAGCGATCACCCGGGAGGTAGGTGTGACCGACCCGCAGTTCGGCCCCGCCCAGCCAGCGGCTGAGCGCCTTCATGCGCTCGACGCCGCGCGGGCCGTAGTCGAGATACGCGCCGAAGGCGGGCGCCTTCTGACCGGGCGCCGGGCTCCCGCTGGGCGCGGCGGGGGCGGGCGGCACCGCTGGGGCCGCCGGGACCGGGGGGCCCGCCGATGCCACCGGGACCGGCGGCTCGGCCGCGGGGGCCGGGGAGGCCGCAGCGGCGGG
Organism: Streptomyces sp. NPDC041713; assembly: GCF_055591085.1. Taxonomy (NCBI): domain Bacteria; kingdom Bacillati; phylum Actinomycetota; class Actinomycetes; order Kitasatosporales; family Streptomycetaceae; genus Streptomyces; species Streptomyces sp. NPDC041713. The sequence goes on from NZ_JBVIZY010000003.1 coordinate 239,954, forward strand.
CGCCGCGGGAGCCGGGACCGGCGGGTCGGTGTCGCGCACGACACCCACCGTGTGTCCGGGCACGGATGCCAGGGCCACCGACGAGACGATCCCGGCAGCGATGAAGGCGACACGTTTACCGCGCTGACGACGCCGTGGGGACATATCTGCACCTCGTTTTCCGACCGCACTTCACTGACACCTCGTCATATGTATTTCTATTGCGCCAATCGAGTTTCTAATCCTGCCTTTCCCCACATCGCCCGCATGGGTGACCGACAAGCGAGAGTGACATTGCAGCCCCCTCTGGACACCCGCATTCCCGCGGTCCTGTTGCGGATCGACAGGAATCCCTTTCACCACGGAACCCTCGGCGCCGTGCGCTCCCTCGGCCGCGCCGGCATCGAGGTCCACCTCGTGGCCGACGACCGCGAGAGCCCCGTACGGCGCTCGCGGTATCTGCACCGGATGCACGCGCCGCCCGCCCCGGGCGCCTCCCTCGCCGAGGTGGCCGCCGTGCTGCGCCGGGTCGCGCGCCGCCTCACCGGACCCGCCGTCCTGATCCCCCTGGACGACGCGGGGGCCCTCGCGGTCGGCGCCCTGTACGGGGAGCTCTCCGACCGGTTCCTGCTGCCCCGTACGGCCGCGGGCGTGGCCGAACGCGTGGCCGACAAGGCGTCCCTGGCCGAGGTCTGCGCGCTGGCCGGCGTGGCCCATCCGACGACGCTGGCCCCGGAGTCCGCCGCGGAGGCCGCCGGCGCCGTGCACCGGCTCGGCTCCCCCACCGTGGCGAAGTGGAGCCGTCCCTGGCTGCTGCCCCACGGCACCGGGCTGCGCAGCACCACCGTGATCGGCTCCCCGCACGAGGCGGCCGCGCTGTTCGAACGCCGGGCCGAGGCCGGCAGCCCGCTGCTGCTCCAGGCGTTCGTGCCCGGGGCCCGCGGCGCCGACTGGTTCGTGCACGGCTGCGCCGGCCGGGACGGCGTCGTACGCGGCGGCGGTACGGGCCGCAAGCACCGCTCCTGGCCGCGCGCGGCGGGCCTGACGGTGAGCGGCGAGTGGTCCGCCGACCCCGCGCTGCGGGCCGCCGCCGCGCAGGTGGTGTCGGCCCTGGAGTACCGCGGGATCTTCGACCTCGACTTCCGCAGGGACGCCACCACCGGCGCCTACCACCTCATCGACTTCAACCCACGCCCCGGCGCCCAGTTCCGGCTCTTCACCGACGGCGCGGGCACCGACGTCGTCCGCGCCCTGCACCTCGACCTGACCCACCGCCCCGTACCGCCCCCGGAACCGCTGCCCGGCCGCGCCTTCGTGGTCGAGAACTACGCCCCGCTGACCGCGCTGCGCCTGCTGTCCCTGCCCGTGCACCTGCCCGGACAGCGCACCCCCTCCCCGGCCGGCGAACTCGCCTGGCACGCCGGCGACGACCCCGGACCCGGCGCGGCCCTGCGCCGGCAGTGGCGCCGCCACCTGGTGCGACGGCTGCGCGAGGGCCTCGGCCGGCGCGCCCGCACGGTCCTGACGTCCCTGTCGAGCCGGGCGCGGGACCACGCGCCCGCCGTCCTGCCCGGCCGGGCCGGCAGAGAGCGAGCGGTCACCGATGCATGACCTGCTGATCGTCGGCGCGGGCCCCTACGGCCTGTCGATCGCCGCGCACGCCGCGGCGGCCGGCCTCGACGTACGGATCTTCGGCAGGACCATGGCGTCCTGGCGGGAGAACATGCCGCGCGGCATGTTCCTCAAGTCCGAGCCGTGGGCCTCCGACCTGTCGGACCCCGCGGGCCGCTACGGCCTCGCCGCCTTCTGCGCCCGCGAGGGCCTGCCCGCCGAACACGGCAGACCTCTGCCCATCGAGCACTTCGCGTCCTACGGCCTGTGGTTCGCCGAGCGGGCCGCGCCCCCGGTCGACGAGCGCCTCATCGCCGGCGTCCGCCCCGCCCCAGGCGGCGGCTACGAGGCCACGACCGAGGACGGCGAGGTCTGCCGCGCACGAGCCGTGGCCCTCGCGGTGGGCGTGCTGCCCTTCACCGAAATCCCCGCGGCCGTACGGGAACTGGGCGACGCCCACGTGTCGCACAGCAGCCACCACGCCGACCTGCGGCGCTTCGCGGGACAGGACGTGACGGTGCTCGGCGCGGGCCAGGCGGCCCTGGAGACCGCGGCCCTGCTCGCCGAACAGGGCACCCGCGTCCGCGTCCTCGCCCGCTCCTCCCGCGTCACCTGGAACACCCTGCCCCCGCCCCTGCGGCGCCCTTGGCGGGAGTCGCTGCGCGCCCCGCACACCGGCCTCGGCTGCGGCTGGCGCAACACCTTCTACGCGCGCACCCCCGGCCTCTTCCGGCGGCTCCCGGAGCCGTCCCGCGCCCGCACCGCCGCCGACGCGCTGGGCCCGGCCGGGGCGTGGTGGGTCAGGGAACGCGTGGAAGGCGCCGTCGACGTGCGCGTCGGCCACCACGTCGAGGCCGCCGAAGCCGCCGACGGCCGCGTCCGGATCCGCGCCCTCACCCGCACCGGTGAGGACCTCACCTTCACGACGGACCACGTCATCGCCGCCACCGGCTTTCGCGCGAGCACCGACCGCCTCACCGTCCTCGCCCCGGAGCTGCACGCCCGCCTGCGCTCCCTCACCGACGGCACCCCGTACGTCGGCGACCGCTTCGAGACCTCGTGCCCCGGACTGTTCCTGGCCGGCCTGACGACCGCGTCGAGCTTCGGCCCCGCCATGCGCTTCGTGTACGGGGCCGCGTTCACCGCGCAGCGTCTGGTGCGGGGCGTGGAACGGCACGTACGCAGCGGACGGCACGCCGCCTTTCCGGCGCGGCCTCACCCTCGTGCCGAGCCGGTGCGTTCCGGCTGCTCTTCTGAGTGACAGGGCGGGCGAACGGGTGAACCGCACTTCCGCCGCGGGGCATCCGGTGGTGCACTGAAAACGCTTCATTGGGACAGCCTCGGGTCGCTCCCCGACAGCCGCCGGCATCAATGCCGTGAGGGCGCGACAAAACCGAAGGGCTGGTCGCCACCTCCTTGTGCGCCGGCAGGAAATCCGCTCCTCGGAGCATTCCTGTCGGCGCACCGCTGTGTCCAGAACGACGAATTCCCCGTAACCCACGGCGGGTTACGGGGAATTCGGCGCACGGATTCACGGATTCACGGGGTCACCGTCATCGCCGGGAACCGGTGAGTCCGCGACGGTAGAGGATCGCTCCGCCGAGCAGCAGTCCCATGCTGGCGGCGGCCCCGCCGATCAGCGAGGAGTCCGCGCCGGTCTCGGCCAGCTGCCCCTGCGCGCCGGCCACCTGAATCGGCCGGTCGGCACGCGTGCCGTGCTGAGCGTGGTGCGGCGCGGGCGCCGGTGCCCGGTGCGTGACGACCCGGTCGTCGCCCGGCGTCACGGGGCGCGGCACGGAGGGCACCGCCCGGGGCCGCGGGCCGGGGGCCTCCGGCGTGTGGGCGACGGGCGGTGCCGTGGTGTGGTGGCGCGGGGCGTCGTGGTGGCGCGGCTCCTCGTGGCGGGGGTGGTCCTGGTCCCCGCCCGGGCACTTGTTGCCCATGGTGGGCGACAGGAGCCCGATGACGCCGACGGTGTTGCCGCAGGCCTGGACCGGCACGTCCGCGGGGGCCTTGGCGTTGTTGCCGCCCAGCACACCGGGCGAGTTGGCCGAGTGGCCCTGCGCGGTGGAACCGCCCCCGGTGTGGTCGTCCCTGCCGTGCTCGCTGCGCGTGTCGTCGCTGCCGTACCCCTCGTGCCGGGTCCGCTCCGGCGCCTTGTGCGGCGCGGGCGCGGCCTCGTGCGTCGGCTCGTGCTTGGGCTTCGGCGCGGCGTGCTTCGGCTCGTGCTTGTTCACGGGGTGGGCCGGCTCGTGCTTCGGCGTGGGCGCGGCGTGGCCGGCCTCGTGCTTCGGCTCGTGCTTGGGCTTCGGCGCGGCGTGCTTCGGCTCGTGCTTGCGCACCGGGTGGGCCGGCTCGTGACGCGGCTCGTGGTGCTGCGCCGCGGGACGGTGCTCGTGCTTCGGCGCGGGGTGGCTCGCCTCGTGCTTGGGCTCGTGCTTCGGCTTCGGCGCGGCGTGGCTCGGCTCGTGCTTGCGCACCGGGTGGGCCGGCTCGTGGTGCTGCGCCGCGGGACGGTGCTCGTGGTGGTGCGCGGCGGGAGCGGGCGCGGGGTGGCTCTGCGGAGCGCGGGCCTGCGGCGCCGGGGCCGGCGGGGCGGGGCTCGGCATGGCCGGGGCGGAGCGGGCGTAGTACGACGCGCACGAGTTGCCGAACGCCGGGTTGAGTCCCGCGGCGGCGTCGACCGAGTTGCCGCACGCGTTCACCGGTACCTCGACCGGGGCCTGCACGCTGTTGCCCGACAAGAAGCCTGGCGAGTCCAACGCCTGCCCGTTCGCTTCGGAAGCGGCGAACGCGTGGGTGCCGGACAGGGACAGGATGCTCGTGGCGGCCGCGGCGGAGAGCATTCCTTTGCTGAGGGCCTGTCGCAATCTAGTGGTCTTTCTCTGTCCGATGGGGAGCCGGCCCTGGCCCCGGGAGGGATGCCAGGGCCGGCTGGGCACAGCAGAAGCAGCTGGGCCGTTACGTCAGTCGTTGGCGCACTGGTTGCCGAACGCCGGGTTCAGCAGACCGATGACGTCGACGGTGTTGCCGCACACGTTGACGGGAACGTGGACGGGAACCTGCACGGCGTTGCCGGAGAGAACGCCCGGGGAACCGACGGCCGCGCCCTCGGCACCGGCGTCGGCGAACGCCGGGGCGCCCAGGCCCAGCGCCATGACGGCACCGGCGATGATCGTTGCGCTCTTCTTGAGCTTCACAGCTTTTCCCTTCTTTCGGGTCACGTCTAAACGCCGGCCGAGACCGGGCGGGCAGTTCCTGTTCCCGCACCGTGACCTGAGCTCTACTTAACGAGCGATAGGGGCAGAAGAAACCGCGAAGTTGACACCCCTCGGAAGTTCACTCGAATGCGACCCCTACCGAATTCCGCCCGCATCAAGGCATGTTGTGCCCCGGCATGAGAAAGCCCGGGCCACCCGCGGAGGAAGGAGAACGGGCGGCCCGAGCTGACTCGGCAGTGCGGCAGATCAGCCGTTGTTCACGCCGTTGCCGGAGAGCGCCGGGATGTCGCTCAGGATGTGCGACAGCGGCTCGTCGCCCTTGGCCTGCGTCGAGTTCTCGGTGCACTGCTGGTTCTGCGGCGCCGACAGGATCGGGATGTCCTGGACGGCGATCGGCACCAGGCCGACGAGGGCGCCGACGTTGGCCTTGACCGGGAGGCCGATGCAGGGCTTGTTCAGCGAGCCCTGGACCGCCGTCAGCTGCGGGCTCATGTTGCCCTTGATGGCGGAGTTGCCGAACGACTGCTTGGCGCCGTTGCCGCTCAGCGACTGGGTGCCGCCGTCGTCACCGATGGCCATCGCGGCAGGCGAAGCGGCAGCAGAAATACCAACGACGGAGACGGCGACCGCGGCCGCTGCCATTGCCTTCTTGAGCATTTGATGTTCCTTTTCTGGCGGACGCTCAGGTTACTGCGAGCTGTTCAACTCGCCCTGCCACGTTTGGTTCCGGTCGTTCACTCCATCGGATCTTTCCGTTGTCGCCGTGCTGCCGGGGCGTACGCCGCGCGTCTCACCCCCGTTCGGCATGAAGGTCGGATTATCCTCAGATCATCCGGCCGGTCCTGGAAGGAATTCATGAAACGTGTGAAATGCAAGCCCGCCGATTCCCGTTCTCTTTCCTCGGTGCCGTGGAGCGACCGGGAACTGCGGCTGGTGGAACGCCTGGCGACGGTGCACCAGGAGCTCGCGCGGGTGCGCCGGGAGCGTGCGGCGCTCGTCTCCTACGTATGGCGTCTGCACGGTGGGAGTCTCGGCGCTCCCGACCTGGCCGGCGGGCGCGCGGTCCAGGTCGACACGGCGGCCGGCAGCCTGTCGTGGCGTATCGACGCCGAGGACACGGACCTCCTCGCGGAGTCCGGCGGCCGGGCGCCGGGGCCCGCCGCCACGACGGCCGAGACGCTGAACCGGCTGTCCTTCCTTCATCTGCACCGCAGGCCCAACCGTCCGACCCGGTACAGGCGGACAGCGGCTGCCGCGCTTGGCAATGGGCCATCGGAGTGAACTCCAGCAACTACTCACCGCTGCGGCAGTTGCTCAGGTTGCTCCTTGGACGGGGCTCACTCAGAAGGGAAAACCTGTGCTGAAGAAGGTTATGACCGCTGCCGCGGTGACGGCTTCCGTCGTCGGCATGTCGGCTGCCGCGGCCCCCACGGCGCTCGCCATCGGCAACGACGGTGGCACCGAGACCATGAGCGGCAACAACGCCATGCAGTCGTTCGGCAACTCCGCCACGTACGGAAACATGAGCCCGCAGATGGCGCTCATCCAGGGTTCGCTCAACAAGCCCTGCATCGGCCTGCCCGCGAAGGCCAACATCGGTTCCCTCGTCGGCCTGGTGCCGATCGCCGTCCAGGACATCCCGATCCTGTCGGCGCCGCAGAACCAGCAGTGCACCGAGAACTCGACGCAGGCCAAGGGCGACGAGCCGCTGTCGCACATCCTGAGCGACCTGCCGGTCCTTTCCGGCAACGGCGTGAACAACGACTGACCCTCAACACCGTGCAGCGGGCCGCCATTTGTACGATGGCGGCCCGCTGAGCTGTTTCCGCTGAGGTGTTTCCCCCGTGCTGTTTCCGCGGGGCCGGACGGGCGGTCAGTAACGTGGCCACGGATCGCGGTCGACCAGGCTCGTCCATTCGGGATCGGGGCGCCCGGGAAGCGTCTTTCCCTGCTCCCGCCAGTTCCTGATCAGGGATTCGTAGATGGGATCCGTACGGCTCTCCGGGGATTGCCTGCTCACCGGAATGACGCCCAGCCGCTTCCAGGACCCTGCGCGGTCAGCCATATGTCCTCGTCACGACTGTTCAACGCGGCGAGGGCCCCGGCGGCATGGAGAATCGTCCGAACGACGGACCCGGCGCGCTCACCTGCCTGCACTGCCGTTCGGGATGTCCCATATTCCTTCCCCCGTACGGGAGTTCGCGGGAATTCGGTGCGCGAGATCACCCGCCCTGGCGTTCAGCACATTAATGCTCTGAACGGGTCACTGGCCGCAACCGCTGCCCCCTCAGTCAGTTGATCGTCATGCGGCTCCGATGCGGAGCCTCTCTTCGAAGGGAACATCAACACCATGAAGAAGCTGTTCGCGACGGCCGCCCTCGCCGCTTCCGTCGCCGGCATGTCCGCCGCCACCGCCCCGCAGGCCCTCGCCATCGGCGACGACCAGGGCACCACCTCGGTCAGCGGCAACGGCGCCGAGCAGACCTTTGGCAACTCCTCCACGCACGGCAACATGAGCCCCCAGATGTCCCTGGTCCAGGGCTCGCTCAACAAGCCCTGCATCGGCCTCCCGGCCAAGGTCAACGCCGGTTCCCTCGTCGGCCTGGTGCCGATCGCGGTCCAGGACATCAACGTCCTCTCCGCCCCGCAGAACCAGCAGTGCACCGAGAACTCCACCCAGGCCAAGGGCGACGAGCCGCTGTCGCACATCCTGGAGGACATCCCGCTGCTCTCGGGCAACGGCACCGGCAACCACTGATCCGCACGCACCCCGCCGTGGCCGGGGGGCGTCGCCGGGGAAGGCCCGCAGCACATCGTTGACGGCGCCTTCCCCGTCCCCCCGGCAGCGCCACCCGCCCGCCGCGTCCGGCGGGCACCCTCGGCCGTCTGACGGACCTCTCAGCGTGGTGGGCGTTCGTACGCCGGGACCACGATCACCACCACTTCGGCTCGTGCGACGGCCGCCACGGATGACCGTGGCGGCCCTTGTGCATTTCCTACCTATTCGGGCGAATGGCTCGTACGGCGCGTGTGCTCGTACCGCCCCGGGGCAATCGGAAGGGACCAGCCCACGAGATCGGTGGATGTGATGCGCTGTGACCACTGTCAGCAGGCCGGACGCCGCACTCCTCAGCTGCCCCCAGAGCCCGGCCGCGGCCCGGGACGCCGTACGCGCGGTGCTGCGCCAAGAAGACGAGCCGGTCGGTGAGATGGCCTTCACCGATGCCGTCCTGGTCACCTCGGAACTGGTCACCAACGCGATCCGGCACGCCGGCGGCCTGCGCGGCTTCACGTGCCGCGTGCGGTCCGGCCACGTCGAGATCGCCGTCGAGGACGGCAGCGACGAGGTGCCGGTGACCCGCCCCCGGACGGCCCTCCTCATGAGCGGCGGCCACGGATGGCCCACCGTCTGCCGGCTCGCCGACGACGTGAGCGTGACGCACCTTCCCGGCGGCGGCAAACGCGTCGTCGCCCGCGTCCCGCTGACGGCCTAGACGGCCGCCCGTCCGGCTCCCGTCCGGCTCCCGGCCGGCCACCCTGCCGGCCCAGCGGACCCGCCCGTCACCGTGTGGCTACCGGGAAGCCCGGCGGCGGCGGGGTTCCATGGGGTGGCCATGTCTCCCCTCCCGGAAGGGCCGGTCCCCGCGGTGCAGCGAAGCGTGAAGACAATCCTCGTGACGACGGTGGCCGCGCTGACGGCCCTGGCTCCCGGTGCGGCGAGCGCGGCCCCACGGCACGCGCTCACCCTCAACACGACGGCCCGCACCAGCGCGGACGGCTCGCGTGCGGTCCTCTCGGGCACGTACACGTGCGAGGGGTTCACCGGCCCCGTACGGCTGCGGGTCGCGCTGCGGACGCAGCAGACGCGGCCGCTCACCGCGGCCGAGACCGAGACCGTGAAGAACCTCTACCAGTGGCTGGGCATCCCCGGCACGCCCGTCCCGAAGACGTCCACGTCGAACACCGCCATCCAGCACACGTTCTCCGCGTCCTGCGACGGCAGCGCCACCGCCCACCCGTGGCAGCGCGCGCTCTCCGGGGCCGGGCCCAAGGGCACCAAGGCCTCCGTCACCGTGACGATGCTGGACATGAACGCCCGTACGCCCCAGGAGAATCCGCTCGCCCGCACCTCGGCCGACGTGACCTTCGCCTGAGCCGTACGGTCATACGCGGCCGGTCACCGTCACCGAGACCCGCGGGGGCTCCGCGTCGCCGGTCAGGCCGTCGCCGGTCAGGCTGTCGCCGGTCAGCCCGAGGAGGGCCTCGGTCACCGCGGCGCGCACCGCGCGGGTGACGTCCAGGGCGCGGTGGCCCCGGCGCAGGACCACGCGGATGTCGGCGTTCCAGGGTTCGCCGCGGCCGCCGGTGACCCGTACGCCCGAGGAACGGGACGAGGTGCCGAGGGCGGCCGCCGCTCCCGCCGTCCTGGTCAGCGGGTTGGACGCGCGCAGGAGTTCGGCCACGCCCGGACGCAGGAAGGCGACGCCCGGAGTGCCGAGGACCGCCTCCCGCACGGCCTCGGTCAGCGCACCGGAGGTGAGTCGTTCGGTCACGGCTGCCGCCTCTCCACGCCGTCCCGCGCGGTGTCGGGGTCTTCGGTGTCGTCGGCGTCGTCCATGAGGTCGGCGATCGTCACGTCGACGGTCGCGACGCGCATCCCGAGCTCGTCGTCCACCGCCGCGAGGACCCGGTCGCGGACCTGCTCGGCGACCGCTTGGAGGTTCCATGTGAGGGCCACGGCCACGGAGATCCGCACACGCACCGGCTCGCGCGAGCGGCGCGCGGGCCCGAGCAGCGCCCGGTCGTCCCCGGTGAGCGGCTCGATGCGGCAGCTGCCCGCCCGTACGCCCGGCAGGGTCTCCGCGGCGGCGCGGACGGTACGGGCCGCCGCGGCCTCCACAATCCACGCGTCCTCCTCCCGCTCGCCCAGCGGCAGGGTGCGGCCCGGCCGCAGTTCGAGGCGCACCACGTCCATGACGCGGCCGACCAGCGCGGCGGCGTCGGGCTCCGGCTCCCTCGGGTCGCTATCGCGGGCGGCCGACACGACGTCCTCCAGGCGTCGCAGCGTGTCCAGCGCCTCGGTGCAGTGCGGGCAGGTCTCGGCGTGCGGGTCGGGCTCGCCGTTCTCCGCGCGCTCCCAGACGCTCCACACGTCCCGACCGCAGGGCAGCAGTTCGTTCGGTTCGTCCGTCATCGCTCCGTCCGGCCCGTGGTCCTCGTTCACCGCCATGCGGCCATCGCCTCCGTGAGATAGCGCCGCGCCCTGAAGACGCGGCCCCGGACCGCCTCCGGACTGATGCCGACCGTCTCGGCGATGGTTTCGTAGGCGAGGCCGTTCAGCTCGCGCAGCACCCAGCACACGCGCTGCTCGGGGGAGAGGCCCTCCATCGCCCGGCCGAGGTCCGCCACGGCGGCGTGCGACTCGACCACCCGGGAGGGCGACGCCTCGTGCTCGGGTGCCTGCGGCTCGGGGACCTCGCCCAGGTCCACGGAGGGGCGGCGGGCCCGCAGCAGATTGAGGCACCGGTTGGTGACGATGCGGTGCATCCACGTGCCGAACTGCGCGTCCTTGCGGAACTCGGGCAGCTTGCGCCAGGCGCTCACGAAGGACTCCTGCACGGCGTCCTCGGCCTCCGTGCGGCTGCCGAGCAGCCGGGTCGCGAGCCGCAGCAGGGCGGGCACATGGCGGCGCACGAGCTCCTCGAAGGCCTCTTCGTCGCCCTCCGAGGCCCGTACGGCCAGCAGTCTGTCCTCGCGCCGTGAGGAATCGTCCGCTTCCTCTCGCGCGCCGTCCCGGTCCCCCGGCACACGCGGCTCCTCTCCGTTGCGGCACTCAGGTCGTACCCCTATGACACTGCGGCGTCCTGCCGCGTTACGCGACGCGGGCGGGCGATCCGGAGGAGAAATCCGGCCGACCCGCGTAACGAACGACATCCGTGTGTGTCAGACAGGAGCGGGGCCGGGCACCCGGCCCCCGAAGGTTTCCACGACGAGGAGATGGCTTCATGGCGACTCAGGACATCACTTCGAAGACAACCACGACAGGCGGCGAGGGGACGGGCTTTCCCGGCGCCACCCAGACCGTGCCGGGCAGCACCACCGTGACGGGCCGCACCGGCGCCGCCGAGCCGGCCGCGACCCGCGGCAAGACCTCCATCGCCGACGTCGTGGTGGTGAAGATCGCCGGGATGGCCGCGCGGGAGATCCCCGGCGTGTTCGACATGGGCGGCGGCCTCTCCCGCACCCTCGGCGCCGTCCGCGACCGCGTCCCCGGTGGCCGCCCCAACGTCGGACGCGGCGTGAAGGTCGAGGTCGGCGAGCGGCAGACGGCCATCGACCTGGACATCGTCGTCGAGTACGGCGTGCCCATCACCGACGTCGCCCACGACGTGCGCGAGAACGTCATCGCCGCGGTGGAGCGCATCACCGGCCTGGAGGTCGTCGAGGTCAACGTCGCGGTCAACGACGTGCGCCTGCCCGACGACGAGGGCGCGGACTCTTCCGGCGAGACGCGCGTGGAGTAGGCATTCCACGTCCGGCCCGGGGTACGGCAGCGATGTCTTCTTCTGTGGTGAGGGGTGAGTGGTGAGCACAGCTCTGGTGGGCATGGTGGCCGGGATGGCCCTGGGATTCGCCGGGTGGTTCGGCGGCTTCGGTGCCTTCCTCCTGGTCGCCGCGCTGGGCGCGGTCGGCTTCCTGGTGGGGCGCCTGGTGGACGACGGCACGGACATACGGGGCTTCCTCGGCGGCCGTGACCGGGGGCGGCGATGAGCACCCCGGCCGGGGAGCGCGGCTCGACGACCGTCGCCGACCGCGCGGTGCGCCGCATCGCGGAGCAGGCCGCCACGGAGGCGCTCGCCCCCTATGAGGTGCGGGCCACCCGGAGTGCGGCGTCGGTACGCGGGCGCCGCGCGCGGGTCGCCGTCACCGTGACGCTGCCGTACCCCGAGGTCCTCGACGACGCGGGCGAACGCGTGCGGTCGCACGTCGCCGACCGCACGCACCGGCTCACCGGGCTCGCGGTGCCCTCGCCGCGGATACGGGTGGGCGGGCTGCGGGTGCGGGGTGCGCGGGACGCGGAGCCCGTACCGGGTGGGCGGGCCGTCGAGGCGGTCGAGGCGGCGGAGGACGGTCTCGGGGCGGGTGAAGGCGGGCGCCGGGTGCGGCGGCCGTGGGGGCAACGGCGGCTCCCCGTCGGGGCTCTGGCGCTGCTGGCCGCCCTGGTCTGCGGGGTCCTCCTGTACGACGTCCTCGCCGTGCACGCGGCGGGGCGGGCGCCCGCGCGGTGGCGGGTGGACCTGTTGCGGTGGCTCACCACGCACGGCCCGGACAGCAGCGCCTGGCCGGGCCTCGTGGCCGCGTTCGCCGTGCTCGTGCTCGGCGTGTGGCTGCTGGTGCTCGCCGTCACGCCGGGGCTGCGCGGCCGGCTCCCGATGCGCGAGCCCGTGCCGGAGCTCCGTGCGACGCTCGACCGGCGTGCGGCGGCCGCGCTGGTGCGGGACGCGGTGTCGGAGCTGCCCGGGGTCGGCCGGGTGCGGGTGTCGGTCGGCCGCCGGGTCGTCCGCGTGCGTGCCGGGCTCACTTTCGGCCAACTGGACGTGGCGCGGCGGGCGGTGCGGGACGTGGTGGAACGGACGGTGGCGTCCTGGGGCACGGCACGACAGCCACGGCTGCGGGTACGGGTGGCTCCGGAGCCGGTGTGGCGGGACCCGGTGGGGGCGGCTACGGGGCGGGACCCGGTGGGAGTGGATACGGGTGCGGGGGTGGCCCCTGTGACTGAGGGGGCGGCTCCTGTGACTGAGGGCGCGGCATCCGTGGTGCCCGCGCCGGCCACGGATCCCGTGACCGGTGACCGTTCCGGGCAAGGGGGCGGTGGTCGATGAGCCGGATGCGTGGCGGGATCAACCGCGCCGCCCTGGTCTGCGCGGCGGCGGCGCTGCTCGGTGCGGGGGCCGTCCTCGCGTCCGCGACCGACCCCGTACGGGACCGGCTGCCGTCCGGCGCGCCGCGGCTCGGCGCCGACCGGGTGTGGCTCGACGGGGACGACCTGAGCCGGTGGCGCGGCCACGAGGGGTGGACGGCGCTGGTCGTCGCCGCGCTCTCCGTCGGCGTACTCCTGTTCCTCGGCTGGGCCCTCGCGCAGCTCCGCGGCGGACGGCTGCGCGAACTGCCCCTGGGCCGCCCCGACATCACCCTCTCCGGGTCCGCGCTCGCCGCGGCGATGACCGAGCGGACCCGTGCCGTCCAGGGCGTCGCCCACGCGCGCGTACGCCTCCGAGGAAGCCGGCGGGGGCTGCGTGCCCGCATCACGGTCGTTCTGGCGCCGGACAGCGCCCCGCAGGACGTACTGCGCCGGCTGGCCCGGGAGACGGTGGCCGAGGCGCGCGCCGCGGTCGCTCCCCGGCCGCTGCGCGTCGACGTACGGGTGAAATGCGAGCGGCGCCGGTAACGGGGCCGGCGCCGCTGCGGGGGATCAGGTCTGGATCAGGTCTCGGTGAGCATGCCCGAGCGCAGCTTGGCGAGGGTGCGCGTGAGCAGGCGCGAGACGTGCATCTGGGAGATGCCGAGCACCTCGCCGATCTGCGCCTGGGTCATCTCGCGGCCGAAGCGCATCTCGATGATGTGGCGCTCGCGGTCGTCCAGTTGCTCGATGAGGGGCGCCAGGGTGTGCAGCTCCTCGAAGAGGTCGAGCGCGGGGTCGTCCTCGCCGAGGACGTCGGCGTAGTCGCGTCCCTGGGTGCCGTCGTCCTGGCCGACGGGCATGTCGATGGAGCCCGCCGTATAGCCGTTCGAGGCGACGAGGCCGTCGTTGACCTCGCGCTCGGTGAGGTCGAGGTACGCGGCGAGCTCGCGCACGGTGGGCTCGCGGTCCAGCTCGCCGCCGAGCAGCTCCTTGGCCTTGGCCAGGTCGACCCGGAGCTCCTGGAGGCGGCGCGGCACGTGCACGGCCCAGGTGGTGTCGCGGAAGAACCGCTTGATCTCGCCGGTGATGTAGGGCAGCGCGAAGGTGCTGAACGCGACGTCACGGGAGAGCTCGAAGCGGTCGATGGCCTTTATCAGGCCGATCGTGCCGACCTGCACGATGTCGTCGGAGTCCGTGCTGCCGCCGCGGAACCGCGCGGCCGCGAAATGCACGAGCGACAGGTTCATCTCGATCAGGGTGTTGCGCGCGTACTGATACTCGTGGGTGCCCTCTTCGAGGGTCTGGAGCCGGTCGAAGAAGATCTTCGACAGGGCGCGCGCGTCCTGCGGCGCGACCTTGCCGGCGTCTTCGACCCACGGCAGTTCGCTGCCGGACATCTCTTCCCGGGGGCCCGCGGGGCGCGCTGCCTCATGCGTAGACGCTGCAGTCAACTGTGTAGGCGGCCTCACAAGTTCACCTTCGGTCGGGGACATCGAACGGGGACGACAACTGCCGCCTGCCCATTTCCGCCCAGGTTAAGCGCCCCGCCGACAAAGGGGTTCACCGACCCGGTTTCCGCAGCGGCCTCCGACCTGGCTTCCGGCCCGCCGCCCCGTTCCGCTCGCCCTTCCGTGCTGTCACCATGCGGAGTCCAGGGTGCGGGGGGTACGCCCTCGGCGGGGCGGACGGGGAGGCGCACATGCCAGAGGTGTTCCTGCGACGGCTGAGCCGTTGGCAGGCGGAGCAGCAGCGTGAGGCCGTGGCCGACCTCTACGTAGAGAGCTTTCGGGGCTCGGGCGGGTCCGGACAGGGGGGTCGGCAGGACTTCCTGCGGCGGTTCGAACATGACGTGCAGCAGACCGACTTCGACATGGTGGTGGCCGACGCGGCGGGCCTCGTCGGCTGCCTCTACGGCTACCGCGCCGAGCGCAGCGGCGAGTGGTGGGAGGGGTTCCGGGGCGTCCTGCCCGCGGAGGTCGCGGAACAGACCGCGTCGGGGCGGGTGTTCCGGCTCGGCGAGCTGATGGTGTCGCCCGCCGGGCGCAGGACGGGCGTGGCCGCGCGGCTGCGGACGCTGCTTCTGACCCGGCACACGTCCGAGGTGGTCGTCACCGTCATCAAGCGGGACGACGATCTGGGGCGGGAGGTGCTGCGGGCGTGGGACTGGCGGGAGCTGGGCGAGTTCGCGCCCGAACGTGAGGGCTGGCTGCGGCCGCCGTCGCCGCTGCCGTGAGGGTGGGGTGAGGGGCGGCACGTAGTGCGGTTCGTACGCGGGAAGTACGCGGCGCCGGAAAGTTATCCACAGGCTGGGGACTCCCGTCGGCGGTTTGTCGGCGGGGCCGTGCACTATGGGGGGCATGAGCGATACGGGTGCCGAGAAGGCGACAGGGTCGACGTCCATGCCGGACTGGGAGAAGCGGTTCAGGGCGCCCCGGGTGTCGCTGCCGGACTGGGCGGAGGACGCCCCGCAGCGCTCCCTGTTCGTGTCGAACGCGACGGGGACGTACGAGTTGTACGCGTGGGACCGGACCACCGGCGCCCAGCGCCAGGTGACCGACCGGCCGAACGGCACGACGGACGGCGTCCTGTCGCCGGACGGCGAGTGGGTCTGGTGGTTCAACGACAAGGACGGCGACGAGTTCGGCGTGTGGATGCGCCAGCCCTTCGGCGGCGGACCCGACGAGCCCGCGGTGCCGGGCCTCGACGCCTCGTACCCCGCGGGGCTCGCCCTCGGCAGGGACGGCGGGACGGTGGTCGTCGGCCGCTCGACGGACGAGGAGGGCTCGACGATCCATGTCGTACGTCCCGGTGCCCCCGCCCCCGTAGAGGTGTACCGCCACCGTGAGTCGGCCGGCGTCGGCGACCTGTCGCACGACGGCGCCCTGATCGCCGTCGAGCACACGGAGCACGGCGACGCGATGCACTCCGCGCTGCGGGTGATCCGCGCGGACGGCTCGACCGTCGCAGAGCTGGACGACACCAAGGGCGGCACGGTCGAGCTCGGCCTGGAGGTCCTCGGCTTCGCGCCGGTCGACGGTGACACGCGCCTGCTGATCGGGCACCAGCGGCGGGGCCGCTGGGAGCCGATGGTGTGGGACGTGGCGAGCGGCGAGGAGAGCGACCTCGCGCTCGGCCTGCCGGGCGACGTGAGCGCCGAGTGGTATCCCGACGGCTCGGCCCTGCTGATCGCGCACGGCTTCGAGGCGCGCGGCGAGCTGTTCCGCTACGACCTCGCCTCGCGCGACCTGGTCCGCATCGAGACGCCCGCGGGATCGGTGTCGGGCGCGACGGCCCGGCCCGACGGCACCGTGGAGTACATGTGGTCCTCGGCCGCCGAGCCGCCGGTGGTCCGCTCCACATCGGGTGACGTGGTCCTGGACCCGCCCGGCATGAAGGCGCCGAAATCCGTTCCCGTGGAGGACGTGTGGGTGGAGGGCCCCGGCGGCCGCATCCACGCGCTCGTGCAGCGGCCCGCGGGCTCCTCGGGTCCGCTCCCCACCGTCTTCGAGGTGCACGGCGGCCCCACCTGGCACGACAGCGACTCCTTCGCGGCGGGCCCGGCGGCCTGGATCGACCACGGGTACGCGGTGGTACGGGTGAACTACCGCGGCTCGACCGGGTACGGCCGGGAGTGGACGGACGCGCTCAAGCACCGCGTCGGACTCATCGAGCTCGAGGACATCGCGGCGGTCCGGGAATGGGCGGTGACGTCGGGCCTCGCGGACCCCGACCGCCTGATCCTCTCGGGCGGCTCCTGGGGCGGCTACCTCACCCTGCTCGGCCTCGGCACGCAGCCGGACGCCTGGGCAGTGGGCCTGGCGGCGGTGCCCGTCGCGGACTACGTGACGGCGTATCACGACGAGATGGAGGCGCTGAAGGCGATGGACCGCACGTTGCTCGGCGGCACGCCTGAGGAGGTCCCGGAGCGGTTCCGCGCGTCGTCCCCGCTGACGTACGTGGACGAGGTGAAGGCCCCGGTCTACATCTCGGCGGGCGTCAACGACCCCCGGTGCCCGATCCGCCAGATCGACAACTACGTGGACCGCCTCGCGGCCCGCGGCGCGACCCACGAGGTGTACCGCTACGACGCGGGCCACGGGTCACTGGTCGTGGACGAGCGGATCAAGCAGGTGCGGTTGGAGTTGGACTTTGCGGGGCGCCATGTGCGGCGGGCTTGAACGGGGGCTCGCCTGGCGGCGGGCCAGTCGCCTGCGGCGGGCTGGTCGCCTGTGGGGGTGCCGGCTGGGGTGGCCCGCTGAGGCCGGGGGTGGATTCGCCGCCTGCGGCGGCCTGTCCCGCCGCTTCGCGGCGGATTGATCCCACCCACCCACCCGTTCACCCGGCACCGTCCAGTGCGGGTAGGACGGGTGGGTGGGGGGCTTCCGCTGCGTAGCGGCGGGGCTGGGCGTCGTAGGGGGCGGAGGCATCTCTGGGCTCGGCGGGACCCGGGGGCGACTGGTGCCGCCGGTCGACGTCCAGCCCGCCGCAGGCGACCCGCAGGGTGACCCAGGACCCCACGGCCAAGCCCCCCGCAGGGGCCCCGTACCGTGGAAGTGTGTACCGGTTTCTGCTGACGCCCCGCTGGTGGGGGATCAACGTCTTCGTCGTGCTGGCCATCCCCTTCTGCATCTTCATGGGCTCCTGGCAGCTCGGCCGCTTCGAGGACCGCGTACAGGACCACGAGTCCGCCAAGGACCAGGTCGCCGAGCAGGACAGGGAGCGGAACACCGAGGGCAGGCCCCTCGACTCGCTGCTCCCCGTCGACAAGGAGACCTCGGGCGAGCAGGCCACGGCCACCGGCCGTTACGGCAGGCAACTCCTCGTACCCGACCGCGAGTTGGACGACAAGCGCGGTTTCTACGTCCTGACGCTGCTCCGTACGGACGGCGGAAAGTCGCTGCCCGTCGTCCGCGGCTGGCTCCCCGGCGACGCGAGCGCCGCGAAGGCCCCGGCCGCCCCCAAGGGCGAGGTCACCGTCACCGGCGCGCTGCAGGCCTCGGAGAGCCCCGGCTCCAACGGGGTCAGCGCCGCGGGCGGCCTGCCCCGGGGCCAGCTGGGCGCGATCAGCTCGGCGTCGCTCGTCAACCTCGTCCCCGACGACATGTACGACGCGTGGATCACCCTCGGCAAGGCCGACTCCGGCATGAAGGCCGTCCCGGCCGCCGCGCCCAACAACACCGGGCTCGACCTGAAGGCCTTCCAGAACCTCGGCTACACCGGTGAGTGGTTCGTCTTCGCCGGGTTCGTCGTCTTCATGTGGTTCCGCCTCTTCCGCCGCGAGGCCGAGTTCGCCCGCGACGCCCGCCTGGGCCTGCTCCCGGACCCGGACCCGGAAGCGAACGAGGAGACGTCCGAGGGCAGCCGGCCCGTCGGGGCCTGAGCAGACTCGGCCCCACACCCACACCCACGCCCTACGACGCCGGCAAGATCCCCGTCCGGTACACCGTCCCGGCGCACGCGTTCGGAATCGTCGCCCCCGCCGAGGGCGAGCCCGCCTCCGCGGTCAGGGAGACCACCACGCTGCCGTCGACCACACCGCCGTCCGTCCGCCCCAGCTGGGGCTCCACGCCCTCGGGCGTACCGCCGTCCGGCGAGCCGCTGGTGCCCTCCGACGGGGACGGGTCGGGCGTCGGCTCCCCGCCGTCCGAAGGACACGAGTCCGACGGCACCCAGACGAACCGCACCTCGTACGCCGCTCCGGGCTGCAGTACGAACGGGCTGGCCTCCTGCGAGGGGTCCGGCAGCCGGGTCGCCGCGTCGCCCGCCGTGTGGTCGACCACCGTGATCTTCGCGGGGTCGGCCCCGCCCTGCGCCACCGTACCGACGGCGCCGGCGGCCTCGACCGTACAACTGCTGTCGGAGACGTTGGAGACGCGGAAGGAGCCGTAGACCTTGTTGTCGGCCTCTGCCGTGCCCGCGCTGCCCGTGGCGCCGAGCTGGGTCGCGGCGCAGGCCGGTGAGCTGGCGGCCTCGGAGGTGGAGGGGTCCGGCGATCCCGTACCGCCGCCGCCCGTGCCGCCCTTCGCCTTGCCGTCCTTCTTGCCCTTCTTGTCCTTCTTATCCTTGCTCTTGGACTTCCCGGGCTTCTGGCCCGAACCCTTCTCGCCGCCGTCGGGGCCCTTGCCCCGGCCCGAACCGCCCTGGGCGTCCTGGCTGTTGCCGGCGATCGAGGTGCGGTCGTCCGAGCCGCCGCCCGAGTTGGTGACGTGCACCAGGGCGGGGACGGCGGTGCCGATGAAGAGCGCGGCGGCGGCGAGGCCGACGACCGCCTGGCGCTTGCGGGCCCTGCGGGCGGGGACGGCCTGCCGCAGGTGGTCGAGGGAGCGCTCGCTCGGCTCGATCTCCTCCACGGCCTGCCGCATCATCCGCCGCAGCGCGAGCTCGTCCGAGCCGAACAGATCGGAGCCGGAGCCGGAGCCGAAGTCGGAGTCGGAGCCGGATCCGGAGTCGGGGTCAGGGTCGGAGGCAGGGGCTGAATCGGCTGCGGTCGAGCGGCCACCCTCCCCGGAACCGGAACCGGAACCGGAACCGGAACCGGAATCGGAAGCCGAACCGGTACCAGCACCGCCACCGGCAACGGCACCAGCACCGCCACCGGCACCCGCGCCGGAACCGCCCTCACCGGCCCGCTCAGGCCCGGCCCGCTCGGGCCCGCCCCGCTCAGGCCCGCCGCCCTCGGGCCCCCCGCACTCGGGGCCGTCGTGGTTCACGTCTGCGTCCCTGCCATGCCGATCAAATCCGCCCTGCTCATCACGCTTGCGCTCACTCATGCCGGCGCCTCCATGGCGACCCTCAGGGCCGCGATGCCGCGCGAGCCGTACGCCTTCACCGAGCCGAGCGATATGCCCAGGGTCTCGGCGACCTGCGCCTCGGTCATGTCGGCGAAGTAGCGCAGCACGAGGACCTCGCGCTGGCGCCGCTGCAGACCGCGCATGGCCTTGATCAGCTCGTCGCGCTCCAGCTGGTCGTACGCCCCCTCTTCCGCGCTCGCCATGTCGGGCATCGGCTTCGAGAGAAGCTTCAGCCCGAGGATGCGGCGGCGCAGCGCGGAGCGGGAGAGGTTGACCACGGTCTGGCGCAGGTACGCGAGCGTCTTCTCCGGGTCACGCACGCGCTTGCGCGCCGAGTGCACCCGGATGAACGCCTCCTGGACCACGTCCTCACAGGACGCCGTGTCGTCCAGGAGCAGCGCGGCGAGACCGAGGAGCGACCTGTAGTGGGCGCGGTAGGTCTCGGTGAGATGGTCGACTGTGGTGCCCGCGGTCACGCGCAAGTCATCGCCCTCGCGCTGCGCCGGAATGCGGGCGGGCCGCGCTGCGGGCATGGGTGCGATCACCGGCATGCCACCGGTCGTGCGGGGTCGGCGAGGCGGACGCAGCGCCGCTGCGCCTCTCGCCTGTACCGCTGTGAAGTCGAGTACCTCTGCCACGCTTGTTGGACACGCTTCCCCCCATCAGGGTTGTACGCATCCGGGATCGCGTTTGCTGCATGCTGCGTGGGCACCGCTCGTGACGATGCATCAAATGCCCCCATGCGTACCAGCTCTTCCCCTATGCCCCATTTTTTCGACAGCGCTCGGGCCACCCCTGAGGGCGACCGCTAAAGACGCCCCCCGTCCCGCCGTCGGTTGCATTGATCAGACGCGAATCTTCGAACGCGGAGCTGGTCCAGTTCAAGCGATCGCCGTGACCAAGTTGGACACAGAACTTACACAGATCCCTCATAGGGACCCGCTTCAGGGTGGTCCATACCAATCGGTCGGCGCAACCACGTAACTGCGCCGCGGCGGTTCAGCCGCCTGACGTGAGCCCCGCCTGCGGTTCAGCCGCGGGCCATGAGCTCCGCGGCCACCAGCTCCGCGATCTGCGCGGTGTTCAGCGCCGCGCCCTTGCGCAGGTTGTCCCCGCACACGAAGAGCTCCAGGGCGGTCGGGTCGTCCAGCGACCTCCGTACCCGGCCCACCCAGGTCGGGTCGGTGCCCACCACGTCGGCGGGGGTGGGGAACTCCCCCGCGGCCGGATCGTCGAACAGGACGACGCCCGGGGCGGTGGCGAGGATCTCGCGCGCCTTGTCCACCGTGACCTCGTCCTCGAAGCGGGCGTGGACGGTCGCGGAGTGGGTGGTCACGACGGGCACCCGGACGCAGGTGGCGGCGACGCGCAGGCCGGGGAGGCCGAGGATCTTGCGGGACTCGTCCCGCACCTTCATCTCCTCGGAGGACCAGCCGTCGTCCTTCAGGGTCCCGGCCCACGGCACCACGTTCAGCGCGACCGGCTCGGGGAAGGGGCCGGTGTCGTCGCCGACCGCACGGCGTACGTCGCCGGGGCTGGTGCCCAGTTCCGTGCCCGCGACGAGGCGCAGCTGGCGGCGGAGCGTGTCGACGCCCTCGCGGCCCGCGCCGCTCACCGCCTGGTACGAGGAGACGATCAGCTCGCGCAGGCCGAACTCGGCGTGCAGCGCGCCGACGGCCACGATCATCGAGAGGGTGGTGCAGTTGGGGTTGGCGACGATGCCGCGCGGCCGCACGCGCGCGGCGTGCGGGTTGACCTCGGGGACCACGAGCGGAACGTCGGGGTCCATCCGGAAGGCGGCGGAGTTGTCGATGACGACGACGCCCTTGGCCGCGGCGACGGGCGCCCACTGCGCGGCGACCTCGTCGGGTACGTCGAACATGGCGACGTCGACCCCGTCGAAAACGTCCTCCGACAGGGCCAGTACCTCGGTCTCCGCACCGCGCACGGCCAGCTTCCTGCCGGCCGAGCGCGGTGAGGCGACGAGTCTGATCTCGCCCCAGATGTCGGCGTGCTGCGACAGGATCTGGAGCATGACCGTGCCGACGGCCCCGGTCGCTCCGACGACCGCGAGCGTCGGCTTCCGGTTCATCGCCCGGTGCCTCCATAGACCACGGCCTCGTCCGTGTCGGAGTCGAGACCGAAGGCGGTGTGCACGGCCCGTACGGACTCGTTCACGTCGTCGGCGCGCGTGACGACCGAGATGCGGATCTCGGAGGTCGAGATGAGCTCGATGTTCACGCCGGCGTCGCTGAGCGCCTCGAAGAAGGTCGCGGTGACGCCCGGGTTGGTCTTCATGCCCGCGCCGACGAGGGAGATCTTCGCGATCTGGTCGTCGTAGCGCAGCGAGTCGAAGCCGACCGACTGGCGGGTCTTCTCCAGGGCGTCGATGGCCCTGCGGCCCTCGGCCTTGGGCAGGGTGAACGAGATGTCGGTCAGGCCCGTCGAGGCGGCCGACACGTTCTGCACGACCATGTCGATGTTGACCTCGGCGTCCGCGATGGCGCGGAAGATCGAGGCGGCCTCGCCCGGCTTGTCCGGCACACCGACGACCGTGATCTTGGCCTCGGAGGTGTCGTGCGCGACACCGGAGATGATGGCCTGCTCCACCTTGCGGTCCCCTTGCGGTTCGTTGCTGACCCAGGTGCCCTGCAGCCCGGAGAACGAGCTGCGCACGTGGATCGGGATGTTGTAACGACGTGCGTACTCCACGCAGCGGTGGAGGAGCACCTTGGACCCGGAGCTCGCGAGCTCCAGCATGTCCTCGAACGAGATCCAGTCGATCTTCCGCGCCTTCTTCACCACACGGGGGTCGGCGGTGAAGACGCCGTCCACGTCCGTGTAGATCTCGCAGACCTCGGCGTCGAGGGCGGCGGCGAGGGCGACGGCGGTCGTGTCCGACCCGCCGCGGCCCAGCGTGGTGATGTTCTTGCCCTCCTGGCTGACGCCCTGGAACCCGGCGACGATGGCGATGTTGCCCTCGTCGATCGAGGTCCGGATGCGGCCCGGGGTGACGTCGATGATCCGCGCTTTGTTGTGGACGGAGTCGGTGATGACGCCGGCCTGGCTGCCCGTGAACGACTGGGCCTCGTGGCCCAGGTTCTTGATCGCCATGGCCAGCAGGGCCATGGAGATGCGCTCACCAGCGGTCAGCAGCATGTCGAATTCACGTCCGGCAGGGATCGGCGATACCTGTCCGGCGAGATCGATCAACTCATCCGTCGTGTCGCCCATCGCCGACACCACGACAACGACCTGATGGCCGTTCTTCTTGGCGTCGACAATTCTCTTGGCGACCCGCTTGATGCCCTCGGCATCGGCTACGGAGGAGCCTCCGTACTTCTGCACGACAAGGCCCACGTGCGCTCCTCGCTCAATCCGTTGTGCGGTCGGCTCAGTTTAACGAGCGGTCGAAATTCGCCTCGGCTATACCACATCGTGAGATGTCCCGCTCACAACCTGATCACCACGGGCGTACGGCCCCGCTCTTCGGGGAGTACGTTCCGACCGCTCGGCTGGGCACATGCCCACTGTGGAGCACGGCACTCCGGAAAGTGGGCCGGGTCACAGGGTCTGACCCCTGGGCCTCGGACGGCGGGGGGGGCGCCGTCGGCCGCCTTTCGCCCTCAGCCCGCGTAGTCCTTGAGCTTGGCCGTGTCCAGGGTGATCCCGACGGGGTCGGGGAGGTCGACGGCATCACCGAACGTTCGCCGGACGAGGCTCCGGTACCGCCCGCCCTCCGGATCCGCGTACACCCGGACCTCGCCCGCGTCCCGGTCAACGAGGAGATAGACCGGAATGCCGGAGGTGGCGTACCCGTCGGGCTTTTCGACACGGTCGCGCCGGTCGGCGTCCTGGTCGTAGGAGGTGACCTCCACGGTCATCAGCACGCCCGCCGGCTCGGCCCACTGCCCCTGTCCCGCGAAGGTTCCGGTCGGAGCGAGCACCCCGTCGGGCCTGGCCCTGCCCTCCACGCGGCCCGCGATCGCCATTCCCCGCCCGGGGTACAGACCCAGCTCAGGTCGCTGCCGCATGCACTGCCTCATCAGCCACATGACGATCTCACCGGGATTACCGTCCTGCACGGGCCGCACCTCCAGCTTCCCGTCGATGAATTCGAGCGTCACGGTCTCCGGTGCCCCGCGGGCGAGCTCCTCGAAGTCATCGGGGACCATCTGTGGCCGCCCTTCGGCACCGGACGTCACGCCTTGTCACCCTTGAGGCCCGCCGCGCGACGCAGCGCGTCGACTCGTTCGGTGACGTCGACCTGTGGCGCATGCCGAGGGGCAGGGAGGAACGTCGCCGGAAGGGCCCCGCGGGCGTTCTCCGCCGCTTCCGGCACGAGCTCCGTATAGCAGTCGACACAGAGACCCTTGTTGAGTCGCGCGCCGGGCAGGTATTCCTCGCACATCGTGCACATCATCACGGCACGGTCGATACGAGCCCGGACGGCAGGCGGCGCCGAGAGCTTCGGGGGCATCTTGCTCTCCAGCCGCGTACGAGCGATCCCGCCCGGGTTGTGGACAGTGTCAGGAAGTCCGCAGGTCAGGGCCCTGACGATCTCAGTTACGGTGGCCCCTCGCGCCAACCACTCGGCCGCGAGTGCCTCCAGTGCCCGGCAGTCGGCGTCGGAGAGGGACATACGGGGGTCCGTGGCACGCAGACTCGCCAGAGCGCGGTACGCGGGGCTCTCCTCCGGCGCGACGCCCGACTGGTCCGGGTTCCGCGGCGCGGCTTCAGCGGCCGAAGGATCCGCCTCCGGATCCGAGTCAGGGCCCCTGAGGTGAGCAAGTCCGCCTTGGTAGGAAGGAGTTACGTCACGTCCGTGCCTGGCCTCCACGAACTCGGCCCACCACTCTGCCGACCTGGGCTTTCCCGACCAGTACGTCCTGGTCACCCAGCGCTTGGTGTTGTCCTCGGCGGTGATGTGCTCCTTGACCCAGCGGATGTGCCCGGCGAGGGACAGGCGACCCATTGATGTCCGCACCGCCTGCTGGCCGTAGTTGGGGTGCTCGGACGCGACGGCTTTGTGCCCCATGGCGGCACCTTCCTGAAGGTGGTGGAGGAACGTCCCGATCTCGCTGTCCCGTTGGCACACACGGCCGAAGTCGGCTTCGGTGTGCGGAGATTCGTCATCCACGGAACGCTTCCCGTACCCCGTTTTGGCCATCGGATGGGACGGGGAGGGCAGGGCAGGATTAAGCTGAACACAAGTCACGGTCGAACTCCGTATTCGACTCGTAGGGCTAGGCCTCGGACCCGGTGTTGGCGCACCGGCCGAGGCCGTTCTTTTGCCGCGAACCTAGGGCGGCTTTACGTTCCGACGCAAGCTGACTACGGAACGTCACTCTTGAGGGTGATGGGCTCTTCAACTCCCGCTCTGGGCAGGTTGGTTGGGTTTGTTCCAGCAGTGACCCAACCAAGAAGGAGCTCGGGACCCGAGACTCAAGCCCCGGGCTGAACTGCGGCGACGAACGCGGACCACGCGGGGGCGGTGACAGTTATCTCGGGGCTCGCGGGGCGTTTTGAGTCGCGGATGCGGATGGACTCGCTTCGGTTCAGGGCTACTTCGACGCAGGCCCCGCCCTCCGAGTCGCTATAGCTCGACTTGAACCAGGTCAGGTGCTCGCTCACAGTTCCTCCGCCATCCCCTTGATGAAGAGGGCCGACCCTTCGGTGCCGAGGGCCTCCATGCGGATCATGCTAAGACGCTCCGTGTGTGAACTCACCACCTCTGCCTCGGAACTCAGCACACTCGCGGACGGACCCTCGGTGAATGCCAGGCGCTCACGGTCCCGGGTCTCCAGGAGCACCATCGGCCCCAGCAGGGCAGCTGAGATCACCCGGTCGAACGGCAGGACCTGGACCGAGATGTTGCTCCGTCGTCCCACGTCGAGTAGACGTGCCAGCTGCTCCTTGTCCACCTGGGGCACCCTCAGCGCCGCCTCGTACACGACGAAGCTGAGCGCCACGGGCGACGTACGGGTGAGGATCTCCTGCCGCTCCAGCCTCGCGGCCACTCGCTGCTCCACCGTCTCTTCGTCCAACGGAGGGCAGTGGTTGCCGATCAGCGACCTCGCGTAGTGCTCCGTCTGCAACAACCCTGGGATCAGAGCGACTTCGTACCACCAGAGGCTGACCGCCTCACGCTCGTACTCCATGAAGTCCTGTGCCCGCGCCGGAAACTTCTCGGCCTTCACGTAGTCCTTCGCGGCACTCAGAATGCCGTCGGCCCGGCACAACTCGTCCGCCGCGTCCAGCACGCGGGGCGTGGGCATGCGGACACCCTGCTCCATCGCCTTGATCGTGTCCGGCGCGTAATTGGCCGCAGCCCCGAGCTCCTCGCGACTCACATTCGCCTTCATGCGCCACCGCTTCAGCTGGTTCCCGCTGTACCGCCACGTCGGGTTGTACTGAACGGACACAGAGCCCACCTCCGACCGGTACACCCCGGCGTGTACCCCCTGGGTCACTACCGAGCGTAACCCGCGCCCCGCACGCTGTAGTCATGACGAACGCAATTCACTGGCCCGAGTGGGTCCCGGTGGCCGGGCACCAACTCCGCGTGTCCGGCGTCCACTTCGACGCCCTCCGCATTCAGGGCGTACGCGGGGAACAGGTCGCCGCCGGCCTGGTCGAGGCGGCGGACGGTGACGCGGGCCCGGTCGTCTGCGAGGCGACCGGATTCCGGTGGATGTACTTCCTCGTGGCGCCCGGCACCGCGAAGGACCACACCTGGCCGCTCGGCGTGCAGCGGTTCGGCGGGGCGGGGTGCCGCACGGTGACGTACATCGGAGTCCCCGCCCTGAACGGCAACACCTGGCCGCTCCAGTGGTACTCGGAACCCACGCCTACGGCGCCCTACGTCGACCCGGGGCGGCTGCTGTCGGCGCTGGGCGATCCGTAGGTCCTGCCGGGGGCACAGCCCTCAGAGGCGGGGCTACTTGACCGTGCGCAAGCCCAGGGGGCCCGCGATCTCCTCTGCCATGACCTTGCCGGCCGCCTCCTCGAGGGCGTCCTCCGTCAGGTCCTCGTCCGTGTCCAGGCCGTCCAGGTCTTCCAGGGGCTGGTTCAGGCGGACGTGGGCCACCAGGGACTGGAGGGCGCGCAGGGTGCCCGAGGCCGTGGAGCCCCAGTTCGAGAAGTAGGAGAACTGCCACCACCACAGGGCCTCCGTGGTGCGGCCCGCGCGGTAGTGGGCCAGGCCGTGGCAGAGGTCCGCCACGACGTCCGCCAGGTCGTCCGAGATGCGGCAGGCCACCGGGGCCTTGCGGGGCTCGTACGGGTCGAAGACCTCGGAGTAGACGTCGATCGGGTTCAGGAGCTCGGCGAGGCGCTCGCGGAGGTCGTCCACGTCCTGCTCCGGGCCGAGGTCCGGCTCGTACCGCTCGTCGGGGACGATGTCCTCGTGCGCGCCCAGGCGGCCGCCGGCAAGGAGGAGCTGGGAGACCTCCAGGAGGAGGAAGGGGACCGCCGAGTCCGGCTCGTCGCCCTTCGCGACCTCGCGGACCGAGACGATGAAGCTCTCGATCTGGTCGGAGATCTGCACCGCGAAGTCGTCCGGACTGTTGGTCACGGTGTTCAGCGTGGCGTCAGACATCTAGGAGTCGTCTCCCCTCGAAGGCGCGGCCCAGGGTGACCTCGTCCGCGTATTCCAGATCTCCCCCGACAGGGAGTCCGCTGGCCAGGCGGGTGACCTTCAGGCCCATGGGCTTGATCATGCGCGCGAGGTACGTCGCCGTGGCCTCGCCCTCCAGGTTCGGGTCCGTGGCGAGGATCAGTTCCGTGACCGTGCCGTCGGCCAGGCGCGCCAGCAGTTCCCGTATGCGCAGGTCGTCCGGGCCCACACCCTCGATCGGGCTGATCGCGCCGCCCAGGACGTGGTACTTCCCCCGGAACTCGCGCGTACGCTCGATCGCCACGACGTCCTTCGGCTCCTCGACGACGCAGATGACGGACGGGTCGCGGCGCGGGTCCCGGCAGATGTTGCAGAGCTCTTCCTGCGCCACGTTCCCGCAGGTCGCGCAGAAGCGGACCTTGTCCTTCACCTCGATCAGGGCGTGCGCGAGGCGGCGGACGTCGACCGGCTCCGCCTGGAGGATGTGGAAGGCGATCCGCTGCGCGCTCTTGGGACCGACGCCGGGCAGCCTGCCCAACTCGTCGATGAGGTCCTGAACCACGCCTTCGTACAACGGAACGCCTTTCCTGAAGTCCTCTTGAGGGTGTCGGCTCTCTACGTACGGTAGTTGGCCGGGGGGTTTCTTAGAAGGGAAGCCCCGGGATGCCGCCGCCGCCCAGGCCCTGCGCCAGCGGGCCCAGCTTCTCCTGCTGGAGCGCCTGCGCGTTCTCGTTCGCCGCCTGGACCGCCGCGACCACCAGGTCCGCCAGCGTCTCGGTGTCCTCCGGGTCGACCGCCTTGGGGTCGATCACCAGGCCGCGCAGCTCGCCCGAGCCGTTGACCGTCGCCGTGACGAGACCGCCGCCCGCCTGGCCCTCCACCTCCGTACGCGCCAGTTCCTCCTGCGCGGCCGCGAGGTCCTGCTGCATCTTCTGGGCCTGCTGCAGCAGCTGCTGCATGTTGGGCTGGCCACCACCGGGGATCACGATCAGCTCCGTTTCGTACGGGTCCGTCTGGCGGGGTTCTCCGCCTGGAACGAGCCTACGTGGTCGGCGGGCGGGCCGCCCCAGCACTCTCGTCGGCACTCTTTCGAGTGAGATCAGCGGTCTTCCTATACCTGATCAAGCACCTCTTCCGGGCGGAAAAGGCATCAATCCGGTCTCAGGGCCACCCATTGGGCGGTAGGACTGAGCGTCGATACGCGCGATCTCGTAGAGGAGTACCGGGTGAGCCAGCCGGAGATGCAGCCCGAGGGGGTGCCCCCCGAGGGGCAGGGTTCGGGGGCCGGCCCGGGTTCCGGGGCCGCGGGTCCGGGTGCGGGTGCGGGTGCGGGTGCGGGTCCGGGTGCGCGGCTGGGCGATCTCACCGGGCGGGCCTTCCCCCTCGGCGACTGGGGCGAACCCGCCGAGCGGCTCGACGAGCTGTACCGCTGGGTGGAGCGGGGCGCCCTGGACACCGCCGAGTGGTACCTCACCGACCGCGGGCGCAAGCGGCTCGCGGCCCGGCTGCTTCGGGTGGGCGCCGCGCTGGGCGCCGTGGGCGGCGGGGCGCTGCCGCTGCTGGATCTGTCGGGAGCCGTGGGACCCGTCGCCACCTGGGGGTTCGTCTCGCTGCTCGCGGGGGTGGCGTGCGTGGGGTGCGACCGGTTCTTCGGGCTCACCTCCGGCTGGATGCGGGACGTGGCGACCGCGCAGGCCGTGCAGCGACGGCTGCAGGTGCTGCAGTTCGACTGGGCGTCGGAGAGCGTACGGGAGGTGCTCGGGCCCACGGAGGGCACCGCGGGGGAGGCGGCCGAGCGGTGTCTCGGGGTGCTGCGGAAGTTCTCCGAGGACGTGACGGAGCTGGTCAGGGCGGAGACGTCGGACTGGATGGTGGAGTTCCGGGCGGGGCCCGTGCCGCTGGCCATGCAGGCGCTGGTGCCGGGCGGGGGGCCGCCCCGGGAGGCGCCGGCCTCCCCCGGGCGGTTCCCCATGCCGCCCGGAGCCCGGCCGAACATGCCCCGGCAGCGGCCACCAGAGCCGCGCTGAGCGGCCGCCACCGGAGCCGCGCTGAGCTGCTGCCACCGGAGCCACGCTGAACGGCTGCCACCGTGGCCGCGCCGAACTGCTGCCACCGGAGCCGCGCCGAGCTGCTGCCACCGGAGCCGCGCTGAGCTGCTGCCACCGTGGCCGCGCCGAGCGGTCGCCCCTCGGGCTGCCTCCGTCGGCCCCTCAGTCCGCTCCCGTCACCCCGGTCGCCCCCGCCACCGCCCTCACTTCCGCCAGAACAAGTGGTGCGTCACGCCGCTCGCGCTCGGCACCACCTCCCGGTGGTACCGGTCGAGCAGCTCGTCGGAGGACTCCCACAGGCGGACCCCCGCGCCGAGCCGCACCGGCGCGACCACCACGTGCAGGGTGTCGACGAGGCCGGCCGCCAGGAACTCCCGCACGCTCGTCGCGCCGCCGCCCAGCCGTACGTCCTTGCCGCCCGCCGCCTCCTTCGCCCGCTCCAGGACCTCGGCCGGCTCGCCGCCGACGAAGTGGAACGTGGTGTCGGAGAGCGTGAAGGAGGGGCGCGGGTGGTGCGTCAGCACGAACACCGGGGTGTGGAACGGCGGCTCCTCGCCCCACCAGCCCCGCCACTCGTGGTCCTGCCAGGGCCCGCGCTGCGGCCCGAACTTGTTGCGGCCCATGATCTCGGCGCCGATGCCGTGGGCGAAGTCGCGCGTGAAGTAGTCGTCGAGGCCGCGGCTGCCGCCGGGGTCGGTGCGGTTCGGCCAGCCCGCCGTGGCCGTCGCCCACGCCATCAGGGCGCCCGGGTCGGCGTGGCCGAACGGCCGCTCCAGGCTCTGTCCCTCACCGGCGCCGAAGCCGTCCTCCGAGACGGTGAAGTTCTGGACTCTCAGCAACTGCTGTGACTGTCGCAACGGGTTTCTCCCGCCCTCTCAGCTGTAGATGATCATCGAGCCCTGGGCCAGGCTGCGGGTCGCCGCCGCGTGCAGGCCCAGCCAGACGTGCCGCTCCCGCGCGAAGGGGCTCGCGTCCGCGGGGGGCACCGTCGCCGGCTCCTCCAGGGACGTGGGGGCCTGCGGCGGGGCCGGGGGCGTGGGCGGGTTCGCCGGGTCTATGCCGATGGACGGGGCCACGTACTCCAGCTCGCGCAGGAGCGCGTGCGAGGACCCCAGCGGTCCGCCGCCGGCGAGCAGCTCGTCGTTGGACAGCGGGGCGGGGAAGTCCACCGGGACGTAGGCGCCCGCGTGGTCGTAGTGCCAGACCAGGTGCGACTGCTGGGCCGTGGCGTCGAACATCTCCAGGAGCTGTTCGTAGTCACCGCCGAGGGCGTCGACCGGCGTGACCTCCAGGCCGCAGATCTGCAGGAGGTAGGCGCGGCGCAGGAAGTGCAGCGCGTCGTAGTCGAAGCCCGCGACCGGGGCCACGTCGCCGGAGAGGCCCGGCATGTAGGCGAAGACCGGGACGGACGGGAGTCCGGCCTCGTGCAGTGCCTTGTCGTAGACGGCGAGCTCTTCCGCGAAGGGGTTGTCGGCGCTGTGGCACAGCACGTCGACGAGGGGGACCAGCCACAGGTCGCAGGCCAAGAAGGACTCCTCGGGTCGGTCGAACGGGTCGGTCGGGTCGGTGGGTCTGAGGGTGCGCGTGCGGGTGCGGGCGTGCCGTACGTCGTACGCCGTACGGCATCGTTTCCGTACGGGTTCGGTCGCTGTGCGTCGCCCGGCGTGCAGGCAGCGTAGTCGGGGACGGGTCGCTTGGCTGCCCTCGTGCGCGGTCCGGCACGGGTTGCCCGGCCGCCCTCGTGCGCACCCGGGTCCGCGGCCGTCGGCCGCCCCTCACTTGCCCCGGTGCACGTCCCATACCCATACGCCGTCTACCCACTTTCCGGGGCGCCCAAGGAGGGCGCTCAGGGTGGTGCGCAGCGCGGAGGCGTTCTGTTGCGGCGCGAGGACCAGCACGCCGGCCTTCCAGAACCGCAGGTCCTCACGGACCGCCGCGCGCCAGGCCGGGGTGATCTCGGGGACGCGGCCGGAGTCGTGGACCTGGCGCAGCAGGTTGGCGGTGTTGCGGGGCGACGGCCCGTAGATGCCGACGCGGTCCGGACCCCAGGGGCCGTTGAAGTAGCCGCCCGGGATGCGGAAGCCCAGGCCGGCGGCGGTCTGCCAGTGCAGGCCCTCCGCGTTCGCGGGGTCGGGGACCGGCACCGGGACGAGGGTCTCGTCCTCGCCGACGTAACCGCGCCAGGTGCCCCGCGCGACGAACGGCGGCACCTCGGCCCGGTCCACGGCCTTCAGCGGCGCGGGCAGGATCGGCAGCAGCGCGAGGACGACGGCCGTGAGGCCCGCGTACCGGTACGCGGCGCGGCGCGGCGCGGCCGCCAGGCGGGCGAGGGCCAGCGCGAGCAGCATGCCGAGCGCCGGGGCGCACACCATCGCCACGCGCGCCTCGATGACGGACTCGAAGAGCGGGCGCCCGGCGAGCGCCGCCCACGGGCCCGGCAGGACGACGTCCGTCAGCGGCACGCGGATCTCACGGCCCAGCGACAGCAGCGCCGCCCCGAGCACGGTGACGGCGAGCGCCTTGACGGCCGCGCGCTCCCACAGCCGTACGACGATCGCGAAGGCGAGGGCGACGAGCGGCCAGCCGAAGAAGGCGTTCTGCTCGGTGCGGTTGAGCGCGAGGTGGTCGGAGCTCTCGGCGCTGCCCGCGAGGGAGCGCTCGGCGAAGGAGAGGAAGGCGAGCGGGCCGTTGCCCGCGTTCTCGCCGTGCAGCACGCTCTTGTAGCTCTGCGGCCCGAAGAACTGCCAGTACAGCGGGACGGCGACCAGCGGCACGGTCACCGCGAGCGCGACGCCCACGCCCCGCAGGAGCGGGCGCCAGGCCGCCTTCGCCGCCTGCGGGCGCACGGCCGCGTAGCCGAGGACGAAGAGCAGGATGCCGAGCGCGGCGAGAAGCAGCGGCTCCTCGCCGAGGAAGATCTGGTACGTGGTGAAGAGGCCGAGGAGGACTCCGTCCCGTACGACGCGGGTGCCCGCGCAGAGCCGCAGCGTCCTGTCGACGATCAGCGGGATCATGAACAGGACCACGAAGTTCGGGTGGGCGTTGGCATGGCTGACCATCGGGGGCGCGAAGGTCGCGAGGGCGGCGCCGACGGCGGCGGCGCCCCGGTGCGCGACGAGGCGCCGGCGGATCAGCCAGTACCAGGAGACGGCGGTGGCGGCGAGGCCGCCGGTCATCGCCACGTTCAGGGCGACCGCCGGGCCGAGCAGCCAGGTCACGGGGGCGAGCGGCACGGAGAGGCCGAGCATGACCGTGTTGGCCATGAGGTTCACGCCGTCCGGGACGTTCTGGAGGGTGGTGAACAGGGGGTTGTGGAGGTGGCGGACGTTGTCCGCCGTCACGGCGAAGAACCACTCCCACTGGTTCTGGTCCTGCATGGAGTCCGGGAAGTAGCGGGAGGCGGGCGCCGTCCAGCGGCCGGAGTAGAGCGTCACGGACAGGGCCAGGAAGAGGAGGCCTGCCAGGATGTCGGCCCGGTGGACCGCGCGGGCCTTCAGCGCGGTCAGCTCGGCGAGGACCCGTACGTAGTCCAGCGGCCGGACCTTGGAACCCTCCTGGTGGGACCAGCGCACGGGCACCTCGGCGACGGGCCAGCCCGCCCGCCGGAAGTACTGCAGTATCTCGACGTCGATGCCCCAGCCGTGCAGCCTGGACGCGGCGAACGCCTCACGGGCCCGGTCGCCGTCGAAGAGCTTGAAGCCGCACTGGGTGTCGCGGATTCCGGGGACGGCGACCGTGCGTATCAGGAAGTTGCCGGTACGGCCGAGGAGCTCGCGCAGCCGGTGCTGGTGGGCGCCGATGGACGCGCCGGGCCGGGCGCGGGAGCCGATCGCCGCCGCGTGGCCGTCGGTGAGCGCCTTGTCGAGGTGGTCGAGCTCCTCGATGGGCGCGGCGAGGTCGGCGTCGGTGATCAGGACGCGGCGGCCGTACGAGGCCAGGACCCCGAGGCGCAGGGCGTGGCCCTTGCCCCGGTTGCGGTCGCCGCGCAGCAGCTGGACGCGCGGGTCGGCGGCGGCCGCCTCGGCGGCGATCTCCGCGGTGCGGTCGGTGGAGCCGTCGTCGACGACGATCAGCTCCCACGCGCCCCGGTCGGTGAGCTCCAGGTGCTCGCGCAGGGCGGCCAGGGTGGGGCCGAGGCGCCGCTCCTCGTTGTACGCGGGGACGACGACGGTGAGGTCGACGCTCATGCGGCGGCCAGCCGCTCGATGAGGGCCAGGGAGTGCGCGTTGTACTCCACGACGATCTCGTGGGCGGCGCACGGCTCGCGGCGGGCCAGGGCGTCGACGAGCTCGGTGTGCCGCGACCACAGGACGCCGCGCAGGTCCTCGCCGCTGCTCTCGCACCAGCCCCGCAGGTGGGTGACGGCGCAGACCCAGGACTTCACGCGCAGCCGGTGCAGGAAGTCGGAGAGGTGGGGGTTGCCGAAGAGGGCGCTGAGCTCGCGCCAGAAGCGCAGGTCGTAGCCGATCAGGACGGTCAGGTCGCCGGCGCAGGCGGCGCGGGCGGCCTCCTCGCCGCGGCGGCGCACGGCGATCAGGGCGTCGGAGACGTCCCGGCGGGCGCCGTGCTCGGCGAGGTCGCGGAAGATGCCGTCGGCGACCAGGCCGCGGGCCTCCAGCATGGCGCGGTACTCGGCCAGGGTGTGCTCGTGGACGCGGAAGCCGCGGTGCTGGTCGG
Organism: Streptomyces sp. NPDC041713; assembly: GCF_055591085.1. Lineage (NCBI taxonomy): Bacteria > Bacillati > Actinomycetota > Actinomycetes > Kitasatosporales > Streptomycetaceae > Streptomyces > Streptomyces sp. NPDC041713. Next base: position 273,802 of record NZ_JBVIZY010000003.1, read on the forward strand.
CGTCGAGCAGGCCCTGCGCGGTGAGGTCGACCAGCGCCTCGCGGACGGGCGTCGCGGAGACGCCGTACTGCTCGGCGATCTCCTTGACCGTGAACTCCTGGCCCGGCTCGAGGCGGCCGCCCAGGACCTCGTCCCGTAGGGCGTCGGCGATCTGCTGGCGCAGAGTGCTGCGGATGACGGCGGGGCCGTCGGTGCCGGGCATCTGGGTTCCCCCGCGGAGTCTGACGTGGTCGTCTTGGTCGGGCTCTTTGCTTACGAGCACGTCAGACTACGTGGTCGGGGTCGCGGGGCGGGGAGCCCCGATCCGGCCCCCCGTCCGCTGTCACCGCAGGTGAGAACGTGTCACACGGTGTGTGTGGAGTACGGGTCACACGGTGTGTGAGCGTCCCGGGTCACACGGTGTGCTCGTCGGCGACCGACAGGGCCTCGTCGAGCGCCGCGAGGCCCTCCTTCGCCTCGGCCTCCGTGACGTTGCACGGCGGGACGACGTGGGTGCGGTTCATGTTGATGAAGGGCCACAGGCCGTGCTTCTTGGCGGCGGCGCCGAACGCGGCCATCGGGGCGTTGGCCTCGCCCGTGGCGTTGTACGGGACCAGCGGCTCGCGGGTCTCGCGGTCCTTCACCAGCTCCAGGGCCCAGAACATGCCGACGCCGCGCACCTCGCCGACCGAGGGGTGGCGCTCGGCGAGCGCGCGCAGGCCGGGCCCGACGACCTCGGCACCGAGCCGGGCGGCGTGCTCGACGATGCCCTCCTCCGCCATGGCGTTGATCGTGGCGACGGCGGCGGCGCAGGCCAGCGGGTGACCGGAGTAGGTGAGGCCGCCGGGGTAGGGGCGCTTGGCGAAGGTCTCGGCGATCGCGCCGGAGATGGCGACGCCGCCGAGCGGCACGTAACCGGAGTTCACGCCCTTGGCGAAGGTCATCAGGTCCGGTACGACGCCGTCGAAGAGGTCGGCGGCGAACCACGTGCCGGTGCGGCCGAAGCCCGCCATGACCTCGTCGAGGACGAAGACGATGCCGTACTTGTCGCAGAGCGCGCGGACGCCGGCGAGGTAGCCGGGCGGCGGGATCATGATGCCGGCGGTGCCGGGGACGGTCTCCAGGATGATCGCGGCGACGGTCTGCGGGCCCTCGAAGACGATGGTGTCCTCGAGGTGCTGGAGCGCGCGCTCGCACTCCTGCGCCTCCGTCTCCGCGTAGAAGCGGGAGCGGTAGAGGAACGGCGCCCAGAAGCGGACGACGCCCGCGGTGCCGGTGTCGGAGGCCCAGCGGCGGGGGTCGCCGGTGAGGTTGACGGCCTGCTGGGTGCCGCCGTGGTACGAGCGGTAGGCGGAGAGCACCTTGGGGCGGCCCGTGTGCAGGCGGGCCATGCGGGTGGCGTGCTCGACGGCGTCGGCGCCGCCGTTGGTGAAGAAGATCTTGTCCAGGTCGCCGGGGGTCCGCTCGGCGATGAGGCGTGCGGCCTCGGAGCGGGCTTCCACGGCGAAGGCGGGGGCGAAGGTCGTCATGGTCGCCGCCTGCTCCTGGATGGCGGCGACGACCTTCGGGTGCTGGTACCCGATGTTGGTGTAGACGAGGCCGCTGGTGAAGTCGAGGTAGCGGTTTCCGTCGTAGTCCCAGAAGTACGAGCCCGCTGCGCCGGCGACGGCCAAGGGGTCGATGAGCTCCTGTGCGGACCAGGAGTGGAAGACGTGTGCGCGGTCCGCGGCCTTCACGGCGGCGCCGACCTGGGGATTCGGCTGAGGGGTCATGGGGGTGAGGGTAGATGTCCACGGAGTGGACGGGGTATGGGCGGGTTGTCGGGCGGGGTCGCCGTAACGCGACACACTGTCGTGTGGCCTGGGCGGGACACTGTCGTGTGGCCTGGGCGAGGTTCGGTCTGTTCTTCGTCCGGCGGGCCGGTGGGGGCGGGCCGCGCAGTTCCCCGCGCCCCTGGGGTACCCGTGGCTCGGCTCCCGTCTGGCTGACGGCAGCCGGGGGTTTGCGCAGTTCCCCGCGCCCCTGAACAGTCCCCCTCAGCGCCACCCGTCCGGCTCGGCCACCCGGGGTATTTGCGCAGTTCCCCGCGCCCTTGAGATACCCATGGCTCGGCCTCCCGCAGGGCTTGCGGCAGCCGGGGGTGCGGCGCCTAGGCGGGTGGGGCTCGGGGGTCTCACCTAGGGGCGCGGGGAACTGCGCAATCACCCCGGCTTCCCGCACCGGACGGAGGGGCCGAGCCACGGGTAGGTCAGGGGCGCGGGGAACTGCGCGATCAGGACCCGCCGGGCCGCAGGGAATCTCACCCCCCGCCCCGGAGGGGGCTCAGTCGTCCGGGGTTTGGTGGGCCCGCGGCGTACCCCCCGCACACCGCACCTCATAGTGCAGGTCGTCCCCCTCCACCCCATCCCCCGGCTCCGCCTCCACCCGCGCCGCCCTCCCCGGCCCCCGCTCCACGTCGTCGTCGATGTGGAAGCCGTCCGCCGGGCTCCACGAGACCAGGTACACCGTTCCGTCGGCCCGGCACTCCGCCGTGGCCGAACCCCCCGTGAAGCGGACCGTCGAGCGTTCCGGAGCAGCCGCCCTCGAGGGAGGCGCGGAAATCGACGGCGCAGAGGGAGACTCACTCGCCCCCGCCCCCGCCCCCGCCCCCGCCCCCGGCGACGACGCCGCCGCCAACGCCCTCCGTACCGCCCCCTCGTCCAGCGGACGACTGTGCGCCGCACCCCCCGAACCGTCGGAACTCGCCAACTGCCAGGCGCCCAGCGCCCCCGCCGCCGTGCCCACGGCCACCCACGCCGCCGTGACGACGGCGTTCCGCCACTTCCTCATGGCGCCACTGTGCCGCATCGTTTCCTAACGTCCGGTTAAGGCCCCGACAAGGGTGCTCGCCCCACCCCTGACTACGGTGGTTGTATGGCGCATCTTCTCGTCGTCGAGGACGACCCCCAGCTCCGCGGCGCGCTGGTACGGGCCCTGCGCGACAAGGGCCACGCCGTGGCCACCGCTCCGAGCGGCATGGCGGGCCTGGACGCGGCGATGACCGGACGCCCCGATCTGGTCGTCCTCGACCTGGGCCTGCCGGACGTGGACGGCGCCCAAGTGCTGCGCATGCTCCGCGCCGTCAGCGACGTCCCCGTCATCGTGGCGACCGCCCGCGACGACGAGACGGGCATGGTCACCGTCCTGGAGGCGGGCGCCGACGACTACATCGTCAAGCCGTTCGGCGCCGCCCAACTGGACGCCCGCGTCAAGGCGGTGCTGCGGCGGCTCGGCGCCGTCGAGACCGAGGAGCCGCTGCGGGTCGGCGCCCTCGCCGTCGACCCGGCCTCCCGCGAGGTCACCCTGGACGGCGCCGCCCTCGACCTCACGCCCCGCGAGTTCGACCTGCTCGCCTACCTGGCCCGCCGCCCCGGCCAGGTCGTCTCGCGCCGCGAACTCCTCGCCGACGTCTGGCAACAGCCCCTCGGCGGCGCCGACAAGACCGTCGACGTCCATCTGTCCTGGCTGCGCAGGAAGTTGGGCGAGACCGCCCAGCACCCCCGCTACCTGCACACGGTCCGCACGGTGGGCGTGAAGCTCGCGGCGCCCGACGGGCCCGCGGACCGGGCCGGCCAGGACGCCGACCTGGACGCCGACCAAGACGCCGAGCAGGACACGGACTGATCCATGCGCCGCAGCCTCCTCCTGCTCACCGCCGCGACCACCGCCCTGGTCCTCACCGCCCTCCTCGTCCCCCTCACCCTCCTCACCCGCACCCACGCCGCCGACCGCGCCACCGCCGAGGCCACCGCGCGCGCCCAGTGGGTGGCCCACGCCCTCGGGCCCGCCCTGGCCACCGCCGACGAGCGCGAGACGGCGGAACAGACGGTGGAGAGCGTCAACGGCACGGATCTGCCCACCACTTCGCTGATCCTCGCGAACGACGACGTCATCGGCCCCCGCGCCCACCGCTCCCCCGCCGGCACCGACCCCATCCGCCTCGCCCGCACCGGCCGCGCCTTCACCTACGAGACGAGCTCCGGCGCCCGCCTGGTCCTCGTCCCCGTCCAGGGCGCGAAGGGCGGCACCGCGGTCGTCCAGGTGACGCTGACCGAGAAGCAGTTGTACGCGGGCACGCTCGCGTCCTGGCTCGTCCTCGCCGGCATCGGCGTGGGCCTGGTCCTGCTCGGGCTGCTGCTCGCCGACCGGCTCGGCGCCCGACTGGTCGGCGCGACCCGCCGCCTCGCCCGCACCGCGGACCGGCTCGCCGCGGGCGATCTGACGGCCCGCGCCGAACCGGAGGGTCCACCCGAACTCCGACTGATCGCGGGCGAGTTGAACCGCCTCGCCGCCCGCATCGACGAACTCCTCACCGCCGAGCGGGAGAACGCCGCCGACCTCGCCCACCGGCTGCGCACCCCGGTCGCCGCCCTGCGCCTGGACGCGGAGACCCTGCGCGACACGGACGAGGCCCGCCGCATCACGGCGGACGTCACCGCTCTCGAGCACAGCGTCGACGAGGTGATCCGCAAGGCGCGGCGCCCCCTGCGCGAGGCGCCGCGCGCGGACCTGGCGGCGGTGACCCGGGAACGGGCCGCGTTCTGGGAGCCGTTGGCCGAGGACCAGAACCGGGCCACCCGCGTCACGACCCCGCCCCGCGGGGAGCCGGTCCTGGTGCCGGTCCCCGCGGACGAACTGGCCGCCGCCCTGGACGCGTTGATCGGCAACGTCCTCGATCACACGCCCCAGGGCACGGCGTTCGCCATCACGGTCCGCCGCACGCCCGGCGGCGGTGCCGAACTGACCGTGACCGACGCGGGCCCCGGCTTCCCCGGCGGAACGGCCCCCGACCGCGGCACGAGCGGCGCGGGCTCCACGGGCCTCGGCCTGGACATCGCCCGCCGCACCGCCGAGGAGGCGAACGGCCGCTTCGAGACGGCGAACACGGGGGCGGGCGGCGGTGACGGCGACGGCGCGCACAGTCTCGCCAGTACAGGCACCGGCGCCCGCGTCACCCTCACCTTCCCGCCCGTACCTCCCGGGGAAACGCCGTCCGGACCGCCCGCGCCCACTTGTTGACGCCGAGCTCCGGGCGGACCGCCGCGTACCCCCCGCAGTACTTGGTGAAGTCCGCGGCCCGCACGCCGTAGCGGTGCAGCACCCGGTCGGCCTCGGTCAGATGGCCCTTGGTCTTGGTCTCCACCAGGACCAGGCCGCTGTCGGCGGTGGCGCTGCGGCCGGTCACCGTGTCCCGTACGACGAGCCCCGCGTCACACGTGACGCGCTGGCCGTCGGCGACGAACGTGGCCCGCTGGTAGTCGGTCACCAGGGACGGTGTGAGGCCCTCGGGCGCGTCGATGCCGTACGAGCCGCGCAGCACCCCGGCCAGGAAGCCGAGCCGCACCGCGTCCAGGGCGTGGTCGTCCCCTTCGAGGCGCTGGCGGTGCTTGACGGTCTCGCCGCGCCCGCTCTTCAGCTTGATCTCGAACTGCCGCTCGCCGCTGTCCCGGTAGACCCGCTCGCGGATCCGGTAGCGCAGCCGCCGGCCCTGCCGGTGGTCGTGGAACGTGCCGAGCTCGGGGGTGTCGTAGTACGTCGAGTGGTAGCGGAACCAGCGCTTCCCGCCGATGCTGAGCGCCCGGAAGGGGCCGCAGGGCCGCCGCGGGTCGGTCAGCAGGGCCGCGAGGTCCTCGAATATCTCGACCGGCACGAGATAGCTGTTGTCGTAGCGGGCGAGCAGCTCCGCCCTGGCGTTCACTTCGTCGAGCGCGATGGGGTGCGCGGCGAGGGCGGCGCGGCCGATGGCGCGTACGGCGGGGTTCACACGGTCTCCTTCGGGTACCTGGGGGCGATCGTGTCGGACCGGGTCGTGCGTCGTCGTTCCGTCAACTCCCGGGACGGCGCGGAAGGTTCCGGCTGACGGAAGCGGACTTCCAGCACCATGAGGTCGCGTACGTAATCCACCTCCTGGACGGTCCATCCGAGCGGCTCACCGAGGCGCCGGGCCAGGTCGGCCCGCAGGGGCGCCTCCTCGCGGTGCACGGTGTCCAGGGTGACGACGGCCCGCCGGTCCCGCGCGAACAGGCGCGGGTGGTCGGCGCCGTACATCACCGCGAGCAGCACCCCGGCGAGCACCGCGGCCACGGGCAGGCTCAGGCCGGGCAGACCGCACAGGAGCCCGAGCACCAGGGTGATGAAGTAGTACGCGACCTCCTGGTGCTGCAGGGCGTCGGAGCGCAGCCGCACGATCGAGAGCACGCCGAAGAGCCCGAAGCCGAGGGCGAGCCCGCCGTTGCCGCCGACCGTCCCGAGCCCCGCGACCACCGCGAACAGCGCGGTGTTCAGGGCGAGATAGGCCGGCACCAGCTCGCGCCTGCGGTGCCGCGGATAGAAGACACCGAAGGTCAGCAGGGCGACGGCGGCGAGATCGAGGCCCAGGTGGGCGCCGAGGTTCAGGGTGCTTTCCATGCCGAGGACGCTAGGGAGGGGCAGGTTAAGGCCGCCCCCTGTGGACGTTAACGATGCGGCCCGGCTTCCGGGGTCCGGTCCCTCCTGGACCTATTGACAGCATGCTTACGTACGCACTACAGAGCACAGCCACCCGCCCCGGAGGCCGTCATGTCTGTCACGTCCCGCAAACCCGTGCACCTGGCCCTCTACGACACGTTCGCGGACTGGGAGACCGGCCACACCACCGCCTGGCTCGCCCGGGTGGGATACGAGGTCCGCACGGTCGCCCCCTCCGCCGTCCCGGTCACCTCCATCGGCGGCCTGCGCGTCCAGTCCGATCTGACCCTCGACGAGCTGCGCCCCGAGGACAGCTCGCTGCTCGTCCTGCCGGGCGCCGACCTGTGGGACACGGGCGACGACCTCGCGCCGTTCGCACGCACCGCCCGCGCCTTCCTCGACGCCGGCGTGCCGGTCGGCGCCATCTGCGGGGCGACCGCCGGGCTCGCCCGCGAGGGGCTCCTCGACGACCGGGCGCACACCACCGCGGCGTCGGAATACCTGGCGGCCACCGGATACGGGGGCGGCGGACGGTACGTCGAGGCGGACGCCGTCACCGACGGCGACCTGATCACGGCGGGCCCGACCGAACCGGTCGCGTTCGCCCGAGAGATCTTCGGCCGGCTCGGCGACGTCTTCGAGGGCAAGAAGCTCGACGCGTGGTTCCGCCTCTTCCACGACTCCGACCCGTCGGCGTACGAGACCCTCAACTCCTGAGCAAAGGACGGAAGATGACCGACGACGCGACCCGGGCGCGGCAGGACCTGCTCAGCCGCACGGCCCTGACCGTCTTCCGGCTGAACGGCCAGTTCCTCGCGCTGGCCGAGGAGCTGGCCGGACCGGTGGGCCTGACCGCCGCCCGCTGGCAGGTCCTCGGCGCCGTCCTGCCCGAGCCGCTGCCGGTGGCCGGGATCGCCCGCGCCATGGGGATCACCCGGCAGAGCGTGCAGCGCGTCGCCGACCTGCTGGTGCGCGACGGCCTCGCCGCGTACGCCCCGAACCCCGCACACCGCCGCGCCAAGCTGCTGCGCCCCACCGACGCGGGGCGGGCCGCCGTGGCGGAGATCGCGCCGGGCCACGCCGGGCTCGCGGGCCGGCTCGCCGACGCGCTCGGCACGGACGGATTCGAGGAGACGGTACGGGTGTTGGAGCGGCTGTCCGCCGTGCTCGACGAGCCCGGTCCGGGGCCCGCCGCACGGCCCCGCACCCAACCCGTTACGCAACCGTAGAGCGAAGCGCGCTCCACCCTGTCGTGCCCGCGCACTATCCTCACTCTGTTGCACACCAGTGGGGGAGGTCGGTGCGGCGATGGAGAAGCTCGTACCCGGAGATCCGCAGAGAATCGGCGCGTACCGGCTGTTGGCGCGGCTCGGCGCCGGCGGCATGGGACAGGTGTACCTCGCGCGGTCGGACCGCGGACGTACGGTGGCGGTCAAGCTGGTCCGCCAGGAGCTCGCCGAACAGGACGAGTTCAGGAACCGCTTCCGGCAGGAAGTGCAGGCCGCCCGGCAGGTGGGCGGCGCGTGGACGGCGCCCGTCCTGGACGCGGACACGGAGGCGGCGATCCCGTGGGTCGCCACGGGGTACGTGGCGGGGCCCTCGCTGCAGAGCGTCGTCTCGCACGACCACGGGCCGCTGCCGGAGCGGTCGGTGAACATCCTGGCGGCCGGGCTCGCGAGCGCGCTGCGGGACATCCACGCGGCGGGCATCGTGCACCGCGACCTCAAGCCGTCGAACGTCCTGGTCACCATCGACGGGCCGCGCGTCATCGACTTCGGCATCGCCCGCGCCCTGGAGACGGTCACCGACGGCGGCCTGACCCGTACGGGTGCGCTGGTCGGCTCGCCCGGCTTCATGGCCCCCGAGCAGGTGCGCGGGGACCGCATCACGCCGGCGTGCGACGTGTTCTGTCTCGGCTCCGTCCTCGCGTACGCGGCCTCCGGGGCGCTGCCCTTCGGGACCGCCAACAGCGGCGTGCACGCGCTGATGTTCCGCATCGCGCAGGAGGAGCCGGACCTGACGGGGCTCCCGGAGAGCCTCACCGAGCTGATCGGCGCGTGCCTGCGCAAGGATCCGGCGGCCCGGCCCTCCCTGGACGAGATCCAGGAACGCACGGGCGCGGCGGACGCGCTCGGCGACGGCCGCACGCTCGACCCCTGGCTGCCGGGCGCCCTCGTGGCCCAACTGGGGCGGCACGCGGTGCAGTTGCTGGACTCGGAGGACCCGGAGGACACGACGTCGGGGGCACCCGCGGGGAAGGCGGGCGTGGTCGACGGGGTCCCGTCGCCGGCGCGGGCCGCGGCCGCGGGAGCGGTCGGGGCTGTCGGCGCGGGTGCCGCGGGTGCCGCATCGGGCGCCAACGGTGCCGGTGACGGTGACGCGAAGGGTGCCGGTGACGCAAAGGGTGCCGGTGACGGCAGCGGCGGCGGTACGGGTGACGGGCAGCGCGACGGTGCGGTGCAGCCCCCGCCACCCGGGAGCCCCGGCCCCGCCGCGCCTCTCGACCACCTGCCCACCATGGTGTCCGGACAGGCCCCGCCGCCCACACCCCCGCCGGGCTCCCCGGCGTACGGCTATCCGCAGCAGTACGCCCAGCCCGCCGGCTACGGCTACCCGCAGTTCCCCCAGCAGGCCCCCCAGCTGCCGCCCGGCTACGGGCCGACGCCCCCGTACGGGCCTGGCTCCACGCCCCCCTACGGGCCCGGCGCCACACCCCCCTACGGGCCCGTCCCGCCGCCCGAGCCCCCGCGCCGCAGCGGGCGCTCCACGGCGGCGCTGGTCGTCGTCGCGCTGATAGTGGCCATCGGAGCGGGCGGCACGGTCTACGCCGTCATGAACGGCGACGGCACCGACGACAAGGGCGACGACGCCAAGAACAGCGCCAACACCGCTCCGACGACACCGGGCCCCTCGGCGTCGACGCCCGGCCCGAGCAGTGCGAGCCCGTCCCCGTCGGCCTCGGCCTCGGCCTCGGAAGACGGCGTCATCCCGGACAAGTTCGTGGGCTCCTGGAGCGGCGGCCTGGACACCAAGAGCGGCCACAGCACCCGCACGCTCTCCCTCCGGCAGGGCGAGGAGGGCGACACGGTCCTCGCGGTGACGGCGGACGGCCCGACCGACGGCGGCGGCACGTACCACTGCGTCTTCGAGGGCAAACTGCAGTCCGCGTCCGACGACCGCCTGCACATCGGCCCCACGGTGGTCACGGTCGGCGAGCCCATGGCGTCCTGCACCCCGGGCGAACCGAGCGTCGTCACGATCCTCGGCAACGGAAAACTGCGGCGTGCGAACACCGACGGCAGCGGGGAGCTGACGTACGACAAGAACTGACGCCCCGGCGGACACCGCACCTCGCGTCCGACCCCGGCATCGCTCAGGAGCGGTACCGGGGGAACGTCCCGGTGTCCACCGACCACTGCCCCATCGGCACGGTGTCACCGAACTTGTAGTGGCGCGGGGCGTCGGCGTAACGGGGCTCGCCCGCGGAGGTGTCGGGGCCCGAGTGCACGGTGATCGTGCCGTCACGGGGGTCGATGATCACGTAGACCGGGACGCCCATGCGGGGGTAGTCGCGGAGTTTGGTGACGTAGTCACGGGCCGGGTCCGAAGGGGATACGACTTCGACGGCCACGGATACGTCGGGCGCGAACGCTGCGAAGTCCGCGGTCTCCTGCTCGTCCGCTTCCTTCGTCATGGCGAGGAGATCAGCAGTGCGGCTCATGCCGAGCTCAGGGTGGTCGACCCGTGTTTCGGCGAGAACTACCGCCTCTGGGTCCTGGGACCGGATCTGGAATCCGATCTCCATCACGATCCGGCCATGCGGCTTCGACGGGGACATCATGTGGACGGTGATCTCCTGGTTCGCAATGTCTGCCCGCACCACGTGGCCGTGGTTGTTCTCGTTGGTCTCGATGAACTCGACGAGTTCCGTGAGCTGCTCATAGGTGACCTGCCGTACCTCTGGCTCCACCGGCTGCGCGCTCATCGGCCTACTCCTCGCTCGGGCATGACGGAGATGCCCTCCCACGGTAACGCCGGTCGCTGTCATGCCCGCAGTCTTGCCGGACACGCACAAGGGGTGGGTCGCACTTGCGCGCGACCCACCCCTTCGAGTGAGCTGAGTGAGCTGGTGAGCTTCAGCGAGCTCCGCTCTAGACGAACGAGTTGATCTCGATCGTCTCGGTGCGGCCCGGACCCACGCCGATCGCGGAGATCGGCGCGCCGGACATCTCCTCCAGGGCCTTCACGTAACCCTGCGCGTTCTTCGGCAGGTCGGAGAAGGTCTGGGCCTTGGTGATGTCCTCGGACCAGCCCGGCAGCATCTCGTAGACCGGCTTCGCGTGGTGGAAGTCGGTCTGGTTGTACGGGAGTTCCTCGACGCGCTTGCCGTCGATCTCGTACGCCACGCAGACCGGGATCTGCTCCCAGCCGGTGAGGACGTCGAGCTTGGTGAGGAAGAAGTCCGTCAGGCCGTTCACGCGGGTCGCGTAGCGGGCGATCGGGGCGTCGAACCACCCGCAGCGACGGTCACGGCCGGTGGTGACACCGCGCTCGCCGCCGATGGTGCGCAGCGCCTCGCCGTCCTTGTCGAACAGCTCCGTCGGGAACGGGCCCGCGCCGACGCGGGTCGTGTACGCCTTCAGGATGCCGATGACGCGGCTGATCTTCGTCGGGCCGACGCCCGTACCCGTGCAGGCGCCGCCCGCGGTCGGGTTCGAGGAGGTGACGAAGGGGTACGTGCCGTGGTCCACGTCCAGGAGCGTGCCCTGGCCGCCCTCGAACAGGACGACCTTGTCCTCGTCGAGCGCGTTGTTGAGGATCAGGGTCGTGTCGGCGACGTACTGCTTGATGTTCTCGCCGTGCTCCAGGAGCTGCTCGACGATCTGCTCCGTCTCGATGGCGCGACGGTTGAACACCTTGGTGAGCAGCTGGTTCTTCTGCTCCAGGGCCGCTTCGACCTTCTGCGTCAGGATCGACTCGTCGTAGAGGTCCTGCACGCGGATGCCGGTGCGGTTGATCTTGTCGGCGTAGGTCGGGCCGATGCCGCGGCCGGTGGTGCCGATCTTGCGCTTGCCGAGGAAGCGCTCGCCCACCTTGTCGACGGTCACGTTGTACGGCGTGATGACGTGCGCGTTGCCGCTGATCAGCAGCTTCGACGTGTCGACGCCGCGCTCGTTCAGACCGCTCAGCTCGGAGAGCAGGACCGACGGGTCGACGACGACTCCGTTGCCGATGACGGGCACACAGTCCGGGGAGAGAATCCCGGAAGGGAGGAGGTGCAGCGCGTACTTCTGGTCGCCTACGACGACCGTGTGGCCGGCGTTGTTGCCGCCCTGGTAGCGCACCACATAGTCCACCGAGCCACCGAGCAGGTCGGTGGCCTTTCCCTTGCCTTCGTCACCCCACTGAGCACCGAGCAGCACAAGTGCGGGCACAGGCGTACACCCCTTCCGGGCGGGGCATGTCCAAGGTCAGGGGCCGTAGCCGCCGTATGGGTGTGCCTTGGATGCTGCCCCGGAATAGACGAAGCCCCTGGCGCAATAGCGCAAGGGGCTCTTGCACAAAGATGCTACCCGAGGTCTCAAAGAACGGCTAAAAGAAAGGGCGCACCTTGTCGGCTCGCGACCAGCTCCTAGTCGTCATCGACCCGGTCGCCCGGCGCACGGACGGTGAGTCGGTACGGATCGCGAAGGACGTGCTCGGTGCGGGCGCGGCGGTCCGGATCTGTCTCCCCGACGGGCCCGAGGACTTCACGAAAGCGCTGGCCAGGAGGGGTGCGCGGCGGTTGGTGGTGGTCGGGGACGACCGCGCGCTGCTGCGGGCGGTCGGCTCGCTCCACCGGGAGCGGGAGCTCGCCGGGTGCGGGCTCTCGGTCGTGCCCGTGGGCGCGGCGCGGACGCTGGCGCTGGCGCGGGTGCTGGGGGTGCCGGCGGGGGCGGTGGCGGCGGCGCGGGCGGTGCTCGAGGGCGCGGAGCGCCGTCTGGATCTGTTGGTGGACGACAGTGACGGGGTGGTGCTGGGGGATCTTCGGATTCCGCCGGTGGCGGGGGCGGGGGCGGATTTGGTGCGGCCCACTGAGGCGCCGGCGGCTGCCGGGGTGTCTGTGTCGGGGGTGGGCGCCGGTGGTGGGGGTGAGGGGCACGCTTGGCTGCGGAGCTGTCAGTCGTTCGTACGGACGCTGGCGGCGCGGCCGTCGCGGGCCGGGGCGGGGGCGCAGGGGCCTGCGCGGCTGCGGGTCGAGGCGGACGGGGTGACGCTGGTGGACCTGGACGAGCCGGTGGAGGACGTGCGGGTGTCGGAGGTGTACGGGGGGCTGGCGCAGGTGGAGGTACGGCGGGCGGGGCCGGGTCCTGGTTCGGGGGCGGCGGCTGTGCGGGTGCGGGCGCGGACGGTGACGGTGTCGGGGCCGGACTTCCGGTACCGGGCGGATGCGGCGGTGGCGGGACCGGTACGGAGCCGCACATGGACGGTCCGCCCACTGGCCTGGGGCCTGACACTGCCTCGGTGAGGTGTGGCTGAGCCTCGGGCGCGGGGGCGCCTCGGGGCCGGGGGCGGGGGCGCCTCGGGTACGGGGGCGGGGGCGCCTCGGGTACGGGGGCGGGGGCGCCTCGGGTGCGGGGGCGCCTCGGGGCCGGGGGCGGGTGTGCCTCGGGTACGGGGGCGGGGGCGCCTCGGGCGCGGGGGCGCCTCGGGCGCGGGGGCGCTTCGGGTGCGGGTGCGCTTCGGGTGCGGGGGCGCTTTGGGCTGGTGTCTGCGGTGCTGTCCGTCTGTGGGTGCGGGGCCGCGGGGGTATGTGCGTACTCGCCATCCACTGTTCGCCACGCCTCGCGGACAACCTTGCTACAGCGCGCTCGGTGCTCCGTGCGCACATACCCCCACGTCCCCTCCCGAGCGTTTGCGCCTGCGGCCCGGTGGGGCGGCTCCCCACCCAGCCAGTGCGTCTCCTCCACGTCAGCCCCTACCCTCCAGTTGCTCGCCGCCCCAAACCGCACCCCCCCCCAATCCGTGTGTCCCGAAGGCCCCCACCCGCTCACCGCCGTGAACCACAGCCGCCCCCAGGCGTACGTCGTGGGGCAAACGGGCGAGTGGGTGTGGAACATCCGCCGCGGAGCGGCGGGACTGTGCCGCCCTGCCGCGTAGCGGCAGCCCGCGCCGGCGCGCCCCCGTGCCGGAGGAGCCGTCCAAGTGCGGGCGCAACCGGTCTACGGTTCGACCAGCAGTTCCTGGAGGCCCCGGATCACGAAGTTCGGCCTGCGCCGCGGCTCCGCGGCGAGGGTGAGGCGCGGGGCCCGGCGCAGCAGGGCCCGGAGCGAGGCCGCCAGCTCCATGCGGGCCAGGGGCGCGCCGATGCAGTAGTGGATGCCCGCGCTGAAGCTGATGTGCGGGTTGTCGCGGCGGGCCAGGTCCAGCTCGGCGGGGCGCGCGAAGACCGCCGGGTCGTGGTTGGCCGCTCCGAAGAGGAGCGCCAGCTCCGCGCCGCGCGGGATCGTCACCCCGTCGATCTCGATGTCGTCGAGGACCCACCGCTCGAAGAGCTGCAGCGGGGTGTCGTAGCGCATCAGCTCCTCGACGGCGCTCGGCACCAGGCCCGCCGGGTCCGCGCGCAGGGCGGCCAGCTGCGCCGGGTCGCGGAACAGCGCGTACCAGCCGTTGACCGTGGCGTTCACCGTCGCCTCGTGCCCCGCGTTCAGCAGGAGCACGCACGTCGAGATCATCTCCTGCTCGCTGAGCGACCGGCCGTCCTCGTACGCCGCGATGAGCCCGGAGATCAGGTCCTCGCCCGGCTCCTTGCGGCGTACGGCGATCAACTCCCGCAAGTACGCCGTGAATTCGAGCGAGGCGCGGACCGCGCGGGCCGCCGTCTCCTCGGACGGCTTCAGCTCGTACATGCCGCAGATCGCCGCCGACCAGGGACGCAGCAGCGGCCGGTCGGACTCCGGGACGCCGAGCATCTCGGCGATGACCGCGACGGGCAGCGGTTCGGCGACCCGCGCGGCGAGGTCCCCGCCGCCGTCCGCCACCAGCTCGCGCACGAGCCGGTCCGCCAACTCCGCCACATACGGCCGCAGTTGTTCGACCGTGCGCGGCGTGAACGTCTTCGACACCAGGCGGCGGATGCGGGTGTGCGTGGGCGCCTCCAGGTCGAGCATGCCGTGGTCGTTGAGGACGTGGAACGGCTCGTGCGCGGCCGGCGGGGCCTCGCGGCCGAACTCCTCGTGGCTGAAGCGGTGCAGATAGGTGCGGCCGAGGCGCCGGTCGCGCAGCAGGGCCGCGACGTCCGCGTGGTGCGGGACCAGCCACTGGCCGGTCGGCGCGTAGTGGTGGACGCGGCCCGCCGCCCGCAGTCGCGCGTACGCCGGGTAGGGGTCGGCGACGAACTCCGGCGAGTCCGGGGCGAACACCTCGGTGACGTCGAAGGCCGGCTCCATGGCGCGACGCTAGTCCGCCCGCGCGGCCGTGACCAGCCCCCGCCTCACCCCGGCGTGACCAACCGCGCCTCGTACGCGAACACCGCCGCCTGCGTGCGGTCCCGCAGGCCCAGCTTCACCAGGACCCGGCTGACGTGCGTCTTGATCGTGGACTCGGCGACCACCAGCCGGGAGGCGATCTCCGCGTTCGACAGGCCCTGCGCGATGAGGACGAGGACCTCCGTCTCGCGCTCGGTGAGCTCCCCGTACTGCTGGGCCTGGACCGACGCCGAGAGCCGGGGCGTCTGCGCCAGCTTCGAGAACTCCGTGATCAGCCGGCGCGTCACGGTGGGCGCGAGCAGGGCCTCACCGGCGGCCACCACCCGTACGCCGTCCGCCAGTTGGCGCGCCGACGCGTCCTTGAGGAGGAAGCCGGACGCGCCCGCGCGCAGCGCCTGGTAGACGTACTCGTCGAGGTCGAAGGTGGTCAGGACCAGGACCTTGCACCCGTCCGTGCCGCCCTCGGCCGCGATGATCTCGCGGGTCGCCTCGATGCCGTTCAGCTCGGGCATGCGGATGTCCATCAGGACGACGTCGGGGGCGAGCTCCCGGACCCGCCGCACCGCCTCGCGGCCGTTGACCGCCTCGCCGATCACCTCGATGTCGGGCATGGCGTTCAGGAGCACGGAGAAGCCCTCGCGGACCATCATCTGGTCGTCCGCGATCAGCACACGGATGGTCATGCCAGGTCCTCTCCGGCCGGGTCGAGCCGGTCCGCGTGCGGGACCGGCAGGAAGACGGTGACCTCGTAGCCGCCGTCGGCCGTCGGCTCCGCCGTCATCTCGCCGTTCAGCATCGTGACACGCTCGCGCATGCCCGTGATGCCGTGGCCGGCCCCCGGCGACGGCTTGACCAGGCCCGTCGCGGGACCGTTGACGATGCGCAGGCCGAGGCCGCCGAGGACGTAGCCGACCTCCACGCGGGCGTCCGCGCCCGGTGCGTGGCGCAGGCTGTTGCTGAGCGCCTCCTGCACGATGCGGTACGCCGAGAGCTCCACGCCCTGCGGCAGCTCGCGGGCCGCCCCGGTGATCACCTTGTCGACGCTCAGCCCCGCGTCGCGGACGTTGTCCAGGAGCCGGTCGAGGTCGGCGAGCGTGGGCTGCGGGGCGTCCGGCGCCTCGTAGTCCTCCGCCCGGACCACGCCGAGGACGCGGCGCAGCTCGGTGAGGGCGGACACCGCGTTCTCGCGGATCGTCACGAACGCCTGCTCCAGCTCGGGCGGCGGGTTCTCCACGCGGTAGGGCGCGGCCTCCGCCTGGATGGCGACCACCGACATGTGGTGCGCGACGACGTCGTGCAGCTCGCGGGCGATGTTGGTGCGCTCCTCAAGGAGCGTGCGCTTGTCGCGTTCGATGGCGGTGACGGTGCGCTGCACGGTGACCTCGCGCTGCGCCTCGCGGCGCACGTGCACCATGGTGGTGATCAGCAGCGCGAGCGCGGAGAAGAACAGCATCTCCGGGCTGTCGTTCACCGGGGAGCCGCCGAGGAACACCTGCGTCGCCAGCGCGTACGCCGCCGTCCCGAGCCACATCCACACGGCGGTGCGCGGCCCGGTCCGTGCCGCCACCACGACCATCACCACGATGTGCGCGAAGAACGGCGCGGGCGCCCACGGCCAGCCGTCCCAGCTGTTGCCGAGCGCCCCGGTGAACGGCGCGGAGAGCAGCGCGATCCAGTAGGCGCCGACCGGCCTGGCCAGCGTCATCAGGACCGCGACGGCGGGGACGAGACCGGTCAGGGCGTACGCGAGGGTGTTCCCGAACCCGCCCATGCCGAGCCCGATGAACAGGGTGATCAGGGCGGCGGACGCCACCAGGGCGTGCGGGAGCCAGGCCGCGTACCGGCGGATCCGCGCGGGCAGCCGGCCGACGAGCGGCCCGTCGGTGGCCCGGGGCGGCAGCGGGCGGTAGGCGAAGGCGTCGTGGAACAGTGTCTGGCGCAGGCCACCGACGACGCCCACGACCAGGCGGTACTCGGGGCTCTTCTGGCCTCTGGCCTTGAACGGCTCGGTCTTCTCGGTCACCTCTACGACGGTACGGGGGCCGCCGCGCGAGGTCGTCCACAGCAAGACGGGTTCCCCGGGGTCCGTCCCAGGTACTACTGGGCCCCGCCAGGGGCCGGGCCCCCGCGGGACCGCCTCAGTACGCCAGCTGCGCGATCTCCTCCGCCACCACCGCGCAGGCGTCCGCCGCCGGGTCGATCAGGGGGAAGTGGCCGACCTCCTCCAGGAGCGTCAGGCCCACCACCTCGCCCGCCTTCGCCGCCGCGTCCGCGTACGCCTCCGCGACCGCCTGGGGGACGGTGATGTCGGTGCGGCCCTGCACCACGGTCGTGGCGATGCCGGTGGGCAGCAGCGCGGCCGGGTCGGCGTACGGGAGCCGCTCCTCGAAGCGGGCCGCGCCGCCCAGCAGCTCCGCGCAGGCGCCGCCGCAGACCGCCAGCTCCTCGGCGGCCCGGAAGTCCGCGATGGGC
The DNA here is from genome assembly GCF_055591085.1 of Streptomyces sp. NPDC041713. NCBI lineage: Bacteria > Bacillati > Actinomycetota > Actinomycetes > Kitasatosporales > Streptomycetaceae > Streptomyces > Streptomyces sp. NPDC041713. The sequence continues at coordinate 291,207 of NZ_JBVIZY010000003.1, forward strand.
GCGAGCGCGACGACGCCGCGCAGGGGCGCCGGGCGTGCGGTGCGCCAGGGCGCGTCGGCGGGCAGCAGGTGCCGCGCCGCCGCCCACAGCGCGAGGTGGCCGCCCGCGGAGTGGCCGGTGACCACCGTGCGGCGCGGGTCGGCGGACGGGAGCGCGTCCCGTACGAGCGAGGGCAGGGCGTCCAGGGCGGCCGCCACGTCGTCGAAGGTCTCCGGCCAGCGCCCGGCGACCGGGGCGGTGCCGCCCTGCGCGGGGATCGGGCTGCCCCTGCGGTACTCGACGTTGGCCACCGCGAAGCCGCGGCGGGCCAGGAAGTCCGCGAAGGGGGTGAGGTGGCGCCGGTCGTACGGGGCCCGCCACGCGCCGCCGTGCAGGACGACGACGAGCGGGGCGGTGCCCTGCGCGTCGCCTCGCGGGGCGTAGAAGTCGACGACCTGGTCGGGGTGGTCCCCGTACGCGGCGGTGGTGTCCGGCTCCACGGCGGGATGCGAGAAGGCGGCATCGGCCTCGGCGGCATCGCGGGCCACGGCGGCGTCGTCCGGCATGCGACAACCTCTCAACAGCAGTGCGGCTGACGGGCCCCCGCCCTCCTCCGCGCGCGGCAGCGGGAGAACGGGAGCAAGATCCGCCGGACGTTATCAGCCCAGCGTCTCCGCCAGCACCCGGGCGGCCCGCTCGGCGTCGCCGAAGGAGACGTACAGCGGCGTGAAACCGAACCGCAGCACGTCCGGCGCGCGGAAGTCGCCCACCACACCCCGCTCGATCAGGCGCCGCATCACGTCACCGGCGCCCTCGCAGCGCAGGGCGACCTGGCTCCCGCGCTCGGAGTGCGCGGCGGGCGTGAGGGAGCGCACGCGCCCCTGCGGCACGTACGCGCCGACGCAGCGCAGGAAGAAGTCGGTCAGCGCGAGGGACTTGGCGCGCACCTCGTCCACCGAGACGCCGTCCCAGACGTCGAGCGCCGCCTCCAGGGCGAGCGTCGACAGGATGTCCGGCGTGCCGACGCGTCCGCGCAGCGCCCCGGCGGCCGCCTCGAACTCCGGCCGCATCCCGAAGGGTTCGGCGTGCGAGTTCCAGCCGGGCAGCGGCGAGTCGAAGCGGTCCTGCAGCTCTGCCCGTACGTAGAGGTAGGCGGGCGAACCCGGGCCGCCGTTCAGGTACTTGTACGTGCAGCCCACCGCGAGGTCCACGCCGTGCTCGTCCAGGCCGACCGGCAGGGCGCCCGCCGTGTGGCAGAGGTCCCAGACGGCGAGGGCGCCCGCCGCGTGGACCGCCGCCGTCAGACCGGGCAGGTCGTGCAGCCGGCCGGTGCGGTAGTCGGCGTGGTTGAGCAGGACGGCGGCGGTGCGCTCGCCGAGGACGCCGGGGACCTCGGCGGGGGCGGCCTGGACCAGCCGGCAGCCGGTGAGGCGGGCCGCCGACCCGGCGATGTACCCGTCGGTGGGGAAGGTGGTGGCGTCGACGACGATCTCGTCGCGCCCGTCCCCACCGGCGCCCCGGGCGATGCGGACGGCGGCCACCAGCGCCTTGAAGACGTTCACGCTGGTCGAGTCGCCGACCACGATCTGGCCCGGCGCGGCGCCGACCAGCGGCGCGATGCGGTCGCCGATCCGCTCCGGCGCGGTCCACCAGCCGCTCTCGTCCCAGGAGCGGATGCGCAGCTCGCCCCACTGCCGGGTGATGACGTCGGCGACCCGGTCCGGGACGTGCGCGGGCAGCGCGCCCAGCGAGTTGCCGTCCAGGTAGACCGTGTCGTCGAGGACGAACTCCTTGCGCTTGGCGCGCAGTTCGTCCCGGGCGTCGAGCGCTTCGGCCTCGGCCCGCAGATCGTCCGTGCGGGGTTCAGACATGGCTCCTCGCAGTCCACAGCTCGGGGAAGACGTTCTTCTGCGCGCGCTTCTCCAGCCACGCCACGCCGGCCGAGCCGCCCGTGCCGGTCTTGGAGCCCATCGCGCGGCGGGTGGCGACCAGGTGGTCGTTGCGCCAGCGCCACACCAGCTCGGCGACGTCCGTCAACGTCTCGCCGAGGCGCGCCAGTTCACCGCTCTCGTCCCCGGAGTAGAGCTCCGTCCAGACCGCCTCGACCTCGGGCGAGGGCTCGTACTTCTTGGTCAGGTCGCGCTGCAGGACGGACTGCGGTATCGCGTGGCCGCGCCGGGCGAGGAGCGCCAGCACCTCGTCGTACAGGCTCGGCTCCTGCAGCGCCTTCTCCAGCTCGGCATGGACGCGCGGCGCGCCCCGGTGCGGGACGAGCATGGACGCCGACTTGTCGCCGAGCAGGAACTCCATGCGGCGGTACATCGCGGACTGGAAGCCGGAGCCCTCGCCGAGCGAGCCGCGGTAGGAGTTGAACTGGGCCGGGGTGAGCTGGGCGAGCGGCTGCCAGGAGGCGTTCAGCGCCTCCAGCTCGCGCAGGCTGCGCTTGAGCGCGTTCTGCGCCACGGGGATGTCGTCGCGGCGCAGGGCGTGCGCCGCGGTCTCCCACTCGTGGACGATCACCGTGAACCACAGCTCCATGACCTGCGTGGTGACCAGGAAGACCATCTCGCCGGGGTCGTCCGAGCGCAGGTGCTGGAGGTGGGTGAGGACGTCCGCCTGGACGTAGTCCTCGTACGGGGTGGTGCCTGCGAAGTCGAGGTTCGGGCTCTCGGCCTCGGGGACCTCGGTGGACGCCGCGCGCTCCTCGGGGGATGCCTCATGCGTCTCTGGGGACATCGCTGTCTCCTCGATACGTGCTCCGGGTAGCGGTCCGCCCCTGCCGTTACCGGCACGGGGGCCCCGGTCCCCACCGGAATCTTCTGCAACTTTGCGGCAATCGGCAAGGGAGCAGGAAACCCGTACAGCACCGAAACGCGTACGGGACTGTCTGACCGGAACACTGCCGACTTCCCGGAACACTGCCGACTCAGTCCCGCACGCGGCGGCGCTCCCGGCAGGCCCGCAAGTGGGCGGCGTTCCCGCAGCCGCGCACCGAGTGCCAGACGCCGCTGTTGTTGCGGGAGCGGTCGTAGAACGCGGCCGCGCAGCCGGCGTTGCGGCAGATCTTCAGCCGCCGCCACACGCCCGTGGCCTGGGCGAGCAGCCCCTCGGCGAGGACGGCGGAGGCCAGCCAGCGCGCGCCCGCGCCCTCCGGCTCCACGGTCAGCGCGCCGTCCCCGGCGAGCGTGACCACCACCGGCGCGGAGGTGAACCGCACCGCGCCGCCGCCCTCGTCGCAGGCGGCGAGCGCCCGGCGCAGCTGGTCCCGCAGACAGCGCAGCTTCGGCAGGTCCTCCGCGGTCAGCACGAGACGTACGTCACCGCGGCCCGTCCCGCCCGCCCAGGACCGCACGGCCCGGTCGGCCCACTCCTGGGCGGCGTCGAGCGCCCCGTCGGCGAGCAGGTCGGCGGGGTCCGCCGGGTCGGCGGACGCGGTGTTCAGGAGCTCCTGGACGAGGGCGAGGCCGCCGGGCGCGGGAGCCAGGGAGAGACGCTCGGTCGCGGGCCAGTTCATGTGGTTCACGGTACCCGCCCTGGTTCGACAGGGGCAAAGCGCATACAGTGCTGTCAGACGCGAATGACCCCCCATTCGCGCCGGGACACCCTCGCAGCACCCCAGGAGAGCGCATGGACGCCACGGCCCCCACCGATCCGACCACCTCACGCGCCGCACGGATACTCGGCCGCCCCTTCGACATCAACGGCCTCACCCTCCGCAACCGGATCGCCATGGCGCCCATGACCCGCGAGTTCTCGCCGGACGGCGTGCCCGGCGCGGACGTGGCCGAGTACTACGCGCGGCGCGCCGCGGGCGGCGTCGGCCTGATCGTCACCGAGGGCACGTACGTCGACCACGCGTCGGCAGGCAGCAGTCACCGCGTCCCGCACTTCCACGGCGAGGCGGCCCTCGCGGGGTGGCAGCGGGTCGCCGAGGCCGTGCACGCGGCGGGCGGGAAGATCGTCCCCCAGCTGTGGCACGTGGGCGCCACCCGCGACGCGGGGCAGGGCCCGATCCCCTCCGCGCCCCCGGCGGGCCCCTCCGGCCTCGGCCTGGACGGCGAGGCGAAGGGCCACGCGATGACCGGCGCGGACGTCGACGCGGTGATCGAGGCCTTCGCCGACAGCGCGGCCGCGGCCGAGCGCATCGGCTTCGACGGCGTCGAACTGCACGGCGCGCACGGCTACTTGATCGACCAGTTCCTGTGGGGCGTCACCAACCGCCGCACGGACGGCTACGGCGGCGACCTCGCCTCCCGTACGCGCTTCGCCACGGAGATCGTCGAGGCGGTGCGGGCGGCGGTCTCGCCGACGTTCCCGGTGATCTTCCGCCTCTCGCAGTGGAAGGCGAACGCGTTCGACGCGAAGCTGGCGACGAGTCCCGCGGAACTGGAGTCCCTGCTGGCCCCGTTGGCCGCGGCGGGCGTCGACGCGTTCCACGCCTCCACGCGCCGCTACTGGCTCCCCGAGTTCGACGACACCGACCTGAACCTCGCGGGCTGGGCCAAGAAGCTCACCGGCAGGGCGACGCTGTCGGTCGGCTCGGTCGGCCTCGACAAGGAGTTCGTGGGCCCGCAGGGCTTCACGAAGGAGACCGCGTCGACCGGCATCGACCTGCTCCTCGACCGCATGGAGCGGGACGAGTTCGACGCGGTCGCGGTGGGCCGCGCGTTGATCGCGGACGCGGAGTGGGCCAACAAGGCGCTGACGGACCGCCTCGGGGAGGCGGCGCCCTACGAGGCGGGCCTGCTGCGCAGGCTGAGCTGATTGTCTTCTGCGGGCCCGCTTGGGCTGGTCGCGCAGTTCCCCGCGCCCCTAAAGACCACCCCCCGGCGGGCGGCGGCGTCCGGTTCGGCTGCGGGTTCGTCGTGGCTGGGCGCGCAGTTCCCCGCGCCCCTAAAACCCACCCCCGGCGCCCGGGGAGTGTCCGTCCGGCGCCGGGGTTGGTGTTTCAGCCCGTCCGGCGTTTGAGGACGAGGCCGTTCAGGCCGATGCGGGGGTCCGGGGGCGGAGCCCCCGGGGTGGTCGACCTCACCCCGGGGGATCCGCCGACGTCAGCCGAGCGTCTCCGCCGCGGTCTCCGAAGAGTCCCGCAAGAAGCCCGCGCAGCGCTCGTACTCCTCCTGCTCCCCGATCGCCTGCGCGGCCCGCGCCAACGCGTGCAGAGCGCGCAGGAAGCCCCGGTTGGGCTCGTGCTCCCACGGCACCGGGCCGTGCCCCTTCCAGCCCGCGCGCCGCAGCGAGTCCAGGCCCCGGTGATAGCCCGTACGGGCATACGCGTACGACTCGACGACGCCGCCCCGCTCGTACGCCGCGTCGGCGAGCTGCGCCCAGGCGAGCGAGGACGTGGGGTACTTCGCGGCGACGTCCGCGGGCGCCGCGCCGTTCGCGAGCAGCTCGCGCGGCTCGGGGTCGTCGGGCAGGTGGGTCGGGGGCGGTCCCCCGAGCAGATCCTTGTGAATGGCCATGGGTTCCAGTCTGCTGCATACGCGTACGGGCCCGGCACCCAGGGAAGGGTGCCGGGCCCGTACGGACGCCGTGGGCGTTACTTCAGCTTCGTCCCCGTGGAGCGCAGGTTCGCGCACGCCTCGGTGACGCGCGTGGCCATGCCCGCCTCGGCGGCCTTGCCCCAGGTGCGCGGGTCGTACGTCTTCTTCGAGCCGACCTCGCCGTCGACCTTCAGGACACCGTCGTAGTTGCGGAACATGTGGTCCGCGACGGGACGCGTGAACGCGTACTGCGTGTCCGTGTCGAGGTTCATCTTCACGACGCCGTTCTCCAGGGCGGTCGCGATCTCCTCGGCGGTGGAGCCGGAGCCGCCGTGGAACACGAAGTCGAAGGGCTGCGAACCCGCCGCCTTGCCGTGCTTGGCGGCGACGCCCTCCTGGAGGTCCTTGAGGAGCTCGGGACGCAGCACGACGTTGCCCGGCTTGTAGACGCCGTGCACGTTGCCGAAGGACGCGGCGAGCAGGTAGCGGCCCTTCTCGCCGAGGCCGAGGGCCTCCGCCGTACGCAGCGCGTCGTCGACCGTCGTGTACAGCTCGTCGTTGATCTCGTGCGTGACGCCGTCCTCCTCACCGCCGGTCGGGGTGATCTCCACCTCAAGGATGATCTTCGCGGCGGCGGCCTTCGCGAGCAGCTCCTGGCCGATGGCCAGGTTGTCGGCGAGGGTCTCGGCGGATCCGTCCCACATGTGCGACTGGAACAGCGGGTTGCGGCCGGCCTTGACGCGCTCGGCGGAGACGTCGAGCAGCGGGCGGACGTAGGTGTCCAGCTTGTCCTTGGGGCAGTGGTCGGTGTGCAGCGCGACGGTGACGTCGTACTTCGCGGCGACGATGTGCGCGAACTCGGCCAGCGCCACCGCGCCGGTCACCATGTCCTTGTTGTGCTGGCCACCCAGGAACTCCGCACCACCGGTGGAGATCTGGATGATGCCGTCGCTCTCGGCCTCCGCGAAGCCGCGCAGGGCCGCGTGCAGGGTCTGCGAGGAGGTCACGTTGATCGCCGGGTAGGCGAACTTGCCTGCCTTCGCCCGGTCGAGCATCTCGGCGTAGACCTCGGGGGTTGCGATGGGCATGTGTCCGCTCCTTGTGATGTGCGGGGTATGTGCTGGGCCCTGACCTAAGGGGGCGACGTCATCGTCGCCCCCATCTTTCCAGACGCGGGCCTCAGTCCAGGCCGAGGTCGTCCTTGGAGTACGCGAAGAGGTACGGCACGCCCGCGCCCTCGGTGATCTTCTCGCCGGCGCCGGTCGCCCGGTCCACGATCGTGGCGACGCCGACGACCTCGGCGCCCGCCTCGCGGACCGCCTCGACGGCGGTCAGCGGCGAGCCGCCGGTGGTGGAGGTGTCCTCGACGACCAGGACGCGGCGGCCCTTGATGTCCGGGCCCTCGACGCGCCGCTGCATGCCGTGCGCCTTGGCGGCCTTGCGCACCACGAAGGCGTCCAGGCGCTTGCCGCGGGCAGCCGACGCGTGCAGCATCGCGCCCGCGACCGGGTCGGCGCCCATGGTCAGGCCGCCGACGGCGTCGAAGTCGAGGTCGGCGGTGAGGTCCAGGAGGACCTGGCCGACCAGCGGGGCGGCCTCGCCGTCGAGGGTGATCCGGCGAAGGTCGATGTAGTAGTCGGCCTCCAGGCCGGAGGAGAGCGTCACCTTGCCGTGCACGACGGCCTTGTCCTTGATCTGCTGCAGCAGCTCGCCGCGTACGTCAGTCATGCCCAAGAGCTTAAAGCCGCCGCCAGGTCCAGGTCGTCGCCGTCTCCAGCGGCTCGATCGGGGTGACCAGGCGCGGGTCGGTGTTGAGCCCGTTCGGCGGCCCGGTCTGCGGCTCCACGCAGACCGCGGCCTCCTGCTCGTCGTAGACGACGGCCCACTGCTCGCGGCTGGTGACGCGCAGCTCCAGCTGCTCGGGCCAGGTCAGCGTGACGTCCACCCCCTCGGGCATGCCGAAGCAGTCGTCCCAGGGGCCGGGCTTCGGGTCGACGCGGCGGCCGGTGGGCAGGTGGTCGTCGCCGCGCTCCTCCTGCCAGGCGGCGGTGAAGTCGACCCGCACGTCCTCGCCGCCGAGGTTCCGGTTGAACCACGGGTGCCAGCCGGCCTGCGCGGGGAAGGAGCCGCCGCGCGTCTCGATGCCGAGCCGCAGCGTCAACGCCTCCTCGGTGAGTTCCACGATCTGGGTGACGCGGCCCGGGTAGGGCCAGGGGTCGGTCAGGTCGTACGTGAAGACCGCCTCGCCCGCGCCGGTACGGGCGGTGCGCCACTCGGCGTCCCGGCCGAAACCGTGGATGGCGTGCGGCGGCGAGTTCAGCGGCATCTGGTGGACGGTCGCGCCGTCGTGGAACCGCCCGTCCCGGATGCGTCCGCACCACGGCACCATCGGGAAGCAGCCGTACTTCTTCCCCTGCCGCAGCAGCTCGACGCCGCCGACGCGCAGGCCGGTGATGCGGCAGCCGTTGCCCGGCTGCACCGTCAGTTCCGCGTCGCCCGCGGTCAGGATCACGTCTTCGGTACTCACGGAGGCGACCCTACGGCGTCAAGGGTCAGCGGCGGCGGCGCAGGGCCCGGCCCACGACGATGGCCGAGGCCACCGCGAGGGCGGCGGCGGGCGCGGCCCAGCGCAGGGTGGCGCTAGCGGTGAGGGCCTCGGGGGCGGGCGCCGGCGCGTACCGGCCGCGGGGCGGGGCGTGGTCGACCTCTTCGGCGCTGCGGCCGATCATGGTGCGGCGGGCGTGGGCGGCCTCGGCGGGCGGTACGTCGAGGTCGTCGATGTCGTCCAGGTCGTCGAGTTCGTCGATGTTCTCGATGTCCTCGGCGTCGGCGGCCTCGGCCTCGGCGATGACGTCGTCGGCGTCGCCCACGTCGGGCAGGTCGTCGAGGTCGTCGTCGTCCTCATCGATCTCGTCGCCGTCGTCGATCTCGTCGGCCTCGTGGATTCCGTCGGCCTCGTCGGCCTCGTCCGGCGCCGTGTCGGGCGGTGCCGCGGCCGCGAGGCCCTCGCCGAAACGTTCGAGCAGCCGGTGCATCGCCGCCTCGACGGTCTCGGGGGCGCCCTCGGTGATCCGCCCGTCCGCCGTCGCGCTCCCGTCGAAGGCGAGGGTCGTCCCCTCCGTGCCCTGCACGAGCCGCAGCGCGAGGGACAGCTTCACGGTGCCGGACCCGCGCACCTCGGCGCCCTCGGCCCGCAGCGCGTACGCCCCGTCGGAGCCGGGCTCGACCGTGGCGGTCCCGCGATACGTGATGGAGTGCCCGCCGACGCGCACCTTGAGGCGCCCGGAGAGCGGATCCGCCGCCTCCTCCGCGTCGCGCTGAAGCCCCGGTACCGCCCCGGCGACCCGCTCGGGGTCGGCCAGGACCTGCCGGAGCCGCTCTGCCGAAACCGGAACGAACACCTCATGCTCCATGTCAACCGAGCCTACCCACGAGTCAGCCACTTGTACGTCAGTTCGTCGGACGTTGTACTTCAGTTCGCGTAACGCGGATGTACGAGCGTGGACGGCACGAGCCCGGTCTGCCTGCTCCGCTCGGCCGAGCGCACCCCGGCGCGCACCACCTCGGATCCGGCCGCGTGCAACAGGACCGGCCGGGTCCGCGAGGCGAGCACGAAGCCCCAGTCCCTCGGCGCCCGGCCGCCCCGGGCGGTGCGGTCGGGCCCGGCGGCGAACCCGGACTCGCGGCCGCCGACGCGGTAGGGCACGGTCCGCAGGCCCGCCGCGCGCAGCGTCGTCTCCACCGTCCAGAAGGTGCGCGGGCGGGAGGAGAGCGGCCCGGCGTGCACGGCGAGCCTGCCGGTGTCGGCGAGGACGTGGGTGGCGAGGCCGTAGAACTCCTGGGAGTACAGCTTCGTGCTGGCGGTGATGCCGGGGTCCGGCAGGTCGGAGACGACCACGTCGTACGTCCCGCGCGCGGAGCGCAGCCAGCGGAACGCGTCGGCGTTCACCACGTGGACCCGCGGGTCGCGGTAGGCGTGGCCGTTCAGCCGGCTCAGCGCCGGGTCGTGCCGGGCGAGGTCGATCACGCCCGCGTCCAGCTCGACGATGTCGAGGCGGCGCACGCCGGGGTGGCGCAGGATCTCGCGCGCCGCCAGGCCGTCGCCGCCGCCGAGGACGAGGACGCGCGCGTGCGGCCCGCGCATCGCGGGGGAGACCAGACCCTGGTGGTAGCGCTTCTCGTCGCGGCCGCTGATGCGCAGCCTGCCGTCCAGGAAGAGGGTGAGGGGGCGCCGCTTCCCGCCGGTGAGGACGACCTCCTGGACGTCGGTCTGCACGGCGACGCGGATGTCCCCGCCGTACACCGCGCGCCGGGCGGCCCGCTCGAAGTCGTCGACGAGCACGGCGGCGGAGGCGAGCAGGGAGAGGACGACGACGTTCGCGGTGAGGAGCGCCCAGCGGCCGCGCACGCTGAGGTCGCGCCGGAACAGGCCGAACACCAGCGCGCCGCCCACCAGGGCGTTGACCGCGCCGGTGAACAGGGCGCCGGTCAGCTGGCCGAAGAACGGCAGCAGCAGGAAGGGAAAGGCGAGGCCGCCGACGAGGGCGCCCACGTAGTCGGCGGCGAAGAGGTCGGCGACGGCGCCGCTGGCGTCCTGGCGCCGGATGCGCTGGATGAGGACCATGAGCAGCGGCACCTCGGCGCCGATGAGGACGCCGATGGCGAGGGAGAAGCCGACGAGGAGGTACCGCGAACCGCCGGACCACACCCCGCCCCGGTCGCCGGTCCACGCGAACGCCGCGTACAGCGCCATGGCACTGCAGCCGCCGGTCAGCGCGAGCGCCGACTCCACGAGGCCGAACCAGACGGAGGCGCGGCACCGCAGCCGCTTGGCGAGCAGCGAGCCGACGCCCATGGCGAAGACCATCACGGAGAGCACGACGGAGGCCTGGGTGACGGAGTCGCCGATCAGGTAGGAGGCGAGGGCGACCAGTTCGAGTTCGTAGACGAGGCCGCAGGCAGCGCAGACGAACACGCCCGCGAGGACGAAGAACCGTCCTGTCTGGGGCGAGACCGGCAACCGCGTCGACGACTCGAGCACGCCAGGAACGCTACGTCACGGCATGCTCACTACGGGTCCCCCACAGGGGTGTAACTCCCGCTCCATGCCGGGCACATGTGCGCGAATTCGCCCTCGGCCTCGCACCTGACCTCGCCCGTGGGGCGTCACAGTGCCGCGGACATCGGCATGCGCACGCCCACCCGGGTCCGGGTCGCCACCAGCTGGCCCTCCTGCGGATACGCGTGCCACGTACGCCACATGAGCGCGTCCTCGTCCCGCTGCGCCAGCATCGCCGTGAAGGCGTACGGGCTGCCGGGGAACTTTCCGGCGAGACCGTGCGGGTGTTCGGCGACGAGAGCGAGCAACTCCTGTGCTCTGCCGACGAACTGACCGTGCGACAACGTTTCTACGCGCGCCGCGAACTCGTACTCCCATTCGCCCATGCGCTTGGAGACGCCGAGCGGGAGCGGGGTGCTGCTGCCGGGGATACAGGCCACCGTCTCCGAACAGCCGCCTTGCTCCTCCTCCAGGAGGACTTGGTGGGAGGCGCCGAGCAGTCTCAACTGCATCTTCGCGCCGCCCAGTTCGAGGTCGAGGGTGGCGAGTGCGGGCAGGGGCTCGCGTCCCAGGGCCCAGGCCAGGTCCTCGGCGCGCGTGTCGGTGTACGCAGTCTTCAGGGTCGTGAGCATGGGTCGGCTCCGCTAACACTCAATGGAGGTGGGGCCGGCGCACCCGGTATGGGCACCGGGAGGTCGGGATGCCGGCTCGTGCCCACGAGAACGTCATCTGACGGGTTTCCAGAACACGGTCCGCGAAACCTGCGACGCACGAGGGCGGTGCTGACGGACAAGAGGGAATCATGGTCGGCGACGCTGCCACAGCGCTTTTACCCAACTTCGTGGGGTTTCCATCCCGATGAGGGCCGCACAGTTCAACTGTTCAGTACGGCAATCACAGCACGGCTCCTGAGCACGCCCCCGTCGCACTCCTCCCCCGACACCGAAGCGCCCGGCGGGAAACGTCCGCCCCCGCCGGGCACTTCGTCGGATCGGTGGACCAGCTGCCCCGTGTCAGCTGCCTCCGCCGCATCCGCCCCCGCCGCCTCCGCACGAGGAACCGCCCCCGCACGAGGACCCGCTGCTCCCGCAGGACGACCCGCCTCCGCAGGAATGCCCGCCGTGATGACCACCGTGGTGCCCGCCGCCCCCGCTGTCACCGCCCCCGGCCCACCAACTGCCCCCACCCGCCGAGCCGCTCGCCGCACCGCCGCCGCCCCACCCGCGGTGCGCCTTGCCGCCCTTCTTGCGGCCGGACACCACGGCCAGCACGACGACGACCACCCCGATGAGGATGAAGAAACCGATCACGGCCACCACACTCCTTATGTTCCCCCGAAGCAGGTCCCCCGTGGGCCGTGCTCCGTGCGTGCCAGGGGGATGCCCGTGCCCACACCCGCGCAAAGCAGAGTTGAGGAACTCCAGAGGTTACGTCCGTCCTTCGCCGTCCCTCACCGCGCGCCGATCAGTTGGGCCACCGCGGTGCGCAGGGACTGTTCCCGCTTGCAGAGTGAGAAGCGGACGAGCCAGGACGGGGCGTTCGGGGTCAGGTAGAAGGCTGAGGTGGGGATGGCCACGACGCCTGCTCGCTCCGGCAGTTCGCGGCAGAACCGCACGCCGTCCTCGTACCCCCACGGCCGTACGTCCGCCTGGACGAAATAGCCGGCCTCGGCGCGGAAGGGGCGCAGGCCCGCCCGGGTCAGGCCGTCGGTCAGGAGGTCCCGGTTGCGGCGCAGGGTGCCGCGCAGTTCCGCCGCCCAGCCCTCCACCGAGCCCAGCGCGCGGGCCAGCGCCTCCTGGTACGGGGTACCCGAGGCGTACGTCAGGAACTGCTTCGCGGCCCCCACCGCGGCGACCAGCGGGGCGGGACCGCAGACCCAACCCACCTTCCACCCGGTCGTGTTGAAGGTCTTGCCGGCCGAGGAGACGATCAGCGTCCGCTCCCGCATGCCCGGCAGCGACGCGATGGGCAGGTGCCGCGCGCCCTCGTCGTACACGAGGTGCTCGTACACCTCGTCCGTGATCACCGTGAGCGCGTGCTCCCGCGCGACGTCGGCGACGACGGCCAGCTCGTCCGGCGTGAACACCTTGCCCGTGGGGTTGTGCGGCGTGTTCAGGATGAGCACGCGCGTGCGCGCGGAGACCGCGGCGCGCAGCGCGTCGGCGTCCAGGGCGAAGCCGTCGCCGTCGAGGACGAGGGGGACGCCCACGAGCCGGGCGCCGGCCAGCCGCGCGTCGGCGGCGTACGCGTCGTAGCAGGGGTCGAACGCGACGATCTCGTCCCCCGGGTCGCAGAGCGCGAGCAGCGCCGCGGCCAGGGCCTCCGTCGCGCCGGTGGTGACGAGCACCTCGCCCGCGGGCCGGTAGTCGAGCCCGTACCGGCGCAGCTGGTGCGCGGCGATCGCCTCGCGCAGGGCGGGGAAGCCGACGGCGGGCGGGTACTGGTTGGCGCCGGACAGCACGGCGTCCGCGACGTCCTTGAGGAGTTGAGGCGGACTGGGCAGCTCCGGGACGCCCTGGCCGAGGTTGACCGCACCGGTGCGGCGGGCCAGCTCCGTCATCTCCGTGAAGATCGACGTTCCCATGCCCCGCACCCGCGCGGCCGGTGCCCATTCCTTCGAGCCCACGACGCCGCGTGCGTCGGCGGTCCCCAGCGATTCCATGCCACCCTGCTTCCCGAGTCGGTTGTAGCCGAGAGGACCAGGCTACGGACGCCCCCGCCCCGGCCACGACGAGAGCCCGGCCGAAGAGCGCCCACCTGGTGGTGTGCGCCCCGGCCGGGCTCTCGCTCGCGTCTTCCGCCGCGGGGCCGCTCAGGCCTCGTCGTCGCCGGGCTTCTCCTCGCCGTCGGCGGCGTCGACGTCGGCCTCAAGGCCGAGCTGCTCGACGAGCCAGCGGTCGAACTCGATCGCGGCGCGCACCCAGCTGACCGTGGACGACACGAAGTGCTCCAGGGAGACACCGGTGCCGATCAGCATCTGGGCCTCGCCGATGAGGCGGACCGTGCCGTCGTCGTGCGTGTGGCTGTAGACCTTCGGCCACAGCGTGCGGCGGTTCCAGTCGTCGATCGACTCGAGAAGCTGCTGCTTCTCCTCGATCTGGTGCGGCCGGTCGTAGAACGTCCGCACGGAGAAGACCTGCTGGTCGTCCTCACCGCGGAACATGAAGTACGTACGGAACTCCTCCCACGGCGCCGCGAGGTCACCCTCGTCGTCGACGACGTGCTTGAGCTCCATCTGGTCCAGGAGCTGCTTGACCAGGTCCTGGTCGGGGACGACGGGGCCCGCCGGTCCTGCGCCCTGCTGCGGATCGGGCTGGCCCCCGAAATTCGGAATGGAGGACGGGTCGATGCTCACGTTCTTGTGTCCCTTCGTACGGATTGCCGCCATCCTCTCCCAGGAGGCCCCCCGGGGGGCAAGCCCGGCGCTGCGTCTGCCCGGTTCCCGCCGTACCCGGCCGCCGGCCGTGGTCCGTCCTCGCGCAGTTCCCCGCGCCCCTGAAGGGGCGCGCAGCGCCCTCCCAGGGGCGCGGGGAACTGCGCGAGCGACCACGAAGCCGCCGCACCCGGCAGAGACCCGGACCAGGCAGACGAGATGCCGTTACAAAGACTTGCCGGAGGAGGAACCCGTCGCCGGGCCCACGATGAGTCCGTCCCCGGCGTGGTCCACGCGGACCACGTCCCCGTCCTTCACCTCACCCGCGAGGATCTCCTTCGCGAGCCGGTCGCCGATCGACGTCTGGATGAGGCGCCGCAGCGGCCGCGCCCCGTACGCCGGGTCGTTGCCCTCGTCCGCCAGCCAGGCCAGCGCCTCGGGCGAGACCTCCAGGGTGAGCCTGCGGTCGGCGAGCCGCTTGGCGAGCCGGTTGATCTGCAGCTCGGCGATGTGCGCCAGCTCGTCCTTGCTGAGCGCGGAGAAGACCACGAGGTCGTCGAGCCGGTTGAGGAACTCCGGCTTGAAGGAGGCCCGCACGACCTCCAGGACCTGCTGCTTCTTCTCCTCCTCGGAGGTGAGCGGCTCCACCAGGTACTGGCTGCCGAGGTTGGACGTCAGCACCAGGATGGTGTTGCGGAAGTCCACCGTCCGCCCCTGGCCGTCGGTCAGCCGGCCGTCGTCGAGCACCTGCAGCAGGACGTCGAAGACCTCGGGGTGCGCCTTCTCGACCTCGTCGAGGAGTACGACGCTGTACGGGCGCCGCCGCACCGCCTCCGTCAGCTGGCCGCCCTCGCCGTACCCGACGTAGCCGGGCGGGGCGCCGACGAGCCGGGCCACGCTGTGCTTCTCGCCGTACTCGCTCATGTCGATGCGGACCATGGCCCGCTCGTCGTCGAAGAGGAAGTCCGCGAGCGCCTTGGCGAGCTCGGTCTTGCCGACACCGGTCGGGCCGAGGAACAGGAAGGAGCCGGTCGGCCGGTCGGGGTCGGCGATCCCGGCGCGGGTGCGCCGCACGGCGTCGGAGACGGCCCGCACGGCCTCGGTCTGCCCGATGAGCCGCTTGCCGAGCTCGTCCTCCATGCGAAGCAGCTTCTGCGTCTCGCCCTCCAGGAGGCGGCCTGCGGGGATGCCGGTCCACGCGCCGACGACATCGGCGATGTCGTCCGGGCCGACCTCCTCCTTCACCATGAGGTCCTTGGCCTGAACGGCCTCCTCCTCGGCCTCCGAGGCGACCTCCAGGTCGTGCTCCAGGGTCGGGATCTCGCCGTAGAGCAGCTTGGACGCGGTGTCGAAGTCGCCGTCGCGCTGGGCGCGCTCGGCCTGGCCGCGCAGCTCGTCGAGCCGCTCCTTCAGCTCACCGACGCGGTTGAGGGACTGCTTCTCCTTCTCCCAGCGTGCGGTGAGGCCGCGCAGCTCCTCCTCCTTGTCGGCGAGGTCGCGCCGCAGCTTCTCCAGACGCTGCCTGCTGGCCGGGTCCGTCTCCTTGCCGATCGCCAGCTCCTCCATCTTCAGCCGGTCGACGGCGCGCTGGAGCTCGTCGATCTCGACGGGCGAGGAGTCGATCTCCATGCGCAGCCGGGACGCGGCCTCGTCGACGAGGTCGATGGCCTTGTCGGGCAGGAAGCGCGAGGTGATGTACCGGTCGGAGAGGGTGGCGGCGGCGACGAGCGCGCTGTCGGCGATCTGGACCTTGTGGTGCGCCTCGTACCGCCCCTTGAGCCCGCGCAGGATCGCGATGGAGTCCTCGACGGACGGCTCGGCGACGAGGACCTGCTGGAAGCGGCGCTCCAGGGCGGGGTCCTTCTCGATCCGCTCGCGGTACTCGTCGAGGGTGGTCGCGCCGACCATCCGCAGCTCGCCGCGGGCGAGCATCGGCTTGAGCATGTTCCCGGCGTCCATGGCGGAGTCGCCGCCCGCGCCGGCCCCGACGACGGTGTGCAGCTCGTCGATGAAGGTGATGATCTGCCCGTCGCTCTCCTTGATCTCGGAGAGGACGGTCTTGAGGCGCTCCTCGAACTCGCCGCGGTACTTCGCGCCCGCGACCATCGCGCCGAGGTCCAGGGAGACGAGCCGCTTGTTCTTCAGCGACTCGGGGACGTCCCCCTTCACGATGCGCTGGGCGAGCCCCTCGACGACGGCGGTCTTGCCGACGCCTGGCTCGCCGATGAGGACGGGGTTGTTCTTGGTCCGCCGCGAGAGCACCTGCACCACGCGCCGGATCTCCTGGTCCCGCCCGATGACCGGGTCGAGGCGCCCTTCGCGGGCGGCGGCGGTGAAATCGGTGCCGAACTTCTCCAGGGCCTTGTACTGACCCTCGGGGTCGGGTGTGGTCACCCGGCGCCCTCCCCTGCTCTTCTCGAATGCGGCCAGCAGCTTCTTGCTGCCGGCTCCGTGCTGTGTCAGGACGTCCCCGGCCTTGCCGCCCTCGGCCGCGACGCCGATGAGCAGGTGCTCGGTGGAGAGGTAGTCGTCGCCGAGCTCCTTGGCGCGCTTGGCGGCGTCGGCGACGACGGCCAGCATCTCGCGGTCGGGCTGCGGCGGCGAGACGGTCGACCCGGTGACGCTGGGCAGCGCCGCGAGGGCCCGCTCGGTGTCCGCGCGCACGGCCGCCTGGTCGGCGTCGACCGCGGCGAGCAGGTCGGTGATGTTCTCGTTGTCCTGCCCCTCCAGCAGCGCGAGCAGCAGGTGCGCGGGGGTGAGATCCGGGTGCCCGTCCTGCACGGCGCGGCGGGTGGCCGCGTTGATCGCGTCCCGGCTCCTGTTGGTCAGCTCGGCGTCCACGTGCGCTTCTCCTCCTTACGGGGTTCCTTACGGGTCCGATCAGGTCGTCGTCCTACGGCTCTACGGGTTCCACGCACCCGCGTCCGTAACACCGACCCGAACACTGACTTGGTCAACGTACACAAAGTTGAGTCTATTCCACTCAAGGAGGGTCCGGGAAGGCCGGGCGGCTATGTTCCGTAGCCATGTCGTCGAACACCGCTCCCGCCGCCCCTCGCATCGACCCGCGGAATCCGCCCGAGCCCTATCTCAGCTTCTGGCGTGAACGGCACGTCTGCACCCTGACGACCCTGCGCCCGGACGGCACGCCGCACGTGGTGCCGGTGGGCGTGACGTACGACCCGGAGGCGGGCGTCGCCCGGGTCCTGGCGCGCAGGACGAGCCGCAAGATCGCGCACGTCCTCGCGGCGACGGGCCCGGACGGCGCCGGAGCGCGGGTGGCGGTGTGCCAGTTCGAGGGCCGGCGGTGGGCGACGCTGGAGGGCCGGGCGGTGATCAGGACGGAGCCGGCGGCGATCGCGGAGGCGGAGGAACGGTACGAGGAGCGGTACGGCCGCAGGCCGTCACCGAACCCGGAGCGGGTGCTGATGGAGATCACGGTGACGCGGGCGATGGGGAAGGCGTGAGGCCTCCCGGCCGGGGCGGCGGGGTGGGCCGGGGCGGGGCGGGGTGACCTGGGGGCACACCACAGCGGCGCCACCGTGTTCAGGTCCACGGTGACGCCGCTGCTGGGGGAAGCGCCTGCGCGATTTACAACGACGGGGGAATCGCGTCAGGCACTGCGGGGGGTGGCTGTGATGTTGTCCTGGGCGCTCGCGGCGTCCCGGCCCTGCCGGTCCTGACCGCCGCCGACCACCTGGTGGTCACGCCGGTCGAGGTTGACGAAGACCATCCCGTACCGAATGGCACACCGCACGGGCTGCGGCGCCCCGCGGGGCCTGCGCAGGCACCGGTAGGCCCTTATCTCTTCCTCGTCGTCACGGGTGACGACGATCGGCTCGCCGAGCAGCGTCACCATCAACGAGTCGCCGCGGTGGGGGATCGCGGTCACAAGATCGATGAAGTGCCAGCCGGAACGGTAGGCGGTGGCCATTTCTCGGCGGAAGGTACGGTCGTCGGGAGGGGTGCTCATGCGACGCCGCCTCCCTTCGAGGTCGACGCCCAGATGATGTCTTCCGTGGACACGGAGTTCCAGATCACGTCATTGTGCGGACCGGACCCCCAGACCACATCCGGCGGGGCCGCGGACACGGCCGACACGGTGCGTTCAGTGGCATCGGCATCCGGGAGCGCGCCCACAACACTGAAGGCGCTGACAGCCAACCCAACGGAGAAGGCACAAACAAGTACCGAGCGAAGCTTTCCCTGGCGCATAGCGGGCTTCGTCCTCACTTCCATCGCGACTCTCCCCCGGCCTTCCATGACGATGGCTCATTCAGCCATGCGAACACCACAGGACCGATGCATCATGTTCCTGCACGTTCAGGACCCTGGGGGGTGGAGCTATGCCAACAAACAGCCCAATTAGGGCACATTCACACGCCATGGCCGAACTATGCGATGAAGGCAAGCGGCTCTACGCCAGCGCTCTACGTACCGGACGTATCCGGCGCACCGAAGCGGAAGCCACTCCTTGCCTTATGGATTTCGCGCTTCTGGTCCCCGATCCGGACGATGCGGAGTGGCTCCGCCCTGTTCCGCCCACTTCGGCCCTCGCCCAGCGGCTCCGCCCCATCGAGCGCGAGATCCAGGAGCGGAGGGCGCTCGCCAACGATCTCGCCGACGCTTTCGAGCCATTCATGGCCATCACCGCCCAGGACCGGCCGACCGCCCACTCGATCACCGTTCTTGAAGGCGCGAGCCGCATCAACGGAGCCATACAAGTCGCCATAGCCGAATGCCAGTCGGAGGTCATCACCGTCCAACCCGGCGGCGGCCGCAGCGAGGCGATCGTCACGGAAGCGGTGAAGCAGAGCCAGAGCATCCTCGACCGAGGCATCAGGATGCGTACGCTGTATCAGCACACGGCGCGCCACAGCCAGACCACCATCGCCTACGCCGAGCACATGCGGCAAGGCAAGGTGGAGGTACGCACCCTCGAGGAGCTCATCGAACGCCTGATGATCTTCGACCGGACCGTCGCCTTCATCCCGGCCCGCGAGGATCGCCAAACAGCCCTGGAACTCCGCCATCCCGGACTGGTCCAGTACCTGGCCAACGTCTTCGAGCAGCTCTGGCAGCGGGCCTCACCACTGCTCGACGAGGCGCCCTACGCACCGTCCACCGACGGCATCACCGGCGTCCAGCGCTCCATAGCCAAACTCCTCATCGAGGGCCACGTCGACGAGGCCATCGCCCGCCGCCTCGGCATGAACGTCCGCACCTGCCGCGCCCACATCGCCAAGATCGCCGCAGCACTGGGCAGCGGAAGCCGGGCCCAACTCGGCTACTTGATCGCCCAGTCCGGGATGCTCGCCCCGGACCAGCCGAAGTGAGCGTCAGACCCGGCGCCCTCTTCCCCGCTGCGGAGGCCGCTGCCCACCTCGGTCTGGACGCCTCACTCACCGGCCGGGGATTCTCCACCCCGCATCGCGACATCCCACGGTGGAACAAACCCAATCCGTAACACCGTGACCCCGCTTACAATCGCGACGCTTCAGCCAGGGGGGAGGAGCACGGAGTATGCGCTGGGAGCATGTACCGCACGAAATCGAAGAACTCTGCGAGACGGGCTCAGCCACGTACGCCCGCGCCCTGCGCGAACGGCGCGTGCGCAGGACCGACGCTGGAAGCGCCCCGTGTCTGGTCGACTTCGGCCTCCTCCGCCCCAGCCCCGACGATGCGGAGTGGCTGCTCCCCACCCCGCCGGGTGTGGCCTTGCCCCGCCTGCTCCGCACCATCGAAGCCCGCATCAGCCAAGAGCGGATGCGCGAGGAGAACCTGGCCGAGGCGTTCGAAGCCTTCCTCGGGCTCGAGACCGGGCCCGTCAGTCGCGGGACCGCCTCTCTCACCGTGCTGGACAGCATGGCGCGCATCGACGCGGCCATAGACGCGGCCGTCGCGAGTGCCTCCCAAGAGGTCCTCATCATCCAGCCAGGTGGCGCCCGGCGCCCCAAACACATGGCCGAGTCTCTCCCCAGGGCTGAGGAGGTCCTCTCCAAGGGCGCCCGCATGCGGACCCTCTACCAGCACACGACGCGCTACTCATTGCCGGCGCTCGCCCACTACGAACAGCTGCAAGGCGATGTGGAAGTACGCACGCTGAGTGAAGTGTCCGAGCGTCTGTTCATCTTCGACCGGACCACGGCCTTCATTCCGGCGTCCAGCGACCGCAGTCACAAAGTAGCCCTGGAACTACGGCACCCCGCTGTGGTCAACGCCCTCGTCATCATGTTCCAACAGCTGTGGAGCCTGGCCACCCCCATGTTCCCCCTGCCGGCCCCGCAACCCGCGCAGAGGGGTGTCACTGCCCGGCAACGAGCGATCGCGGCGCTCCTGATCGAGGGACTCACGGACAACGAGATAGCGGCCCGCCTGGGATTGAACGTTCGGACCGCCCGAGTGCACATCGCGAAGCTGGCCGCCAAACTCGGCAGTCGCAGCCGTGCGGAACTCGGCTATCTCATCGGCCAGTCGAAGATCCTCGCCGAGTTCCCCTCCGAAGAGACGGCTCGGCATCACAGATCTGCGGAGGTCCCCGGCGCCGCACCGGAGAGGAACGGGGGCACCACCTGATGCGACAGCACGTTCCCCACGACGCCGAGGAGCTCTGCGGTACGGGCTCGGCTCTCTACGCGCGAGCGTTGCGCGAGGGCCGCATTCCGCGTGAAGACGTCGAGGTCGCACCCTGCCTGGTCGACTTCGGGTTGCTCCATCCCGAACTCGACGATGTGCGATGGCTGCGGCCGGCCACGCCGCATGCCGTCCTCTCGCAGCTCGTGCGCACGATCGAGAACCGCATTGTCACCCATCGGGAACGTGAAGAGATGCTCACAGCGGCGTTCCGGCCGTTCTTGGCCCTCGACGCCGAGCGCCGCTCGCCCGAGCCTGACGACGATCCCGGCATAGCCGTCCTCTCCGGCGCGCAACGCATCAACACGGCTGTTGCCCACGCCATGGGTGAAGCAACGGACGAGTTCCTGGCCGTCCAGCCCGACAACTCACGGCAACCGCAGGAGTTGGCCACCGCCCTTGCCCAGGGCCTGCCTGCCCTGCCCCGCAACTGTCGTATGAGAACCCTCTGTCAGAAAGCGACCAGTCCTTCCCGCGCGCCCCTCGCGCAGCTCCATCGGCTGCGGGGTGACGTTGAAGCCCGCACGCTCGACGAGGTGACCGAACCCCTCCTCATCTTCGACCGGACCGTGGCCTTCATCCCGATGGGCCAGTACCGCAGGGACGCTCTCGAATTGCGCAATCCGGCTCTCGTCCAGTACTTCGCCACCACGTTCTGGCGGCTGTGGGGACTGGCGGCCCCTTTGTGGACGCGGCGCGCCGCCCCCTCGGAGAACCGGGAAGCCACCCCGAGAAGCCCGGCGGGCGGCATGACCACGATCCAGCACACGGTCGCCACCCTCCTCGTCGAAGGCCTCACCGACGCCGAGATCGCCGGCCGTCTCGGCATGAACATCCGCACCGCCCGCGTCCACATCGCCAAACTCGCCGCCACCCTCGGCAGCCACAGTCGCGCCCAACTCGGGTATCTCATCGGGCAGTCGGGGATCCTCGGTCGGGGCGAGTGAAGCGTCCGGTGTGTGGGCATATGGGACCGTTCGCGTCCCCCTCAGCTCGCTGCACGGCAACAAAATGGCGCTTCCCGCGCCCGGGCGGGGCGGGCAGGCTGGCCGTGGCGGAAGGGGGCTCCAGCCGGCGTCCATCCGCCCGGCGAACCGTCCCGTCCACCGACCACGGCGGGGCCTCGCCGCGACGGGCGCCCCGGTCGTTTACTCCCCCGTAGGCGGCCGGGGTGCTGCGCGGACGGCGTCAGCCGGCCGTTTACTCAGGCGTCCACCCACTCCCGCAACAGCCCCTCCCGCTCCGCCGCCCGCGGCGTCCCGCCCTCGTGGGTGCGGCCCCAGGCCGACATCGCCGCCAGCGTGGTCAGGAGCGTGCCCGCGCCCTCCGTCAGGCGGGCCAGGAGGGCGCGGGAGAGGTCGTACTCCGTGCGGGAGTAGCCGACCGCCGGGGCCGTGTACGCCGTCAGCTCCGTGGTGGCGTCCGCCGCGTCCGTGATCCGTACCGTCATCGTCGGCGCCTCGTCGCCGCCGCCCAGGCCCAGCGTGAGCGCCATGTCGAACGCCGCGCCCACGTGCCGCTTCAGGGACTTCACCGGCGCGTGCTCGACGGCCAGCGCGTGCACGTCCTCCCACGGCCACATGCCCGACTGGCGGTCGCCCAGGGCCAGTACGCCCTCCGGGGTCAGCCGGACACCGGGAGCGAGGCCGGCCGGCTTCGCGCCCACGTACACGTCGCCCTCGGCGATCCAGAACAGCCCCACCATGGCCATGGCCAGCCCCACTCCCCGTAACCCGGATACAACGATGCGGGGCCGGGAGGTTGCCACCTCCCGGCCCCGCACAAGCCTACGAAACCTACTGCTCGGTCGCCCGCTTGGGACGCCACACCACCAGCGCGCTCGCCTGCTGCACGTCCTGGTAGGGGACGAGGTCGCGACGGTACGAGGCGTGCACCGCCGCCTCACGCTGCTGCATGGCCGCGGCGGCTCCCTCCACGGCCGCGGAGAGCTCCGCGATCCGCGACTGGAGCGCGGTGACCTGGTTCTCCAGCTCGATGATCCGCTTGATGCCGGCGAGGTTGATGCCCTCTTCCTGCGACAACTGCTGCACCGTGCGCAGCAGTTCGATGTCGCGGGCGGAGTAGCGTCGGCCGCGCCCCGCGGTCCGGTCCGGCGAGACCAGACCGAGGCGGTCGTACTGCCGCAGGGTCTGCGGGTGCAGACCGCTCAGCTGGGCGGCCACCGAGATGACGTACACCGGTGTCTCGTCGGTGAGTTGGTACGGATTGCGACGGCCGACCCTGTCCATGGGGTCACGCTCCCTTCGCGGCCTGGAACAGTTCTGCCCGCGGGTCGTCGCCCGCAGTCGCCTTGCGGTAGGACTCCAGTGCTTCCTTCGCCCCGTCGCTCAACGACGTCGGGACGGAGACCTCCACCGTCACGAGCAGGTCGCCCCTGCTGCCGTCCTTGCGGACCGCGCCCTTGCCGCGGGCCCGCATCGTACGACCGTTGGGGGTGCCCGCGGGGAGCTTCAGGGTGACCGGCGGGCCGCCCAGGGTGGGCACCTTCACCTCGCCGCCCAGCGCCGCCTCGGGATACGTCACCGGCACCGTGACCGTGAGGTTGTCGCCCTTGCGGCCGAAGACCGGGTGGCTGTCGACGTGCACCACCACGTACAGGTCGCCGGCCGGGCCGCCGCGCTCGCCGGGCGCGCCCTTGCCGCGCAGCCGGATGCGCTGCCCGTCCGAGACGCCCGCCGGGATGCGCACTTGCATCGTGCGCGACGACTTGGCGCGGCCGCTGCCGCCACAGGTGTCGCAGGGGTCCTGGGCGATCAGCCCGCGGCCCTTGCAGTCCATGCACGGGTCGGTGAGGGAGAACCCTCCGCCGCCGCCCCGCGAGACCTGGCCCGTGCCGACGCAGGTCGGGCACACGCGCGGCGTGCCGTTCTTGTCGCCGGTGCCGGAGCACGCCTTGCAGGCGGCCTGGGAGGACATGCGCAACGGCACCGTCGCGCCGTCGACCGCCTCCGTGAAGCTCAGCGTGACCTCGGACTCGATGTCCTGGCCGCGCCGCGGCTGCGTCCGCGCGCCGGCCCCGGCACCCGCGCCGCCGCGGTTGAACAGGCCCCCGAAGACGTCACCGAGGCCGCCCCCGAAGCCGCCGCCGGCCGCTCCACCGCCACCCGGGGCGCCGCCTCCGAAGAGGTCGCCCAGGTCGAAGTTGAACGAACCGCCGCCGCCTCCGGGGCCCTGCCGGAATCCGCCGTTGCCGAAGAGAGCACGCGCTTCGTCGTACTCCTTGCGCTTCTTGGGGTCGCCGAGGATGTCGTTCGCCTCGGAGATCTCCTTGAAGCGCTCCTCCGCCTTGGTGTTGCCCTTGTTGGCGTCCGGGTGGTTCTCGCGGGCGAGCTTCCGGTACGCCTTCTTGATCTCGGCTTCGGTGGCGTCCTTGGGGACGCCGAGGACCTTGTAGTAGTCCTTCTCGATGAAGTCCTTGGTGCTCATCCTCGACGCACCCCCTTCCGGTTGTCCCTCGTCGGTTCAGCGTCAGCCCTCGTCCGGGCCACCGCTGTCCTTCTCCGTCGGCTCGGCCGACTCGGTGTCGGCCTCGGCCGTCTCGCCCTTGACCGTCTGCGCGCCGGGCTGCGGCTCGGCGACGGCCACCCGCGCGGGGCGGATGGTGCGCTCGCCGATGCGATACCCCGGCTGCAGGATCGCGACGCACGTCGTCTCGGTGACGTCCGGTGCGTAGCTGTGCATCAGGGCCTCGTGGATCGTCGGGTCGAAGGGCTCGCCCTCCTTGCCGAACTGCTGCAGCCCCATCTTGGCGACGACGGTCTCCAGGGACTCCGCCACCGACTTGAAGCCGCCCACCAGCTCGCCGTGCTCACGGGCGCGGCCGATGTCGTCGAGGGTGGGGAGGAGCTCGGAGAGGAGGTTCGCCGAGGCGATCTCCTTCACCGTCACCTTGTCCCGCTCCACCCGACGGCGGTAGTTCTGGTACTCGGCCTGCAGCCGCTGGAGGTCCGCGGTGCGCTCGCCGAGCGCGGTGCGCACCTGGTCCAGCTGGGCGGTCAGGCCCACGTCCTGGGCGGACGTCTTGCTGCTTTCCGCGTCCCCGGCCGGGGCCGCCGCGCCCTCCTCGGTGGAGGGCTCGGCGGCCTTCGGCGCGGCGTCATCAGAGGTGGCGCCAGAGGGGACGTCGGGCTTCTCGGCGCTGTCGCCGAAACCCGGGGTCTCCTCGGTCATCAGGCAGCGCCACCCTTCGCGTCACCGGGCTTCTCGTCGTCCACGATCTCGGCGTCGACGACGTCGTCGTCGGCCTTGGCGTCGGCGTCCGGGCCGGGGGCCGCGCCCTCGGCGCCCGCGCCGGCGGCCTGGGCGTCGGCGTACATGGCCTGGCCCAGCTTCTGCGAGACGGCGGCGACCTTCTCGGTGGCGGTGCGGATCTCGGCCGTGTCGTCGCCCTTGAGCTTCTCCTTCAGCTCGCCGACGGCGGTCTCGACCTCGGTCTTCACGTCACCCGGGACCTTGTCCTCGTTGTCCTTGAGGAACTTCTCGGTCTGGTAGACGAGCTGCTCGCCCTGGTTGCGGGACTCGGCGGCCTCGCGGCGGGCGTGGTCCTCGTCCGCGTACTTCTCGGCCTCCTGGCGCATCCGGTCGACCTCGTCCTTCGGCAGCGAGGAGCCGCCGGTGACGGTCATCTTCTGCTCCTTGCCCGTGCCCAGGTCCTTCGCGGTCACGTGCATGATGCCGTTGGCGTCGATGTCGAAGGAGACCTCGATCTGCGGGACGCCGCGGGGCGCCGGGGGCAGGCCGGTCAGCTCGAACATCCCGAGCTTCTTGTTGTACGCCGCGATCTCGCGCTCGCCCTGGTAGACCTGGATCTGCACGGACGGCTGGTTGTCCTCGGCCGTCGTGAAGATCTCGGAGCGCTTCGTCGGAATCGTGGTGTTCCGCTCGATGAGCTTGGTCATGATGCCGCCCTTGGTCTCGATGCCGAGGGACAGCGGGGTGACGTCGAGGAGCAGGACGTCCTTGACCTCGCCCTTGAGGACACCGGCCTGGAGCGAGGCGCCGATGGCGACGACCTCGTCCGGGTTCACACCCTTGTTGGCGTCCTTGCCGCCGGTGAGCTCCTTGACGAGCTCGGCGACGGCGGGCATGCGGGTGGAGCCACCGACGAGAACGACGTGGTCGATCTCGGAGAGCTGGATGCCCGCGTCCTTGATGACGTTGTGGAACGGCGTCTTGCAGCGTTCCAGGAGGTCGGACGTGAGCTGCTGGAACTGGGCGCGGGTGAGCTTCTCGTCCAGGTGCAGCGGGCCCTCGGCGGAGGCCGTGATGTAGGGCAGGTTGATCGTGGTCTCCGTGGAGGAGGACAGCTCGATCTTGGCCTTCTCGGCTGCCTCGCGCAGGCGCTGGAGCGCCATCTTGTCCTTGGCGAGGTCCACGCCGTGGCCGTTGTTGAACTGCTTGACCAGGTAGTCGACGACGCGCTGGTCCCAGTCGTCACCACCGAGGTGGTTGTCGCCGTTCGTCGCCTTCACCTCGACGACGCCGTCGCCGATCTCGAGCAGCGAGACGTCGAAGGTGCCGCCACCGAGGTCGAAGACCAGGATGGTCTGGTCGTCCTTGTCGAGGCCGTAGGCCAGCGCGGCGGCGGTGGGCTCGTTGACGATGCGCAGGACGTTCAGACCCGCGATCTCACCGGCCTCCTTGGTGGCCTGGCGCTCGGAGTCGTTGAAGTACGCCGGGACGGTGATGACCGCGTCGGCCACCTTCTCGCCCAGGTACGACTCGGCGTCGCGCTTCAGCTTCTGCAGGATGAACGCGGAGATCTGCTGGGGGTTGAACCCCTTGTCGTCGATGTCCACCTTCCAGTCGGTGCCCATGTGGCGCTTGACCGACCGGATGGTCCTGTCGACGTTGGTGACCGCCTGGCGCTTGGCTACCTCGCCGACCAGCACTTCACCGTTCTTCGCGAAGGCGACGACGGACGGCGTGGTCCTGGCACCCTCGGCGTTGGTGATGACGGTGGGCTCGCCGCCTTCGAGAACGCTGACGACGGAGTTAGTCGTGCCCAGGTCGATGCCGACCGCACGTGCCATTTCGATGCCTCCAGTGACTTCTTGAGTGGAACTGACTCAAGGATGCATGAGCGCTGCGCTTGCGTCAACAGAAGTGAGTCGAGGGGGCTCAACTCTTATCCCGCGCTTACGCGCAGGTAGGGCGCTGACCTCGTTCCCCGCGCCCCTCGCGGGGCGCTCCCGACGCGGATCGGCTTGCGCTGGCTACAGTGCGGCGGAGTGAGCGGGGACTCTCCGTTCCGTCGTCGTTCGTCCCCACAGGCCCGTGGAGCCCCCCATGCAACTCGCCGCGATCATCGTGTCGCTGGTCCTCATCGCGGTCGGTGTCGCGCTGTTCTGCCGTGCCGTCGTGCAGATCTACCGGTTCGTACGGCTCGGTCAGCCGGTGCCCGCCGGGCTGCGGACCGACGATCCCGGCCGCCGCACCGTCACCCTGGCCAAGGAGTTCCTCGGCCATACGCGCATGAACAAATGGGGCGTGATCGGCTTCGCGCACTGGTTCGTTGCCGTGGGCTTCTTCACGCTGCTCCTGACCATCGTCAACGCCGTCGGCCAGCTCTTCCGTGCCGACTGGATCCTGCCGGTCATCGGCGACTGGGCCCCGTACAACGTCTTCGTCGAGTTCATCGGCACGATGACCGTGCTCGGCATCCTCACGCTGATCGCCGTACGGCAGCTGAACCGGCCCGACAAGGCGGGCCGCAAGTCCCGCTTCGCGGGGTCCAAGACCGGCCAGGCGTACTTCGTCGAGGCCGTCATCCTCGTCGTGGGTATCTGCATCTTCACGCTGCACGCCCTGGAGGGCGCCCAGCACCACGTCGACGGCTACGAGGCCTCGTTCTTCCTCTCGTACCCGTTCGTCTCCTGGTTCTCCGGGATGGATCTCTCCACCCTGCAGAACCTCACGTACTTCTTCGCGGGCCTGAAGATCGCGACCTCCTTCATCTGGATGATCGTGGTCGGCCTCAACACCAACATGGGCGTGGCCTGGCACCGCTTCCTGGCCTTCCCGAACATCTGGTTCAAGCGCGAGGCGGACGGCGGCACGGCGCTCGGCGAGCTGCAGCCGATGACGTCCGGCGGCAAGCCGATCGACTGGGAGGACCCCGCCGAGGACGCGGTCTTCGGTGTCTCGCAGGTGGAGCAGTTCTCGTGGAAGGGCCTGCTGGACTTCTCCACGTGCACGGAGTGCGGGCGGTGCCAGTCGCAGTGCCCCGCCTGGAACACCGGTAAGCCGCTCTCGCCGAAGCTGCTCATCATGTCCCTGCGCGACCATGCGTATGCGAAGGCTCCGTATCTGCTCGCCGGTGGCGAGAAGTCGATGGAGGCGGAGCGTCCGCTGATCGGGACGGTCGAGGAGAACGGGGTCATCGACCCCGACGTCCTGTGGTCCTGCACGACCTGTGGCGCGTGTGTGGAGCAGTGCCCGGTCGACATCGAGCACGTCGACCACATCGTCGACATGCGCCGCTACCAGGTCATGATCGAGAGCGCGTTCCCCTCCGAGGCCGGAACGATGCTCAAGAACCTGGAGAAGAAGGGCAACCCCTGGGGCCTGGCCAAGAAGCAGCGCCTGGAATGGCTCAAGGAACTCGACTTCGAAGTCCCCGTCGTCGGCAAGGACATCGAAGACCTCACCGAAGTCGAGTACCTGTACTGGGTGGGTTGTGCCGGCGCCTTGGAGGACCGCGCGAAGAAGACCACCAAGGCCTTCGCCGAACTCCTGCACATGGCCGGCGTCACGTTCGCCATCATGGGCGGCGACGAGAAGTGCACCGGCGACTCCGCACGCCGCCTGGGCAACGAACCGCTCTTCCAGCAGCTCGGCCAGGAAAACGTCATGACGCTGAACGCCGCGTTCGGTGAGGACGCGGAGTACGAGTCGACCAAGAAGCCAAAGTCGGCGAAGAAGATCGTCGCGACCTGCCCGCACTGCCTCAACACCCTGGGCAACGAATACCCCCAGCTCGGCGGCGACTACGAAGTCATCCACCACACCCAGCTGCTCCAGCACCTCATCGACGAGGGCAAACTCATCCCCGTCACCCCCGTCGAGGGCCTGATCACCTACCACGACCCCTGCTACCTGGGCCGCCACAACAAGATCTACACGCCCCCGCGCGAGATCATGGACAAGGTCCCCGGCCTGCGCCAGCAGGAAATGCACCGCCACAAGGAACGCGGCTTCTGCTGCGGAGCCGGCGGCGCCCGCATGTGGATGGAAGAACGCATCGGCAAACGCATCAATGACGAGCGCGTCGACGAAGCCCTGTCACTCAACCCCGACATCGTGTCGACGGCCTGCCCCTTCTGCCTCGTCATGCTCACCGACTCCGTCAACGGCAAGAAGAACGACGGCGCCGCCAAGGAAACCCTCCAAGTCGTCGACGTCGCCCAACTCCTCCTCGACTCCGTGAAAACACCGGTCGAGGCGCCGGCCGAGTAAGCGGCCTACCGGGGGTCGCGGTTGAACCTCGACGTCGACCAGAAGTAGCCGAGCACCGCGAGTCCGACGCACCAACCGATCGCGAGCCAGCCGTTGTTGCCGATCTCGCCGCCGAGCAGCAGCCCGCGCAGGGTCTCGATGGCGGGGGTGAACGGCTGGTATTCGGCGATCGGCTGGAACCAGCCCGGCATCGCGTCGACCGGCGTGAACGCGCTGGAGAGCAGCGGCAGCAGGATCAGCGGCATCGCGTTGTTGCCGGCGGCCTCGGCGTTCGGACTGACCAGGCCCATGCCGACCGCGATCCAGGTGAGCGCCAGGGAGAAGAGCACCAGCAGCCCGAACGCGGCCAGCCACTCCAGGGCGGAGGCGTCGGTGGAGCGGAAGCCGATGGCGAGGGCGATGGCGCCGACGAGCACCACGCTCATGACCGACTGCAGCACGCTGCCGACGACGTGCCCGATGAGCACCGAGGGGCGGTGGATCGCCATGGTGCGGAAGCGGGCGATGATCCCCTCGGTCATGTCGTTGGAGACGGAGACCGCGGTGCCGATCAGGGTGCTGCCGACGGTCATCAGCAGCAGGCCCGGGACGACGTACGCGATGTACGCGGCGCGGTCGGCGCCGCCGTCGCCGATCCCCGAGCTCATCGCGTCGCCGAAGATGTAGACGAAGAGCAGCAACAGCATGACCGGGGTGAGCAGCAGGTTCAGGGTGAGGGAGGGGTAGCGGCGGGCGTGCAGGAGGTTGCGGCGGAGCATGGTGGAGGAGTCGCGCAGGGCGAGGGTGAGGGAGCTCATCGCAGGGCCTCCGTGGGCTGTTGGGTGTGGGTGTCGCCGGTGTGGGTGTCGGCGGTGTGGGTGTCGGCGGTGTGGGTGGTGTCGCCGGTCAGGGCGAAGAAGACGTCGTCGAGGTCGGGGGTGTGGAGGGTGAGTTCGTCGGCGTGGATGTGGGCGGTGTCGAGGCGGTCGAGGAGGGTGCGCAGGGCGTGCTGGCTGCCGTCGCTGGGGAGGTGCAGGGTGAGGGTGTCGTCGTGGTGGGTGGCGTCGTGGAGGGTGTCTGCGGCGGTGCGGTAGGCGGCGGGGTCGGTGAAGCGCAGGCGCACGTGGCCGCCGGGGATGCGGCGCTTGAGTTCTTCGGGGGTGCCGTGGGCGGCGATGGTGCCGTTGTTCAGTACGGCGATGTGGTCGGCGAGTTGGTCGGCTTCTTCGAGGTACTGGGTGGTGAGGAAGACGGTGACACCGTCGGCGACGAGGGCGCGGATGATCTGCCACATGGTGTGGCGGGAGCGGGGGTCCAGGCCGGTGGTGGGTTCGTCGAGGAAGATGATGCGGGGGTCGCCGACGAGGGTCATGGCGATGTCGAGCCGGCGTTTCATGCCGCCGGAGTAGGTGGCGGCGGGTTTTCGGGCGGCGTCGGTGAGGTCGAAGCGGGCGAGGAGTTCGGCGGCGGTGCGGCGGCCTTCCCGCTTGGGCAGGTGGTGCAGGTCGGCCATGAGGAGCATGTTCTCCTCGCCGGTGATCAGGTTGTCGACGGCGGAGAACTGGCCGGTGACGCCGATGGTGGCGCGGACGGCCTGGGGGTGGGTGGCCAGGTCGTGGCCGGCGACGTGCAGGTCGCCGGAGTCGGCGCGGATGAGGGTGGACAGGATCTTCACGGCGGTGGTCTTGCCGGCGCCGTTCGGGCCGAGCAGGGAGAAGACGGTGCCTTCGGGGACGGCCAGGTCGATGCCGTCCAGGACGACTTTGTCCCCGTAGGACTTGCGCAGCCCGTGCGCCGCGATGGCCAGGTTCGTCATGGTGGTTGTTCCCTTTCGAGCTGCGAGGGGCGGGCTTCGGTGGCTCAGAGGCTGCGGGCGGAGATGTCGCCGTAGGCGGTGGTCGCGTGGATGCTCAGGCCGGCGTCGGCGCCCTCGGAGTTGCGGAGCGCGTTGTGGATCCGGCCGTACGTGGTGCCGGCGTCCAGCGAGGCGGAGACGCCGCGGGCGGCGCCGACCGAGATCTCACCCGCTTCGGTACGGAGTTCGACGGTGCCGCGGACGGCCTCGGCGATGCGGAGGTCGCCCTTCATCGTGCTGATCTCCGCGGATCCGGTGAGGCGGCCCACCGAGACGTCACCGGCCATCAGGGCGAGCCGGGCGCCGGCGGCCTCGTCGAGCTTGACGGTGGCCTGCGCGCCCTCGAAGTCGACGTCGCCGAGGCGCCCGACGCCGCGCAGTTCGGCGGCGGCCGCCTTGGCCTCGACCCGGGAGCCGGCGGGCAGTTGGACGGTGACCTCGACGGAGCCGGAGCTGCCGAGGAGGCGGTTCTTGGGCGCGGCGGCGGCGATCCGCAGCACGCCGTCGGCGTACTCGACCGCGATCCGCTCCGCCGCCTTGACGTCCTTGCCGTTCGAGGCGTCCGCGGGGCGGACCTCGACGGTGGTGTCGGACCGGTCGGCGGCGATGAACTGGAGGCGGCCCGCGGGGATGTCGAGGACGGCGGAGATGGTGGCGGGTGTGTCGAACTTCTGCATGGTGTTGTGCTCCTTGGCTGGGCTGTGTTGCGCTTCGGCGGTGGACGCCTCGACGTTTCCGATGAGTGAAACGCTACGTTGCCTTTCCGTACTCGGCAACGAGCCCGTTGCACTGAGTACCCATACATGCAGCTCAGCTGGCACATTTCATTGCAACGGAAGGAAATCTAACGCAACGCTCAAGGGTCGTTGCGTTGCAATGACTGAGTATCGAACGCTATGCTGCCGGTATCGCAGACGTATCGAGGAGGCCGTGATGCCGGGAGGCAGACTCACTCAGCAGGAACGCCGGCAGATCGCGCTGGGCCTGGCCGACGACCTCGCCTACGCGGAGATCGCCCGCCGCCTGGACCGCCCCACCTCGACGGTCACGCGCGAGGTGATGCGCAACGGCGGTCCCGCCGGTTACCGCGCCGATCTGGCCCACCGCGCCACGGAGCAGCGCGCCCACCGGCGCAGGCAGGCCCCGGCCCGGGGCGCGCAGGCGCCCGCGTCCTCGCGCGGACGGGACGAGGAGGCGGTGCGGGAGTACGAGGAGGTGCTCGCCACCGTCTTCATGCAGTCGGGTCTGCCCAAGATGACCGCACGGGTCCTCGTCGCCCTGTTCACCACGGACGAGGGCAGCCTGACCGCGTCCGAACTCGTCCAGCGGCTGCAGGTCAGCCCGGCGTCCGTCTCCAAGGCGATCGCCTTCCTGGACAGCCAGGGCCTGGTCCGCCGGGAGCGTGACGACCGGCGCCGCGAGCGGTATGTGGTCGACAACGACGTCTGGTACCAGTCGATGATCGCCAGTGCGCGGGCCCACGCCACGCTCGTGGAGACGGCGCGGCAGGGGGTGGCGATCCTGGGCCCGGACACCCCGGCGGCCACCCGCCTGGAAAACGTCGCCCGCTTCGTCGACTTCGTCTCGGAGAGCCTTGTGCGGGCGGCGGAACAGGCGCGGGGCGTTCTTTACGCGACGTCGGAGCGGGGCTCGGTCTGATCGGTGACGTTGCTGGGCCGGTGCCTTTGCCGGCGGGGGCGGGGCCGCCCGGTTCATCGTGGGCGGGGGCCACGGTCAGGGCTGGGCCCGGGGGTCACCCTTCGGTGGGCCGGTGCCTTGGATGGTGACCGGGGCCGCCCGGGTGTGAGCGGAGTGTGGCGCCTCCGGGCCGGCAGTAAAGGGCGCCCTACGGGCGTCGGCTCCGCCGATTCCGCTCCGCTCCACCCTTGACTCCCGCCCCTCCACCGCGACTTGACCCTCGACCCGGACGGCCAGGGGTGAGGCGGCGGGCGAGGCTGGGTTGGGTCATCCCCTCTCGCGGCCGGGTGCGGCCCGGCCCATCGTGGACGGGCGCCACGGTGCGAGCCCGGCCAGCCGCCCGGCATCGCCGCTCGGGCCATCCGCTCTCGCTGCCGAGTGCGGACCGGCCCATCGTGAGCGGACGCCACGGTGCGAGCTCGCCCAGCCGCCCGGCTTCGCTGCTCGGGTCATCAACTTTCACTGCCGGATGCGGACCGGTCCAGCGTGGGTCGACCCCCCGGTGCGTGCTCGGCCAGCCGCGCGGCCACGCTGCTTGGGCCATCGCCTTTTGACGCCGAGTGCCGACCGGCCCATCGTGGGCGCGGGCCAGGGTTGAGGCTCGGCCGTCTATACGGCATCGCTGCCCGGGGTCATCGGCTTTCGCCGCCGGGTGCGGACCGGCCCATCGTGGGCACGGGCCACAGTGCGGGCTCGGCCAATTGCGCGGCTTGGCAGCTCGGGTCGTCAACTTTCATCGCCGGGCGCGGTCCGGCTGATCGTGAGCGAGCCCCACGGTGCGGGCTCGGTCCGCCGCCCGCCTCGCTGCTCGGGCCGTCGCCTCTCGACGCCGAGTGCGGCCCGGCCCATCGTGGGCGGGCGTCAGGATGGCGGATCGGTCCGCTCGGGTCATCAGCCTCTTCGCGGCCGAGTGGCAACCAGCCCATCATGGGCGGACGTCAGGCTCCGGGCGCGGCCACCCGGCTCGGGTCGTCGGCTCTCGTGGTCGGGCACCTACTTTGGCAAAGTTGCGAATTGAGGGGCCGCGCGCCCCCTCACCACACCCGATGCGCCCCCCCCCGGGGACGTAAGTCCGCCCTCTGGCGTCAGGCCCGTCCGCACCCCCATCCTTCCCCCTCCGTTACCTACTTTGGGAAAGTTGCGAAGCAGATGGCCGCGCGCCCCCCTGCCACGCCCCGCGCGCCGCCCGGCGGGTGGGCCGATCGCAGGATCCGGCCCCTCCGCCGAACCCGGTAGCCCCACTGAACTCATCTGTCCCACACACCTCACGCGCCACCAGCCCCCACCAACCCCACCTCCCGCAGAGCAGCCACCCACCCCATTTACCTCGGCGGATGGGGCGATTCCGGGGGAGCTTGGGGTGTGACAGGGGGGGCGCGCGGCATATTCATTCGCAACTTTCCCAAAGTAGGTGCCAGACCCCCAGAGGCGGCAGCCCCCTGTCCACGGGCAGCACATTGAGGGTGCCCTCTGCCAACGATGGACCGGACCGCACCCGGCCGTGAGAGCGGATGGCCCGAGCGGCGATGCCGGGCGGCTGGCCGAGCGCGCACCGAGGCGCCCGGCCACGATGAGCCGGACCGCACCCGGCAGCGAGAGCGGATGACCCGAGCAGCGTCACCCGTCGGCCCCACCCCTGGCCGTCCGGGTCGAAGGTCAAGTCGCGGTGTAGGGGCGGGAGTCAAGGGTGGAGCGGAGCGGAATCGGCGAAGCCGACGCCCGAAGGGCGCCCTTTACTGCCGGCCCGGAACCGCCACACTCCGCAAAACCCCGGGCGGCCCCGGCAACCAGCAAAGGCACCGGGCCACCGAAGGGTCACCTCCGGGCCCAGCCCCGACCGTGGCCGCCGCCCACGATGAGCCGGCCCGCACCCGCCGACCCGGAGGCGCCACACTCCGCTCACACCCGGGCGGCCCCGCCCACCGAAGTCCCGCCCCGGGGCGTAATGGAAACGGGACCCCGCCCGTCTTATGCCCGGCGAGGGAGGGGAGCATCATGGGCTGGTTGTGTCTGGCGAGGTGGTCGGGGCGGGTGAGGGGCATGCGGAGTGCCGGGATACGCGGTGCAGGGGGCACGCGGAGTACGCAGGGCGCGTGGGATACGCGGGGCACGCCGGGTACTCCGGGCACTCCGGGTACGCCGGGTACGCCGGGCACTCCGGGTACGCCGGGTACGCCGGGTACGTCGGGTACGTCGGGTACGTCGGGTACTCGAAGTACGGGACCCCGTACCCGCCACCCCGCCCTCCTCGGAGCCGCCGCCACCCTCAGCTGCGTCCTGATCCTCGCCGGCTGCGGCGGCGGAGACGGGCACGGCTCCGGCGCGAAGGACGGCCGCAGTCACCCCGTCGGCCCGGCAGGCAAGGGCCCCGCCCAACGCCCCGTCCCGCCCGGCAAGGGCAGCAAGGTCGACGACGACTTCAACGGTGACGGCGCCCGCGACCTCGTACTCGACGACCTCGTGCACCGCGACCACGGCGACGACGCGGGCATCGGCATCGTCTACGGAGGCAAGGACGGACTCGTCCCGGGAGCGAGGCAGTTGCTCAGCGCCCACGCCAACGGCGCCCGCACCAAGGACGAGCTGCCCGCCGCCTTCGAGTCCGAGGCCTCCTGCGACCTGGACGAGGACGGCTTCACCGACCTGATCGTGTCCACCGACCCCCCGTACGACGGCCAGGGCCGCCCACCCGTGCCGCTGCAGGTCCTCTTCGGCTCGCCCAAGGGCCTGACCGGCAAGGCCGTGAAGCTGCGCGTGCCCGCGCAGGCACGCTTCGGCAACGACTGGCCGGACCAGCCCGTCTGCGGCGACTTCGACGGCGACGGCGCCCACGACATCGTCCTGCACGCGAGCGAGGCCAAACTGAGCTTCCTGCGCGGCCCGTTCAAGCGGACCGGCGCACCGCGCGCCGCGGGCAAGCCCGTCACCGGGCCCGGCAACAACCTCGTGTCGGGCCGGGCCACGGACGTGGACGGCGACGGCTACGACGACGTACTCGTACGCAAGGCCGCGAACGCCTCCGGCGCCGCCGTCAGCGCCCTCGTCCTGGGCGGCCCGAAGGGACCCGGCGAGACCGGCGTGCTCTTCCCGGCGGGCACGGACGTCGCGTTCGGCCGCTTCGGCCGGGGCAAGGGGACGGACGCCGCCGTCGCCTCGCCGAAGGGCATCGCGCTGCGGTACGAGGTGCCGGGCACCCTGCGCGACACCCTGGAGGCCAAGAACGTGTCGGTCGACGCGGGCGACCTCGACGGGGACGGCCTGAGCGAGCTCATCATCAGCGGCGAGGGCAGCGGCAGCGGAGGCGGCGCGGGCGACGTACGGGTCCTTAGGGGACGTACGGCGGGGCTCGCCCCCAACGCCACGGCGCTCACCCGGCCCGCCGCCAAGGGCACGACCCAGGTGCTCCAGGTCGCGGACTTCGACGGCGACAAGCGGGCCGACCTGGTGGTGCGCACGTATCGCGGGGACAGCGCGGACACCGTGGCCGTGTATCCCGGCCGGGAGAGCGGTGAGTTGATCTCGCGGGACGCGCAACTGACCTTTTCGACAGCGGAGTTCCTGGCGCTGAGCGACAAATGAGGGGCCGGGGGGGCAGGCGCCGCGTCACCCTCCCCAAACGCACAAACGCACAAACGCACAACCCTTCGTACGCCCCACGAGTCACACCCCCGTAAGCCCAGCCCCACCCCCTTCCGGGAGTCACCGTGCGCGTACGAAATCTGGCCGTCACCACCACCGTCGCGGCCCTCGCCGCCACGGGCCTGACGCTGCCCCTGGCCGGTACGGCGAGCGCCGCGCCCTCGAAGATCCGCGCCGACTACAACGGCGACGGCTTCGTGGACCTCGCCGTCGGCGTGCCGGGCGCGACGGTGAACGGCAAGGCCAAGGCCGGATACGTCAACGTCGTCTGGGGCGGCGCGAGCGGCCTCGGCAAGCACGGCTCCACCACCGTCAGCCAGGCCACCGCCGGCGTGCCCGGCACCGTGGAGGCGGGTGACGGGTTCGGATTCGCCGTCGCCTCCGACGACATGAACGGCGACGGCTACAGCGACCTGGTCGTCGGAACGCCCGACGAGGACACCGACATCGGCCTGAGCACCGGCACCATCGCCGTCGTCTGGGGCGCCGCCACCGGCTTCAAGGGCGGCTTCACCGCCGCCAACGGCAACTTCGGGGACGCGTCGTACGGGGCGCTGCTCGCCACCGGTGACTTCGACAAGGACGGCGACAAGGACATCGCCCTCAACTCCCACTTCGACGAGTCCAGTTCGGTCGTCGTACGCTCCGGACCCTTCACCGCGGGCTCGTCCGCCGCGCTCTCCCGGGTCGACGGCTGGCACTTCGCGGGCCCCGCCGCGCTCGCGAGCGGTGACTTCGACGGGGACGGCGGCGACGACCTGGCGATCTCGTACCACGGCATGGAGACCAACGGCACGAGCGTGCTGAGCCGCGCCTCCGGCGAGTGGAAGGAGACGTGGGGCACGTCCGACCGCAGCGACAGCGACCTCGTCGCCGGTGACTTCGACGGGGACGGCACCACCGACCTCGCCGTCGGCGACGTCCGGCCCAACCCCGAGACCGAGGAGACCCTCTGCCCCGACCGGCTCGGCGGCGCGATCCTCACCGTCTACGGCAAGCGGGGCGGCACGCTCGGCGACGGCGGCACCTCCTGCACCACGCAGGCCTCCCCCGAGGTCGGCGGCACCGCGGAGGCCGGCGACAACTTCGGCGCGCACCTCGCGGCCGGCAACCTCGACCGCGACGGCATCGACGAGCTGATCGTCGGCGCGGACGCGGAGGCCGTCGGCGACGCGGGGAACGCGGGCACGTACTGGGTCCTGGCCTCCACCGGCACGGGCAAGCCCCTGGCGGGGCCCGCCTTCAGCCAGAACTCCGCGGGCGTCGCGGGCACGGCGGAGGCGGACGACCACTTCGGCGCGGCCGTTTCGGCGGGCGACTACAACGGTGACGGGTACCCGGACGTGGCGGTGGGCGCGCCCGGTGAGGACGCGCGGAAGGGCGGCGTCTGGTACGCGCCGACCCCGAAGGACGGGCCGAAGCCGCCGGTCACGTCGGTGACGCCGGCCAAGCTTTCGCTCGCGGGGGCGCGGGAGTACGGGATGGTTCTTGGGCGGTGAGGTGGTGAACCGGTGAGTCGGTGGCCGTCTTGTCACCGGCTTCGCCGAGTTCGTCCTCAAACGCCGGACGGGCTTAATATCCCTGCCGCCGCGCCGGACGGGCTGAATATCCCCGCCTCAGCAGACTGCACCCCCAACTCACCCGCCCCATACAACCCTTGCTCCCCTCCAGCGGTCTCCCCTTCGTCGACCACCCCCTACCCATCGACCTCGCCGCAGGAGACCCCGCATGGCCACGCACAAGCGCACCTCCACCCCCGCCCGTTCCAGACGCGGCCGCCTCGCCGCGTCGACGGTCGTCGCCGCCGCCCTCACCGGCGGACTGCTCACCGTCACGGCTGCCTCGGCGTCCGCCGCGCCCGCCGAGCCGCTGCCCTCGCACGAGGCGGACTTCAACGGCGACGGCGTCGCCGACCTCGCCACCTCCGCGCCCGGCGCCAACGTCGCGGGCAAGGACTCGGCGGGCCAGGTCACCGTCACGTACGGCGGTACGACCCTGCGCCACAAGACCTTCAGCCAGAACAGCGCGGGCGTCCCCGGCTCCGCCGAGAAGGGCGACGGCTTCGGCTCGGACACCGCGTACGGCGACTTCGACCGCGACGGCTACGACGACCTCGCGGTCGGCGCGCCCGGCGAGGACGTCGGCAGCGACACCGACGGCGGCACCGCGCAGATCCTGTGGGGCTCCGCGAGCGGCCTCACCGGCGGCACGACCGTGCAGGACCCCCGGCCGTCCGGCCACGACTTCTTCGGCGGGCCCATGGAGGCCGGCGACTTCGACGGCGACGGCGCCACCGACCTGGCCATCGGCGCCCGGTCCGGCGCGGCCACCATCGACGTCCTCAACGGTGACATCTCCCGTACGCACGGCACCGGCGAGAGCCGCTACACGGTCAAGCCGGCCATCATCAGCGGCGAGGGCGCGGGCCCGTTCAACCTGCACTCCGGCGACGTGAACGGCGACGGCAGGGACGACCTGATCGTCGACGGCTACTCAACGGCCGACGACTACAACGCCAACCTGTGGGTGCCCGGCACCCCGGACGGCCTCAAGACCGCCCAGCAGCAGCGGCTGCCCGGTGGCCTGATCACCGACGTCGGCGACACCGACGGCGACGGGTACGGCGACATCGTCATCGGCCTCCAGTGGGACGACGAGATCGCGGGCGCGCACAAGGGCGGTTCGGTGCACGTCGTGCACGGCGCCGCGAACGGCCCGTACGGCGACACGCAGGTGTTCACGCAGGACAGCGCGGGCGTGCCGGGCACGGGTGAGAAGGGTGACTCGTTCGGCACCGAGCTCGACCTCGGCGACATCAACGGCGACGGCCATCTCGACCTGGTGGTCGGCGCGGCGGGCGAGGACCTCGACGGCGTCGTGGACGCGGGCGCGGTCACCGTCATCTACGGCGCGGCGGACGGCTCGGGCCTGTCCACGCGGGGCGCGGGCTTCCTCGACCAGAACACGCCGGGCGTCCCCAACTCCAACGAGACGTACGACTTCTTCGGCTCGGACGTCCACGTGGACGACCTGAACGGGGACGGGCGGGGCGACGTCACGGTCGGCGCGTCCGGCGAGAACGGCGAGAACGGCGCGATCTACCCGCTGACCAGCAAGGCGGACGGCACCCTCGCGGGTACGTCGGGTGTCTACACCTCGACGGTGGGCATCTCGGCGACGGGCCGCCCCCGCCTCGGCTCGAACTTCGCGGACTGACCCGACCCGCCCCCACCGGGCCCGCGCCTCTTCCGACGCGGGCCCGTCCTCCTCCACCTCGGAGCCCTCCGTGCGCGCACGCACCCCGGGCGAGAAGCTCGGTTCCGCGCGGTCCGCGGGCACGGTCGTCATCGTGCCGGGCGGCCCCCAAGGCCCCACCGGCGCGGGCTCGTTCACGCTCTCTCAGGACTCGTCCGGCGTACCCGGCACCGCGGAGCGCGAGGACCGCTTCGGCACGACGGTCCACTTCGCCGACCTCACCAAGGACGGCCGCCCGGAACTCGTGGTCGGCACCCCCGGCGAGATCGCCCCCGGCTCGACGCGGAACACGGGCGGCGTCTGGGTCTTCAAGGGCACCGCGTCCGGACTGATCCTCGGTACGTCGTACGACGTCATGGCCGGCTCGGTGGGCCTGCCTACGACGAGGGACACGGCGTGGGGTTCCGTACAGGCGCCCTGAGGGCCGCTACCCCGACCGCCCTGAGGGCCGGTACTCCGGTCGGCCTGAGGGCCGGTAACCCGGTCGGCCTGAGGGGCGAATCCCCGGCCGGGAAGGGACACGTACCGCACAACCCTCCCCCACCCCCGCCCGTCCAACAGCTGAAGCCCACCAGAACGTACGTACCCGCACCGAGAGTCGGAGCCCCCATGCGTCCCCGCCCCCGCCACCTCGCCCTCGCCGCCGCCACCGCGCTGGCCGCCACCGGCCTCGCTCTGCCCCTCACGGCCACCACCGCGACCGCGGCCCCCGCGGCACCCTCCACCCCCGCGGCTCCCGCCGCCTCCGCCGCCCCCACGAACCGCGTCGAGAGCGACTTCGACGGTGACGGGCGGGCCGATCTCGCCGTCGGCGTGCCCTCCGGCACCGTCGACGGCAAGGCGAGGGCCGGATACGTGAGCGTCCTCTTCGGCGGCGACGACGGCACCAACCCGCACAACGTGCGCCGCATCACCCAGGCCACCGTCGAGGTACCCGGCACCCCGGAGGCCGACGACCGGTTCGGCTCCGCGCTCACCACCGCGTACATCGACGACGACCAGTACGCCGACCTCGTCATCGGTGCCGCGGGCGAGGACATCGACGCCAAGAAGGACGCCGGTTCCGTCACCGTCCTGTACGGCACCGGCGACGGCTTCGCCCTGGCCAACACCGCGGCCCGCGGCGCGAAGTCCGGCGACGCGTACGGAAACGCCCTGACCGCCGCCGACTTCACCGGCGACACCGACGTCGACCTCGCGATCGGCGGCACGGACCAGGTCGTCTTCAACGCCAACCCGTACACCGCCGACACCACGCCCGTCATCACGCGCCCCATGGGCGGCCGCGCCCCCGTCATGACGACCGGCGACTTCGACTCCGACGGCCACCCCGAACTCGCCGTCGCCTACTACAAGCAGAGCCCCCAGTACACGCAGTCCCACGTCCAGCTCTACCGCTACGACCGCGAAAACGAGTACGAGGGAGACTTCGGCCTCACCTGGAGCAGCGACAACAGCGCCGCCAACGCGCTCGCCACCGGCGACTTCAACGGCGACGGCCACGACGACCTCGCCCTCGGCAACTGCCGCGAGATCGCCGACGAGAACATCGACGACCCGTGCGGCCCCGAGGAGACCGCCAACGGCGGCGGCATCCACATCCACTACGGGGACGGCGACGGCCTCGTCTGGGAGGGCCAGACCCTCAACCAGGACACCCCGGGCGTCCCCGGCGTCGCCGAGAAGGGTGACGACTTCGGCAACGCCCTCGCCGTCGCGGACCTCGACGGCGACGGCCGCGACGACCTGATGGCCGGCGCCCCCGGCGAGGCCATCGGCAGCGCCGCCCGCGCGGGCGCCGTCACCGTCCTCAAGGGCGGCAAGAACGGCATCCTCGACGCGAACGGCACGGCGGCCGGCGCGCTCTCGTACCAGCAGAACTCCCCCGGCGTCCCGGGTGCCGCCGAGGCCGGCGACACCTTCGGCGCGGCGCTCGCCACCGCCGACCACGACGGCGACGGCCACCCGGACCTCTCCATCGGCTCGCCCGGCGAGAACGCCGCGTCGGGCGGCGTCTGGGAGTTCCCCTCCGGCGCGCCCGGCGGCCTCGCGATCACCCCGAACTCCATTGACCTTCCCGCGTCCTTGGACCCGGAGGCGTACGGGGCGGTGCTCGGCCGCTGACACGGGCGGGGCGGACGGGGCGGACGGTGCGGGTGGGCCGGAGAGCTCCCACCCGTACCCCTCGGGGTCCCCCCCTAGGGGTTGTCACAGGTCGGCCGCAAAGCCGGTCTCCTCCGGAGGAGGGACGACCCCACCCGCCGAGACCAGGTACGTTCGATTCGTGGCTGGATTCAGGATCGGACGCGGCCGGGACAACCGCGCCCCGCAACCGCAACAACAACCGCGGCAGCAGCCGTACGGACAGCAGGCCCCGCAGGGCAGGCAGCAGGCCCCACAGGGTCGGCCGCAACCCCCGCAGGGCAGGCAGCAGCCGTACGGCTACCCGCCCGCGCCGTCGCATCCGCAGCAGCAGTACGGCGGAGGCGGTCCGCAGTACGGCGGAGGCGGCCCGCAATACGGCGGCGGAGGCGGCGGTCAGCAACAGTGGCCGCAGGCCGGCGGCCACCAGGGCGGCCACCACGGCAACCACGGTGAGCCGGAGTACTTCGGCGGCCCCGACGACCAGGGCCACGGCCAGGGTCCCGGCGGCCAGGGCGGCTACGACCCGTACGCGGCCAACAACCCCGGACACACCCAGGCCTTCTCCATCGGCGAGGACCCCTACACCCAGGGCGACACCTACCGCGCCGGCCAGGCGCCCGCGCCCCCCGTGGGCCCCCGCCTGCACTGGAAGGACCTGCTGCGTGGCATCGTGCTGCGCCCCGGACCCACCTTCCTCCAGATGCGGGACTACGCGATGTGGGGCCCCGCCCTCATCGTCACGTTCCTCTACGGCGCGCTCGCGATCTTCGGCTTCGACGACGCCCGCGAAGACGCGATCAACGCGACGCTGTCCTCGGCGGTCCCGTACGTCCTGACCACCGGCGTCGCGATCACCGTCAGCGCCTTCATCCTGGGCGTGGTCACCCACACCCTCGCCCGCCAGCTCGGCGGCGACGGCGCGTGGCAGCCGACGGTCGGCCTCTCGATGCTGATCATGTCGCTGACGGACGCGCCGCGCGTGGTCGTGGCGATGTTCCTGGGCGGCGGCGAGACGTTCGTCCAGCTGCTCGGCTGGCTGACCTGGATCGCGGCGGGCGCGCTGCTGACGACGATGGTCGCGAAGTCCCACGACCTGCCGCTCCCGAAGGCGCTGGGCGCGTCGGCGATCCAGCTGCTGGCGATCCTGTCGATCATCAAGCTGGGCACGTTCTAGCGACCTGCGACGGACGACGGACACGGGAAGGGCCCCGGCGGACTACGGTCCACCGGGGCCCTTCCACGTACCACGCCCTGGGCGCCGCGCCCCGCCCTCAGGCGTCGAGAACCTGCCCCGCACGCCGTACGACGGGCGGCTCGACGCTCCACGGGAAGTTGATCCACTCGTCGGTGCGCTTCCACACGTACTCGCACTTCACCAGCGAGTGCGACTTCTCATAGATGACGGCGGACCGCACCTCGGCGACGTGGTCGAGGCAGAAGTCGTGCACGAGCTTCAGCGTCTTGCCGGTGTCGGCGACGTCATCGGCGATGAGCACCTTCTTGTCGGTGAAGTCGATGACGTTGGGGACGGGCGCGAGCATGACCGGCATT
This sequence comes from Streptomyces sp. NPDC041713, assembly GCF_055591085.1. Lineage (NCBI taxonomy): Bacteria > Bacillati > Actinomycetota > Actinomycetes > Kitasatosporales > Streptomycetaceae > Streptomyces > Streptomyces sp. NPDC041713. The sequence goes on from NZ_JBVIZY010000003.1 coordinate 334,337, forward strand.
TCCAGGGTGGTGCCCACCCCGGTGTAGAACTCCACGTTCACGAGGTGGATGTTCTTGCAGTCGAGCGCGTACGCGAGACCGCCGGCGACGAAGACACCACCGCGGGCGATGGAGATGATCACGTCGGGCCGGTACCCGTCGTCGGCGATGGTCTGCGCGAGCTCGCGCACGGCGCCGCCGAACTTCTCGTAGTCAAGGTTCTCGCGGTTCTCGCGCACGTCACTCATGCCGCTGCTCACACCTGTGTCCGATGGAAATTGAGGAAGGAACGGGAGGCGGTCGGCCCGCGCTGCCCTTGGTAACGCGACCCGTACCGCTCCGAGCCGTACGGCTCCTCGGCGGGCGAGGTGAGCCGGAACATGCACAGCTGCCCGATCTTCATGCCCGGCCAGAGCTTGATCGGCAGGGTCGCCAGATTCGAGAGCTCAAGGGTCACGTGCCCGCTGAACCCCGGGTCGATGAACCCGGCGGTGGAGTGCGTGACCAGCCCGAGCCGCCCGAGGCTGGACTTCCCTTCGAGCCGGCTGGCGAGATCGTCGGGAAGGCTGATGACCTCGTACGTGGAGGCGAGCACGAACTCCCCGGGGTGGAGGATGAACGGCTCGTCGCCCTCGGGCTCCACGAGCCGCGTCAGGTCGGCCTGCTCCACGGAGGGGTCGATGTGGGGGTAGCGGTGATTCTCGAACACCCGGAAGTAGCGGTCCAGCCGCACGTCGATGCTCGAGGGCTGCACCATGGATTCGTCGTACGGGTCGATCCGCACCCGTCCGGAGTCGATCTCGGCCCGGATGTCCTTGTCTGAGAGAAGCACGCACCGAGGATACGCAGAGCGCGCGGGCCCGCCCCAATCGGACGGGCCCGCGCGCGCTCTCGTTACCGCTGCGGCAGTGCCGCTACCGCTACCGCTTCTGCAGGGACACCGGCACGGCGTGCCGGAGCCGGGCGCAGCGCGGACAGCGGATGAGCCGGCCAGGACCGAGCCGGTCCGCCTGCTGCATCGGGAACGACGTGGTGCTGAAGACGTGCCCTTCGGCACATCGGACGACGGTGCGGTCCATCAAGTCCTCGAGTCCCTTCCCCGGTCGTGGGTGAGCTCGTACGTACCCGTACGTACCCGTACGTCGTACGGACCCGTACGCACCCGTACTCACTCGTCTCTCGCTCGCCTCCGAGCCGACGACGAAAGCCCACATTACGGTATGAAAGGGACGCCACTCCAGGCGGCACGACCGCGATCCACGGTACGCCCCAACTCCCCGCGCCCGCACGGCGCATCCACCCCGCGGACAGCACTCGGGCCCCGCGGCGGAGGCGCCCGGGGCCCGTGATGAGGTAGAGTGTGCGACGGTACGACACCGCTTACGGCGGCGTATTTCGCGGGTGTAGTTTAGTGGTAGAACATCAGCTTCCCAAGCTGAGAGTGCGAGTTCGATTCTCGTCACCCGCTCCACGAAGAAGGCCCAGGTCATCGACCCGGGCCTTTCTGCTGTCCGCTTCCGCTCAGCCGTCGCGTGCCACATCCGTGCCAGATGCCTGATCATCCGGCTTCCGTGCCACAGCCCGGCGAGCCTTCCGAACACTCCGATCGAGCATCCCCGCGACCTCCTGCTGACGCTCCTCCTCGGAGTGCTGGTAGATCATCGCCGCCTTCTCGGACGACTGGCCGGCGCGGACCATCGTGTCCTTCAGGGTCGCGCCGGATCGGGTCGACAGGGTGTGCCCGGTGTGGCGGAGATCGTAGAACCGGAAGTTGTCGGGCAGGCCGACAACCGCCCGCGCCTTGCGCCAGTACTTCCCGAAGGTGCTCCGGCGGAAGGGCGCTCCCCGATCACCGACGAAGACGAGACCGTTCGGTCCTTCCTCGGCGAACGACTCCATATGCCAGCGAACCTCACGCTCAAGGAACGCGGGCAGGTAGATCGTGCGGGTACCGGCGTCCGACTTGGTGTCGCCGGGCGCGCGTCGCCCGTTCGTCCTCTCCGGCTCGGCGGTCCGCACCGTGATGCGCAGCGCGTCGAGGTCTACGTCCCGGCGCCGGAGCCCGGCCAGTTCTTCGGGCCGGGTCGGGCCGTAGGCGCCGAGGTAGACCATGAGACGCCACCGCATCCCCACCGCTTCAGCGAGGGCATCGACCTGCGCGACGGTAGCCGTGGGCCGTTCCTGGGCCTTCTCGGCACCGGCTCCCTTGATCCGGCACGGGTTGCGGCGGATCAGGTCGTCATCGACGGCGGTCTCCATGATGGCCTTGAGGAGGCGGTACGCCTTGGCCGTCGCTGTCTTGGCCCCAGTGCGGAGACGCTCGGTGCGCCAGGTGCGGACGCGGGGCGCGGTGATCTCGTCGAGGTCGTCATCACCGAAGGTCGCCAGAATATGACCATCTAGGAGGTACCGGTACAGGTCACGGGTAAGCACGCCGAGCTCGCGTTCCTCCACCCACTTGTTCGCATAGTCCCGGAAGTTGACGGCTCCGGCTTCCGGGTCCCGCCAATCGCCCCTGCGGATCTCCGTCTGCTTCTCCGCAAGCCAGTCGTCAGCGTCGTGCGTCGTCTCGAAGGTGTACGGAGCCGGGCGCATCACGCCGTCTGGTCCCGGATAGCGCGCCTGGTGGCGCCCAGAGGGGAGTTTCCGGATCGCACCGAATCGGCGGCGCCTTCCCTTGTCATTGGCCATCAGGCAGCCCTCCCATAGCGAGCGCGGGAACGCCTGCGCGGCTCAACCGTGTGAGCGGCGACGAACTCGCGTACGGCACTCTCGGGGATGCGAACATGTCGGCCGACCTTGACGTACGTGATGCGTCGTTCCTCGATCAAGCGTCGGGGGAAGCGGACGGACGTGCCGAGGATCTCGGCGACCTGGTCGACACTGAGATAGCGGTCGTTCATTGGCTACTCCCCCTCTTCCTGAGTCGAGTTGAGACGTTCTTCGCGGACGATCTCGCGGTTCTGTTCGATGTCGCAGCGGATGTTGGCGGCGAGCCAGGATTCACCGGGGGTGTGGCCGTGGCCGGCGTAGGTCCAGTGGGCGAGGGTGAGCGTGGTGGCCTCGGGGTGGTCGTCGGGGTCGGGCAGTCCGAGGGCGGCGCGTTGTTGGGCGGCGCGGTAGTCGGCGCGGACCTGGCGCAGGGCGCCGAGGGTGGTGGAGTAGCGGCGGGACTTGGAGCTGAAGTGGCCGCGGAAGCCGAGCATGTGAGCCCACTCGCGCAGCCTTCGTTCCGGGTAGTCCGCGTGCAGATCGAGGCAGGCTTCGATGAGCCGGCGCGGATGGTCGGGCACCTCGAGCAGGACGAGGGCTTCCTTGTTGCCGATGCGGCGGTCCACGGTGCCGGTGGTCTCTGCGGCTTTGGTGGCGTACTTGGCGACGTAGGAGGCCACGGCCTGTTCGGTGAGGTCTTCGCCGTTGCCGAAGGCGCCGATGGGCTGGACGTCGAGCTGAGTTCCCCACCGCAGGATGCGGGCCGGGTGGCCACCGGCGGGGGGAACGTCCACCGCGACCCGAGTAGCAGCGGCCTGGATCGCGTCGTGGAGTAGGGCGAGGGTGGCCCAGACCGGCGGCGGGGTATCGGGCCCGTCGGGTCCGTCGAAGCGGATCACGGCATGGAAGTGCACGGCTCCGCGCTTCTGGTACTCGGCGACCTTGCCGAAGGAGAGCCGGGACTGTTCCCGGGCGGCTTTCTGGGTGAGCCCGGCGCGGGCGGCGATCTCGCGGCGCAGGTAGATCGTGAAGTAGCGCCACAGGTCGGAGGCGTGGTTGTTCCACAGCACCGCCCCCGCGTAGTCGTACGTGCCCGGGTCGAGGGCCGTGCCCAGCTCGGGAGCGTCCTCCGCGTGGTGGGTGCCGCAGCGGCAGGGCCGGTTGCCGGGGCGGTTGTGGACGGGGCCGAAGGACGGGGCGGTGAGGGTGGCGAAGACGCGGGGGTGATCGCGCACGGTGGGCGGGGTGCCCTTGTCCGGATCACCGGTGAGTCCGGCGCGGATCAGGTGGTAGGTGTCGCCAGCGTAGGTCCAGGCGCAGGACGGGCAGCGGGAGGCGCGACGGTTGCCGCACGCGATGCGGAGCCGGCCGCCGGGTTCGTTCTCGGTGGAGTAGGAGAACAGGGCCTGTCCGGTGGCGCGGTCGCGGGTGACGGTGGTGCCCTGGAGGTGGATCGGGTCGGAGCAGCCGCCGGTACGGCGGATCTGGTCTTGGAGGCGGTCGAAGCCGGGGGCCCCGGCCACCCGCAGAATGTCGGTGAGGGTGGCCGGGTCCAGGCCCGCCATGGTGGCGGTGTCGCTCACACCAGCACCTCCTGACGTGCAGTCAGGAAGGCGGTGCCGAGCCATTGTGTGTAGGCCGGTGGGATGGCCTCCGTCAGTTCTTCTCGGACGTCGGTCCAGGTGATGCCCATGGCTGCCTGCATCTCGGGGACCGTCGCCTTGCCGCCTCCGTTGCCGTATGCGGCGACATAGGGGCCTTCGCGGCGGACACCGTGGCGGTAGCCGCGCACGTAGCCACGGTGCTTGGGGTGAGCCGGCGAAGGGGTGGCCCACCGGCCGAGCTCGAAGTTGCGGTGCCGCAGCACGCCGAGCCCGAACATCTCCCCGCACAGCGACGCGTCCTTACGGATGCGGGCTTGGCCGTTGGGCTGCTCAATCACGTAGGGCAGGCCGCTCGCGTCGAGGAGTTCGCGGGTGGGGGCCACCAGGTCCTCATGAGTGCCGCCCCAGCCCCGAGAGTGGTTGGTGCCGACGGTGACAGCGCAGCCGGCTTGGCAGGGCGGGGAGGCGTGCACGAGCGTGTAGCGGCTGATCTCCCCGGTGGCGATCAGGTGGGCGAGGTATTCGAGGGCGTCACCCCGGTGGTACGGGAACGGGTAGCGGGGGCGGTCGGCGATGTCGCAGCCGTCGACCTGGAAGCCAGCGAGGTGGTACCCCCACCCGGCGCCCCCGGAGCAGGAGAACAGATCCAGTACCCGTGTCACGGCGGTCACCGCCCGGTCTTGGCGAGCGCGGCGGCCGGGGTGGTGCGGCCGGTGCCGTTGCAGGTGCGGCAGGGGGCACGGACGATCACGCGGGAGCCGTCGTGGTGGCGGTCGCCGGTGGTGATCGCCACGACCGGGAAGCCGTCGCAGTGGTGGCAGACCGGCATGTTCGAGGCGCGGACAGGCATGATGAGTACAGCCCTTTCGGATTGGAAGATCGGAATGGGGTGAAGCCGTCCGGGGCGGTGGAAACTTGGCGGTTGAGGCCGCCCCGGAGGGCCCTAGTACTTGCGGTAGCGGCTCCGTGACCGGACGGGCCGGGAGCGCGTGGGGCGCTTGCGCGGGGAGCGGGTGCGTCCCTTGACGGCACGGCCGGAGGAACTGCCCCGCTTGGCGCGGTTGAACGTGTAGCTGAGTCCGCAGCTCGCGGAGAGAACCGCGATGATCGATGCGGCGATGATCTGGACGACGAAGGCGATCACCAGCAGGACGACCACGGTGCCGGCGGTGATGGCCAGGGTGAGCAGGATCGGGCCCTTGTAGGAGCGGGGGGCTTCCTGCACGATCACGACCTTGGCCTTGCCGGCGTCGGGCGGGATCTGCCGATACAGCTCGGTGGGGATGTGTCCGGCGCGGAACTGCTCATCGGGCAGTTGCATGGGAGGACGCTCCTTGTCAGGCCGTGCAGCGGTGGGTGTTGGCGGCGAGTTCGGCAGCCGCGCGCCCGTGGTGGTCGGTGGAGAAGCCGCAGTTCGGGGCCGTGCAGGCGGCGGTGTGCTTGGTGCGTCCGCGTCCGTCGTTGTAGCTGGCGACCTTGACGGGCCCGATACGGATCACGTCGAAGAAGCGGTTCGGGCGGGGCATGGTGGATCTCCTTTCGTGTCAGGTGAGTTGGGCGGCGAGCGTGGTGGCGAGTGCTTCGGGCACACCGAGCCGTGTGCGCAGGGTGGCCGCGTCGATGGCCGCTCCGGTGCGCGCGTGGTGCTCGGTGGCGACCTTCCGGGCGTGCTCCACCAGCGCCGGCGGAACCCCGGGCGAGGCGGTTTCGGGAAGTTCCGGTGCCGAGACCGGCTCCGGGGCGGGCGCGGCGATTTCCTCGCGCTCCGGCGCCGGAACAGGGGCAGACGCTTCCGGCACAGGGGCCGGAGCGGCGGGCCCCGGCGGGACCGAGGCACCATCCCCGTCAGGGGTAGGCGAGTGGGCCAGGAGCGTGCCGCCGAGGAAGGCCAGCGCGGGCCAGCCGGCGACACCGAACCGCAGCCAGGCCGGGGGGTGTTGCATGTCGAGGAAGCCGGCGGTGGCGACGTTGGCGCCGAGCGAGGCGACCAGCGCGACCAGGAACCAGCACCAGGCCAGCCCGGAAGGTCCACCACTGCGCAGCCGGCGCCAGGCGGCGACCAGCAGCAGGTCGACGGAGATCGGGTAGGCCCAGGCTTTCCAGCCGTCCTGTCCGGCGGCGGCGGCCAGGTCGTGCAGGTGGGCGAAGGACAGCGCACCGGCGATCACGGCTTGCACGAGTACGGCATCCAGGCGGATCGAGCGGGACATGTCCTCACCTCCTTCGCGGGGTAGAGCCGGGGCGGGGCGGGGATCACGTCTTGCCGCCCGGCCCCGGCGGGATCAGCGGCGGTCGAAGCCGGGGCAGCCGTTGACCAAGTGGTCCACGCACTGCGGGCAGTCCCCCTTCAACCCCTTGTGGACCGTGCGGTCGTAGGCGTGGCTCCAGCACTGCGGACACTCGCCTTCGGGGATGGAGTCGGCGGTACGCGGCGACTTTGCAAACAGAGCCATCACGAATCCCTTTCTTTCTTGTTGGCGGTGGGTGTTCATTCCTGGAGTGCTTCGCCCGAGCCCCAGCACGCCGTGCACAAAGCGGCCTGCTGATCAGCGGTGGCGCGGCCCTTGCGGGCGCCGACCCGGACGGTTTCCGTGATCTCGCCCTTGCCCTTGCAGTCCGGGCACTTCTTCGCCCGGGGCTTGACGGCGGGCTTGCGTGCGGCCATGAGCGGATCTCCCTTCGGTTTTTGGCATGGGCGGGGTAGGGACGCGGCGCGAAGACGCTCACGCCAGCCGGGAAGGAGCGGGGGTGTTACTCGGTGACCGGGCGCGGAGCCACCAGCGGCGAGGCCGGTACCGGAGCCGTCGCCGGCGCGGTGCGGACCTGCGGCCGGAACGGAGCCAGAAAGGCCAGATCCGGAGTCAGGTGGGCGAACTCGCGGCAGATCGCGGCCGCTTCAGCGGGGCTCATGGCGGGGGTGCGGATGCGAGACCAACCGCCGGAAGCATCGCCGGCCACTGCCACCCCGGGACGATCCGGCGGGATCGTCGTCACCGCATGGACCGCTTCAGGGGCAATGTCCCCCAGGCCCATGTCGCCGGTCTGCTTGTCGTTGACCCGGTGCACCACACGGCCGGTGAGCTGAGCGCGCAGCGTGGTGGCGCCCTTGCCCAGATCGGAGCCGAAGCGCTGCCCGCAGATCTCCAGGTAGATGCCGATGGCGCGGGCCATCTGCGCGAGGCGGACCATCTGCATGACCATGCGGTCCCGGCGTTCCTCATCCCTCTTCGCGGCCACGAGGAACAGTTCCGCCACCTCATCGACCAGCACCACCAGCGGTATCGGCCGGGACGCTTCGGGCAGATCCCACAGGTCCGAGACGCCGTGCAGGTTCAGCAGGTCGAAGCGGTCTTCCATCTCGGTGACCAGCGCATCGAGCAGGGAGGAGGCTTCCGCCGGGGTGGTCGCCAAGGCCGACAGGCGGGGCGCATACGCACTCTGTTCCACCCCGCGCTTGCAGTCGACGCCGACCAGCCCCACCGGCAGCTTCGCGAGGCCGGCCACCAGATTGCGCTGATACACCGACTTGCCCGACTGATTCGCGCCCAAGGTCAAGGCGTGCGGCACCTTGCGATACTCCCGGGCGAAGACCGAGCCGTCCTCCCGCAGAGCGACAGGCACAACCATCGGCCCATCAACCCTCGCGCGGCGGGGCATGCGGACCGTGGCCAGCACGTCATAGCCGGTCATCCGCAGTTCGACGACGCCCGGCCGGGTCTCCCCCACGATCACCGACCGCACCCCCCAGGCGTGCCGCAACCGCTCCGAGGCCGCCGCAACATCTGCTGGTTCCAGGCCGGCGGGAAGCCGCAAGGACACGACCAACCCGGTCGAGGTGGGCCGCACCCGGCGGACCTTCGGAGGCTGCGGCCGAACCTCCCGGCGCCCCAGATTGCGCGTCATGAACGCCCGCAGACCCGAAGGCTGCACCGTCAGCCCACACACCTCCATCGTGGACCGGAAGGTCAACATGAACCGGCCCCAAGCCAGCGGCAGACCCACCAGCGACCAGTACACGCGCGGGGCACGCACCTTCGCGAAGCCGAGCCCCACGGCGACCACCACGAAAGCGGCCAGCACTAACCAGGTCGCCATGATCAGACCCCCGGCGTGATCGCGACCGCGCGGAACGAAATCCCGTGACGCTTCTGGCCGTTGAACTCGTTCTCCCAGTCACGCGCCTTGAGGCCGACCACCGAGACCGGCGTACCCGGGGCCAGGTCCTGCGGGACACCCGTCTCCGGCACAGCCACCTGGTAGAGGTTGCCCTCACCCTCATCCGACACCAGCAGGCCCACCGTCGACAGGCCCGCGCCGGTGTCCCGGTCCACGGCCCGCTCACCGGTCTTCTTGTTCACCATCTTCGGCTCCGGCGCAGTCGCCACGAACACGATCGCGGTCGAAAGATCGATCTTGAAGGACGGCATGACGTCTCCTCTATACGAGCTCCACTCCTGCACTCATGTACAGGAGTTATGGCTAGAAGAGTGCCCAACTCCTGTACATGAGTCAAGGGGCTTCCGCTCTACGTCACCTGGTTGGCTGGAAAGTGAAGACCCGTCAATCCCGCGCAGCGAAACGGTAGTCGAGAACGAACTGGTCAGCCGCCATGATCGTGTCGCAGACCTCCACGACGCGATCAGCATCCGTCATTGCGTTCCGGACAAGGTGGATCACTGGCGCCCCTGGACTCAGAGCCAGGGCGGCCCCCTCAGCCTTCGTCGCGAGCCGGGCGCTGACCGTCTCCACGAACTCCACGAGCAGGTGACCGTGTTCCTCCAGGCGGGCATAGATGCCGCCCCCGCCGGGGTTCTCCGCGAACATCTCTGGGATGTCCTTCACCACGTCCCACGGAAGGTAGGAAGTCGCCTCTTCGGTCGGAACGCCATCTCGGAAGTAGCGCCGCTTGCGGGCCAGAACCTTGGAGCCAGCCGGCACTTCGAGCCGCTCGGCAATCTCCGGTGGCGCATCAACCGGACCGACGAACAGCACGTTGACCGAGGGCACACCGCCCGACTGCTCTGCCTCAGCCAGATAAGCCGCTTTCCCTGCCTTGCGGTGGGCCCTGCGGAATCGGTCGGAGGACTTTCGCTGAACGGGCGGCCGTGCACGCACGAAGGAACCGCGCCCGTGGTGCGTCTCGATCAACTGTGTCGCGCGGAGTTCTGCTACCGCCTTACGCACCGTGCCTGACGCGACCCCGTACCGGGTCATCAGATCAGACTCGCTAGGCACGGGAGCCCCAGGCGCAAGCGCGCCCGAATGGATCTGCGCGGCTAGGTCGTCCGCGATCTGTAGGTACTTCGCCTTCGCCGAAGACGTCACGCTGCCACTCGCCATAGTCCTACAGTCTCTCCTATTCTCCTGTACATGAGTAACAGCGCCCCTCAGAAGCCGTCAATGCCCCTTCACTCCGTATCCGTGGCAGGGGTTGTCGTGCGTGAAGACGGGAACGTCCTGGTGATCCGTCGTGCCGACAACGGGCGTTGGGAGCCACCGGGCGGGGTGCTGGAGCGGGATGAAGCCATTGAAGATGGGGTGTGCCGCGAGGTCTACGAAGAGACCGGGGTCAAGGTGCACGTCGAGCGGCTCACCGGGGTCTACAAGAACATGACATTGGGCGTCGTCGCCATGGTCTTCCGGTGCCGCCCGGACGGTGGACACGAACAGCTCTCGGACGAGTCGACCGCCGTCACATGGCTTACCCCCGACGAAGCCATGAACGCGATGAGCGAGGCCTACAGCGTCCGCATCGCAGACGCCCTCACCGACAACTTGGCACCCCACATCCGAACCCATGACGGACAGAAGCTGACCGACCCGGACGGCAACTAGACCACCGCCTCCGAGAGACCAAGAGCTGTTACAAGTTTCTCTACCTCATCAAGCACCCGGCTGCGCTCCGCTCCGCCGGGCGGGCTTCCCGGCTCCGCTCGGGGCTGCCGCTCCTGCCTTCGGCCCGCTCCGCCCCGGCTGCGCCGACGCCCGCCCACACGTGGATAGGCCCGGAGGTTATGAGTCGAGCACCCGACGAACGCAGCCCACGGTCACTGACGATGCCTCCGGCGGGGGATCGGCCGGCACCGGGATGGAGGGGGCTCCGTTCCCGGCCGCGGGCACATCGTGGCGAGCGTTGGGGGCTCCCATCCCGTCCACCATCGACCCAGGCAGAGCCGAGCAGACGCGGCCCATGGCGTCCAGGTCGTTCGTACAGTGGCGCGCTCCACCTGGACGCCATGAACCACGCCCGCTCCACGGTGTGTGGGTCGACGGCGGACGGGATGGGAGCGGGGTGAGTGGTGGGCTGGGATAACCGCCGGTCAGCTCGTAGCGGGGGTGAATCCGCGCTCGGTCAAGAGATTGATTTCGTAGCCCCCATCTCCCCGAATGATGGTGTCTGAGTCCCAAGCAAGCTCAACGTCGTCCAAGCCGTAAGTACGTACCATGTAGTCATAGTTGCGCAGGGCGGTGATGGTCTCCTCAGTCATGGGGGGATCGTAGTTCGACCAACTCACACCACGCTGGTGATCTCATAAGCTAGGAAGTCCGGCTGTGCCAGACCCGTGCCAGGTTGGGCGGGGAGCCACGGGGAACGGCGGGGCAACGGGCCGCCAGCGTCAAGGTCTGCGAGGCCACTCCGTCGCAGGTCAGACGCCCAAACTCGCCTAGATCACCCGAGCTTCCCAAGCTGAGAGTGCGAGTTCGATTCTCGTCACCCGCTCTTGTTGAACCCCCAGGTCATGGATCTGGGGGTTCTTTGTTGCCTGGGCGCGGGGGCGGGCGTGAATGGGCGTGCCCGTGAGAGCGGGGGCGGCATGATCTGGGTGGGGGCGGCCGGTGAGCAGGAGACGTACGTGGCCAGAGGGGTGCCGGGGGGCTACCGGGTCTGGGACAACCATGGTCGGAGGTGGTGGGGCGCTTTCTATGCGCTGTGCCCTGACGATCTCCTGGTCGAGCTCAATGGCCGGGGTGACCGGGCTCGGATCACCGAGCTGATGAAGCGGTACCGGGCGCTGAAGCGGTAGGCGGGGCCCTGCATACGCGGAGCGCTCGGCCGACTCGTCGCCAAGGCGTCGTCGCCAGGGTCCCCTCCGTCACTCGGTCGCGGAGGCTGCGGAGGTCGCGGAGGTCGCGCAGGCTGCGGAATGAGGCGACCGTAGTCGGGGTCAGGCGTTGATCGTTCGTAGGAAGTGGTCCGCGTCGCACGGGCCCGTCAGGTGGCCCAGCTCCAGCCATGAGCCGTCGCTGAAGCGGAGCTTGAACGTGGCGTAGCCGCGTGGCTGGTTCGGGTCGCCCTCGGCGCGGGCCTCGCTCAGGGGGAATTCCGCCACCGTCCGGAAGTCGTCCGCCGCGGTCGGGAACAGGCGGCGGCCCGGTGACGCAGCCACGTGGATGTGGTCCTGCGTCAGCAGGATCAGGCGGGTCTTGCTGGGGGAGTCGCTGTACCAGCGCAGCAGCAGGCGGCCCGCCGTCAGGGACCAGTCGCCGTCGAAGGGGGCGTCAGGGGGTGGGGTGTCGTCAGCCGGTCCGCCGTCGGCGTTGGCGTTGGCGTCGGCGTTGGCTTCGCGGGTTCGCCGCTTCGGGCCGATCCGCCACCAGCCCCGCTCCCGGTTCAGCGCCGCCCCCAGCCTCTCGACGAACATGTCGAGCAGGATGTACGGGACCACGAGGAAGAAGAACACCACCGCCCCCACGTACAGCAGCCAGTGGTGCCGCGACTTCAGCCGGCCCTTGCCCGCGGCGCGGTGGACCTCCTTGGGCGGGGCGGGGATCGGCTTGTGCAGCTCGCACCAGACCAGGGCTATCGGGTCCTCACCCAGGATCTTCCGTGCCCGCCGCCGGACCTTGCGCTTCGCCATGGCGATGATCTTAGGCGGGGAGGGGCGGCTCGACGCGGGTGGGCAGGCTCGGGTCAGTCTGCCGGGACGAACCGTTCCCCAAGGGACGGACCGCTGTCAGCCGCCGGGGGTCGGGCCCCGCACCCAACAGGGCCTCAGCGACGGCCAGTTCCAGCCAATACCGTGCCGGCCTCTCAGGACGCCTCCCCGGCCGTAGCCGGTCTCGGTTAGCGTCGACGTCCTGCCTGCGGACGCAGCCTGCGAGGCGTGGGCACAGGGGGCGGAGGAGACGAGGGGGGCGTACGAGCGTACGAGGAAGTGGGCAAGCATGATGCGAGCGAGCCTGTCCAGCGAGGCCGTGCCCCCGGCGGAGCGGTTCGACTGGTGGTACGGGAAGAAGTCCGCGTCGCCGATCTCGACGACGCTGCACAGCGACTTCACCGATGACTTTCCCGTCAGGGTCGACCACGTGGACCTCGGGGCGACGACCCTGACCACCATGGCGTACCCGTCGGCCGAGGTGCGGCGCACCGCGCGGCACATCCGTAGGGGTGACCCCGACAGTCTGCAGGTCTCCCTGACGTTGCAGGGACACAGCGGGTTCGAACAGTGCGGCCGCAACGTCCGGTTCGGGGCCGGCAACCTCCTCCTCTACGACTCCTCCTCACCCTTCGCGGGGTGGATGCGGCGCCTCGACGGCAGTGGCGCCCCCAACGCCCCCACCCGCAGCATCGTGGCCACGCTCCCCCGCCACCTGCTGCCCTTCCCGGCCGAACGGCTCGCCACGGTCCTCGCCAAACCGATGTCGGGGGAGGAGGGTTTCGGGGCGCTGCTCGCCCACTTCATGCGTCAAGTCACGGATGACGTGGGGCAGTTCGGGGACGGGGACGGCTCCTCCGAGCGGCTCTCCCACACCCTCGTCGACCTCGTCGGGCATCTGGCCGCTCAGCATCTCGACCGGGAGCGCGAACTTCCGCCGGAGAGTCGCCGGCGCACCCTGCTGCTGCGCGTGCAGAGCCACATACGGCGTCACCTACGGGATCCCGCCCTGAACCCCGAGAGCATCGCCGTCGCCCACCACATCTCCACCCGCTATCTGCACCGGCTCTTCCAGGAGCAGGGGCTCACCGTCTCCTCCTGGATCCGGCAGCTCCGCCTCGAACGGTGCCGGCGCGCGCTCGCCCACCCCGCCCTCGCCTCCGTGCCGGTCGGCGCGATCGCCGCCCGCTGGGGCTTCACCCAGCCCGCCGTCTTCACCCGCGCGTTCCGCGCCGCGTACGGGGTGACGCCCAGCGACGTACGCGCTCGCGCGCTCGCGACCGGGTACGCGCGGTCACGTCCGACGGCCGCGCGCTGACGGTCAGTGTCACGGCGTTACCGCGTTACCGCGTTACCGCGTTACGGCCGTGCGCTGGCGGTCAACGGGTGTGCGCTCCTGGTCAAGGACACCGGCTGAGGTGGCCGGAAGACTCGTGCCCGGCGGCGAGATCGGGGCCGGGAGCTCAAGGCTCCGGTTTCGGGGGACCGTCGCCCGTGTCCGCCGCCGCGCCCGTGTCAACGGGGGAGGGCGCCGGGGCGCGCACGCCAGGTGGGCGGCGTGCCGGACCACTTCCGTCCGGCACGCCGCCCTGGGCTCGACCGGTCTCGCCCCGGGGCGCCGGGTCCGGCCTTCGGCACCGGGCTCGTCTCGTCGGCGGGCGCCCTGATCCCCATGAGGTTCCCTGCAACGCCGCGTGGGGTTCACGGGATGCGAAAGAATGCTCGCATGGGTGAGGGTGGGGACTTCTTCGACGGCCTGGCGGCGCGCGTCGCACGCTTCGATCACGACGCGGCCGAACGCGCCGCCGACCGGGCGGAGCAAGAACGACAACGAGTGTTGGACGAGTTCCCACTGAAGTCCTGGGCCGATCTTCCGCTGGAGCGATACGCGTTGGGGCCCGCCTCCTACGCCAGCCCTCTGCACTCGTTCTGCCGTCTGCTGGAGTACGGAACCAACACCATCGGCAGCATCCGGGGCGGCAGCGCGGCGAAGCACATCGTTTTCCAGCACAGGACCGGTGAATGGCGGGTCGTCCCGAGTTCACTGCGCGGGCTCGGCGTGCGTGAGGCCTGGGCGGAGGTGCGGGACGAGTTCGTGAGCGCCTTCGCGGCGGCCGGCGAGGAGGCGTACGAACGCATCGACGAGCTGGAGTCACTGTCGTACGGGCAGGCTCTGACCACCAAGGCCCTGGCGATCTACTTCCCCGGCCAGTTCCTGCCGATCTTCTCGGCCCCGCACGTCCGTCATTTCACCGAGCTCCTGGGCCGCCGCCCGAACCAGTACTCCTCCGGCGTACGGACCTGGCGAGCCAACCGTGAACTGCTCCAACTCGTGCGGAACGTACCCGAGTTCCGTGGATGGAGTCCGCACGCGGTCATGCGGTTCCTGTACACCTTCCACGACCCCCGGCCGCGGGATCGCATGATCTGGAAGATCTCGCCGGGCGAGCGGGCCATGCTCTGGCACGACTGCCTCGCCAACCGTCGCATCCGGATCGGGTGGGACGAGGTCGACAGCCTCGGGCAGTACGAGAGCGACCAAGAGCTCAAGCAGGCCCTGGATCATCACTGGCCGTACAGCACCGGAGCGAATCTGCGGCTCGCCCGGCAACTGCTCGCCTTCCGCGACCTGGAGCCCGGCGACCTGATCGTTGCCAACCACGGGAAATCCGAGGTGCTGGCGGTGGGCACGGTCACCGACGGTTACTCGTACGACGCCAGCCTGGAGGACCACCGGCACACCGTGGGCGTGGACTGGGACACGTCCTACTACCAGGTCTTCGACTCTCCGCGGCACGCCTGGCAGCAGACGCTCGCCAAGGTGTCGGCCACGCTATGGCGGGAGATCAGGGACGGGCGCAAGGCGGCTCTCGCCGAGGGCGATCATGCCGCACCGGGTACCGGCACGAGCACCGATACGGGGACCGACACCGATCAGGATGCGGAGCTTCCCGAGCTGGTACGCACGGTCCGGGATCTGCTCGCCCACAAGGGACAGGTCATCCTGCAAGGGCCGCCGGGTACCGGCAAGACCCGCCTGGCCCTCAGCGTCGCGCTGGCCATGGCGGGTTACGGCGACCGCGTCGACGCGCCTCCGGAGGACCGTGGCAAGGCGCTGGCCGAGTTGTCAGAAGTACCGGTGGGGGCCTCGGCCGCCCGCCTCACCTTGGTGACCTTCCACCCGTCCTACGGGTACGAGGACTTCGTCGAGGGCTTCAAGCCGGATACAGCGGCGGATGGTGCCGGGCTCCATCTGAAGTTGACGGACGGGCTGTTCCGGCGGGTCTGCGCAGCGGCCACTGCGGCCCCGGACCAGACCTTCCTGCTCGTGGTGGACGAGATCAACCGCGGGGATCTGCCCAGGATCCTGGGTGAGCTGGTCACTCTGCTGGAACTCGACAAGCGGGACTCCCTCTCCATCACTCTGCCCACGAGCGGGCGGCAGCAGATGGTGCCGGGGAACGTCCGCATCATCGGAACCATGAACTCCGCCGACCGGAGCGTCGGCCACATCGACTCCGCGATCCGGCGCAGGTTCGCCTTCCTCGACGTACCGCCGGATCTGGACGTGT
The DNA here is from genome assembly GCF_055591085.1 of Streptomyces sp. NPDC041713. NCBI lineage: Bacteria > Bacillati > Actinomycetota > Actinomycetes > Kitasatosporales > Streptomycetaceae > Streptomyces > Streptomyces sp. NPDC041713. The sequence continues at coordinate 350,081 of NZ_JBVIZY010000003.1, forward strand.
TGGACGGCGAGGTCGAGGGCCTCGGGCTCGCCGACTTCCTGCAAGGCCTGAATGCCAAGCTCGATGTCGCCTTCGGGCCGGACCATCTGCTCGGTCAGGCCTATCTGCTCGCCGACGACCGGCCGCTCGTCACCGCGGAACAGCTCTCCAACGCCTTCCACCACGAGATCGTGCCCCTTGTGGCCGACTACTGCCTCGGCCAGCCCGACCTGCTCAGAAGCGTGCTGGGCTCGCTGGTGAACGAGCACACCGGGCGCGTCGTGCAGACCAACCCGCGGGACCTGCCCGGGATCCTCGCCGACGAGTTCGTCGCCACGGAGGCACTGGACGAGGTCATGCACGGATGACGGGACACGAGGTGGTCCTCAAGGAACACGAGTCCGTCACCGTTTCCCGCTCCAAGCTGTACGGGGACGACCTTGACCGGCTTCGAGCGGCCACTGGCGTGGCCGTCACGGAGACGCGGGACGGATATGTGCTCAAGGCGAGGGCTACCACCGGCGTTCTCCAGCTCGATCGGATACGGCTGGTGGTGCGGCCCAAGTTTCAGATCGACGGCAGACGTCTGATCGACTGGCTCTGCTACGCGAACGACCGGCGCGAGCCGGACGAGACGCTGCGCAACTGGCCCATCGGCCGGGACGGATACGCGGGGCTCGTGCCCGCCGCCCTGCTGCACGAGTGCCGTCTGTTGCTCGGACGTGGCCTGCGCCGGGACTACGTACGACGGAAGCGCGTCGACTCCGCCCTGCGAGGGCGACTCGACGTGGAGGCCCAGGCGACCCGCTGCTACGGGGCGGTCGACCGGCTCCATCTCCAGACCTTCGAGTACGAGGACGGCGGCTGGGAGAACGTGGTGTGCGGGGCCGCCCTGACCGTGGCGGCCCGTCGGTCGACGGACGCGCGGCAGACGAAGTGGCTGCTCGATGCCGCCGCGCACTTCCCCTGCCCGCGGCAGCCGCTCGACGCGCTCGCTTTGCTCGCACGCGCCCGGTATACGCGACTGAACGCCCACTACCGGGCCGCGCACGCCTGGGCCAGGATGCTGCTCGGCGGGGGTGGCGTCACCGATCTGCTGGAGCCTCACGGCTTTGGTGCGAAAAGCCTGCTGCTCAATCTGAACGTCCTGTGGGAGAACGTCGTCCGGCGGATGGCCGTCGAGGCGGCCGTGCAGGTGGGCGGAAGGAGTGCCCGGCTGGACGAAGGGGCGATCAGGACGTCCGGGGGCCTCAACGACAGGACTCCCCCGTTCCGGCCGGACGCCCTGCTGGCCTTCCCGCCACCGGCCGGTGAGAGCACCGCGACCCGGTTCCTGGTCGTCGACGCGAAGTACAAGGGGTACGAGGAGAAGAACGTCTCCTCCACCGACCGTCACCAGCTCCTCACCTACATCGCCGGATACACCGACCCTGCCGCCCCGCTCGCCCTCGTGGTCCATCCCTCGCCGGATGGCCCCGTCCGACGTGTGTTGCGGGTCGAGGGCCCGCGCGGGCGCCTGGGACTCATCGAGGTGCTGGGTCTGGATACGCGCGACGCACCGAAGGACGCGTCCGGGCCACTGCGCGAGGCGATCGCCGGCTTCGCGGGCGTGGGCGGCGCGGGGTCCGCCAATCCCGTCGTCCCGCCAGGGGCCGCCGCTTCCGCCGCGTCGCCGTGACTCGCGTCGTCCCCGTGACATCGAGAAGGCACCCGTACGTCCCGTTCGGTTCATGTGGCGCTGGTGAGGTGGCCGGACCGTACCAGGACGTTTCGAGGAGTTCTCCGTGGTCAGACCGCATCTGTCCCCCACCCGTCGTCGCCTGACCGTGGTCGCGGCCGTCGTCGCCGCCTCCGCCGTGGCGGTGACCGTCACCGCCTCCGCCGGGGCCTCCGACACCCGGGGCCAGGCCCGGCGGGCCATCCAGGACGGCACGGCGAAGAACGTCATCCTGCTCATCGGTGACGGCATGGGCGACTCCGAGATCACCCTCGCCCGGGACTACACGGTGGGGGCGAACGGACGGCTCGACATGGACAAGTTCCCGCTGACCGGCGCGTACACGACGTACTCGGTGCACAAGGACGGCACGCCCGACTACGTCACCGACTCCGCCGCCTCCGGTTCCGGCTGGGCCACCGGCGTGAAGACCGTCAACGGGCGCATATCGAAGACGCCGGGCAGCGACAAGGCCGTACCGACGATCCTCGAACTCGCGCAGAAGAAGGGGTACGCGACCGGGTCCGTCACCACCGCCGAGCTCACGGACGCCACCCCCGCCGTGCTCGCCTCGCACGCCACCGACCGCAGCTGCCAGGGCCCCGCCGACATGGCCAAGTGCCCGACGGACACCATCGCCGCGGGCGGGCCGGGGTCCATCGCCGAGCAGAGCGTCAACCACAAGGTCGACGTGCTCCTCGGCGGCGGCAGGCAGCGGTTCGACCAGAAGGTCACCGACGGCAAGTACAAGGGGCTCACGGTCACCCAGCAGGCCAAGCGTCTCGGGTACCAAGTCGTCACGGACGACCGGCAGTTGCGAGCCGTCAAGGGTGGCAAGCCCGTCCTTGGGCTCTTCGCACCCGGCAACGTACCCGTCGAGTGGACCGGCAAGGCCGCGGCCAAGGGCGGCACCGAGCCGCAGCGCTGCACGACCGCCAACCCGGGCCGCCCGGCCGGCACGCCCGCGCTGCAGGACCAGGCGAGCAAGGCCATCAAGCTGCTGGAGGCCAAGCAGAAGGCCAAGAAGAGCAAGCGGGGCTTCTTCCTGCAGATCGAGGGCGCGTCGATCGACAAGCAGGACCACGCCGCCGACCCGTGCGGTCAGATCGGCGAGACGGCGGCGTTCGACCGCGCGGTGAAGGTGGCCCGCGCCTACGCGGCCGAGCACCCCGACACGCTGGTCGTGACCACCGCGGACCACGCGCACACAAGCCAGATCGTGCCGCTCGACGCGCAGCCGCCCGGCCTCTCCTCCACGCTCGTCACGGACGAGGGCCAGCAGCTGAAGGTCAACTACTCGACGAACACGCCGGGCGCCTCGCAGGAGCACACCGGCACGCAGGTGCGGATCGCGGCGCAGGGCCCGCAGGCGTACCGGGTCCTCGGCGTCACCAACCAGACCGACCTGTTCGGGACGGTGCGGGACGCGCTGGGGCTGCGGCGCTGAGCTGATCGCGGCGGCCGCGCGGGTCAGTTCTGGTTCACCGGCCAGACGGCGGCGGGGTCGCAGTGGTCCGGGCAGGCCAGCAGGTAGATCTCGTTGCCGAGGAACAGCGCGTCGGTCTCGTCGCCGAACTCCATGCCTTCGGGCACCTGGCAGAGGTACGCGAGCTCGGCGCCGCACGCGCACCGGTACTGCTCGGGCGACTGCGCCCAGGAGGGGATGCCCCCGACCTTGAACACCTGGGCGCCGCACCCGTAGGGGTCCGGGGTGTCCTCGAAGGGCTGGAGTGTCAGGGGCAGGGGGCGCAGGGAGGGTTCGGCGTCGGGGTCGGGGACGAGGTCGGGGCCGGGCTTCGTGCCTTCCTGGGGTTCGGGGGCGGGCAGGAGCAGTACGCGCCAGAACGGGCTCGGGTAGTTCGGCTGCGGAGCCTCCCAGAAGCGGGGCGCGAGCCGCCCGCCGTCGGTCACGTCGGGGTCGGACGCGTCGTTGTGCGTACGGCAGTGGAAGACCAGGAGGTGGTCGCCGCCGAAGTACGCGATGTCCGGGGGGACGTCGAGCTGGAAGAACAGCGCCATGCGCCGGCCGCAGAAGCAGGTGGGCCAGGGGTGGGTGGGGGTGGGGGTTCGGGTAGCGGCGCCGGTTTCCCTACCCGTACGGGTAGGGGTGCCAGTTCCCGTACCCGTACCCATACCCGTACGGGTAGCGGTGCTCGTTCCCGTACCGCCCCCGTCGTCCTCCTCCGCGCCGAGGTACGGCCAGCCGCCCACCGAGTTCCGCGCCGGGCCCGCCAGCGGCTCGTTCCCGACCTCGATCACATAAGCCGGCAGCGCCTTCGGCCCCGTCCCCGCCACACCTTCAACCACCCGTATCGACATCCGCACACCTTAAGGTCCGACCCGCCCCACGGCCGCCCCCCGCGTCAGGCCCGCGTCAGCCCCTCGCCGGGCAGACGGCGACTCGCCCCCGGGCGCTCATGGAGTGACAATCCGACCGGCTCTGGCGTGTCCGGCGTCCATACGATACGTAACTTTATAACTTCCGAGCGTGACTGAATTCGCGCATCGCACGTCCGCTCGTTCCGCCTGCCTCTTCAAACGTGTCGTCCTCGGCTGTGCCGCTCTCGCGCTGGGGATCGTCCTGCTCGTGCCCAGCCTCGGGGGCCCCGCGGAAGCGTCCGCGTCCGCTCGGGCGGCCAAGCCGGCGGGGGCGGCCGTGGCCGCGGCCGCCCCCGCGCACGGCTCCCGGGGTGGCGTGCCCGTGCAGCTCATCGCGCTCAATGATCTGCACGGCAATCTCGACCCGGTGGAGGGAGCCGCCGGACGCGTGGTGCGGGGCGGCGGAGGGGGAGGCGCAGGCGGGGGCGGAGGTGCCAGGGGGAGTGGGGTGCAGGCCGGTGGGGTGCCGCAGCTCGCCACCCTCGTGGAGAAGGCCCGCGCCGGGCAGCCGAACTCGCTCACCGTGGGTGCCGGCGACATGATCGGGGGCAGTCCCCTCCTCTCCGCGCTCTTCCACGACGAACCCACCGTCGAGGCGCTCGAACAGCTCGGGCTCGGCGTCAGTTCCGTCGGCAACCACGAATTCGACGAGGGCGCCCGGGAGTTGGAGCGCATGGCGGGCGGCGGCTGTCACCCCGAGGACGGGTGCGCGCCCGGCGGCGGGTACAACGGCGCGGACTTCCCGTATCTCGCCGCGAACGTGACCCGTAAGGGCAGCAGTGAGCCGCTGCTGCGGCCGTACGACGTGAAGCGGTTGCCCGGCGGGCAGCGGATCGGCTTCATCGGTCTCGTCACCAAGGACGCGCCCGCCTCGATCAACGCCTCCCAGATCCGCGACCTGGAGTTCAAGGACGAACTGCCGGTCGTGCAGCGGTACTCGAAGGAACTGACGCGGATGGGCGTCAAGGCGCAGGTGCTCCTCGTCCACGAGGGCGAGGCCGCGCACGGCGTCGCGGGACAGGGTGACTGCGACGACGGCGGGCCCGCGGCCAAGCTGCGCGGCCGGGTCAAGGGGATCGCGCGGAAGGCGCCGGGCGCGGTGGACCTCGTCGTCAGCGGCCACTCGCACGACGCGTACGAATGCACGGTCAAGAACCCGGAGGGGAAGCCGCGTTCGGTGACGCAGGCCGACTCCTTCGGGCGGTCCTTCACGGACCTCCGCTTCCGCCTCGACGGCAGCGGGGACGTCATCCGCGGGACGGTCCGCGCGAAGAACCGTGTCGTGCCGGTCAGCACCCCGAAGCATCCCGGGATGACCGACCTCGTGGAGACCTGGCGCAAGCGGTCCTCCACGGTCGCCGACCGGACCGTCGGCTACGTCTCCGGCGATCTGCCGGGCCGTGGCTCGCCGAAGAAGGAGACCCCGCTCGGCAGTCTCCTCGCGGACGCGCAGACGGAGGCGACCGCCGACAAGGGTGCCGATCTCGCCCTGCTCAATCCGGGTGGCATGCGCGCCGATCTCGTGCACGCGGGTGATGGTGCGGTCACGTACGCCGACGCGTACCGCACCCAGCCCTTCTCGACCTCGCTGACGACGATGACCCTTACCGGTGCGCAGCTGATCGCCGTACTGAAGGAGCAGTTCACCGGCGCCAACGCCGACGATCCGTTGTTCCTGCAGCTGTCTTCGGGGCTCCGGTACTCGGTCGACATGAGCCGTTCCGGCGGCGCCCGGCTGCTGACGGACACGGTGAGGGTGAAGGGGGAGCGGGTCCGGGCCGGGGCGAAGTACCGGGTGACCGCGAACGACTTCCTCGCGAGCGGGGGCAACGGCTTCGGCACGTTCGAGAAGGGGACCGAGCGGGAGGGCGGGGGCGTCACGCATCTGGACGCGCTCGTGCGGTACCTGGAGAAGCACTCCTCCGGCCCCGGCTCTCCGGTGCGTCCGCCGGCCGCCGGGCGGATCACTTTTGTGGGGCGGTAGGTAGGGAGGGAGGGACTTAGCGACAGTCGGTGGGGGGTGGGGCCGTACGTGGGGGGGGTGAGGCGGTACGCGGGCGGGGTTAGCCGCTGCCGCCGTCGCCGCCTCCGGGGTCGCCGCTGTAACTGCCGCTCGTGTAACGGCTGTTGCGGCGGCGGTTCGCCTTGTTCATGGACACGGCGACGTCCGCCGTGGCGATCGTCGCCTTCGCGATGCCGCGGACCCAGCGCGGGGCGCCGCCCCGCGAGGACCAGATCGTCGCGGCGAGGCCCGCGGCGGCGAGTACGGCCACGATGGCGAGCAGAACGGTCATCATTGGTCCGCCCCTCCCTTTCCGTCCCATGGGCCCTGGTGGTTCCGTCCCAGGGGCCCTGGTGGGTTGATCGGCCTTTCCCAAAAGGAGGGGATTCTGTCCGGCTTGGTTCCTCGCCGTCACGTCAGGCGCGGTTCCTCGTGGGGAAGCCGTGGCGCCTCGCCGCCGTCACCACCAGCAGCACCGGGATCAGGAGCAGCAGGATCGTCCAGGGGAACGACGACGTACCGGCCAGGCCCAGCAGGACGCCGCCGAAGACGCCGCCGCCCGCCATGGCCACGTTCCAGAGGGTGACGAGCATGGCCTGCGCGGCGTCGGCCACGCCCGTCGTTCCCGAAGTCGCCGTCGGCTCCGAAGTCTCCGTCGGCTCCGGGGTCGTCGCCGCACCCGTCTCCCCCGCCGCGCCCGCCGCGCCCGCCTCGCCCGCCGCGGTCTGCAGGAGTGTCGGGGCGCCGCCCCACCCCACCGAACCACCCCGCGCCGCCGAGCTGATCGCCGCCCCGTACCGGCGTACCCGCCGTCGACGTACCCACCGCCGACGCACCCGCCGCCACCCCTTCGCCCGCCCCCTGTGACCGTCCAGATGACCGTCCCGGTGACCGACGAACGGCCCTGGACGCCCGAGGAGGCGCAGTCGGGGTGCCCCGTGTGCCGGACCCTGCCCACGACCTTCGCCGAGTCCTGGTCCTGCGACGGATGCGGCAGCCTCTGTGTCCGGAGCAGCGACGGCGACGTCCTCCTGGACGCGCCCCGGGGCCGGCGCCCCTCCGACGTCAACGCCTACATCTGTCCCGTGTGCGCGCTGCTCGTCCACCCGATCAAGATGCGGAGCGCGGACTGTCCCCGGTGCGGCACCAACCTGGTTCCGGGCGCGTTGGGCCGCTACTGAAGCCACTCAAGTCACTGAAAGCCACTGAAAGCCACTGAAGCGCCCCGTTCTCCGCCCCCCGGGCCCACACATCCCGCAAAGTACTCGCATGACCTCCCCCATACCGGAACCGGCCGCCCCGCAGACCCCCACCCCGCAGACCCCCGCCGAATCCCTCCGCGACCTCGCCCGGACCCGGGCCTCGCTCGACGGTGCCGAAGTCACCTACTGGTGGTCCGGGAGCGTCTACTCATGGGCGCCCGACGAGCCCTACACGCGGCTCTTCGGGTTCGAGGGGCTCAACGTCTCGCGGCTCGTCCAGCACGCCGAGGACGGGCCCGACGCGTACCGGCTCCTCAGCCGCGAGGCCGCCTTCTACCTCGACCCCGTCAGCGGCGAGATCCTGGAGGAGTGGCAGGGGCTGCCCGTCGCCCACGTGTGGAACGACCCGGCCAACCAGCGGTGGCGCCCCTTCCCCGTCCCGGCCACCGACCTCGGGGACCAGGTCTGCCTCAGCCTGGAGATCCCGCTCGCCTACCCGTCCCCGCTGCCCGTCGCCCAGTACCCGCTCAACTCCGCAGGGGACACGTACAAGGCGCTTGAGCTCTTCCAGTTCTTCGTCGGCCGGGCCGATCTGGCCGGGCCGGCGCCGAGCGTGCCGGCCACCATGTCGTGGACGCGGATGTCCCCCTGGCTGCCGTGGATGGAGCGCGGGCAGCGGCCCGGCGGGCTCACGTACCACTGCCGGGGCCGCAAGCTGCGCTCGTACGAGGAGGTGCCCGCCCGCACCCGCGCCTACGTCGCCGAGCACCACCCCAAGTTCGCGCACGCCCCGGAGAAGTGGACCGAGCCGAACGAGACGAGCTGGACGTACTTCCGCAAGCTCCACCCGCCCAAGTAACCCCGCCTCCCCCGCCTCCGGTGGGCCCGCCCCCGGCTCCGGTGGCCCAGCCCCCGCCAACCCGCCCGGATACAGTTGGCAGTCACACGAATCACAGGGGGGCCTGCCATGGCACTGTTCGGAAACGCGCACACCGTCGACCCGATGAAGGCGCAGGGCGAGTACGCGCGGCTGCTCGGGCACGGGGAGCAGGTGCACGCCGCGTACACGCTGATACGCGACACGATGCTCTTCACCGACCGTCGGCTGATCATGGTCGACAAGCAGGGCATCACCGGCAAGAAGGTCGAGTACCACTCGATCCCCTACCGCAGCATCACGCACTTCGCGGTGGAGACCGCCGGGCACTTCGACCTCGACGCCGAGCTGAAGATCTGGATCTCCAGCAACCCGACGCCGATGCAGAAGACCTTCACCAAGGGCGTCGACATCTATGAGGTCCAGGCGATCCTGACCCAGTTCGTCGCCCGATAGCCCACCGCACCCGAGGGGGAGCCGGGGGCTCGCGGGCTCAGCAGCCCGACGTCGTCCGGGGACGCCGCTCAGCCGTCCCCGGCCCCGCCTCCGGCCCCGCGCCCGCCCGCGTCCCCGACTCCCCGCGTCTGCGCCACACCGCCCACACCCCGGCCCCCAGCGCGAACCCGTACGCCGCCACCAAACCGTGGCCGTTCTCCTGGGTGAACCACATCGCCAGGCCCAGGGCCGGGACCGCCGCCGCGAGCAGCCGGTCCGTCACGGAGTTGCCCGTCACAGCGCCGCCCGCCGCAACCCCGCCCGCCCCCTTCACGTCACCCTTCGACGACGTGAAGGTCCGCAGCAGCAGGGCCGCCGCCAGCGTCGCGCCCAGGAAGTACGTCGCGCCCGAACTGCCCGCGAAATTGCGGGGATCCGTGCTCGTGCCGCCGCCGATGCCCAGCAGGTCGTCGATCCGCTCCGGCAGGAGGATGCCGGACAGGAAGAACAGCAGCGTCGGGCCGCCGCCCCAGTACCAGTGCGCAAGCGCCGCCACGACCGCGAGCGTCGCGATGTTCCAGAGCGCGCCCCCGACCCCGCCGTTCTGCATGAAGACCGACGTGAACACCCGCCACCAGCCGCTCTCGGACGGGTCGGCGTCCAGCGCCTCCATCGCCCCCGACCAGCTCAGCTGCAGCAGTACGCCCGCCACGGCGAGGCCGCCCAGGACGGCCGTGGCCCATGGGAACGGCCGGCCCCGCAGCGCGTCCAGCCCCGACGTACGGGCCCCGGCGCCTTCGCCGGCCGCCATCGGCTCCATCAGTGCGCGCCCGCACTTGGCCATCAGCACCATCAACGCCGCGGTCGTCACGCTGAACAACAGTCCGCCCATGTCCCCCGAACCAGCCTTTCCAACAGTGTTCGAAACCGGTCGATGCCGAGGCTAGCACCGCCTGACCCGTTTTCAAACAGCGTTTGAAACGCTGTTACGGTGGAGGCATGAAGCTCACCAAGGAGCGCATCGTCGACGCAGGTATGGCCACGTTCGCCGAGACCGGGTACCACGGCCTTTCCATGCGCCAGGTGGCCGACCGGCTCGGCGCGCACGCGGGCAGCCTCTACTACCACGTGCGCGGCAAGGACGAACTGCTCGCGCTGATGGCCGACCGCGTCTGCCGGCACGCGTACGACGCCGCAGGCACCGCCCTCGCCGCCCTTCCGCCCGACGCGACCTGGCAGGACCGGATCGAGGCGCAGGCCACCGAGTTGCGCAGGAGCCTCCTGCGGCACCCGGGCGGCGCCCTCCTCCTCGCCGACAGCCCCGGCACGCTCAGCACGGGTGCCCTCTCCCTGATGGAGCGGCTCCTCGCGACCTTCGTCGGCGCGGGCGTCCCCGTCGACGACGCGGGCATCGCGGCCGACACCCTCCTCAGCCACGTCACCGGCTTCGTCCTCCAGGAGCGCCCGGAGGAGCGGGGCGCGGAGGAGCGGGGCGCGGCGGACGGGAAGTCCCAGGGCGCCGCGCCACCCCCCGTCACCGCCGAGGTCTACGCCGACCTGTGCGCCCGTTTCCCCCTCGTCATGGAGCAGATGCCCCGGCTCGGCCAGGACGAGAAGTTCCGGCGCAGCGTGCGGCTCCTGTGTACGGCGTTCCGGTCGCTCGCGTCGGACGGGCCGGAGTCACCGGCCGGCACGGCGTGAACCCTAAGTCGGCTTACGGGTACGGGAGTTCAGCCCACCGGACCCGTGCGGTCGACCAAAGGACGATGAACCCGTCCCCCTCCCCTCACCATGCTGGCGTCGTGCGGCGGCACGGGTCGCGGCGCGGGGCCACAACGGGCGGGAGCCAGCGACATGGCGCATAACGACAGCAGCAAGGCCGGCGGCATCAGCAGGGGACGGTTCCTGGCGGGCGCCCTCGGGGTCGCCGGTGCCGTGGGAGGCCTCGGTGCGGCCGGGGCACTGAACGGCCTCGGCCCCACCGAAGCCGCCGCCGCACCCGGAACCCGGCACCCCCGCCTCACCCACCGCGGCGTCTGCTACGAAGTAGGAGACGGCGAGTCCCCCGCCACCCGCTGGACCGCCCCCCGCATGCGCGCCGACCTCCGCGCCATCCGGCACGACCTGCACGCCGACACCGTCTCCGTCTTCGGCACCGGCGTGCACCGGCTCGCCGCCACCGCGTCCGAGGCCGCCGAGCGCGGCCTGCGCGTCTGGCTCCAGCCCCGCCTCGCCGACGCCCCGCACCGCGACATCCTCGACCACATCGCGGAGACCGGCCGGCACGCCGAGCGGCTGCGGCGCCAGGGCGCGGACGTGCACCTCAGCGTCGGTGCGGAGTTCGTGCTGTTCGTCCCCGGGATCGTGCCCGGCGACAACGCCCTGGAACGCGTCGAGAACCTCCTCAAGGGCACCTTCGACCCGGAGAAGATGGTCCGCCGGCTGCACGACTTCATCGCCCGCGCCGCCAGGACCGGCCGCTCCGTCTTCCACGGCCCTCTCACCTACGGTGCCGCGCAGGACGACGACGTCGACTGGTCCCTCTTCGACGTCGTCAGCGTCAACTACTACGGCTACCACCGCAGTCGGGCCGCCTACGTCAAGGAGCTCACGCCTTACCGCCGCTGGGGCAAGCCCGTCGCCGTCACCGAGTGCGGCTCCTGTACGTACGAGAACGCGCCCCGCGACGGCGGCATGGGCTGGCACGACGCCGTCGACTACACCAAGGAGCCCCCGGAGATCGCCCCCGGCCTGCGCCGCAGCGAGCGCGCCCAGGCCGCGTATCTCCTGGACCTCTTCGACGTCTTCGAGTCCATGAACCTGCACGCCGCCCTCGTCTACCAGTTCGTCACTCCGGACGCCCCGCACCGGCCGGACGACCCACGCCACGACCTCGACCTCGCGAGTTACAGCCTCACCAAGACGATCTGGAAACGGCCCGACGACCCGGCCGCCGGCTGGCACTGGGAGCCCAAGGAGTCCTTCCGCGCCCTGGCCCACCACTTCGAGCGCGTCGCCCGACCCTGACCCCGGCCCTGACCCCGGCCCGACCCCGGACCCGAGTTGGCAGGCGGATGCCTTCCGTCCATCCCGCCCATGTGTTTGCCTGGGGGCCATTTCGGCTGTCTGGGGCGGGAGTTGCCGCATGCGCATACGGGAGCGGATACGGGAACGGACACGGAACCCGTGGGTCGTGGGCGTGCTGGCCGGCGTGCTGCTGCTCGGCGCGTGCGGGGACCCCGGGGGCGGGGGCGGGGACGACGGTGGAAAGGCCGCCGCACTGCCGGAGGCTCCGTCCGGCGCGGCACGGGACGGCGCCTCCGCCTCGCCGCGCGCCTCCACGCCGCCGCCCTCCGCCACGAACCGGCAGCGCGCCGCGCGGAACCCGCCCGCCGACGCCCCCAGGACTTCCAAGGCCCCCAAGGTCCTCTACCTCGGCGACTCCCTCGCCATGGAGAACCAGGAGGTCCTCGGCGCCCACCTCCGCGACCGGCTCGGCGCCCGCTACCGCAGCGCGCCCTACTCCGGCACCACCCTCTGCGACTACCTCGACGGCACCGGCGAGGACTCCCTCGTCCCCGACCAGGACAAGGCCGCCGCGCTCGTCCGCGCGCAGCAACCCGACTACGTGGTCCTCCAGTTCTGGGGCAACGCGTGGGGCTACACGCCCTGCATGGACGGCATCACGTACGACAAGCAGCGCGCGCGGTATTACGACCGGTACGCCGCCGACGCGCGCAGGCTGGCCGCGCAGATCCACGCCGCGGGGGGGGGCCGGGGGCGGCCGCGTGTCGTGTGGGTGCTGCAGGGGCCCGACCCCATCACGCCCGACCGCGTACGTGGCGTCAACGGCCTCTACCAGGCGCAGGCCAAGGCCTCCGGTGACCTCGTCGCCGATGCGGGCCGTTCCGTCGCCCCCGCGTCCGACCGCTACACGTGGGTCGAGACGCTCCCCTGCACGGCGTACGAGCGCGCGCACCCCTCGTACTGTGGCTCGGGGCGCGCGGCCCTGCACCGGAGCGGCGACGACTACCTGCACTTCTGTCTGGCGCCGACCATGGCGAAGTCCCGGCCCTGCCCGGTCCGTTCGCCGGGCATCCGGCGGATGGCCTCGGCTATCGCCGACCGGATCGGCGCAGATCTCCGCTGACGGCGGCGTCCACGAAGTGGCCGAAGGCGGCTGCGTTGACCGTGAAGGTGGGGCCTTCGGGGTTCTTGCTGTCCCGGATCGCGATGTCTCCGCTGCACGGGGCTTGGGCGAACTCGATGCATTCGCCGCCGGTGCTTCCGCTGTACGACGACTTCCGCCACGTCGTGCCGTTGAGGGGGGCGCATTCGATGCAGTCGCCGCCGGTGTTACCGCTGTACGACGACTTACGCCACCCCGAGTTGGGCAGATCCTGACTGGTCGCCATAGCTTTCCTCCAGTACGCGGCTGATCAGCTCCGCCGACTTCCCTTCCGGGAGGGCAGCGGCCTGCAAGTTAGCGTAACGGCGGGCGGCTTCGCGGACAGTTTCGGGGTTGGCGGTCATGTGGCCGGAGATCAGATCCTCCGTGTAGACGATTTCAGGGTCCCCGTCGAAGCGCAGTAGGTTGAACGAGCCAATGAGGCTGGCGTGTTCACCGACCGAGTAGGGCAGCACCTGGATACTCGTCCAGCGTCTGTCGACGAAGTTCAGCAAGTGACATAGCTGGTCCCGCATGACGTCCCGTCCTCCAACCGGGCGGTGCAGAACGGCCTCGTCGAGAATCACCAAGGACAGTGGCGGCCGCTCCCGTTCCAGTAGCCGCTGACGTTCCATTCGGGCAGCAACGAGGTCGTCGAGATTCTTAGGCATACCAGTGCTCAGCACGGCACGCGCATACTCCTCCGTCTGCAACAGCCCGTACACCAACTGGGCCTGGTACGTGGAGATATAGGTCGCCCTCGCCTCCATCTCCGCGTACGCCTGAAACCAGGTCGGCAACTGGCTCCGCAACACCAACCCCGCGAGCCGCGAGAAGTGGCCGTCGGTTCCCAGTGCCGCGTCGACCCGTTCGGAGAAGTCCCTCGTCGGGACCCTCTTCGTCGTCTCGACCTGGCCGACCAGGGACGCCGTGACGAAAACGCAGGAGCCCAGCTCCGCCTGGCTCAGGCTCGCCGCCTCGCGCAGGCGGCGCAGTTCGGAGCCGTAGTAGTCCAAAGGGGACGCCGTGGGATCGAGGTCGCGCGGTTTGACCATGTAGCTCAGCGTAATCAATCGACCGCGCCGAGGTGACCGGAATCACGTAACCCGTTCGGCCCCGCCCCGGTCGCCGCCGTCCGCGGCCCGCCGGACGCTGGGAGTCTCTGACGTCGAGACAAGAGGGGTGGCCATGAGCAGCGCGAGCGCACCCGGCACACCGGAGCACGGTCAGCACGGTCAGCACGAGCGGCACGAGCGGCACGAGCGTCACCACCACCACGGGACGAAGGCCGAGAGCCCCTGGGCGGCCGGCGGGACGATGTTCGCCGGCGTGCTGATGCTGGTGAACGGCATCCTCGGCATCTTCGAGGGCATCGCGGGCATCGCCAAGGACGACGTCTACGAGCGGATCGGCGACTACGTCTACAAGTTCAACCTCACCACGTGGGGCTGGATCCACCTGGTCCTCGGCATCCTCGTGGCGGTCGTGGGCTGGGGCATCCTCAAGGGTGCGAGCTGGGCGAAGGGCAGCGGCGTCGCGCTCGCGGCGCTCGCCATCGTGGCGCAGTTCCTGTGGCTGCCGTACACGCCGGTGTGGGCGCTCATCTCGATCGCGATCGGCGTCTTCGTCATCTGGGCGCTGTGCAACGACCGTTCCGACATCGCAGGGCCCTGAGCGCGGCCGCACGCGCGCGGGCCGCGGGGCTCGGGAGTCTGCCGCCGCAGGCCCGCGCGCTGGTTCCGCTGATCGTCCCGGCCCTGCTCGTCGGGGTCGGGGCGAGCCTTTTGCTGCTCGCGCTGAGCTGGGTCGCCGAGCGGATCCAGATCACGTTGTGGGAGCGGCTGCCGGACGCGCTGGGGGTGTCCGGGACGTCGGCGTGGTGGATCTTCGGCACGCTCACCGTGGTGGGGGTCGTCGTCGGGGTCGTGGTGTGGGCGGTGCCGGGGCACGCGGGGCCCGATCCGGCGACGACGGGGCTCATCGATCCGCCGTTGCCGGTGCGGGTGTTGCCGGGTCTCGCGCTGGCCGTGGTGATCGGCCTCGCGGGCGGGGTGAGCCTCGGTCCGGAGAACCCGATCACGGCCATCAACATCGCCCTCGCGTACACGCTCGGAATGCGGGCGATGCCCCGTACGAACGCCGTCCTGTGGGTGTCGCTCGCGGCGGCGGGAACGGTGGGCGCGCTCTTCGGTACGCCCGTCGCGGCGGCGCTCATCCTCTCCGAGGTCAGCATGGGCGACGATCCGCGGCCGTTGTGGGACCGGCTGTTCGCGCCGCTGGTGGCGGCGGGGGCGGGGGCGCTGACGACGGTGCTCGTCGCGCATCCGACGTTCCGCATCGACGTGCCGCCCTATCCGGGGGCGCGGCTGGTCGACGTCGTGTCGGCGGTGGTGATCAGTACGGGGGCGGCGGTGGTCGCGCTGGGCGCGGTGTACGCGTTTCCGTTCGTCCACCGGGCGTTCCGGCAGCTCGGGCAGCTCGGGCACCCGGTGCTCATGGTGGGGGTGGGCGGGCTCGTGCTGGGGGCGCTGGGGGCGCTCGGGGGGCATCTGACGCTGTTCAAGGGCCTGGACGAGATGAAGGAGCTGACGGAGCACGCGGGCGAGCACGGGGCGGGGAATCTGTTGCTGTTGGCCGTGGTCAAGCTGGTGGCGCTGGTGGTCGCGGGGACGTGCGGGTTCCGGGGTGGGCGGATCTTTCCTGCGGTGTTCGTGGGGGTGGCGCTCGGGATGTTCGCGCACGCGGTGGTGGGGGCGGTGCCGGTTTCTCTTGCGATCACTTGTGCGGTGCTGGGGGTGTTGCTCGCGACGACGCGGCAGGGGTGGTTGAGCCTCTTCACGGCGGCGGTGGTGGTGAGTGACTTGGCGTTGTTGCCGGTGTTGTGTGTGGCGGCGTTGCCGGCGTGGCTGGTGGTTACGGGGCGGGGGAGCTTGGACCTGGCCCCCCTCCGGGGCGTGGATTGATGTGAGCGGCGGGTGTTTGTTGTGGTTGCTCGCGCCGTTCCCCGCGCCCCTTAACGGGCTCGTTGTTGGGTGCGGGTGTTTTGTGGTTGCTCGCGCCGTTCCCCGCGCCCCTTAAGGGGCGCGTTGTCGGCTGCCGGGTGGAGTGTGGTTGTTCGCGGCGTTCCCCGCGCCCCTTACGGGGCCGTTGGTGGTGGTTCTCGTCAGGCCGGGAGTAGGTGGCGGTGGGGGGTTGTGCGGGGGGCCGGGGGCGGTTCCGTGGCCGGGGAATCCACCAGGATGTCGAACCAGGCCAGGTACGCCAGCGTGCGTTCCGCGTCGGCGTAGTGGCGCCATACTCGGTCGCCGCTCACCGTGCCGGAGTCCGCCAGGACCCGCGCCGCCGCCGGCGTCATCGACGTGGCCGTTCCCCGCGTCACCAGCTCCTGCACCGCGTGCGCCGCGCGGGCCGGCGTCGTGCCGGCCGTCACCCACAGCGGCCTCGGCTCAGGGACACCGGCGGCCGCCAACGTTCCCCAACGCGCCGACGAGAACGTCATCTCGTGCGTACGGTGCGCCAGGCGCGCGCACGCCAGGCCGGCCCGGCCCCGGAGCGCCTTCGCCTCGTCGGAGCCGATGAGGTCGAGACGGGCGTCGACGTGCCGCTCCAGCGCGGCGACGTCGAAGGAGATCAGGGACGGCGTGCGGGCGGGAGCGGCGTGCGGCCGGTCCAGGGCCGTCAGCAGCGCCGTCGCCACCTGCCCGTACTGGCACGGCGAGCACACCCCCGCCACCTCCACCGCGGTACCCAGCGCGAACAGGGCCCGCAGCGTCGCCGCGTCGGCCGCCCCCGCGGGGAGGCGGACGACCAGGTTGGGGCGCGCCACCTCGTCCCGCAGCGTGCGGGCCCTCGCGGCCCAGGAGGCGGCATCAGTACTGGTTCCGGTGCTCGTTCCTGGCGTCTTCTCCTCCGGCAGGGGGGCCGAGACCAAACCCTTCGCTCCCCCGCTCGCGCGGTGCAGCGGGAGCAGCTGGTCGCAGGCCTGCCTGATCTCCTCCACGGACGCACCGCCCACGCGGGCCCCCGCCGGCACGCCCTGCGCGAGCGCGCGCCGGACCTCGCGCGCGGCGCCTCCGGGGGTCGCCGAGACGTCGATCCATACGTCGACGCCCTCCGCCCGCAGGCGCTTCCAGGCGTGATTCACCGCTGCCTCCCCGTACCCGTTCTCTCCAGGACCGCGCAGGTCCAGCTGAAGCCCGCGCCCACCCCGACGAGCAGCACCCTGTCGCCGCTGCGGAGCGTGTCGTCCGCCAGGAGCTTGGCCACCCCGGCCGCCTGGTCGCCCGCGCCCAAGTGGCCTACTGTCAGGCCGAGTTCCTGGAGCGTCACCTCGGGGCCGATGCCGAGCGGGGCCAGGCACTGCAGGCGGGAGAGCCGGGCGCCGAAGAAGGGCACGACGACGGCCACCATGTCGTGGATGTCGCCGCCCGCCTCCGCGAGGCAGTTCTTGACGGCGGACATCATGCCGGTCTCGTTGCGCGTGGTGATCTCGTCCTGGGAGCGCCCGCGCAGGAACCCCTTCTTGCGCGCCACCAGGTCGAGCGGGCCCGCCTGGCTCCCGCTCGGCCGGAACGGCTCGTCGCCCCGGTGCAGTCCCTCCAGCATCGGCTGCGAGAAGGACGCCGTGGCGACGAGGCGCAACGGGCCCGGCCTGCGGGAGAGGACGACGGCCGTGCCCGCGTCGCCGAACGCGAGGCCCCGGTCGGTGCTCCAGCGCGGGAAGGCCGGGTCGGCGAACCGGTCGCCCGTGGTGACCAGGGCGGCGCCCGTGGCGGGGATCGCCGTGAGGCGCGCCGCCGCGTTCTCCAGGGCGCTCATCCCGCCGTTGGACATCTGGCGCAGCTCGTACGCCACGCAGTCGCCGTGGCCGAGCACCTGGTCCTGGACGTACGCCGCCGTGTTCCAGAACTCCAGGCCCTGGTACCAGCAGTCGGCGTGGATCAGCAGCCCCACGTCGCGCGCATCCCTGCCGCTCGCGGCGAGCGCCGTGCGGCCCGCGGCGACGGCGAGTTCGGGGCCGCTGCGCCCGGCGCTCACCGACACGGAGCGCTGGGCGCTCCGCTCGATCTCCTCGGCGGGCAGCAGGCCCGCGGCCACCGCCTCCCGGCCCGTCTGCAGCTCCCCGAACTCGGCGGCCGCGCTCGCCACGTAGATGTCGTCCCAGCGCACTCCCCCACCCCTTCCTGATTCCTTGCCATTCCTTGCCGGCGGTGCCGGTCAGCGGTTGGTCCAGCGCGGGCTCGGCCCGAACCTGCGGGCCGGCGTGTACCGCTCGTACGGCATGCCGGGCGGCATGTTGAGCACCTCCAGCTGGAAGCCGCCCACGCCGCGGAAGTACACCCAGCGGTCGCCGTGGATCGGGCCGCCGTCCTCGATCAGCTGCGGGTCGCCGAGCACCTCGGCGCCTTCCGTACGGTCGAGCCAGGCGGCGGCGCGGGCGACGTCGTCGACGAAGAACGCGAGGTGGTGGCCGCCCACGTCGCTGTTGCGGGGGCGCTCGGTGCGGCGGCCCTCGGCCTCGAAGGCGCTGAGCTCGACCGTGGTGACCGGGCCGAGCCGGATCGCCGCGGTCTCCTTGCGGAACGGTCCCTCCACCGCGTACTGGCTCCGCGCCGTCGCGGCGTCCAGGGACTCGGCGGTGCGGTAGACGAGTTCGCCGCCCATCGGTCCGGTGAAGAAGGCGACGGCCTCGTCGAGGTCGGCCACCGAGTAGCCGACGTGGCCGATGCCGAGGGCGCCGGGCAGGCCGCGCTGCCACTCCCCGTCGGGGCGGTACACGCGCGCTTCGGTGTCCCGCTCGTAGGGCAACTCGGCGGCGAGCTGGCGCAGTTCGATGCGCATGCCCCAGTTGGTGAGGAGGTGGATCCACCGGTTGCCGGCCGTCGGGCCGCCCGCGTCGGTGCGGGGTTCGCCCAGGACGCGGACGTGCGAGGAGCGGGCGGCCTTGGCGAGGGCCGCGTCCAGGTCGCGTACGTGGATGCCGATGTGGTGGCCGCCGACGTCGGTGAACTCCGGGGCCTTCAGCTGCTGTTCGGGCGCCGTGTACTGGAACAGCTCCAGGTTCGCGTCCGGGCCGAGCCGCAACATCGCGATGTGCGCGCTGGCGCGCGGGTGGACGCCGAGCTGGCGCGCCATCCAGTCGCTGTCGGGCTCCTCGACGGGTCCGAGCCGGTAGAGCACGTCCGCGCCGAGCACGGTGGTGCAGAAGTCCACGGCGACGTCGAGGTCCGCGACGGTGTAGGCGTAGTGGTCGACGTTGCGGGCGGTGGGGATGGACAGGGCGGTCGTGGTGTCCGCGGTGGCCGTCGGGGCGGTGGGTGACATGACGCTGCTCCAGGGTTGCGGGGTGCACCCGAGGTGCACGCGGGGAGGGGCGGAGGGGGCCGGGGTCAGACCGTGCCGGCGTGGGCGGCGTTGGCGACCGCGGCGGAGAGCGCCATGCCGCCGTCGATCAGGGTCGACGTGCCGGTCGTGTACGCGGCCGCGGGCGACGCCAGGTAGGCGACCAGGGCGGCTACCTCGTCCGGGCGGCCGGGGCGGCCCGCCGGGATGGCCGGGCGGGCGATCTGCGCGGCGTCCAGACCGGCCGGGACGTTGTTCATCGGGGTAGCGGTCTCGCCGGGCGCCACCGCGTTGACCGTGATGCCGTGCGCGGCCAGGTCCAGCGCCATCGCCTTGGTCAGCGCGCCCAGACCGCCCTTGGCGGCGCAGTACGTGCTGCCCTCCCCGATCGGGATGTGCTCGTGGATGCTGGTGATGTTGATGATGCGGCCACCGCGGCCCTGCGCGATCATCCGCTCCGCGGCGACCTGGCTCAGCCGGAACGGGCTGGTCAGGTTGACGTCGAGGATCCGCCGCCACTCCTCCAGGGTCTCCTCGACGACCGTCGCGCGCCGGTTCAGGCCCGCGTTGTTGACCAGCACGTCGATGCCGCCGAAGGCGTCCACGCAGTCCCGCAGGGCCTCGCCCGCGGCGGCCGGGTCGGTCAGGTCGAGCCCGAGGGTCCCGGCCCGTACGCCGTGCCGCACGGCGAGGCCGTCCGCGATCTCCTTGGCGGCGGCCGCCTGCCGCCCGTAGCCGACGACGAGGTCACAGCCGGCCGCGGCGAGCGCCTCGGCCACGGCGGCGCCGATTCCCGAACTGGCGCCGGTGACAACGGCGATGGGGCGATTCATGAGGGGCCCTTTCTGGTGGGAGGGGGAGGGAGTGCTGGGGGGAGAGGGAAGGGTGGGTGGTGGGCGCCCCTGACGCCGGGGGAGGGGTGTCAGGGGCGGGGGCCGACCACCTCCTTCTCAGGGGCGAGGGGTCAGTGACAGGGCCACCTTGGGTGCGGCCCGACGCCCCCTCTCGAGGAGTTCGAAGGCCTGGTCGACGTCGGCGAGCTCGAAGACGTCGGCGATCATGCCCTTGGCCGTGAGGACGCCCTCGGCGAAGAGCCGCAGCGCCCGCTCGTAGTAGTCGAGGCCGTGCCGTACGCCGGTCATCGTCACGCCGCGCAGCACCAGCTCGGAGGCGTCGACGGCCGGCAGCGGGTCGCTCGGCACGCCGACCGCGGCGATGCGGCCGCCGACGTCCGCGACGCGCAGCGCCTCCAGGAGCGCCGGCACCGCGCCGGACGCCTCGATGACGACGTCGTACTCGCCGTCGCGCGCCTCACCGGGCAGGAAGGCGTGCTCCGCCCCCATGCGCAGCGCGGCGCCGATGCCCGCGTCGTCGATGCCGACCACGTCGACCGTGCCGGCGACCCGGCGGGCCATCTGCACGGCGAGCAGGCCCATCGTGCCGGTGCCGAAGACGAGGACGCGCTCGCCGGGGAAGACCCCGACCTTGTCGAGCGCCGCGAGCACCGTGACCGCGGGTTCCGCGAGCGCCGCGGCGAAGTCGTCGACGCCCGGCGGGACCTTGGTCAGGGACTGGGCGGGGAGCCGGATGAACTCCGCCGCCGCGCCCTGCTGTCCGTAGAGGCCGACCTCCTTCAGCTGCGAGCACTCGTTGCGGCGGCCGCGCTGGCAGGCGCGGCAGCCCCCGCAGGAGAGCATGGTCTGCCCGACGACCCGGTCGCCGATCTGCAACTGCCGTGAGTACTGGCAGTTCCCGGCGATCGCCACCACACGCCCGACCCACTCGTGGCCGAACACGTGGGGCATCGTGGCCCTGCCGTCCCGCACGTAACTGGCCGTGCCGTGCAGGAGTTCGAGGTCGGTGCCGCAGATGCCGACCGTCGTGGGGGCCACCAGGACGTAGCCGAGCTCGGGGCCCGGTATCTCCACCTCGACCCGGCCGACCTTGTTGGTGTCCATGATCGCCGCGGCGCTCATGGAGCCGTTCGGCCAGCGGCCGCACAGCAGGTCGTCCGTGGGTGGCAGCACCTTTTCGTGGTGTTCAGCCAACGTAACCGCTCCTCGGTCAGCGCCCGTCGTCGGTCGGCGGGCGGAAAATCGGGGTCTGCTCGCGCGAGGGCAACTCCGGTACGCGCACCGGGAGCCGGGAGCTGACATCGGCGGGCAGCACGCGTACGGCGAGGAGTTCGAGCCCCTCGGCGCCCGCGGTCACCCGCACCGCGGCCCGCGCCTCGACGAGCAGCGCGCCACCGGCGTCGAGCACGTGCCCGTCGAGCGCGTGCCCGGCACCGTCGGGCGCCGGGTCCGTGTGCACCGACGCCGACCCGGCGACCGCGTACAGCGCGGCCTCGGTGCCGTGGGCCGGCTCGTGCGCCCAGGTGGCGCCGGGCGAGAGCCGGATCTGCTCGAAGGACTCGCACTCGCTGTGCAACATGCCGCGGCGGGCGAGGCAGCGCCAGGTGCGGCCGGCTTCGCCGCTCTCGGGCGCGGTGGAACGCAGCAGCCGGGAGGGCGCGGAGGGTGCGCTGACGATCACTGCGCGGACTCCGGCGACGCCACGGCGACCTCCGCGTGGAAGAGTTCCAGGCCCTCTCCGCGGTCCGCGCCGATGCGGGCGCGGGTACCCCGCGGAAGGGTCACGGCCGTGCCCGGGTGGAGCTCCGCGGCGTCGCTGCCGTTCTCGACCCAGCCGGTGCCGGAGAGCACGAACACCATGTGCTCGCGCCCGTCGGCCGCCAGCTCGACGGTGCCGGAGGCGTCGACCGTCTCCAGGGCGAGGGTGCGCAGCGGTCCGGTGAAGACGCCGGCGGGGGAGACGGAGCGCTCGGCTCGCAGGTCGTGCAGGCGTGCGGTGGGCACCGGGTGCTCCTTCTCGGGGGAAGCGGGCGCGGGGGTGGGTACGGGGGTGTGGGCGGCGGATACGGAGGCGGGGGCGGTCGCGCCGAGCGCCTCGCTGAAGCGGGGCGAGCGCATCTCGATGACCAGCCAGGCCAGATCGCAGTCGCCGGTGTTGCGCAGGCCGTGGACGGTGCCGAGGCCGGTGAGGAGGAGCGTGCCGGGCGCGATGGGGTGGGCGGTGCCGTCCAGGTAGATCTCGCCGGTCCCGGAGAGGATGAAGTAGATCTCCTCGGTCCGGGTGTGCCGGTGCTCGCCGCTGACGCCGCCCGGCGGCACGCACGCCCACTCGACGGCCTCCCAGCCGCCGCGCAGGTCCGCACCGGAGGCGAGCGCCTTCCAGCGGGTCACGCCGGTGGTGCCGTGCACGCCGTGGATGTGGGCGGGGCCGCCGACGTCACCGACGATCACCTCGCCGCCGAGGGTGCGGGCGGCGGAAGTACGGGCGGCGGGGGCGCCGTCGGCCACCGCGTCGTGCGTCACCGCGTCAGGAGCCGGTGCGTACGCGGTCTCAGACATGCTGCGGTCCCCCCACGCGCCGGCCCGCGACGCGCAGCTCGGCCACCGCGTCCAGGAGCTCCTGCTCGGTGAGGTCGTTGACGAAGGTGACGTCGCCGATGCCCACCGGGAGCGGGAGGCGCTGCATGCCGTCGCGGTGGCGGACGGTGTCGCGCAGCGCGGCCGTCAGGAGCTCCGGCCGGTCCAACAGGTCGTCCCAGACGGGCAGTTCGAGGGCGCGCATCACGTCGTGGACGCGCTCGGCGTCGGCGTCGCCGATCAGTCCGCGGCGCCGGGCGAGGACGGTGGTGAGCGCCATGTCGACGCAGACCGCCTCGCCGTGCAGCAGCGCGGGCAGGGCGCTCATCTCGACGGTCGGGCTGAAGGTGTGCCCGTAGTCGACCGAGCGCTCCAGCTTGGCCTCCCACAGGTTGGGCTGGAGCTCTTCGAGCATGCCCTGGATGGCGCGGCGCACGACCTCGCGCGCGGCGTCCTCACCCGCCTCGCTCTCGCCCTGGAACTTCTCGTTCAGGAGCTGCGGACCGTACTGCTCCAGGACGTCGAAGAGGCGCGCGTCCTTGATCAGGGCGATCTTGAGGATCTCCGCCATGCCGTTGCCGATGTGGCGCCGGTCGAGCGTGGCGAGGAAGGTGCGGTCGAGGAGGGTGAGGTCGGCGGGGAAGTAGGTGCCGAGCCGGTTCTTGTGGCCGTTGAAGTTGACCCCGGTCTTGGCGCCCACGCCCGCGTCGACCAGGCCGATCAGGGTGGTGGGGACGCGGATGAAGGGGGTGCCGCGGCGGTAGAGGCTGCTCGCCAGGCCGACGATGTCCATGAGGACGCCGCCGCCGATGACGATGAGGGGCTCCCGGCGCCGGTCCACGCCGAAGGCGTCCAGCTCCTCGACGATGCGCGCCGCGGTCTCGAAGCTCTTGACGGTCTCGTCCGCGGGGACGACACAGATGACGTGCTCGACGTCGTGGTAGTCGAAGTAGGCGCGGATGCGGTTGCCGTGCAGCAGGTCGACGTCGGAGTCGAGCACCACGAACCGGCGCAGGCGCTTGCCGGGGGCCGCGGCCGGCTCCAGCAGGTCGGTGCGCTCGAAGTCGAACAGGCCGTCGGCTACACGGACTTCGTAGCTGACGGGCTTGGCGGTACGGACCACCCACGCGTCGACGCGCTCGCTGTAGGCGTACAGCCCCGCGCTGGGCTGGGCCGCCGCTGCGTCACCGACGGAGCCGGCCGCACCGTACTCGGCGGCCTGGGCGCGCTCGCTGGGACGGCCCAGAAGTGCCGAATTGTTCCCGGACACGGATCACCTCAACTGGTTCGGAGAGAGCCTCTCGGTTGTGGAGAGCGGCTTAATCTATGCATTCTCAAGCATTCACCTGCAAGGGCGGCCGGTCATTTACGGGACTTGGCGAAGTAGGAACGCGTGCCTCTTCCGGGCGGGATACGAGAACAGAACGACTGCTACGTTCTGCCGTATTCACATATCTCCAGGAGGAACCCGCGTGCGTGCCAGCACCCTCCCCCAGTACGGGGGCCCCGAACTGCTGACCGTGTCCGACCTGCCCCGCCCCACGCCCGAGCCCGGACAGATCCTGGTCCGCGTCGCGGCCTCGGCCGTGAACCCGGTCGACCTGGAGGTCCGCTCGGGCGCGGCGGCCGGCAACATCCGCCACGGCTTCCCGATGACCCTCGGCTGGGACCTCTCCGGCGTCGTCGAGGAGTGCGGCCCCGGCGTCGACCGGTTCACCGCGGGCGACCGGGTCGTCGCCATGTCGGCCCAGATGGCCACCGGTGTCGGCACGCACGCGCAGTACGTCGCGCTCGACGCCGGCCTCGCCGCGAAGGCCCCGCGCACCGCGGAACTCCGGGACGCGGCCGCCCTGCCGCTGGCCGGGCTCACCGCCCACCAGGCGCTCGACGTCCTCGCCCCGCCCGCGGGCGGCACCGTGCTCATCACCGGCGCGAGCGGCGCCGTGGGCGGGTTCGCCGTCCAACTGGCCGCCGCCCGCGGCCTGAAGGTGCTCGCCTTCGCGCGCCCCGGGGACGCCGACCGGCTGCGCGAACTCGGCGCCGACGAGACCTACTCCGACGAGCGTCCGGTGCCGCCCGGCGCCGCCGACGCGCTCCTGGAGACCGCGGGGCTGCCCGCCGCCGTCGCCGGCGTGCGGGACGGCGGCCGCGCCGTCTCCATCGTGCCGACCGCGCCGCCCGTCGCCGAACGCGGCATCGACGTACGCATGTCGTTCGTGGAGCAGGACGGACGCCGTCTGGAAGAACTCTCCGGCCTGGTGGACGAGGGGGTGCTCACCCTGCGGGTGGGGGCCGTGTTCCCGCTGGCCGAGGTGGGCGAGGCGCACCGGCGCCTGGCCGCGGGCGGCTCACGCGGCAAGCTCCTGATCTCGCCGTGGGACTGACCCGGCACCCCTCCTGACGCACCCCGCGCCCCGTGCTCCGTGCCTGGCGCTCCGTGCCTGGCGCTCCGTGCCCGTGCCCCGTGCCCCGACCCGTGACTTGGAACAGCCATGCCGTTTGCCCTCTTCCCCTTGATGCTCTGCGTCTTCAGCGTCGGCAGCGCGGAGCTGGTCGTCGCCGGTGTGCTGCCCGCCATCGCCGGTGACCTGGACGTCTCCCTGTCCGACGCGGGTCTGCTCGTGACGGCGTACGCGCTCGGCGTCGTGGTCCTCGGCCCGCTCGTCACCCTCGCCAGCAGCCGGGTGCCCCGCACTCCCCTGCTGCTCGGCCTGATGGGCCTGTTCACCGCGAGCAACGTCCTCGCGGCGCTGGCCCCCGGCTACGCGGTCCTGATGGCCGCCCGCGTCCTCTCGGCGATCACCCACTGCACGCTGTTCGCGGTCTGCATCGTCGTCGCGGGCTCCCTCGCGGAGAAGGGCAAGGAGGCCACGGCCGTGTCGCGGGTCGCCGTCGGCCTCAACCTCGCCACCGTCCTCGGCGTGCCGCTCGGCGTCCTCCTGGAGGAGCACCTGGGCTGGCGGTCGGCCTTCTGGAGCATCGCCGGGCTGAGCCTGCTCGCCCTCGCCCTGGTGGCCTGGCGGCCGCCCGTCGCGCCCGTGCCGGTGGCCGGCGGCGCCGTCGACGAACTGCGGGTACTGCGCAATCCCCAGGTGCAGATCGCCATCCTCATCACCGCCCTGGCGATGGCGGGCGTCTTCACCGCGTACACCTTCGTGAACCCGATCCTCACCTCGATGGGCGGCTTCGACGACTCGACGGTCAGCTGGCTGCTGCTGCTCGTCGGCTGCGGCTCCCTCATCGGCAACCTGATCGGCGGCAAGCTCGCCGACCGGGCGCTGATGCCCTCCCTCGTCGGCGTCCTCGCGGTGCTCGGCGCCGACCTCGCCCTGATGGCGCTCGGCGGCCGGACGCCCTGGCTGCTGCTCGTCCTCCTCGTCGTCTTCGGCGCCGCCTACTTCGCGGTGATGCCGGGCCTGCAGGCCCGCATCCTGACGGCGGCCGGGGGCGGCGCGCCCACCCTCGCCATCGCCATCAACATCGGCGCGTTCAACATCGGCATCGCCTTCGGCGCCTGGTTCGGCGGCCAACTCCTCGGCCTCGACCTGGGGTTGCGTGCGGTCATCGCCGCGTCGGCGCTGCTGTCCTGGCTCGCGACGGCCGTCGCCGCCCGCGAACTCACCAAGGACCGGCGCGCCGCGGGGGCCTCGACGGCCTCGGCGACCGATCCCACCGCCACCCCGCACCGGGCCGTTCCGGCCGGCGCCCCGAACCGGGCCGTGCCCGCGACCACCCCGCAGGGGGCCGTGCCCGCAACCCCGAACCCGTCGGCACCCGCCACCGCCGACGCCACCACGGACTGACGCCACCACGGACTGACGCCACCACCGGCCGGGGGCACCCCCGCCGCCTCCACCACCGGCCGAGGGCCCCCGACACCACCACCGCCCGACCACGCACCCCCCAACCCCACCCCCGGCCGCCCCCCCCACCACCGGCCGGCGGTGTGCGGTCACGGGTCGCCCGACCTGCCGCGGCAACCACCCGCGGCACCCGACTTCTCCTGGAGTAGCACTGATGAGTGAGCTGACCCGGCGCAAGGTCCTGCGGCGTTCCGCCGTGGCGGGCGGCGCGGCCCTGGGCGCGGCCGTGCCCGCCGCCGGCCTCGCCCAGGCCGCCGCGCCCGTACGGGCCGACGCCGCCCGCACCGCGTCCGCCGCGCCGGCGGCGGTCACCGTGCGGCCCGACGACATCCGCTACCCGGAGCTGATCCGCGGCACCAACCAGCGCTGGGTGGGCAGCCCCGACTACGTGCGCCTGGTCTCCAGCGCCGACCAGGTCGTCGACGCCGTCAAGGAGGCCGTCGCCGCGGGCAAGCGGGTGGCGGTGCGCAGCGGCGGCCACTGCTACGAGAACTTCACCACCAGCTCCGACATCAAGGTCCTCATCGACCTGTCGCAGCTGACGGCGGTGACCTACGACGCCGGCCTGCGGGTCTTCGTGGTGGAGCCCGGCGCCTGGCTGTCCGACCTCTACTGCACCCTGTTCAAGCAGTGGGGCGTCACCCTGCCCGGCGGCTCCTGCCCGTCGGTCGCGGCCGGCGGCCACATCGTCGGCGGCGGCTACGGCGCGCTGTCCCGGCTGTTCGGGCTCACCGTCGACCACCTGTACGGCGTCGAGGTCGTGACGGTCGACAAGGACAAGACCGTACGCAAGGTCGTCGCGACCCGGGACTCCGCCGACGCCCGCCTGCGCGACCTGTGGTGGGCGCACACCGGAGGCGGCGGCGGCAACTTCGGCATCGTCACCAAGTACCTTCTGCGCACCCCGGGCGCCACCGGCTCCGACCCCGCCCATCTGCTGCCACGGCCCCCGGCGGAGCTGCTGACCAACACCGTCACCTGGTCCTGGGACGGCCTGACGCAGACCGGCTTCAAGCGCCTGGTGAAGAACTACGCGGACTGGTTCGTCGCCCACGGCGGGCCCGACGCCACGCACCTGGACCTGTTCAGCCAGCTCAAGGCGGCGCACCGGTCGGCGGGCGCGATCACGATGGTGACGCAGCTCGACGCCACCCGCTCCGGCGCGCGGGCCGACCTGGACGCGTTCGTCGCCGCGGTCACCGCCGGGGTGCCGGTCACCCCCCAGGTCAGCACCCAGCGGCTGCCGTTCCTGCACGCCACCAAGTGGCCGGGGTTCGCCGGCGGCGACCCGACGCTCCGCTTCGAGGACAAGTCCGCGTACATGCGGGCGACCTTCCCGGACGACCAACTCTCCGCCGCCTACCACCACTTGACCCGCACCGACTACACCAACCCGGCGGCGCTGCTGCTGATCGCGGGGTACGGCGGCCGCGTCAACGCCGTCGCGCCGGACGCCACCGCGGTCGCCCAGCGGGACTCGGTGCTCAAGCTGCAGTACCTGGCGTTCTGGCAGGACGCCGCGGAGGACGCGCGCCACCTGGCGTGGGTCCGCGAGTTCTACCGGGACGTCTACGGGGCCTCCGGCGGGGTCCCCGCACCCGGCCGGGTCAACGACGGCTGCTTCGTCAACTACGCCGACACCGACCTCGGCGACCCGGCGCTCAACATCTCCAAGACGCCCTGGCACGCCCTCTACTACAAGGACAACTACCCGCGTCTGCAGCGGGTGAAGGCCGACTGGGACCCCCGCGGCATCCTCCGGCACGCGCAGTCCGTCGAGCCCGCATCGGGCTGACCCGCCCGCCTCGGGCTGACCCGTCCCCCTGATCTCCGCGGTCCCGTGCACCGGACCGCGGCGCCGCGCCGGCACCGCCCGGCGCGGCCTCCCCCTCCCGCACGACAGCGACACGACAGCAAGGAGAAAGCGATGCCTTTCGCTTCGACGCACGGCTCCAAGGTGGAGTACTTCGAGACCGGCACCGGTCCCGGCCTCGTCCTGGTCCACGGCACCGGCGGCGACGCGGGGACGTACGACAACCTGCGCGACACCTTCCAGGACCGCCGCACCGTCGTCGTCCCCAACTACTCGGGCAGCGGCGCCACCGAGGACGAGGGCGGCCCGCTCACCCTGGACCTGCTCGTCGCCCAGATCGACGCGGCGATCGAGGACAGCGGCGCCGAGGGCCCGGTGGACCTGGTGGGCTGGTCGCAGGGCGCCCTCGCCGTCGCCGCCTACGCCGCCGCGCACCCGGCGAAGGTGCGGCGCCTGGTGCTGCTCACCGGCTGGATCAAGAACGACGCGCGCCAGCAGCTCTACTTCGACCTGTGGCACCGCCTCGACCAGCTCGACCACGAGACCTTCGGCCGGTTCCTGCAGCTCAACGGCTGGACCACGGCGCAGGTCAACTCGTTCGGCGTCGAGGGCGTCGAGGAGATGGTCTCCGGCGGCGTCCCCGCGGGCATCGGCCGGCAGATCGCGCTCAACCTGGAGCTCGACATCACCGAGATCCTGCCGAGGATCACCGCCCCGACCCTGGTGATCGGCGCCACCCACGACAACATGATCCCGGTCGCGCACTCGCGGGCGCTGCACGCGGCGATCAAGGGCAGCCGGTACGCCGAGCTCGACGCGGGCCACTTCGCGGTCTTCGAGAAGCCAGCCGAACTGGCCGAGCTCATCCGTGAGTTCATCGAGGAGGACGACGCGAAGGGCGGGACCGAGGCCGCCTGAGCGAGCCGACTGCCGTACAGCGGCACGTCCGTACGGAGCCCGGTGGGGGCGGTGAGAGCCGCCCCGCCGGGCTCCGTCGCGTGCCGCCGCTACTGGGCCGGGGGCGCCGGGGCGTGCCGGAGCCGGTTGACCAGGGACGCCGTCTCGGGCTCGAAGGAGGCCAGGTCGAGGGCGAGCGACAGCTCCTTGGCGAACGTGCCCTGCGCCTGGGCGACCAGCTTCTTGCCCTCGGCGGTGAGGTGGGCGAACATCACCCGCCGGTCCTCCTCGCCGACCGTACGGGCCACCAGGCCCTCGTTCTCCAGGCGGGTGACCAGACGGCTCATCGTGGACTGGCTCGACCCCACCGAGTCGGCGAGCTCCTGCATGCGCAGCGCGCCGCGCCCCAGGACCGAGAGGGCCGTGAACTCCGAGGCCGTCACGCCGTGTTGGCGCTGCAGCTTCTTGTCGAGGGTCGTGCTCACCCCGTTCACCAGGAGCAGCAGCTGCCTCCACAGTTCGAGTTCGCCGTTGAGCCGTCCGCGCGCGGCAGTCGCCATGCCGTCCTTCACCGTCCTGTTCTCGCCTGCGCCCGGACCCCGGCCCCCTTGGAAGCGGCTCGCCGCCCCACGGTGTCGTCACAGCAGTGAATTACTTGCCTTTGCAAGCATAGGTCAAGGTGTGCGGCGGTGGCCAGCATGTGGACACACGGAAGGGCCGGCGCACCCTCGGGAGGGGTGCGCCGGCCCTCGTCGTCGCTAGGCGCGCCGCGCCGCGCGGGGCTTGGCGAACCGCCGCATCATCGGCATCTCGACGCCCTTGTGCAGCAGCCACGCGAAGCCCAGGCACACCACGAAGTACAGGGCCATGACGCCCATGCCCCCGGCGAAGCCGAACAGGCGCGTCTCGCCGATCAGCGAACGCACGTACACCAGAAGCACGTTGTGGACGATGTAGAAGGCGAACGACACCTCACCCAGCCACACCATGACGCGGCCGCGGAAGGGCGAGCGGCCGCCGCGCAGGTCGGTGGTGGCGACGGCGGGGATGAGCAGCGCGAACGGGATGAGCGCCGCCGCGTTGAGCCCGAAGAGCCAGGGCGTGGCGTTGGCGACGGCGTAGCCCACGACGACGAGGCCGCAGGCGGGCAGCAGCCCCAGGTTGATCCAGCGGCCGGTCATGAGGATGCGCGCCATGACGATGCCGAGGACGAAGTCGAGGGTGCGCACCGGCGGCAGCATGTAGACGGCCCAGTACTGGACCTCGGAGACCGGGAAGCCGTTGGACATGGTGCCGTCGGGCAGCAGGAGGTAGCCGAGGGCCGGGATCGCGGTGATCGTGACGACCAGGCCTGCGGCCCACGCCCACAGCCGCTCGGGCCGGATCGCCGAGATCCACCGGTGCAGCAGCGGGAAGCAGAGGTAGAAGAAGACCTCGCAGGAGAGCGACCAGCTCGGCGGGTTGATGCTCAGGTAGGTGTGGTAGTCCGGGATCCAGGTCTGCAGCAGGAGCAGGTTGGGCAGCCACTGCTGCCAGGTGGCGGTCGCGGCGGCGAACAGCACCATCGCCCCGATCCACCCGGCCACGTGGCTCGGGTAGAGCTTGACCAGGCGGCGCCGCCAGAATCTGCGCGGAGTGTCGTTCGGGCGCGCGGAGTAGGTCAGTACGAAGCCGCTGAGCAGGAAGAAGAAGGTGACGCCCATCCACCCCGTCTTGCTGGCGGCGGCGTGGAAGAAGTCCGAGACGTCGCCGCTGAAGGGGTTCAGGGGCGGCTCCGTCGTCAGGGACGCGTGGAAGAGGAAGACCATGACCGCGGCGACGAAGCGCAGCCCGGTCAGCGAGGGGAGCCGGGCGAAGCCGGCGGGTCTGGTGGCCGGTGCGGGGGCCGGCGTAGGGGCCGGCGCGGGGGCCGTACTGCCGACGGGTGCGACGCTTGTCGCCATGAAGACCTCCGTGAGTGAGTGCGTGGGGGAGGAAAATGCATTCTGATGCAAGGACTAGCCCTGCTGTTTCGTGCCTGCGCCCGCCGCCAGGTCCCGCTGGATCGCTTCGAAGGACCGGTTCTTCGTCTCGGGGACCACGCGGACCACGAAGACCAGCGCGCCGAGGCAGACCGCGGCGAAGAACCAGAAGACGGCGGCCTCGCCGAACCGGTCGGCCGCGGGCAGGAAGAGCTGGCCCACGACGAAGTTGGCGGACCAGTTGACGAGGACGCACAGCGCCACGCCCTTGGCGCGTACGGCGGGCGGGAAGATCTCCGCGGCGAGGATCCAGAAGACCGGGCCGATGCCGACGGCGAAGGCGGAGACGTAGAGCCCCATGGAGACCAGGCTGACCCCGTGCGAGGCCCCGCCGAACGCCCCGTTCAGGGCGCAGCCGAGCGGGATGAGCGCCGCCGCCATGCCCACCAGGGAGAGGACGAGCAGCGGCTTGCGGCCCGCCCGGTCGACCAGCGGGATCGCCGCGACGGTCATGAGCAGGTTGGCCACGCCGATGGCGACGGAGTACATGATCGAGTTCGTGGCGGGCAGGCCCGCACGCTGCATGATGCTGGGGGCGTAGTAGATGATCGTGTTGATTCCCGCGAACTGCTGCACCGCCCCGATCGTGACGCCGATCAGCAGCGCGCGCCGCACGACGGGCTCGGCGAGCATCGTGCGCACGGTGTCGCGGCTCCCGCCCCGTTCGCGCACCGTCTCCTCGCCGCGCCGTCGCCGGTCGAGCCACACGGGGCTCTCCGGCACGAAGAAGAGACCGACCAGCATCAGGACGGACGGGACGAGGCCCGCGCCGAACATCGCGCGCCAGTTGGCGTCCCCGGCGAACCAGAGGTTGATCAGGTACGAGACGAGGATGCCCGCGGTGAGCAGGATCTGGTTCACCGTGATGAGGCGGCCGCGCAGCCGGGGCGGCGCCACCTCGGCCAGATAGAGCGGGACGAGCGAGGACGCGGAGCCCACGGCGAGTCCGAGGATCACCCGCGCGGCCACCAGGGTCCAGAAGCCTGCGGCCAGGGTGGCGAGGGCGAGCCCGAGGGTGAAGGTGGCGGCGACGACGATGAGCGTTTTGCGCCGCCCCCAGCGGTCGGCGGGTCCGCCGCTCCACAGGGCGCCGGCCGCCGCGCCGAGGAGCAGCGACGAGATCACCGCTCCCTCCTGGAAGGACGTCAGGTGGAAGTCCTCCTTGAGGAACAGCAGGGCGCCCGAGATGACGCCGGTGTCGAAGCCGAAGAGCAGCCCGCCCAGGGCGACGACGCCGACGGTGAGGGCCAACCTCCAGGCGGGGATGGCCGGTTCGGGCTCCTGGGATGGTGCGGGGCTCTGGGGTGGGGTGTGCTCGCGGGGCGGGTCCGGCTTCCGCAGGGGCGGTCGCGTCGCCTGGTCGATTTCCACGGTCACCGAACGGCACTCGCTTTCTTGGGTCTGCTTCTCAGGGCTGCTTCTCGGGGCTGCTTCTAAGGGCTGCTTCTCGGGTCGGGCTCCTCACACCCCGTACCGCGCCCGGTACAGGGCGAACCGGCTGGTCAACTCCCGGCGGGAGAGGCCGAATTCGGCGGGCTGGTAGAAGCGGGCGCGGCGCGCCTCGCGGGCCGTTCCGTCGACGAACGTCGACACGACGCGGTCGAACATCGGCGTCGCGGTGACGCCCGCGAAGGCGAGCACGGCCCGCACCTGACCGGCCGGGTCCGCCACCAGGTCGGCGAAGTTCAGGTCGAGCAGGCGTCCCCGCGGCACGTCGAGCCGGGCCCGCTCGGCGGCCACCAGATGGCGCTCGACGCGGTCGGCCCACTCCGGTCCGACGCC
This sequence comes from Streptomyces sp. NPDC041713, assembly GCF_055591085.1. Lineage (NCBI taxonomy): Bacteria > Bacillati > Actinomycetota > Actinomycetes > Kitasatosporales > Streptomycetaceae > Streptomyces > Streptomyces sp. NPDC041713. The sequence continues at coordinate 382,989 of NZ_JBVIZY010000003.1, forward strand.
CCGCACCTGCCCGGCCGTCCGGCCGCGCAGGGCGGTCGCGATGCCCGCGCACGCGGCCACGGTGTCCGCCGGATCGCGGTGCACCTGGACCACCTTGGCGTCCGGGTAGACCCGCAGCAGCTGCCCCAGGTGGCGGGCGTGGAAGGAGTCGCGCAGCACGAGCTTGGAGGCCGGGATCCGCCAGGTGACGGCCTGGATCTGGGCGCGGTGGAACGCGTACGCCTCCGTGGTGTCCGCCGACTCCAGCCAGGCGGCGTAACCGGGCACCCGCCAGGAGAGCGCCGCCGTCATGCCGTGGAACGCGTTGCCAAGCAGCCGGTGGCAGCCGCCGGGCCGGGTGGGGCCGATGAGCAGCCCGGAGCCGCGCCCCGCGGTGGCCCGCACCGGGTCCCGTACGAGGCGCGCCGCCCGGTCCAGGGCCGCGCGGCGCCGGCGCAGGGTGGTGGCGCGGCCCGCGGGGTCGTGCAGTTCCGCCAGGGTCGGCGCGTCGAGGCCGGGGTGTTCCGCGAGGGCGTTGTGCAGCAGCGCCGCGCCGCTGCCCGGGAGGCCGGTGACGAAGAGCGGGGCGCGGATGTCGTTCAGCGCGATCTCGGGTCGGTCCCGCAGCAGCCGGATCATCTGCTGCTGCTTCTGGAGGGCCGACATCAGCTCGGAGCGGGCGGCCGCGCGGCCCTCGGCGTGCAGGTCGGCCTCGGTGTCGAGGGAGTGCACGAGCCGGTCGAGGGCGGGCAGGAAGCGCAGGCCCCCGGCGTCCGCCTCGCCGTCCTCCCGTACCCGCTCCAGGAGGTCGTCCACCGCGAGCACGTCGTCGTGGCCGGGGCCGCCCGTGCGTCCGTGCGCCGCGCGCCCGACCTCCGCGCACCCACCGGTCGTACGCGCCCGGTTCGGCTGTGCGCCGCCTCTTCCCCACGCGGGGCCGCCCCCGGGTCCGCCCCAGGGGACGGCCGACTCGCGTGCGGCCGACCCGCGTGCGAGGACCGCAGGTTCACTCCGTCTGCTCACCGTCCCACCTTCCCGATACGTGCCGGACCGGCCGCCGCGCGCGTTCGCACGCCGGGTCCTGGATGTCTGCGTTTCCCTTGCGTTCAGGGGCGGTTGACGGGACCTCCGCAGAGGCCCGGCAGGGCGAGCGCCCAGAGGCGGGAGAGGTGCCGCTCCACGCCGTCGTCCCGCTCGACGCCGTCGTCCCCCTCCACGCCGTCGTCCCGCTGCGCGCCGTCGTCCTCGCTCTCGTCCCGCGGTCCGTGCGGCCGTCCCGAGAGGCGGGACTCCGCGCCCGCCAGGAGGTATTCGGCGAGGAGCACCACGTCGCCCGCACCGACCGCGGGGCCGAGACCGCCCCGGTCCGCGCGGGCCAGGGTCTCGGTCACCGTGGGCCGCCAGAGAGCGGACCACGAGCCGTCGCCCTCAGGAAGCTCCCGCCACAGCCGGACCGCCGCCCGCACCACCTCGTCCTCTTCGAGCAGCCGCGCCAGGGCGAGGGTCAGCGCGACCACGGTGTCGAGCGGCGGCGCCGTGCTCCGGCCCGCCTGTGCCGCGCAGGCGCGGACGGCGGCGTCGCCACGGGTCCGCACCGCGAGGGCGAGGCCCGCCTTGGAGGCGAAGTGGAAGGTGAGCGCACCGACCGAGATGCCCGCGGTGCGGGCGACGCGGCCCAGGGACGTGCCCTCGTACCCCGTGCGCTCGAACTCGCGGGCCGCCGCGCGGACCAGGGCCTCCCTGGTTCTCGCGGCCCGTTCCTGCTTCACCATCGCGCCCTTCCCTGTTCCCCGGAGCCTTCTGACCGGCTCCGGTCCTGCACGCCACAGCCACTGTGGGCACTGGGCGCGCCCCCGACAACGCCGACTTCCGAAAGTCGACCCCCGCGCTGTCCGGCCGCGCCGAACTTGGCCAAGTAGCGGCCATCTGCCCCCGGGGCTTCAAAAGAAAACGAACGTTCTCTATTCTTGTCCGTGTCGGGCGCCATCACGGGGAGGGAATGCCATGACAGAGCTCCAGGAACACCGGCTGCTCACACCGCGCGGCCAGGGAAGGACCGCCGGGGTGTGGGACCACCCGCTGCCCGAGCTGATCGCGGACACGTCGATCACCTCGTACGCGGAGACCGTCTTCGGTCATCTGCGCCGGGCGGATCAGCGGCGCTGGGCCGCGGCCTACGTACTGGGGCTGCTCACCACGCCCGGCCGGAAGTCGGTGCGGCGGCTCGCGGCGCAGCTGCACGCCGGGCCGACGGCCGCCCAGTCGCTGCACCAGTTCGCCAACGCCAGCCCCTGGGACTGGGATCCGGCCCGCCACGAGCTGCTGCGGCTCGCCGAGCGCCGCACCCGGGTGCGCGCCTGGACCGTCGGCGTCGCGGTGCTGCCCAAGCGCGGCAGCCACTCCTGCGGCGTGCACCAGCGGTTCGAGCGCAGCACCGGGCGTACCGTCAACTGCCAGGTGGGAATAGGCCTGTTCCTTTCGTCGGACTCCGCGCACGTGCCGGTCGACTGGCGGCTGCGGCTCCCCAAGGAGTGGCACGAGGACGACGAGCTGCGGGCGCGGACGCGCGTCCCCGACGACGTGCGGCACTGCTCCCCCACCGAGCACGTCCTGCACCTCGTCGACTCGCTCGCCCCGCTCTCCCGGCGCGAACCGGTGCCGGTGGTCGCCGACACGAGCCACCACCCCACCTCCGGGGCCCACTTGGCCGCGGAGCTCACCGCGCGCGGGCGCGACTGCCTGATCGCCGTGCCGCACGGCCTGCGCGTCGTGGCGGAGGGCCGGCGCGTGGCCGCGCCCGGCGCACCCGACGGGACCCTCACCGCGGGGCGGCTCCTGCAGCTGCTCGCGCCGAAGGGTACGACGGCCACGGCGGCCGGGCTGCGGCACGTGCCGGCGCAGGCCGACCGGCTGGTCTCCGCCCTGGTGCGGCTGCCCGGCCGGCGCGGAGTCTCGCCCGGCGTCTACCGCCTCTTCGCCCGGCGGCGCCCCGGGGCGCACGGCGTCGGACGGATCTGGCTCACGAGTCTGGTGCACCCGCCCCTGCACGACCTGCTGCCCCTGGTGCGGGCGCAGTCCGGCACCGTCGCCGCCCTCGCCGACCTCACGGAGAACTACGGTCTGCGCGACTTCGAGGGGCGCTCGTACCCCGGCTGGCACCACCACATGACGCTGGCGTCCGCCGCGTACGCGTACCGCCGGCTCGTGGCGGAAGGGGCGGCGGGGGCGGCGGGACCGTCGCCGCGGCGGCACATCGCCTGAGCACGTACATCGCCCTGCGCATACGGGACATGACGGAGCCTCAGTTTGCGCGGTCGAAGTCGATCGCGCTGTAGGCGCGCAGCTTCGACAGCCGGTGCGTGGAGTCGATGCGGCGGACCGTGCGGGAGCGGGAGCGCATGACCAGGGACTCCGTGGTGGCGCTCTCGGCGCCGTAGCGCACGCCGCGCAGGAGTTCGCCGTCGGTGATGCCGGTGGCGACGAAGAAGACGTTGTCGCCCTTGACCAGGTCGTCCGTGGAGAGGATGCGGTCCAGGTCGTGGCCCGCGTCGATGGCGCGCTGGCGCTCCGCGTCGTCCTTCGGCCACAGCTTGCCCTGGATGGTGCCGCCCAGGCACTTGATCGCGCAGGCCGAGATGATGCCCTCCGGCGTGCCGCCGACGCCCAGGAGCAGGTCGACCCCGCTGCCCTCGCGCACCGCCATGACCGAGCCCGCGACGTCGCCGTCCGATATGAGCTTGATGCGGGCGCCGGTCGCGCGCACCTCGTCGATGACGCCCTGGTGCCGGGGCCGGTCGAGCACGACGACGGTGACGTCCTCGGGGGCGACGTTCTTGGCCTTGGCGACGCGGCGGATGTTGACGGACGCGGGCGCGTTGATGTCGACGTAGTCGGCGGCTTCGGGTCCTGTGACCAGCTTGTCCATGTAGAAGACGGCCGAGGGGTCGAACATGGCGCCGCGGTCGGCGGCGGCCAGGACGGCGATGGCGTTGGGCTGGCCCTTCGCGGTGAGGGTGGTGCCGTCGATGGGGTCGACGGCGATGTCGACCTCGGCGCCGGTGCCGTCGCCGATGCGCTCTCCGTTGAAGAGCATCGGGGCCTCGTCCTTTTCTCCTTCGCCGATGACGACGACGCCGTTCATCGAGACGGTGGAGACGAGGGTGCGCATGGCGCGCACGGCGGCGCCGTCCGCGCCGTTCTTGTCGCCGCGGCCGACCCAGCGGCCCGCGGCCATCGCGGCGGCCTCGGTGACCCGGACGAGCTCCAGGGCGAGATTGCGGTCGGGAGCCGCCGCGGCCACCGCCAGCGGGGAGGACGTGGAGATCAGCGGGGCGGACGTCGGGACGGGAGAGGTGAGCAGGGGCACCGGTGAGACCTTCCGGATCCGGGGGGGGCGGGCAGCTTCGGACCGGACGTTACTGTCGCCGCGCCGCCCCGCCACGCCCCTGCGCCCGAACCGCCTCCGCCTTTGGCAACTCGCCCGTAGAGCGCACGCATCGCCCACACTGCACACCCGTATCGCCCCCCACAGCACATCTATCGGCCGCGGATCACCCGTCCCGCGACGCGCCGCGCCGCGCGCGGGCCGGCCGGGGCACCCCCCTCGTGCGCCCCGGCCGGCCGGCACGGTGACCGGTCGCCGAAGACCGGCCGTCAGGAGACGAGCGAACGCCTCAACTCGGCGTCACCGCAGGCCAGATCGCGCCCGCCGCCGCCTCCGCGTCGAGCGTCCGCAGCAGCTCCTCGTCGATCGCGTCGAGCGAGTCGACGATGTGCCGCACCGCGAGCTCCTCCATGAACGTCCGCTGGAAGCTGCAGGGGTGGCCGATGAACGGCACGCCGAACCCCTTGGCCGCCTCGGCGACCCGGGCCACGTCGTCCACGAACAGCACCTGGTCGGGGCGGAGGCCGAAGACGTCCCCGGCGATCTCCTTGATGCCCGGCCGGAACGAGTCGGTGCAGACGTACCCCGGACCCTCGAAGAGGTGGGCCCAGGTGCCGAGGTGGGTGTCGAAGTGGGACTTGCTCAGACCGCCGTAACAGACCACCGGGAGCCCGAGGCCCCGTATCCGCTCGATCAGCTCCGCGGCACCGGGGTTGGGCCGCACCGGGTGATCGGCGACGTAGCGGTCGCGCTCCTCGAAGTAGATCTCCAGCGCCTGTTCGCCCGACACGTCGAGGCCCGCCGCGCGGGCCATCTCGCCGCCCGCGACGCGGCGCGGCTGGGAGAGGATGCGGCGCTCGGTCTCCGCGTCGTACACGCCTCCGCGGCTGGTGATGAAGTTGCCGATGACGGGGCTGAACGTGTCGTTGAGCAGCACGCCGTCGATGTTGAGCGCCACGAGACGCAGGTGGGTGCAGGGCTGGTGCATGGATACGTCCTTGGCTTCGGTTCGGTCGGACGACTGATGGATTGACTGAGCGTGGGGTGGAACGGTCGAGGAAGAAGGGAACGGTCGAGGTGGGTCCGGCGGCAGCCGGAGGCGCGCGTCAGGCGTTGACGGCGGGCGTCTCAGGCGTTGACCGCGGGCGCGTCAGGCGTTGACCGCGGCCTCCCGGGCCTCGCTCACGTCGATGCTCTCGGCGGCGCTGACCGTGGCGATGGCGGGCATGAGCAGCCGCCACATCGCCCGGGTCCGCTCCGGCAGGTCCTCGCGGCCGCTGGTCAGCAGCGAGTAGGCCTGCAGGCCCGTACACGCGGAGACGATGAACTCGGCCAGCACCCGGACGTCGACGTCCGCGCGGACCTCGCCCGCCGTACGCCCGTCGGCCAGGCACTCCTCCATGATCCGGGCCCACTCCCGGTACGGAGTGGCGTCGTCGAGCCCGAACCCCGTCTGCTCGCTGGTGAGCCGGACGCCCGCGCGCAGGGTCGGGTCCGTCTGCAGCTTGTGCGCCCACACGAACGTGATGTCCACCAGGCGCTGCAGGCCCCCCGACTTCAGGGCCGGCACGATGCTCGCCGGCTGGGCCCGCATGACGGCGAGAGCCAGCGCCTCCTTGTTGGGGAAGTGGAAGTAGACGGCTCCGAGCGTCACACCGGCGCGGTTCATGATCTCCCGCATGCTGGCGCCGCTGTACCCGCGCTCGTCGAAGACCTCAGCAGCGGCGCGAAGGATTTCCTCGCGCGTTTTCTGGGCCCGCTCCTGCTTCGGTTCCGGCATACGGACGGCCTCTCTCGACAAACAAAAAGAACGCACGTTACTTTACGCGTCATGGTTCTGGGACACCAGAGCCCGCACTCTTCGTTCGGGCATCGACGTCATTCATCCCAGGGGGGGACCCATGACTCTCGTTTCGCATGCGCACAGCACTCCGCAGGCCCAACTCCGGCCGGTACCGCAGGAGTTCACGCACAAGCGGGTTCGTGCCGAAGTACTGCTCACCGGCTGGGCGCCCGCGGGCGAGGACCGTGTGACGGTCACCGCCCGGTGGCCGCGCACGCACGCGTTCTACGCGCCCGTCGCCGGGCGGCACGACCCGATGCTGCTCGCCGAGACGCTTCGGCAGAGCATTCCGCTCATCTCGCACGCCCTCTATGACGTGCCGCTCGGCCACCACCTGATCTGGCAGCACTTCACCTACGAGGTCACGCCCGGCGCGCTGTGGGCCGGCGGCGGGCCGATGGACGTCGAACTCCGCATCACCTGCGAGGACATCACCCGGCGCGGCGGCCGGCTCACGGCTCTCACCATGGTCATCGAGATCCTGCGGGACGGCCTGCCCCTCGGCACGGCGCACACCCGGTTCAGCAGCCACGCGCCCGCCATCTACCGCAGGCTGCGCGGCGAGCGTTGCACGGTGTCGAGCGACGTCGCCCCGATGCCGCTCAGTGGCGCGGTCCCGGTGGTCCCGCCCGCCCTGGTCAACCGGGAGCACGCCGACGACGTGGTGCTCTGCCCCACCGCCACGCCGGACCAGTGGCTGCTGCACGTCGACTACGCGCACCCCATCCTGTTCGACCACCCCGTCGACCACGCCCCGGGCATGCTGCTCCTCGAAGCCGCCCGGCAGGCGGCCCACGCGGTGCAGGGGCCCCGCGCGGGCGCCGTGCTGCCGGTCCGCTTCGAGTCGGCGTTCTTCCGTTACGTCGAGTTCGACACCCCCTGCCTGATCACCGCGAGCGTCGAACCCGCCGTCTACCCGGGGGAGCGGCCCTGCGTGTCGGTCACCGCACGGCAGGAGGACATCGAGGCGTTCTCCTGCCGCGTGACCGTGGCGGACGCCACGGCGTGACCCCCGCCTGAGGAGCGCCGAAGAGGACCGAGGACACCGAGGGCGCCGGGGAGCGCCGGGGAGCGCCGGGGAGCACGGAGAAACACTCGGCGGCGCTCAGTACGACGCCGGCCCGCCTCGCGCCGCCACCGTGTCCCGTACCGCACGGACGAACGTCTCGGCGCGGGCGTTCACCCCCGCCGTGCGGTGGATCAGCGCCACCTCGGCGTCGGGCGCGTCGTCCAGCGGTACGAGCACGACGTCGGGCCGCGAGAAGTACTCCCGCACCGAGGCGACCACCGGGGAGATGCCCTGGCCCGTCGCGACGAGGGTCATCAGCTCCTGGAAGGAGGCGACCGAGCGGGCCCGCCGGATCTCCCGTCCGGCGGGCGTCCGGCGCGGCACGTGGAAGTCCCACCAGTACCCGGGCGCGCCGTTCGCGATGCCGAAGAACGTCTCGCCCGCCAGTTCCTCCAGGGAGACGGCGGCCCGGCCGGCCAGCGGGTGGCCGAGCGGCACCGCCAGCATCCGCTTCTCCCTGATGACGACCGGGCCGACCGTCAGGTCCGGCTCCTCGACGGGCAGGCAGGTGAAGAGCAGGTCGATCTCGCCGTCGCGCAGCGCGCCGAGCGGGTCCCGGTACTGGATCTCCCGCATCCGCACCTCGACCCCGGGGCACCGCTCCCGGTACGCGGCGAGGACCGGGCCGGTCAGCGTGCCCGCGCCCGCGCCGAGGAAGCCGACGTCCAACGCGCCCTCCACCCCGCGCGCCACATCCCTGGCGCGGGCCAGGGCCGCCTCCATCTGCCGGTGCAGCGGCGCCAGATCCTCGTACAACTGCCGCCCCAGCGGGGACATCCGCACCACCCGGCTGGTGCGCTCGAAGAGCGGGGCGCCGATCTTGCGCTCCAGCTTCTTCACCGTCTGGCTGACCCGGGCCTGGGAGAGCAGGAGCCGCTCGGCGGTGTGCCCGAAGTGCAGCTCCTCGGCCAGCGTCAAGAACGTCTCCAGCTCCTGGCGTTCCACCACGTACCCCCCGTGACCTGCATCGATAAGCGTGGACGCATCGATCGTTTCACGGATCGACGTTGATCCGCCCTCCGGCCTGCCGGATCTTTGAGGGGTCGGGACGGCAGCCGCCGCACCGAACACCCCCCCCTCCTCAACTCCCCGGAGACCCCGATGATTTCGCGTGCCCGCACCTCCCTCGCCCTCACCGCGTCCGCCGCCGCGCTCGCCCTGACCGCGGGGCTCGCCGTGTCCGGCGCCCAGGCCGCGCCCTCGGGCCGCCCCGAAGCCGGGAAGGGGGCCGCGTGGACCGCCGCGTGGGCCACCTCCCCGCAGCGCCCGAGCGCCGGCTTCAAGCCCAACTGGTCGGAGGCCGGCTTCGACGGGCAGACCCTGCGCCAGGTCGTCCGCGTCACCGAGGGCGGCGACAGAGCCCGCATCCGGCTGTCCAACGCGTACGGCAGCTCGCCGCTGCGGATCGCCGGCGCCACCATCGCCCGTACGGAGAAGGGGGCGCCCGCAGCGGTGAAGAAGGGCTCGGTGCGCCGGCTCACCTTCGGCGGGCGGACGTCCGCGACGATTCCCGCGCACGGCGAACTCGCCAGCGATGCCGCCGGGTTGGAGCTCGACGCCTTCGAGTCCGTGACCGTCACGCTGCACCTCGCGGGGACCACCGGGCCCGCCACCTTCCACGCCCAGTCCTTCGCGACCAGCTACCGGGCGAAGGGGGACCACGCCGCCGACACCGCGGGCACGGCGTTCGGCGAGTCGACGGAGTCCTGGTACTACCTCGCGGGCGTGGACGTCGGCGGCACGGAGCGGCCGCGGCGCGCCGGGGTCGCCCTCTTCGGCGACTCCATCACCGACGGCTTCGCCTCCACCGCCGACCGGGACCGCCGCTGGTCGGACGCGCTCGCCGAGCGGCTGGCGAAGTCCGGCGACCGGCGGCCCGTGCTCAACTCCGGCATCGGCGGCAACCTCGTCCTGAACGACTCCGCCTGGTACGGCGAGAAGAGCGCCAACCGGTTCGCGCGGGACGCACTCGACCAGCCCGGCGTCGGCACGGTCGTCGTCCTCGAAGGCGTCAACGACATCGGCTTCAGCGAGACCGACCAGCCCACCTACAAGCCCGCCCCGGTCGTCTCCGCCCGCGAACTCATCGACGGCCACCGGGAGTTGATACGGCAGGCCCGCGCCAAGGGCGTCCGGGTGGTCGGCGCCACGCTGCTCCCGTTCGGCGGCTCCGACCACGACGGCGAGCACGCGGCGGCGGTGAGCGACGCGTTCAACCGCTGGGTGCGGACCTCCGGCGCGTACGACGCGTACGTCGACTTCGACAAGGCGCTCGCCGACCCGAAGGACCCGGAGCGGCTCGCCCCCGCGTACGACAGCGGTGACCACCTGCACCCGAACGACGCGGGATACCGGGCGATGGCCCGCGCGGTCGACCTCGACGCCCTGTAGGGCGGCGGGGCCGGGTGCTCACTCCCGCGTGTAGTACCGGTAGAAGACCGCCACGAAGACCAGCGCCGACACCGCCAGCGACATCGCCACCGACCGCAGCACGCTGGCGTCGGTCTGGCTGTAGAGGAAGCCGAACGCGATCCCCGCGAACGCCGTCCAGGACAGGGCGCGCAGTTCGCGCGGGAGCGCGGGCGCGAACCGGTGCAGGGCGAAGAAGACGGCCGCGAAGAGCAGCCCCGTCACCACGCCGAACAGGACGTTGCCGGTGGTGATCGGCTCGCCGACGCGGCGGATGCCGGAGGTCCAGAAGCCGTAGACGATGCCCAGGAGCAGCGGGAGCCCGGCCCACAGCCCCGTGGTCGCGCCGGTTCCGGCGCGGGGGGTGTGGGCGGTGTACGTGGGTGCGGCGTGTGCCATGACGGTTCCTTCCGTGGGGGAAGCGGTACGTCACTCGTACGGGTCAGCGGTCGCGGGTGTGAGCAGTCGCGCGGGTCAGCGGTCGCGCCACTGCGGGCACGGATCGTGGGTGGCGTTGCAGTTCGGCACGTGGCGGCCGCCCGTGTCGATGTAGGCGGCGCTCACCCAGCCGCGCTCGCCCTCCAGCCAGTACCAGTGCGGGTTGCCGTGCACGGTGGTGCCACGGACGGCGCATTTGACCCGGTCCTCACTGCCGTACGGCATCTTCGCGAGGATCGTGCCGTGGGTGCTCGGCTCGTCCCTGACCTTCAGGTCCGGGCCGGAGACCACGGTTCCCCAGATGGGCCCGTCGTCGTGGTGCGCGGGGACGCCCGTGCTCGCGGCGGCCGCGGTGCCTGCGGTGCCCGCGGCCAGCAGCGTGGCGGCGGCCACCGCCCCCAGGCTCAGAGCGATTCTCATGATCGACCTCCTCGCCCCCTCATCTCATCCAGGAAACACCCGTTCGGCCGAGCCCTCCACCGGAGCCGTGCGGGGCCCGCGCGGCTGACGTCGTTGCCCCATATGCAGTCGCCCCGGTCGCGTGCCCCGCGGGCGGGCCCTTGCCTTGGTTGCGTGCCGAAAACCGTCCGCCGTGACCCGCGAACGCCCCGCGCCCGCTCCGCCCTGTCCGCCGTCCTGCTCACCCTCGCCTGCCTGCTCGTCCCCCTCGGCACGCTCTCCGTCTGGGCGACGTACGAGATCGGGGACCGGGACAGTTACGTCGCCACGATGGCACCGCTCGCCTCCGACCCCGCGGTGCGCTCCGCGGTCGCGGACGCGGTCACCGGCTCGGTGATGAAGGAGATCGACGTGGGCCCGCTGCAGGGCACCGTCGAGTCGTTCGTACGGGACGCGGTGCGGTCGTTCACCGAGACGGCGGCGTACAAGACGGCCTGGAACGCGGCGAACCGCGCGGCGCACGACGCCGTGCAGTCCGCCCTCAACGACGACTCGAACGGCGAGGTCACCATCGACCTGGCCCCCATCACCCAGCAGATCAAGAACCAACTGAAGGACGACGGCGTGCCGTTCGCGTCGAAGATCCCGGTGCGGCACACCGAGGTCGCGGTCCTGCAGTCCGACGACTTCGGGTGGCTCTGGCGCAGCTTCCACGCGCTGCAGGTGGCGGGGGTCTGGCCGGCGGTGGCGGCGGCCCTGCTGGCCGTCGCGGGATGCCTGCTCGCCGGCCGGCGCCGCAGGGCCGTCGTCGCCACGGCGCTCGGCATGGCCCTCGGCGCGCTCGCCCTGCTGTCGGCGATCGCGGTCGGCCGCTCCTTCACCCTGGACGACCTGCCGTCCGGCATCTCCCGGGACGCGGCGGGCGCGGTCTACGACGCGCTGACGGAGACGCTGCGGGTGACGTCGTGGGTGATCGTCGGGGTATGCGGGGCCGTGGCACTCGGCTTGTGGCTGTCCACCCGGCACGGCGACGGCCGAACCCCGACGACGCCCGAGCCGGGGCGAACGGGCGCGCTCGTCTAGGGGGTGGCTGAGCCCGGCGCGGCCTCGGGCAGGAGCGCGCGCCGTTCCGGGCCGGCCCGGTCCCCGGGCAGATGCGCCCGCCGCTCTAGCCGGCCCAGCCCGACCCCGCGCAGATGCGCACGCCCGTCCCGCTCTGGGTCGGTCCAGCCCTGCGCCGCGGCGGCCGGACCCCGACGCCCGAGCCGGGGCGGACGAGCGCGCTTGTCTAGGGGGTGGCTGGGCCCAGCCCGCCCCCGGGCAGGAGCGCGCGCCGTTCCGGGCCGGCCCGGCCCCGGGGCAGATGCGCCCGCCCGTCCCGGGCCGGTCCAGCCCGGTCCCGGGCAGATACGCACGCCCGTCCCGGATCGGTCAGGTCCGACCCAGCCCTGGCCAGGTGCACACGCCGCTCCGGGCCGGCCTAGCCCGGCCCCGCGCAGAACGCACACCCGTCCCGGACAGGTCCGGCCCGACCCCACCCTGGCCAGGTGCACCCCCCGCTCTAGGCCGGCCCAGCCCGGCCCCAGGCAGATGCGCACGCCGCCCCGACCCGCCCCACCCCGACCCGGCGCACTCAACCCTCACCGGCCCCGACCCGTCTCTGGGGGAGGATGCTGGCGGCAGCGAGCACCGCGCGGTGCGGGCCGTGGTGAACCCCTGGTGGCGACGAGAGGCTCCTCCCCTTGGACAGCGTGAAACGCGCGGACGGCGCAGGCGGTGCCGCCTTCGCCCCCGCGCCCGTAGGCGACGAGGACACCGTCGAGGAGGCGCCGCGCCGGCCGGGGCGGGCCGCCGCGTGGGGCGGCGGGCTGCTGCTGGCCGGGGTCAGCGCCGTCCTCGGCTTCCGGATCGCCGACTCCGACGGGTTCACGCCCGTGCCGCAGGTGCTCGCCTTCCTGCCCTGGCTGCTCGTGCCGGCCGGCGCAGGGCTGCTCATGGCCGTGCTCGGCCGGTGGCGGCTCGGGATGCTGTGGGGCGTCGTCGTACTCGGCCTCCTCGCCTGGTACATGCAGCCCTACGGCAACACCGACGCACCCCGCGGCGACGCCGTCGCCGAACTGCGCGTCCTGACGTCGAACGTCGAATTCGGCAACGGGACCCAGGGGTTGATCGGGGCCGTCCGCAAGGAGCGTCCCGACCTCCTGTTCGTCGAGGAGTGCGACCACGCCTGCGCCACCCTGCTCCGCACGGAGCTGCCACGCGCCGACTACCCCTACCGCGCGGCCGTCGACGCCGACGCCGCGGACGCCGCGGACGCCGCGGAGGGCTCGGTCATCCTCGCCAAGGTCCCCCTGAAGAGCGCGGACGGCGTCGACGCCACCCTCGGCATGCCCGGCGCCGTCGCCGACGTCCAGGGGCATCCCGTACGCATCCAGCTCGCGCACCCCATGCCGCCCATGCCCCGCCAGGTCGGCCTGTGGCGCTCCGAGCTCGGCAAGCTGCGGGAGTACGCCGCCGCCGGGAACGGCCGGTCCACCATCATCGCCGGGGACTTCAACGCCACCCAGGACCACGCCGCCTTCCGCGCCGTCCTGGACGCCGGAGTGCGCGACACCGCCCGGCTCGCCGGGACCCCGCGCGCCCCGAGCTGGCCCGCCGCCGCGCCCGCGCCGCTCGGCGCGCAGATCGACCACGTCCTGGCCACCCCGGACTTCGCGGCCCGCGACGCGCGCTTCCTGGAGATCGGCCACACCGACCACCGGGCCCTCGCCATCACCCTGATCCTCCACGAGCCGCCACACTGACCCACGCGAGGACCCCAGGAGCACGAACCGACCCGCCCCACCTGATCTGCACAAAGACGAAACAGCGCGTTGATCCGCCGGCCGGGGCGCGGCCCGTGAAGCGCCGATAATGGGCGCATGCCCCGAGAGTCCCGTCCGTCCCGTCCGGTCTCACTGAGCCCGCTCGCCCCACCCGACTGGCTGGTCAGGTCCCTCAAGCCGCAGTCCGCGCCCGTCCCCTGGGCCGCCGTGGCCCGCGCCTCCGTCGCGATGGCGCTGCCGCTCGCCGTCGGCATCCTCGCGGGCAAACCCTCGTACGGCGCGCTCGCCTCCATGGGCGCGCTCTCCGGCGTCATCGGCGACACCGCCGACGCCTACCGGATGCGGATCTTCAACATCGCCGTGCCGCAGCTCTTCGGCGCGCTCGGCGTCACCCTCGGCACGCTCGTCTTCGGCCACGGCTGGGTGGCGGTCGGCGCGGTCACCCTCGTCGCCCTCGTCTCCGGGATGATGTCGACGATCGGCGCCGTCGCCTCCGTGTCGGGGCTGCTCCTGCTGCTCAACTCCGTGGTCGGCGCCGGTCTTCCCATGCCGGGGCGGTGGTGGCTCGCCCCGCTCCTGATGACCGGCGGCGGGCTCCTCGTCCTGGCGCTCGCCCTGCTCGCCTGGCCGCTGCGCTCCGGCGTCCCCGAACGCGCCTCCGTCGCCGCCTCCTACCGCTCGGTGGCCGCGCTGCTCGACGCGGCGGGCACGGACGCGTACGGCGAGGCCCGCACCGCCGTCACCGCCGCCCTCAACCAGAGCTACGACCTGGTCCTCGCCCGGCGCACCCGCGACCACGGACGCAGCCCCGAACTGGTCCGACTCGTCGGCCAGTTGAACGCCCTCACCCCGGTGATCGAGGCCGCCCCCGCCGCCGACCAGGCCGCCCGGCACGCCTGCGTCACGCTGCCCGCCGAGGTGCCGGACGCGGTCCGCGCGCTGGCGTCGGCCGTCGAGCGGGGCGGCCACGCGCACGCCGACGGGGAACGCCCCGGCACCCGCGCGACCGCCGCGCTCCCCGAGCCCGGCGACCACACCGCCCGCGCCCTCGACCACGCCGTCCGGCACGCGGCGGAGACCCTGGACGACCCCGACCCGCTCGGCGTCATCGAGGCGGAGGACCGCCTCGGCCGCCCCGCCGCCCTGCGCGTCCGCGCCCGCCGCGCCGCCCGCAACGTCATCCTGTCCGGCACCTCCTGGCGCTACGGCCTGCGCCTCGCGCTCTGCATCGGCATCGCGCAGGCCCTCGTCTCGCTGATCGACGTGCCCAGGTCGTACTGGGTGGCGCTCACCGTCACCTTCGTCCTCAAGCCCGACTTCGGCTCGGTCTTCTCCCGCGCGGTGCTGCGCGCGCTCGGCACGGCCGCGGGCCTGCTCGTCGCCGCCGCCGTGCTCGTCGAGGTGCCGCACGGCTGGTGGGACGTGCCGGTGATGATGCTGCTCGCGCCGCTCATCCCGGCGTTCACCGTGCGCGGCTACGGCTACCAGACGGCGGCGATCACCCCGGTGATCCTGCTGCTCTCCGACATCCTCAACAACCAGGGCGTCGGCCTGGTCCTGCCGCGCCTGGTGGACAGCCTGATCGGCTGCGGCATCGCGCTCGTCGCGGGCTATCTGCTCTGGCCGGAGAGCTGGGGGACCCGGATCGGCGACCGGCTCGCGGACGCGGTGGCGGACACCGCGCGGTACGTGGAATGCGCGTTCGGCGCGGACGGCGATCCGGCCGCCCGCGCGAGGATGCGCCGCGGCCTCTACCGGGACCTGTCGGTGATCCGCTCCGAGTTCCAGCGCGCCCTGACCGAACCGCCGCCGACCGGGGCGCGCGCGGCCGCCTGGTGGCCGCTGGTCGTCGCCGTCGAACGCATCCTGGATGCCACGACCGCGGCAAGGGTCCGCATCCGGCACGGCACACAGCCCCCCGCCCCGGCCGAGGTGGCCGAAGTGGCCCGCGAACTGAGGGCGTTGGCGGGCCGCCTCCGGGCGTCGGTGATCCTGGAGAAGGGCGACGTGGACTTCACGGCGGTCCCCCAGGAGAGCGTCCTGGAACCCCTGCGCCAAGAGGTGGCGGCGGCCCGAGCGGTGGCGTCACCGCAGGGTGACTAAAGGGGCGCGGGGAACCGCGCGACCAGCCCAAGCCGGCCCGCGGCTCCCCGACAAGCACGACATCCCGAGGCCCCCGCGCCAAGCAGCGACCGCCGCGCGAAGCGATGGCGTCACCGCAGGGTGGGTAGAAAGGGGCGCGGGGAACTGCACGACCAGCCCAAGCCGGCCCGCAGCTCCCCGACAAGCACGACATCCGAGGCCCCTGCACCAAGCAGCGACCACCGCGCGAAGCGATGGCGTCACCGCAGGGTGGGTAGAAAGGGGCGCGGGGAACTGCGCGACCAGCCACAACCGGCCCGCAGCTCCCCGACAAGCACGACATCCGAGGCCCCTACGCCAAGCAGCGACCGCCGCCCGAAGCGATGGCGTCACCGCAGGGTGGCCAAAGGGGCGCGGGGAACTGCGCGACCAACCACAACCGGCCCGCAGCTCCCCGACAACCGAAAAACCCGTTACAGCCCCGCGCTCAGCGCCCGTTGACCTTGTGCAGCGCCTTCGCCAGCCCATTCGCCCAGAGCTGCTCGACCTGCGCCCGCTCCGTCGCGTCCGGCTGCGAGTTCGTGCAGGACGGGCCGGGACCGCCACCCGACATCAGCTGGCTGCACGGCCCGTCGTACGTGTCCGGAAGCCCGAGCACGTGCCCCGTCTCGTGCGCGGTGACGCGCGTGGAGTCGTACTCCTGGTTCTGCGCGTAGTCCAGGAAGACGTACCCGTTGCCGTGGCCGTCCGTGCTCGCGTACGAGCCGCGCGGGTCGTTGCCCTCGCGGTACGAGAAGCTCGCGCCGGAACTGCCCGCCTGCAGCTTGACGTTGGAGACCGCGCCGTTCCAGATGGACGCGGAGCTGGCTATCTGCTGGGCGAAGGTGGGGGCACCGGACGCGTCGTAGGTGACGGTCACGGACTTCGCGCCGGGGTGGGCCGCGCGCTTCTCGGCGACCGCCTTCACGACGGCCTCGAAGAACGCCTTGTTGGCCTTGGCCTCCGCCGCCGAGCCCTGGTACCGGGCGTACGACGGGGTGGCGCCCGCGGAGTCGTGCGCCGCGGTGGTGGCCGAGGCCGAGGTCGCGCCGAGACCGGCGACGGTGAGACCGAGGACGGCCGCGACAGACAGGTAACGCTTGTTCATGTGTGGGGGGCTCCCTACTCGTTCCACGACCGCGTGGGGCGGTCGATGAAAGGTGAACGGTTCGGTACCGGTGAGTGTCGGGGAGCGTGGGGCGCGTGGGAATGATGGCAACTCGCGATAGCTCCGGGCTATCACCAGGTCCAGGCCTGCCCAGAACGGCCGGTTCTCATGGGGTTTGAGCGTCTGGTGCGGCGGCCGTACCGCCTCTACGCTCAGGCGCCATGGAGCTCGAGGTCAGGCACCTCCGCGCGTTGTGCGCCATCGCCGACACCGGCAGTCTGCACAAGGCCGCGCGTCAGCTCGGCATGAGCCAGCCGTCGCTGACGACCCAGCTGCGGCGCATCGAGCACGCGCTCGGCGGGCAGCTCTTCTCGCGGGAGCGCACGGGCTGCCGGCCCACCCAGCTCGGCCGGGTCGTGCTCAGCCGCGCCCGCCCCCTGGTGACGGAGATGCGCGCGCTCGTCGCCGAGACGAAGGCGGCCGCCGCCCGCTCCGCCGAGGGGCCGCAGCTGCGCATAGGGTCCACCGCGAGCCGGGCCATACCGGGCTGGCTGCGCAGGCTGCGCGCCCGCCTGCCGGGCACCGAGATGTCGCTCCAGATGGACGTGTCCGGCAACGCCCTGCTGCACATGGTGGCGACCGGCCACCTCGACATCGCCTTCGTGCACGAGGTGGAGGGCTGTCCGCTGCGCATGCCCGAAGCGCTCCGAAGACGCGTCCTGCTCGACCGGGAGCCGCAGTTCGTCTCCCTCGCCGCGGACCATCCCGCGGCGGACCACCCCGTCGTACGCCTCTCCGAGCTGGCGAACGACCGCTGGATGGTGGACCCCACGGTCGACGGCGAATGGGACGGCCTGCGCCGCGTCCTCACCGCGGCCGGCCTCAACCCCCCTGTGCTGCACGGCGATTACCTCACCGCCGCGTCCCTCGTCGCCACCGGCGAGGTCGTCGCCCTCTGCCAGCCCACCTCACGCGGCAGGACCGACATGGCCGTACGCCCGTTGTACGGCGACCCTCTCGGCGTACGTCTCGTCCTCGCGGCCCGCACCGAGGAGGAGCTCGACGCGGTCTACGGCGAGCTGGAGGCCGCCTACTGGGAGGCGGCACGGCAGGCGCCCGCCTACACGGAATGGCTGGCGCGGGGCGGCGGGCCCCGGGGGAGCGCCGGGGGGAGCGCCGGCGGGACGTTGGTCCCGGCCAGCCGGTGACCTTCGGCCACACCCCCTCTGACCTGCGCTTTTGGCCGTTTTACGGTACTGGGTCGCGCCCTGCGGCCACTTGTTACGTTTCCGACGGATGACGCACACATCGCGGCCGTACCTTCATGTCTGTCGCCACCGCAAAGGGGCACAAAAACGGACAGCTCGATCCGCAGCCACGAGGGAAGTCACCACCATGCGCGCCACCCGCCGTACCTTCCGTACCGCCGCCATCGCCACCGGAGCCATCGCCGCGCTCGCCGTCCCGACCACGGCGGCGTTCGCCGCGGACACCCCGTCGACGCCGCAGGGCCAGGTGGCCCGTGACGACCAGAGCGACCAGAGCGACCGGGGTCAGGACCAGGGCCGTGACCAGGGTCAGGATCAGGGCCAGGACACGACCAACCCGGACCAGAACAAGAAGGACGAGACGGACAAGGACAAGGACGCGGACAAGGACAAGCCCGTCCCCGGCGGCTGGGAGTCCAAGGGCACCACGAACCTCGGCAAGGGCTGGACCGCCAAGGTCGACGTCAACGCGTCCGCCCGTACCGCCAAGGCGACGCTCACCAAGGACGGCGCCGCCAAGGGCTCCCTCACGGCCTACGAGAAGTCCGCGTCCACCACCATCGACGGCAGCACCTTCACCCTCTCCCCCGACGGCACGGTCACGGCCAAGATCGTGGACAAGGACAAGGACAAGCCCGTCCCCGGTGGCTGGGTCTCCAAGGGGACCACCGACCTCGGCAAGGGCTGGACCGCGAAGGTCGACGTCAACGTCTCCGCCCGTACCGCCAAGGCCGCCATATCCCTGAACGGCACGGCCAAGGGCTCCCTCACCGCGTACGAGAAGTCCGCGACCACCACCATCGACGGCAACACCTTCACGCTGACCCCGGGCGGCACCATCACCATGAAGGCCAAGCCGGCCCCGCCGAAGCCGAAGCCGGTCCACCAGCGCGTCTTCGTCCGCGAGTACCGCGACCTCGGCGGCTCCGGCTTCGACGCCAAGGTCTACAAGGTCAGCACGGGCTACGAGGCCGACATGATCGCCAAGGCGCCCGACACCGGCAAGAAGTCCGTCTGGGACACCCTCAAGCAGTCGGGCGACAAGCCGGCGTACGGGCAGCACAACGGCGCCCACTTCGTCCTCAACCCCGACGGCACCATGAAGGGCTGGGTCGAGGGCAAGACCCACGGCAACGGCCACCACCACGACAACAACAACGGCACCCACACCAACGGCAACGGCAACGGTCACGCCAAGCCCCAGCCGCGCAACGACTCGGACCACGTCGTCCCGAAGGGCGGCGTCAAGGCCGGCGCCGACGGCGTCGAGTCGACGTCCGAGGACGCGCCGCTGATCGCGGCGGGCGGCGGCATGGCGGCGATCGGCGCGGCGGGCCTCGGCTTCGCGCTGTACCGCCGGAACCACCAGGACGGCTGAGCCGCGTTCCCCGTATCCCCCGATCCCCCGTACGCGAGAAGGGGCGCCCCGCGACCGCGGGGCCCCCGATCCCCCGTACGCGAGAAGGGGCGCCCCGCGACCGCGGGGCGCCCCTTCTCGCGCCGCCTTGTCAGACGCCGATGTCGCGGCCGTCCTCGCGCCACACCGAGACGACCGACGGGCGGACGATCCGGCCGGGGCCGTCCGGCCAGGCGCTCGCCGGCTTCTCCACCGACGCCCCGTCGACCTCGCCCGGGTGCTGCACGGAGACGAGCACCCGCCGCTCCTGGACGAGCGGACCGCAGGTCTCCGCGCCGGTCGGCATGGTCAGGAACTGCTTGAGCTCGCCGCGCCGCTCACCGCGCGTGGCGACCCCGAACAGGCCGTCGTGCGACCCGAGTTGGTTGCCGTCCGTGGAGATCCACAGGTTGCCGTGCGGGTCGAAGGCGACGTTGTCCGGGCAGGAGATCGGCGAGACCCGCTCCTTGGGGAAGCCCGCGAAGTACGTGGCCGGGTCCTCCGGGTCACCGGCGACGAGGAACAGCGACCACCCGAACGTGGTCGCCTCCGCGCGGTTGCCCCGCTCGGTCAGCTCCAGGATCTGCCCGTGCTTGTTGAGGTCGCGCGGATTGGCCTCGTCGGCGCCGGCCTTGCCCGCCTTGCCCCGGTCGGAGTTGTTCGTCAGGGCGACGTACACCTTGCCGGTGTGCGGCGACGGCTCGATGTCCTCGGGCCGGTCCATCTTCGTGGCGCCGACCTTGTCGCCGGCGAGCCGCGTGAAGACGTACACCTCCTCGGCGCTCATGCCCTCGACATGGCTGACGGCATGCCCGCCGGGCCCCGCCGTGGCGAGCGGTATCCACGTCCCGCCCCCGTCGAACTCGCCGTCCGCCGGGAGCGTCCCCTTGCCGTCGATCTCACCGGCCGGGGAGTCGCCGGTCAGCTTCGCGACGTACAGCGTGCCCTCGTCGAGGAGCGTGAGGTTGTGCTCGTGCGCGGCGCGCGACGACCCCTTGGCCATCCGCTTGCTGCCGACGAACTTGTAGAAGTAGTCGAACTTCTCGTCGTCGCCCATGTAGACCACCGGCCGGCCGTCGCGGGTCAGCCGCGGCTGCGCGGCCTCGTGCTTGAAGCGGCCGAGCGCGGTGCGCTTGCGCGGCGTGGACTCCGGGTCGTACGGGTCGAGTTCGACGACCCAGCCGAACCGGTTGGCTTCGTTCGGCTCCTGGGCGAGGTCGAAGCGGCGGTCGAACCGCTCCCACTTCCGCTCGGAGGCCTCGCCGGTGACGCCGTAGCGCTTGAGACGGGCGGCGGTCGTCGGGTCGGTGACCTTCGCGGCGTTGGCGAAGTACTGGTTGAAGTTCTCCTCGCCGTGCAGCGTGGTGCCCCACGGGGTGGTGCCGCCCGAGCAGTTGTTGAGGGTGCCGAGGACGGTGGTGCCGCGCGGGTCGGCCTGCGTACGGACGAGGGCGCCGCCCGCGGCGGGGCCGGTGAGGCGGAACCGGCTGGTGGCGGTGAGGCGCCGGTTGAGGTGGTGCCGGGGCACGGCACGCAGCGCGCCGTCGCGCCGGCCGCCCTCGACCACGACGACGGAGAGCCCGTGCGCGGCCCAGGCGGTCTCGACCTGCTCGCGGGTGGGGTTCTCGGGGTCGTACCCCCGGAACATCAGCACCTCGTCGGTGTACTCGTGGTTGGCGACGAGGAGCTGCCGCCCGTGCTCGCGCCGCAGCGGCAGCAGACTCAGAAAGTCATTGTTGTAACCGAACTGCCCGGCCTGCGCCTTGGCGCTCTGCCGGTCGGCGTCGAAGGTGGGGGCGCCGCGCAGGATGGGCTCGCCCCAGCGGATGACGACGTTCTGCCGGTACCCGGCGGGGACGGTGACGGTGTCGGCGGTGTTGGGGGCGACGGGCGCGAACCGCAGTCCGCGCGCTCCCTTGCCGTGGCCGCCACCGTGCCGCTCCGCTCCTTCAGGTGTGGCGGCGACGGCCTCCGGGGCGCCGGGACCGGCGACGACGGCACCCCCCGCCGCGGCGGCGACCGTCACGACGGCGGCGGCGCGCATCATCGAACGGCGGCTGAGGGCACCGGCGATGACGTCGCCGACGTACGCGTTGTCACTGGTGTTGGGCACCTCGCCGAAGCACGCGTCACCGCACCGGAACCGGCAGGTCAGAGCGGAACGGCCGCCGCTCCCCTGATGCGAGCTGATGATCGGCAGCAGTGTGCGCACGGTTCCTCCGTCGTGGTGGCGTGCCGGGGCAGAAGTCTTGCTCTGGCTTGATTCCGCCGTGAGGCTAGGCGCGGGTTCCGGCGGGGCGACGGCGTGCGGGTGAACGGCGGGTGAATGGTGAATTGGTGCCGGTGGGAAGCCAGTTACGGGCCCGGTGTGCGGGGCGCGCGGCACGGGTGGGTGACGGAGGCCGACCCTGCCCAAGATCGCCGACAGCGGCGGCTAACCTTACGTGTCCGCCCTGGCCAGGGATTATCGGGAATCAACTCACGCGAAGGGTTGCGCACATGGGCATTCTGAACCGCCTGCGGAACGCGTTCGGACGGTCACGCAAGGAGAGCGTTCCGGAGGCTCGGGAGCCCGACCGTGCGGAGTCGTATGCGGCTGCGCCCGAACCGGAGGTGACGCCGGCGTCGCCGGCGTCTTCCTCGCCGGAGGGCCGGTCGCCGGAGGCGGTGACGCTGCCGTCCCCGTCCTCGGAGCCGACCCCGGACCCGCCCCGCAAGGCCTCGGTCCCGTCCCCGAGCCAGGAACCGTCCCCGTCCACGGTGGACGACCTGGTGGCAGCGGCCTTCGACAACGTATCGGTACCGCCCCAGCCGACGGCGGACACGGCTCCTGACGCAGCGCCGAAGGCGGACGCCGCTCCTGACGCGGAGCCGAAGCCGAACCCCGCTCCCGACGCAGCGCCGAAGGCGGACGTTCCCGCTCCCGCGGAGGACAAGGACGACGCGTCCCCGCAGGCCGATGTCCCAGCCCCTGCCCCCGCCGAGGACAAGGCCGCCACTGCCACTTCTAAGTCGAAGGCCGACGCGAAGAAACCGCAGTCGAAGGCTGACGCTCCCGCTCCCGAGGCCCCCGCCGCGACCACGCCGAAGGCTGACCCTCCCGCTCCGGAGGCCCCCGCCGCGACCGCGCCGCAAGCTGACCCTCCCGCTCCGGAGGCCCCCGCCGCGACCGAGGCCGACACAGCCACTCCTAGGGCGAAGGGCGACGCGAAGGAACCGCAGCCGACCGACGAGCCGGAGCCGGAGCTCCCCGCTGTGGGCAAACGTCCCGCAGGGCGGGACGGGTGGGCACAGCCCCCGGTGCCGGGCAAGGACAACGAGGGCGCCAAGGAGGCCGACGCCGAGCCGAAGGCTAAGGGCACCCCGACGGACAACCCCGAGCCGAAGGCTGAGGGCACCGCTGAGGCCACCCCCGAGCCGAAGGCGGACGCCGAGCCGAAGGCTGAGGTCACCCCTGCGGGCAACCCCGAGCCGAAGGTCAAGGCCGGGCCCACCCTCACCCCCGCCCGCCTGAAGTCCACCGCCCCAGGGCTAGCCCCCGCGTACCGCGCAGCAACCGCCGCCCTCAAAAAGAACGACCTCACCGGCACCCGCGCCCCCGTCTACCTCGTCCTGGACCGCTCGGGGTCCATGCGCCCGTACTACAAGGACGGCTCCGCCCAGGCCCTGGGCGACCAGACCCTCGCCCTGGCCGCCCACCTCTCCCCCGAGCCCACCCCCACCGTCCACGTCGTCTTCTTCTCGACGGACATCGACGCCACCGGCACCCTCACGCTCCCCGACCACGAGGGCCGCATCGACGAGATGCACGCCGCCGCCGGCCGCCTCGGCCGCACCAGCTACCACCGCGCGATCGAAGAGGTCGTGGCCCACTACGAGAAGTCGGACCACGCCGGCGAGCCCGCCCTGGTGATCTTCCAGACGGACGGCGCCCCCGACGCGAGGGGCCCGGCGACCCAGGCCCTGCAGGACGCCGCCGCGCACCCCCTCTTCTTCCAGTTCGTCGCGTTCGGCGAGCACGACGCGAAGGCGTTCGACTACCTCCGCAGGCTGAAGGCGGAGAACGCGGGCTTCTTCCACGCGGGCCCGTCCCCGCGCGAGCTCACGGACAAGGAGCTCTACGAGGGCCTCCTGGCGACCTGGCGCCCGTAACGAACCCGAGTCATACGCAGGACCCGGGGCCCGAAGAGACCGGAACCCCCGGGTCCGCCCCTCGATATCGATGTGAATCGATCTTCGTCAGGCCGTTAGGATTTCGACCATGGCGGCCACTGGATCCGAGAAGCAGGGAGCGGACGAGAACGCGAAGGCGTTCTACGTCTCGACCCCCATCTACTACGTAAACGACGCTCCTCACCTGGGCCACGCCTACACGACCGTTGCAGGGGACGTGCTCACGCGCTGGCACCGTCAGCGCGGCGAGAAGGTGTGGTACCTCACCGGCACGGACGAGCACGGTCAGAAGATCATGCGCACGGCCGAGGCGAACGACGTCACCCCCCAGGAGTGGTGCGACAAGCTCGTCACCGAGGCCTGGAAGCCCCTCTGGGAGCACCTGAACATCGCGAACGACGACTTCATCCGTACGACGGAGAAGCGTCACACCGACCGCGTGCAGGAGTTCGTCCAGGATCTCTACGACAAGGGCGAGATCTACAAGGGCGGCTACGAGGGCCCGTACTGCGTGGGCTGCGAGGAGTACAAGCTCCCCGGCGACCTGATCGACGGCGAGGGCGAGTTCTCCGGACAGAAGCTCTGCCCGATCCACAAGAAGCCGGTGGAACTCCTCAAGGAGGAGAACTACTTCTTCAAGCTGAGCGAGTACGGCGACAAGCTCCTCGCCCTGTACGAGGCGAACCCGGGCTTCATCCAGCCGGAGTCGGCGCGCAACGAGGTCGTGAACTTCGTCAAGCAGGGCCTGCAGGACCTGTCCATCTCCCGGTCGACGTTCGACTGGGGCGTGAAGGTCCCCTGGGACGACAAGCACGTGATCTACGTGTGGGTCGACGCGCTCCTGAACTACGCGACGGCGGTGGGCTACGGCGCGAACGAGGAGAAGTTCACCTCGACCTTCCCCGCGAACGTGCACCTCGTCGGCAAGGACATCCTCCGCTTCCACGCGGTGATCTGGCCGGCGATGCTGCTGGCGCAGGGCCTGCCGGTGCCGGGTCGCGTGGCCGCGAACGGCTGGCTGATGGTCGGCGGCGAGAAGATGTCGAAGTCGAACCTGACGGGCATCAAGCCGCAGGACCTGACGTCGCACTTCGGCGTGGACGCGTACCGCTGGTATTTCCTGCGGGCGATCGCGTTCGGCAGCGACGGCTCGTTCTCGTGGGAGGACTTCACCGCCCGCTACACGAGCGAGCTGGCGAACGACTACGGCAACCTCGCCTCGCGGCTCGCGGCCATGGTCGGCAAGTACTTCGGCGGCGCGCTGCCCGAGGCGACGGCGTCCGGCGACGCGGAGCGGGCGGTCCAGGACGGCCTGACGAAGGCGGTCACCGAGGCCGACCGGAAGATCGGCGAGGAGCTGGACTTCCAGGGCGGCATCCTGGCGATCTTCGACTTCGTGAAGCAGGTCAACGGCTACATCACGGAGCAGGAGCCGTGGAAGGTGGCCAAGGACGACTCCCCGGAGGGCAAGGCCCGCCTGGCGACGATCCTGTACACGGCGGCGGAGTCGCTGCGCGCGGTGGCGGTCCTGCTGAACCCGATCATGCCGGAGACGTCCCAGAAGCTGTGGGAGTCCCTCGGCGCGGAGCCGTCGCTGGGCGCGCTGGCGGACCAGAACGTCCAGGCGGCAGCCACGTGGGGCACGCTCCCCGCGGGCGCGACGGTCACGAAGGGCGCGGTGCTCTTCCCCCGCCTGGAGGAGAAGCCGGCGGCGTAGCGGTACGCGACGAATCCGGAAAGTCCCGGTGCCGACCCCCGATTCAGGTGGCGGCACCGGGACTTCTCACACCCGGTCAGCCTTCGCCACAGCCGTCGAACAACTCCTCCGCCCCGGCCGCGTGAACGGCCCGCTCCGCCCAGACCGTGAGCTGGTCCATGTCCGTGCACGCGGTGACCCGTGCGCGGACGGCGGGAGGCACGTCGATGCCCCGCCAGGAGAGAATGTTCAGGACCGTCTCAGCCCGCCCCTCGATCCGGCCTGCCTCACGACCCTCTTCCCGGCCTTCGGCCCGACCCTCCTCCCGCTCCTTCACCGCGAACGGGTGGTCGTAGAAGTACTTGATCGTCCTCATCGATTCCTCCCAGATCCCCTTCGCGGGAAAGTCCCGGCGCCCGCCCCATGTTCCAGGCGCGGACACCGAGACCTTCCGCGAGCGGTCAGCCCTCGCGACCCTCGCCGTCGTGGAACAGATCGTCCGCCCCAGCCGCGTGAACCGCCCGCTCCGCCCAGACCGCCAGCTGGTCCAGGTCGGTGCATGCGGTGACCTGTGCGCGAACGGCGGGAGGCACGTCGATGCCGCGCCAGGAGAGAATCTTCAGGACCATCTCGGCACGATCCTGGGCCCGCCCCTCTTCCCGGCCTTCCTCCCGCTCCTTCACCGCGAACGGGTGGTCGAAGAAGTACTTGGTCGCCGTCATCAGTTCCTCCCAGATCTCCTTCGCCCGGGGGTCCACCAGACCGGACCGGGTGAGCTGTGCGAACATTCCCGCCGCTTCGCGGTCGATGGTTTCCAGAGCCGCAGCCAGTGCCCCCAGTATGGCGGCGGCACCCGGCCCTCTTCCATGAGTAATCGCCGAAAACACCGCAAGGGGGACGTCCCTCTCGGCCTCATGTCGGTCCGTGATCACCGGTACGTTGTCCGGCCCCAGGACCATGGGACGAACGGTGAGCGAGGACCAGCCCGGCAGCCCGAACTGGATGGGCTTGGCGGCCCAACGGGCCGTCGCCGCGCTCTGCGTCACGACGATCAGCACGGGCTCGCAGTGGTACTTCTCGTAGAGGTACGAGAGGTAGTACGGCCAACTGCCGCGCTTCGCCTCATCCTTCTTGCCCTGCGACTCGATGACGAACAGGTAGTTGCCGTCGTCGGTGTCCACCCGTAACAGGGTGTCGCAGCGGCGCTCGACGGGTTCGATCTCCGTGAGATCGACGTCGAGCGTCATGATGTCCCGGGGCTCCGGGAAGGGGACGTGCAGCAGACGCTGGAGGGAGCGGACCAGCAGGGCCGTGTCCTTCTGGAAGATCCGGTGCATCGCCTCATGTGACGAGCTGACCATGGGTCCTCCTTTCTGTACGACGTGATCAACGAGCTAGGCCGCGTCGAGTTCGCACCAGACGTGTTTGCCGGGTTCCGTGGCCGCCGGGTGCCAGCCCCAGCCGTCGGCGCAGGCCCGCACGAGGTCCAGGCCCCGGTCCCGTTCGGCGCCCGGGTCGGCCACGCGCGGGGGCGGTGCCGGTGGCGTCGGGTCCGCGTCCCACGCGCCGATCCGGAGGACCCCGTCGGCGTAACGGACGCGGAGGGCGGCGGGGCCTTTGGTGTGCCGCACGGCGTTGGACACCAGCTCGGTCGCCAACAGCTCTGCCATGTCGCTGAGTTGGGATAGGCAGTGGAGGGTGAGCATCAGCCGCAGGGCGTTTCGGCAGAGCGTGACGGCGCGGAGGTCGTGGGGGATGTACAGGGTGTACTCCCAGGGTTCACTGCTTCCGGGCATACGAGAACTCCTGTTGCGGTAAGGGGAGTTGCCGGGCGCGGCGAATCCTGGGCGGTGGCAGTGTCACGTCCGCCATGGCATGACGGGGTGGTGCGCTTCCGGATCCCCGGTCTCGCAGCGTGTGCGACGCGTCACCGACGGTAGCGCAAAAATTTTTCCTCTCGCAAGTCCGTAGCGTAATCTGACACTCGAACGGGGCACGCCAACCCGGCAGTTGAGAGCAGGAGGGGCGCGTGGCGCCAAGGAGTCAACCCACGGCCCGGCAGGTTCGCCTAGGGACAGAGCTGCGCAGGCTTCGGGAAGCCGCTGGGCTTAAGGCACGTGAAGTCGCGGCGCTACTGAGCTCGACCTCCGCACAGATCAGCCAGGTCGAGGCAGGGTTCGCGGGGGTGAGCGAGGAGCGCGTGCGCCGACTCGCCGCCCATTACGCCTGTGCGGACCAGGCGTTGATCGAGGCTTTGGTCGCCTTGGCCACCGACCGCACACGCGGTTGGTGGGAAGAGTTCAAAGGAGTCCTCCCACCGCCGTTCCTGGATACCTCCGAGTTGGAGCACCATGCGACCTTCCTCCGAGAGGTCGTCATCACATACGTGCCAGGGCTATTCCAGATCCCGGACTACGCCCGTGCGGTCTACTCGTACACAACTCCGGGGATTCCAGACAGCGAGCTGAATCCGCGCCTGGATCACCGCATGAGGCGTCGCACCGTGCTCCAAGGGGCTGACCCCACCCCTTACGAGGCGTTCATCCACGAGGCGGCACTGCGCATTCGCGTTGCGGACCGGCGCGTCGCCAGGGCGCAACTGAAGGCCATTCTTGCCCAGACGGATCACGACCACGTCAGCGTTCGTGTCATCCCCTTCGATCAGGACAACTTCGCCGGCGCCGGGGCCACGATGATGTATCTCGGCGGCCCGTTGACGAGGCTGGACACCGGGCTTCGAGATTCGCCTACCGGTACCGCAATCATCGATGCGGAGCCGCATCTCGCGCGGCTTCGAGCCTTGCTTGCCCAGGTGAACAAGTCGTCACTCGACCCCGCACCGTCGCGAGACTTCATCCACCACGTACTCAAAGAGCTATGAGGCGCCCAATGAAACAAGTCCACTGGCAGAAGTCCTCCTTCTCCGGCGGCGGCGACGGCGACACGTGCATAGAACTATCCGACACCGGCCCCCACCTCCACCTCCGCGAAAGCGAAGATCCCGGCGCCGAGCTGCAGCCATCCGCCACTGCCATATCCCACCTCCTGCGGGCGCTCAAAGCCGCCCGTCCGTGAACACCACCACCTGGCAGAAGTCCTCGTTCTCCGGGGGCGGCGACGGCAACGCGTGCGTCGAACTGGCGGACGTCAACGGCCACATACGCCTCCGCGAAAGCGAAGCCCCCGCCGAGGAACTGCACCCCACCCCCACCGCCCTGGCCCACCTCCTCCGGGCGCTCAAGCGCGGGGGCCGCTGAGCCGTCCCGCCCCCGCGCGCCCGAGCGCACGCCCCCCGTGGGGTGGCCCGGCGGAGGGCTCCCCCCCGAGCCCCCCGGGGCACCCCCACCGTCCCCGCGCCGCCGCAACCCCCGTGACTTCGCGGCCCCGAACGCCGTTGGGCAGGGCTCCCGATGGCCGGTCGGGACGGACGAGTGAGGGAGTAACCGGTGGATGCCGCAGAACACGTAACCGCCCTGGTGTCACGGATGTTCAGGCTGGCGCCGGAATCCCTGGACCCCGACACCCCGCTGCACCGGATGCACATCGACTCCCTCGCCCTGGAAGAGCTCCGACTCGTCCTCGAGGACGAGTTGCACGTGGACCTGGAAGACGTGCACCTGACGTCGCGGGACACCCTGAACCACCTCCTCACCGCCGTGTGCGAGAAGACGGCGGCCGTCTGATGGCGGGCTCGCGGCCACCAATCCCGGCACCGGGGCCCACCCGTGGCTCCGTCCAAGTCCCCTCCCAGGGCCCCGTCGCCGTCACCGGCATCGGCCTCGTCACCGCCGCCGGCGTCGGCGTCAAGCGGGCCTGGAGTGAGATCACCACCGGCTCCAGGCCCCGCTCCCTGCGCCGCCCGCACTCCCTCCAAGGCCTGCCCTGCGACTTCATGTACACGGTCGAGGGCATCGACTTCGAGAGCGAACTCGGCCGCGACACCCTGCTGATGGACCGTTTCGCCCGGCTCGCCGTCATCGCCGCCCGCGAGGCCGTCGCCAACGCGGGCCTGGACCCGGCGAGTTGGGACGGCACCCGCGTCGCGGTCGTCATCGGCTCGGCCCACGGCGGGCTCAAGTTCTACGACGAGCAGCACGCCGTCCTCACCGACCGCGGCCCCCGCAGGGTCGCCCCGAAGGTCGCCCCCCTGAGCGTGCCCAACGGCGCCGCCAGCAGCGTCTGCCGGGACCTCGGCGCCCGCGGCCCGAGCCTCGCGGTCAGCACCGCCTGCGCCTCCGGCACCGACGCGATCGGCACCGCCCTCGGCTGGCTGCGGGCCGGCCGCTGCGACATCGCCGTCGCGGGCGGGGCGGAGTCCCTGGCCTCACGCCTGGTCTTCGCCAGTACGTGCCAGATGCGGGCGCTCTCCACCCGCGTGGACGACCCGGCCGCCGCCTGCCGCCCCTTCGACGCCGACCGGGACGGCTTCGTCGTCGGCGAGGGCGCCGGCCTGCTCGTCCTGGAGCGCCCCGAGCACGCGCGGGCCCGCGGCGCCACGGTCCGCGCCCACGTCGCCGGGTACGGGGCGTCCAACGACGCCTTCTCGCCGGTCGCCCCGGACGAGAGCGGGGCCGGCATCGAGGCGGCCCTGCGCGCCGCCCTCGCCGACGCCGACGCCGCCCCGGCCGACGTCGGCCACGTCAACGCGCACGGCACCTCGACCGTCATCAACGACCTCGTCGAGAGCGCGGCCCTGCACCGCGTCCTCGGCGACCACCCGCTGCTCACCTCCACCAAGGCCATGACCGGGCACGCCCTCGGCGCGGCCGGCGGCATCGAGGCCGCCCTGACCGTGCTCACCCTCGAGGAGCAGCTGATCCCGCCGACGGTGAACCTGGACCGGCAGGACCCGGCCGTGCCCCTCGAAGTGGTGGCCGGTTCCGCCCGCCCCGCCCGGCTGCGCTGCGCGGCGTCGACCTCGCTCGGCTTCGGCGGCCACAACGCCGCCCTCATCCTCACCCGCGACTGAACCGAGGAGTCCCATGCCCCAGGAGACCGTCCGCACCCTGACGGTGGAGGGTCTGTCCTTCCCGTACCGCATGCTGCGGCAGGGCACCTCGCGCACCGAACCCCTGGTCGCGCTGGGCGGGGTGTTCCAGGGGATGTACGACTGGCCGCAGATGGAGGACGCGCTGAGCGGCCTGACGAGCCTCGTCACGGCCAACCTGCCGGACTCCGGCGACGCCGACCCGCTGCCCGCCGGGCACGGCATCGACACCCTGTGCGCCGCGCTCGAAGCGGTCATCGACGGCCTGCAGACGCCCCGGGTCAACCTCTACGGCTACTCCTACGGCGCGTCCATCGCCTTCCGTTACGCCCAGCGCCACCCCGAGCGCTGCGCCCGCCTCCTGCTCGGCGGGGTCCCCTCACACATCACGGAGGCGCAGTTCGACCGCAGCCGCGCCTCGCACCGGCTGTTGAGCGCCGGCGACGTGGACGGCTTCGTGAACACGATGGCCGCGGAGTTCTTCTGCCTGGACGAGAACCGGTACGTCCACCGCAGGGACCTCGCCCTCAGCTACTTCCGGCGCACCCTGCTGCGCGCCACCGACCGGCGCGACATCGACGACGCGCTGGCCCGCGCCTTCGGCACCCGCACCGAACTCGCCGGCGGGCTCACCGGCGTACCGACCCTGGTCTTCTGCGGCGAACACGACACCGTCACCACGCCGGAACAGCAGCGCGCCTTCGCCTCGACCATCGAGGGAAGCCGGTTCGTCACGATCCCCGACGCCGATCACATGCTGCTCATGGAGCGGCCGGAAACCGTCATCTCGCTGGTGACCTCCTTCATCACGGACAGCCGGCTGCAGCCCGCGGCGTCCACCAGCCGCGAGCGATGATTCTGCGCCACCCCTGAGATACCCGTGCGGAGCCCCTGAGGAGCCCTTGAGCCGCCTCCGCGCCCGGCCGGTACCGGACCCCCGAATTCCGCCCGCACGCAACCCAATTGGCCCGCACCATCGTCCTCTCCCGTGTCACGTGTAACGCGGGGCCGCCGCACAGGCGCTCGAATTCCCAGGTGGGGGAGGGAGTTGACGGAGAGACCGCGGACACGCGGAGAGGCGCTCGGCCGCGGGCTCCGGCGCGCGCCCGGCGGACCATGGGTCCGGCTCGGTCAGGCTGCCCACTGAGCCGGGTGGCACACCTCACGGTGAGCTAAGTCATGCGGAGAGAAGGCTTGAATTGACGCCGCCTTCACACCTGCCTACGTAAGCTTCACGACATGGCCACGACTCCCTCCCCCGACCGGCGACGCACCGCCGACGAGGTCAACGCGGAAATCCGTGCGCTGTGGCTGCGCGCGGGCGGACGCCTCCGCCCCGACGAGCGCCTCGTGTACGAGCGCCTCGTAACGGAATGGGCAGAAGCGGAAGCCAACTCCTCCCCGACGCACGCCGCCTGAGAGAGGGCGGAGCCCTCCTCTCAGGGGCGCGGGGAACTGCGCGCCCAGCCACACAGCACCCGCAGCAGGACGACGAACCCAAAAGGCCCCGGAACCAAAGGTTCCGGGGCCTTCATAGCGACGTCACCCCGTCGCAGGGGGAAACCGCTACTGCGCCGCAGGCTTCCGCAGGGAGATGTTGAGCTCCCGCAGCCGCGCCTCGTCGAGCGTGGTCGGCGCACCCATCATCAGGTCCTGCGCGTTGCCGTTCAGCGGGAACGAGATCGTCTCGCGGATGTTCGGCTCGTCGGCGAGGAGCATCACCATGCGGTCGACGCCGGGGGCGATGCCGCCGTGCGGCGGGGCGCCGAGGCGGAACGCGCGCAGCATGCCCGCGAACTCGTGCTCGACGGTCTCCGCGTCGTACCCCGCGATCTCGAAGGCCTTGAGCATGACCTCGGGCTCGTGGTTCCGGATGGCGCCGGAGGACAGCTCGATGCCGTTGCAGACGATGTCGTACTGCCAGGCGAGGATGTCGAGCGGGTCCTTCTCCTCCAGGTCCTTCATGCCGCCCTGCGGCATCGAGAAGGGGTTGTGGGAGAAGTCGACCTTGCCGGTGTCCTCGTCCTTCTCGTACATCGGGAAGTCGACGATCCAGCAGAAGCGGAAGACGCCTTCCTCGAAGTGCCCGGCGCGCTTGGCGGCCTCGACGCGCACCGCGCTCATGATCTTCGAGACCTCGTCGAACTCGCCCGCGCCGAAGAAGACGGCGTGGCCGGCCTCCAGGCCGAGGCGCTTGGTCAGCTCCGCGACGTTCGCCTCGGTCAGGAACTTGGCGATCGGTCCGGTCAGCGAACCGTCCTCGGCGACGCGCACCCAGGCCAGGCCCTTCGCGCCCTGCTCGACGGCGTAGTCACCGAGGCCGTCGAAGAACTTGCGGGACTGCGACGCGGTGTCCGGGACGGGCAGCGCGCGCACGTGCTTGCCCGCGAAGGCCTTGAACTCCGAACCCTCGAACACGTCGGTGATGTCGTGCAGTTCGAGCTTGGCGCGCAGGTCCGGCTTGTCGTTGCCGTACTTCAGCATCGACTCGCGGAACGGGATGCGCGGGAACGGCGAGGTGACCTCGCGGCCGTTGCCGAACTCGGTGAAGATCTCCGTCATGAGCCTCTCGATGGGGCGGAAGACGTCTTCCTGCTCCACGAAGCTCATCTCGACGTCGAGCTGGTAGAACTCACCCGGCGAGCGGTCCGCGCGGGCGTCCTCGTCGCGGAAGCACGGCGCGATCTGGAAGTACCGGTCGAAGCCGGAGATCATCAGCAGCTGCTTGAACTGCTGCGGGGCCTGCGGCAGCGCGTAGAACTTGCCGGGGTTCAGGCGGGAGGGGACGACGAAGTCGCGGGCGCCCTCGGGGGAGGTCGCGGTGAGGATCGGCGTCGCCATCTCGTTGAAGCCGAGGGCCACCATCTTCGAGCGGATCGAGGCGATCACGGCGCTGCGCAGCATGATGTTGCGGTGCATGCGCTCGCGGCGCAGGTCGAGGAAGCGGTACTCCAGGCGGCGCTCCTCGTTCACCCCGTCCTCGGCGTTGATCGTGAAGGGCAGCGGGCCGGCCTCGCCGAGCACCTCGACCTCGGAGGCCTCGATCTCGACCTCGCCGGTGGGCAGCTCCGGGTTGACGTTGTCCGTGCCGCGCGAGACGACCTTGCCGTCGACCCGGACGACGGTCTCCTTGGACAGCTTGTCCAGGACCTCGGCGGCCGCGGTGCCGGGGCGGGCCACCAGCTGCGTGATGCCGTAGTGATCGCGGAGATCGATGAAGAGAATGCCGCCCAGGTCTCGGCGATTGTGCAGCCAGCCGCTCAGCCGGACGTCGGTGCCGACGTCAGAGGCGCGGAGCTCGCCGCAGGTGTGGGACCTGTACCGATGCATCGTCGTTCATCCAGTCTTCGCGAATAGGGGAGAGAGCAGACCCCCCAAGGCTACCGTCCGGGCGAAGATCGCTTTCCGGATATCCGGTGCCACCACCCCGCGAGGCCCCGGAATCGGTGGCGCACGGTGGCGGTGTCCCTGTACATCTTCCTAAAGTGGGTCAATGCGCACCGACGATCCCGTACCGCAGGTGGGGGACGACCCCCTGCCTCCCGTACGGGACGTCCTGGCGGCCATCGCGACCGGGCTGTGGCGCTGGGACAACGCCTCGGGCACCGTCACGCTGGACGCCGAGGCGGCCCGGCTCCTGGGCCTGCCCGAGCGCTCCCAGACGCTCTCCGAGGCCGGTGTGCGCTCCCGCTTCCACCCGGTGGACTGGAACGAGATCTACGGCACCGTCCAGCTCGCCGTCGCCGAGGGCACCCTCGCCGAGGCGCGGCTGCGGATCATGGACGAGACGGGGCGGCACGTCCTGCGGATCGTGCGCAGCCGCTCCAAGCCGGTGATGCACGGTGCCACCGAGGCGTACGAGCTGATCGGCACCCTGCAGGAGGTGACCGAGCCCGCGCCGGGCTCGGCCGCCCGTACCCCGGTCACCGGCGACTGGCGCCGCTCCCGCGAGGCGTTCCTGCTCGACGCGGGCCGGGCGCTCGCCGAGGCGCGCTCCACGGAAGAGGTGCTGCGGGTCGCCGCCGGGCTCTCCATGCCGGGGTTCTCGCCGGACGGCCTCGCGGTGTTCGGGGCGGAGGGCGAGCGGCTGACGATCATCGGGCACCACGGGCACCAGCCGGGCGACGACGGGCCCTTCTCGGCGATGCCCCTGGACACCGACTATCCGGCCGCCGAGGTGGTGCGCACGGGCCGGGCCGTCTACCTCTCCACGCCGGAGGACTACCGCAGGCGCTATCCCGCCGCCTGGCCGCTGGCCAGCCGCTTCGAGCGGCAGTCGTGGGCGTTCCTGCCGCTGACGGTCGCGGGCCGCACGATGGGCACGTGGATGGCCGCCTTCACGTATCCGGTCTCCTTCACGCCCGACGAGCGCTCCGTCCTGACGACGGTGGCGCGGATGCTGGCGCAGGCCCTGTCCCGGGCCGGGGTCGCGGAGTCCGAGCGGGAGCTGACCGAGGGGCTGCAGCGGTCGATGCTGCCGATGCTGGGGCCGCGGATCCCCGGCATGTCGGTGGCCGCCCGGTACGTACCGACCGGCGGCGGGCTTCAGGTCGGCGGCGACTGGTACGACATGATCCCGCTGCCCAGCGGCCGCATCGCCTTCGTCATCGGCGACGTGCAGGGGCACGACGTGCGGGCGGCGGGCCTGATGGGGCAGCTGCGGATCGCGCTGCGGGCGTACGCCTCCGAGGGGCACCGCCCGGACGCGGTCCTCTCCCGCGCCACCCGCTTCCTCTCCGGGATCACGGAGTCGATCTCCTACGGGTCGACCGGATCGGGCGCCGACGAGGCCAACGAGTACGACCCGCGCTTCGCGACCTGCCTGTACGTGGAGGCGGACCCGGCGACCGGCGTCCTGGAGATCGCCCGCGCCGGGCACCCCGAACCGGCGATACGGATGGCTGACGGAACGGTTCTGCAGAGGCCCACCGCGGGCGGCCTGCCGCTCGGCATCGACCCGGACGCGGACTACCCCACGACCCGGCTCGTCCTGGAGGCCGGCGAGACCATGCTGATCTGCACCGACGGGCTCATCGAGACCGGCGGCCACGACCTGGAGAGCGGCTGGTCGCGGATCAGGACGACGCTGGAGGGTTATCTGGGCGAAGAGGAGGAGGGCGGCCTGGAGGATGGCCTGGAGCTGCTCGCCGACCGCCTCGTCCAGGCGGTCCACGGCCCCTCCTCGCACCACACCACGGGTCCGCTGGCGGACCGCCGCGAGGACGACATAGCGGTGCTGCTGCTGAGCCGTACGGGCCGCCCCGAGCAGCGCACGGACGCCCGCCGCACCGTCCTGACGGTCGCCCAGGCCGAGCCGGAACGGGTCGCGGGGGCCCGCCGCCACCTGCGGGACCTGCTGCACGACTGGGCCGACGACGACCAGGTCGACTCGGCGGTCCTGATGGTCTCGGAGATGCTCACGAACGTACTGGTGCACACGGACGGCGACGCGATGCTGGTCGCCGAGGTCACGGGCGTCCCGGGCGCGCGCCGCCTGCGGGCGGAGGTGGCGGACGGCAGCGACGACCTCCCCCACCGCCGCCACCCCGGCGAACTGGCGTCCTCGGGCCGCGGCCTGGTGCTGATGGAGCTGCTGGCGGGGGCGTGGGGGGTGGATCCGCGGGGGGACGGGAAGAGCATTTGGTTTGAGTTGTATGAAGACGCGGGGGCGGGGGCGGGGACCTCCGGCGGGGAGGCGGGGGCGGACGGGCTGGGGTAGGGGGGCGCGGCTCTTCGTACCCTCCTGGTCTTCGTCGCCGGAGATCCTGTTCGGTTCACTGGCGCGGCGCGCGCTTGAACTTCGTTGCCGACTTCGTCGCCGAGGCCTCCCCCTGCCCGAAGACTTTCGTCGTACGTCTTGAGGACGGAAACCTCGTGATCCCGCCAGGCAGTAAGACCGACCCCAAGGACATGTTGTGATCACCTCGACCCCTGTCGGCGACTGGACGTGGGAAGTCACGGCGCACGACGACGAGATCCGGCCTACCCGTGCCTTGCAGACCGCGGCGGCGGTCTGGAACGAGCTGGCCGAACGGAACCTGGCCGTGCCCGACGGAAAGGTCAGGGTTTTGGCCCGGAGCGGGGACAAGCTGCGCGATGTTCGCGTCGATGAGAGCGGGCTGCTCCTTGCATCGGATCCCCTTGCGCCTCAGTCGGATCTCGCCCGGGCGGTGGCGCGGGCCGAGATGCTCGACGGCGACTTCGTCCTCACCATTCGGATCGAATGCCCTGGGCGTTGGCTGGAACCGGGGTTCGAATACCGGGCGGAGAAGCTGTTCGTCATCCACGTGGAGGTCTGGGATGGCAAGCTGCTCGTAGTGACGCTGGAGACGTACTCCGACGCCTGGCTGACTATGGACACCCGAGACCGCGAGCAGCCGGAGCTGCATGCGGCGAACGCGCCCCGGCTCACCGCCGCCCTGGAGGGCATCTCGGCCTTGCTGGGCAGCTCCCCCACACCGGGCGACGAGAACCGTCACGCGGCGCCGAGCGCGACCGGCTTCAGAGACCTAAGGAGCGAGGGCCCTGCCTACGCCGATTCCTGGGGAACGTTCGAAGGACTCAACCGGGCGAGTCTGCTGAGCGCCCGCGTTCCGCAGTCTGAGTACGAGTCTGAGTACGAGTCGATCACCGAGCACCCGGTGCGGTACGTCTCCATCCAGCGGGATGGCAGGACACTCGGCTTCGTCTGGGTGTCCGTGGGCGATGCCGCAGCCGGTTATGTACCTCGAACGGCAGCCGGTGATGAGGCATTCGATGTGGGAGCGAAATGGTTGTTGCGCCTTCAGGAGGCCCACAGCCAAGGATTGTCCCCCTTCGCCGCACTGGACTGGCTTTCGCAACAAACGTCGCATCCGGAGCTCAGATCCGTCGTCGAGGACACCCCTCAGAACGCCGAATCCCTGGACGCCCTGGAGGAAATGTCGGGTCGCTACTGATGCCTGCGGTGAGCTCGGCGTCCTCACCTGCGACGACCGAACTACGTCGAGCCCGAGCCGACTTACCCGCCCCCGCCATCTACGGGCCTCCGACGGGGCGGAGTAGGGGGCGGCTTGCGGGTGGTCGCGTCGCCGGGTGCGGGTTGTTGGTGGCTGGGCGCGCAGTTCCCCGCGCCCCTGAGGGTTGCCCGGGGTCCCCCGCGTCTCTATTGGCCCCCTATTGGGTCGTCGATACGGCGTATCGGTCCCGTAGCTCCGAGACGATTCCGAACGCCGCGGCCGTGAGCGGTACCGCGAGGAGCATGCCGAGGATCCCGGCGACGGAGGCGCCCGCCGTGATCGCCAGCATCACCACCGCGGGGTGC
Organism: Streptomyces sp. NPDC041713; assembly: GCF_055591085.1. Taxonomy (NCBI): domain Bacteria; kingdom Bacillati; phylum Actinomycetota; class Actinomycetes; order Kitasatosporales; family Streptomycetaceae; genus Streptomyces; species Streptomyces sp. NPDC041713. The sequence goes on from NZ_JBVIZY010000003.1 coordinate 420,387, forward strand.
ATCTGCACCGTGCGGCTCTGGATCATCGGCTGGAGGATGTGACCTTCGAGGACCTGTACGGCGAGGACGACGCCGAGCGTCCAGAGGGCGATGGCGAAGCCGCGGTCGGCGAGGGCGACGAGGACGGCGACGGCGCCGGACAGGAACGCGCCGAGGTACGGGATGTAGGCCCCGACGAAGACCAGCGCGCCGAGACCCCAGGCGCCCGGGACCCCGAGGACGAGCAGTCCCACGGTGATGCACAGGGCGTCGATGAACGCGATGATCGTGGTGCCGCGCATGAACCCCTCGATGGCCTCGAAGGCGCGGCGCGCCATGGCCTCGATGGAGTCGGCGTTGTCACCGGGCGCGAGCGAGCGGAGCGTGCCCATCGCCCGCTCCGAGTCGCGCAGGAAGAAGAAGACGAGGAGCAGCGCGAGGACCGCCATGGCCATCATCTCGCCGACGGTGCTGAGGCCGCTGATGACCCCGGACGCGGCGGTCCCGCCGAACTTGCCGAAGAGCTCCTTGGCGTTGGAGGCCATGTCGTCGAGCGAGGTCCCGGCGGCCCCGAAGTACTTCGAGAGATCGGTCGCGGCCTGCTTGAGCGAGGAGACGATCTGGTCCCCGCTGTCGATGAGCGCCTTGACCACGATGTACGTGGCGCCTCCGACGACGGCGACGACCGCGGCACAGGTCAGCCCGGCGGCGAGCGAACGCTGCACCTTCATCTTGAGCAGCCGCCGGTAGAGCGGCCCGAGAAGGGCGGTCCCGAGAAGCGCGAGCAGGACGGGGGTCACCGCGGTCTTGAACGTGACGATGAGCCAGACGCCGACGGCGGCGACGCCGGTGACGAGGAGGAGGACGACACACCAGGCGGCGAGACGACGCGCGGCTTCGGGCAGAAGGGTACTCACCCCTCTTACCCGACCACGGGGCCACCACCCGTGCATGTTTTGTACGGCTACATGCCGTGCACCGGCACGGCAACGTGCCGCATCACGGCCGGGGAGGGCACAGGCGTGCGCTCCGGCCCCCTACACGGTTTCAGTCCGCGCACCAGGGCAGGACGTGTGGCTTCCTGCGCCACCACCCGCGGTTCTGATATCCGGCGCTCGCCGCGATCGAGCGGGCCCTGGTCGGCATCGACCAGGAGCTGGAACGGCCCGTGGCGGGTCGAGGGAGCGTCAGTGGTCCCAAGCAACTGGGGCGTATCCGCGACCAGTTGGCAGGGGCGGCGCTCTGGGGCTCGCTCTGTCCGAGTCCTTCGTGGACGGCTGTCTGCCCGTCGACGACATTCCGGGCTGGTTCCGCTCCGTCAGCGGCGGGGACCTCGGGGTGAGCCCTGACTTTGCGAGGCGTGGCCTCGAGGTCTATCTGACCCGGTTCGGGAACGGGCCCTGGGAGCTCCAGGAGTGGCTCTACGAATTCGACCCGGAGTCGGAGACCCGGGGCTGGGCCTGGTGGGATCTGACCAGCCCTGGGGAAGGGTCCGCGCGGGTCTGGGTGGACAGTTGGGGAGAGTCGTTCTTCGCCTGCGACGAACTGCGCTGGCTGGTGCTGGTCGCCGGTGCGGAGGAGGTCCGCGGGCCGGAGCTCGTGCCCGCCTCCGCGTGGATCGAGGCCATCGGCCGCGACCGTTGACCCTCCGGCACCGTGGAGGCCAAAAGAGTCCGCCTCCGCGGTGCCGTGAGCCTCACCCCGTTCCGCGCCCCGCGACGGACCCGCTCACATGCCGTGCACCGCCGGCACCGTGCCCAGCAAACCCTTCTGGAAGTCCTCGAAGGCCTGCTGGAGTTCGGCTCGGCTGTTCATCACGAAGGGGCCGTAGTGGGCCATCGGCTCGCGGATCGGCCGGCCGCCCAGGAGGACTACCTCCAGGTCGGGGGCGTGGGCGTCCTGGCGTTCGTCCGCTCGGACCGTCAGGGACGAACCCGTGCCGAAGACCGCCGTCTGGCCCATCTGGACCGGGCGGCGCTCGGTGCCCACCGTGCCGCGGCCCGCGAGCACGTACGCGAGGCCGTTGAAGTCCGCCCGCCAGGGCAGGGTCACCTCGGCGCCGGGCCGTACCGTCGCGTGGATCATCGTGATCGGCGTGTGCGTGATGCCGGGGCCCTCGTGGCCGTCCAGCTCGCCCGCGATGACGCGGAGCAGCGCGCCGCCGTCGGGGGTGGAGAGCAGCTGGACCTGGCCGCCGCGGATGTCCTGGTAGCGGGGGTCCATCATCTTGTCCTTCGCGGGCAGGTTCACCCACAGCTGGAGGCCGTGAAAGAGACCGCCGGACAGGACGAGGGACTCCGGCGGCGCCTCGATGTGCAGCAGGCCGGAGCCCGCCGTCATCCACTGGGTGTCGCCGTTGCGGATGGTGCCGCCGCCACCGTTGGAGTCCTGGTGGACGAAGGTTCCGTCGATCAGGTACGTGACCGTCTCGAAGCCCCGGTGCGGGTGCCACGGGGTGCCCTTCGGCTCGCCCGCCTCGTACTCCACCTCGCCCATCTGGTCCATCATGATGAACGGGTCGAGGTGCTGGTAATTGATCCCCGCGAAGGCCCGGCGCACCGGGAACCCCTCGCCCTCGAAGCCGCTCGGCGCCGTGGTCACGGCGAGCACGGGGCGCGGCTCGGCGTCGGCCGGCGTCACCACCCGGGGCAGGGTCAGCGGGTTCTCGACAGTCACTGCAGGCATGGTCGGTACCTCCTCGTGCGTCCACTTTAGTTGAACGTAGAACTTTCTGCCACTTGAACGAACGAGGCCCGGAGGGCATTCCCTCCGGGCCGCACGAGGTCGAACGGTTGGCTTGATCTTGTGGCTCGAGCACCGGCCCGCCGGGACGCCGGCCCGCCGGGACGCCCCTCAGGACCGGACCGGCTCCAGCTGCACGTAGTCCAGGTTCCAGTTCTGCGGGACGCCCGTGTCCAGGGACAGCCGCACGGTGTGGCGCCCACGGGTCAGCTGCCGCGGATCACGGCTGTCCTGGAGCGCGTACGCGTGGTGGCTCGTCGTGGTGGCCACCCGTACCGCCTTGCCGGGCCCGCCCCGGTCGTACGCGACGCGGTAGGTCCCGGCGGGTGCGTACGGGGAGGACGCCCGGATCTTGAGGGTGTACCGCCCGGCCTTCGGCACGTCCACGCCGTACGTCAGCCACTCCCCGCCGCGCATCCAGCAGACCACCACCGCCCCGTCGTGGTCGCAGACGTCGACGCCGTCGCCGCGCCGGCCGGGACCGTCGCCCCGGTTCCGCGCGTCGAGGTCGTGGTACGCCGCGCCCTCGCCGCCCGGCGCGTAGTTCTCGCCCTGCACGCGCACCGCGCCCGGCGGCACCGGATCCCCGGCGCCCCTGGCCAGGTACGACCTCAGCGTCTCGACGTTGTCGGTCAGCAGGACGGTCGCCCTGGAGTCGGCGAGCAGCTTGCCCCAGCCGCGCGCCGGGGAGATCAGCGAGGCCTCGTCGGTGTAGCGGGCGGCCAGGCCGTCCCACATGGTGTCGAACCAGACCCGTCCGGTCGTCCGCAGATCCCGTACGAAGGCCGGCGCGGCCACCTTGTCGCGGACGTCGTCGAAGACCACCTCGAAGGCGGGCGGCCTGCCCTTTCCGAACTCCGCCACGGAGGCGGCGTTGGCGTCGTCCACCAGGTGCATGTACAGCGCGCCGGGGTGCCGCGCGAGGAACGCCCGCACCTCGGGCACCGGGGCGCGGGACTTGAAGAGGCCGGTGCGGACGGTGCCGGTCTGTTCCAGGACGCGCCAGACGGCCTCGCGGTCCCGCCAGGCCTGGTCGAGGTTGACGAGGCCGAGGGTGCGGGCGGCCGTCATGGCCTCGGCGAGCGTGGGGACGTGGTGGGCGGTGAGGGGCGCCTGGCGGCCGCCGAGACCTGCCCGGAGGCGGAGGGCGCGCAGCTGGGCCAGGGTGAGGTCGGCGACGCGGCCCTTGCCGTTGGTGGTGCGGTCCACGGTCACGTCGTGCATCAGGACCGGGACCTTGTCCTTGGTCAGCCGGACGTCCGCCTCGACGATCTGGGCGCCGTCCGCGAACCCCGCGCGGATCCCGGCGACGCTGTTCTCCGGCGCCTTGCGCCACTGGCCGCGGTGGGCGGCGATCATCACCCCGGCCTTGGGGCCGTGGTCGAGGAAGGCGCGGCGGGCGCGTTCGGCGGGGGTTTCGGCGGGGGCGCCCGGGGCGCCGGGGGCGGGGGAGGAGGCGGGGGCCGCGGGGCCCGGCGGGGGCTGGAGCGGTTGGGCCGGGTGGGCCGGCTGGACCGGCTGGACCGGCTGGACCGGGCGGGGCTCGACCGGCCGTACGGGCTCGACGGCAGGCGCAGGCGCGGGCTCGACGGAGGGCGGCGACGCGGGCTCGACGGGAACCGTCACGCCACCGGGCGGTCCCGGCAGGCCCGGCGACCCCGGCACGCCGGGAGCAGGCGGCTCGGGCTCAGCGAGGGCCCACGGCGCGGGCATGGCCCGCGTCGGCGGAGCGGCGCCGAGCAACGACGCGCACGCGAGAGCGGCCACGGCCACGGTCGCGGCCACGTACACGGACAGGGCGGGACGGCGACGCGCGATCATGGACGACGGCATAGGTCAGAGCATCGGCGCCGGGCCCCCACCCGTCCACGACCGTCGACCCCCCAAGGGCCCCCGTCACCCGTTCACCTGACGCGACGCCACCTGCGGCCCCGCACAACCACCCCAGCCCCGTCCGAGCACACGCACCGCACCCGCGAGCCGCCCGCCGGCCCGCGCACGACAACATCCCCGGGAACGCCCACGGCACCCGGCCACCGCGTACGAGGACAGCTCCCCGCCCCCGTCACCGCCCGAGCACACACACCCCACCCACGGGCCGCCCGTCAGCCCGCGCACGACGACATCTCCGGGAACGCCCACGGCACCCGGTCACCCGCCCCGCGAGGACACCCCGTCCCCGCCGCCGCCCGAGGCCCCTCAGCCGTACATGCGTCGCATCGCGAAGTCGACCATCTGTTCCACGGCCTTCGCGTCGAAGACCATGCGGTGTTCGCCCTCCATGTCGAGGACGAAGCCGTACCCCGTCGGGAGCAGGTCGATGACCTCCGCGCCCGTGATCACGAAGTACTTGGAGTCCTTGCCCGCGTACCGGCGCAGCTCCTTGAGGGAGGTGAACATCGGGATCACGGGCTGCTGGGTGTTGTGCAGGGCGAGGAAGCCGGGGTTGTCGCCGCGCGGGCAGTAGACCTTCGACGTGGCGAAGGCCTGCTGGAAGTCCTCGGCGGACATCGACCCCGTGGTGAAGGCGCGCACCGCGTCCGCGAGGGAGGGCGGCGAGGGCTCGGGGTAGAGCGGAGGCTGCTGGCCGTAGCCACCGCCGGGCATGCCCTGCATCTGCTGCGGCGGCGGCTGCGCGCCCGGCGGGGCGTACTGCTGCTGGGCCCCGGGGTTCTGGTCGTAGCCGTACATGCGCGCAAGCGTACTGAGTCACAGATGGAGGCTCGGGGGTTGCGTCTTATTACCGACGGGTAGCATCATCGTAGCTACTTGCTGGTATGCATCGTGCTGGTATTCATCCCTTTCCTGCTTACGGAGCCTTCGCCATGGGCCACTACAAGTCGAATCTCCGCGACATCGAGTTCAACCTCTTCGAGGTGCTCGGCCGCGACAAGCTGTACGGCACCGGCCCGTTCGCGGAGATGGACGTCGACACCGCCAAGAGCATCCTCGACGAGCTGCGCCGCCTCGCGGAGAACGAGCTGGCCGAGTCCTTCGAGGACGCCGACCGCAACCCGCCGGTCTTCGACCCGAAGACCAACACCGCCCCGGTCCCCGCGTCCTTCAAGAAGAGCTACCAGGCCTTCATGGACTCCGAGTACTGGCGCCTCGGCCTGCCCGAGGAGATCGGCGGCACCACCGCGCCCCGCTCCCTCATCTGGGGCTACGCGGAGCTGCTGCTCGGCGCCAACCCGGCCGTGTGGATGTACTCCTCGGGCCCCGCGTTCGCCGGCATCCTCTTCGAGGAGGGCAACGAGGCGCAGAAGAAGGTCGCCGAGATCGCCGTCGAGAAGCAGTGGGGCTCGACGATGGTGCTGACCGAGCCGGACGCCGGTTCGGACGTGGGCGCGGGCCGCACGAAGGCCGTGCAGCAGGCGGACGGCACCTGGCACATCGAGGGCGTGAAGCGCTTCATCACGTCCGGTGAGCACGACATGTCGGAGAACATCCTCCACTACGTCCTCGCCCGCCCCGAGGGCCACGGCCCCGGCACCAAGGGCCTCTCGCTCTTCCTGGTCCCGAAGTACGAGTTCGACTGGGAGACCGGCGAGCTGGGCGAGCGCAACGGCGTGTACGCGACGAACGTCGAGCACAAGATGGGCCTCAAGGCCTCCAACACGTGCGAGATGACCTTCGGCGACCAGCACCCCGCCAAGGGCTGGCTGATCGGCGACAAGCACGACGGCATCCGCCAGATGTTCCGCATCATCGAGTTCGCCCGCATGATGGTCGGCACGAAGGCGATCGCGACGCTCTCCACGGGCTACCTCAACGCCCTGGAGTACGCCAAGGAGCGCGTGCAGGGCCCGGACCTGGCCCAGTTCATGGACAAGACCGCGCCCAAGGTGACGATCACCCACCACCCGGACGTGCGCCGCGCCCTGATGACGCAGAAGGCGTACGCGGAGGGCATGCGCGCGCTCGTGCTGCACACCGCGGCCGTCCAGGACGACATCCAGGTCAAGGAGGCGGCGGGCGAGGACGCGTCCCAGCTGCACGCCCTCAACGACCTGCTGCTGCCCATCGTGAAGGGCTACGGCTCGGAGAAGTCGTACGAGCAGCTGGCGCAGTCGCTCCAGACGTTCGGCGGCTCGGGGTACCTCCAGGAGTACCCCATCGAGCAGTACATCCGGGACGCCAAGATCGACACCCTCTACGAGGGCACGACGGCTATCCAGGGCCAGGACTACTTCTTCCGGAAGATCGTCCGCAACCAGGGCGCCGCGCTGAACGGCCTCGCCGAGGAGATCAAGAAGTTCCTTGCGGTCGGCACGGGCGGCGAGGCGCTGGCCGGCGCCCGCGAGGAGCTGGCCAAGGCCGCGGTCGACCTGGAGGCCATCGTCGGCGTCATGCTGACCGACCTCGCGGCGACCGAGCAGGACGTGAAGTCCATCTACAAGGTGGGCCTGAACACCACGCGCCTCCTGATGGCCTCGGGCGACGTCGTCGTCGGCTACCTGCTCCTGCGCGGTGCCGCGGTCGCCGCCGAGAAGCTGGAGACGGCCTCGGCGAAGGACAAGTCCTTCTACGAGGGCAAGATCGCGGCGGCCAAGTTCTTCGCCACGAACATCCTCCCGAACGTCACGGCCGAGCGGAAGCTCGCCGAGGGCGTGCAGCTGGACCTGATGGAGCTGGACGAGGCGGCGTTCTAGTACCTGCCCGTACGGGTTTCTCTCGCACGTCAGCGCGATGCCGCCATCCGATCCTTTCGGGTGGCGGCATTGTCGTAGGGGCTGGGTACGCTGACGGAACGGCCGAGAATCCCGTCCATGGGAGGAACCATGACCGCTGAGCCTCGCACCGACGCGCTGCACGCGCTCCAACCCGACGGCTCGGCGTGGCCGACACCGCCGCAGGACGGCTACACGACGGACGACTTCTTCACCCTTGACCTCCCGCCGCACACAGAACTGATCGACGGGAGCCTGGTTTTCGTGAGTCCGCAGCGAAAGTTCCATACGCTGGCAATTGATCTTTTGGTGAACGGCGTACGGGCCGCCCTCCCCGAGCACCTACGCGTCCGCCGCGAGATGGCCGTCGTCCTCGGCCGCAAGCAGGCACCCGAGCCCGACCTCGTGGTCGTGACCGCGGAAGCCGACGCCGACGACTGCCAGACCCGCTACCAAGCCGAGGACGTCCTGCTCGCCGTGGAAGTCGTCTCCCCCGACTCCGAGGACCGTGACCAGGACACCAAGCCCCGCAAGTACGCGGCAGCCGGCATCCGGCACTACTGGCTGGTCCGGATGGACGAGAACAACCGGCCCGCCGTTCACACCTACGAACTCGACCCGCACACCCGCACGTACGTGTCCACCGGCATCCACCACGACCAGCTCAAGCTCGCCACGCCGTTCACCATCGACATCGACCTCACCGAATACCACCGCCTCTGATCGCCCCGCCACCCGAACACCGGCCCCATTAGGCTGGCCGGCATGCGCACATCCTCCGGGCCCTTCGACCGCGGCCACACCGAAGACCTCATGGCGTTCCTGGCGGCCAGCCCCACGCCCTACCACGCCGTCGCGAGCGCCGCCGAGCGGCTGGAGAAGGCCGGGTTCCGGCAGGTCGAGGAGACCGACTCCTGGGACGGGAGCACGGGCGGCAAGTACGTGCTGCGGGGCGGCGCCATCGTCGCCTGGTACGTGCCGGAGAACGCCGCCGCGCACACCCCGTTCCGCATCGTCGGCGCCCACACCGACTCCCCCAACCTCCGCGTGAAGCCGCAGCCCGACGCGGGCGGCCACGGCTGGCGCCAGGTGGCCGTCGAGATCTACGGCGGCCCGCTGCTCAACTCCTGGCTCGACCGGGACCTCGGCCTCGCCGGGCGGCTCTCGCTGCGCGACGGCACCACGCGGCTCGTGAACGTCGACCGGCCGCTGCTGCGCGTGCCCCAACTGGCCATCCACATGGACCGGTCCGTGCACACCGAGGGGCTCAAGCTCGACAAGCAGAAGCACATGCAGCCCATCTGGGGGCTCGGCGACGACGTGCACGAGGGCGACCTCATCCGGTTCCTGGAGGAGGAGAGCGGCCTCGGCGAGGGCGACGTCACCGGCTGGGACCTCATGACGTACGCCATCGAGGCGCCCGCCTTCCTCGGCCGTGACCGCGAACTCGTCGCGGGCCCCCGCATGGACAACCTCCTGTCCGTGCACTCCGCGACGGCCGCCCTCGCCGCCGTCGCCGCCCAGGAGAACCTCCCGTACATCCCCGTGCTCGCCGCCTTCGACCACGAGGAGAACGGCTCGCAGTCCGACACCGGCGCCGACGGGCCGCTGCTCGGCGGCGTCCTGGAGCGGTCCGTGTTCGCCCGCGGGGGCGCCTACGAGGACAAGGCCCGCGCCTTCGCCGGCTCCGTCTGCCTCTCCTCCGACACCGGCCACGCCGTGCACCCCAACTACGCCGAGCGGCACGACCCGACGCACCACCCGCGCGCCAACGGCGGCCCGATCCTCAAGGTCAACGTCAACAACCGCTACGCGACGGACGGTTCGGGCCGCGCGGTGTTCGCCGCCGCGTGCGAGAAGGCGGGCGTGCCCTTCCAGTCGTTCGTCTCCAACAACGCGATGCCGTGCGGCACCACGATCGGTCCGATCACCGCGGCCCGGCACGGCATCAAGACGGTCGACATCGGCGTCGCGATCCTCTCCATGCACAGCGTGCGCGAACTGTGCGGCGCGGACGACCCGCACCTGCTGGCCAACGCGCTGGTGGCGTTCCTGGAGGGCTGACGTCCGAATGTCTGTGTGGCCTCAACGCTCCCGGGTACACGGAGACTTCGTAGCCACTACAGCAGGGAGGCGGTCCACATGGGCCTGGGCGGATGCATCATCCTGATCGCCGCGGGTGCCATCCTCACGTTCGCGACCGACTGGGACATCGAGGGGGTCAACCTCACCGTCGCGGGGGTCATCATGATGGCCGTGGGGCTCATCGGCGTCGCCGTCTTCACCAGCATCGCGCGCCGCAGGCGGGCGGTGGTGCCGCCGGTCGCGGGCGCCGCTCCCGTGGTCGACCCCGAGCAGCAGCGCCGCGGCTACTGAGACACTCCGCACACACCCCGCACAGCCGGTCCGTGCCGCCGTCCCCCGTACGGCGCGGGCCGGCTGTGTCATGTCCGATGTACGACGGGTCGGCCGCCCGGCGGGGTAGGCATGACGGCATGAGACTTCTCGTACGCGACCGCATGCTCGGCATCGGCGACGACTACTGGATCGAGGACGACCAGGGCCGCAAGGTCTTCCTCGTCGACGGCAAGGCGATGCGCCTGCGCGAGACCTTCGAGCTGAAGGACATGCAGGGCCGGGTGCTCGTCGACATCCACGCCAAGATGCTCTCCCTGCGCGACACGATGGTCATCGAGCGGGAGGGCGAGCCGCTCGCCAAGGTGAAGCGCAAGCGGCTCTCGCTGCTGCGCAACCACTACCGCGTCGAGCTGGTCGACGGCACGGAGCTGGACGTCAGCGGCAAGATCCTCGACCGCGAGTTCGCCATCGAGTACGACGGTGAGCTGCTGGCCGACGTGTCGCGCCGCTGGTTCAGCGTGCGCGAGACGTACGGCCTGCAGATCGTCCGCGAGGACGCGGATCCGGCGCTGTTGCTCGCCGTCGCGGTCTGCGTGATCCGCCTGGCGGAGAAGGAACGTGAGGGGCACGGGGACGACGACTGAAGCCGCGGCGGAGGACCGTGCCGGGCGCCTGACGGGGTGCCGCGTCCTGCGGCCTCGCGGCTGCGGGTTCGCTGTGGCTGGTCGCGCAGTTCCCCGCGCCCCTAGGGCGCGACTGCGTCGCTGCCCTCCTGGCTCAGGGGCGCGGCGGCGACGCCTGGCCCAGCCGGCGGTCCTTGAGTGCCGGGAACTGCTCCCGGGTCCGGGCGACCCGCCCGGGATCGAGGTCGACCGTGAGGACCTCCTCGCCGTCGCCCGCCTCCGCGAGGACCTCGCCCCACGGGTCCACGACGACGCTGTGCCCGGCCTGCGGCACCCCCGCGTGCGTCCCGCCGGTGCCGCACGCCAGCACGTACACCTGGTCCTCCACCGCCCGCGCCCGCGCGAACAGCAGCCAGTGCTCCCGGCGCCGCGCGGGCCACCCTGCGGGCACCACGAACATCTCCGCGCCCGCGTCGACGAGTCCGCGGAAGAGCTCGGGGAAGCGCAGGTCGTAACAGGTCGCGAGGCCGAGCGTGGCGTCCGGGGTGCGCACCGTGGCCAGCTCGGAGCCCGCCGCCATCAGCACCGCCTCGCCCTTGTCGAAGCCGAAGCGGTGGATCTTGCGGTACGAGACGGCGAGTTCACCGGCGGGGGAGAAGACCAGCGAGGTGTTGTAGAGGCCGCCGTCGGCGCCGCGCTCGGGGATCGACCCGGCGTGCAGCCAGACGCCCGCGTCGCTCGCGGCCTTGGCCATCGCCTCGTACGTGGGACCCTCAAGGGGCTCCGCTTCGGCGGCGAACGCCTCGTACGCGAAGGCACCCGTCGTCCACAGCTCGGGCAGGACGACCAGATCCGATCCGTCCCGCGCGCTCACCTCGCGTACGAGCGAAGCCACCCGCTGCCGACGGGAATTGACCGGTTCGCCCTCGTCTACGGCGATCTGGATCAGGGAGCCGCGCACACTATCACCGTCCTGGCATTCGATCCGTCGACACCATCAAGTACAGCCTACGATCGTCACACGAAAGCACTGCCGGGGTGCCTGCGGGCAGCGTAACTTAACGTCTCAGACACCCACCGCCCGCGTACAACCGCAAGGGGTCCCGTGAGTCTCCATCCCAGCCTGCAAACCTACGCCGATGCCTGGTCGCATTCCGTGGAAGCGATATCCGAGCTGGTGTCGCCGCTCGCCGAGGGGGAGTGGAACTGGGCCACCCCCTGCCCCGGCTGGTCGGTGCGCGACATCGTCTCCCATGTCATAGGCCTCGACTGCGAGATGCTCGGCGACCCCCGGCCCATCCACACCCTGCCCCGCGACCTGTACCACGTGCAGACCGAGGGCCAGCGGTACATGGAGATGCAGGTCGACGTGCGGCGCCACCACACCGCGCCGGAGATGACCTCCGAACTGGAGTACACGATCATCCGCCGCACCCGTCAGCTGCGGAACGAGTCGCGCGACCCGGAGACGAAGATCCGCGGCCCGCTGGGCAGCGAGCAGACCCTCGAACTGGCCATGCGACTGCGGGCGTTCGACGTGTGGGTGCACGAACAGGACCTCCGTACGACGCTGCGCAAGCCCGGCAACCTCGACTCCCCCGGGGCGTACGTCGCCCGGGACCTGCTGCTGCAGGGGCTCGCCAAGGTCGTCGCGGTGAACGCGGGCGCCCCCGCGAACTCGGCGGTCGTCCTCGACGTCAGCGGCCCTGTCGAGTTCCTGCGCACGGTCCGCGTGGACGCCGACGGCAAGGGCACCGTCGACAACGCCCCCTCCCTCGGCCCGCTCGCCACCATCGGCCTGGACTGGGAGACGTACTTCCGGCTCGCCTGCGGCCGGGTGACGTACGCGGCCGTCGCCGACCGGATCAAGGCCGAGGGCGACCACGACCTCGCGGAGGCGATCCTGCGGGACTTCGCGGTCACCCCGTGAGCCGGGGGCGCCCCGCGCGGCGCAGGCTCACGCCGGGACGTGCACGGCCTCGACCCGGCTGGCGACCAGCTGCTCCCGCTCCCTGCGCACCGCCCGCGCCTTGAGCCGCAGGATCTGGCAGACCCCGAGCGCCTCCAGGACGAAGACGGCGGAGAACGCCACCCGGTAGTTGTCGCCGGTCGCGTCGAGCAGCACGCCGATCGCGAGCAGCGTCGTCATGGAGGCGACGAAGCCGCCCATGTTGGTGATGCCGGACGCCGTGCCCTGCCGCTCCGGCGGGTTGGCGGGCCGCGCGAAGTCGAAGCCGATCATGGAGGCGGGCCCGCAGGCGCCGAGCACCGTGCAGAGCACCATCAGGAGCCACAGCGGGGCGTGGTCGCCGGGGTGGGCGAGGGTGGCCGCCCAGGCCGTGGCGGTCGCCCCGATGGTGCCGAGCGCCAGCGGGAGGCGGGCGGCGTGGTGCCGGGCCACGATCTGCCCGTAGACGAGGCCGATCACCATGTTGGAGAGCACGACGAGCGTGAGCAGCTCACCGGCCGCCGCGCGGGACAGGCCCTGCGCCTCGACGAGGAACGGCAGGCCCCACAGGAGCAGGAAGACCATCGCGGGGAACTGCGTGGTGAAGTGCACCCACAGGCCGAGCCGGGTGCCGGGCTCCCGCCAGGACAGGGCGATCTGCTTGCGGACGTAGGCGGCGCCGCTGTGCGCGGCCGGCTCGGGCTCGTGGCCCTCGGGGTGGTCCTTGAGGAAGAGCGTCATCAGCACGAGGACGACGACGCCGCACAGCGCGCTGCCCGCGAACGCCGCGGTCCAGCCGACGGAGTGCAGCAGCCGGGCCAGGACGAGGGTCGAGACGAGGTTGCCCGCCATGCCGACGAGCCCCGCGAGCTGGGCGACCATCGGGCCGCGCCGGGCCGGGAACCAGCGGGTGCCGAGCCGCAGGACGCTGATGAAGGTCAGCGCGTCGCCGCAGCCGAGCAGGGCGCGGGAGACGAGCGCCGTCGCGTACGTGGGCGAGAAGGCGAAGCCGAGCTGGCCGACGGTGAAGAGGACGACGCCGATGGTCAGCACCTTCTTGGTGCCGAGCCGGTCCACCATCAGGCCGACGGGTATCTGCATGCCCGCGTAGACGAGCAGTTGGAGGATGGAGAAGGTCGACAGGGCGGAGGCGTTGACGTGGAAGCGGTCGGCGGCGTCGAGCCCCGCGACGCCGAGGGACGTGCGGAAGATGACGGCGACGAAGTAGACGGCGACGCCGATGGACCAGACGAGGACGGCCTTCCTGCCGCCGGGGGGATCGCCGGGCAGGGAGACGGGGGCGGTGCCCGCGGAGCTCATCGGACGTCACCCCGGGCCAGGTTCTGGAACCAGCCGACGTGCCGGGTGACGACGCCGACGGCCGCCTCCGCGTCGCCGCGGCGCAGCGCGTCGAGGATCTCCTCGTGCTCGCTGAGCGTCTTGGCGATCCGGTCGGGGTGGGAGTGCATCACGGCGACGCCCATCCGCAACTGCCGGTCGCGCAGCTGGTCGTAGAGGCGCGAGAGGATCTCGTTGCCGCCGCTGCGGACGATCTCCGCGTGGAAGCAGCGGTCGGTGACGGCGGCCGCGGCGAGGTCCCCGGCGGCGGCCTGGTCGCGCTGCCGGGCGAGGAGCTCGGTGAGCCGGGCGATCAGCGGCGCGGGCGCCGGGACCGCCTTGCGCACCGCGTGCGTCTCGACGAGCAGCCGGGTCTCGACGACGTCCGCGATCTCCTGGGCGGAGACGGGCAGGACGAGGGCGCCCTTCTTCGGGTAGAGCCGCAGCAGCCCCTCGACCTCCAGCTTGAGCAGCGCCTCGCGCACCGGCGTGCGGGACACCCCCACGGCCTCGGCGAGCTCGCCCTCGGTGAGGAGCGTGCCGCCCTCGTAGCGGCGCTCCAGGACGGCCTGCTTGACGTGGGCGTAGACGCGCTCGGCGGCGGGGGGCCGCTTGGTGGCCGGGGGGCGGTCGGTGGCGGCGAGGGCGGTGGCTGGCATGCGCACAGCATAGATACAACAGGGATACGCCGGAATCCCCGTCCACATGCCGGGCACCCCGCAGACGCAGGGCGGGTACCCCGCAGACGTGGCGGGCGCCCCGCAGACGTTGGCGGGCACCCCGCAGAATTCACGGCACTTCCGGCACATCCATCGGCCCGTCTCACTCGTCTACTGAGTGAGCGGCATCCTCATGCAGCCGCAGCCCAGGGGCATTTGGAGTATTCAACTTGATTACCGGCATTAAGGGCGTACGTCGCACATCGGCCGTACTCGTCACCGCGAGCGCGATGCTGGCCGGCGGCGCCCTCACCACTACGGCCCACGCGGCCGCCCCGCCGAAGCCGTCCATCGTCGCCAAGGGCGGCTATGCGATGAACAACGCGACGGGAAAGAGCCTGTACACCAAGGCCGCCGACACCCGCCGCTCCACCGGCTCCACGACGAAGATAATGACGGCGCGCGTCGTGCTCGGCCAGCGGAACCTGAACCTGAACTCCAAGGTCACGGTCCAGAAGGCCTACAGCGACTACATCGTCAGGAACAGCGCGTCGTCGGCGCGGCTGATCGTCGGTGACAAGGTCACCGTCCGCCAGCTGCTCTACGGTCTGATGCTGCCGTCCGGCTGCGACGCGGCGTACGCGCTCGCGGACAAGTTCGGCAAGGGCTCGACCCGTGCCAAGCGCGTGAAGAGCTTCATCGGCCAGATGAACGCGACGGCGAAGAACCTGAACCTGAAGAACACGCACTTCGACTCGTTCGACGGCATCGGCAACGGCAGCAACTACTCGACGCCGCGCGACCTGACGAAGCTCGCGAGCAACGCCCTGAAGTACTCCACGTTCCGCTCCGTCGTGAAGACCAAGTCGACGAAGCAGAAGGTCACGACGAAGAGCGGCGGCTACCGCTACATGTCGTGGTCCAACACGAACAACCTGCTCAGCTCCTACCGCGGCGCCATCGGCGTGAAGACGGGCTCCGGCCCCGAGGCGAAGTACTGCCTCGTCTTCGCGGCGACCCGCAGCGGCAAGACCGTCGTCGGTACGGTGCTCACCTCGTCCTCCGTGAACAACCGCACGGCGGACGCGAAGAAGCTGCTCGACTACGGCTTCAAGGTCGCCTGACCGCAGGCCTGTTGAACCCCGAAGGGGCCCGCCGCGACGATCGCGGCGGGCCCCTTCTGCGTACGTCCGGTGCGCCGGCGGGCGCCTTCGGGAGCTACGCCCAGGTCAGCAGCCGCTTCGGCCGCTCCAGGATCGCCGCCACGTCGGCCAGCACCTTGGAGCCGAGCTCCCCGTCCACCAGGCGGTGGTCGAAGGAGAGCGCGAGCGTCGTCACCTGACGGGGCTTCACCTTGCCCTTGTGCACCCACGGCTGGAGCTTGATCGCGCCGACCGCGAGAATCGCGGACTCGCCGGGGTTGAGGATCGGCGTGCCCGTGTCGACGCCGAAGACGCCGACGTTCGTGATCGTCACCGTGCCGCCCTGCATGTCGCCGGGCGAGGTCTTGCCCGCGCGCGCGGTCGACACCAACTCGCCCAGGGACGCGGCCAGTTCCGGCAGGGTCTTGGCGTGCGCGTCCTTGATGTTCGGCACGATCAGACCGCGCGGGGTGGCCGCGGCGATGCCCAGGTTCACGTAGTGCTTCTGGACGATCTCCTGGTTCGGCTCGTCCCAGGCGGCGTTGACGTCGGGGTTCCGCTTGATCGCCACGAGCAGGGCCTTGGAGATCAGCAGCAGCGGGTTGACCCGAAGGCCCTCGAACGCCTTGTCCTGCTTGAGCTCGTCGACCAGCTTCATCGTGCGCGTCACGTCGATCGTCACGAACTCCGTGACGTGCGGCGCCGTGAACGCCGAGCCGACCATCGCCTGCGCGGTGGCCTTGCGGACGCCCTTGACCGGGATGCGGGTCTCCCGGGCGTCCGTGCCCGCCGCGGAGGCGGGGGCGGCCGCCGCCGGGGCGGGGGCCTGGGCCGGCTGCGCGGGCTGCGGCGCGGTTACGGACTCGGCGGCCGGGGCCACCGCCGCGTGCACGTCCTCGCGGGTGATGATCCCGTCGGGTCCGGACGGGACGACCGTCGCCAGGTCGACGCCGAGGTCCTTGGCGAGCTTGCGGACGGGCGGCTTGGCCAGCGGGCGCGCGCCGTTGGTGCCGGTGCCGGGCGGTGCCGGGGCCACGGGCGGCGCGGCGGGGACGCCGGTGCCGTTCAGCTCGGCCTGGACCGCCTGGCGCGCGCCGGCGGGCGGCCCGTCGGTCCGCTGCGGGACGGCCGCCTTGCGGGCCCGCCGCTTCGTCGAGGACTCGGCCACCCCGTACCCCACGAGCACGGGCTGGCGCCCGGCCGGGGCGGTGGGTTCGGTCTCCCCCTGGGCAGCCGCGGGCTCGGCCGCCGCGGGCGCCGGTTCGGGCACGGCCACCTGCTCGGGCGCCGCCACGGCACCCGCACCACCGGACACGTCGACCGCGATGATCACCTGGCCGACGTCGACCGTGGTGCCCTCGGGGAAGCGCAGCTCCCGTACGACACCGTTGAAGGGGATCGGCAGCTCGACCGCGGCCTTGGCCGTCTCGACCTCGCACACGACCTGGCCGTCGGTGACCTCGTCACCCGGCGCCACGTACCACTTGAGGATCTCGGCCTCGGTGAGTCCCTCGCCCACGTCGGGCATCTTGAACTCGGCAAGAGCGGTCTCAGTCATCGTCGTCACGCTCCTCTCCTCAGTACGCAAGCGAGCGGTCGACGGTGTCGAGCACCCGGTCAAGACCCGGCAGGTACTCCTCCTCCAGGCGCGCCGGCGGGTACGGCGCGTGATAGCCGCCGACCCGCAGCACGGGCGCCTCCAGGTGGTAGAAGCACCGCTCGGTGATGCGGGCGGCGATCTCCGCGCCCGTACCGAGGAAGACCGGCGCCTCGTGGACCACGACCAGGCGGCGGGTCTTCTCGACCGAGGACTGCACCGTGTCGAAGTCGATCGGCGACATCGAGCGCAGGTCCACGACCTCCAGGGACTTGCCCTCCTCGGCGGCGGCCGCGGCCGCCTCCAGGCAGACCTTCACCATCGGGCCGTACGCGGCGAGCGTGAGGTCGCTGCCCTCGCGGGCGACGACGGCCTTGTGCAGGGGGCCCGGGATCGCCTCCTTGTCGACCTCGCCCTTGTCCCAGTACCGCCGCTTCGGCTCGAAGAAGATCACCGGGTCGTCGCTCTGGATGGCCTGCTGCATCATCCAGTAGGCGTCCGACGCGTTCGAGGGAGAGACCACCTTGAGACCCGCGACGTGCGCGAACAGCGTCTCGGGGGACTCGCTGTGGTGCTCGACGGCGCCGATGCCGCCGCCGTACGGAATGCGGATGACGACCGGCATCTTGATCTTGCCGAGCGACCGCGCGTGCATCTTCGCGAGCTGCGTGACGATCTGGTCGTACGCCGGGAAGACGAAGCCGTCGAACTGGATCTCCACCACCGGGCGGTAGCCCCGCAGGGCGAGGCCGATGGCGGTGCCGACGATGCCCGACTCGGCGAGCGGGGTGTCGATGATCCGCTCTTCGCCGAAGTCCTTCTGCAGCCCGTCCGTCACACGGAAGACGCCGCCGAGCTTGCCGACGTCCTCACCCATGACGAGGACCTTCGGGTCGTTCTCCAGCGCGGTGCGCAGCGATTCGTTGATCGCCTTGGCGATGGGCATGCTCTTGGATGTCGCAGTCTGAACAGCCATGGTCACTTGCCCTCCCCGCCCGCGGGGGCGTCCGCGAACGACGCCTGGTAGGCGACGAACTGGGCGCGCTCCTCGTCGACCAGCGCGTGCCCGTCGGCGTAGACGTTCTCGAAAATGGCCATCAGGCCCGGATCCGGCATCGCCCGCACCACCTCTCGCACTCGCTTGCCCAACGCTTCGCTCTCGTCCTCGAGTTCCGCGAAGAATCCCTCATCAGCGTGACCTTCGGACTCCAGGTACGCCCGCAGCCGCAGGATCGGGTCCTTGGCCTCCCAGGCCTCCCGCTCCTCGTCCCTGCGGTACTTGGTCGGGTCGTCGGAGGTGGTGTGCGCACCCATGCGGTAGGTGAACGCCTCGATCAGCGCGGGGCCCTCGCCGGAGCGGGCCCGCTCCAGGGCCCACTTGGTGACGGCGAGCATGGCGAGCACGTCGTTGCCGTCGACCCGCACACCGGGGAAGCCGAAGCCCTGCGCGCGCTGGTAGAGCGGCACCCGGGTCTGCTTCTCGGTGGGCTCGGAGATCGCCCACTGGTTGTTCTGGCAGATGAACACGACCGGGGAGTTGTAGACCGCGGAGAACGTGAACGCCTCCGCCACGTCGCCCTGGCTGGACGCGCCGTCACCGAAGTACGCGAGCACGGCCGAGTCGGCACCGTCCTTGGCGACGCCCATGGCGTAGCCGGTGGCGTGCAGCGTCTGCGAGCCGATGACGATCGTGTACAGGTGGAAGTTATTGGTGTTCGGGTCCCAGCCGCCGTGGTTCACGCCCCGGAACATGCCGAGCAGGTTGGTCGGGTCGACCCCGCGGCACCAGGCCACGCCGTGCTCGCGGTAGGTCGGGAAGACGTAGTCGTCCTCGCGGGTGGCACGGCCCGAACCGATCTGGGCGGCCTCCTGGCCGAGCAGCGAGGCCCACAGGCCCAGCTCGCCCTGGCGCTGCAGGGAGGTGGCCTCGGCGTCGAAGCGGCGGGTGAGGACCATGTCGCGGTACAGGCCGCGCAGCTCCTCGGCGGTGATGTCGGCGACGTACGCGTCGTACACCGCGTTCTCCGCGTTCTCGACCCGCTTGCCCTCGGGGGTCAGCAGCTGAACGAGTTCCGGCTCCGTGCTCTTGTGCGGCGCGGCCTTTTTCGTCCCGGCGCGCTTGCCGCCGCCCGTACTGCTGCGGCGCGGTTTGCGCGCGGCGGTGCTCTCCACGGTCACGTGTGCTCCTCCGTCGGTCCGGCCCCCGGGGTTACCGGGTGACTGGGGTTCCCCGTGCTCGTTGGGAGCTGGGGAAGCGGCTCGCCTGTCCGTGCCCGCGCACGGGGTGGGTGCGACTCGGCCGGGAACAGGCGTGACAGGTGCCCCGGCGAACGCCCTGCACAAAACACGTTACCCAGTGCTTCCCATTTCTGTGAAACCCCATCTGACCTGCGAATTTGCTTGGATTTCCAAGTAAACGGCCACTCGCGTGACTGCTCGGATTTCCGAGTAAATCGAGAAAATCGGGAACACTTCCTGGTCACAGCACTGATCACAGCCTGGCAGGGGGCCGGAACACCGGCACGTTATCCCGGCCACCCCGGCGACGGGAAGGGTTGCGCTCAGGCGCGGAAAGAGATCGTGTGTGAGACTGGCCCCGTGCGCGAAGACGGAAAAATTACGGTATTTCTCCTCGACGATCATGAAGTGGTCCGCCGGGGAGTCCATGAGCTGCTGTCCGTGGAGTCCGACATCGAGGTCGTCGGCGAGGCCGGAACCGCGGCGGACGCCCTGGTCAGGATCCCCGCGACGCGGCCCGACGTAGCCGTGCTCGACGTGCGCCTGCCGGACGGCAGCGGTGTCGAGGTGTGCCGCGAGATCCGTTCGCAGAACGAGGACATCAAATGCCTGATGCTCACCTCGTTCGCCGACGACGAGGCGCTCTTCGACGCGATCATGGCCGGTGCCTCCGGTTATGTCCTCAAGGCCATCCGCGGCAATGAGCTGCTGACCGCGGTGCGGGACGTGGCGGCCGGCAAGTCCCTGCTCGACCCGGTGGCCACCGCCCGGGTCCTGGAGCGGCTGCGCGACGGCAACAACGCCAAGGGCGACGACCGCCTGGCCAACCTCACCGAGCAGGAGCGGAAGATCCTCGACCTGATCGGCGAGGGCCTGACCAACCGCGTCATCGGCGAGCGGCTGCACCTCGCCGAGAAGACGATCAAGAACTACGTCTCCAGCCTGCTCTCGAAGCTGGGCATGGAACGGCGCTCACAGGCGGCGGCGTACGTGGCGCGGATGCAGGCGGAGAGGCACTGACGCCGTCCGGAGCGGCTGACGTCACTGGCGGCTGACCGCCCGGCGCGGCTGACGGCCCGGAGCGGCCGACGGTTGCGGGACTTACGTCCTCCGTCGATGGGGGCGGGGTCCCCTTTCCCGACACCCCGTCCATGAACCAGGGTGGGGGACATGCCGACCACGCCCACCGATGAACAGCTCGCCTTCGACCTGCTCAGCCGCACCGACTACGGCAGGGTGGCGACCAGCATGCGCGCGCTGCCCTTCCTCGCGGCGGCCCGGCACATCGTGGTGGAGGGCAGGATCCTGCTGCGCATGCACAAGGGATACGGCTACCACCGGGCCTGCGTCGGCAGCGTCGTCGCGTACGGCGCGGACAACCTCGACGCGGCGGACGCCCGCGAGGGCCGGTGGACCGTGCAGTGCGTCGGCCACTGCGAGCGGATCGAGCCGACCAACGCGGAGCTCGAACTCTTCGGCCCCGGCCCCCACTTCGTGGACGGCGGCCTCTTCGACCCGGTCTACCTGCGGATAGAGCCGCAGTTCAGCACGGTGCACTCGGTGCCGGCGGGCCGGGACGTGCTGCTGCAGCGCACGCGGTAGTCACGCGGAGGCGCGGCCCGGCGCCCGGCCGGAAGACCCCGGCCAGAGGCCCCCGGCCGGAAGAGCCCAACCGGAAGACCCCGGCCGGAAAGGGCTCAGGCCCCGTCGCCGTTGTCGCTCACCGGGTCACCGTCGCCGCCACCGTCGTCCGTCGGCTCGGTGGGGTCCGGCGGGTCGTCCGTCGGGCCGGTCGTCGGGTCGGTCGTCGGGTCCTGCGTGCTCGGCTGCGAGGTCGGCGTGGTGGGGTTGCCGGACGGCGTCGTCGGGCGCGTGGAGGGGTTCGTGTTGTTGGTCGGGTCCGACGTCGGCGGGTCGTAGTCCGTCTCGCCGCCGGTGTCGGTGCCCGGGTCCGTGGCGTCGTCCGTCGGGTCCTCGGACGCGCTCTTGCTCGGCTCCTTGGACTGGGAGTGCTTCGTCGCGGGAGTCTTCGGCGGGGACTTGTGGTCCTTGTTGTCGCTCGCGCTCAGCGCGAAGGCGACGCCCACCGCGATGGCGATGATCGCCAGGACGACGAAGATCAACACCTTGCCGCGGCCGCCCTTGCCGCCGCGCGGCCCGCCGTCGAAGCCGCCGTCGTCGCCCGGCGGGCGCAGCATGGGGCTCGGGATCTGCGCGGTGCCGGAGTCCGGGTGGGCCATCGCGGCGGTGCCGGCGACGCCCATGGCCGGGGTGCTGCCGCCCTCGTGCATCGCGACGGGGCCGGTGTTCCAGGTGCCCGTGTGGCTGCCCTGCTCGTGCAGCATCTGCAGCCCGTACTGGACGAGTCCGCGCATCTCCTCGGCCGTCTGGAACCGGTCGTCCGGGTCCTTGGCGAGGGAGCGCATGACGAGTCCGTCCAGCTCCGGCGGCGACGCGTCGGAGACCTCGGACGGCGGCACGGCCTGGTCCTGGACGTGCTGGTAGACCACGGAGAGCGGCGTCTCACCGGTGAACGGGGGCCGCAGCGCGAGGAGTTCGTAGAGCAGACAGCCGGTCGCGTACAGGTCGGAGCGGTGGTCGACGGCCTTGCCGAGCGCCTGCTCGGGCGAGAGGTACTGCGGGGTGCCCATGACCATGCCGGTCTGGGTCATCGTCGACTGGGCGCCGTGCAGGGCGCGCGCGATGCCGAAGTCCATCACCTTCACCGCGCCGGTCTCGGTGATGATCACGTTGGCGGGCTTGATGTCGCGGTGCACGATGCCGTGCTGGTGCGAATAGGCCAGCGCTTCGAGGACGCCGGAGACGATGATGAGCGCCTGCTCGGGGCCCGGCGCCTCCGCGTTGATCAGCAGATCGCGGATCGTCCGGCCCTCGACGATCTCCATGACGATGTACGGGACGACGTTCGGTCCGACGACGTCTTCACCGGAGTCGTACACCGCGACCACGGCGTGGTGGTTCAGGCCCGCGACGGACTGTGCCTCACGCGTGAAACGGGCCTTGGAGACCGGGTCCTCGGCGAGGTCGGAGCGGAGCAGCTTGACCGCGACGGTGCGCCCGAGACGTACGTCCTCGGCCGCGAACACCTCGGCCATGCCGCCCCGGCCGAGTCTGCGGGTCAGCCGGTACCGGCCATCGCCGACGAGCCCGCCGTTCCCCCACAATTCGGGCGCGTCTGACATACCGCCGCCAGTCGCCTCGGGGTCGGACGGGCCCTGAGCGCGCTGCGTCTGTGCCATCAGTCCTCGCCGTCGTTTCTGGTCGTGGTACTTGGTACTGAGTACGTCGCGGTACGGGGTACTCCGTCGGGCCACGCTACAGCCTTCGGGACACCCCCCGGTTCGAGGTGGACCGGACATCAAAGCCGCCACACGGTCCCGTGCGCAAACTTGTAACGCTTCCGAGACGCTTCTTGCGCGTACGGTCACGGAACGGGCACCGAGCTTGACGCGTCATCGTCCTGGGGCAGACTTGGCCTGGAATAAGCGGTAAATCGATCACCAGCCGCGGAGCCGTCCGGCAACCGCGCCGATGGGGGACGCACGAGATGAGCAGTCAGGACGGCGCACAGGGGCGGTACGCGGGGCGTTCGCTGGCCGGTGGCCGCTACCAACTGCGCGATCTGCTCGGCGAGGGCGGCATGGCGTCGGTCCATCTCGCCTACGACACCGTGCTCGACCGCCAGGTCGCCATCAAGACGCTCCACACCGAGCTGGGCCGCGAGCAGTCCTTCCGCGAGCGCTTCCGGCGCGAGGCGCAGTCGGTGGCGAAGCTCACGCACACCAACATCGTGTCCGTCTTCGACACCGGCGAGGACGAGTTGGACGGCGCGACGATGCCGTACATCGTCATGGAGTACGTGGAGGGCAAGCCGCTCGGCTCCGTGCTCGACGCCTCCGTCACGCAGTTCGGCGCGATGTCGACCGACCAGGCGCTGAAGATCACCGCGGATGTGCTGGCCGCGCTGGAGATCAGCCACGAGATGGGCCTGGTCCACCGCGACATCAAGCCCGGCAACGTGATGATGACCAAGCGCAACGTCGTGAAGGTCATGGACTTCGGCATCGCCCGCGCCATGCAGTCCGGGGTCACCTCCATGACCCAGACCGGCATGGTCGTCGGCACCCCGCAGTACCTCTCGCCCGAGCAGGCCCTGGGCCGCGGCGTCGACGCCCGCTCGGACCTCTACTCGGTCGGCATCATGCTCTTCCAGCTGGTGACGGGCCGCCTGCCGTTCGAGGCGGACTCACCGCTGGCCATCGCGTACGCGCACGTCCAGGAGGAGCCGGTCGCCCCCTCCTCGATCAACCGGTCGCTGCCGCCCGCCGTCGACGCGATCGTCGCCCGCGCGCTCAAGAAGAACCCGAACGAGCGCTTCCCGACCGCCGAGGCCATGCGCGACGAGTGCCTGCGCGTCGCCCAGTCCTTCCAGGCGGCGGCCCCCAGCATCGTGCCGGGCGCGCAGACCGCGAGCGGTGCGGGCGTGGGCGCGGCGGTCTTCCCGCCGGTCGACGCGTCGCTGCCGCAGAACGGCCAGGTCCAGACCCCGTACCAGACGGGCCCCGGCCAGTACGGCCCGTCCACCCCGGCCCCCACCCCCGCGCCGACGCCGGGCTACGGCTACCCGCAGCAGCACGGCTACCAGACGCCGCCGCCGGTCAACGCGTACGCGCCGCAGCAGGGGGTGCCGCAAGGGGTGCCGCAAGGGGTGCACACCCCGCCGCCGTACAACCTCTCGCCGCAGCCCGCGACGACGTCGCCCGCGAACGGCTCGGGTGGCTCCGGTGGCGGCAAGCGGAACATGCCGGTGATCGTCGGCTCGATCGTCGTCGCCCTGCTCGCCATCGGCGGCCTGATCGCGGCGGTCTCCCTCAGCGGCGACGACGGCGACAAGGAGGCCGGCGGCGACAAGGCGAAGGCGCCGGTGGCGGGGCACAAGGGGCCCGAACGCAACAACACGCTCGAGACCGAGAAGTGCACGGACCCGGAGCCGGGTTACAACGACGAGAACAAGATCAAGGTCCCTGACTTCACGTTCAAGGACTGGAAGTCCGTCCAGAGCTGTCTCCAGGCCGCCGGCTGGCAGTCCGACGTGCGCAAGATCGACGAGAACGCCTACGGCGAGGACACCGTCATGCGGCAGGCGCCCAAGGAGGGCACGGAGATCGACCCGAAGAACGTCGACATCCAGTTCGACGTCTCCACGGGCAACCCGTCCTGACGGACGCGGCTCCCCTTCTTCTGGTCCACCACGCAAGGGGCTCGGTACGCGGTGTGCGTACCGAGCCCCTTCGCGTGCGGGTATCTCCGCAGTCCTAGAGGTACGGGCCTCCCGTGCGGCCGGCGAGGCCGCCGCCCGGCTCGTCCTCCTCGTCGCCGCCGCCCACGCCGGGCGGCAGCGCCCGCCGCATCGACTCCAGCTGCGCCCGCGCCGCCATCTGCTGCGCGAACAGCGTCGTCTGGATCCCGTGGAAGAGGCCTTCGAGCCAGCCGACCAACTGGGCCTGCGCGATGCGCAGTTCCGCGTCGCTGGGCGTCGACTCGTCCGTGAAGGGCAGGGAGAGCCGCTCCAGCTCCTCGACGAGCTCCGGGGCGAGACCGTCCTCCAGCTCCTTGACCGAGCTGGCGTGGATCTCCTTGAGCCGCACCCGGCTCGCCTCGTCGAGAGGAGCCGCCCGCACCTCCTCCAGCAGCTGCTTGATCATGCTGCCGATGCGCATGACCTTGGCCGGCTGTTCGACCATCTCCGTCACCGGAACCTCGCGGGATTCGTCGTCTCCGCCGCCACCGAGAGCCATTCCGTCCTGGCCCACGACCAGGACCTGGGGGCTCTCCGGCGACCGTTCGTTCCTCGGCATCTCCATGCCGCCATTCTCTCGCACCCGTACGTCACACATCGGTGGTGCCCCCATACGCGGTTGATCCACCCCCTCCATACGGGGTTGCTCCACCCCTCCATACGGGGTTGATCCACGCTCATACGGGGTTGATTCCACCTCAGCCGCGCCGCAGCCGGAGTCCGAGGAAGCCGAGGCCTAGGCCGATGAGGAGCAGGCCGCCGCCCAGGGGCAGGACCCGCAGGTTGGGCAGCACGGGCCCGACGAGCGGCCGCTCGGTCGGCTGGGACGCGGTGTCCCGGAGCGTGACGGGGACCGGCTCGGGCTTCGCGGGGCGCGGGGGCGGCGTGTAGGGCGCGCGCGGCACCTGGGGCAGGTCGGTGAGCGGCGGCCTGACCTGGCCGGGCCGCTCGCGCCCCTCGCCCGGCCTGCTGCCGGCCCGGGAGGTCTCGTCCACGGTGGTGAGCGGACGCCTCGGCGGGGGGTGTGCGGCCGCGTACGAGACGAGGTCGGGCACGAACGCCGTGAGGACGGCGAGCAACACGCCGACCACCGCGCCCACCACCAGGACCGCGCGCCGTCCAGCCCATGAAGCTTCCACCGCGCTGACCCCCTCCCGTCACCGGGCCGCCAGAATCAACAGCATTCGCTGCGCTGTGCGCTGCACGCAGTGCGCTGTACGCGGTGCGCTGTACGCAGTGCAGTGCGCTGGTGACAAGCCTCACATGACGCCGGATATCCGGCATCTCGACCAGCTCAGCCTTCCAGGTGACAGCGGGAGGACCACCCAGGGGCGCGGGGAACTGCGCGACCAGCCCCCACGCCCCCGCAGCCGAAAAATCACCTAGGGGCAAGGCCCCACGTCACCGGGTCAACAGCACCTTGCCGATGTGCCCGCTCTCCTCAAGGACCCGGTGCGCCGCCGCAGCATCCCGCATCGGCACCGTACGGTCCACGATGGGCCGCACATGCCCCCCGCCGAGCAGCGGCCAGACGTGCTCCCGCACGGCCGCGACGATCGAGGCCTTCTCGGCGGCCGGACGCCCCCGCAGCGAGGTCGCGGTGACGGCGGCCCGCTTCTGGAGGAGCGCGCCGATGTTCAGCTCGCCCTTGGCGCCGCCCTGCATGCCGATGATGGCGAGGCGCC
Organism: Streptomyces sp. NPDC041713; assembly: GCF_055591085.1. Lineage (NCBI taxonomy): Bacteria > Bacillati > Actinomycetota > Actinomycetes > Kitasatosporales > Streptomycetaceae > Streptomyces > Streptomyces sp. NPDC041713. The sequence goes on from NZ_JBVIZY010000003.1 coordinate 446,686, forward strand.
CGTTGACCGCGAGGGCCTTGACGTTCCGGTCCAGGTACTTCGCGCCCATGTTGTCGAGGATGACGTCCGCGCCCGCCCCGTCCGTGGCCCGCTCGATCTCCTCGACGAAGTCCTGCTCGCGGTAGTTGATGAGGACGTCCGCCCCCAGCTCCCCGCAGAACGCCAGCTTCTCCTTGCTGCCCGCCGTGACGGCGACCTTCGCGCCGACGGCCTTGGCGAGCTGGATCGCCATGGTGCCGATGCCGCTGGAGCCGCCGTGCGCGAGGAGCGTCTCGCCGGGCCGCAGGTGGGAAATCATGAACACGTTGGACCACACCGTCGAGGTGACCTCGGGCAGCGCGGCCGCCGTGACGAGGTCGACGCCGTCCGGTACGGGAAGGAGCTGGCCGGCCGGCACGGCGACCTGCTCCGCGTATCCGCCGCCGGAGAGCAGCGCGCACACCTCGTCGCCGACCGCCCAGCCGGAGACGCCGGGGCCGAGGGCGGTGATCCGGCCCGAGCACTCCAGGCCGGGGTAGGGGGAGGCGCCGGGCGGCGGGTTGTAGAAGCCCTGCCGCTGCAACAGGTCGGCGCGGTTCACGGCGCTCGCCACCACGTCGACGAGCACCTCGCCCTCGCCGGGCACGGGATCGGGGACCTCGGCCCATACGAGCGCTTCGGGGCCGCCGGGTTCGGGGATCGTGATCGCATACATGCTGGCGAGGCTACTCGCGTCCCCCACCGCGCACCGGGCGACGGCCCACAGAGCCCTGCGAACATTGCGAGCCCTGCGAGCCCCGCGAGCCCCGCGAACCTTGCGAGCCCCGCGAACCCTGCGAGCCCTGCGAGCCCTCACGGCCCACCCAGCCCGCGCCCGGCCGGCCGGCCGGCCAACCACCATTCCGGTGGGCCGGGCCCCCGCCCGCCTCAGCTCGGCGGCATCGGTTTCAGGTCCGGGGCGACCACCGTCCCCGGTGAGGCCCGCACGATGGTGATCAGGCGGTCCGTCAACTCCAGCTTGCCCACGGCCGGATCGTCGTAGCCGAGCACGCGGTGCCCTCGTACGACACTCACCACCAGGTCGTCCGTCTCCCGCACGTTCAGCCCCACCTCGGCCTTTATAACCGGGCGTTCGACCAGGTCGAGGCCGCTGCCCTGCTGGATCAGGTCCTCCATGACCATGCCCGCGCTCGGGCTCAGCACGGAGAGACCGAGCAGCCGGCCCGCGGCGCTGGCGCTGGTGATGACAGCGTCGGCGCCGGACTGCCGGAGCAGCGGCGCGTTCTCCTCCTCGCGCACCGCCGCCACGATCTTTGCCCCGCGGTTCAACTGCCGTGCGGTGAGGGCCACCAGGACCGCCGTGTCGTCCCGCTGCGTCGCGATGATGATCTGGCGGGCCCGCTGCACCTCGGCACGGAGCAGCACGTCGCTGCGCGTCGCGTCGCCGATGACACCCGCGAACCCCTCCGCCGTGGCCGCGTCGATGACCTTCGCGCTGGGGTCGACCACCACGATCTGCTCAGGCTTCAGACCCGTCGCGCAGACGGTCTGGATCGCCGACCGCCCCTTCGTGCCGAAGCCGACGACAACAGTGTGTTCACGCAAGTTGGACCTCCAGCGGGACAGACGCCATTCCTCGCGGGTCCGTTCCGTGAGCACTTCGAGTGTGGTGCCGACCAAGATGATCAGAAAGAGCACGCGCAACGGCGTGATCAGCAGAATGTTGGTGAGCCGTGCGCTGTCGCTGTACGGGACGATGTCGCCGTACCCCGTGGTGGAGAGCGTGACGGTCGCGTAGTACGCGGAGTCGAGGAAGTCGACGCGACTGTCCGAGTTGTCGTGATAGCCGACGCGGTCGATCCAGACTATGAACGTCGTCAGAGCGAGCACCACCAGCGCCATCGCCAGACGGCGGGTGACCTGACGCAGCGGACGCTCGACCCTGCGTCGGGGAAGTTTGATCCGGTACGTGGTGTGCTGCTCTTCGGGGTGACGCGCGATCGCGTCATGCCCGGGAAGTTTCACGTGAAACGCTCCTCGCCGTCTGCGGCTGCGTCTGCATCTGGGGCTCGGCTTGGGGCTGCTGTGCGTGGGCGTGGGGCGGGGGCTGGGGATGGGGCGGTGCGTGGGGCTGTGCCTCGGCCTGGGCCTGGGGCTGGGGCTGCTCCGGCCCCGCTTCCGGCTGTGGCCCAGGCTCCCGCGCCTGGGCCCGCCTGCGCTCCCGCCGGGCCCGAGCCCGGCACCCCGTACATACCCGCCCCGGTCCCCACATCCGGCACCGCCCACGGCAGGTCGAGGATCTCCAGCTCCTGCCCCGCCCGCGCCCCGCCGGGCGGCACGACCGCGAGTCCGTCGGCCGCCGCGATGCCGCGCAGCATCGCCGGACCGTTGAAGCGCAGCGGGACGGCCCGTTCGCCGCGCAGGGTGACCGGGACGAGGCGGGTGTCGTGCGGGTGCCCGTGGACCGCGTCGCGCAGGGGAGCCGTGTACGTCGAAGGGCCGCCGCACCCCGTCGCGCGCCCGGAGAGCGTCCGCAGCAGGGGCTCGGCCAGCGTCAGCAGCCCGGAGACCGCGGCGAGCGGGTTGCCGGGCAACCCGACGAGGTGCTGTCCGGGCCGCACGCGGGCCAGCAGCATGGGGTGCCCGGGACGCACGGCCACGCCGTCCACGAGCAGTTCGGCGCCGACCCGGGCCAGGATCGGGTGGACGTGGTCGACGGGCCCGGACGCGGTACCGCCCGTCGTGACGATCAGGTCGGCGGTGGACGAGCCGATCGCCTCACGGAGCGCCTCCGCGTCGTCCCCGAGCCGCCGGACCCCGGTCACGTCGGCGCCCAGTGCGTGCAGCCACGGCGGCAGCATCGGACCGAGCGCGTCCCGGATGAGGCCCTCGTGGGGGAGGCCGGACGTCAGCAACTCGTCGCCCAGGACGAGGACTTCGGCGCGGGGCCTGCGGACCACCGCCAGCGTGTCGTACCCGGCGGCCGCGGCCAGACCGAGCACGGCGGGGGTGACCAGCGCCCCGGCGGGCAGCAGATGGTCGCCGGAACGGCACTCCTGGCCGCGCGGGCGGATGTCCTGCCCGGTGACCACCTCGCGCCGTGCGTGCAGGCGGCCCTTGTCGTCGAGGGTGCCGTGCTCGCTACGCAGGACGGCGGTGGCCTCCTGCGGGATGCGGGCGCCCGTCGCGATGCGCACCGCCTGCCCGCAGCTGAGCGCGTCCGGCCGGCCGCGCCCGGCGAGGATGCCGTCGGCCCGTACGTCCCAGGGACCGGGGCCCGCGACGACCCAGCCGTCCATCGCGGACGTGTCGAACGACGGCAGATCGGTGAGGGCGCTGAGCGGTACGGCCAGGATCAGACCGAGGGCGCGGTCCAGGGGTACGGGAGCGGGCTCGGCCACCGGCCGCGGCGCGGCCCGCTCCGCGACGGCGCGGGCGGCGGGCCAGGGGGTGATGTCACGGTGCTCACCGACTGAGGGCGGGGTGGGCGACGCGGCGGGGGTGGTTTGTGTGGCTGGCGGGACTGCTGTGCCCGGAGTGGTCGATGGGGGCGGTGGGGTCGGGGAGGGCGACGGGGTCGGGGCCGACCGGGATGGGGCGCCGTGGGTCCCCCCGTGGGTGTCACGGTCACGGTCGCCGTTCACGAGGGCTAGGGCCTCGTCGAGTTCGGCGTCCGGCACCGGTTGCCCGGTCATCGGGCGTCCGGTCGTGTTCCGGGGGTGGCATCGGGGCCGGTGCCGGGGTGGGGGCCGCCGGACGCGGAATCGGGGTGGGCGTCGGGCTTCTCGTCCTGCTGGTCCTCGTCCACCCAGCGGGCCGCCAACGCGACGGCCTTGCGCGTCGCCTCGGCCACCGCCTCGGCGCCGTCGGCCGCTCCGCCCCGCGAGGCGGCCTGCGCCGCCGCGTATCCGACGAGGAACGTGGTCAGCGGTGCGGCCGGCCTGGCCACGCCGTGCGCGGCGTCGCGGGCGAGGTCGAGGAGGGCGCCGGTGTCCACATCGAGATCGATGCCCAGCTCGTCCTTGACTGCGGAAATCCATTCATCCAACACGTTGCCATGCTCCCTGATGCGGGCCCGCGCGGCGGCGATGTCGTCCCAGGTGTCGCAGTCGAAAGCGGCGAGAGCCCCACCAACCCTGACCAACCGAAGCCGCCCGGTAAGCCACCGCAGGGGCAGACCGGCGAGGGCGGTGGGGGTGGGCGGGGGTGTGGACCCGGTTGGGGGTGCGGACCCGGTGGGCTCGGTGGGCCTGGCGGACCCGGTGGGCCTGGTGGGCCTGGTGGGCCTGGTGGGCCTGGCGGACCCGGTGGGCTCGGTGGACCCGGTCGGCCCGGCGGACCCGGTGGGCTCGGTGGGCCTGGCGGACCCGGTGGACTCGGTGGGCCTGGCGGACCCGGTGGACTCGGTGGGTCTGGCGGACCCGGTGGGCTTAGTGGCCCCGGCAGACCCGGTGGGATCGGTGGGCCTGGTGAGTCCGGTGGACCCGGTCGGCCCGGCGGACCCGGTCGGCCCGGCGGATCCGGTCGGCCCGGCGGACCCGGTGAACGGAGTGGACCCCCCAGCCCCGCCTCGCACGGCACCCCCGTCGCCCCTCTCGCGGGCAGCGATCGCGTCCATCTCGCGGCGCAGCGCCCCCCGCCGGTACGCGGCGACGAGCGGCTGGTCGCGGCCGTCGGGGTCCGTCAGCACCGCACCGTCCGCGCCGCTCTCCCGCAGCGCGCCCAGCAACCGGCGCACGGTCCGCTCGTCCAGAAACGGCAGGTCGGCCGAGAGCACCACAACCCACTCCGCCGTGGTGTGCCGCAGGCCCGCGTCCAGCGCGGCCAGCGGTCCGCCACCCGCGGGCTCCTCGCGGGCCCACACCACCGGGCGCGCGGTCGGCCGCGGCGCCGCCACGACGACGGTCGTACCCGCGTCGGAACAGGCCGCGAGCACCCGGTCGATCAGCGTCCGCCCACCGACCCGCACCCCCGGCTTGTCCGCACCGCCGAGCCGCGCCGCACCGCCCCCGGCGAGCACGACGGCGTCGTACGGCGTGGCGGTCCCGAGCGGCTCACCGCCCTCGTACGGCGTGGCGGGCCCGAGCGGCTCACCGCCCTCGTACGGCGTGGCGGGCCCGAGCGGCTCACCGCCCTCGTTCGTGGTCACCCACTGAGTATGGCCATACGAAGGATCAATGCCACCCCCGCGAAGGGCCCAACGGCCAAGGGACTTACGTCACGTTCCCCCCGCCCCACACCCCCCACGCGCCCCACAAGGCCCGCCACCTCCCCCTACGCCCCTCTACTCCCCCTAGTCCCCCGTCACAGTCCCCCTCACAGCGACCGCAGCAGCACCGAAGGTTGTTCGACGCAGTCGGCCACATAACGCAGGAACCCGCCCGCCGTGCCCCCGTCGCACACCCGGTGGTCGAAGGTGAGCGACAGCTGGACCACGTGCCGCACCGCCAACTCCCCTTCGTGCACCCACGGCTTGGGCACGATCCGGCCGACTCCGAGCATCGCCGCTTCGGGGTGGTTGATGATCGGCGTGGAGCCGTCGACCCCGAACACCCCGTAGTTGTTGAGGGTGAAGGTCCCTCCGGTGAGCTCCGCCGGGGTGAGCGTGCCCGCCCGGGCGGACTCGGTGAGGCGGATCAGCTCCGCGTTGATCGAGTCGGTCGAACGGGTCTGGCAGTGCCGCACCACCGGGACGACCAGGCCCCGATCGGTCTGCGCGGCGAAGCCGACGTGGATGTCGGCGTACTGCCGCACCTCGCGCGCGTCCATGTCGACGGAGGAGTTGAGCAGCGGGTACCGCGTCAGCGCGGCCACGCTGATGCGGGCCAGCAGCGCGAGCAGCGACACCTTCTGCCCACCCGCCTCGCCGTCGCGCCCGGTCACCGCAGCGTTCATGGCCTTGCGGGCCGCGAGCAGTTCGGTCGCGTCGGCGTCCACCCAGCAGGTGGCCTCCGGTATCTCGCGCCTGCTGCGGGACATCTTGTCGGCGACCAGGCCGCGGATGCCGGTCAGCGCGTGCCGCGTCACGGGCCCCGCGTGGTGCGGGTCCTGCGCCGCGCTCACCTGCCGGCGTACTTCGGCGGCGGCTGCGCGGCCACGGACCTCGGGGTCGACCGTCGCCGCTACGGAGGACCCGCCCGGCGCGTACGGCGCCCCGCCCGTCACCGTGCCGGTGCCCACCCCCGCCCCCGACACGGTCGCGGACGCGGAGACGACAGCGGACTCGACGTCGGCCCGCGTGATCAGCCCCTCCGGGCCGGACCCCACGAGGGCCCGCAGATCCACGCCGTTCTCCCGGGCCAGCTTCCGTACGAGCGGAGAAATCACCGGAATCGGCCCGTCGTCCGCGCGCGTGACCGAAGTGACCGCCGCGTCCCCGTCCCGCGCCCCCGGCTCCCGCTCAGGCGCCGGCGCCTCCGCAAGCTGTCCCGCGGGCCGTGAAGGCCGCCGCACCCTGCGCCGCCGCGCGGGAGCCGCCCCCGTGCCGTATCCGACGAGGACGTTCCCGGAGGACTCCTCGGCCGCCGTCTGCAGCGCCCGCTCGGCGGGCTCCTCGGGAACCCGGGACCCGCTCCCCCCCGGCTCGCCCCCGCCACCTGCCCCAGCCGTCACACCCGCCCCGGCCGCCGCACCCACGGCGACCGTCAACAGCGGTGCCCCGACCGGCAGTTCCGCGCCCTCCTCGCCGAAGCGAGCCGTCACCACGCCCCCGTAGGGACACGGCACCTCGACCATCGCCTTGGCGGTCTCGACCTCGACGACCGGCTGGTCGACGGCCACGACGTCGCCCACCTCGACCAGCCAGCGGACGACCTCCGCCTCGGTCAGCCCCTCTCCGAGGTCGGGCAGCTTGAACTCAAGGACCTGGGCCATCAGCTCTCCGCCTCCCACTGCAGCCGCGCGACCGCGTCCAGGATCCGGTCGACGCCCGGAAGGTGGTGCTTCTCCAGCATCGGCGGCGGGTACGGAATGTCGAAGCCCGCGACGCGCAGCACCGGCGCCTCCAGGTGGTGGAAGCACCGCTCGGTGACCCGCGCGGCGATCTCCCCGCCGGGCCCGCCGAAGCCGTTCGACTCGTGCACGACCACCGCGCGGCCGGTGCGCCGCACCGACGCGGCGACCGTCTCGTCGTCGAAGGGCACCAGCGAGCGCAGGTCGACGACCTCCAGGTCCCAGCCCTCCGCGCGGGCGGCCTCGGCCGCCTCCAGGCAGACGGGCACGGACGGCCCGTACGTGATGAGCGTGGCGCTGCGTCCGGTGCGCCGCACCACCGCGCGGCCTATCGGTTCAACGGGTCGCGGGGCATCCGGGTTCCAGTCGGCCTTCGACCAGTACAGGCGCTTCGGCTCCAGGAAGACCACCGGGTCGTCCGAGGCGATGGCGGCGCGCAGCAGCCCGTAGGCGTCGTCGACCGTGGCGGGCGTGACCACGTGCAGCCCCGGCGTCGCCATGTAGTACGCCTCGGAGGAGTCGCTGTGGTGCTCGACGCCGCCGATGCCGCCGCCGTAGGGCACGCGCACCGTGATGGGCAGCGGCATGGCGCCCCGCGTGCGGTTGCGCATCCGCGCCACGTGTGAGATCAGCTGTTCGAAGGCGGGGTAGGCGAACGCGTCGAACTGCATCTCCACGACCGGACGCAGCCCGTACATCGCCATGCCGACGGCCGTCCCGAGGATGCCCGCCTCGGCCAGCGGCGTGTCCGTGCAGCGGTCCTCGCCGAACTCCTCGGCGAGCCCGTCGGTCACCCGGAACACTCCGCCGAGCGCTCCGACGTCCTCGCCGAGGACGTGCACCGAGGAGTCCTCGGCCATGGAGTCCCGAAGGGCCCGTCCGAGCGCCTGTGCCATGGTGGCCGGTTTGGTGGCGGGCCTCGCCGCGACCGTGGTCATCGCGCTTCCTCCTCGGCCTCTTCCGAGGCCACTTCCAGCTCCGCGCGCAACTGGTCCGCCTGCTCCCGGAGTTGGGAGGTCTGCTCGGCGTACACGTGCGTGAAGAGGTCCATCGGGTCGAGGACGGCTTCCTGGTTCATGCGCTCGCGCAGGTCAGCCGCCATGGCCTCCGCGTCGTCGGCCGTCCGTCGCTTCATGTCGTCGTCCAGGAGTCCGCGCTCCGTCAACTTCCGCTCCAGGAGCAGGATCGGGTCATGGTCGTGCCAGGCCTCGACGTCGGCGTCCTGGCGGTACCGCGTGGCGTCGTCGGCGTTGGTGTGCGCCTCCATGCGGTACGTGACGGCCTCCACCAGCGTCGGTCCGCCGCCCGCCCGCGCGCGGGAGACCGCTTCGCTCAGCACGTCGTGCATCGCCACCGCGTCGTTGCCGTCCACCAGGCGCCCCGGCATGCCGTACCCGACCGCCTTGTGGGCGAGGGAGGGTGCGGCGGTCTGCTTGGCGAGCGGCACGGAGATGGCGAAGCCGTTGTTCTGCACGAGGAAGACCACGGGGGCCCGCCACACCGCGGCGAAGTTCAGCGCCTCGTGGAAGTCGCCCTCGCTGGTGCCGCCGTCACCGACCATGGCGAGCGCGACCACGCCGTCGCCCTTGAGCCGGGCGGCGTGCGCGAGACCCACCGCGTGCGGCAGCTGCGTCGCGAGCGGGGTGCTCAGGGGCGCCGTGCGGTACTCGCGCGGGTCGTATCCGGTGTGCCAGTCGCCGCGCAGCAGCGTCAGCGCGCGCGCCGGGTCGAGGCCGCGGGCGACCACGGCGAGCGTGTCCCGGTAACTGGGAAAGAGCCAGTCCCGCTCCTCCAGGGCCAGCGCGGCCGCTATCTCGCACGCCTCCTGCCCGGTGCTCGACGGGTAGACCGCCAGCCTGCCCTGCTTCGTCAGAGCCGTCGCCTGCGTGTTGTAACGGCGCCCGCGCACCAGCTCCGCGTACAGCCGGCGCAGCAGCCCCGGGTCGGCCTTCTCGGCGGCCGGCGTGCCGAGGACGCGATACGGCTCCGCGTCCGGCAGCAGCGGCGCGGGGTCGGTCCTGGGCTGCCAAGCGGGGGGCGGGGTGGGCCGATAGGCGCCCCGCTTCTCCATGACCGTCATGACGGCACCTCCTGGGGGAAGCGGTCTCCTCGTGGGAGCGGTAAAAGAGGCGCGCCGACGTGATGCGCCTCACCTACCGATTGTTCGGTCGCCGGCACATTTTGGCTACAGGCACCGTCAGGCTGTGGACAAACGGTTCTGCACAGCCTGGGATGGATGCAGTACGTCCATGGTAGGGAGGCGGGGGGACATGGCATCTGAACGAATGGCCGACGGGCAGGACGGCGACCGCCCGGAGCTCCGCACCCCCGAGCTCCGGCCCCCTGAGCCCCGCTCCCCGGACGCCGGGATCCCCGAGCCCCGGCTCCCCGAACCGCGCACGCCGGAGCAGCCCGTTCCAGAGCCCCGGCCGCTGGACGCCATCGACCGCGACATCCTGCAGATCCTCCATACGGACGGTCGCGCGTCGATACGCTCCGTGGCCGAGCGCGTCCACGTGTCGCGCGCCAACGCCTACGCGCGCATCAACCGCCTCATCGACGACGGCGTCATCCGGGGGTTCGGAGCGCGGATCAACCACGAACGCGCCGGGCAGGGGGCGTCCGCGTACATCACGCTCAAGATCGTCCAGAACACCTGGCGTACGGTGCGCGAGCATCTGCGCGCACTTCCCGGTGCGTCCCACATCGCGTTGGTCAGCGGTGACTTCGACGTACTGCTCCTGGTGCACACGCCGGACAACCGCGCCCTGCGGGAGCTGGTGCTCACCCGGCTCCAGTCCATCCCCGAAGTGCTCAGCACGCGGACGCTGCTGGTCTTCGAGGAGGACGACATGGAGCCGGAGCGCTGAGCTCGCCGGCGCACGTCAGCGCTCGGTGCGCAGCCCCGCGAAGGCCAACTGCACGACGGCGTCGGCGATCTGCTCGCCGTTGGCGGCGCCCCTGCTCTCCGGCCGGTACCACTCCACGATGGAGTTGATCATCCCGAAGAGCAGCCGGGTGGCCAGGCGCAGGTCGACGTCGGAGCGCAGATCGCCGTCGGCGACGGCCTCCTTGAAGAGCTCGGCCACCTGCTGGTCGAACTCCCTGCGCCGCTCCATGGCCCAGCGCTCGGTGTCCGTGTTGCCGCGCACGCGCAGCAGCAGGGTCACGTACGGCACCTCGGCGACCAGCACCTCCACGGTGCGCCGCGTCACGTACTCCAGGCGCTCCACCGCACGCCCCACGCGCGCGTGCTCCTCGTCGAGGATCCCGAAGAGCCCGTCCAGGGCCCGGCTCACCGCCCGCCGGAGCAGCTCCTCCTTGCCCGCCACATGGTGGTAGATCGAGGACTTGGAGATGCCGGCCGCCTTGGAGAGGTGCTCCATGGAGGTGCCGTCGTAGCCCCGCTCGTTGAAGACCCGGACGGCCACGCCAAGCAGCGTCTCCGGGGTGTACGTGTCCCGCCGGGCGGTGGTCATGAGTACTCCTCTCGCACGGCTTGGCGCCGCAGTGCCTGGGAGGGCGCGTAACGCCCGGTGGGGTACTCGTCGTGCAGTACGTCGAGCGCCTCGGCCACCCGGTACGCGGTGAGCCGGCGGCCCCATTCCAGCGGCCCGAGCGGGTAGTTGACGCCGAGCCGCATGGCGGTGTCGACGTCCTCGGCGGCGGCCACGTCGCGGCCCACGGCGTCGAGGGCGAAGTCGATCAGCATCCACACGGTGCGGGCCACGATCATCCCTGGAGCGTGCCCGATGACGCTGACCTTCTTGCCGAGCGCCTGGAAGAGGCCGATCGCCTCCTTCAGGGCCTGCTCGCTCACCCTGCCGGACGGCGAGAGCGCGATCCGGGTGGCGGCCCGGTAGTCCAGCGCGAGGTCGAAGTGGATCGTGGGCTCCGAGGCGGCGTCGGGGCCCGTGCCGTCGGCTAGGGCCAGCCGGGCGCCGCCGGGCAGCTCTATGTGGCCAGGGAAGCCGGGCACGCCCTCACCGTGGCCCACCCGGCCCACCCGGACCCCCGCCTCGGCGATCAGGCCGGGAAGCGCGTCCGCCGGGAAGAGGTCGCCGTGGACGGTGACGGAGGCCGGGGCCTTCTCGGTGGGCGCGGTGTGCGGCTCCGCGCGCGGGACGCCGTCCCCGTACGCGTACCAGCCCTGTCCCGACTTCCGGCCGAGGCGGCGTGACTCGACGAGGCGGCGCTGGGCGAGCGACGGCGTGAACTTGGGGTCCTGGAAGAAGGACTCCCACACGGAGCGCGTGACGGCCTCGTTGACGTCCTGCCCGATCAGGTCGGTGAGCTCGAAGGGGCCCATCTTGAAACCGCCGCACTCGCGCAGCACGGCGTCGATCGTGGCGGGGTCGGCGACCCGCTCCTCGTACAGGCGCAGCGCCTCGGCGTAGAAGGGCCGGGCGACGCGGTTGACGATGAAGCCGGGGGTGTCCGCGCAGCGCACCGGCGTCTTGCCCCAGGCCTTCGCCGTCTCGTACGCGCGCGTGGCGGTCGCCGGGTCGGTCGCGAAGCCGCTGACGACCTCGACGAGGGGGAGCAGCGGCGCCGGGTTGAAGAAGTGCAGGCCGACGAAGCGGCCGGGCACGCGCAGCGGGCCCGCGACGGCGGTCACCGAGAGGGACGAGGTGTTGGTGGCGAGCAGACAGTCCTCGGCGACGACATCTTCGAGCTCTTGGAACAGGCGTTGCTTGACGTCCAGTTGCTCCAGGACCGCCTCGACGACGAGGCCGCAGCCCGCGAGCTCGGCGAGGCTCTGGGCGGGGGTCAGCCGGGCGCCCGCGGCGGCGCGGTCCTCGGCGGTGAGGCGGCCCTTCTCGACGAGCCGGTCCAGGCGGGCGCCGATGGCCTCAGCCGCCGCCTGCGCACGGTCGGGCGCGGCGTCGTACAGCAGCACGGGGTGGCCCGCGACCAGGGCGACCTGGGCGATGCCCTGCCCCATGGTCCCGGTACCGACCACGGCAACGGCGCTGCTGAGCTCGAGTGCTGTCATGTTCGCGATCCTCCCGCACGGCCCGTCGGCCGCGGGGTCCGGGGGTGGCCGTGAAGAAGTTGTCCACAGGTTCGGCAGACCCTCTTGTCCCGACCGATCGTTCGGTTACTCTAGCCCTGTCAGAGCGTTCCTGCCCACCGTCCCTGCCCAGCTCGCCGGCTCGACGCAGAGCCGCCCGAGGAGGAGTTGGTCCCGTCATGGCCGCCGAACTCACCGCGCCCCAGCTGATCGCCAAGCACCGGCCCACCCTCGACCAGGCGCTGGAGACCATCCGCTCGCGCGCGTACTGGTCCCCCCACCCCGAGCACCCCAAGGCCTACGGGGAGAACGGCAGCCTGAGCCTGCCCCAGGGCAAGGCCGCCTTCGACGCCCTCCAGGGCACCCGCTTCGACCTCGACCAGCCCGGCACGGACGACTGGGTGGGCGGCGAAGTCTCGCCGTACGGCCCCGAGTTGGGCATCACGTACCCGCACCCGGACCTGGACACCCTGCTCCCCGCGATGCGCGCGGGAATGCGCGCCTGGCGCGAGGCGGGCGCCGAGACGCGCGCGGTCGTCTGTCTGGAGATCCTGTCCCGGATCAGCGCCCGGACGCACGAGTTCGCGCACGCGGTCATGCACACCAGCGGCCAGGCCTTCATGATGGCCTTCCAGGCCGGTGGGCCGCACGCCCAGGACCGCGGCATGGAAGCCGTCGCGTACGCGTACGAGGAGCAGTCCCGCACCCCCGACGCGGCGGAGTGGAGCAAGCCCCAGGGCAAGCGCGACCCGCTGGCGCTGAACAAGCGCTTCACGCCCGTGGCGCGCGGCATCTCGCTCCTGATCGGCTGCAACACCTTCCCGACGTGGAACGGCTACCCCGGCCTGTTCGCCTCCCTCGCGACCGGCAACCCCGTCCTGGTCAAGCCCCACCCGCGCGCGGTCCTGCCGCTCGCCCTGACGGTGCGCATCGCCCGTGAGGTCCTCGCGGAGACCGGCTTCGACCCGAACCTGGTGTGCCTCGCCGCCGAGCGGCCCGGCGAGGGCATCGCCAAAGCCCTCGCCGTCCGCCCCGAGATCAAGATCATCGACTACACGGGATCGACGGCGTTCGGCGACTGGCTGGAGGCCAACGCCCGTCAGGCGCAGGTCTACACCGAGAAGGCCGGCGTCAACACCGTCGTCGTGGAGTCGACGGACAACTACAAGGGGATGCTGGCCAACCTCGCCTTCTCCCTGTCGCTGTACAGCGGGCAGATGTGCACCACCCCGCAGAACCTGCTGATCCCCCGCGACGGCATCGAGACGGACGCGGGCGCCAAGTCGTACGACGACGTGGTGGCCGACCTCGCCGCCTCGGTGAGCGGCCTGCTCGGCGACGACGCGCGGGCGAACGGCATCCTCGGCGCCCTGGTCAACCCGGACGTAAAGACCCGCCTGGAAGCGGCCGCGGGACTCGGCGAAGTCGCCCTCCCCTCCCGGGAGATCGTCAATCCGGACTTCCCGGACGCCGTGGTCCGCACCCCGGTGATCGTCAAGCTGGACGGCGCCAAGCCGGACGCCGAGGCGGCCTATCTCAGCGAGTGCTTCGGCCCGGTCTCCTTCGCGGTCGCCGTCGACTCGGCGGCCGACGCCGTGGAGCTGCTGCGTCGCACGGTGCGCGACAAGGGAGCGATGACCGTCGGGGCGTACACGACGTCGCAGGAGCTCTCCACCGCCGTGGAGGAGACCTGCCTCGAAGAGTGCGCCCAGCTGTCCCTCAACCTCACAGGCGGCGTCTATGTGAACCAGACGGCGGCGTTCTCGGACTTCCACGGCTCGGGCGGCAACCCCGCGGCGAACGCCGCGCTGTGCGACGGCGCGTTCGTGGCCAACCGCTTCCGCGTGGTGGAGATCCGCAAGGACGCCTGAGACGCCTGACCTGCGGCGGGTTCAGGCCTCCGGCCCCGGGGGCCTGCCCGCCGACCAGTGGAAGAGGGTCATGCCGACGCTCGTCGCGAGGTTGTAGCTGGAGACCTGCGGGCGCATCGGCAGGGCCACCAAGTGGTCCGCGCGGCGCCGCAGTTCGGCCGAGAGCCCGCTGCGCTCGGAGCCGAAGGCGAGCACGGCGTCGTCCGGGAGCTTCAGCCCCCGGATGTCCTCGCCCTCCGCGTCCAGCGCGAACACCGGGCCCGGCGGCAGTTCGGTCACGTCCATGCGCTCCACGGCCGTCGCGAAGTGCAGGCCGGCGCCGCCGCGTACGACCGTGGGATGCCAGGGGTCGAGCGTGCCGGTCGTGACAACCCCGGTCGCGCCGAACCCCGCGGCGAGCCGGATCACCGCCCCCGCGTTGCCGAGATTGCGGGGGTCGTCGAGCACGATGACGGGGGACGGCCTGGGCATCCGCCTCAGTGCCTGAAGGTTGTCCGCGCGGGAGGGTCGCTCGGCGAGCGCGGCCACCGCGGTGGGGTGCAGCCGCGGCACCAGAGCACGCACCCGCTCGTCCGGTACGTCCACGAGGAGCGCGCCGAGGGCGTCCCGTACGTCCGGCGCGAGGTCGTCCGCGAGGGCGAGGACACCGGGCCGGTCGCTGGTCAGCGCGACCGGTACACGTGCACCGAAGCGCAGGGCGTGCTTGATCGCGTGGAAGCCGTCGAGCAGCACGGAGGCATCGGCGAGACCGCGCCAGCGGCGTACGGCGTCCTCGGGGCGCAGGGCATGCCCGGGGCGTACGGCGTCCTCGGGGCGCGCGGCGTGCGCACCGCCCGCGGCGTCCGTGTTGTTCATGGAGAGAAGCCTACGTGCGCGGTTCTGGTGGGCTCTTCGTCCGGCTTTCCGCCGGAGCCCCCGTCCGACTGCCCGTCCGGGACGCGCTGCTCTGGCATGCCATCGGTACGACCCTCGTCGTCGGCACCGTCAGAGCGACGGAGCCGGGAAAGCGGAAGCCGCGCTACCGCCCCATCACGCGCGCGTGCCGCCCAGCCGCCCACCCGGAGCAGGAACGACGTCGGCAGGAACACCGAGTCCGCCGCGATCATCGCGAGCGAGAAGAACGGCAGCCCCAGGACGACCGCGATCACCGAGTGCTCGACGATCATCGCCGCCAGCAGCACGTTCTTGACCCGGCGATTGAAGAGCGTGAACGGGAAGGCCACCTGCACGGCGACCGTTCCGTACGTCACCAGCAGCACCATGATGCCGTGGGACGAGAGCAGCTCGGAGAGCGCGGGCCACGGGGAGAAGTAGTCGAGGTTCAGCGGGTAATAGACGGCCGTGCCGTCCTGCCAGCGGCTGCCCTGGATCTTGTACCAGCCGGCCGTCGCGTAGATCAGACACGCCTCGACCATGATCACCAACAGCCCCGCGTTGTGGGCGATGTTGGCCACGACGTCGAGCAGCTTGCGGAACTCGCCGAGCGAGGCGCTCCGGCCCGCGCGCCACCCCACGGCCCACCACAGCCCGTGCGCCAGCAGCATGCCCCAGAGGAACAGCAGCCAGCCGTGACTGAGCTCGCCCATGAACGTCACGGCGGACAGAGCGAGCCCGCACACCCACCACAGGGCCGGCCCCACCCGGTCGACCTGGTCCACCAGATCAGCGTCCGCGCCCCCGGCACGCGCGCGTGCCGCCCGCCGCGCGTCCAGCGACCAGACCTGGCCGCACCGGATGAAGACCAGGTAGGTGGCCATGAGGTGGATGACGTTGTCGCCGCCGTCCCCCATGAAGATGCTGCGGTTCTGCAGCGACAGCACGCCGATCATGAAGAGCACGGACATCACGCGGGTGTGCCAGCCGAGCAGCAGCAACGCGCTGCTGAGGATCGCGAGCGCGTACACGACCTCGAACCAGAGGTTGCCGTCCGACCACATGAGAGCGGTGAAGGCGCCGTTGTTCGCGATGAGCTGCTGGGCCATGTCCCAGTTCCAGGGGCCGTCGGGCCCGTACATCTCCTGGCGGTGGGGGAGTTCGCGCAGCAGGAAGAACAGCCACGTGCCGGCGAAGCCGATCCGGACCACCGCGGTCTGGTACGGGCCGAGGGCGTACCCGGTGACCTTGGTGATGGCCCCGGTGACGGTTCCTGCAAACGAGCGTTCGAGCCGGATCACGGGGCATTCCCCTTCGTCTGTGCGACCGTCCTGACCGGGCCCTGCGAACGGTTCGCGCTCTCCTGCGAACGGTCCTTGCTCGCCGGCCCCTTGCCGAGCGGCAGATCCTCGGGCTTCACCGGCCACCAGGGGAGCTGCCGGTACGACGGCTTGGCGGAGACCTTCTCCTCGCTCCACTTCGGCGGCCGCACGTTCGTGGTCTTCGAGCGCAGCTGCACGTTCGCGACCTCGTCGCCCTTGCCGCCGGGCGCCTTGCGGTCGAGCCGCAGATACGCGATCCGGCGGAGGTACTGCTCGGAGAGCTGGCCGCGCAGGCCGACGGGACGATTCTTCGCGTCGTGCGAGCCCACGTAGAAGTCCCAGGCCCGGCGGAGTTCGTTCTGCTGCGTGTGGCTGGGCAGCAGGCTGCCGTCGATGGCGGCGCCGTCCTCGGCGGAGAGCTCGTACCAATCCGTGGTCCGCATCTCCCCGTCGGCGGTACGGAGCTCCGCCCGAGCCTGCACGGCGACGTTCTGCTGGAGCGGGTTGGGCGCGAAGAGCTTCCAGTTCTGCTCGAACTCGGGGTAGATCCAGTCGTCGATCACGTCACCGTGCTGCTTGGTCAGCGTGTTCGACGGTGCGACATGGAGGAAGAGCATCGCTATATGGGCACAGGCGGCCACGCTGACGACGGCCAGGGCACAGGCGGCGACGACCTGATACCCGAGCTTCAGTCCGGCGATACCGACGCGGGCGGGGGCGGGGACGGGGGCGGTCGCGGGGGGACCATCCGTCGCGGGGGCCACATAGGTCGCGCGGGTCCCGTCGGGCGCAGGGGGCCCTTCGGTCTCAAGAACCACCTCGGCGTCCGAGGCCCCACCAGCCCCATCCACCCGATCGGCCCCATCGTCGAGGCGATCCGTTCCCTCGCTCGCCTCCGCCGGCTCGGGCTCGTCAGGCACCGCGGACCCACCGCCCGAGTCCTTGTCGTACCCGTCCATTCCGCCCCGTTCCCCGATCGCGCGCCGAACCCTGCCGCCGGAACGGTACTCAGGCCCGACCGTCACGGACAGCGTCCGTGAAGTTATCCACAGGGTTGACACCTTATGGCGGAGGGCCGCACCATTGAATTCAACGAACCGAACGATCGGTCGGGCGGTTCGCATCAGGGTCGAGGGGGCCGAGATGGCGACAGCAGCCGCACACCAGGCGGCAAGGACGGAGCCGGACGAGACCGCGTCCGCCGCCGCGAGCACGGCGGAGCACCAGGCCGTCTTCGACGCGGCGGTCGCCGCCGACGAGCGCATCGAGCCGCGCGACTGGATGCCGGACGCCTATCGCGCGTCCCTGGTCCGCCAGATCGCCCAGCACGCGCACTCCGAGATCATCGGCATGCAGCCGGAGGCCAACTGGATCACCCGCGCCCCCTCCCTGCGGCGCAAGGCGATCCTCATGGCCAAGGTGCAGGACGAGGCCGGTCACGGCCTGTATCTGTACAGCGCCGCCGAGACCCTCGGCACCAGCCGTGACGAGCTGCTCGACAAGCTCCACTCGGGCCGCCAGAAGTACTCCTCGATCTTCAACTACCCCACGCTGACGTGGGCGGACGTCGGAGCGATCGGCTGGCTGGTGGACGGCGCGGCGATCACCAACCAGGTCCCCCTGTGCCGCTGTTCGTACGGCCCGTATGCGCGCGCGATGGTCCGCGTCTGCAAGGAGGAGTCCTTCCACCAGCGCCAGGGGTACGAGTCGTTGCTCGCCCTCAGCCGCGGCACCGAGGCCCAGCACGACATGGCGCAGGACGCGGTGAACCGCTGGTGGTGGCCGTCCCTGATGATGTTCGGCCCACCGGACGACGAGTCCTCGCACTCCGAGCAGTCGATGACGTGGAAGATCAAGCGCCACTCGAACGACGAGCTGCGTCAGCGCTTCGTCGACATCTGCGTCCCGCAGGCCGAGTCGCTCGGCCTGACGCTCCCCGACCCGGACCTGATGTGGAACGAGACCCGGGGGCACTACGACTTCGGGGCCATCGACTGGACCGAGTTCTGGGACGTCCTGAAGGGCAACGGCCCCTGCAACGACCAGCGGATCACCCAGCGCCGCCGCGCCCATGAGGACGGCGCCTGGGTCAGGGATGCCGCGGCCGCGTACGCCGACAAGCAGGCGACCGCCAAGCGGACCGCCATGAGCGGTACGCACGGCGTCAGCCGCCCGCACACCGACGTCAGTGGCTCGCACAGCAACAGTGGCACGCACGGCGTCGCCGCACGGCACGGAGAGGCGACAGCATGAGCAGCTCGACCGACTGGCCGCTGTGGGAGGTGTTCGTCCGCTCCCGCCGCGGGCTCTCCCACACCCACGCGGGCAGCCTGCACGCCCCGGACGCGGAGATGGCCCTGCGCAACGCCCGCGACCTGTACACCCGCAGGAGCGAGGGCGTCTCGCTCTGGGTCGTGCCGTCCGCCGAGATCACCGCCTCCTCGCCGGACGAGAAGGACTCCTTCTTCGAGCCGGCCGGCGACAAGCCCTACCGCCACCCGACGTTCTACGACATCCCGGAGGGGGTGAAGCACCTGTGACCGCCTCGCCCCCCGCCCCGTCCAGCGCTCCCGCCCCGTCCGGCGCCCCCGCCGCGGCCGGCCCCCGCGCACCCCAGGACCCGGCCCCGCCCGCCCTGGCCCTCGGCGACGACGCCCTGGTGCTCTCCCACCGCCTGGGGGAGTGGGCCGGACACGCGCCCGTCCTGGAGGAGGAGGTCGCGCTGGCGAACATCGCCCTCGACCTGCTCGGCCAGGCCCGCATCCTGCTCTCCCTGGTCGGCGACGAGGACGAGTTGGCGTACCTCCGCGAGGAGCGCGCCTTCCGCAACCTCCAGCTGGTCGAGCAGCCGAACGGCGACTTCGCCCACACCATCGCCCGCCAGCTCTGCTTCTCCACCTACCAGACGCTGCTGTACGGCCAGTTGGCGTCCGGCGACGGCGAGTTCGCCCCGCTGGCCGCGAAGGCCGTCAAGGAAGTGACCTACCACCAGGACCACGCCGAGCAGTGGACCCTGCGCCTCGGCGACGGCACGGACGAGAGCCACGGCCGGATGCAGCGCGGCCTCGACGCTCTGTGGCGGTTCACCGGCGAGATGTTCCAGCCCGTGGCCGGCCTGGACGTCGACCGGCAGAAGCTGCGGGACGACTGGACCGCCTCGGTGACCGCGATCATCGAGCGGGCCACCCTGACCGTGCCCGGCGGCCCGCAGTCCGGCGCGTGGACGGCGGGCGCGGGCCGCCAGGGACTGCACACCGAGTCCTTCGGCCGGATGCTCGCGGAGATGCAGCACCTGCACCGCAGCCACCCGGGGGCGTCATGGTGACGACCACACCCACCGCGCTGGAGGCGGAGCTCCTGGCCCTCGCGGGTTCGGTGCCCGACCCCGAGCTGCCCGTGCTCACCCTGGCCGAGCTCGGCGTGGTGCGCGGCGTACGGGTCCTCGCCCCCGGCAGGGTCGACGTCGAGCTCACCCCGACCTACACGGGCTGTCCGGCGATCGAGGCCATGTCCGCCGACATCGAGCAGGTGCTGCACGACCGCGGCATGGCCGAGGTGTCGGTGCGCACCGTGCTCTCCCCCGCCTGGTCCACGGACGACATCAGTGCCGAAGGGCGCCGCAAGCTGGCCGAGTTCGGCATAGCTCCCCCGCGCTCCCACGCGGCGGACGGGCCCGTCCCGCTGAGCCTCTCGATCCGCTGCCCCCACTGCGGCTCGACCGACACGGAACTGCTCAGCCGCTTCTCCTCCACGGCCTGCAAGGCGCTGCGCCGTTGCGCCTCCTGCCGTGAACCCTTCGACCACTTCAAGGAGTTGTGATGGCCCGCTTCCACCCGCTCCGGGTAGCGGCGGTCGACCGGCTCACCGACGACTCCGTGACGCTGACGTTCGACGTGCCGCCGGCACTGCGCGAGGAGTTCCGCTTCACCCCGGGCCAGCACCTCGCCATCCGCCGCTTCGCCGACGGCGCCCAGATCCGGCGTACGTACTCGATCTGCTCCCCGGCTCCCTCCCTGGACGCCCCGGACGAGCCCCGGTTCCTGCGGGTCGGGGTACGGCTTGTCGAGGCCGGCGCCTTCTCCACGTACGCCTTCAAGGAACTCTCGGTCGGCGACGAGCTGGACGTGATGACGCCGGCCGGGCGCTTCACGCTCGACCCGGCCCCGGGCCGTTATGCGGCGATCGTCGGCGGCAGCGGCATCACACCTGTGCTCTCCATCGTCACGACCCTCCTGGAGCGCGAGCCGAAGGCGGACTTCTGCCTCATACGCAGCGACCGCACCGCCGCCTCGACGATGTTCCTGGAAGAGGTCGCCGACCTGAAGGACCGCTGGCCCGACCGGTTCCAGCTGGTGACCGTGCTCTCCCGCGAGGAGCAGCAGTCGGGGCTCGACTCCGGGCGGCTCGACGAGGAGCGACTCACCCGGCTGCTGCCCGCGCTGTTGCCGGTGTCGGACATCGAGGGCTGGTTCCTGTGCGGGCCGTTCGGCCTGGTCCAAGGCGCGGAGCGGACACTGCGCGCGCTCGGCGTGCCCCGGCGCCGGGTCCACGAGGAGATCTTCCACGTGGACGACAACCTCCCGGCCGCCTCGACCACGTCCCCCGCCGCCGCTCCCACCGCTCCCGCGCACAGCACGGTGACGGCGACACTCGACGGCCGCTCGGGCACCTGGCCCGTCCAAGAAGGCGAGACACTGCTCGAAACGGTGCTGCGCAACCGCGCCGACGCGCCCTACGCCTGCAAGGGCGGCGTGTGCGGCACGTGCCGTGCGTTCTGTGTCTCGGGCGAGGTGCGGATGGACCGCAACTACGCGCTGGAGCCGGAGGAGACGGAGGCCGGGTACGTCCTCGCGTGCCAGTCCCGCCCGGCCACGGACACGGTGGAGCTGGACTTCGACCGCTGAGGAGCCGTAAGGACCACCGGAGCCGCTCGCCCTGGCCCGCCACCGTGCGCCCTCAGCCCTCCTTCAGAACCTGTTCCCTTCCCGTAGAACCTGTTCTATCTTGACGGCCCGTCAGGTACGAAGAGGCGGAAGTGGCGACGGGATACGGGATACGTCGGTCGGCCGGTGCACGGGAGGACAGGCAGTGGACTTCACCTTCACCGAGGAACAGCAGGCCGTGGTCGAAGCGGCGAAGGCGCTCTTCGCCGACGTCGCGCCGGACGGGGTGCCGAGCCCCGCGCTCACACCCGGCGCCGTCGCCGAGGACTTCGACCGCGCCCTCTGGTCACGGCTGGCCGACGCCGACCTGCTGGGCGTCCTGATCGACACCGAGCACGGCGGCGTGGGGCTGGACCCCATCGCGCTGTGCCTGGTGCTGCGCGAGGCCGCGAGGGTCCTCGCCCGGGTCCCGCTCCTGGAGAGCAGCGCCGCCGCGAGCGCCGTACAGGCGTACGGAAGCGACGAGTTGAAGCGGCGGATCCTCCCCGCAGCCGCCCGGGGTGAGCTGGTCCTGACCGCCGCCGCCCACGGCCGCACCGGCCACGACCCGGCCGAACTGGCCGTCACCGCGCAGCGCGACGGCGACAGCTGGACCCTGGACGGACTGCAGACGAGCGTGCCGTGGGCGGACCATGCCGACCTCGTCGTCGTACCCGCCCACACATCCGAAGGCCACCCGGTCCTCGCGCTCGTCCCCCGCGACCAGGAGGGCCTCACCCGCGCCGAACAGTTCTCCACCAGCGGCGAACGCCTGGGCGAACTCCACCTGGACGGCGTGCGCGTCGCCGCCTCCGACGTCATCGAGGCCGACGGCGCCTGGGACAAGCTGCGCGATCTGCTCACCACCGGGACGTGCGCACTGGCACTCGGCCTCGGCGAGGCCGTCCTGCGGATGACGAGTGAGTACACCGGTAAGCGCGAGCAGTTCGGGCACCCGGTGGCGACGTTCCAGGCCGTGGCCGTGCAGGCCGCCGACCGCTACATCGACCTGCGCGCGATGGAGGTCACCCTCTGGCAGGCCGCCTGGCGCATCAGCTCCGGAGCGGGCGGCGCGCTGCCGACGACGGGCGACGTGGCCGTGGCCAAGATCTGGGCGTCGGACGGCGTACGAAGGGTCGTCCAGACCGCCCAGCACCTGCACGGCGGCTTCGGCGCGGACACCGACTACCCCCTGCACCGCTATCACGCCTGGGCCAAGCAGCTGGAGCTCTCGCTCGGCCCGGCAGCCGCCCACGAGGAGGCGCTGGGCGACCTGCTGGCCGCCCACCCACTCGCCTGACCGGACGAGCGAGCAACCGGCTGTCAGACGACGGCGCCCGGCTGTCCCTTGTCGTCGACCACGGGGCGCCCCGCGGCCTCCCAGGCCTCCATGCCACCGGCGACGTTCACCGCGTCGATGCCCTGCTGCGCGAGGTACATGGTGACCTGGGCGGAGCGTCCGCCGGACCGGCAGATCACGTTGACCCGGCCGTCCTGCGGGGCGGCCTCGGTCAACTCGCCGTACCGGGAGACGAACTCACTCATCGGGATGTGCAGCGCGTCCGCGGCGTGACCGGCCTGCCATTCCTCGTCCTCGCGGACGTCCAGCAGAAAGTCGCCGCTCGAAAGGTCGTCGATGCCGACCGTGGGCACCTGAGATCCGAAAGCCATGCCCCCGACGCTACCCGACCCCCGACAACGCCAAGCCCCCAGCCGCCCGCGCTACACCGTGCACCGCCCGCGCCAAACTCCCAGCGTCCCGCGCTACGCCACCAGCCGCCCGCGCCAAGCCCCCAGCGTCCGGCGTTACCCGTGCGCCATCCGCGCCAAGCCGTCGCCGTCCCCCGGACGCCGCCAGCCGCCCGCGCCAAGCCCCCAGCGTCCCGCGCTACACCGTGCGCCGCCCGCACCAAGCCGCCGGCCTCCGCGCTGCGCCCTCAGCCGCCTGCACTACACCGTCAGCCGCCCGCGGCTAACCGTGCGCCGCCCGCGCTACGCCGTGAGCCGTTGCAGCTCCGCCTCGCGCTCGGCGACCTGGGCGAGCAGCTGCTCGGCGATCTCGTCGAGCAGCGTGTCCGGGTCGTCGGGCGCCAGCCGCAGCATCCCGCCGATCGCGCTCTCCTCCAGCTCCTTGGCGAGGACCGAGAGGAGTTCCTTGCGCTGGGAGAGCCACTCCAGGCGCGCGTACAGCTCCTCGCTGCGGGTGAGCCGCTCCTCCTCCGGCACCGGGCCCGCGGCCCACTCCTCGGTGAGCTCCCGCAGGACCGCCTCGTCGCCACGGGCGTAGGCGGCGTTGACGCGCGTGATGAACTCCTCGCGCCGCTGCCGCTCGCCCTCCTCCTGCGCCAGGTCCGGGTGTGCCTTGCGGACGAGGTCGCGGTAGAGCTTGCGGGCCTCCTCGCCGGGCCGCACCCGCTGCGGCGGCCGGACCGACTGGTCGGTGAGCATCGCGGCGGCCTCGGGGTAGAGCCCCTCGCCGTCCATCCAGCCGTGGAACAGTTCCTCGACGCCCGGCATCGGCATCACCCGTGCCCGCGCCTCGTCCGCCTTGCGCCGGTCCTCGGGGTCGCCGGTGCGGGCCGCGGTGGCCTCGGCGATCTGCGCGTCGAGCTCGTCCAGACGCGCGTACATCGGGCCGAGCTTCTGGTGGTGCAGGCGGGAGAAGTTCTCGACCTCCACGCGGAAGGTCTCCAACGCGATCTCGTACTCGATCAGCGCCTGCTCGGCCGCGCGGACAGCTCTCTCGAGCCGCTCCTCGGGACGTTCCTCCCGCCGCTCCTCCTGCCGCTCCTCCGGGGTCTCCGCGGCCCGCTCGGCGGACCGCTCCCTGAGGCGTGCCTTCAGCTGGTCCTTGAGCCGCCCTTCGGTGCCCGCCTGCCGGGTCTCCGCTTCGGGAGTCTCAGGCGTCTCGGGCTGCGTCGGCTCGGCTTCCGGGGTCGTCACCCGACCAGCCTAGGCCACGCGGGCGCCCCGCCCCGGAAACCCGCACCGGCCCCGGCACACGCCCGCCCCCGCCCGGCCGCCGCACGCCCCCCGGGTCTCCCCCTCACACACCGGCCTCCGCCGCCACCCGACCCTCCTTGACCGCACCCACCAGCAGCGCGTGATCCGCCTCGGTCCGGTCCGCGTACGCCGTGGCGAACCGGGCCATCGCGTCGTCCAGCTGGTCGTTCTTGCCGCAGTACCCCGCTATGAGGCGCGGGTCCGCGCTGTGCGCGTGCGCGCGGGCCAGCAGGGCACCGGTCATGCGGCCGTAGTCGTCCAGCTGGTCGGCGGCCAGCGCCGCCGGGTCGACGCTGCCCTTGCGGTTCCTGAACTGGCGTACCTGGAAAGGCCGTCCGCCCACCGTCGTCCACCCGAGCAAGAAGTCGCTGACCACCTGCATCCGCTTCTGGCCGAGCACCACCCGGTGCCCCTCGTGCGCCGTCTCCGGCGCCTTGAACCCGGCCACCGGCAGATGCGGCAGCAGCGCGGAGGGCCGCGCCTCCTTGACCTGGAGCACCAGCGGCTCGCCCCGGTGGTCGAGCAGCAGCACCACGTACGACCGCAGTCCCACGCTGCCCGTGCCGACGACGCGGAACGCCACGTCCTGGATCGTGTACCGCGCGAGCAGCGGCAGCCGGTCCTCGGTCAGCGTCTCCAGATACTCCCCGAGCGCACCGGCCACCGCGGCGGCCTCCCCGTCCGGCACCCGGCGCAGCACGGGCGGGGAGTCGACGAAGCGTCGCCCCACGGCGCCGGCCGCCCCACCCTCGTCACCGTCCCCCTCGACGCGCTCGGTCGACTTCGCGGCGAACCGGGCGCTCGTGTTCTTCCTCGCCTTCTCGGAGACCTGCTCCAGGGTGCCGAGGAGGTCCCGCGCGTCCGCGTGCGAGACCAACTCCTCGTCCGCGATGGCGTTCCACGCGTCGAGGACCGGGAGCTTCGCGAGCAGCCGCATGGTGCGGCGGTAGGCCCCCACGGCGTCCCGCGCGGCCTCCTGGCAGGCGTCCTCGGCCGCGCCCGCCTCGCGCCCCGCGAGCACCAGGGACGCGGCGAGCCGCTTGAGGTCCCACTCCCAGGGGCCGTGCACCGTCTCGTCGAAGTCGTTCAGGTCGATGACGAGACCACCGCGCGCGTCCCCGTACAACCCGAAGTTCGCCGCGTGCGCGTCCCCGCAGATCTGTGCGCCGATGCCCGTCATCGGGGTGCGCGCGAGGTCGTACCCCATCAGGCCCGCGGAGCCCCGCAGGAACGCGAAGGGGGAGGCGGCCATCCTGCCGACGCGGATCGGCGCGAGCTCCGGGAGCCGGCTGCGATTGGACTCCCGCACCGCGGCCACCGGGTCGGGACGCCCGCCGTCCACCACGAACTCCGCGTGCGAGGTCCGCGGCACCCGCTCCCGCAGCGCCTTGCCCTCTTTCTTCGGCGACCCCTGCACGGGCCACTCGGCGAACCCCGCCACCCGCGGCACCCGCTCGCCCCGCTGCCCGGGAATCCTCCCGTCGCGCCTCACCATGATCATCGCCCCCGCCGACCGCCGGCCAACCCCGAATCCGGCTCGACCGTACCGCCGCACGCCGACCGGCGTCAGAGCCTGTGGATAACCTCGGTGACATACATCACGGCGCCGAGCGTGCACGACGAGCGGGCACAAAAAGAAGCGGCCCCCTTCCGGACTTTCGTCCGGAGGAGGACCGCTTCCTCATGGTGCGCGAGGGGGGAGTTGAACCCCCACGCCCTTTCGGGCACTGGAACCTGAATCCAGCGCGTCTGCCTATTCCGCCACCCGCGCATTGGGTGTTGTCCTTGGGTCCCGCCTTGGGGGGCGAGCGCCTGCCGACATCCAGAAGATTAGCACGCTGCAGACGGTGGATTCACATCCGTTCGGCGGGGGCACCTGGCCAAGTGCGGGTCCCGACCGGGCTTCGCCCCGCCCGGCCCGGCGCCCGACGCGAACCCGTCCCGCCCGAACCCGTGGCCCCGTGCCATCCGACACCGCGGCCCCGTGCCGCCCGACATCGTGACCCCGTCCCGGCCGAGCTCGGCGAGGTCCACAGCCAGGTGCGGGACACTGGCTTTGGGCCCCCTCTACGATCCCTCGTAAAGGGAGACTCGAACCGGAGCCCCGAGCCACTGCCCGTACGGGGTGCCGGGGCAACGAATCAGGGCTTCCTCAGGGGTCCTGGGAGGATCCTCTGGACCCTGGTGCGGGCATGTCTTGTGAGAGGCGACACTCGTCGACCGGGCGGACAGGGGGAACCAGCCGATTTCCCGGCGCGTGGATACGATCAGTAAGCAGTACCAGGATGACTACGACGGAGGAGGTGCCCCATGGGAGTCCTGAAGAAGTTCGAGCAACGTCTCGAAGGTCTGGTCAACGGCACCTTCGCCAAGGTCTTCAAGTCCGAGGTCCAGCCCGTCGAGATCGCCGGCGCCCTCCAGCGCGAGTGCGACAACAACGCGACGATCTGGAACCGCGAGCGGACGGTCGTCCCCAACGACTTCATCGTGGAGCTCAGCGCCCCCGACTTCGACCGGCTGAGTCCGTACTCGGGCCAGCTCGGCGACGAGCTCTCCGGCATGGTGCGTGACTACGCGAAGCAGCAGCGCTACAGCTTCATGGGTCCCATCAAGGTCCACCTGGAGAAGGCCGAGGACCTCGACACCGGGCTGTACCGGGTGCGCAGCCGCACGCTTGCCTCCAGCAGCTCCCAGGCGCCCGAGCGCGCCCCCGCGGGCCCCGGCGGCCCTGCCGCGGCTCCCGGCCGCGGTGCGGGCGGCGCAGGCGCCGCGGGCGGGGGCTACGGATATCCCCAGCCGCCGTCCGGGACCCCCGGCGGCCCGCCTCCCATGCCCGCCGCGCCGCCGCCCGGCGCGGGCCGTCCCGGCGGGCAGTCCCCGGCACCGAGCAGGCCCCAGGGCCCCGGCGCCGGTCCACTACCGGGCGCCCAGGTGCGGCGCTGGATCGAGATCAACGGCAATCGCCATCAGATCTCCCGCCCGACGCTGGTGCTGGGTCGCAGCACCGACGCCGATGTGCGGATCGACGACCCCGGCGTATCGCGTCGGCACTGTGAGATCCGGACCGGAACGCCCTCGACGATCCAGGATCTCGGGTCCACCAACGGCATCGTGGTGGACGGGCAGCACACCACCCGCGCTACGCTCCGCGACGGCTCGCGGATCGTCGTGGGTCAAACCACCATCGTTTACCGGCAAGCCGAAGGGTGAAGCGGGGGCAATGTCAGAGCTGACCCTGACGGTCATGCGGCTAGGTTTTCTAGCCGTCCTGTGGCTGTTCGTGATCGTGGCCGTCCAGGTCATCCGCAGCGACCTGTTCGGAACGCGCGTCACACAGCGCGGTTCGCGCCGCGAGCGTCCCCAGCAGGCCGCCCGCCAGCAGCAGGCCGCCGCGCCTCCACCGCAGCGGCAGCAGGGCGGCGGCGGCCGGCAGCGGCGCGGCGCCCCCAGCAAGCTGGTCGTCTCCGAGGGCATCCTCGCCGGGACGACCGTCGCGCTGCAGGGCCAGACCATCACGCTGGGCCGGGCGCACGACTCCACGATCGTGCTGGACGACGACTACGCCTCCAGCAGGCATGCCAGGATCTACCCGGACCGTGACGGCCAGTGGATCGTCGAGGATCTCGGGTCCACCAACGGCACGTATCTCGACCGGACCCGACTCACCACCCCGACGCCCGTTCCGCTGGGCGCGCCGATCCGCATCGGCAAGACCGTCATCGAGCTGCGGAAGTAGTACTACGTCATGACAGAGCGCGAGCGGAGCGAGCGAGCCGAAACGGCTGTCCAGACACTGGACGCCGGCGCGCTCCCGACCGGAGGGTGGGCACCGTGCGGATGTACCCGGAGCCGACGGGCGAGGTGCGCATGAGTCTGTCTTTGCGCTTCGCCGCCGGATCGCACAAAGGCATGATCCGGGAGGGGAACGAGGACTCCGGTTACGCCGGCCCACGCCTCCTCGCGATCGCCGACGGCATGGGTGGCCAGGCCGCCGGCGAGGTGGCGAGCTCCGAGGTCATCTCGACGCTCGTCACGCTCGACGACGACGTCCCGGGCTCGGACATCCTGACGTCGCTGGGCACCGCCGTGCAGCGGGCCAACGACCAGCTGCGCGTGATGGTCGAGGAGGACCCCCAGCTCGAGGGCATGGGGACGACCCTGACCGCCCTCCTGTGGACGGGCCAGCGCCTCGGTCTCGTCCACGTCGGCGACTCGCGCGCGTACCTCCTGCGGGACGGCGTGCTCACGCAGATCACCCAGGACCACACCTGGGTGCAGCGCCTCGTCGACGAGGGCCGGATCACCGAGGAAGAGGCCACCACCCACCCGCAGAGGTCGCTCCTCATGCGCGCGCTGGGCAGCGGCGACCACGTGGAGCCGGATCTGTCGATCCGCGAGGTCCGCGCCGGCGACCGCTACCTGATCTGCTCGGACGGCCTCTCCGGAGTCGTCTCGCACCAGACCATGGAGGACACCCTCGCCTCCTACCAGGGCCCCCAGGAGACCGTGCAGGAGCTGATCCAGCTCGCGCTGCGCGGCGGAGGCCCCGACAACATCACCGTGATCGTCGCCGACGTCCTGGACATCGACAGCGGCGACACCCTCGCGGGACAGCTGTCCGACACCCCCGTGGTGGTCGGCGCGGTCGCCGAGAACCAGCTCCAGTCGCAGGACGACGGCGCCATGCAGACGCCCGCGGGGCGCGCCTCCGGGCTCGGCAGGCCGGTCCCGCCGCAGCCCTCGGGCGGCGGCGGCTTCGGCCCGCCCGGCAGCGGCGACACCACGGGGTACGTGCCCGAGGGCAGCTTCGGGTCCTACGACGACGATGACTTCGTCAAGCCCGGCGGCGGCCGCAAGTGGCTCAAGAGATCCCTCTACGGGGCGCTCGCCCTCGCCGTCATCGCCGGTGGCCTCTACGGCGGTTACCGCTGGACGCAGACCCAGTACTACGTGGGCACGAAGGACGAGCACATCGCCCTGTACCGGGGCATCGACCAGGATCTGGCCTGGGTCAGTCTGTCGAAGGTCGAGAAGGACCACCCCGAGATCGAACTCAAGTACCTGCCGCCGTACCAGCGCAAGCAGGTCGAGGGGACGATCCCCGAGGACAACCTCGACGACGCCAAGGGCAAGGTCGACGAGTTGGGCCTGCAGGCCTCCGCGTGCAAGAAGGAAGCCGAGCGCCGCGAGGTCGAGCGCGAGAACAACGCCAAGCCCGGCGAGGGCGAAGCCGGTGGCACCGAGGGCCGGCGCAAGCCGACGGGCCCTGACTCCACGACCGCCCCGCCCGTCGGGGACGACAAGAACGACAAGAACAGCTCGACCGACAAGAACAAGTCCAAGACCGCACCGACTCCCACACCCGGCCCCAGCCTCTCCGACGATGAGCAGAAGCTGGTCCCGCTGTGCGGTAAGCAGTAAGCAGCCGTTGGGGGCCTTTGCACGCCATGAGCAGTACTACACACACGTCGACGATCGGCGCGATCGGTGCGCCGAGCCGGCGCAACACCGAGCTCGCGCTGCTTGTGTTCGCAGTCGTCATTCCGCTGTTCGCCTACATGAACGTGGGCCTGGCCATCGACGGCAAGGTGCCGTCCGGCATGCTCGGCTACGGCGCGGGCCTCGGCCTGCTCGCCGCGGTGGGCCACCTCGTCGTCCGCAAGTTCGCGGCCTACGCCGACCCGCTGCTGCTGCCGCTCGCCACCCTGCTGAACGGCCTGGGTCTGGTGCTGATCTGGCGGCTCGACCAGTCCGAGCGCCTGCAGCAGCTGCCGAACTTCAGCCCCGCGGCGCCGAACCAGCTGAAGTACTCCGCGATCGGCATCGCCCTGTTCGTGGGGGTGCTGCTGCTGCTCAAGGACCACCGCGTCCTGCAGCGCTACACGTACATCTCCATGGTCGGCGCGCTGGTCCTGCTGCTCCTGCCGCTCGTGCCGGGTCTCGGCATGAACGTCTTCGGCGCCAAGATCTGGATCCACATCGGTGGCTTCTCCATCCAGCCCGGTGAGTTCGCGAAGATCGTCATCGCGGTCTTCTTCGCCGGCTACCTGATGGTGAAGCGCGACGCCCTCGCCCTGGCCAGCCGTCGCTTCATGGGCCTGTACCTGCCGCGCGGCCGCGACCTCGGGCCGATCATCGTCGTCTGGGCGATGTCGATCCTCATCCTGGTCTTCGAGACCGACCTCGGTACGTCGCTGCTGTTCTTCGGCATGTTCGTCGTCATGCTGTACGTCGCCACGGAGCGCACCAGCTGGATCGTCTTCGGTCTGCTGATGTCCGCCGTCGGCGCCGTCGCCGTGGCGAGCTTCGAGCCGCACATCCAGACGCGTGTGCAGGCCTGGCTCGACCCGCTGCGCGAGTACAAGCTCAGCCAGGCCGGTGTCCAGGACGGTGTCCTCCACTCCGAGCAGGCGATGCAGGCCCTGTGGGCCTTCGGCTCCGGCGGCACCCTCGGTTCCGGTCTCGGCCAGGGCCACTCGGACCTGATCAAGTTCGCCGCCAACTCCGACTTCATCCTCGCCACCTTCGGCGAGGAGCTCGGGCTCGCCGGCATCATGGCGATCCTGCTCATCTACGGGCTGATCGTCGAGCGCGGCGTCCGCACGGCGCTCGCCGCCCGCGACCCGTTCGGCAAGCTCCTCGCGATCGGCCTCTCCGGAGCCTTCGCCATCCAGGTCTTCGTCGTCGCAGGCGGCGTCATGGGCCTGATCCCGCTGACCGGTATGACCATGCCCTTCCTGGCGTACGGCGGTTCCTCCGTCATCGCCAACTGGGCCCTGATCGGCATCCTGCTCAGGATCAGCGACACCGCGCGCCGCCCGGCCCCGTCCCCCGCCCCGAACCCCGACGCCGAGATGACCCAGGTGGTCCGACCGTGAACAAGCCCCTGCGCCGGATCGCGATCTTCTGCGGGCTGCTCATCCTCGCCCTGCTCGCCCGGGACAACTGGCTCCAGTACGTCCAGGCGGATTCGCTCGCCAAGCACGAGAAGAACCGCCGCGTCACCATCGAGCGCTACTCCCAGCCGCGCGGCGACATCATCGTCGACGGCAAGCCGATCACCGGCTCCAAGGCGACCCCGGGCAACGACCTCAAGTACAAGCGCACCTGGAAGGACGGGCCCATGTGGGCCCCCGTCACCGGCTACTCCTCGCAGCGCATGGGCGCCACCCAGCTGGAGAGCATCGACGACGGCATCCTCACCGGCAACGACGACCGGCTCTTCTTCCGCCGCACC
The DNA here is from genome assembly GCF_055591085.1 of Streptomyces sp. NPDC041713. Lineage (NCBI taxonomy): Bacteria > Bacillati > Actinomycetota > Actinomycetes > Kitasatosporales > Streptomycetaceae > Streptomyces > Streptomyces sp. NPDC041713. The sequence goes on from NZ_JBVIZY010000003.1 coordinate 477,858, forward strand.
CTGGACATGCTGACCGGCGAGAAGAAGGAGGGCGGCAATGTCGTCACCACCCTCAACTCCGCCGCGCAGAAGGCCGCGTACGAAGGCCTGAAGGGCCGCGGCAAGGGTGCCGTCGCCGCGCTCGACCCGTCCACGGGCGCGATCCTGGCGCTCGCCTCCACGCCGTCGTACGACCCCGGTGACTTCGCGGGCAACACCAACGCGGAGGCCGAGAAGTACCTCAGCCTGGAAAAGGACAAGGACAGGCCGATGGTCAACCGCGCGCTGCGCGAGACCTATCCGCCCGGCTCCACCTTCAAGGTGGTCACGGCGGCGGCCGCCATGGAGCACAACCTCTACGACGGCATCGACAGCAAGACGGACTCGCCGGACCCCTGGACGATGCCGAACACCACGCAGCCGCTGCCGAACGAGGGGCACATCCCCTGCAAGAACGCCACCCTGCGTGAGGCGCTGCGCTGGTCCTGCAACACCGTCTTCGGCAAGATCGGCTCCGATCTCGGCAAGGACAAGATGCTGGAGACGGCGAAGAAGTTCGGCTTCAACGAGCAGCAGTTCGTGCCGGTCCGCTCCAACGCCTCCAACTTCCCCGAGGACATGGACAAGCCGCAGACCGCGCTGTCCTCCATCGGCCAGTTCGAGACGGCCGCGACGCCGCTGCAGATGGCCATGGTCGCCTCCGCGGTCGCCAACGACGGCACGCTCATGGAGCCGTACATGGTCAGCGAGCTGCAGGCGCGCAACCTGGACACCATCGAGAAGCACTCGCCCAAGGAGATGAGCGAGCCGCTCTCGAAGGAGAACGCGCAGAAGCTCCAGGAAATGATGGAGACGGTGGTCGAGAAGGGCACCGGAACCATGGCGAAGATCCCGGGCGTCACCGTGGGTGGAAAGACGGGTACGGCGCAGCACGGCGTGGCGAACAGCAAGAACCCCTACGCCTGGTTCATCTCGTACGCGAAGACGGACTCCGGGTCCCCGGTCGCCGTCGCCGTGGTCGTCGAGGACAGCGACGCCAGCCGCCAGGACATCTCCGGTGGCGGTCTCGCCGCGCCGATCGCCAAGGACGTGATGAAGGCAGTCATCGACAGCAAGAAGTGACCCCCGTCACGGCCCCTCCACATCGGTGCACGTTGCGGTACCGGTCCGGTATCGGGTGACGGCCGCGGCCGGGTCACGCAAGTGGAGCCGGGTACCGTATGCCCGGACAGCACACCGCCGGACCACACAACGGTGCGGTCGGGACCGACGGAGAGGGCTGGATTAGCTATGGAAGAGCCGCGTCGCCTCGGCGGCCGGTACGAGCTGGGCCAGGTGCTCGGCCGTGGTGGCATGGCCGAGGTGTACCTCGCGCACGACACCCGGCTCGGCCGCACCGTGGCGGTGAAGACGCTGCGGGTGGACCTCGCTCGTGACCCGTCCTTCCAGGCCCGGTTCCGCCGGGAGGCCCAGTCGGCCGCCTCGCTCAACCACCCGGCGATCGTCGCGGTCTACGACACCGGCGAGGACTACGTCGACGGGGTCTCCATCCCGTACATCGTGATGGAGTACGTCGACGGCTCCACGCTGCGCGAGCTTCTTCACTCCGGTCGCAAGCTGCTGCCCGAGCGGGCCATGGAGATGACGATCGGCATCCTCCAGGCCCTGGAGTACTCGCACCGCAACGGCATCGTGCATCGCGACATCAAGCCCGCGAACGTCATGCTGACGCGCAACGGCCAGGTCAAGGTGATGGACTTCGGCATCGCCCGCGCCATGGGCGACTCCGGCATGACGATGACGCAGACCGCCGCGGTGATCGGCACGGCGCAGTACCTCTCGCCCGAGCAGGCCAAGGGCGAGCAGGTCGACGCCCGCTCCGACCTCTACTCCACCGGCTGTCTCCTCTACGAGCTGCTCACCGTCCGGCCGCCCTTCGTGGGCGACTCCCCGGTCGCGGTGGCCTATCAGCACGTACGTGAGGAACCGCAGGCCCCGAGCGTCTTCGACGGCGAGATCACGCCGGAGATGGACGCCATCGTCCTGAAGGCCCTCACCAAGGACCCGGACTACCGCTACCAGTCGGCCGACGACATGCGCGCCGACATCGAGGCCTGTCTGGACGGCCAGCCGGTCGCCGCGACCGCCGCCATGGGCGCGGTGGGCTACGGCGGGGCCGACGGTTACGGCAACGACCAGCAGACCGCGATGCTGCGCCCGCAGCACGGCCAGGGCCAGACGTCGATGATGCCGCCGGTCACCCCGGACGACGGGAGTTACGACGACGGCCGGGGACGCCGCAAGAAGAGCAACACCTCGACGTGGCTGCTCGTCCTCGCCGGCGTCCTGGTCCTGGTGGGGGCGATCCTCATCGGGAAGTGGGCGTTCACCGGGGACGGCGGGGACGACGCCACCAAGGCTCCGGACTTCGTGGGCGAGTCCTACAAGGAGGCCCAGGAGTCGGCGGAGAACGTCGGCCTCAAGCTGGAGATCGGCAAGCGCGAGCCGTGCGAGAAGTACCCCAAGGGTCAGATCTGCGATCAGGACCCGGGGGCGGACGCGGAGGTCAAGAAGGGCGACACCGTCACGGTGACGGTGTCGACCGGCGCGCCCAAGGTCGCGGTGCCGAACGTCATTTCCCTGGACGAGGAAACCGCCACGAAGAAGCTCAAGAGCGACAAGTACCAGTTCGACGTCACCACCAAGCCCCGCGAGTCCACCGAGGACCCGGGCACGGTCCTGGAGCAGGACCCGACCTCCGGCACCGAGGTCCAGAAGGGCAGCAAGGTCACGCTGATCGTGGCCAAGGAGAAGGCGCAGTCCACGGTTCCCAGCGTGGCGGGCAAGACCTGGGAAGAGGCCAAGAAGCAGATCGAGGCCAACGACCTGGTGGCGCAGCGCGAGGACGTCGCCAGCGAGGAGGTCGAGGCGGGCAAGGTCATCCAGACCACGCCGTCCGCGGGCTCGTCGGCCGACCCCGGTTCCACGGTGACCGTCCAGGTCGCCAAGGAGGCCGAGGAGACCACGGTTCCGCCCCTCACCGGCCAGAAGCTGAAGGACGCCCGCAAGGCCATCGAGGACGCGGGTCTGAGCGTCGGCACCATCGTCGGCCCGCAGGACGACAACGCCCTGGTGGTCCTGTCGCAGCCCAACGCGGGTGAGAAGGCCAAGCCCGGTACCGCGGTCAACCTGACCACCGCGGGCGGCAACGGCAACGGCGGCAACGGTGGCAACGGCGGCAACGGTGGCGGCGACAACGGCGGCGGCGACGGCTTCGTCGCGGGCATGGGCGGCTGGGGCCGTCACGGCGACTGACTGAGGCCCGTCGACACCACCTCGTGCGACAGGGAGAAGCCCCGGTACCGCTCAGCGGTGCCGGGGCTTCCTGCCGTCGTGCGGGTCTCTCTCGGGCGGGCTACTTCAGCTCCGCCGGCGGCGTCCGCTTGGCGTCGACCTTCTCGGTGCGCTCCAACTCGCCCCAGACCACGTAGCGGTAGCGCGAGGTGTAGACCGGCGTGCAGGTGGTGAGCGTGATGTAGCGGCCCGGCTTCTTGACGCCCGACTCCTTCGGGACGTCGTCCAGGACCTTCACGTTGAACTTCGAGGTCTCGGGCAGCGTCGCGTACACCTTGTACACGTACCAGGTGTCCCGTGACTCGAAGACGATCGCGTCGCCCTTGTCGATCTTGTCGATCTTGTGGAACTTCGCGCCGTGGCCGTCGCGGTGCGCGGCCAGCGCGAAGTTGCCCTTCTTGTCCTCGGGCAGCGCGGACTTGACCGGGTCCTTGTAGTAGCCGGCGACGCCGTCGTTGAGGACCTTGCTGCTGGTGCCGCCCTTGACGAGCACCTCGCCGTTGCCCATCGCGGGCACGTGCAGGAAGCCGATGCCGTCCTTGGTGTCGATCTTTCCGGGGCCGCTCGCCCAGTGGTCGCGCACCCGGTCGCCCTGCTTGTGCGCCTCGCGGTCCGCCACGACGTTCGTCCACCACAGCGAGTAGACGACGAAGAGACCGAGTACGAGCCCTGCCGTGATGAGGAGTTCGCCGAAGACGCTGACCGCGGTGGCGATGCGGCCGCGGCCCCGGCCGCGTGGTGCGGGGGACGGTGCGGGCGCCTCGGCCTGCTTCTCGTCGTCGTCGGTCGTGGCTGCCACTCGATCTGCCCCGTTCTCACCGTTCTAGTTCACGAGCGCGCTGGGCTTACCCTTGCTGCGCGGCCGTTCCTCGACCATCTTGCCCCAGACGATCATTCGATACTTACTCGTGAATTCCGGGGTACAGGTGGTCAGTGTGATGTACCGGCCCGGTTTGGTGAACCCCGAACCCGGCGGGACGGGCCCGATCACGCTCGTGTTGCCGGGGGACGTCTGCGGCAGGATGCTCGCCATCTTGTAGACGAAGTACTTGTCCTGCGTCTCCACCACGATCGGGTCGCCCGGCTTCAGGTGGTTGATGTAGCGGAACGGTTCACCATGGGTGTTGCGGTGCCCCGCGACCGCGAAGTTGCCCTGCTTCGCGTCGGGCATCGGCGTCTTGGTGCGGCCCTCGCTGTAGTGGCCGACCATGCCCCGGTCGAGCACCTGGTGTTTGTCGATGCCCTCGGCGACCGGCACGACGACGTCCAGGCGCGGGATGTGCAGCAGCGCGAACCCCTGCCCCGGCTCGAAGGCCCCCGGCTTGCCCTTGCCCTTGGCCCAGCTCTCCTGGAGATCGTGGGCGGCGCCGTCCGCCTGCTGGTGGGCCCGGATGTTGGTCCACCACAGCTGGTACGTGACGAACAGCAGCATCAGGACGCCGACGGTGATGAAGACTTCGCCGAGCCCCCGGCTGATCACGGCACCCGGCGACGGCCTGCGGGCGCGCTCCGCGCGGCGGGCCTCAAGACGGGAGAGCGGTGCGGCGCCCGGCCCGGTCCGGGGGGTGTCGGCGCGGTCGGCGGTCGCGCGCGTTCCGCCCTTCTTCGCGGCCTTGCGGCGGGCCGCTCGGCCGCCCTCTGCGGGGAGGTCGGTCCCGGTCTCCTGCGCGGCTATTCGACGGGTGTCCGCCGTGCGCAGTCCCACCGTCTCGTCGTCGCGCGCCGGTTGCACCGGCTGAGCCGGTTGCGTCGGCTGTGCGGGCTGCACCTGCTGGGCGGGCTGCGCCGGCTCGGGAGCGTAGGCGCCGTACAGCTGCTCGTACGTGGGTTCCTGCGGGGGCCCGGACCCGGGCTCGGGGGCCGTCGGCCGCTGCGCCCCGTACCAGTCCCGGGCGAACCCCTCGGGGTCGTACCACTCCTGCTCGGGCGACTCGGCAGGCTGCTGCGGATGCTGCGACTGCTGCTGTTCCGGCTCGGCCGCGGGACCGCTGCGGAACCACGGGGAGGGGTGCTGGCCTGGCGAGGGGTGCTGGCCCGGGGCGGGGCGCTGGCCCGGCGCGGTGCGTTGGCCCGGCAACGGGTCCGTCAGCGGGTCGTCCAGATCGTCGACCGCCGCCTCGAACGCGCCCTCGTCCCCGTACGCGCCCTCGTCCCCGTACGCACCCTCGTCCCCGTACGCGCCTTCGTCCCCGTACGCGCCGTTCGCGTCGTACGGGGCTCCGGAGGGGTCGCGCTCGGGGCGCAGGTCGGTCACGCCGTGGCCCGGCCCACCACCGGGGCCAGCCCACTCGATCGCCCGACGGCCCCCGTGTCGCCGCACTCCACCAGCCAGTTGGCGAGCATCAGATGGCCGTGCTCGGTCAGCACCGACTCGGGGTGGAACTGCACGCCCTCGACCGGCAGTTCACGGTGGCGCAGGCCCATGATGATGCCGTCCTCCGTGCGCGCGGTGACCTCCAGGTCGGCCGGGACGGTGGCCGGCTCGGCGGCCAGCGAGTGGTAGCGCGTCGCGGTGAACGGCGACGGCAGCCCCGCGAAGACTCCCTTGCCCTCGTGGCGGACGAGCGAGGTCTTGCCGTGCAGCAGCTCGGGGGCACGGTCCACCACACCGCCGTACGCCACCGCCATGGACTGCATGCCGAGGCAGACGCCGAAGACGGGCACGCCGGTGGCGGCGCAGTGCCGCACCATCTCCACGCAGACGCCCGCCTGTTCCGGGGTGCCGGGGCCCGGCGAGAGCAGCACGCCGTCGAAGCCGTCCTGCGCGTGCCGGAGCTCGACCTCGTCGTTGCGCACGACCTCGCACTCGGCGCCCAGCTGGTACAGGTACTGGACGAGGTTGAAGACGAAGCTGTCGTAGTTGTCCACGACGAGGACACGGCTGCGGCGCGCGCCGCTCGGAGTACTCACTGTCCGTCCACGGTGACGTCGTTGAAGGGGAGCAGCGGCTCCGCCCACGGGAAGACGTACTGGAACAGCACATAGACGACCGCGAGGACGAGCACCAGCGAAATCAGTGCCCTGATCCATGTGTTTCCCGGCAGATGCCGCCAGATCCAGCCGTACATGCCGTCCCTTCCGTCGCGTACGGCATGGCCTCCCTCGCCGTACGGCACCAGACTAACGGCGCAGTGCCTCCGGTTTCCCTGCCTCCACGGGCTGGGTGGCATCCAGATGGGCCCAGGCGATCAGCCGGTGGCTGTGGCCCCACTCCGGTTCGCAGGTCGTCAGGGTGAGGTAGCGCCCGGGGCCGTCGTAGCCGGACTTGCGCGGCACGGGGTCGATGACACCGATGTCGCCGGGGAGCGTGCGGTAGGGCTTCTTGTCGATGCGGTACGTGAACCAGGTCGTGCCGTCGGTCAGGACGACGGGGTCGCCGGGGCGCAGCTTCGGGAAGTCCTTGAAGGGGTCGCCGTAGGTGCGGCGGTGGCCGGCCACGGAGAAGTTGCCCTTCTGTCCGAGCGGGGCGGTGGAGGCGTAGTGGCCGAGGCCCTTCTTGAGGACGTCGGTGCCGGTGCCCTGGAGCACGGGCTTGTTCCACGTGAAACCGAACCGGGGGATGTACATGACGGCGAAGGCCTTGCCGTCCTTGTAGCGGGCCGGTTTCCCCGGTGGGCTCTCGGCGGGTTCCGCCGGCCCCGCAGACCCCGTCCCGGTCGGCTTGTCGTCCGCGCCGGTGGAGACCGCGCCCCGCGCCCACTGGTCCTGCAGCTCGTCGATCTGGCCGTCCATGGCGTGGTCGGCCTTCACGCCGGTCCAGAACAGGACGTACACGACGAAGAGGACGATCAATGTGCCGACGGTGATGCACAGTTCGCTGAACGTCCTGACGAGCACTCGCACCGACACAGGCTCCCCCAGCGGCTTACTCCACGGGCTTCGCGTAGTGGAGATCCACTGTGCCCGAGTAGCCGGGAAGAGTCACCGCCCCGTCGTCGTCCACTTTCCAGCCGAGGCCGTACGCGTTGACGTACAGCATGTAGTTCTGGATCTCCGGGGAGGCGGCGAGGGCGTTCCTGAGCTTGTCGGGGTCGCCGACGGCGGTCACCTTGTACGGCGGGGAGTAGACGCGGCCCTGCAGGATCAGGGTGTTGCCGACGCAGCGCACGGCGCTCGTGGAGATCAGCCGCTGGTCCATGACCTTGATGCCCTTGGCCCCGCCCTGCCAGAGGGCGTTGACCACGGCCTGCAGGTCCTGCTGGTGGATGACCAGGTCGTTGGGCTGGGGCTCGGGGTAGCCGGGGAGCTTGGCGGTGGCGTTGGGCGGGGCGTCGGCGAGGGTGACCGAGACCGCGGGGCCGCTGAGTTTCTTGGTGCCGGCGTTCTCTTCGAGGGCCTTGAGCCGGGCCTGGTCGGCCTTTGTGCCGCCGCTGTCCCGCTGGGCGAGCGATTCGACGTCGTCGCGCAGGGAGCCGTTGGACTCGTCGAGTGCGCCGTTCTTGTGGCTGCGCTCCTGAATGAGGTCGGAGAGTTTCAGGAGCGAGGCGTCGGTACGGATGTTGGTGCCCTTGGCCGTGTTGAAACTGGTGAAGAAGATCAGCCCGGCCAGGGCGAAAACAGCGCCCGTAAGTACCCGAACCGGACGCCATCGGGGGCGACGACCGGCACCTTTGTGGGAGTCGGCAGAATTGCTCAACGTACCCTTATCTCCTTCAGCGCCGCGGAAGCACTACGCTAACGGACGCCCGGGGGAGGGTTCAGCTCCCTGTGTGCCCCGCCCGGCGCCAGCCCACAGTCACCTGCGCGGCCACGCAGCGCATCGACAGGAGAGACCCTCGTGCCGAAGTCACGTATCCGCAAGAAGGCCGACGACTACACGCCGCCGCCCGCCAAGAAGGCGACGAACATCAAGCTGACCAATCGCAGCTGGGTGGCTCCGGTGATGCTGGCGATGTTCCTCATCGGTCTCGCCTGGATCGTCGTCTTCTACGTCACGGACGGCAAGCTCCCGATCGACCCCCTGGGCAACTGGAACATCGTGGTCGGCTTCGGCTTCATCGCCGCGGGCTTCGGCGTCTCCACCCAGTGGAAGTAGCTCCTCGCCCGTAGCGCCCGTAGGGGAGGAAGGCGCCGCGCGCAAGCCTTGCCCTGAGTTATCCACAGCGCTATCCCCACCTGGGGATAAGGCTGAAGATCTGTGGATAACCCTCGGCCGGTTGACGCCGGTGTGACTGACCCACCGGACCTCTGTTCGCCGCGTGCCCCTTGTCCTTCCTGGGGAAACCCAGGTCAGCGACGAGGGGCACGCGTGTTCCCCACGTCATGCACAAGATCCGGCACACGCTGTGGACAACGGGGGTACCGCCGGTGATACGGGCGCTCTGTCAAGTGCGGTTGTGCCCAACCTGTCAGGTGAGCTGTGCGGTCCTCACGAGGACCACGACCACCGTCGCGACCAGCACCAGCGCACAGCTGCCGTACTGGATGAGGCTCCGTCGCTCGCGCGGCGCGTGCACCATCGCGTAGCCGACGACGAGGCCGCCGACCAGACCGCCGACGTGCGCCTGCCAGGCGATGTCGGGCCACCTGAAGGTGATCACCAAGTTGATCGCCAGCAGCGCGAGCACCGGCCGCATGTCGTAGTTCAGCTTCCGCATCAGGATCGCGGTCGCGCCGAACAGCCCGAAGATGGCGCCGGACGCACCGAGCGAGGGCTGGTTCGGCTCCGCCAGGAGATACGTCAGGGCGCTGCCCGCGAGGCCGGACGCGGCGTAGAGCGCGAGATAGCGGACGCGGCCGAGGGCGGCTTCGAGCGGGCCGCCGACCCACCACAGGCTGAGCATGTTGAAGGCGATGTGCATATAGCCGCTGTGCAGGAACATCGCTGTCACCAGGCGGTACCACTGCCCCTCGGCGATGCCCTCCACCGAGCCGGATCCCGGGACGAAGGCGAGGCCCAGCAGTTCGAAGCGCTCGGTGAAGCGGTCGCCGACCGCCAGCTGCACGAGGAACAGCGCGAGGTTCACGCCCACGAGGAACTTGGTGACCAGGCGCGGGTCGGCCGCGACGGTGCCGCCCGCGACCGTGCGCGGCTGGTTGGCCTCGCGGGTGTGCCCGGTGCCCGAGCCGCCGCGCACACAGTCGGGGCACTGGAAGCCGACCGAGGCGCTGATCATGCACTCGGGACAGATGGGGCGCTCGCAGCGCGTGCAGGTGATGCCCGTCTCACGGTCCGGATGCCGGTAGCAACGGGGCAGGCCCGACGCCCCCTGCGGCTCCTGCGGGCTGCCTGGCGCCTGCTCCATGGGTTCCCTCATTCTCCGTACGAACGCACTGTGGCGGCACACCTGACAACGCGCCGCCCCGCCCTTCCTTACGGACGGGCGGGGCGGATTGGTTCCCTCGCGGGTACGCGGGTCAGGCGTCCCGGGTCTCGACGACCACGGACTCGATGACCACGTCGTTCACGGGGCGGTCGGTGCGCCCATTGGTCGGGGTGCCCGCGATGGCGTCCACGACCTCCTTGCCGGCGTCGTTGCTGACCTCGCCGAAGATCGTGTGCTTGCGCGTCAGCCACGCGGTCGGCGACACGGTCACGAAGAACTGCGAGCCGTTGGTGCCCGGTCCGGCGTTGGCCATCGCGAGCAGGTACGGCTTGTCGAAGGCCAGGTCGGGGTGGAACTCGTCCTCGAACTCGTAGCCGGGGCCGCCCGTGCCGTTGCCCAGCGGGTCGCCGCCCTGGATCATGAAGCCGCTGATCACCCGGTGGAAGACCGTGCCGTCGTAGAGCCGGTCCGAGGTCTTCTTGCCGGTCGCGGGGTGGACCCACTCGCGCTCGCCCCGGGCGAGTTCGACAAAGTTCTTGACCGTCTTGGGCGCGTGATTCGGCAGCAGCCGGACCTCGATGTCGCCCCGGTTGGTCTTCAGGGTGGCGTAAAGCTGCTCGGCCACGATCTGCCTTCCGTTGTCTTCGGTGACTCCGTCTTCGGTGACTCCCCGATCCTCGCACGGACCGGATTGCGACGAGTAGCCGCCGACTGGGCGCGCGTCGAAGGGATCCGTGACATGGTCGGCCAAGAGCTCTTCCGCCCCGATTCGAGCGAATTGATCGGAACAGAGCCACGGAATCGATGTGTTCAAGTCCGGCGCGAACGGATACAAGAAGGACCGGCGTCAGTGTTCCTGTGACCCGGATGCCCGCCCTCGCATGTCTTTCGGAGCGATCCGGAAGGCATGATCCCTGAAAGGGTGGAAAGGTGACATACCTATACGCCACCGAGGAGGAGGATCCCGTGACCCGCATCGACAGCGTGCGCGCCGCGACCGGCTCGGCCAAGGACAGCGTGCGTCACGCCGCGGACGCGGTGGCGCCCTACGCCGACACGGCCAAGGACCGGGCCAGCCACTACGCCCAGGAAGCGCGCGTACGGCTCGCACCCAGGGTGTCGCAGGCCGCTGAGCAGGCCCGTGTCCAGTACGGCGCCCACGTCGCCCCCCGCGTCGAGCAGGCCCGCACCCATGTGCCACCGAAGGTCGACCAGGCCGCGCACGAAGCCGCGGTCCGCACGCGCAAGGCCGCCCGCCAGGCCGCCGAGTATTCCAAGCCCCGTATCGAGCAGGCGGTCGCCGCCGCGCAGCCGGTCCGCGAAGAGGCCGCGTCCCGTGGCACGGCGGCCATCGCCGCGCTGCGCGGTCAGGTCTCGGCGAAGGAGATCCAGCGCCTCGCCCGCAAGCACGAGCGCCGGGCCCGGGTGGGTCGCCTCGCCAAGGGCCTCGCCGTTATCGGCATCCTCACGGGTGGTGCGGTCGCCGCCTGGAAGTGGTGGGACAAGCAGGCCAACCCCGACTGGCTGGTCGAGCCGCCGGCCGCCACGGAGGTCCCGGACAGCGCGCCGCTGACCTCCGTCGACGGCAGCGGCCAGGCCGCGCTCGACCCCGAGGTCCAGGTCAAGCAGGCCGAGGCGGAGGCCGAGGGCAAGGACGGGGACAAGAAGTCCTGACCCGGCCGCCCGGTTCCACAACGGACGACGCCGTCATGACGCCATGGGGCGGGAGACCCGGGAGGGCTCCCGCCCCACGGCGTTGCACGACCGCCCCGCGGTGTTTCACGTGAAACGAGCCACTCGGGTGGTGCGGGGTGCGTGTTTCACGTGAAACGAGCCACTCGGGTGGTGCGGGTGCTGCATCGGTACGGGTGCTGATTGGTACGCGGTGGAAAGGGAACTGCTCACGGCATGGCTGCGCACGAGTTGGACCACGACGAGGCACCGGTGCTGGAGGCGCTCCAGCGTTACCACGACGCCAATGAGCTGGCCTTCACTCCGCCCGGCCACAAGCAGGCCCGCGGCGCGGACCCCCGGGTGCGCAAGGTGCTCGGTGACGCCGTCTTCCACGGCGACCTGCTCGCCAACGGCGGGCTCGACGACCGGCTGAACCGCGACGACGTCCTGGGACGGGCCGAGCGCCTGATGGCGGACGCCGTCCACGCCGAGCACACCTTCTTCTCCACCTGCGGCAGTTCCCTGTCGGTCAAGGCGGCCATGCTGACCGTGACCGCGCCGCACCACCGCCTCCTGGTGGGACGCGACGCGCACAAGTCGGTCATCGCGGGTCTGATCCTCTCGGGCGTCGAGCCCGTCTGGGTCGAACCGACCTGGGACCCCGAGCGTCACATCGCCCATCCGCCCCGGCCCGAGGCGTTCGAGCAGGCCTTCGCCGCCCACCCCGACGCCGACGGCGCCCTCGTCACCAGCCCCACGCCCTACGGGTCCACCGCCGACCTGCAACGGATCGCCGAGATCTGCCACCGGCGCGGAAAGCCGCTGATCGTCGACGAGGCGTGGGGCGCCCATCTGCCCTTCCACGACGGGCTGCCGACCTGGGCGATGGACGCGGGCGCGGACATCTGCGTGACCAGCGTCCACAAGATGGGCAGCGGTCTCGAACAGGGCTCGGTCTTCCACCTCCAGGGCGACCTCATCGACCCCGCCGTCCTCGCCTCCCGGGCCGACCTGCTCGGCACCACCAGCCCCTCGGTCCTGCTCTACGCGGGCCTGGACGGCTGGCGGCGCCAGATGGTCCAGCACGGCAAGCAGCTCATCGACGACGCCCTCCAGTTGGCCGCCCACACCCGGGCAGCGATCGAGCGCATCGACGGCCTGCACGTGGACGACGCCGACGACTACTGCGGGCCGGGGCGCGCGTCCGACTTCGACCCGCTGCCCGTCGTCATCGACCTCTCCGCGCTGGGCGTCACCGGCTACCGCGCCGGTGACTGGCTGCGCACGCACCACCACATCGACCTGCACCTCTTCGACCACCGCCGGGTCAGTGCCCAGCTCACCCACGCCGACGACGCGTCCACGACCGGACGGCTCCTCGACGCGCTGCGCGATCTGTCCGCGCACGCCGCGGAGTTGCGGGACGCGCCGGGGGTCGACGTGCCCGGCCCCGCCGACCTGCGGATGGTCCAGGCGACCCTGCCGCGCGACGCCTACTTCGCCTCCTACGAGGACGTCCCGGTGGAGGACGCGGCGGGACGCGTCGCCGCGGAGATGATCACCCCGTACCCGCCCGGGATCCCCGTCGTCCTGCCCGGCGAGCGGCTGACCGAGCCGGTGCTGACCTATCTGCGCTCGGGTGTCCGCGCGGGCATGAACCTCCCCGACGCGGCCGACGGCTCCCTGAACACCGTCCGGGTCACCGCCTGAGCGGGGCGGAGGACCGACGACGACAACTCTCCGCGGAGGGCGAGGACATGGCAGGCGACGCGCACCAGCACAGTGACGTGGACCGGAGCGTTGACGTGGACCGGGGCAGCGCGGAGGTCGACGAGGACATCGCCGTCTTCACCGGGCTCCCCGACCCCGGCGTGTACGTGGTCACCGCCGCGGCGGACGGAGAGCGCGCGGGCTGCCTGGTCGGCTTCGCGAGCCAGTGCTCCGTACAGCCCTCGCGGTTCGCCGTCTGGCTCTCCACGGCGAACCACACCTATCGCCTCGCGCTGAGGACGCGCACCCTCGTGGTCCATCTGCTGCCCCGCGACCGCCACGACCTCGCCGACCGCTTCGGCTCCCTGTGCAGCGCGGAGACGGACAAGTTCGCCGGTCTCGACTGGCACGAGGGTCCGGACGGGACGCCCGTGCTCGACGACGCCCTCGCCTGGTTCGCCGGGCGGGTCCACGGCCGCTTCGACGGCGGGGACCACGTCGCCTTCGTGCTCGACCCGGTCGCCGCGTACGTCGCCGAGACCGAGGACCGGACCCCGCTCTCGCTGCACGACGCGAGCGACATCAGCGCCGGGCACCCCGTCTGACCGCACCGGTTCACCGCGCGGCGGGCGCCGGACCCGGCTCATCAGCGACGCAGATCACTGCGTATGCGGGTGCACTGCCGAGGAGCGGGGCGGTACGCTCATACGAGCTCAATAAGTTACCGCTTAGTAATAGTCGGGCCGGGGCCCCGCCAGTCCGGGTGGGCGCCCGCTCGGAGATATCCGCATCTACGTCCATCAGCCCCACCGGGACCGGTTCGAGGAGCCCCCATGCAACTCGCCGCGATCGTCGTTTCGCTGACACTCAGCGCGGTCGGCATTGCATTGTTCGTGCGCGCTTTTGTGCATTTCTTCCGTTTCTTCCGGCTGGGTGCGCCGCTGCCGGAGAACGCGAATCGTCTGGAGAATCCCTGGCAGCGGAGCGTGACGCTGGTCAAGGAATTCCTGGGCCACACGCGCATGGCCCAGTGGGGTCTGGTGGGCTTCGCCCACTGGTTCGTCGCGCTGGGCTTCTACACCCTGATCCTGACGATCGTGAACGCGTACGGGCAGCTGTTCGACCCGGAGTGGACCCTGCCGATCATCGGCGGCTGGCTGCCGTACGAGATGTACATCGAGTTCATCGGCACCGGCACCACGCTCGGCATCGTGATCATGTTCGTGATCCGGCAGCTGAGCCTGCCGACCCGGCCGGGCCGCAAGTCCCGCTTCGCCGGATCGAACCGCGCCCACGCCTACTTCGTCGACACCGTCATCTTCCTCATCGGTCTCTCGGTGATGGCGCTGCGCGGTCTGGAAGGCGTGCTGCACCACGCGGACTACGGCCCGGACAACTACGTCTCGTACGGCGTGACCCTCCTCTTCGACGGCGTCAGCCACTCCGGCGTCGAGACCTGGGTCTACTTCTTCGCCATGCTCAAGCTGGGCGCGTCCTTCATCTGGATGATCACGGTCAGCCTGAACCTCGACATGAGCATCGCCTGGCACCGGATGCTCGCCTTCCCGAACATCTGGTTCAAGCGGGAGTCCTCCGGCCGCACCGCCCTGGGCGCGCTGCAGCCGATGGCCTCGGGCGGCAAGCCGATCGACTTCGAGGACCCGGGCGACGACGACGTGTACGGCGTCTCGCAGGTGGAGCAGTTCTCGTGGAAGGGCCTGCTGGACTTCTCGACGTGTACGGAGTGCGGGCGGTGCCAGTCGCAGTGCCCCGCCTGGAACACCGGTAAGCCGCTGTCGCCGAAGCTGCTCATCATGTCGCTGCGCGACCACTCCCACGCCAAGGCTCCGTATCTGCTCGCCGGTGGCGGCAAGACGATGGAGGGCGAGGAGAAGGCGAGCGCCGAGCAGCTCGCCGACGTGCCCGCGGCCGCGCTGGCGGAGGCGGAGCGTCCGCTGATCGGGACGGTCGAGGAGAACGGGGTCATCGACCCCGACGTCCTGTGGTCCTGCACGACGTGTGGTGCGTGTGTGGAGCAGTGCCCGGTCGACATCGAGCACGTCGACCACATCGTCGACATGCGCCGCTACCAGGTCATGATCGAGAGCGCGTTCCCCTCCGAGGCCGGAACGATGCTCAAGAACCTGGAGAAGAAGGGCAACCCCTGGGGCCTGGCCAAGAAGCAGCGCCTGGAATGGCTCAAGGAACTCGACTTCGAAGTCCCCGTCGTCGGCAAGGACATCGAAGACCTCACCGAAGTCGAATACCTGTACTGGGTGGGCTGCGCCGGCGCCCTGGAGGACCGCGCGAAGAAGACCACCAAGGCCTTCGCCGAACTCCTGCACATGGCCGGCGTGAAGTTCGCCATCATGGGCGGCGACGAGAAGTGCACCGGTGACTCCGCACGCCGTCTGGGCAACGAGCCGCTCTTCCAGCAGCTCGGCCAGGAAAACGTCATGGCGCTGAACATGGCGTTCGGCGAGGAACTCGACGACGACGGCAAGGCCACGCCCGAATCGGCCAAGCCGAAGTCGGCGAAGAAGATCGTCGCGACCTGCCCGCACTGCCTCAACACCCTGGGCAACGAATACCCCCAGCTCGGCGGCGACTACGACGTCATCCACCACACCCAGCTGCTCCAGCACCTCATCGACGAGGGCAAACTCATCCCCGTCACCCCCGTCGAGGGCCTGATCACCTACCACGACCCCTGCTACCTGGGCCGCCACAACAAGATCTACACGCCCCCGCGCGAGATCATGGACAAGGTCCCCGGCCTGCGCCAGCAGGAAATGCACCGCCACAAGGAACGCGGCTTCTGCTGCGGAGCCGGCGGCGCCCGCATGTGGATGGAAGAACGCATCGGCAAACGCATCAACACGGAGCGCGTCGACGAGGCGCTCAGCCTCAACCCGGACATCGTGTCGACGGCCTGCCCCTTCTGCCTCGTCATGCTCACCGACTCCGTCAACGGCAAGAAGAACGACGGCGCCGCCAAGGAATCCCTCCAAGTCGTCGACGTCGCCCAACTCCTCCTCGACTCCGTGAAAACACCGGTCGAGGCGCCGGACGGTGAAACCGAGAGCGTCGACGAGCCGGAATCCGAACCGGTCAAGTAACCGACCCTTGGTGTTTCACGTGAAACGAGACACCACGAGACAGGGCCGGAACCGCACTTCGCGGTTCCGGCCCTGTCTTCTGTCTGTTCGGGTCTTTCTGTCCGTCCGGGTCTTTCTGTCTGTCCGGCTACGCGTCGAAGTCCAGCCCCACGTGCTCCGATGCCGGACGAGCCTGGCACGGCAGGGTGTAGCCGGCGTCCTGTTCCTCCTGCGTCAGGGCGTAGCGCCGGGCGAGCACGACCTCGCCGTCGACCACCCGGGCCCGGCACGAGCCGCACAGACCGTCGCGGCACGAGTACGGGGTCTCCGGCCGGTGCCGCAGGACCGCCGCGAGGAGCGAGGGGTCCTGCGGGGTCATCTCGGCCTCGGTGCTGCGGCCGTGCAGCTTGGCGGTGACGCGGGCGCCGCCGCCCACGCCCACGTCCGGGCCCGTGTTCTGACGTACCGTCTGTTCCCGCGCCGCCGGATCCGTCGAGAACAGTTCACGGCGTACGCGGGACGGGGCGGCGCCCAGCTCCCGCAGTACCTCGTCCACCGACTCCACCAGGCCCCAGGGACCGCAGAGGTAGAAGTGCGTGCGGTCGTCGGCGGGGTCGGCACCGAGCCCGGCCAGCAGGCGCGGCAGTTTCGACGCGTCGACCCGGCCGGACAGCACCTCCGACTCGCGCTCCTCGCCGGACAGCACGTGCAGCACGAAGAACCGGCCGGTGTGGCGGTCCTTGAGGTCCGCCACCTCCTCGGCGAGGAGGGTCGAGCGCGCCGTGCGATTGGCGTAGACGAGCGAGACCTTGCACCGCGGATCCTCGTCCAGCGCGGCGGCCGCCATGCTCAGCAGCGGGGTGATGCCGCTGCCGCCGCCGATCAGCACGTGGTGCGCGCCGGGCCGGTCCGCGAGCGTGAAACTGCCCTTGGGCGGGCCGACCTCGAGGGTGTCGCCCGCGGCGAGCCGGGTGACGGCGTGCTCGCCGAAGCCGCCGGGGCCCAGTTGTTTGACGACGATGCGCAGTGTCCGTGTCCCGGGCGCCGCGGGGCCGGGCGCGGGGCCGGGCGGCGGGCAGAGCGAGTAGCTGCGCCGGATCTCCCCGCTCCCGTACTGGCTCCCGCCCCCGTCCTCGCTCCCGCCCCCGCCCTCACTCTCGCGCCCGCCCGTGCCCGTGGCGCCGAGACGGTGGCGTACGGCGATGTGCTGGCCCGCGCGGTGGGCGAACGTGGGCGCCAGGGCGTCGGGGACGCCGAGGGTGACGGCCACGGCGGATTCGGTGAGCCGCTCGACGCGACGCACCGGCAGCGCGTGGAAACCGGACGTGTGCTCCGTGAGGGTGTGGGCGGCTCCGTCTCGTGGTGTCATATCGCCTTCATGTGGCCGAAGGTCTCCCGGCAGCCGAGGCAGACCAGCACCGACTGGCAGCGCGTCGCCCCGAAGGGGCTCTGCGGCCGGGTGGCCGTCGAGCCGCAGTGCGGGCAGGCCGCACCGGTGCCGAGCCGCAGCGGAAGCGGTGCGGTCCTGCTGCCCGGGGGCGAGATGCCGTGCTCGGCGAGCTTGCGCCGGCCCTCGGCGGTGATCCAGTCCGTGGTCCAGGCGGGCGCGAGGGCGGTCCGCACCCGCCCGTCCGGGTGCCCGCAGCGGGCGAGTTCGGCCCGGATGTCCGCCACGATGATGTCCATGGCGGGGCACCCGGTGTAGGTGGGCGTCACGGTGACCTCCACGGTCCCGTCCGGGCCCGCCGTCACCTGCCGCACCACCCCCAGCTCGCCGAGAGTGATCAGGGGCAGCTCCGGGTCGGCGACGGCGGCGACCCGCTCCCGTACCCGTTCGGGAGCCAGCCGCTCGCGCACCGGTTCCGGCGCCGGCCGCGCGCGTACCGCCGTCACCACGTGCCCCCCGGGTACTGCCGGTGCACCGCCTGGAGTTCGGCGATCAGCGGTCCGAACCCCTCGGTGTGCAGGCCGTCCCGGCCGCCCCGGGAGTGCCAGTTCACCCTGGGCAGGGTCAGCCCGGCCCGCGCGAGGACGCCGCCGACCGCCGCGTCCCACTCCGTGCGCAGGCCCGCCGGGTCCACGGCGACACCGTCCGCCACGAGCCGCGCGGTCACCTCGTCCGCCGCGAACAGCTCGGCGGTGTACGGCCACACCTGGTCGAGGCCCGCCTGCATCCGGCGGTGGCTCTCCTCGGTGCCGGTGCCGAGGCGGACCGTCCACTGCTCGGCGTGCGTGCAGTGGTAGGCCGACTCCTGGACGGCCTTGCCCGCGAACGCGGCGAGCGCCGGGTCCGCGGAGCCGGTAAGCGCGGCGTACAGCAGCCGGGTGTGGTGCGCGAGGCAGAGCTGCCGGGCGAGGGTGAGTCCGTAGTCCCCGTTGGGGATCTCCGCGAGCAGCACGTTGCGGAACTCCCGCTCGGTGCGGGTGAACGCGAGGGTGTCCTCGTCGCCGTGGCCGGTCAGCTCGGCGGAGTACGCGAGCAGGGTGCGGGCGTGGCCGAGCAGGTCGAGGGCGATGTTGGAGAGCGCCAGGTCCTCCTCGATGGAGGGCGCCCTGGTCACCCAGGCGGAGAGCCGCTGGCAGAGGATCAGGGCGTCGTCGCCGAGGGCGAGCGCGTACCGCGCGGTGTCGCTCTCCAGCGCGGCGGTGTCCCGCGGCGCGGTCGGGGCGGGTGCGGTGAGGGTGGGCACGGTCGGGGCCGTCGCGGTCAGGGTCTCAGTGGCCATGGTCGCTGCCGCCCGCCGGAGCCGCGTACTGCTCGGAGAGGCGGTACGGCTTGCCCGTACCGTTGCTGAACAGCGGCTCCTTCTCGTCCGGTGCGGTGGCCCGGATGTCCGAGGAGCGGACCACCCAGATCGACGACGGCTCGCCGCGCCGCGTGTACAGATCGCGGGCGTTGGCCATCGCCAGGTCGGCGTCGGCGCCGAGCACCGAGCCGACGTGCTGGTGCCCCAGGCCGCGGCGGGTCCTGACGAAGACCTCCCACGGCGTCTCGGCTCTCGTGGTCGTGTATGTGCTCATCACGGTGTCCCCCTGCTCTGACCGGCGACCTGTTCGGCCGGCTCGGCCTGTTCTGCCTGTCCCGCTTGCCCTGCCTGTTCCGCCTGGCCTGCCTGTCCCGCCTGGCCTGCCTGTCCCGCCTGTTCCGCCTGGCCCGCTTCGTGCCGGGTGGCCGCGACCGCGGCCTCCCGTACCCAGGCGCCGTCCTCGTGCGCGGCGACCCGGTGGGCCAGGCGCTGGCGCGCGCACTGGGAGTCGTCCGAGAGCACCTCGCGGTACTGGTCCCAGCTGACCGGCGTGAAATCGTGGTGCCCGCGCTCCGGGTTCCAGGCGATGGCCGGGTCGGGCAGGCTCAGGCCCAGCTCCTGCGCCTGCGGCACGACGATGTCGACGAAGCGCTGGCGCAGCTCGTCGTTCGGGTGCCGCTTGATGCCCCAGGCGATGGCCCGCTTGGTGTGCGCCGCGCCGAACGCGGCGGCGCGGTCCTTGCTCGCCGGGGTGTCCGGCGGCCCGAACATCAGCGCCACGGCCGGCAGCCACCAGCGGTTCACCGCGTCCTGCGCCATCCGCCGCTGCTCCGGAGTGCCTTGGCACAGCGCGCGCAGGGAGTCGAAGCCCTGGCGTACGTGGAAGGTCTCCTCCTGGCAGATGCGGAGCATGGCGCGGCCGTACGGACCGTACGACGTGCGGCACAGCGGCACCTGGTTGATGACGGCGGCGCCGTCCGTCAGCCAGGCGATGGCGCCGGTGTCCGCCCAGGTCAGCGCCGGGTGGTTGAACGTGCCCGCGTACCGCTGGCTGCCGTTGTGCAGGGCGTCCAGCAGCTCGCCGCGGCTGACGCCGAGGGTCTGTGCCGCAGCGTAGAGGTAGAGCCCGTGGCCCGCCTCGTCCTGCACCTTGGCGAGCAGGACGGCCTTGCGGCGCAGCGAGGGCGCGCGGGCGATCCAGGCGCCCTCCGGCTGCATGCCGATGATCTCCGAGTGGGCGTGCTGGCCGATCTGCCGTACGAGCATGCGCCGGTAGCCGTCCGGCATCCAGTCGTGCGGCTCGACCCGCTCGTCGTTGCGGAGCAGGTCGTCGAAGCGTTCGCGCAGGCGCTCGGCCAGCGCGGGATCAGCGGCATCAGCCGTGGCAGCCATCTGAGCCGTACCAGCCATCGCGGCCGTGTCGGCGGTCACCTCAGGCCTCCCGGCCGGTACCGACGCGCTCACGCCCGGCGCCGGACGCCGCGGGAGCGGCCGGCTCGTCCCGCTCCTGCAGCCCGCTCAGGAAGCGGGTGTGGAAGCGGCGCAGCGGCCCCGGCGCCCACCAGTTGGCCTTGCCGAACAGTGCCATCAGCGAGGGCACCAGGAGCGCGCGGACGAGGGTGGCGTCGATGATGACCGAGACGGCCGTCCCGTATCCGAGCTGCTTGATGAAGATCAGCCGGGAGAGCACCAGGGCACCCATCGGGATGCAGAAGAGCACCGCGGCGAGCGTGACCGTGCGGCCGACCTTCTCCAGGCCGAGCGCGATGGCCTCACGGTCCGGAAGGCCGTGGTCCACGCCCTCCTTGATGCGGGAGAACAGGAAGACGGTGTAGTCGGTGGACATCGCGAGGGCCACGGCCAGCAGGATGATGAGCATCGTCGGCTGGAGCGCGTCCTGGCCGGTGAAGTCGAAGAGCCCCTCCAGGTGGCCGTCCTGGAAGGCGAGGATGAGCAGGCCGAGGGTGCTGGCGAGGGTGAGCAGGTTGGTGATGACGGCCTTCAGCGGGAGCACCACCGAGCCGGTCATCGCGAAGAGGATGAGCAGCGTGGTGAGCGACATCAGGCCGATGCTCAGCGGCAGGTGGTCGCCGAGGCTGCTCATCATCGCGTCGTAGAGCGCGGTGTTGCCGGTGGGCACGGTCGGGTACGGGGCGTCCACGGCCTGCACGGCGTCGAGGGTGTCCTGGGCGTCGAGGGACAACGGCGCGTCCTTGAGCGCCAGTTGGGTCTCCCACATGCCGTCGCCGATCGGGCGGGGCGGGGTCACGGTGGCGAC
Source organism: Streptomyces sp. NPDC041713 (assembly GCF_055591085.1). Lineage (NCBI taxonomy): Bacteria > Bacillati > Actinomycetota > Actinomycetes > Kitasatosporales > Streptomycetaceae > Streptomyces > Streptomyces sp. NPDC041713. Next base: position 498,964 of record NZ_JBVIZY010000003.1, read on the forward strand.
GCCGTCGAGCTCCGCGAGCCGTTCGCCGTACGCGGTGAGCTTGGCGCCCGCGTCCTTCGGCGCCTCCGAGACGAGGTGCACCGGCGACTGGAGCGAGCCGGGGAAGTCCTTCTCCAGGGAGGCGTAGACGCGGCCCGCGTCGGAGTCGGCGGGCATCGAGGCGGAGTCGATGCCGGTGAACTTGATGCCGAAGGCGGGCAGCGCCAGGACCACGAGGACCGCGCTCGCGGCGACCGCGGCGCTCACCGGGCGACGCATCACACCGTGCGAGAAGCGGTACCAGCGGCCGCCGGACGCGTTGTCCGCGCCGAGCTCCTGGGTGCGCTGCCAGCTCTTGGGCGCCCACTTGTTGATGCGGCCGCCCAGCGCGGCGAGCAGCGCGGGCAGGCCGAGCAGCGCGAAGAGCAGCGCGCCGAGCGAGGTGGCGATGCCGGCGATGCCCATCGTGTAGAGGAACCGCTGCGGGAAGACGAGCAGCGAGGCCAGCGCCACCGCGACGGTCAGACCGCTGAACAGGACGGTGCGGCCGGCCGTGCGCATGGTGCGGCCGACGGCGTCGAGGGTGTCGTGACCGGCCCGCAGCTCCTCGCGGAAGCGGGAGATGATCAGCAGGCTGAAGTCGATGGACAGGCCGATGCCGAGCGCCATCACCAGGTTGAGGGCGAAGATCGACAGGTCGAGCACGGTCATCACCGCGCCGAGCACGCCGAGCGCCACGGCGATCGAGACGAGGGCGCCGCCGAGCGGGATCAGCGCCGCGATCACGCCGCGGAAGATGAAGAGCAGCAGGATGAGCAGGATCGGGAAGGCCAGCGTCTCGGCCTTGCCGAGGTCCTCGCTGGAGATCGTGCTGGCCTCGACGTTCGAGGCGGTCGGGCCGCCGAGGGTGACGCCGTCGGCCAGCTGCTTGTCCGCGTCGAGGGCGTCCTGGGTCGCGGTGACGGCCTTGGTGACGGCGTCGCCGGGCGCGAATCCCTTGACGGAGGCGACGAAGTACGTGCTCTTGCCGTCCTTGCGGACCATCGCGGGGTTCTTCGCCGAGACGTAGTCCTCGACGCCCGTGACCTCGGGGCGCTTCTTGATCAGGTCGACCGCGCGGCGCAGCCGCTCCGGCCGGTCGGCGGAGCGGGCGTCGACGGGCTCGTCCAGCTCGACGAGGACGACGTAGCCCTGCTCGAGGCTGGCGCCGGTGGCCTTCTCCACGTCGTCGAGGACCTTGACGGCGGCCGACTCGGAGTCGTCGTAGTCGTCCACGCCCATGGTCATGGACTTCATCTGGGATCCGCCGCCCGCCAGACAGACGAGCGCGAGCAGCCCGACCGTCCAGAGCAGACGCCTCGGTCCCCTCTCCAGCAGGTGCAACAGCCTTCCGAACACTTCGCAGACTCCCTTTCGCGGAGGGGCGTTACCGGGCTGAGGGCGTGACACCCCCGTGGGTGAATGAGGCCGCGGATCGGCCGCGCTATCCACGGCGGGTCTATGGGGTACGCCACACGGACTTTTCCGGGGGGCGAGGGATTGCCGGGGCGGTCGGCCGGACTCTTCTGTGGTGCGTGCCGGTTCGGCGCGGGGGGTCGGTACGGCGTTCCGTACGGCCTCCGCACGCCGCCCGTACCGCTTCAGCACGCCGCCGTCCGTACCGCTTCCGCACCGCCCTCGTACGCCCTACGCACCGCCCCGCACCGCTTCCGCACCGCCGCCGCACCGCCCCCGTACCGCCCGAGCGCCCCGTCGCGCGCTCGCGGCGGCCGTCGTCCACGCCTCCCGAGCTCAGCGCTCCCGAGTTCACCCCTCCCGAGTTCATCCCTCCCGTCCGGAAGGACCGCGTCACCATGTCTTCTGACGTCCGCGCACGCGCCGTCGCGCCGCCCCCCGAGGGGGACGCGGCCGCGGATCCCGCGCTGCGGCCCTGGCTGTCGGCGCTGCGCGCGCTGGTGCCGATGCCGGAGCGCCACCGCGAGCTGCGGGTGGGCCGGGACGAGGCGCGTGCCCTGCTCGGCTGCCGGGACGAGCTCCTCGACCAGCTCGCGGCGGCCGGCCTCGCCCACGCCGGATCCGGTGCCGAACTCCGCTTCGACTACCACGACCTGGCCAACACGGCTCTCTACTCCGGAGCCACCACCAGCGTCCCGCTGGCCGGGCAACGGATGATGCTGCGGTTCGCCGCGGGTGACCCGGACACCTGGACCCCGCCGCGCCACTGGACGCTGGACTGGCGGCTGCGCTGCCGCGATCCCCGCTGCCCCGGCGGCACCTGGCGGATCGCACTGCCCACCCCCGAGGTCTTCGGCGGCCACCTGGACGCACTGGAGCTCGTCGCGCCGCAGGGCGAGGCGCTGGAGCTCGTCGCGCCGCAGGGCGAGGCGCCGCAGGGCGAGCAGTCCGCGGTACGCGAGGACGGCGCGCTCGTCGTCGAGCACGCCGCGTCGGTGCGGCTGACGGGCCGGGTCACCACCGCCGGGTGGCGCGCCCCGCTGCTCTCGGCGGACGCGCGGCGCCACTTCGACGCGCTGGTCGGCGAGTTGCGCGACGGGCCCTACCGCTTCCAGTGGATGCATCCGCGCCTGCGCACCGACCCGGCCGAGACCCGGCGGCTCGGGATCATGGACTGCACCGTCTGCTCCCTGGAGCTCCTGCGCAGGGCGGAGGCGGACGGCCTCACCGCCCGGACCCGCCGCGGCCGCTACCTGGGGGTGCTCGACGCCGAGCACGCCTGGTGCGAAGTCCTCGACGAGGACGGCGTGTTCAAGCCCGTCGACCCCGTCTTCGCGGTCCTCTCCGAGCGGCACAGGCCGCCCCACGAGGAGTTCTCGGATTTCTGTGCCGGCTCCGTCCCGAGCCGGTTCCTGCCCTGGTCCGTGCCGGCCGGCGAACCGCTGGCCGTGCACGACTGCCCCGTCTCCGACGGGACCTGGGACAACACCTTCAGCGGCACCACAGCGAAAGGCAACGCATGAGCACCGTACGGGAGATGCTCGTCGAACTGACCGGCCTGACGGAGTTCGGCGGCGAGATCGCGGACGACGCCGACCTCAGCGCCAGCGGCGTCGACTCGGGCGACCTGGTCCGCCTGGTCCTGCTCATCGAGGAGCGGACCGGCGTGGAGGTCACCGCGGAGGACATGGACGACCTGTCCTCCATCGCCGACTACGAGCGCCTGATCGCCGCGCGCGGCACGGTCGAGGGGGCCGCCTGATGTGGCTCGGCCAGGTCCTGCACCGGGGCCGGCAGTGCTTCGGGGACCGCACGGCGCTGATCGACGCCGAACGCTCGGTGACCTGGACCGAGTTGGACGAGCGCACGACCCGGCTGGCCCGCGGTCTCGCGGCGCGCGGCGTCAGTCGGGGCGACCGGGTCGCCGTCCTCTCCCTGGACCGCATCGAGGTCATCGAGTCGTACTTCGCGCTGGCCAAGCTCGGCGCCCTGTTCGTACCGCTGAACCACAGCCTCACCGCGCCCGAGGTGACCGGCATGGTGCGGCGCACCGGGGTGAGCGTGATCCTCGGTGAGGCCGCGCTCCTCGACCGCCACCCCGAGCTGCCGGTGCGGCTGCGCGTCGCGGTGGACGGCCCGGAGTACGCGGAGCTGGCCGCGCCGCGGACGACGCGGGCCGGCGAGGAGGGCGACGAGGACGGCGACGACGCGAGCTTCCGGCTGCCCGACGTCGCCGACAGCGACCTCGCCGCGATCCTGCACACCTCGGCCACCACGGGCCGGGCCAAGGGCGTCACCGTCGACCACGGCTCGTTCCGCGGCATCTCGCTCGGCTGGCTCGCCACGGCGGCGCCCACCGACGACATGGTCCTGGTCAACTGCTGCCCGCTCTACCACGGCAGCATGACGGTCATCCTCACGTACCTGGCGGCGGGCGCCACCGTCGTCCTGCTGCCGGGGTTCACGCCGCAGCGGGCGCTCGCGGCGCTGGAGCGCCACCGGGCCACCCACGTCTGGCTCGTCCCGCAGATGCTCCGCTTCCTGCTGCAGAGCAAGGGCATGGCGGGCGCCGACCTCGGCTCGCTGCGCGAGGTGCTGTACGGGGCGGCGCCGATGCCGGTCGAGCTGCACGCCGAGGCCACCGCGCGGCTCGACTGCGGCTTCCGGCAGGTGTACGGCATGACCGAGGTGGGCGGTCCGTTCGCCACCCTCACCCCGGACGACCACCGCACCCTCGCCACCGGCGCGCCGCTGCCCGCGGGACGCGTCATCCCCGGCATGTCGGTACGGGTCCTCGACGACGCGGGCGCGGAGCTGCCGCTCGGCGCGGTCGGCGAGATCACCGTGCGCGGCCCCGGGCTGATGCGCGGCTACTGGAACAACCCGGCCGCCACCGAGGAGATCACCGTCGACGGCTGGATCCGCACCGGCGACCTCGGCCTCCTCGACGAGAGCGGCCTCATCCACCTCGTGGACCGGCGCAAGGACCTGATCCTGCGCGCCGGACAGAACGTCTACCCCGCCGAGATCGAACGCGCGCTGCTCACGCACCCGCTGGTGCGCGACGCGGCCGTGGTCGGCGTCCCGGACGCCGACTACGGCGAGGTCCCGACGGCGTACGTCGTCACCGGCCCCGCAGGCCCCGCGGACACCGCGGCCGACGGCGCACCGCCGCACACCACGGACGGCCCCGCACCGCCGGACACCACCGCCGACGGCGCCCCGGCCGTCACCCGGGCCGAGCTGATGGCCCATCTCGCCGAGCGCCTCGCACCGTACAAACGCCCCCGGCATCTGGAGTTCATCGACCAGGTGCCCCGTAGCCCCGCCGGAAAGATCCTCAAACGGCTGCTGCGCACCTGAGCCGGAAGGAAGGCCCATGACCAGCGCACCCACGCTCGACCTGCGCTACACCGCGGAGCGCACGCTCCGCGTCTCGGACGACACCGAGCTCTACTACGAGATCCAGGGGGACGAGGGCCCGCACCTCACCCTGGTGAACAACTTCTTCATCATCGCGCCGATGTGGCGCAACTTCACCGCCGAACTGGCCAAGCGGAACCGGGTCCTCACCTACGATCTGCGCAACCAGGGCGCCTCATCGGTCTCCCCGGACATGACCTGGGACGACCACGTCGAGGACCTGCGGGTGCTGCTCGACGGCCTCGGCATCGAGCGCACCCACCTGCTCGGCACCTCCGCCTCCGGGTTCATCTGCCGTGACTTCGCGGCCCGTTACCCCGAGCGCGTCGACGGCCTGATCCTGACCGGCCCGTCCTGCACGCCCGGGGACGGCGTACGGCGCCGGGCCACCGAGCGCGCCTGCATCAACTCCCTTGAATTGGGCGGCACCCAGGCCCTCTGGGACCACCTGTACTCGGTCGTCTTCAGCGAGGCGGCGATGCGCGAGATGGGCGCCACCGGCTACCTCGGGCTGCGCTCCGCGTTCACGGCCATCCACCCGCCGGACCCGATGCTCACCAACCTCAAGTGCGCCCAGCAGGTCACCGACGGCCCCGAGCTCCTCGCCGCCATCAAGCAGCCCACGCTGCTGCTTCTCGGCGACAAGGACGACATGTGGAACGAGACGCTCGGAGCGGAGGCCGGCCGGCTCATCGAGGACTCCGAGGTCGAGTGGATGCACGACGTCGGCCACCTCCCGTACATGGAGGACGGCGACGGCTTCCAGGCCCGGGTCCAGCGCTTCCTCGACGCGCTGGCGGCCCGCGAGGCGGCCGTGGCCCCGCAGACCGGTGACGACGACCGGACTCCGGCGGGCGACCGAGCCGCCGGGGAGACCGCCGGAGGCGAGGCTTCCGCGCCGGTCGCCGGGGCCTCCGAGACCGACGACGCGCTGCTCGCCGTCCTCTGCGCGCTGCTCCGCGAGGTCGTCGCCGACCGGGCCGACCTGCCCGTGACGGGGCTCGCCGAGACGCCGCTGAACAGCATCGGCCTGGAGTCCTGGGCGTTCACCCTGCTGCTCGGCCGGATCGAAGAGCAGCTGTCCGTCGAGTGGGACATGGACGTCCCGCCGGAGGTCTTCGAGAGCCTCGCCTCCATCGCGGCCCATCTGCGCGCCCACCACAGCCCCACCCTGCCCGCCACCTCCCAGGAGTCCGCACAGTGACCGCCACCACCCCTCCCGCCGTCCACGTCATCACCGGGGCGACCGGCTTCGTCGGCGGGGCCGTCGCACTCGAACTGCTCCAGGAGACCCCCGACCACCTGGTGTGCCTGGTGCGCGGCGACGACGACGCGGCCGCGACCCGCCGCCTGCACGACGCCCTCGGCCACGCGGCGGAGATGTACGACGTCCCCGGCTTGCTGCCCGCGATCCTGGAGCGCACCCGGGCCGTCGCCGGCGACATCACCGACGACGCGCTGCCCGCGTCCGCCGACCGGTTCCGCGCCGCCGACGGCACCGCGCCCGGCACCTTCTGGCACGTCGCGGCCTCCCTGAAGTACGAGGACCGGCACGCCGACGAGATCAACCTCATGAACGTGACCGGCACGCACAACGTCCTGGAGCTCGCCAAGGCCCTCGGCGAGCCGGTGTTCAACCACGTCAGCACCGCCTACGTGGCGGGCAGGCGCACCGGCCTGATGCACGAGGAGTTCCCCGGCGACACCGAGTCGGCGAACAACGTCTACGAGGCCACCAAGACCATCGGCGAGCAGAAGGTCGCCGCCTCCGGTCTGCCGTGGCGCGTGCTGCGCCCGTCGATCGTCATCGGGCACTCCGCGACCGGCGCCGCCACCAGCTTCACCGGCATGTACGGCTTCGTCTCGTCCGCGCTGCGCTTCCGCCGCGCCGTGGAGAAGGAGTTCGGCAACCTGCTCCAGCACCGGCAGGTGCCGATCATCGCCGATCCGGACATCGAGTGCGACCTCGTCCCCGTCGACCTGGTGGCCAGGAGCGCCGTCGCCATCGGCCGTACGGGCGCGCTGAGCACCGTCTACCACCTCAACAACGGCGGTTCGCCGACGGTCGGCGAGGTCATCGAGGAGGTCTTCGCCCTCACCGGCCTGCGCAAGCCCCGCTTCGTCTCCAACCGGGGGCTGCTCACCGCGATCGACCTGAAGCTCGACGAGGGCATCCAGTTCTACGCCTCGTACATGATCAACGGAAAGCGCTTCGACCAGACGAACACCGAGTCCGTCTGCGGCGCGGGCGCCCAGCGCTTCGACCTGGACCGCGCCGAGGTCAGTCGCTTCGTGCGCTGGTACCTCGACCGCATCGAGTCCGACGGGCGCAGCTCGGCGCCGGCCCGCGCCTCCTTCGCCTTCAAGGGCACGCGCCGGGTGGCCGCCACCGCCGGCTGACCTGCGCCCCGCGCCGACGGCGTCCCCCACCGCCGTCGGCGCCCCCTTCTCCGCTTCTCCGTACGCCGCCGTACGCCGCCCACTCACGCCCGAGACGCCGCACCGTCTCCCGTCCCCTCCAGGAGAGGAGACCGCGCATGCCCACGACCGACGACCTGCCGAAGCCCGGGAAGCTGTTCACGCTGGGTCTGATCACCCAGCAGGCCGCACGGAACCACCCCGACGCGCTGTTCTACCTGGACCGCGCCTTCGACCTCGCGCCCGGCCTCGGCCTGCGTCCGACCTACGCCCAGGCCGCCGAGCTCGTCGAGGACACGGCCGCCCGGCTGTACGCCGCCGGGGTGCGCCCTGGCGACACCGTGGCCGTCTTCAAGAGCCACAACGCCGACATCCTCTTCCTCGCCTGCGCCATCGGCCGGGTGGGCGCGGTCCCCGCGATGCTCGCGCCCTTCCTGGAGTGGCCGACCGTGGTGACGATGATGAGCCGGCTCAAGCCGGACCACTTCCTCACCGACCCCGGCATCCTGGCGCGCGCCGGGGAGCACCTGGACGCGCTGCGCGAGCACGCCCCGTCCGTCCTGCTCACGCACGGCGAGGCGGCCGGGCTGCCCTCGCTGGCCGCCACGGCGCCGGGCGAGGCGCCGCCGTACCCGGACATCCCCGAGGACGCGCCCGCGCTGATCACCCACACCTCCGGCACCACCGGGGTGCCCAAGCTGGTCGCCGCCGCGCGTCGCGGCACCCAGCTGCCCATCAACACGCAGGCCAGGATGGCGAAGCTGCTGCGCTACCGCGAGACGTTCGCGATGTGCATCTCCTTCGTGCACGCCCGCACCTACGCGGCGCTCGCCACCGCGCTCCAGCTCGGCATCGGCATCGCGCCGCTCGCCGACGCCGACCCGGACAGCGTGCGCGAGGTGCTCTCCGAGTGCCGCCCCGGCTGCGTCGAGGCACACCCCAACATGTATCTGCACTGGGAGGAGCTGGCCGGCCTTCCGGACGGCCCCTTCGAGCGGGTGCGCATCTTCATGAGCACCTTCGACGCCATCCACCCGCGCAGCATCCGCACCCTGCTCGGCGCGAGCAAGCGGCGCTCACCGCTGTTCATCCAGACGTACGGGCAGACCGAGACCGGTCCCGTCACCATGCGGATCTACACGCGCCGCAACATCGAGAAGGCGGACGGCCGCTGCGTCGGCTTCGTCTTCCCCGGCATGACCAAGGCCCGCATCCGCCCCCGCCCGCAGGACGAGGGCACCCGCAACGGTTACATCCAGGCCAAGTCCTCCGGCGTCGCCCTCACCTACGTCGGCCAGCAGGACCTGTACGACGAGCGGTACGACGACGACTGGTGGAACCTGCAGGACATCGGTCACAAGACCCGCTGGGGCTGCGTGCACCTGATGGACCGCGAGTTCGACCAGACGGACGGCCTGGAGAGCCTGCTGGCCGCCGAGGACCTGCTCATCGAGGCGCTCCCCGAGCTGACCGAGGCCGTCTTCGTCCGCGTCGGCGACACCGTACGGCCCGTGGTGAGCACCCGCCGCGACCTGCCCCTCGACCGCGCCGCCTGGCGGGCCGCCGTCGCGGACCTGCCCACGGTGCCGGCTCCGGTGCACGTCGCGTGGGAGCACATGCCGCACACCGCCACCTGGAAGGTGAAGCGGAACGTCCTCGCCGCCGGTCTGACCGACGGTTCGATCCCGGCCCTGGACGGGGTGCTGAGCTGAGATGACCACCCACCCCCTGACCGTTCCGCTCCCCCGGGAGTGGACCACCGGCGCCGGGGTGCGCGTCGAGCGCTCCCGCACCGCCGTCGACGGCGAACCGGCCCTGCGGGAGCTCGAGAACGCACTGGACACCCGCAGGGGTGCCGTCCTGCGCTCCGACTACGAGTCCCCAGGCCGCTACCGGCGGCACGCCATCGGCTACACCGACCCGCCCGTCGAGATCGTGCTGCGCGCGCTGCGCACGGTGGAGGTGCGCGCGCTCAACGCGCGCGGCGAGGTGCTGCTCCCGGTGCTGCGCGCGGCGGCCCGGCGCACCCTGCGCGAGGTCCGCGACCTCGCCGCCGCCGAAGGTCCCGGCTTCACCGGCCTGGTGCGCAGCACGCCGGGCCAGGACACGTTCAGCGAGGAGGACCGGTCGCGGCGGCCCGGCGCCTTCGACTTCGTCCGCGCGGTCCGCGACGCCCTGTCCGGCCCCGCGGGCGACTTCCTCGGCCTGTACGGAGCCTTCGGCTACGACCTCGTGCTCGCCTTCGACCCCGTACCGCTGCGGCAGCACGGACGCGCGGACCACGACCGCGACCTGGTCCTCCACCTGCCGGACGAGGTGACCGTCGCCGACCCGGTGGCGGGCACCGCCTGGCGCCACCGTTACGAGTTCACGGCCCACGGCCGGAGCACGCACGGGCTGCCGCGGACCACGCCCGCGCAGCCGTACCGCGCCGGGGACCCCGCCGACGGCCCGGCCGGCGACCACGCGCCGGGCGAGTACGCCGCGCTGGTGGACGTCGCACGGGAACGGTTCCGCACCGGCGACCTGTTCGAGGTGGTGGCCAGCCGCACCTTCGACCGGCCGCTGCCCTGCCCGCCGTCGGAGCTGTTCCGGGCGCTGCGCGGCCGCAACCCCTCGCCGTACCAGATGCTCGTGAACCTCGGCGAGGGCGAGCACCTGGTGGGCACCTCGCCGGAGATGTTCGTCCGGGTGCACGCGCGGCACACCTCCGACGGCACCGGCTGGCGCGTGGAGTCGGCGCCCATCAGCGGCACCGCGGCCCGCGGCCGGGACGCCCTGGAGGACGCCGAACAGATCAAGGCGCTGCTCGCCTCCGAGAAGGAGGAGGCCGAGCTGACCATGTGCACCGACGTGGACCGCAACGACAAGTCCCGGGTGTGCGAGCCCGGCACCGTCCGCGTCATCGGCCGCCGCCAGCTGGAGATGTACGCGACGCTCATCCACACCGTCGACCACGTCGAGGGCGTGCTGCGGCCGGAGCGGGACGCGCTCGACGCCTTCCTCAGCCACATGTGGGCGGTGACGGTCACCGGCGCGCCCAAGCACGCGGCCGTCGCCTTCCTGGAGGAGCACGAGCGCTCCCCGCGCCGCTGGTACGGCGGCGCCGTGGGCCGCGTCGGCTTCGACGGCACGCTGGACACGGGCCTCACCCTGCGCACCGTGCACGTGCGCGAGGGGCGGGCGCGGGTCCGGACGGGGGCGACGCTGCTCTACGACTCGGTGCCCGAGGCGGAGGAGCGGGAGACCGAGCTGAAGGCGAAGGCGCTGCTCGACGTGCTCGCCGCGCCGTTCGGGCCGGGGGCGGCGGGTTCCTCCGGGGCGGTCCGCGCGACGGCCTCCGCCACGGGTGGGGACGACTCCGCGTACCGCCCGCGGGTGCTGCTCGTCGACCACCAGGACTCCTTCGTGCACACGCTGGCCGGGTACTTCCGGCAGGCGGGCGCCCGCGTCTCGACGTACCGCGGCGGCTTCGACAAGTCCCTGGTGACGGACCTCGACCCCGACCTGCTGGTCCTGTCGCCGGGTCCCGGCCGCCCCGAGGACCACGACACGGCGGGCACCCTGCGCGTCGCCGAGGACAACGGCATCCCGGTGTTCGGCGTCTGCCTCGGCATGCAGGCCCTCGTGGAGTACCTGGGCGGGCGCCTCGCGGTGCTCGACCGGCCCTTCCACGGCAAGCCGTCGACGGTCTCGGTGGTGGACGGCGGCGGGGAGCTGCTGCGCGGCCTGCCGCCGCGCTTCACGGCGGGCCGCTACCACTCCCTGTACGCCGACGCCGCGGCCCTGCCGCCCGGCCTGCGGGTCACCGCCCGCTGCCCGGACGGGGTGGCGATGGCCGTCGAGCACGAGACCCGGCCGCTGGCGGGCGTGCAGTTCCACCCCGAGTCCCTGATGACGCAGTTCGACGACCACGGGCAGCGGCTGATCGGCAATGTCCTCGCGCGACTGGCACGGCGGCCGCAGCCCGTCGGCAGCGTGCCCCGTGTGTGAACCCCGTGTGTGATCCCCGTATGGGGTCCCCGTGTGTGCCCGTAAGTGATCCCCGTGTGTGTTGGAGAGAGGTTCCACGAGCATGACTGACACCACCGTTGCCCCGGCCCCCGGTGCCGCCGTCCGGCGGACCTGGCAGGCCCCCGGCGAGCTGCACCCCGACGACCGCCGCGAGTTCGGCGCGATGCTGCGCTACTGCCTGGACGGCACCGAAGGCACCGGCGAGGGCGGCATCGACCTGACATCCGTGCCCCGGATCGAGTTCGGCGCCGTCGACGACGCCCACGCCGACCGGGTCGAACGGCTCCTCGGCGAGGCGTTCAAGCGGTTCGCGGGCGCTCCGCAGCGCACCCCCCGTACCCGCCTCGACCGCTGGGACCTGGCCGTCGAACCCGCGCCAGCCGCCGTCCCGGGACCGCTCGGCACGACCCCCGCCGACGGCCGCATCGGGCCGGGCCTGTTCGTCAGCGGCCCCCGCAACGCGCTGCTGATCCGCACCCTGGAGCGGCTCCTCGGGCAGACCGCGGCGCGGCTCGGCGCCGCCGAGTACACGGTGCCCGCGCTGCTGCCCTGGACCACGCTGGAGAAGGCCGGCTACACCGGCAACTTCCCGCAGCACATCACCGCCGCCGGCGTCGTCCGCCCCGACCTGGACGCGCTCGACCGCTTCGGCGCCGCCACCGACCAGGCCGCCCGCGCGGCCGAGTTGGAGTTCACCCCGGTCGCCCTCGCGCCCGCCACCTGCCTGGGCCTCTTCGAGCGTTTCCAGGGCGCGCGCCTCGACGAGCCGCTGACCGTCACGGCCACCGGCCAGTGCAGCCGGTACGAGGGCAAGGCGGCCGCCGACACCTCGCCGACCCGCCGCTGGTCGTTCAGCATGCGCGAGATCGTGTACGTCGGTGACCGCCCCGGCGCCCGCGCCTTCCACGCCCAGGTGCTCGAGGAGCTGCTCACGCTCGCCGAGAGCCTCGGCCTGCCCTGCAAGGTGCAGCCCGCGTCGGACCCGTTCTTCACCAGCGCCCGCCCGCAGATGGCCCAGTACCAGGCGGCGATGGACGTCAAGTACGAGCTGGTGGGGCGCATGGCGCACGACGGCTCGGAGGTCGCGGTCTCCTCGCTCAACTACCACAACCAGCACTTCGGCAAGGGCTTCGACATCGCCTTCGCCGGGCAGCCGGGCTTCTCCGTCTGCTGGGCCTTCGGCCTGGAGCGCTGGGCGGAGTGGCTCGGCGGCTACCTCGGCGACGACCCGACGGGGTGGCCGGCGCGCCTGCGCGAGCAGTGCTGACGGCAGGCTGACCCGGGCGCTCGCCCGGGTCAGCCCCTGGTCAGCCCCTCATCAGCGGCTGGTCAACCTCGGTCAGCCACCGGTCAGCGCCAGGCTTCCTCGAAGTTCCGCCGGGCCCGGTGCAACCGCGACCGCACCGTGCCCACCGGCAGCGAGAGCACGCGCGCCGTCTCCCGCTCCTCCAGGCCGTAGACGGCGCGCAGCGTGAGGATGTCCCGCTGGTGCGAGGGCAGCCGCTCCAGTACGTCGGCGATGGCGACGCCCAGCGAGGGGTCGGCCGGGGACGGCTGGTCGACCAGTTCGGCGGTCGCGGTCCGCCCCGCACGCCGCGCGGTCCGCGCGGCCTCCCGCACCGTCACGGCGCGCACCCACCCGTAGAACGCCGCGGGCTCCTTGAGCGTCCGCAGCCCCCGGTACACGGCGAGCAGCGACTCCTGGACCGCCTCGGGCCGGTGACCCGCGTCCACCGAGGAGCACAGCCGCCGTACGAACGGCGTGATGTGGAGCAGCAGATCGTTCACCGCGCGGTGGTTTCCCGCCTGCGCGTTCCGGATCAGATCGTCGACCGACTGGACCGTGACCTTCTCGTTCATTCCCCCGCCTTGCCTACGTGTCGCAATGACCGATGAATTCACGGGGGAGTGCACGCGTCGAAAGCAGCGCGTTCCCGCCGAATCCGGCAAGGACGTGCCGACGGCAGCCGGAATATCCGGCTCCGCAATGTCCAACCCCCGTGCCGTCGAGGCTAATGACGGAGGTGCACGGAACAACCAATTCACACTGGCTGGATTCCGCCATGGCAAAAATTCGCCATCCCACCCGCCGTCCGCACGTCTCACGCGTGTCCCAAAAGCGGAGAGTCCGACCCGATGGTCACAAGTCCGTTGCACAGCGCGTGATCTGACTCTCACTTACTGCTCACCCTCCGCGCCTCCGCCCTAGAGTGATCGCCTACGCGTCGGTAGCCGCTGGACAGCGGGCACAGCCCATGGCACAGCCCATCGCACCGCCCATGGCTCAGCTCATTGCACAGCTCATTCACCGGAGGGCCGCTCTGTGAGAAACCGTGCAGCCGGCACGGACGCCCAGGTGTCCGAAGCCTCACGGCTCGCCGTCTATATGGAGCTCCGTGAGCGCGGCGGTTCCGACCCCGAAGAGCTGACCGACAGTTTCGGCCTGTCCCGTTCCGAGGCGCGCGCCACCTGGGCCTCGCTGCGCCGCCTCGGATTGGTGAGCTGGCCCGCCGAACCGGGCGACCGCGTCGTACCGGTGGACCCCGAATTCGCGCTGATGCGCATGCTCCGACAGCAGCAGGACATGGCGCAGCGCAGCCTGGAGGAGTCCCTGCGGATGCACGAGGCGATGGAGTCGCTCCTGGAGGTCTACCTCCCGGCGACCGGCTCCTCCCGCTCGCGCGTCGAGGTCACCGCCGCCGGCACGATCGACGAGATGGTGCAGGCCCTGCACGACGTCACGGACTCGGCCCGCGCCACCCTGCGCACCGCCTACGCGGAGAGCAGCCTCCCGGCCCGGCTGCGCCGCAGGATCGGCCCGCTCCGGCAGCAGATGTTCGACCGGGGCATCCAGGTCCGCTCGGTCCGGCTCCGCCGCGACTCGATGTCGCCGGGCACCTACGACTCCTTCGGCCGCCTGGTGGCCGCGGGCGTGGACCTGCGGCTCGCCTCGGTCATCCCGCTCAACATGGTGATCATCGACTCCGACTACGCCGTGCTGCCCGCCGCCGACGACGCATCCCACAGCTGCCAGCTCACGATCCGCGGGGCGCCCCTGGTCAGCGCGTTCTCCGCGGTGTTCGAGCACACCTGGCGCGAGGCCACCCCCTTCGCCCCGGAGGGCGAACGCTCCCCCACCCACCTCTCGACCGAACAGCGCACGCTGGTGCAGCTCCTGGCCGACGGCATGAAGGACGAGGCCATCGCGCGCACCCTCGGGGTCTCGCCGCGCACCGCGAGCCGTCTGATCGCCGACCTGATGCAGCGGCTCGGCGTCACCAGCCGCTTCGCCGCCGGCGCCCGCGCCGCCCAGTACGGCCTGCTGACCCCGGTCCGCCCCCCACACATCACCCCGGCTCCGGCCCCTGCCCCGGCCTCCAGCGCTCCGTAGCGTCAGCGGCAGGACGCACCAAAAAAGCCCCTCCGAACCGCGTTTCCGCAGTTCAGAGGGGCTTTACGGTGTGGAGCCTAGGGGAGTCGAACCCCTGACATCTGCCATGCAAAGACAGCGCTCTACCAACTGAGCTAAGGCCCCGAGAGCGACACCGTCACCGGAAGAATCACCTCCCGGCGTGCGTCGCAGACCAGAGTACCGGGTCACCCCCCGGATCCCGCAAAAGGATTGGGGGTCCCGGTCGACGACCACGCTCCGTAAGATGCACGACGTGGTTCGCGGCAGCGAACCGCGGTCTTAGGGGAAGCGATGGGGAGACGCAATGGACGCCGCACAGCAAGACACCACCGCGAGAGCACGAGAGCTCCAGCGGAACTGGTACGGGGAGCCGCTGGGGGCGCTCTTCCGCCGACTCATCGATGACCTCGGCCTGAACCAGGCCCGCCTCGCGGGAGTCCTCGGCCTCTCCGCACCGATGCTCTCCCAGCTGATGAGCGGCCAGCGCGCCAAGATCGGCAACCCCGCCGTGGTCCAGCGCGTCCAGCTCCTGCAGGAACTGGCCGGCCAGGTCGCCGACGGCAGCGTCAGCGCCGCGGAGGCCACCGACCGCATGGACGAGATCAAGAAGTCCCAGGGCGGCTCGGTCCTCACCAACACCGCGCAGACGGCGACCAGTTCGGGCGCCCCCACGGTCAAGCGCGTGGTGCGCGAGATCCAGTCACTGCTCCGCTCCGTAGCGGCGGCGGGCGACATCATCGATGCCGCGGACTCCCTCGCCCCGACCCACCCGGAGCTGGCAGAGTTCCTCCGGGTGTACGGCGCCGGGCGCACCGCGGACGCGGTCGCCCACTACGAGGCGCACCAGAGCTGAGCCGTCGACCGGGCCGCCCCGCGGCCCGGGAGGGGAGCGGAGCGCGACCATGGGTGAGGTCTTCGCCGGCCGGTACGAACTGGTCGACCCGATCGGACACGGGGGAGTCGGAGCGGTCTGGCGCGCCTGGGACCACCGGCGCCGCAGGTACGTCGCCGCCAAGGTGCTGCAACAGAGCGACGCGCACTCCCTGTTGAGGTTCGTACGGGAGCAGGCCCTGCGGATCGACCACCCTCATGTGCTCGCGCCCGCCAGCTGGGCCGCCGACGACGACAAGGTCCTCTTCACCATGGACCTCGTCGGCGGCGGCTCGCTGGCACACGTCATCGGGGACTACGGCCCGCTGCCGCCCCACTTCGTCTGCACCCTCCTCGACCAGCTCCTCTCCGGCCTCGCCGCCGTCCACGCCGAGGGTGTCGTGCACCGTGACATCAAACCGGCCAACATCCTGCTGGACGCCACCGGCGCCGGGCGCCCGCATCTGCGGCTGTCCGACTTCGGCATCTCGATGCGCAAGGGCGAGCCCCGGCTCACCGAGACCGACTACGTGGTCGGCACCCCCGGTTACTTCGCCCCCGAGCAAATGATGGGCGCGGAACCGCACTTCACCGCCGACCTCTTCGCCGTCGGCCTGGTCGCCCTGTACCTCCTGGAGGGCGCCAAGCCGGACGCCAAGGCACTCATCGAGTACTTCGCCGACCACGGCACGCCCACGGCCCCGCAGGGCGTGCCCGAGCCGCTCTGGCAGGTCATCGCCACGCTGCTCCAGCCCGATCCCCAGGCACGCTTCCGTACCGCCACGGGGGCGCGGAAGGCGCTGGCCTCGGCCGCGGAGGTGCTGCCCGAGCCCGGCCCCGACGACGAGCGCATCGAGATCTTCGACCAACTCCCCCCGCTGCCTTCCGGTTTCGCCCCCGAGGGCCCGCTGCCGTCAGCGCCGTACGCGGGCGGCCCGCATTCCCGCGCCCGTCATGCGCGTCCCGTTCCCGTTCCTGGTTCTGGTCCTGGTCCTGGGGTGCCTCCGCCACCCAACCGTGCTCCTGACCCCACCCCGGGGTTCGCGCGTCCCGCGCCGGGCCTCGTAGCGGGCCCCGTACCGCATCTTCCTCCGCAGCCCCAGGAACCGCCGCAGCCGTCCACTCCCCCCACTCCGATGCCCTTACAGGCACCCGCACCCGTACCCGTACCCGCTCCAGCCCCCATGCCCGCACCCCCCGCCCACGCCGTGACCTCCGCGGCGCACCGCGCTCACGCTCCTACCCATTCCTACGTCGCTCGCGCCGCTCAAGTTCCGCCTCGCCCGGGACCTCCCCCGAAAGTGGCAGTGCCGATGCTGCTCGTCGCCCTGACCTGCCTCACCGTGGGCTTTTGGGCCCTGACGCAGCTCTGACTTCCCGCCCCGCACGCGCCATCTCAGCCGCCCTCGCCGCCTCGGCCACCCTCTCCGCCCTCGCCGCCCGGCGCCGTGCGATCAGGATCCACAGACCGAGCACACCCAGCAGCGTCACGCCGGTGCCGATCCCCGTGGCGGCGACCACCGCCATCAGCCCGTTCACCCCGTCGTCCCCGGTTCCGGCACCTCCGCCGCCGGCCGTCTCCCCGCGCTCCGCGGCCTGCGCGTCCCGCTCCGTGACGCCGAAGTCGTCCGCGGGCACCGGCGACCCCGCGTACGCGGGCCCGGGCCGCGGCGCACCGTCGACGTCCACCCGCAGCGTCAGGTCCAGCGGGGCATCGCCGAACTTCTCCGCGACCTGCGGGCTGAGGTGCACCGACAGGTAGTACCAGCCGGCGAACCGCATCGCCGAGACCCCGTCGGTGAGGGAGAACCGGTTCTCGTACGCGACCGGCGGCAGCGGATCCAGCCCGGCCGACTTCTGCCTGCCGTCGTACGCCGCGTCGGCGTCGTCCACCTCGGCGCGCACCGGGTTGGACAGCGACATGACCAAGGCGGACGAGACATACCCCGTACCGGAGGCCCCCCGACCGATGCCGCCCCCACCACCCGAGCCCGCCGACCCATCCGCACCACCGAGTCCACCCCCGCCGTCGCCACCACCCGCACTGCCGAGCTCGGCCGTGACCGACAGTTGCTGTCCCCAGTCGACCGGTACGCGGTAGAAGAGGGTCTCTCCGGGCTTGATCCCGGCCCCCCAGACGCCCGTGCCGAGGCCCCGCGCCTCGCCGAAGCCCGCGCCGCCCTGCCGCACCCTGCGCTCACCCGACGGCGGTACGGGCACCGCGGAGCCCCAGGTCTCCGGCGGCACCGTCGCACCGTCCGCCCGCAGCACGGGTTCTGACGCCACGTGGAGTTCGAGGTCCCAGTCGCCCTGCGCGGCTCCGGAGGACGCCCTGGTCCGCTCGACGAGCACGTAATACGTACCGGCCCCCGTACAGCTCTTCTCGTCGGGCCCGACCCTGCGTACGGCCGACGCCGTGATCGGGCGCGGGCTCTCCGAGGAGCCGAACCGCGCCCTTTCCGCCTCCACAGGACTGCAGTTGTTGCCGTCGGCGTCCTGCAGGGAGACCTGGACCCCGTCGGCATAGGTCACCCGGGCCCCGGGCCTCGGAACGGCGGTCACCGCGACGTACGCATTCTGTTCCGCCGTCAGCTCCAGGCGGTAGAAACGTTGCCCCGCGCGCGGGAGGGCACTTTTGTACGTCTTGCCGGGCCGCAGCCGATGCCCTTCGAGGTTGCTCGTGGCGCCCTCGACCGTCTCGGCACCCGGGGCGAAGGCGTACGCCCCGGGATCTCCCACCTCACCCACCGCAGCCCCGACGGCCCCGGCCTCCCCAGGAAGTACCGCGACAGCGCACAACGCCGCGACCGCGGCGGCAACCACCCCAACCCGCCCCCGGCCCCGCTCCGCCACCCCACGGCCCCCGCCCGGCCGCCCCATCACGCGCCGCCCCATCACGCGCCACCCCTCGTCGCGAACTCAGCCGACCCACCCGCCCCGACCCACCCGCCCGGTCCCGACCGTCCTGCCCGCCCGAGACCGCCCGAACACCATCGCGAACCCGCCATCGGCGCGACCGCCCCGCACCCGCCCGCACGCCCCGGTGGCGCTTAAAGAATCAACTGATTTCGGAAGCGAAAGAGGGTGAATCCGCTGTTGTCACCGGCGCACCCGCCATCCGGGTTCCATGCCCGAACCACCACCACGACCGGCCCGCACGCGCACCCGCTCCACGACCGTCCGCTCCCCGCCCGAAGCGGAGCAGCACAAAGCCCCGGCCGCAACTGCGACCGGGGCCTGTGAAGTGACTGTCGTCGATACTCACGAACCCGTGGGCACGGAGTCAGTCGCCTCCGTCCACAGATCCTGCTCGGCGCGATCCGCCTGGATCTGGCGGTACACGAGGAGCCCGCCGATGGCGGCCAGTGCGACCAGGAGAAGCTTCTTCACCGCGCGACCTCGTCTTTCCTTGACGTAGGGGACTTCTGGCGCCCGACTATACACACCGAGCGATATCGATCGGTGACCTGGATCCGCCTCAACTCCCGCCCCGCACACAGCAGTCGAAACCGGACCCGGGAGCTCCACGGGGAACCCGTCCCACTGTGATTTTCGCCGCTTTGCCCCTCTCTCGGCGCCCTTGAGGCCAAACGGGTGGTGTTCATCTGAACATCGACGCCACGCGAGCGTCGGTCCACCACTCGCGGCCTCACATACACATCATGAGGAAAGTACGCAAATCGCCCAACCCGAATTGAGGGGCCATGACCGGCAACAAGGCCATGAAACTGTGGACCACGATCGTCACCGCACTCCTCGCGCTCTTCGCCGCGATGGGGCTCACCACGACGGCCACCGCGGCCACGGGCACACAGGAGACCACGAACGCACGCAACGCCACGGTGTGCGCGCCGACGCCGATGATGGCGGCCCTCTGGTCGGCGGCGTACGAACGGTCCCTGCCGCCGACGATGAAGCAACGCATCCGCGCCGAGGCCCACGGCTCGTCCCCCAGCTGCCGGCACCTGCCCCCGTCGGACACGGAAGCCGAGGCTGACACCACCACCACCGAACCGGGCCTAGCCGCGGAGCCGTAACCCGGCCCCCAGGGCCCGCGCCCTCCCCGAACCCCAGAAGACCCCCGGCCCCAGGCCGGGGGTCTTCTCACGTCCACCCACCGCCCCACCCGGAACACCTACGGCACACCTGCGCACCCCTGCACACACCTGCGGCACAGCCGGATGCAGCAGGGCCATGGACGTCTCCACACCCAGCACGTGGGAGGTGAGGCGACGGCGAGGGGGAGACGCCACCGATGTCACCTGTAGACCCCGTAGACGCCAAAAACCCCCAACCATGATCGGTTGGGGGTCTTCGTGCTGGTGGGGCTAACAGGATTTGAACCTGTGGCCTCATCCTTATCAGGGATGCGCTCTAACCAACTGAGCTATAGCCCCGCCGCGCTGCGGTATGTCCCGCGCGCTGACCTCTGAAGATTAGCGCACCTGGGCGCCAGTCCCAAAATCGATGCCCGCGCGCGGGGGAGCAGCCGCTACTCGTCCTCGGCGAGGGTCAGCTCGACGCCGCCCACGAAGCCCGCGGAGAGGTTGTAGATGAACGCGCCCAGGGTCGCCAGCGCCGTCGCCAGGACGACGTCGATGACCGCGATGATCGACGTGAACAGCAGGACGCGCGGCAGGGAGAGGAACGACTGCAGGTCGAATCCGTTGGACTCGTTCGAGCCCGTCGCCTCGGAGATCGTGCCGCCCACCGTGGAGAAGACACCCATGGCGTCCATGACCATCCACAGGACGGCCGCCGCGACGATCGTGCAGATGCCGAGCGCGATGGAGAGCAGGAAGCTGACCTTCATCACCGACCAGGGGTCGGCCTTGGACACCCGCAGACGCGCCTTGCGGGTGCGCGGCGTGGTGCGCGCCCCGGTGCGCGGGCGGCGCACCGCGCCGGACGGGGCGCCCTGCTGGTACGCCTGCGGCGGGTGGTACGGCTGGGACGACTGCTGCTGAGGCTGACGCTCGCCGGGCAGCGCCCCGCCTCGGGTATCCGTCACAGTCCCCCCCTGGGATCCATGAGACTCGTTCGAGTCGTGTGCATCAGTGGCGGAGCCACGGGCACCATCCGTACCGGTAGTGCCGGTCCGCTTTGCCTCGGCGCCCTTGGCTCCGCTCACGATGACTCACTCCTCGCGCTACTCGGCCGAGGAGTCCGTGCCCTCGTCCGTACCGGTGACCGGCTCGGCGGCGTCCGATTCGTCGACGACGATGTCCCCGTCGACTTCCTCGGCCTCGCGACCGGCCTCGGCGTTACGAGCGATACCGACCACGGCATCGCGCTTGCCCAGGTTGATCAGTTGGACGCCCATGGTGTCACGGCCCGTCTCCCTGACCTCGTTGACTCGCGTACGAATCACACCGCCGGACAGCGTGATGGCGAGGATCTCGTCCGTCTCCTCGACCACCAGGGCGCCGACGAGCTCGCCGCGGTCCTCCACGATCTTGGCGGCCTTGATGCCGAGGCCACCGCGACCCTGGACGCGGTACTCGTCGACGTTGGTCCGCTTCGCGTACCCACCGTCGGTGGCGGTGAAGACGAACGTACCGGGGCGAACCACATTCATCGAGAGCAGTTCGTCGCCGTCACGGAAACTCATGCCCTTGACGCCCGAAGTGGCGCGGCCCATCGGGCGCAGCGCGTCGTCCGTTGCGGTGAACCTGATCGACTGGGCCTTCTTGCTGATGAGGAGCAGGTCGTCCTCGGCCGAGACCAGCTCGGCGCCGATCAGCTCGTCGTCCGAACCGTCGTCCGTCTCACGGAGGTTGATGGCGATGACGCCACCCGAGCGAGGCGAGTCGTAGTCCTTGAGCGGCGTCTTCTTGACGAGGCCGCCCTTGGTGGCGAGCACCAGGTAGGGCACCGCTTCGTAGTCGCGGATCGCGAGGATCTCGGCGATCTGTTCGTCCGGCTGGAAGGCGAGGAGATTCGCCACGTGCTGGCCGCGCGCGTCGCGTCCGGCGTCGGGCAGCTCGTACGCCTTCGCGCGGTAGACGCGGCCCTTGTTGGTGAAGAACAGCAGCCAGTGGTGGGTCGTCGACACGAAGAAGTGGTCGACGATGTCGTCCTGCTTCAGCTTCGTGCCGCGCACGCCCTTGCCGCCGCGCTTCTGCGAGCGGTAGTCCTCCGTCTTGGTGCGCTTGATGTAGCCACCGCGCGTGATGGTGACGACGATGTCCTCTTCGGCGATCAGGTCCTCGATGGACATGTCGCCGTCGAAGGGCACGAGCGCGGAGCGCCGGTCCTCGCCGAACTTGTCGACGATCGCCGCGAGCTCCTCACTGATGATCTGGCGCTGCTTCTCGGGGGAGGCCAGGATCGCGTTGTACTGGTTGATCTTCTCCTGGAGCTCGTCGTGCTCGGCGACGATCTTCTGGCGCTCCAGGGCGGCGAGCCGGCGCAGCTGCATCTCGAGGATGGCGTTGGCCTGGATCTCGTCGATCGACAGGAGGCCCATCAGGCCCTCGCGCGCGATGTCGACCGTCTGGCTGCCGCGGATGAGCGCGATGACCTCGTCGATGGCGTCCAGGGCCTTCAGGAGGCCGCGCAGGATGTGCGCCCGCTCCTCGGCCTTGCGCAGCCGGTACTTCGTACGGCGGACGATGACCTCGACCTGGTGGGTCACCCAGTGCCGGATGAACGCGTCCAGGGAGAGGGTGCGCGGCACGCCGTCGACCAGGGCCAGCATGTTGGCGCTGAAGTTCGACTGCAGGTCGGTGTGCTTGTAGAGGTTGTTCAGCACGACCTTGGCGACCGCGTCCCGCTTGAGGACGATGACCAGGCGCTGACCGGTGCGCGAGGACGACTCGTCGCGGACGTCGGCGATGCCGCCGACCTTGCCGTCCTTGACCAGGTCGGCGATCTTCTGCGCGAGGTTGTCGGGGTTGGTCTGGTACGGGAGCTCGGTGACCACCAGGCACTGGCGGTTCTGGATCTCCTCGACCGCGACGACCGCGCGCATCGTGATGGAGCCACGACCCGTGCGGTACGCCTCCTCGATGCCCTTACGTCCCACTACCAGGGCGCCGGTGGGGAAATCGGGGCCCTTGATGCGCTCGATAAGGGCGTCGAGCAGCTCCTCGTGCGTGGCGTCCGGGTGCTCCAGGGCCCACTGCGCGCCCGCCGCGACCTCGCGGAGGTTGTGCGGCGGGATGTTGGTGGCCATGCCGACCGCGATGCCCGCCGAGCCGTTGATCAGCAGGTTCGGGAAGCGCGCCGGCAGAACCGTCGGCTCCTGGTTGCGGCCGTCGTAGTTGTCCGTGAAGTCGACGGTCTCCTCGTCGATGTCACGGACCATCTCCATGGCCAGCGGCGCCATCTTGCACTCGGTGTACCGCATGGCGGCCGCCGGGTCGTTGCCCGGGGAGCCGAAGTTGCCGTTGGAGTCCACCAGCGGCATCCGCATCGACCACGGCTGGGCGAGGCGCACCAGGGCGTCGTAGATGGAGGAGTCGCCGTGCGGGTGGTACGTGCCCATGACGTCGCCGACGACGCGGGCGCACTTGTAGAAGCCCTTCTCGGGGCGGTAGCCGCCGTCGTACATCGCGTACAGGACGCGACGGTGGACGGGCTTGAGGCCGTCCCGTACGTCGGGCAGCGCGCGGGACACGATGACGGACATCGCGTAGTCGAGGTAGGAGCGCTGCATCTCCGTCTCGAGCCCGACGGGCTCGACGCGCATGCCCACACCGGGGACAGCGGGCTCCTCTTCGGGCATCACAGGGGTGTTTTCGTCGGCCATTGCTGGTCAAAGTCCTTTCGAGGTGCGGCTCGTACGGGCCGACTCAGATGTCGAGGAAGCGGACGTCCTTGGCGTTGCGCTGAATGAACGAGCGCCGCGCCTCGACGTCCTCTCCCATCAGCACCGAGAAGAGGTCGTCGGCCTGTGCCGCGTCGTCCAGGGTGACCTGGCCGAGCACGCGGTGTTCCTGGTCCATCGTCGTGATGCGCAGCTCCTCGGCGTTCATCTCGCCGAGGCCCTTGAAGCGCTGGACCGAGTCGTCCTTGATGCGCTTGCCGGCCTGGCGGCCGAGCTCCACCAGGGCGTCGCGCTCGCGGTCGGAGTACGCGTACTGGAAGTCGTCCCGCGACCACTTGATCTTGTAGAGCGGCGGGCGCGACAGGTAGATGTGCCCGGCCTCGACCAGCGGGCGCATGAAGCGGAACAGGAAGGTCAGCAGCAGCGTGTTGATGTGCTGGCCGTCGACGTCGGCGTCCGCCATCAGGATGATCTTGTGATAGCGGAGCTTCTCGATGTCGAAGTCCTCGTGCACCCCGGTGCCGAAGGCGGAGATGAGCGCCTGGACCTCCTGGTTGTGCAGGATCTTGTCGACGCGCGCCTTCTCGACGTTCAGGATCTTGCCTCGGATGGGCAGGATCGCCTGGTACATCGGGTTGCGGCCGGACTTCGCCGAACCACCGGCGGAGTCACCCTCGACGATGAAGATCTCGCACTGCGTCGGGTCGTTCGACTGGCAGTCGCTCAGCTTGCCCGGCAGCGACGCCGTCTCCAGGAGCCCCTTGCGGCGGGTCAGGTCGCGCGCCTTGCGGGCGGCCACGCGCGCGGTGGCGGCCTGGATGCCCTTGCGGATGATGTCCGCGGCCTCGTTCGGGTTCCGGTCGAACCAGTCCGTGAGGTGCTCGTGGACGACCTTCTGCACGAAGGTCTTCGCCTCCGTGTTGCCCAGCTTGGTCTTGGTCTGGCCCTCGAACTGGGGCTCGCCCAGCTTCACCGAGATGATCGCGGTCAGACCCTCGCGGATGTCCTCGCCGGTGAGGTTGTCGTCCTTCTCGCGAAGGAGCTTCTTCTCGCGCGCGTAGCGGTTCACCAGACCCGTCAGCGCGGCCCTGAAGCCCTCTTCGTGCGTACCGCCCTCGTGCGTGTGGATGGTGTTCGCGAAGGAGTACACGCCCTCGGTGTACTGCGAGTTCCACTGCATGGCGATCTCGGCCGAGAGCAGGCGGTCCTTGTCCTCGGCCTCCACGTCGATGACGGTGGGGTGGATGACCTCGCCCTTGCGGGAGTTGAGGTACTTCACGAAGTCGACGATGCCGCCTTCGTAGTGGTACGTCACCGTGCGGGGCTCGTCGTCGGCCGCCTCCGCCGTGTCCGCGCCCGCCACGGCCTTCGCCGACTCGCGCTCATCGGTGAGTTTGATCGTCAAACCCTTGTTGAGGAACGCCATCTCCTGGAAGCGCCGTGCCAGCGTCTCGAAGGAGTACTCGGTCGTCTCGAAGACGTCGGGGTCGGCCCAGAAGGTGACCGTCGTGCCCGTGTCCTCGACCCGCTCGTGCTGGGCGAGCGGGGCCGTCGGGACGCCCAGCTTGTAGTCCTGGGTCCAGCGGTACCCATCGGTCCTGATGTCGACGGCCAGCTTGGTCGACAGCGCGTTGACGACCGAGACGCCGACGCCGTGCAGACCGCCGGAGACGGCGTACCCGCCGCCGCCGAACTTGCCGCCCGCGTGCAGCACGGTCAGCACGACCTCGACGGCCGGCTTCTTCTCGACGGGGTGGATGCCCACCGGGATGCCACGGCCGTTGTCGATGACCCGGACGCCGCCGTCGGCGAGGATCGTGACGTCGATGGTGTCCGCGTACCCGGCCAGGGCCTCGTCGACGGAGTTGTCGACAACCTCCTGCACGAGGTGGTGCAGGCCGCGCTCACCGGTCGAGCCGATGTACATGCCGGGTCGCTTGCGGACCGCGTCCAGACCCTCGAGGACGGTGATCGCGCTGGCGTCGTACGAGGGCGGGGCCTCGCCGTTCTCGCCGGCGGCGGTGGACGGGATGTTCTCGTTGGGGTTGCCGGAATCGGCCACGAAGCGCCCTTTCTGGCACAGCACAAGCCAAGCTCCCGGCGGTGGCCGGAGCGGCTGCGTCGTTCAGCGATAGTCAGCGTTGCTCGGTGCGTCCCACAAGTGGGGCGGGATTAGCTTCCAGTCTACCGGTAGCGCTGACAGTGATGGGGGTTTGCCGGTACCTGAGTCCGCATGTGCCGTCCTGAACGGGACTCGGCCGACTCCCCATATGCGGAACGGGGCTCCAAAGGGCTCACAGCGGCACTCAGCGCTTTGGGACGTCAACCGCCAGCTACCGTCGCCGACGGGCTCATCCGTAGGTGTCGCCGGGGCCCGTGCTTCCGGGGGCGCGCAAGGGTCCGAAGCGGCGCGCGGGGCCCCCGGGGCCGAGCACCTTGATGAGGCGTACGGTGCCCTGCCCCAGGTCCTCGTTGAGGCGTGCGACCAGCTGCGGAGCCATCAGCCGCAGCTGCGTGGCCCACGCCGTCGAGTCGCACTGCACGGTCAGGACGCGCTCGTCCTCGTCGTACTTCTGGGGCACGCAGTGGTTGGCCAGGTCTTCGCCGACGATCTGGGGCCAGCGCCCCATCACACCGCCCACCGCGGCCGGCGTCTCCCAGCCGCGCTCGGTGATCAGACGATTGATCGCGGAACCGAGCGGCAGCGGATCGCGCCCGTCGGCGCGCGCGCCGGACCGCAGTCCGCCGCGGCGGGCCTGCTTCTTCTGCTGTGCGGCGTCGCCACGCGCGCGTGCCTGTTCTTTCGCGGCCCGCAGGGCGACCCTCGCCAGGTCGACGCCGGAGGGCTCGGGCGTCTTCGGTGCCTCGGCGGGCCCGGGGGCGCCCTCGGCGGGCTCCTCGGCGCTCATACGCGCTCCACCGCGCCGTCCGCCACCGCGTAGCGCGTACCGCTGAGCACGCCCGGGACGTCGTCGTCCACCGCGGCGGTGACAAGCACCTGCTCGCCCGGCGCCACCAGCTCCGCGAGGCGCTCCCTGCGGCGCGCGTCCAGCTCGGCGAAGACGTCGTCGAGGACGAGGACCGGCTCGTTGCCCTCGGCCCTCAGCAGGTCGTACGAGGCCAGGCGCAGCGCCAGCGCGTACGACCAGGACTCGCCGTGGCTCGCGTACCCCTTGGCGGGGAGCTGGCCCAGCTTGAGGACGAGGTCGTCGCGGTGCGGGCCGACCAGGGTGACGCCCCGCTCGATCTCCTGCTTGCGGGCCTCCTCCAGGGCGGCGGTCAGCTGCTCGTAGAGGGCCTCGCGGGTGTGTCCCTCGCCGGGCGCGGAGGGCTTGTACTCCAGGGAGACCGGGCCGCCGCCGGGCGCCAGCTGTTCGTACGCCTTGTCGGCCAGCGGCTGCAGCGCCGAGATCAGGTCGAGCCGCTGGGCGAGCAGCTCGGCGCCCACGCGCGCGAGGTGCTGGTCCCAGACGTCGAGGGTGGACAGGTCCATGGTGCGGCCGCCGTGCCGACGGGCGAGAGCGGCCGACTTCAGGAGGGTGTTGCGCTGCTTGAGGACCCGGTCGTAGTCGGACCGGACGCCGGCCATGCGCGGCGACCGCGCGGTGATCAGCTCGTCGAGGAAGCGCCGCCGCTCCCCGGGGTCGCCCTTGATCAGCGCGAGGTCCTCGGGGGCGAACAGCACGGTGCGGACGATCCCCAGCACATCGCGCGGCCTGACCTGTGAGGACCTGTTGATGCGGGCGCGGTTGGCCTTGCCGGGGTTGAGTTCGAGCTCGATCAGCTGCTGGCGCTCGCCCTGGCGGACGGCCGCCCTGATGACGGCGCGCTCGGCGCCCATGCGCACCAGCGGGGCGTCCGAGGAGACCCGGTGGCTGCCGAGGGTGGCCAGATAGCCGACGGCCTCGACGAGGTTGGTCTTGCCCTGGCCGTTGGGGCCCACGAACGCGGTGACGCCCGGGTCGAGCGGTACCTCGACCCGGGCGTACGAGCGGAAGTCGGCCAGCGAGAGATGCGTGACGTGCATGGTGTGCGCCGACCTCCCCCGGCCTACTTCCGTTGGTGCAGAGGCCTGTGGGAAACGGCTGGCGTTCCCCACAGGCTGTGGATCAGTTCTCGCTCTTGGACTCCACCGCGTGGCCGCCGAACTGGTTGCGCAGCGCGGCGATCATCTTCATCTGCGGGGAGTCGTCCTGGCGCGAGGCGAACCGCGCGAAGAGCGAGGCGGTGATGGCCGGCAGCGGCACCGCGTTGTCGATGGCGGCCTCCACCGTCCAGCGGCCCTCTCCGGAGTCCTGCGCGAAGCCGCGCAGCTTCTCCAGGTGCTCGTCGTCGTCCAGGGCGTTGACCGCGAGGTCGAGCAGCCAGGAACGGATGACCGTGCCCTCCTGCCAGGAGCGGAAGACCTCACGGACGTCGGTGACGGAGTCGACCTTCTCCAGGAGCTCCCAGCCCTCGGCGTAGGCCTGCATCATCGCGTACTCGATGCCGTTGTGGACCATCTTCGAGAAGTGGCCCGCGCCGACCTTGCCCGCGTGCACCGAACCGAAGTCGCCCTCGGGCTTGAGCGCGTCGAAGATCGGCTGGACCTTCGCGATGTCCTCGGCGTCGCCGCCGTACATCAGCGCGTAGCCGTTCTTCAGGCCCCAGACGCCGCCGGAGACGCCGCAGTCGACGAAGCCGATGCCCTTGGCCTTCAGCTCCTCGGCGTGCTTCTCGTCGTCCGTCCAGCGGGAGTTCCCGCCGTCCACGACGACGTCGCCGGGCTGCAGCAGCTCGGCGAGCTCGTCGATGGTGGACTGGGTCGCGGCTCCGGCCGGAACCATCACCCACACCACCCGCGGGCCCTTGAGCTTGCCGACCAGCTCTTCGAGGCTGGAGACGTCAGCGACGTCCGGGTTGCGGTCGTATCCGATGACCGTGTGACCTGCGCGGCGGATGCGCTCGCGCATGTTGCCGCCCATTTTGCCGAGGCCGACGAGACCGAGCTCCATCAGAGGTTCCTTCACTAGCGAGGTGGCGTTACGGCACTTTCGTACCTGCGTCCGAGCCTACGCCCGGACGCACGCACACACCTGTGGGCTCAGCCGCTCAGACGTACCGGCATGATCAGGTACTTGTAGGCGTCGTCGGCCTCCGCGTCGACGGCAGGCCGGCCGCTGAGCAGCGCGGGCTTCGTCGACGTGGTGAACGACAGCTGGGCGACCGGCGAGTCGATCGCGCTGAGGCCGTCGAGCAGGAACGTCGGGTTGAAGGCGATCGAGACGTCGTCGCCCTCGAGCTGCGCGTCGACCCTCTCCACAGCCTGTGCGTCGTCACTGGAGCCGGCCTCCAGGATCAGCACGCCCTGCTCGAAGCTGAGCCGCACCGGGGTGTTCCGCTCGGCCACCAGGGCCACGCGCTTCACGGCCTCGACGAACGGGGCGGTCTCGATGACCGCGATCGAGTTGAACTCCGTGGGGAAGAGCGTCTTGTACTTCGGCAGGTCGCCCTCGAGCAGACGCGTCGTCGTACGCCGTCCGGCACCCTCGAAACCGATCAGGCCCTCGCCGGCACCCGAGCCGGACAGGGCCAGGGTGACCGTGTCGCCGCTCGTGAGGGCTTTGGCGGTGTCCAGGAGCGTCTTGGCGGGCACCAGGGCCACGGCGGACGCCTCGGGGTTCTCCGGCTTCCACAGGAACTCACGGACCGCGAAGCGGTAGCGGTCGGTGGAGGCCAGGGTGACCGTGTCGCCCTCGATCTCGATGCGCACACCGGTCAGCACCGGCAGCGTGTCGTCGCGGCCCGCGGCGATGGCGACCTGGGCGGCGGCCGAGGCGAAGACCTCACCGGGGACGGTGCCCGTGGCGGTCGGCATCTGCGGCAGCGCGGGGTACTCCTCCACAGGAAGCGTGTGGAGTGTGAATCGCGAGGAGCCGCAGACCACCGTCGCCCGTACACCGTCTGTGGAAATCTCCACCGGACGGTTGGGGAGCGCGCGGCAGATGTCCGCGAGCAGGCGGCCCGACACGAGGACGGTGCCCTCCTCGTCGATCTCCGCGTCCACCGAGACGCGCGCCGAGACCTCGTAGTCGAAGCTCGACAGGCTCAGTGCGCCTTCCTCGGCCTTCAGCAGCAGGCCCGCGAGGACGGGCGCGGGCGGCCGGGCCGGGAGGCTGCGCGCCGCCCAGGCCACTGCCTCCGCGAGTACGTCGCGTTCAACCCGGATCTTCACCGTTAGCCGACCTCCTGCTGTTGCTGGCTGCTCTCGCCCGCTGGGCCTGTGGCCCTCGTCGTCTGACTCGGTGTCTCTCAGCCATGCCGTGGGAAGGACACCGGGGACCAGTCTGACGCACCGCGCTGACAGTCGGTGCCTGTCGGGGTCAAGTCGTGCCGAGCGGTGTCGGCGCTCCGGAGCGCGAGTTGTGCACAGCCCCCACTTCGAAACCATTTCCCCGGTCTCTCTAGTTGGGAGTAGTAGTAGGGGCTGTGGAAACCGTGGATAACCGCGAAAGCGCAGGTCAGTGCCGGTTTTTTATCCACTGACCCTGTGGGCGGAGCCGGTGGACAACCGGTGGTTTCTGTGGACGGGCGAAAGTTCTGCACACCCGATGCACAGGGAGGGGGTACTTCTCCCCAGCACTGTCCCCAGCTTTACCCAGCTTCCCCACAGGCCAACCGACCACCTTGGTGTGACGCCTTTCACTCGACCCGGTGAGAGGGCGCGTTGCGTTGCCGAACAGTGGACAGCCGTGTGGAGAAGCTGGGGAAAGCTGGGGACAACGAGCTCCAGCCTGTGGGCCGCCGGTGGACAACTTCATGCACAGCCTGTGGACGAAATTTTCCTCCACAGGCTGTGGAGAGTCGTCGTCCACGAATCCACAGCCACCTGACCTGGCTTGATGATCCCTCAGCGGAGCCGCCTGTGGACAGCGTCTGGACAACTTCTGGGTCCCCAGGGTGTGGAGGGAAAAAAGTGCGCACATCTGTGGAGAACAGCCGTATGAGCAGGGGAAATCGAACAGCGGGAGGCGCTCGTACGACGTCGCTGTACGGATCCGAGTGGGCGGAACGGCCTCCCGCGGCCCGCGAAAACGCCCTCCACGCGCGCGTGGACGACGAAAAGGGCGTCCCAGGAGTTGCCCTGGGACGCCCTCAGCGATGTGACGCGGCCGCTGTCAGCCGTTCTTGATGCGGTTGGTGAGCTCGGTGACCTGGTTGTAGATGGAGCGGCGCTCGGCCATCAGCGCGCGGATCTTGCGGTCGGCGTGCATGACGGTCGTGTGGTCACGGCCGCCGAACTGCGCGCCGATCTTCGGCAGGGAGAGGTCGGTCAGCTCCCGGCACAGATACATGGCGATCTGGCGGGCCGTCACCAGGACGCGGCTGCGCGAGGATCCGCACAGGTCGTCCACCGTCAGGCCGAAGTAGTCGGCGGTCGCCGCCATGATGGCCGTCGCGGTGATCTCCGGAGCCGCGTCCTCGCCGCCCGGGATCAGGTCCTTGAGGACGATCTCGGTGAGCCCCAGGTCCACCGGCTGCCGGTTCAGCGACGCGAACGCGGTGACTCTGATCAGCGCGCCCTCGAGCTCACGGATGTTCCGCGAGATCCGGGACGCGATGAACTCCAGCACCTCCGGCGGCGCGTTCAGCTGCTCCTGCACCGCCTTCTTGCGCAGGATCGCGATGCGCGTCTCCAGCTCCGGCGGCTGGACGTCGGTGATCAGCCCCCACTCGAAGCGGTTGCGCAGCCGGTCCTCCAGCGTGACCAGCTGCTTGGGCGGCCGGTCACTGGAGAGCACGATCTGCTTGTTCGCGTTGTGGAGCGTATTGAAGGTGTGGAAGAACTCCTCCTGCGTCGACTCCTTGTCCGCGAGGAACTGGATGTCGTCGACGAGCAGGATGTCCATCTCGCGGTAGCGCTTGCGGAAGCTGTCGCCCTTGCCGTCGCGGATGGAGTTGATGAACTCGTTGGTGAACTCCTCCGAGCTCACGTAGCGCACGCGCGTGCCGGGGTACAGGCTGCGGGCGTAGTGCCCGATCGCGTGCAGCAGGTGTGTCTTGCCGAGCCCCGACTCCCCGTAGATGAAGAGGGGGTTGTACGCCTTCGCCGGCGCCTCGGCGACGGCGACCGCGGCCGCGTGGGCGAAACGGTTCGACGCACCGATGACGAAGGTGTCGAAGAGGTACTTCGGGTTGAGGCGCGCGGTGGGCTCGCCGGGCCCCGTCGCGGGCGCCGGCTGCGCGGCCAGCGGGCCGGGGGCGCCGCTGGATGAAGTGGGCCCGACCGGGCCGCCCCGGTGCACGCCGTGGCCGCCGTGGGTGCCGTGACCGCCGCCCCGGTGGCCGCCGGGCGGCTCCGACAGGTCGTGGCGCTCGCGCCGGTCGTGCTGCTCGGAGCGCTGCTGTTCGTAACGCTCCTGCGGCGGCTGCGAACGGTAGTCGTGCTGCGGCTGCTGGACCGGGTTCGCGTACGGGTCGCGGTCGGGGAAGCCGAGTCGCGGCTGCTGCCAGCCGTAGTCGTCCTGCTGCTGAGGCTGCTGCTGCGGCCAGGCGCCGGGAGCGGGGCGCTGGTAGTCGGGGTAGGCCGGGCGCGCGGTCGGCAGCTGCTCGGAGCGGGATCCGCCCTGGTGCTCGTCCGCGGGGCGGCGTCCGTAGGTGTCGTACGCGTCGTGCCCCTGCCCGGAGGCGGGCGGCAGCTCGGGCTCGTCGTAGCGCTGCTGATGTGACTGCTGCTGGTGTGACTGCTGTTGCTGGGGGGCCTGGTGCTGAGGGCTCTGGTGCTGGACGGGCGGGGCCGGCGGGCCCGGGGGCTCGCCGACCGAGTCGTCGACCGTGATGGCGATACGGATCGGACGGCCGCACTCGCGGCTCAGGGTCTCGCTGACCACGGGGGCGAGACGCCCCTCCAGTACGCCCTTGGCGAATTCGTTCGGAACAGCGAGCAGCGCGGTGTCGGCGACGAGCGCCAGGGGCTGGCAGCTCCGCAGCCACCGCTCGTCCTTCGCCTCCACGCCCTGCCCGCGGCCCTCACCCAGCAGATGTTCCAGAACTCGTGGCCACACTGCGGCAAGATCGGCAGGTACATCAGCCACAGGGCACGCTCTCTCACGGGGTCCCACGAACGTGTGGTTCTCGGGACGGACATCGGGATGGGGAGAAGAAAGGAACGAATCGGAGTTCCGTCACGGTAGTCAGGGCGACGGGTACGGTTCAAGTTGTTGTCCACAGGCTGTGCACAGTGTCTCCCCTCGACAGCCGGTTTGACCGGATGGCGCAGCCCCGCGTACCGTGACCAGGTCGAGTTGTCGATGGCTGCTGCCGCCTGCCTCCGATGGGCAAAGATCACGATCTGTGATTGTGAAGCGGTGCACTCGGTGCGTATTCGCGAGCTTCTCGTGGGCGCACGGTGACAGCCAGGCGATGTCCCGCCACCACACGATCATTTCTGGAGCCCCCGAGTGAGCAAGCGCACCTTCCAGCCGAACAACCGTCGCCGCGCCAAGACCCACGGCTTCCGCCTGCGGATGCGCACCCGCGCCGGCCGCGCGATTCTCGCGAACCGTCGTGGCAAGGGTCGCGCCAGCCTGTCCGCCTGATCTCAGTCAGGTCATGACGTCGTGCTGCCTACCGAGCATCGGCTGAGGCGGCGCGAAGACTTCGCGACCGCGGTACGCCGAGGACGCCGGGCCGGACGCCCGCTTCTCGTCGTCCATCTACGCAGCGGCGCAACGGACCCGCACGTGTCAGGGGAGAGCCATCCCCCGACACGTGCGGGTTTCGTCGTCAGCAAGGCCGTGGGCGGAGCGGTCGTGCGCAACGCCGTGAAGCGCCGACTCCGTCATCTGATGCGCGACCGGGTGGCCGAGCTGCCCCCCGGTAGCCTGGTAGTAGTACGAGCGCTGCCCGGAGCGGGCGACGCCGACCATGCACAGCTGGCCCGAGACCTGGATGCCGCCTTGGAGCGGCTGCTGGGAGGGGGCGCGCGATGAAGTACCCACTGCTGGCTCTGATCAAGCTGTACCAGTGGACGATCAGTCCACTGCTCGGCCCGGTGTGCAAGTACTACCCGTCGTGTTCTCGCTACGGCTACCTGGCCATCGACCGGCACGGAGCGATCAAGGGAACGGCGCTCACTGCCTGGCGCATCCTGCGGTGCAATCCGTGGTCGCTCGGTGGCGTCGACCATGTTCCGCCGCGCAAGCGTCCGCGGTGGCACGAGATGCTGCGCGCCGCCTGGCGCGAACGCAAGGGCGGGCCCTCCGCCGCAGGCGCCCCGACCGGGGAACTCCCCCCGGGAACGGCCGCCGAGACCGAGACCCCGTCCCATGCTCAAGGAGCCTGATTAGTGGACACGATTGCCAGTCTCTTCAGCTTTATCACGACACCAGTTTCGTGGGTCATCGTCCAGTTCCACTCGGTGTACGGGAAGATCTTCGGTCCCGACACGGGCTGGGCCTGGGGCCTGTCCATCGTGTCCCTGGTGATCCTGATCCGGATCTGCCTGATCCCGCTCTTCGTGAAGCAGATCAAGGCGACTCGGGCGATGCAGACGCTGCAGCCCGAGATGAAGAAGATCCAGGAGCGCTACAAGAGCGACAAGCAGCGCCAGTCCGAAGAGATGATGAAGCTGTACAAGGAGTCGGGCACCAACCCGCTCTCCTCGTGCCTTCCCATCCTGGCGCAGTCGCCCTTCTTCTTCGCGCTGTACCACGTGCTCAACGGCATCGCGACCGGCAAGACGATCGGCGTCATCGACGACCAGCTCCTGGAGAGCGCGCGTAAGGCGCACATCGTCGGTGCCCCGCTGGCCGCGAAGTTCACCGACAGCGCGGACAAGGTCGCCTCCCTCGGCGCCACCCTCACCGATGTCCGGGTCGTCACCGCGATCATGATCATCATGATGTCGGCGTCGCAGTTCTTCACGCAGCGCCAGCTGATGACGAAGAACGTCGACACCACGGTCAAGACGCCGTTCATGCAGCAGCAGAAGATGCTGATGTATGTCTTCCCGGTCATGTTCGCCGTCTTCGGCATCAACTTCCCCGTCGGTGTCCTCGTCTACTGGCTGACCACCAACGTGTGGACCATGGGCCAGCAGATGTTCGTGATCCGCCGTAACCCCACCCCCGGCTCCAAGGCCCAGGCCGCCTTCCTGGAGCGCCTGCAGAAGCAGATCACGCACACCAAGAAGGTGCGGGGGCGCGGCAACACGAACATCATCAAGGCGATCGTCGCCAAGGGCCGGGACCGCAACGAGTTCGAGCGCAAGTTCATCAACGGTCTGACCAAGGCGGGCCTCGCGGCCCAGGCCGACGGCACCGTGGTGGAGAGCGACACCACCGTCCTCACCGAGACCGAGGACGGCACGCCCGGCGGCCAGGGCGCCCCGAAGCGCCAGCAGCCCAAGCGTCAGAGCAAGTCCAAGCGCCAGACCGCCACGACGCAGGCGGCGGGCGCCACCAAGGCGGACGTCTCCTCCGAGACGAAGCCTTCGCTGGAGAAGACCGCGGCCGAGCCCGAGGGCGCTTCCCCCAAGACCAAGCCGGCCGGTGACACCACCAAGCAGGGCAACCAGCCTGGCGCCGGTCAGCGCAGCCGAGCCAAGTCGGGACAGCAGCGCAAGGGCCAGCAGCGGCCCAAGCACCCGTCCTCCAAGAAGTAGAAGGAGCCCATCCAGTGACGGAAGGCACCACCACCTCCGCCGCAGCCGAGGCCGGCGACACCCTCTCCCGCCTCGAGCAGGAGGGCGAGATCGCCGCGGACTACCTCGAGGGTCTGCTCGACATCGCCGACCTCGACGGCGACATCGACATGGACGTCGAGGCCGACCGGGCCGCTGTCTCGATCATCAGCGACAGCGACAGCCGCGATCTGCAGAAGCTCGTCGGCCGCGACGGTGAGGTCCTGGAGGCCCTGCAGGAGCTCACGCGTCTCGCCGTCCACCGCGAGACGGGCGACCGCAGCCGCCTGATGCTGGACATCGGGGGCTACCGCGCCCAGAAGCGCGAGGAGCTCTCGGAGCTGGGTGCCAAGGCAGCGGCCGACGTGAAGAGCTCCGGCGAGCCCGCCAAGCTCGACCCGATGACGCCGTTCGAGCGCAAGGTCGTGCACGACGCGGTCAAGGCCGCCGGCCTGCGCAGCGAGTCCGAGGGCGAGGAGCCGCAGCGCTTCGTCGTCGTTCTCCCTGCCTGATCGGCACAGCGTTATCCGGCCCCGTCTGTTCGCAGGCGGGGCCGATCTTTGTCAGCCTGATAGTCAGCCACCCCCAGTGCGGTACGGAAGGACGGCCCCCGTGACGGAGGCAGCGGAGCTCCCCCCGGCGCCCGAAGAGGCCCGGACGGTATTCGGTGATCGCTTCTCGGACGCGG
Source organism: Streptomyces sp. NPDC041713 (assembly GCF_055591085.1). Lineage (NCBI taxonomy): Bacteria > Bacillati > Actinomycetota > Actinomycetes > Kitasatosporales > Streptomycetaceae > Streptomyces > Streptomyces sp. NPDC041713. The sequence goes on from NZ_JBVIZY010000003.1 coordinate 534,656, forward strand.
TCCGGTACGCGGAACTGCTGGCCGACGCGGGAGTGCAGCGGGGCCTGATCGGCCCCCGCGAAGTGCCACGGCTGTGGGAACGGCATCTGCTGAACTGCGCGGTGCTCTCCGAGGTGGTGCCCGAGGGCGTCACCGTGTGCGACGTCGGCTCGGGCGCCGGACTGCCGGGTATCCCCCTGGCTCTGGTCCGCCCGGACCTGAAGATCACGCTCCTGGAGCCGCTGCTGCGGCGCACGAACTTCCTGACCGAGGTCGTCGAGCTGCTCGGCCTCGACCACGTCACGGTGGTGCGGGGCCGTGCCGAGGAAGTCCTCGGCAAGCTGCCTCCCGTCCATGTCGTGACCGCGCGAGCCGTCGCACCACTGGACCGCCTCGCGGCCTGGGGCGTCCCGCTGCTCCGCCCGTACGGAGAGATGCTGCTCCTCAAGGGCGACACCGCCGAGGAAGAGGTCAAGGCGGCAGGCGCCGCGCTGAGCAAGCTGGGCGCGGTGGACATCTCGGTGCTGCAGGTCGGCGAGGGCGTGGTGGACCCGCAGTCCACGGTCGTACGGGTCGAGGTCGGAGAGAGCCCCGGCGGTGTGCGCTTCGCAGCGAAGCGCGCCAAGGCCGCCCGCACCGGCCGCACGCGTCGACGCCGCTGAGGCGCGCGGCCCGGCGCTCCCAAACCGGCGTCGCTGATCCGTCCTGACGACGAGCCGTACTCCACACAAGCTGCCAAACGTACGCATACCGGGGTGTCGCACCAGCGGCACCCCGGCTGCCGTGCATCGTGTTTCACGTGAAACGTCGCTCACTGCTGCATGGCATCATCAGTCGCGGCCGCGCTGCGGAACCTCGCGACCGCCGGCCACTCGGTTCCCTCGATAAGGGCACGGAGTTTTCCACAGAGGTGGATTCGTCCACAGAAGACCGGGCCTCGCTGGTTCATGACCCTCAAAGCATGGGAGGCTCTGTTCATTGCGAGCCTGATGTCGAGGAGAGTGAATCCTTGCGGTCCGACGCCAACATCGCGGGACCGATGACCGATCCGGTCCCCGGTCCCCGTACCGAGTCGGCGGGGGAGGATGTTTCACGTGAAACACCGACCCCGATGGACGACACACCCATCGGTCGTGCTGCCCAACTGGCAGTAGAAGCACTCGGCCGCGCAGGCGAAGGCCTGCCGCGCCCCGAGCAGACCCGCGTCATGGTGGTCGCCAACCAGAAGGGCGGGGTGGGCAAGACGACGACGACCGTCAATCTCGCCGCCTCGCTCGCTCTGCACGGCGCCCGCGTCCTGGTGATCGACCTGGACCCGCAGGGCAACGCCTCCACAGCTCTCGGTATCGACCATCACGCCGAAGTGCCGTCCATCTACGACGTGCTGGTGGAGAGCAAGCCGCTCTCCGACGTCGTGCAGCCGGTGTCCGATGTCGAGGGACTCTTCTGCGCCCCGGCCACCATCGATCTCGCCGGTGCGGAGATCGAGCTGGTGTCGCTGGTGGCGCGGGAGAGTCGGTTGCAGCGAGCGATCCAGGCGTACGAGCAGCCGCTGGACTACATCCTCATCGACTGCCCGCCGTCCCTGGGCCTGCTGACGGTCAACGCCCTGGTGGCCGGCGCGGAGGTGCTGATCCCCATCCAGTGTGAGTACTACGCGCTGGAAGGGCTCGGCCAGCTCCTGCGGAACGTCGATCTGGTCCGCGGGCACCTGAACCCGAACCTGCATGTGTCGACGATCCTGCTCACCATGTACGACGGCAGGACCCGGCTCGCCTCGCAGGTGGCGGACGAGGTGCGCAGCCACTTCGGCGAGGAGGTGCTGCGGACGAGCATTCCGCGGTCGGTCCGTATCTCCGAAGCGCCGAGCTACGGCCAGACGGTGCTCACCTACGACCCGGGGTCGAGCGGGGCTCTCTCCTACTTCGAAGCGGCACGAGAAATCGCGCTGCGCGGGGTCGGGGTGCGCTACGACGCCCAGCACGCCCACGTGGGCGCTCAGAACGACCAGCACAGCATGACGGAGGGGATGCAGTGAGCGAGCGACGGAGAGGACTGGGCCGAGGCCTCGGCGCCCTGATCCCTGCAGCCCCGACGGAGAGGCAGCCCTCACCGAGTGCGGATGGAGCCTCGGCTTCCCCCTCGGCGGTGCCGGTGCTGACGGCTGAGCGTGGAGTGGCGGCCGCGAAGGTGACGGCGCTTCCCCAGAGCCCTGTTTCACGTGAAACGGTCGAGCCGCCTCGCCAGGCCGCGGAGGCACCGACGGAGAATCAGACGGTCGCCGGGGCATACTTCGCCGAGCTGCCGCTGGACTCCATCAAGCCCAACCCGCAGCAGCCGCGTGTGGTGTTCGACGAGGACGCACTCGCCGAGCTGGTGACCTCCATCAAGGAGGTCGGTCTCCTCCAGCCGGTCGTCGTCCGGCAGCTGGGCCCCGCGCGCTACGAGCTCATCATGGGTGAGCGGCGCTGGCGGGCCTGCCGGGAGGCAGGGCTTGAGCGGATCCCCGCCATCGTGCGGGCCACGGAGGACGAGAAGCTCCTCCTGGACGCGCTGCTGGAGAACCTGCACCGCGCCCAGCTGAACCCGCTGGAAGAGGCCGCCGCCTACGACCAGTTGCTCAAGGACTTCAACTGCACGCACGACCAGCTGGCGGACCGCATCGGCCGGTCCCGTCCGCAGGTCTCCAACACGCTGCGGCTGCTGAAGCTCTCGCCGGCCGTGCAGCGCCGCGTCGCCGCCGGAGTCCTCTCCGCGGGGCACGCCCGTGCACTGCTCTCCGTCGAGGACTCGGAGGAGCAGGACCGGCTGGCGCACCGCATCGTGGCCGAAGGGCTCTCGGTGCGTGCCGTCGAGGAGATCGTGACCCTCATGGGGTCCCGGCCGCAGAGCGCCCCGAAGGCCAAGGGGCCGCGCGCCGGCGCCCGTGTCTCGCCGGCGCTGACCAGCCTCGCCACCCGCCTCTCCGACCGGTTCGAGACGCGGGTCAGGGTGGACCTGGGCCAGAAGAAGGGGAAGATCGTCGTTGACTTCGCCTCTCTGGAAGACCTGGAGCGCATCCTCAGCACGCTGGCCCCGGAAGAGGGGCCGGTGCTGAAGAACGGCCTGGCCGAGGCCGACGCGGACGACACCCCCGAGGGCACCTCCGGAGACAAGGAAGCCTGAGCCGCAGAGCCCGGCACCGCGAGAGCGGGCCGTGTCCGGTCTGTACCGGAACACGGCCCGCTCTTTGCTTTCTTACGGTTTCGGTGCAATCACATCGTGGATACGATGCGTTCGGGTATGGCGCATTACCTGGCGGCCCCTCATGGAGGAGGCGGCCGCCCGCTGCACGGCGGCCGAGGGAAATGAGGAATCGCGTTCATGGGGCGTCGGCTCGTACCGCTCACACTGGACAACCTCCCGGATCTCCCCGAGCGGTGCCGCACATGTGTCTTCTGGGAGCTGGACCCGGTCAGCGGCCAGGCGGCGGTGAAGGCCGGAACCCCGGAGCTGGAGAAAGAGGCGTGGATCTCCGCCGTTCTCCTGGAATGGGGATCCTGCGGCCGGGTGGTCTATGTCGACGACATGCCGGTGGGCTTCGTGCTCTACGCGCCGCCGGCGTATGTGCCGCGCTCCACGGCCTTCCCCACGAGCCCGGTGGCCCCGGACGCCGTGCAGTTGATGACCGCCTGGATCATGCCGGGCTACCAAGGTCAGGGGCTGGGCCGGGTGATGGTCCAGACGGTGGCGAAGGATCTGCTGCGCAGGGGCTTCAAGGCGATCGAGGCCTTCGGGGACGCGCGCTGGGAGAAGCCGGCGTGTCTGCTGCCCGCCGATCACCTGCTGGCGGTGGGCTTCAAGACGGTCCGCCCCCACCCTGCCTATCCGCGGCTGCGGCTCGAACTGCGCACGACGCTCTCCTGGAAGGAGGACGTCGAGCTGGCGCTCGACCGGCTGTTGGGGGCGGTCCAGAAGGAGCCCGCGCTCCGGCCGCTATGAGCCCGGCGACCGGGTCGCCGAACGACGAATGGACCAGCCCCCGGAGGGACTGGTCCATTCGTGTTTCACGTGAAACATCGTCGCTGATTACTCGGCGATGAAGTCCTCGAGGTCGCGGACGATCGCAGCCTTCGGCTTGGCGCCCACGATGGTCTTGGCCACCTCGCCACCCTGGTAGACGTTCAGGGTCGGGATGGACATGACGCCGTACTTGGCGGCCGTCGCCGGGTTCTCGTCGATGTTGAGCTTGACGACCTCGATCTTGTCGCCGTGCTCGGCGGCAATGGCCTCGAGGGACGGGGCGATCTGACGGCACGGGCCGCACCAAGCGGCCCAGAAGTCCACCAGGACGGGCTTGTCGCTCTTGAGGACGTCCTCGTCGAAGGAGGCGTCCGTCACGTTCTTCAGGTTGCCGGCCACTGCGGGCTCCTCATTTCTCGGGGTGGTGCAAGGGGGAAGGGTACGGGTCAGACGCTGGCGGTCGGGGTCTTCTCGGGCTCCGCGGCCTCGGCGTCGGAGAGCGCCGCCAGGAAACGCTCGGCGTCGAGAGCGGCCGAGCAGCCGGTGCCGGCCGCCGTGATGGCCTGACGGTAGGTGTGGTCGACGACGTCACCGGCGCCGAAGACACCGGTCAGGTTCGTCCGGGTCGAGGGCGCCTCGACCTTCAGGTACCCCTCGTCGTCCAGTTCGAGCTGGCCCTTGAAGAGCTCGGTGCGCGGGTCGTGGCCGATCGCGATGAACAGGCCCGTCACCGGCAGCTCGGACGTCTCGCCCGTCTTCAGGTTGCGCAGCGTCAGACCTTCGAGCTTCGGGTCACCCTTGATCTCGGCGATCTCGCTGTCCCAGATGAACGAGATCTTCGGGTCGGCGAAGGCGCGGTCCTGCATCGCCTTGGAGGCGCGCAGGGTGTCGCGGCGGTGCACGATCGTCACGGACTTGGCGAAGCGCGAGAGGAAGGTGGCCTCCTCCATCGCGGTGTCGCCGCCGCCGATCACGGCGATGTCCTGGTCCTTGAAGAAGAACCCGTCACAGGTGGCGCACCAGGAGACACCGCGGCCGGAGAGGGCGTCCTCGTTCGGCAGGCCCAGCTTGCGGTGCTGGGAGCCGGTGGTGACGATGACGGTCTTCGCGCGGTGCACGGTGCCCGCGGTGTCCGTCACGGTCTTGATCTCACCGCTGAGGTCCACGGCGACGACGTCGTCGGGCACGAGCTCGGCGCCGAAGCGCTCGGCCTGGGCCCGCATGTTGTCCATGAGCTCAGGGCCCATGACGCTGTCCTGGAAGCCGGGGAAGTTCTCCACCTCGGTGGTGTTCATCAGCGCACCGCCGGCGGTGACGGCGCCCTCGAACACCAGCGGCTTCAGCGACGCGCGCGCGGTGTAGAGCGCCGCCGTGTAGCCGGCGGGCCCGGAGCCGATGATGATCACGTTACGGACGTCGGTCACGGCTTGATTCCTCGTCTCTGGGGACTGCTGCGTACTGCTGGCGGGGTACCTGTATCAGGACTCTCACCCCACCCAACGGATCCTACGGGGCGTGCATTCCCCGACACGTCCGCGCGCACGGGAGCGGGCGAGGAGGGAGAGTGCCATGCACCACAAGACCGCTGGCAGCAGCGTTGAGTACCCGCAGAACGGCGCGGGAAAAACCCCGGGGACGTCAGCCCTGCGGGTACGTGTGTGTCACGAGGACCTTGCCCGCGGCCGACGAGGACGTGCCCACACAGGCGGCATCGACGACGTATGCGGAGACCATGTCGCTCTCGGAGTCATGGGGCACCACGACGAGGTAGGCGCGCTTGCCCTCGTACGAGCCCTTCTCGGCGGCGAGCGGAGTCCTGTCGCCGATGCCGCGCTGGATGCACTCCGGAACCTCGACCGCCCGCAGCGTGGAGTCCATCTTGGGCGACTCCGGGCTGGAGCGAGGGGCGAAGGACGGAGTCGACGCCTCCGACTTCCCCGGAGCCTTCTTGACGTGGTTCTTGTCGAGGAGGTCGGCGACGCGGCCCTTGATCTCTTTCCCGGAGAAGGCCTCCGCGGAGTTCGGCCGTTTCGATGCGGACTCGCTCGTCCCGCCGGGGTCGCTCCCCATGGTCTGTGTCAGCAGGGTGCCGAGGCCGATGGCGGCGGCGGTGAAGACGGCGCCGAGTACCGCGGTGCGGCGGCGGGTGCCGCGCAGCCGGCCTCCGCGTCCCGGGCCGGTGGCCGCACGGGAATGACCCGCGGGGCGGTCGGTGGCGGTCCCGGAGAGCGCGGGAGCGGGCGTTGTTTCACGTGAAACATGCGCGGTCGCGGGTGCCGAACCCACGGCCACGCGCTCGGGGACCGCTTCTGCGGGAACGTTCTCGGAGGTCGTGGAGTCCAGCAGTGCCTCGGCCGCCAAGGCGGCGTCGATGCGTCCGGCCACGTCATCCGGCATGCGCGGCGGGCCCGGCAGGGTGCCGAGCAGACCGCGGATCTCCTCCAGTGAGGCGTGGACGTCGGCACAGAGCTCACAGTCGGCCAGGTGGCTCCGCACCTCGCTCGTACGCGACGGAGAGAGTAGACCTTCGATCAGGTCGGAGATCTCAGCGACGTCCGGATGCCCTGCCGAGTCGGTCGTGGTTGTCACGCTCGCCCACCTCCGCCCTTCACAGCAGCTGAATCGCTCGTGCCCGTATCCCGTGGTCCTGCTGCCGGTGGGACGGATGGCTCCTGCGTCCGGTTCCTTCCGGCGCCGGGCTTCTTGCTCTGTCCGTCGCCCGCGGCGGCGCCGTCGTCTCCGTCGCCCGGAGGCGACTCCGTCCGCAGGTGGGTGAGGAGCGGCAGCAGTCTGGCTCTGCCACGAGCACAGCGGCTCTTGACCGTGCCGGTGGGAACGTCGAGCACATCGGCGGCCTCGGCCACCGGATAACCCTGCATGTCGACCAGGACGAGCGCGGCCCGTTGTTCGGGCGGGAGGGTGCCGAGCGCCTCCACGAGCTCCCGGTGCAGATCCCCCCGCTCCACCGGCGCGGCGGCGGACTCCTCCGGCTCCAGGAGCTGCTCGAGACGCTCGGCGTCGTCGATCGGGGAGGTCTTGCGGGAGGCCGCCTTGCGCGCCCGGTCGAGACAGGCGTTCACGGTGATGCGGTGCAGCCAGGTCGTCACGGCCGACTGTCCCCGGAAGGTGTGGGCCGCGCGGTAGGCGGAGACCAACGCGTCCTGCACAGCGTCGGCCGCCTCCTCGCGGTCCCCCAGGGTGCGCAGCGCCACGGCCCAGAGCCGGTCGCGGTGGCGCCGCACGATCTCGCCGAAGGCGTCCTTGTCGCCCGCGACATGGCGGGCGAGGAGGTCCTTGTCGCTCATGTCGCCGTGCGCGGTGCCGTCCACCGTCGAACCCCCTCCCCTGTGAGCCTTGGCGGGCCTGCTAGCCCTTGAGCTTCACGTCGGTGATCGCCTGCTTGTACCCCGCCCGGTAATACCCGTCGGCACCGGAACGCGGAACCGCAGTCATCCAGAGGAGCACGTACTGCGACTTCACGGGCTTCTTCGCTTTGATCTTCAGGGTCTGGCCCGACGTGGTGGCAGTGCCGATCTTCTTCAGGGAGGCGATGTCTGTCGAGGGCGTCAGGGAGTCCGCGGCGTACAGCTCGACCGTGGTGTGGTCACCGCCGTAGTGAAGGGCTATCGACGCCTCGGAGACGTTCTGTGCCGACCCGAGGTCGTAGACGATACCGACACCGGGCTTGTACGGGGCGAGCCTCGGGCCCTCATTGAAGGTCTTGGTCCGCCAGAGCGAGGACCCGTCGGTGTCGTAGGTGTTGCCGACGTCTCCCGGGGCCTGGGCCCCGCCCGACGCGACGAACTCCTGGGCGCCCTTGATCGCGATCGGTTTGGCGGGCTTGGGCTGGCCCTTCTCGCCGCTTTCGTTGGTGTGCGTGGTGCCGGGGTCGCTGGAGTTCTCGCGGTCCATCAGAGCGTCCGCCAGCTGCCAGCTGCCCAGTCCGAGCGCGGCGATGAGCAGGGCGGAGACACCCCACTTGAGCACCTTGCCGGTTCGGCTCTGCAGCGGAGGCGGGGGCGTGGGCACCGGCTGCGTGACGCCCGGGTGGACCTGGGTGCGGCCGTACGTGCCCTGTTGGTACGTGGTGTGCTGGTACTCCGGCGGCGCCGTGAACGCGGGCTCCGGCGGGCGGATGCGGGGCATCTCGCCGATCGCCTTCACCAGCTCCTCCGGAGTCGTGCACGGAGGGTCCTGCCGTGACGCGGTCGCACCGTCGTTGACGAGCGCGCGCATGGCGAGCTCCGACAGGCCGCGGTGGATGCCGGCGCGCACCTGGTCGGGGGCGATGAGGCCGACGTCCTTGGGCAGCCCGGAGAGGCCGTACGCGTCCTCTTCGTACGGCCAGCGCTGGGTCAGCGAGGCGTACAGGAGAGCGCCGATCGCCTCGGTGTCCGTGCGCTGCGGGGTCTCGGAGCTGATGCCGCGCAGGGCGGCGTTCACCGCGAGGCCGCGGATGCGGTACTGGCCCGTCGAGGTGCGCAGGATCGCGCCCGGGGTCAGCCGCAGATGGGCCAGCCCCTCACGGTGCGCGGCGGCCATGGCCTGTGAGACCTGGCTGACGAGCTGGTAGGCGTCGTGGGCCTCCAGCGGGCTCGCGGCGAGCAGCGCGGTCAGTTCCGTGGCGTCCGGGAGCCATTCGTGGACCACGTAGACGAGGTCGTTCTCCTCGACCGCGTCCAGGACCTGCACGAAACGCGGGTCGCCGAGCAGCGCCGAGGAACGGGCCGCGGCGAGGACCGAGCGGGCCCTCGGGTGGTCGGCGGGCAGCAGGTGCACGCCGACGGCACGTCGGAGCTTCTCGTCGACAGCACGCCAACTGCTGAAACCGTCCAGACGGGTGACGCACTCCTCGAGCCGATAGCGTCTGGCGAGCTTGTGGCCACTGTGCAGCTCGGGGGGTGAGGAGGCCCCGCGGCTCGTGGACTTGTCGTTGTCCGCCCCGTCTTCGTCTGCTGCCGTGTCCCGCTCCCGGGTCTGGGCCACCCCGTCGGCCGTGGCCTGTTCCGCCTTCGCGGTCAGCGGCTCCTCGCCGCTGTTGTCTGCCACGTCGACGGCAGCCGTGCTCCGTTCCGCCACCGTCGTTCCTGCCTCCCCATCCATTGCGCTCCGTCAGACGCCAAAGCCAATTGTGCCCACAGTCTGGCGCTATGCACGACACACGGTGGCTGGCGATGGTTGTGCGCGGCCGCCCATCTCAGCGACCGAGACGGCCGCGGACCATGCCGACCATCGAGTTGAGTTCCGCGATCCGCATGCGCTTCGCGGCGACGAAGAAGACACCGAGCAGGACCACGCCACCGGCCAGCAAGGCCGCCAGCGACCCGAGGACGCCCTGTCCGAGCGCCTGGGTGACCGCGTACGCGGCGCCGCCGCTGAGCAGGGCCGCGGGCAGCGCCGCGATCCCGAGGCGGGCGTAGGTGCGCAGGACGTTGGCGCCGTCCAGGTCGCCGCCGAGGCGCTTGCGCAGCCGGCGCCAGGCGACGCCCACGCCGATGGCGTACGCGAGGCCGTACACGGCGGCCATGCCGGTGACCGCCCAGCGCGTGGGCAGCAGCATGTAGCAGGCGCCGGAGGCGGCGGCGTTGACGGCCGCGACGATGACCGTGTTGTAGAAGGGCGTGCGGGTGTCCTCGTAGGCGTAGAAGGCGCGCAGCACCACGTACTGCACGGAGTAGGGGATCAGGCCGAGGCCGAAGGCCATCAGCATGTAGCCCATGTTCGTGGCCTGGGCGCTGCCCGAGGAGCCGAAGATCAGGGTGCACATCGGGATGCCGAGCGCGACGAATCCGAAGGCGATCGGGACGATCGCGACGGCCGTGGTGCGCAGGCCCTGCGAGATGTCGTCGCGTACGGAGCCGGTGTCGCCGTCGTGCGCGGACCGGGCGAGCCGGGGCAGCAGGGCCGCCATCAGGGAGACCGTGATGATGGCCTGCGGGAGGCCCCAGATGAGCTGGGCGTTCGCGTAGGCGGCGAAGCCGATGCCGCTCGTCGCGGGCAGGTCGGTGGTGGCCGCGGTCGCCAGCTGCGTCACGACGATCGCGCCCGCCTGGTTGGCGAGGACGAAGAGGATGGTCCACTTGGCGAGCTTGGCGGCCTTGCCGAGGCCGTGGCCCTTCCAGTCGAAGCGGGGGCGCAGGCTGAACCCGGTCTCGCGGAGGTAGGGGATCATCGCAAGCGCCTGGACGACCAGGCCGAGCAGGACACCGACGCCGAGGAGGCGCTCGGCCTGCGGCGGGATGCTGTTCACCGTCATGCCGGACTCGGCCGACGACCCGTACACCCAGATGAACATGCCGAGCGTCGAGATGATGACGATGTTGTTCAGGACCGGCGTCCACATCATCGCGCCGAACTTGCCGCGCGAGTTGAGGATCTGTCCCATCACCACGTGGACGCCCATGAAGAAGATCGAGGGCAGGAAGTAGCGGAGCAGGGTGACGCCGACCTCGGTGGCCGCCGGGTCGTCAGCGACCGGCACCGACATCACCCGGACCAGCTGCGGTGCCAGGACGATGCCCAGGACGGTGAGCGCGCCGAGCGCCACCATCACGAGCGTCAGGAGGCGGTTGGCGTAGGCCTCGCCGCCGTCGTCGTCCTCCTTCATGGAGCGCACCAGCTGGGGCACGAAGACCGAGTTGAGGCCGCCGCCGACGGTGAGGATGTAGATCATCGTCGGGATCTGGTAGACGACCTGGAAGGTGTCGCCGAGCAGACCGACACCGAGCGCCGAGACGATCAGGGCGGAGCGGATGAAGCCGGTGAGGCGGGAGACGAGCGTGCCGGCCGCCATGACCGCGCTGGACTTCAGCAGGCTCGACGCGCGGCCGCCCGACTTGCCGGCGGGGGCGGGCGACGGCGCGGCGGGGGCCGGCGCGGAATCGGTCACCGGAGCGGCGGCCGGCGCCGGGACGACCGGCTGCTCGGCGGCGGGCGGGTAGCCGCCGTCGACGGGCAGCGGGTAGCCGTTGCCCTGCGGATGGCCGCCGTCCTGCGGATAGTCGCCGCCCTGCTGATAGCCCTGGGGATAGCCGTTGTCCTGCGGGTATCCGTTGTCCTCGGGATGGCCGCCCTGCTGGTAGGCGCCCTGCGGGTGACCACCCTGGGGGTAGCCCTGCTGCTGGTAACCGCCTTGCTGGGGGTATCCGCTCTGCTGCTGATAGCCGCCCTGCTGGTAGCCCTCACGGGGATACGCGTCCTGCTGGTAGTCGGCCTGTCCGCCGCCGTACCCGCCGGGCTGCTGGTCGCGGAAGAGGTGGGCGAAGGCGTCCGGCTCGTGCCGCTCCTCGCCGGCCTGGGTGACCAGGTCGTCGACGCCCACGAATTGCGTCGTACGGGCGTCGTCGCCGTACGGCAGGTGCCGGGTCGGGCCCTCCGGCTCGGGGGGCGGGGTCTGCGCCCACCTGCGGGGGTCGGGAGCGTGCGGCGGGGCGGGCGGTTGGCCGTAGAGCGGCTGCTGCGGGTAGGTGCCCGGCGGCGGCGGTGGGTGCGCCGCGCGGTCGTAGAGGGCCTCGGTCACCGGGTCCTGGGCGGAGAGGTCCTGCGCCCGGTAGGGATCCTGGTCGTAGGCGTCCTGGAGGTACATGTCCGGCGCGGGCTGCGGCGGCACCTGCCCGTGCTCGGGAGAGCCGGGCGGCAGGTCCTCGGGAGAAGCGGAGCCACCCGTGCCCTGGCCACGGTCACCGTCGTACGGCGCGTTCATGGTTACCCCACCTCATCGTCCCCGGGCCCACCGGCCACGACATCGCTCAACGCTCCACTCTCTCACCCGTGTCCGACGGGTCCGTGCTTTCCGGGGCGGTGTCCGGTGTCGGGTCACTCGGCTGCTCGGGGTCGCCCTCGTCGGGCTCGCTGCCGGACCCACCCTCCGGGCCGTCGCCCGGGCCCGTGTCCGGCGCCTCCTCGGCCCGCTTCCGGGCCGCGCGCTTGCGCTGTGTGTACATCCGGAACCCGGCCAGCACGAGCAGCAGGAGACCGCCGGCGATGACGAGCATCACGGCGGGGGTGACCTCGGTGACGTTGACGTCGAAGCGCACGACGTCGCCGTACGGCTCGCCGTCCTCCGTGTACAGCTGGGCGTAGACCGGGACCGGGCCGTTGGCGTTGGCCGTGGTCGTGAACTTCACGGACTGGGAGTGCCCGCCCGCGATCTTGATCTGCTTCTCCTCGAACTGCCCGTCGCCCACCTTCAGACGCGTGGGGTTGGTCGAGGACAGCCGCAGGACCAGATGCTCGACGTCCTGCACCAGGTTGTTCTGCACGGAGATCGGGATGGTGGCGCTGCGGCCGGAGAGCTTCGCGTCGGACCGCTGGATCAGGGAGACCTGCCTGGTGAGGTCCTTCAGATAGCTCCCGACACTGTCCCGGTAGGCCTTGGCCTGCGTCGGACGGCCGCGCCAGGACGTCGACATCTCACGGTCTATGGCCCTGCCGAAGGGGGTGACCACCCGGTCCTTCTCGGTGAGGATCACCTGGAAGCGCTTGAGCCGGCTCTGGGTGTTCTGGATGGCCTCGAAGGCCGGCTGCGGCAGCTCCTGCTTGCGCAGGGCGGCGGGGTAGGACCCGGCCGACGGGACTTGGGTGTTGGAGCCCGGGTCCGGCTTGGCCTTCGCCGCCGCGGCCAGGTCCTGGGGCTGGGACCACTTCTCGTCGCCGAGGGCCGACAGCGCCTTGTGCATGGTCTGGGCCTGGCTCGCCGTGGGCATGCGCTGCGGGGCGACGACGATGTTCCGCTGCCGGTCGGGATCCTGCAGATTGATCATCAGGCTCTGGGCGAGGAACTCCTGGACGGCGAGGGTGGAGTTCTCCGCTCCCGTCATGTCGCCCTGGAAGGCCGTGGAGAGGCGCGCGTCGGCCACCACGGCGGTCGTGCCACCACCGATGGGCCGCGCCGCGGACGGCGTGTAGGACAGACCGCCGGTCTCGCGCAGGCTGTCGCTGCGGGCGATCACCGTATGGGCACCGGCGGAGGTGGCGACGTCGACGATCGACGGATCGATCGCGCCGTCGGCGGGCCAGGCGAAGTCCGTGCTCGGCTTCACCTGCAGGATCGCCTTCACCGCGTCGGCGCCGACCTCGGTGGCCTCCCTCAGGTGACCGAGGGAACCGGAGACCGCCTTGCCGGTGTGCGCGAGCGAGGCGAGGTCGGGGTCGGCGAAGGGCAGGGCCACGACCTTCTTGCCCTTGACGGCGGACTGCAGGCTGTTGAGCCACTGATTGGCGAGCGTCTGGTGCTTGCCCGCCCTGGTGGACTTCCCGTCGGGGTTCTCGATCCGGTAGCTCTTCGTCATCGCCTCGACCGAGGCGAGCAGGTCCGGATCGATGACCCAGGTGACGTCCAGGCTGCTGCCGAGCGACAGGAGCTGCTCCAGGCGCCCGCCCGTGGCCAGCTCCTTGGCCAGGTCGTCGTTCTTGAAGACGGGGGTCTGCTGTTCGTCGGAGCCGGTCTTCGCCGTGAGGTGGTTGGTCGAGGTGAGCGGCCACAGGTACGTGGTCTTCGTCTTCGTGGAGGCGGTGTCCGGCTGCCACGGCAGGAAGGTGTGCTGGATGCCGAGGACCTGGGAGTAGGGCTGGGCGGCGCTCTGCCCGGTGAGGGCCACGCCGAGCTGGTAGACGCCCTCGGCGCCCAGCGGCAGCTCCTTCGCCGGTACGGAGATGCTGAAGTCCTGTCGCACGCCGGGAGCGAGCCTGCTGAACTTGTCGACGTACTTCCCGCCGACATCCGTGCCCTCGGACCCGGGCTGGAAGCCCGTGCGCTTCGCGGCGCTGTCGATGGCGCTGCGGGAGGTGAGCGGCGCGACCCGCAGCCCGACCTGGGCGCCGGTCACCGTCTGCTTGCCGTTGTTGGTGACCGTGCCTGAAACCGTGACCGTGTCGCCCTCACCGGGGGCGGTGGGGGTGAGCGAGTCCACAGAGACGTCGACGGTGCGGGAGCCGGTCGGGTCGGCCTTCGCGCCCGGCATGGTGGAGGCCGCCGTCGCGCCCGGCTCGGCGTGCGCCGCCGTCCCCGCCGGGACCTGCAGCAGCCCGGCCAGCAAAGGGGTACCCACCAGCAGTGCTGCGGTGCGCCGCAGCCACCGGCGGGCAGGTGAGGGGCTTGTCCCCGGGAAGTCTGCCGCCTCGGCCACGCGTTCGCCCGTCCCTCGTCGTCAGTGGTCGTCGGATGTGCGTCCACGCATGGTAACGATGCGCGCTGTGGCGAAGTGCCGCGGACTGCTCCACGTGATCGGAAGAGCTGTCCGGCGCGGCGGCGCGGGCCTCTGGGGCCGGGCGGGAATCGGGTCGGCCGCGGGCGTCCGGTGCACGTACCCTTTTCTGTTGTGCCGAACGCCAATGAAGACAATCCCAGCGCACTGAGCCAGGTGCAGCGCCGCGCGGTCAGCGAACTGCTGCGGGTGTCCCCTGTCGCGGACGATCTCGCCCGCCGTTTCCAGGAGGCCGGGTTCTCCCTCGCCCTGGTCGGCGGCTCGGTCAGGGACGCCCTGCTGGGCCGGCTCGGCAACGACCTGGACTTCACAACCGACGCCCGCCCCGAGGACGTGCTGAAGATCGTCAGGCCCTGGGCGGACGCGGTGTGGGAGGTCGGGATCGCCTTCGGCACGGTCGGCTGCCAGAAGGAGGCCCGCGTCGGAGATGTGGAGCAGAGCTTCCAGGTCGAGGTCACGACGTACCGCTCCGAGGCGTACGACAGGACCTCGCGCAAGCCCGAGGTGTCCTACGGCGACTCCATCGAGCAGGACCTCGTACGCCGTGACTTCACCGTGAACGCGATGGCCGTGGCGCTGCCCGAGAAGGAGTTCGTCGACCCGCACGGCGGGCTCGAAGACCTGGCGGAGCGCGTGCTGCGCACCCCCGGCACGCCCGAAGAGTCCTTCTCGGACGACCCGCTGCGGATGATGCGGGCCGCGCGCTTCGCCGCACAGCTGGACTTCGAAGTGGCTCCCGACGTCGTCGCCGCGATGAAGGCGATGGCCGAGCGCATCGACATCGTCTCCGCGGAGCGCGTGCGCGACGAACTGAACAAACTGCTCCTCTCCGCACACCCGCGCAAGGGCCTGGCCCTCCTCGTCGAGACGGGGCTCGCCGAGCGGGTCCTGCCCGAGCTGCCCGCGCTGCGCCTGGAGCGGGACGAGCACCACCGCCACAAGGACGTGTACGACCACTCCCTGATCGTTCTCGAGCAGGCGATGGCCCTGGAGACGGACGGCCCCGACCTGACGCTGCGGCTCGCCGCGCTGCTGCACGACATCGGCAAGCCCCGCACGCGGCGCTTCGAGAGTGACGGCCGGGTCTCCTTCCACCACCACGAGGTGGTCGGCGCCAAGATGGTCAAGAAGCGCATGACGGCGCTCAAGTACTCCAACGAACTCGTGAAGGACGTCTCGCGCCTGGTCGAGCTCCACCTGCGCTTCCACGGCTACGGCACGGGCGAGTGGACGGACTCGGCCGTACGTCGCTACGTACGGGACGCGGGTCCCCTCCTGGAGCGCCTGCACAAGCTGACCCGCTCCGACTGCACGACGCGCAACAAGCGCAAGGCGAACGCCCTGTCGCGTGCGTACGACGGCCTGGAGGAGCGCATCGCCCGCCTCCAGGAGCAGGAGGAACTGGACTCGATCCGCCCCGACCTCGACGGCAACGACATCATGGAGGTCCTGGGCGTCCGCCCGGGCCCGGTGATCGGCAAGGCCTACAAGTTCCTCCTTGAGCTGCGCCTGGAGAACGGCCCGATGGAACGGGACGCGGCGGTGGCGGCGCTCAAGGAGTGGTGGGCCGCGCAGAGCTGAGGCGATGGGACGCCGGAGGGCGGGGGATGTTTCACGTGAAACACCCACTCCGCCCTCACTGTGCCGAGGGGCGTTGTTTCACGTGAAACCGTGAAACAACGCCCCTCGGTGGTCTACCGGCCGGCTCCGCTTACTTGGTCTTCTTCAGGCACAGCACGACGTTGTGGCCCTTGCCGCTCTGGTAGTAGGCGATCTCAGAGGTCTTGACGGCCTCGCACTTGTCGCTGTCGCTGGTGTTGTCGAACTTCTCGACCACCTTGTACTGGGAGTCGCTCGAGGAGCAGTCGACTTCCTTGAGGTCCGGCGAGAACTGTGTGCCGTCGTTGTGCATGCAGCTGCCGACGCTGGTGGACTCGGCGTCGCTCTTGGTGAGCATCCACTTGCCGACGGCTATGAGGATGGCGACCACGATGAAGCCGACGATGCGCAGGATCAGCTTCTTGCCACCGCCCCGCCGCGCGGGCGGCGGGGGGACAGGTCCGCCCTGGTTGAAGGCGGGGTACGGGGCCGTCGG
The DNA here is from genome assembly GCF_055591085.1 of Streptomyces sp. NPDC041713. Lineage (NCBI taxonomy): Bacteria > Bacillati > Actinomycetota > Actinomycetes > Kitasatosporales > Streptomycetaceae > Streptomyces > Streptomyces sp. NPDC041713. The sequence goes on from NZ_JBVIZY010000003.1 coordinate 550,937, forward strand.
GCCGCCCGGCTGGCCCTGCTGCGGCGGGTACGGGGCCGCGGGGGCCTGACCGTACGGGGCGACGCCGCCCTGCGGCTGCCCATAGGGGTTCTGGCCCTGGGGCGGGTACGGAGCCTGGCCCTGGGGCGGCGGAGTGGTCACTTTGGGGGTCCCCCTCGAACGAAGGCGCGATGGCGCGAATACGACGCCCGTAAGTTATCCGGGCCGAGTGGGAACTCTGAAGTCCAGAGGGGCTCTGTGTCACTGATGTGACACTTACTGCGCGTCAAAGCGGGCCATAGCCCCAGCAATCGCCGCGTAGACCAGAGCCACCGTGACGACCAGCGGAACCGAGCGGCCGTCCGGGGGCAGTATCAGGGCGGCTACCGCCGCTGCGCCCACGAATGCCACGTTGAAGAGGACGTCGTAGACGGAGAAGATCCGTCCGCGGAAGCCGTCGTCCACCGAGGACTGCACCACCGTGTCCGTGGCGATCTTCGCGCCCTGCGTCGTCAGGCCGAGGACGAAGGCGGCGACCAGCAGCGGGGCGGGGGCGAAGGTGAGCCCGAGCGCCGGTTCGAGGACCGCGGCCGTTCCCGCGCAGGCGATGATCCAGCCACCCGCCCCCAACCGCCCCACCGCGGCCGGCGTCACCAGGGCCGCCGCGAAGAAGCCGGCGCCGGAGACCCCCAGGGCCAGCCCGAGCAGCGCGAGCCCGTCGGGCTCCGTCGACGACCACGCGTACCGGCACAGCATCAGGACCATGACCGTCAGCGCGCCGTAGGAGAACCGCATCATCGTCATCGCGGCCAGCGCACGGGCGGCCGCGGGGCGCCGCGTCAGGTGCCGTACCCCTGCCGCCAGGCCGTGTGCCGTGCCGGCCAGCGCTGCCGCGAGCCGTGGCGGCACGAGTTCCGGATCGGGGCCGAGCAGTTCGCGGGCCATGCGGAGCGAGGCGACCGCCGCGCAGAGGTACAGCAGCGAGCCGAGCAGGACCACCGCCGCGTCCGAGTCCGCGGCCACCAGGCGGACGACGAAGGCGAGGCCGCCGCCCGCGGTCGCGGCGAGCGTCCCCGCGGTAGGCGAGAGGGAGTTGGCGAGGACGAGTCGGTCGGCGTCGACCACGCGGGGCAGCGCGGCCGAGAGCCCGGCGAGCACGAAACGGTTGACGGCGGTGACACAGAGCGCGGAGACGTAGAAGAGCCAGTCGGGCACGCCGCCCAGCATCAGCACCGCGGTCAACGAGGCGAGCACGGCCCGCAGGAGGTTGCCGTAGAGGAAGACCTGACGGCGCCGCCAGCGGTCGAGCAGCACGCCCGCGAAGGGACCGATCAGCGAATAGGGCAGGAGCAGCACCGCCATGGCCGAGGCGATCGCGCCCGGCGAGGTCTGCTTCTCCGGGGAGAAGACGACGTACGTGGCGAGCGCGACCTGGTAGACGCCGTCCGCGCCCTGGGAGAGCAGCCGTACGACGAGAAGCCGCCGGAAATCCCGCAGCCTCAGCAGTATCCGCAGGTCACCGACGACAGCCATGGAGCACAGCCTCACATACGCGAAGGGCCCCCGGGCGGAATGCCCGGGGACCCTCTACAAGCGACAAGGAGAGAGCTCGCGGCGCTCTGCCTCGGTCAGGGCTCGACCCCTTGGTCAGGGCTCGACCCCTCGGTCAGCGCTCGACCTCGCCCTTGATGAACTTCTCGACGTTGTCGTACGCCTCGTCGTCGAAGTACTGCACCGGCGGGGACTTCATGAAGTACGAGGACGCGGAGAGGATCGGGCCGCCGATGCCGCGGTCCTTGGCGATCTTCGCGGCGCGCAGGGCGTCGATGATGACACCGGCCGAGTTCGGGGAGTCCCAGACCTCGAGCTTGTACTCCAGGTTCAGCGGGACGTCGCCGAAGGCGCGGCCCTCGAGGCGGACGTACGCCCACTTGCGGTCGTCGAGCCACGCCACGTAGTCCGACGGGCCGATGTGGACGTTCTTCTCGCCCAGCTCACGGTCCGGGATCTGCGAGGTGACGGCCTGCGTCTTCGAGATCTTCTTGGACTCGAGGCGGTCGCGCTCCAACATGTTCTTGAAGTCCATGTTGCCGCCGACGTTGAGCTGCATGGTGCGCTCGAGACGGACACCGCGGTCCTCGAACAGCTTCGCCATCACACGGTGCGTGATGGTGGCGCCGACCTGCGACTTGATGTCGTCGCCGACGATCGGGACACCGGCCTCGGTGAACTTGTCCGCCCACTCCTTGGTGCCGGCGATGAAGACCGGGAGGGCGTTGACGAACGCGACCTTGGCGTCGATGGCGCACTGTGCGTAGAACTTCGCGGCGTCCTCGGAGCCCACGGGCAGGTAGCAGACGAGGACGTCGACCTGGCGGTCCTTGAGGATCTGGACGACGTCGACCGGGGCCTCGGAGGACTCCTCGATGGTCTCGCGGTAGTACTTGCCGAGGCCGTCGTGGGTGTGACCGCGCTGGACGGTGATGCCCTTGTTCGGCACGTCGCAGATCTTGATGGTGTTGTTCTCGCTGGCGCCGATGGCGTCCGAGAGGTCGAGGCCGACCTTCTTCGCGTCGACGTCGAAGGCGGCGACGAACTCGACGTCACCGACGTGGTAGTCGCCGAACTGGACGTGCATCAGGCCCGGGACCTTGGCGTCCGGGTCTGCGTCCTTGTAGTACTCGACGCCCTGGACCAGCGAGGCGGCGCAGTTGCCCACGCCGACGATGGCTACGCGAACCGAACCCATTCCGGTTGCTCCCTGTGTGATCTCGGTATTCCGGATGAAACCCCGCGGAACGCTGGGTCTCACTTGGTGGGGTCATCGGACGGATCCGGCGGCGGGTTGGTCTCCCGCCGCCGGGGCAGGCCCGCCGACTCCCCGGATGTGCTGTTCTGCTGAGCGGAGCCGCCGGGGGCGGACCGTTGCTGGTCCCGCCCCGCCCGCTCGCTCTCGATGAGCTCGTTCAGCCAGCGCACTTCGCGCTCCACGGACTCCATGCCGTGGCGCTGAAGCTCGAGCGTGTAGTCGTCCAGGCGCTCCCGGGTACGGGCCAGGGAAGCGCGCATCTTCTCCAGGCGCTCTTCGAGGCGGCTGCGGCGGCCCTCGAGCACCCGCATCCGCACGTCCCGCGAGGTCTGCCCGAAGAAGGCGAAGCGGGCGGCGAAGTGCTCGTCCTCATAGGCGTCGGGGCCGGTCTGCGACAGCAGATCCTCGAAGTGCTCCTTACCTTCCGCCGTCAACCGATAGACGATCTTGGCGCGACGCCCTGCGAGTGGAGCTGCGAGGGCGTCCTCGGGGCTGCTGCCCGTCTCCTCGATCAACCAGCCGTTGGCGACCAGCGTCTTGAGGCAGGGGTACAGCGTCCCGTAGCTGAAGGCGCGGAACACTCCCAGTGACGTATTGAGGCGTTTACGCAGCTCGTAGCCGTGCATCGGGGACTCGCGAAGCAGACCGAGGACGGCGAATTCCAGGATGCCGGAGCGCCTGCTCATCTTCGCCTCCTGTCTGTCACGGTCCCTCGGGACGGCCTTTATGCCGAGCTGATGTATCGACTCGATACATCGAGACGATAGAACGGCGATCCGGATGAGACAAGAGGGGGCACGGTGAACGGCGTCACATCACCGATTCGTAGGAAGTAACTTGCCTGATTTGGGGTGAACTTCGGCTCTACGAGGGTTTTGACGGTGCGTAGTCTGTGCGCCATGCATGCCACCGGGAACCAAGTGACGCCGGGGAGCGTCGTGGTCCCCGGTGCAGTGCGGGTGAGCTCCGGAACGGGCGCATCCGTACTTCGGGGGGACCGGAAACCAGCCGCCGTTTCCAGGCGTGGACAGCTGCGCCTGCCCGAGGAGTAATCGTTCGATGAGCGAGCACCGTCGCAAACCGCCGCAGCCGCAGGGCGGCGGACGCGCCGCGGCCCGGCGCGGCGCCCCAGCAGCGCCGTCGGGCCGCCGTGCGGCACCGCGGGGCGACACCGGATCGCCCTCTTCTTCTTATGGGGCTTCGGGATCAGGCACTCCGGATGACGGAGGCCGTCCCTACGGCGGCCGGGCCGAGGCCCGGCGCGCCGCACAGCGCAGCGGTTCCATCGGGGCGAGCGGCGGCCGCCGCAGGGCGCCCGACGGAGGCGGGCGCTCGGGCGGTGGCGGCCGTCGTGGCGGTGGCGGCCCCGGTGGTCCGAGCGGGCCGGGCCGTGGCAGGGGGCGCGGTGGTGCCGAGCCGCCCCGCAAGAAGCGGTTCATCGACTACCCGCGCGCGGGCAAGTACGGCGCGCGGCGCTGGGTCCCGTCGTGGCGCCTGGTCTCGGGTGTGTTCCTCGGCTTCCTCGGCAGCGTGATGGCGGTCGCCGGCATCTCGTACGCCTTGGTGGAGGTGCCCGAGGTCGACAAGGCGGCCAAGGCGCAGAACAACGTCTATTACTGGGACGACGGCAAGCAGATGGTCGCGACCGGCGGTGAGCGCAACCGCCAGATCATCGACTACGACGACATCCCCAAGGAGATGCGCTTCGCCGTCATGTCGGCGGAGAACAAGACCTTCGAGGACGACAAAGGCGTCGACCCGATGGGCATCACCCGCGCCCTGGTGAACATGGCCAAGGGCGGGCAGACCCAGGGTGGCTCGACGATCACCCAGCAGTACGTGAAGAACGCGCGCCTGGGCGACCAGTCGCAGACGTTCACCCGTAAGTTCAAAGAGCTCTTCATCTCCATAAAGGTCGGCCGGACGGTCTCCAAGGAAGACATCATGGCCGGCTACCTCAACACCGCGTACTACGGGCGTGGGGCGTACGGCATCCAGGCAGCCGCCCGGGCGTACTTCAACAAGGAAGCCAAGGAGCTGGACCCGAGCCAGTGCGCGCTTCTCGCCACCGTGCTCAAGGGCGCCACGTACTACGACCCCGCCGGCTACCCCGAGATCGACCCCGCCGCCAACTCGCAGGACAACACCACACGTGCCAAGAAGCGGTGGTCCTGGATCCTCGACGAAGAGGTCAAGGACGGTCGGCTGACCGCCGCCCAGCGGGCCAAGTACCAGGACTTCCCGAAGCTGCAGAATCCGCGCTCGAACATCGATCTGGCGGGCCAGACCGGCTACCTCGTGGACCTGGCCAAGGCGTACGTCATCCGGAACACCAAGATCACCGCCGAGCAGCTCCAGCAGGGCGGCTACGAGATCCACACGACCTTCAACAAGGCGAAGGTCAAGGAGCTCGAGGACTCGGTGAACAAGGTCCGCAAGGCGAAGATCAAGCCGAAGCTGCGCCCGGAGAAGGACACGCACGTCCAATTCGGCGGTGCCTCGGTGGAGCCCGGGGACGGCGCGATCAGGGCCATCTACGGCGGTGAGGACGCGACGAAGCACTTCACCAACAACGCCGACCAGACCGGTGCCCAGGTCGGTTCGACGTACAAGCCGTTCGTGCTGGCCGCCGCGTTCAAGAACGGCGTGCGCAACCCGGACCTCGGCGAGGTCCAGGCGGACAGCGAGCGCACGGTCGTCAACCCGAAGAGCCTGTACAGCGGCAAGAACAAGCTCAAGATCCAGAAGTACGACGGAAACGTCTGGACCGACCGCGACGGCAAGGAATGGCTCCAGAAGAACGACGGCAATGAGTCGTACAACCCCCCGACCTACCAGATCGACCTCCGCGAGGCGATGAGGCAGTCGGTCAACTCGGCCTATGTACAGCTCGGCATGGACGTCGGTCTGGACAAGGTGAAGGAGTCGGCCATCGCCGCCGGCCTCAAGGACGACCGGTCCATGGCGAGCGCCAACTACCCGTCCTTCTCGCTCGGCACCTCGTCGCCGAGCGCGATCCGGATGGCGGGGGCGTACTCCACCTTCGCCGCGAGCGGTGAGCAGAACGACCCGTACTCCGTCACCGAGGTGCAGCACGAGGGCGACACGGTCTACAGCCACAAGAAGGAGACCAAGCGCGCCTTCGACGACACGGTCGCGGACAACGTCACCGACGTGCTGCGGACGGTCGTGGAAAAGGGCACCGGCACGTCGGCCAAGCTCGTCGGCCGCCAGGTCGCGGGCAAGACCGGTACGACGGACGGCAACAAGTCCGCCTGGTTCGTCGGCTACACCCCGCAGTTGTCGACGGCGGTGAGCATGTACCGGCTCGACGACGACGAGTCCAACAAGAAGCGGCACTTCCTGGAGATGTTCGGCACGGGTGGCGAGGAGAAGATCCACGGCGCCTCGTTCCCCGCGCAGATCTGGCAGGACTACATGGAGCGGGCGCTCAAGGGTGAGCCCGTGAAGAACTTCCCCGTGCCCGGGCCGATCGGTGAGGTCGTCGGTGAGACCCCGCCCCCGACGACCGCTCCCACGAAGTCCGAGGAGCCGCCGAAGACCACGTCGCCCTCGCCCTCGGATTCCAAGTCCTCCAAGCCTCCGACGAAGTCGCCCGACCCCGGGGAAACCTGTGACCCGCTCGACTGGGACTGCAACCACGACGGCGGCCAGGAGAACGGCGGAGCCGAAGGGGGCGTTGGCGGCGGTCCCGGCGGCCCCGGCGGCCAGTCACCGCCCGCTACGGAGGACCCGGACGGTGGCGGGGTCAACGAGGGCAACGAAGACGGCGGAAGCCACTTCATCGGTGGTCCGGGCTGAGCCGAGCTCGCGGGAGTGACCCGGTGAACCGCCGGGGCACGGTCCACGGATGTTTCACGTGAAACGAGAGCCGTGGAAACGAGGGTCGTCGCGCCGATGGGCGCGGCGGCCCTCTCCGCGTTCCCCGTCGCGTACGGCAGGATGGCGGGCATGCCCAGTGCAGACCCCCACAGCGCAGATTCCCCCGGCGCGCATTCTCATGGTGCAGAGCACGAGAGCGTCGGCCCCCACAGCTCAGGACGGATCGGTGCGGGCTCGGGCACCGAGACCGCGCTCGCGAGCGAGCACGAGCCGGTGGACCCGCGGGAGCCGGAGCCCGAGCCGGTGCGGCCGACCGAGGAGGACGAGGTCGCCAGGGCCAGCAGTGAGCTGATCGGGGGCCCGACGGGACGAAGAGTGCTGTTCGCGCCCAGCTGGTGGACCCCAGTGCGCATCATCGCGCTCGTCGCCCTCGGGATGTTCGCGCTCGGAATGATCCAGAAGATGCCGTGCTACAACGGCGCCTGGTTCTTCGGGGCGAGCTCGCAGTACACGCACGCCTGCTACTCAGACATCCCGCACCTCTACCAGGGCCGCGGTTTCGCCGACGGCCTCGTGCCGTACTTCGACAAGCTGCCCGGCGACATGGAGTACCTGGAGTACCCGGTCCTGACCGGGGTGTTCATGGAGGTGGCCTCCTGGCTGACTCCCGGCAGCGGCTCCATCCAGCATCAGGAAAAGATCTACTGGATGGTCAACGCCGGGATACTGATGGCCTGCACCGCGGCCCTCGCCCTCTGCGTCGCCCAGACCCATCGGCGCCGCCCCTGGGACGCCCTGCTCGTCGCTCTCGCGCCCGCGCTCGCCCTGACGGCCACCATCAACTGGGACCTGCTCGCCGTCGCTCTCACGGCCGCCGCGATGCTGATGTGGTCACGCGCGCGTCCGCTCGCCTTCGGTGTGCTCCTCGGGCTCGCCACGGCCGCCAAGCTCTACCCCGTGCTGTTGCTCGGGCCGCTGCTGATCCTGTGCTGGCGCGCGGGACGATGGCGGGCGTTCGGGGCGGCCCTGGCCGGCACGGTGGGCACCTGGCTGATCGTCAACCTGCCGGTGATCCTGCTCGCCGGCGACGGCTGGTCGAAGTTCTACACCTTCAGCAAGGAGCGTGGCGTCGACTTCGGCTCCTTCTGGCTGATCCTGTCCCAGCGCATGGACTCCCCGCTGAGTACGGACACGGTCAACACCCTGGCGACGATTCTGATGCTCCTCGCCTGTCTGGCCGTCGGCGCGCTCGGACTCACCGCGCCGCGCCGCCCGCGCTTCGCGCAGCTCGCCTTCCTGGTGGTCGCCGCCTTCGTCCTCACCAACAAGGTCTACTCGCCGCAGTACGTCCTGTGGCTGATTCCGCTCGCCGCGCTCGCCCGCCCGCGCTGGCGGGACTTCCTGATCTGGCAGGCGTGCGAGGTCGCGTACTTCCTGGGGATCTGGATGTACCTCGCGTACACGACGAGCGGAGACGCCCACAAGGGCCTGCCGACCGAGGGCTACCAACTGGTCACCGCCATCCACCTGTTGGGCACGCTCTACCTCTGCGCAGTGGTCGTGTGCGACATCCTGATGCCCGAACGGGACGTCGTACGGCGGGCGGGGGAAGACGACCCCTCGGGGGGTGTGCTGGACGAGGCGGAGGACGTCTTCGTCCTGGGGCACACGGGCCGCGCCACCGCGTCTTCCGCCGTGAAGTGGGGAACAGAGCCCAGGCGCGTTCGCTGAGGGCGAACGGGCCGACAGAGGTGGAAGACGGAGGGGCCGGTACGACGCGTGGTCGTACCGGCCCCTCCGTCTACCGCTCTCGGTGTCTTCTCAACGGTCGACGATCCGGTCGAACTGCGTGGTGGTGTGCCGCAGATGGGCCACCAGCTCCTCGCCGACCGTCGGCTCCGGCGCGTCGGACGGCACGAACAGGATCGAGACCTGCATGTGCGGCGGCTCCGCGAACCAGCGCTGCTTGCCCGCCCAGACGAAGGGCGAGAGATTGCGGTTCACGGTCGCGAGGCCCGCACGGGCCACGCCCTTGGCGCGCGGCATCATGCCGTGCAGCGCCTTCGGGGCCTCCAGGCCGACGCCGTGCGAGGTGCCGCCCGCGACGACCACCAGCCAGCCGTCCGACGCCGCCTTCTGCTGGCGGTAGCCGAAGCGGTCGCCCTTGGCGACAGCGGTGACGTCCAGGACGGCGCCCCGGTACTCGGTGGCCTCGTGGTCGCCCAGCCAGAGGTTCGTACCGATCCGCGCGCGGAACCGGGTCTGCGGGAACTGCTGCTGCAGACGCGCCAGTTCACCCGCCTTGAGGTGGCTGACGAACATCGTGTGCAGCGGAAGCCGGGCCGCGCGCAGGCGGTCCATCCAGCCGATGACCTCCTCGACGGCGTCCGAGCCGTCGGTGCGGTCCAGCGGCAGGTGGAGGGCGAAGCCCTCGAGGCGCACGTCCTCGATCGCGGCGTGCAGCTGCGGGAGCTCCTGCTCGCTGACGCCGTGCCGCTTCATCGAGGACATGACCTCGATGACGACGCGGGCGCCCACGAGGCCGTAGACGCCGTCGAGCGACGACACGGAGCGGATCACGCGGTCGGGCAGCGGCACCGGCTCCTCGCCCCGCCGGAACGGGGTCAGGACCAGCAGGTCGCCGCTGAACCAGTCCTTGATCCTGGCGGCCTCGTAGGTGGTGCCCACGGCGAGGACATCGGAGCCGAAGCGGGTGGCTTCCTCGGCGAGGCGCTCGTGACCGAAGCCGTAACCATTGCCCTTGCAGACCGGGACGATGCCCGGGAACTGCTCCAGCAGGTGCTTCTGGTGTGCCCGCCAGCGCGCGGTGTCGACATAGAGCGTGAGCGCCATGGCTGGATCCCGGAACCTTTCTCGTGCCTGCGGTGTATCGGAGTGGTGGAAGGAGATTGTGCGGGATCAGCGGCGCGACATGTAGATGTCGAGCGCCTTGTGCAGCAGCTTGTTGAGCGGGAAGTCCCACTCGCCGATGTACTCGGCGGCCTCGCCGCCGGTGCCGACCTTGAACTGGATCAGACCGAACAGGTGGTCGGTCTCGTCCAGCGAGTCGGAGATGCCGCGCAGGTCGTAGACGGTGGCCCCCATGGCGTACGCGTCGCGCAGCATCCGCCACTGCATCGCGTTCGAGGGCCGGACCTCACGCCCGATGTTGTCCGACGCGCCGTAGGAGTACCAGACGTGCCCGCCGACGACCAGCATCGTCGCGGCCGACAGGTTCACGCCGTTGTGCCGCGCGAAGTACAGCCGCATGCGGTTGGGGTCCTCGGAGTTGAGGGACCGCCACATCTGCTCGAAGTAGCCGAGCGGCCGCGGGCGGAACTTGTCGCGCACCGCGGTGATCTCGTAGAGCCGCTGCCACTCGGCGAGGTCCTGGTAACCGCCCTGGACGACCTCGACGCCGGCCTTCTCGGCCTTCTTGATGTTGCGCCGCCACAGCTGGTTGAAGCCCTTCTGGACCTCGTCCAGGGAGCGGTTGGCCAGCGGCACCTGGAAGACGAAGCGGGGCTGCACGTCGCCGAAGCCGGCGCCGCCGTCCTCGCCCTGCTGCCAGCCCATCCGGCGCAGCCGGTCGGAGACCTCGAAGGCGCGCGGCTCGATGTGCGTGGCCTCGGTGTCCCGCAGGCGCTTCACGTCCGGGTTCTGGATGCCTGCCTTGATCGCCGGAGCGTCCCAGCGGCGGATCACGACCGGCGGACCCATCTTCACGGAGAAGGCGCCCTGCTGCTTCAGATGCGCCAGCATCGGCTGCAGCCACTCGTCGAGGTTCGGGGCGTACCAGTTGATGACCGGGCCCTCGGGGAGGTACGCGAGATAGCGCTTCAGCTTGGGCAGCTGTCGGTAGAGCACCAGGCCGACGCCGACCAGCTGACCGGTCCTGTCGTCGAACCAGCCCAGGTTCTCCGAGCGCCATTCGCTCTTCACGTCAGCCCATGCCGGGACCTGGCAATGACTCGCCGACGGCAGTGTCTGGATGTACGCCAGATGCTGCTCGCGACTGATGGTCCTCAGGGTCAGACTCATTCGGGGCGCTCCTCGGGCTGGTGTGTCCCCATGGGTACAGGGGCTCCGGCTCTCGCGCCGAAGCCTACTGCGCCCCGCGAGCGCCCTGTCTGGGCGTACGGAACTCAGCACCCCGGTCCGCGTGCGCGACCGGGGCGCCCGGAGGCCGTCAGCCGACGATTCCGCCGAAGAGACCGCCGTGTGCCATGCCCAGGAAGAACCCGACCGCCGATGCGCCGAGGCCGAGGATCAGGCCGAAGCGCTCGCGCGTGGTCACCGAGATGAACTGGCCGTACGCGCCAGCGGCGATCCCGATCAGGCCTGCCCACGAGCTGATCAGATGGAGGTTGTGGAACATCGCCGTCACGAAGGCGATCACCCCGAGCACCAGGGTCACGCCGAGCAGCGTGTCCTGGAGCGGATGGGCTTTGCCGTCGGTGGCGAAGAGAGACGTGCCGGTATTCGGTCGCATTGCTTGTGCCATGGAGGCACCTCCTGCGGAAGGCGGCGCATCGTAGCGCCGTACACACCCGATGTGTACAGATTCTGCCCGTCCGACGCCGGATTTCAACCGGAAGCCTCGGTGCGGGTACTCTGTACCGTCTGCACCGGTGTCTGCCCTGGCCACAGCAAGAGCCCCCGTTCGCGGGAGTCGATTGTCAGTGGCGGCCGATACCGTTGCGTACGCATCACGACCCTCCTGCCACGGAACGACCGTGGCCGCTGAGTCCAAAGGAGGTGGGTTCCACATGCGTCACTACGAAGTGATGGTCATCCTCGACCCCGATCTCGAGGAGCGCGCTGTCTCCCCGCTGATCGAGAACTTCCTCTCCGTCGTCCGTGAGGGCAACGGAAAGGTCGAGAAGGTCGACACCTGGGGCCGTCGTCGTCTGTCCTACGAGATCAAGAAGAAGCCCGAGGGCATCTACTCGGTCATCGACCTGCAGGCCGAGCCTGCGGTCGTCAAGGAGCTCGACCGACAGATGAACCTGAACGAGTCGGTCCTCCGGACCAAGGTCCTCCGTCCCGAGATGCACTGAGCTCTCTAGCTCAGCAGCACCCGGGAATCGAGTAGCAGCAACAAGCAGCCAGCAGCAAACCCGCCGAGAGGTTCCCCCATGGCAGGCGAGACCGTCATCACGGTCGTCGGCAATCTTGTCGACGACCCCGAGCTGCGCTTCACCCCCTCCGGTGCGGCGGTCGCGAAGTTCCGTGTCGCGTCCACCCCCCGCACCTTCGACCGTCAGACCAACGAGTGGAAGGACGGCGAGAGCCTGTTCCTGACCTGCTCGGTCTGGCGTCAGGCGGCGGAGAACGTCGCGGAGTCGCTTCAGCGAGGCATGCGCGTCGTCGTGCAGGGCCGCCTGAAGCAGCGGTCCTACGAGGACCGTGAGGGCATCAAGCGCACGGTCTACGAGCTGGACGTCGAGGAAGTCGGCGCCAGCCTGAAGAACGCCACGGCCAAGGTCACCAAGACCACCGGTCGCGGTGGCCAGGGCGGTTACGGCGGCGGTGGCGGCGGCCAGCAGGGCGGCGGCTGGGGTGGCAACCCCGGCGGCGGTCAGCAGCAGGGTGGCGGCGGCGGTGCTCCCGCCGACGACCCCTGGGCGACCGGTGCGCCGGCCGGCGGCGGCCAGCAGCAGGGCGGCGGCGGTGGCGGCTGGGGCGGAAGCTCCGGCGGCTCCGGTGGCGGCTACTCGGACGAGCCCCCCTTCTAAGCCTCACGGCCTTCGGGCCACGGGCCGAGGGTGGGCCGTAACCCCACTTCTTGATCACACAGGAGATACACCATGGCGAAGCCGCCTGTGCGCAAGCCTAAGAAGAAGGTCTGCGCTTTCTGCAAGGACAAGGTCACGTACGTGGACTACAAGGACACGAACATGCTGCGGAAGTTCATTTCCGACCGCGGCAAGATCCGTGCCCGCCGCGTGACCGGCAACTGCACGCAGCACCAGCGTGACGTCGCCACGGCCGTGAAGAACAGCCGTGAGATGGCGCTGCTGCCCTACACGTCCACCGCGCGATAAGGGAAGGGTGACCGACTAATGAAGATCATCCTCACCCACGAGGTCTCCGGCCTCGGTGCCGCCGGCGAGGTCGTAGACGTCAAGGACGGCTACGCCCGCAACTACCTGATCCCGCGGAACTTCGCGATCCGCTGGACCAAGGGTGGCGAGAAGGACGTCGCGCAGATCCGTCGTGCGCGCAAGATCCACGAGATCGCGACCATCGAGCAGGCCAACGAGGTCAAGGCTCAGCTCGAGGGCGTCAAGGTCCGTCTGGCCGTCCGCTCCGGCGACGCCGGTCGTCTCTTCGGTTCCGTCACCCCGGCCGACGTCGCTTCGGCGATCGAGGCTGCCGGTGGTCCGAAGGTCGACAAGCGCCGCGTCGAGCTGGGCTCGCCCATCAAGACCCTGGGCGCCCACACGACGTCCGTGCGTCTGCACCCCGAGGTTGCCGCGAAGGTCAACGTCGAGGTCGTCTCCGCCTAAGCGCTGCGCTTGGCAGAGTTGAAGCAATCGTTGGGCCGCACCCCTGGGGTGCGGCCCAACGTGCTTCGTGGATGGCGCTGCGGGGACGTGCTGCGTGGAGCGTGGCCGTGCTGCGTGGCTTGTTTCACGTGAAACAGAGCGTGTCGCCCGGTTTCACGTGAAACAGGGTGCGTCGCCCGTCGGCCGTACCCTCAGCGCTTCGTCCTCAGCGTGTGGCGCCCGTGACGAGCCAGCGGCCGGAGCGGGAGCGCAGCCACAGGGTCAGCATCCGGACCGCCATCATCAGCGTCATCGCTCCCCACAGGGCGGTCAGGCCGCCGCCGAAGGTCGGTACGAGCAGGGCGACCGGCGTGAAGACGGCCAGCGTGGCGATCATGGCCCAGGCCAGATAGGGCCCGTCGCCCGCTCCCATCAGGACACCGTCCAGGACGAAGACGATCCCGCAGATGGGCTGGGCGAGCGCGATGACGACGAGGGCCGGCAGGGCCGCGTCCTGGACGTCGCCGTCGCCGGTGAAGAGCGGGATGAACACGGGCCGCGCGAGGACGACCAGCAGGCCGAGGACGACGCCCGAGGCGATGCCCCACTCGACCATCCGCCGACAGACGGCGCGAGCACCGTCCGGATCGTCGGCGCCCAGGTAGCGACCGATGATCGCCTGGCCCGCGATGGCGATGGCGTCGAGGGCGAAGGCCAGCAAACTCCATAGGGACAGCACGATCTGGTGGGCGGCCACGTCGGAATCACCGAGGCGGGCGGCGACGGCGGTCGCGATCATCAGGATGGCGCGCAGGGAGAGGGTGCGGACCAGCAGCGGTGCACCGGCCTGGGCGCAGGCCCTGATGCCGGCGGCGTCGGGGCGCAGCGAGGCGCCGTGCCGGTGGGCACCGCGTACGACGACGTAGAGGTAGATGACGGCCATGCCGCACTGGGCGATGACGGTGCCCCAGGCGGAGCCCGCGATACCGAGGTCCGCGCCGTAGACCAGGCCGACGTTGAGGACGCCGTTGGCGACGAAGCCGCCGATCGCGACGTACAGCGGGGTTCTGGTGTCCTGCAGGCCGCGCAGCACTCCGGTGGCGGCGAGCACCACGAGCATGGCGGGGATGCCGAGCGAGGAGATCCGCAGATATGTGACGGCGTAGGGGGCCGCGGTCTCCGACGCGCCGAAGAGCTCCACGAGGGCGGGAGCGGTGGGCAGGACGACGGCGATGACGGCGGCGCCGAGAAGCAGCGCGAGCCAGATGCCGTCCATGCCCTGGCGGATGGCGGACTGCAGATCGCCGGCGCCCACCCGGCGCGCGACGGCGGCCGTGGTGGCGTAGGCGAGGAAGACGAAGATGCTCACCGCGGTGGTGAGGAGCGCCGAGGCGACGCCGAGACCGGCCAGTTGCGCGGTGCCGAGGTGGCCGACGATGGCGCTGTCGGCCAGCACGAAGAGGGGCTCGGCGACGAGCGCGCCGAATGCGGGAACGGCGAGCGAGATGATCTCTCGGTCGTGCCGTCGCCGGGCGGCCTTGGGCGCCGCGGGAGCCTGTGTCATGAGCACCAATGTAATCTTCCACAGGTAAGAGATGCAATGCTTTAGAGACCCTTACCTGACTGCTCTTTCCGTGTGCCGCGGGGCGTGGTTTGCAACGATCTTGGTCCGACCGGGGAAGTTTTTCTTCTGCACAGCCGGTGGATGGGAAAGGTGCAGGTCAGAGGTGTTCCGAGAGGCGGGCTGAGGGCTTGTTCACAGGCCTGTCCACCGGCCCGTGCACAGGTTTTGCGGGGTTCTCCACAGCCTGGGGTCCGTCATCCACACCGCCTGTGGATAACCAGATTGGCTGACGGTGCCCACAGGCCTACCGTGGTCCGGCGCCCGCCTCGTCGTACGACCTCGGAAACCCCGTAAAACCGACGCGTCAGAACCGGAGTTGGGCCCGCTTATTTGTCAGTGTCGTGCCGTAACAAAGAGGGGCACGGCGAGGTCCGCTCGGCGGACGGGAGGAGGTGGCCCGGTGAGTATCTCCGAGCCTTTGGACGACCCCTGGGCCGACAGCGGTCCCAGTGACCGTCTGCCCGTCTCCCGTCAGCGCCGCGACGGAGGCAGGGGCCGCGACGAGCAGCACGACCGGGGCCGGGAGAGCGGCTGGGACGGCGGGGGTTCGTCGTTCGAGCGTGTCCCGCCGCAGGATCTCGACGCGGAACAGTCCGTGCTCGGCGGCATGCTGCTGTCCAAGGACGCCATCGCCGACGTCGTCGAGGTGCTCAAGGGCCACGACTTCTACCGCCCGGCGCACGAGACGATCTACGCCTCGATCCTCGACCTGTACGCGAAGGGCGAGCCGGCCGACCCCATCACCGTGGCGGCCGAGCTCACCAAGCGCGGCGAGATCACCAAGGTCGGCGGCGCATCGTATCTGCACACGCTGGTCCAGACGGTCCCGACCGCGGCGAACGCCGAGTACTACGCGGAGATCGTCCACGAGCGCGCGGTGCTGCGCCGCCTCGTCGAGGCCGGCACCAAGATCACGCAGATGGGATACGCGGCCGACGGCGACGTCGACGAGATCGTCAACAGCGCTCAGGCCGAGATCTACGCGGTCACCGAGCAGCGCACGACCGAGGACTACCTTCCGCTCGGCGACATCATGGAGGGCGCCCTCGACGAGATCGAGGCGATCGGCTCGCGGTCAGGAGAGATGACCGGTGTGCCGACCGGCTTCACCGACCTCGACCAGCTCACCAACGGCCTGCACCCGGGCCAGATGATCATCATCGCGGCCCGCCCCGCCATGGGTAAGTCGACGCTCGCGCTGGACTTCGCGCGAGCCTGCTCGATCAAGCACAACATGCCGAGCGTGATCTTCTCGCTCGAAATGGGGCGCAACGAAATCGCGATGCGTCTGCTGTCCGCCGAGGCGCGGGTGGCGCTGCACCACATGCGGTCCGGCACGATGACCGACGAGGACTGGACCCGTCTCGCCCGGCGCATGCCGGACGTCTCGGCCGCCCCGCTCTACATCGACGACTCCCCGAACCTGTCGATGATGGAGATCCGCGCCAAGTGCCGCCGCCTCAAGCAGCGCAACGACCTGAAGCTCGTCGTCATCGACTACCTGCAGCTGATGCAGTCGGGCGGCTCCAAGCGGTCCGAGAGCCGCCAGCAGGAAGTCTCGGACATGTCGCGAAACCTGAAGCTCCTGGCCAAGGAGCTGGAGCTGCCGGTGATCGCGCTCTCGCAGCTGAACCGTGGCCCCGAGCAGCGCACGGACAAGAAGCCGATGGTCTCCGACCTGCGTGAATCCGGCTCGATCGAGCAGGACGCGGACATGGTGATCCTGCTGCACCGCGAAGACGCGTACGAGAAGGAGTCCCCTCGCGCGGGCGAGGCGGACATCATCGTGGGCAAGCACCGTAACGGCCCGACGGCGACGATCACCGTCGCGTTCCAGGGTCACTATTCGCGCTTCGTGGATATGGCCCAGACCTGATCCCGCTCTCGCCATGGCTCGGCGGTCGCTTCTGAGGCTCGCCTTCGGTCGTCCGGTTCAGAAGGCGCTGAGCCCGGTGAGTTCGCAGGAGAGGTTCCAGAGCCGGGCCGCCGCGTCCGGGTCGACGGCCCAGGGTTTGACGCCGCCGATCAGCATGTCGTCGGTGGTGGCGGGTTCGGCGACGTCGCAGTCCTGGCAGTACGCCCCGCCGTGGCCGTCCAGCAGGGGTGAGGTCGCCGCCCACACTGCCGTCGCCGCGCCCTGTTCAGGGGTCTTGAAGCCCGCGGCGGGTGTGCCGTTTTGGGTGATCCAGCCCTGGGCGAGCTGCTCGTCACGGGGGATGTGGCGCTGCAGTGGCGTGAGGATGCTGCCGGGGTGGACGGCGAAGGCGTGCAGGCCGCGGGTGGTGCCGAGCCGGTCGAGGTGCAGGGCGAAGAGGGCGTTGGCGGTCTTGGACTGGGCGTACGCCAGCCAGCGGTCGTAGCCGGAGCGGAAGTGCGGGTCGTCCCACCGGATGTCGGAGAGGAAGTGCCCGGAGGAGGCGACGGCCACCACGCGGGCCCCGGTGGCCGCGAAGGACGGGGACAGGCGGTGGGCCAGCGCGAAGTGCCCGAGGTGGTTGACGGCGAAGTGCGCCTCCCAGCCCGGGCCGACGCGTGTCTCCGGGCAGGCCATCACGCCCGCGCCGTTGATGAGGACGTCGAGGGAGGGGCCTGTCTCCAGGAACCGTTCGGAGAAGACGCGGACGCTCTCCAGGTCGGAGAGGTCGAGCGCCCGCACCTCGGTCCGGGGGAGGCCGTGCAGGGCGGCCTCGGCGGTGTCGGGCCTGCGGGCGGGGACGATGACGTGGGCGCCCGCGTGGACGAGGGCGCGGGTGGTCGCGAGCCCGAGTCCGGAGTAGCCGCCCGTGACCAGGGTCGTGGCACCCATCAGGTCCACGCCCGCGAGTACGTCCGTAGCCGTGCTGTGGGCGTCGAATCCGGTGCCGAGCTTGTGCTGTTCGGTGATCATGGGCGGGACGCTAGGACCTTGAGCGCAGGCTAGGTCAAGCGGTCGCAGCGGAGGCCGGTTCAAGCGGTCGATACGGTCCTGGCATGAGCGAGGACGCGGGTGGGCTGCCCGACGAGACGACGAGGATGCCGAGCACGACGAGGACGCCGAGGGCCACGAACCGGCTGTCCATCGGCCAGGTGGCGGAGGCGACCGGCCTGAGCGTGCACGCACTGCGCTTCTTCGAGCGTGAGGGGCTGTTCCTCCGCGAGATCCCACGCTCCGGCGGGGGACAGCGCGTCTACGAACAGGCCGATGTGGACTGGCTCCTGCTCTGCCGGCGGCTGCGCGACTCGGACATGCCGATCGCCACGATCCAGAGATTCGCGGCGCTCGTACGCTCCGGGCCGGGCAACGAACCGGAGCGCCTTGCGCTGCTCCAGGAGCACGAGCGCGCCGTCCGAGCGAAGATCGACGGCCTCGCCGCCTGCCTCGATGTCATCCACGGCAAGGTCGTCACCTATGAGCAGCACCTGCGCGACGGGACGGCGGCCGGGCTCTGGTCACACCCTCGGTGAGGCGGCGGCTCGACTCGGGGGCGGCTCCCGGGTGAACTGGTCCCATGACGACACCTCATGAAGACGCCCGGCCCTACGAAGGGCTCCAGCCGTACGAAGGGCTCCAGCCGTACGAAGAGCTCCAGCCGTGCGAAGACCTCTTGCCGTCCACCCGCCGAGCCCTGCTGCACCGCATCGCCGTCGCGCAGCGGGAGGGCCGTACCCCCTCCTTGGTCGCCGCCGTGGCCCGGGACGGTGCGCTGGTGTGGAGCGGCGGCCGCAGCATGGTGGACGGCCACGCGCCGGACGAGAACGTCCAGTACCGCATCGGTTCGATCACCAAGACCTTCACCGCCGTGCTGGTGATGCGGCTGCGGGACGAGGGCGTACTGGACCTTGGCGACCCGTTGGAGAAGCACTTGCCGGGCACCGGCGTGGGGGAGGTCACCATTGCCGAACTCCTCTCCCACACGGGCGGGTTGGCCGCTGAGACGCCGGGAGCCTGGTGGGAGCGCACGCCCGGCTCGACGCGCCCGGAACTCTCCGATGTGCTGGGTGAGGAGCCCTTCAAGCACCCCGTGGGCCGGCGCTTCCACTACTCCAACCCCGGTTACACCGTGCTCGGTTCGCTGGTGGAGGCGCTGCGCGGCGCCCCCTGGGAGGAGGTACTGCGCCGCGAGGTGCTGGAGCCGCTCGGCCTGAACCGGACGAGCGCACAGCCGCAGGAGCCGCACGCGGGTGGCTTCGCCGTGCACCCCTGGGCGGACGTGATGATGCCCGAGCCCGTCGAGGACCTGGGTCTGATGGCTCCGGCGGGCCAGCTGTGGTCCACCGCGGCCGACCTGGCCCGCTTCGGGGACTTCCTCGTGCGGGGGAACGACCGGGTGCTCGCCGCGGAGTCCGTACGGGAGATGCGCACGCCGTCGGCTCCCCTGCAGACCGGCGAATGGGACAGGGCCTACGGTCTGGGGCTGGATCTGGTGCGCTGGCAGAAGGGCAGCCTGGCGGGTCACGGTGGATCGCTGCCGGGCTTCCTGGCGGCGTTGTGGGTGAGTGAGGCCGACGGGCTCGTCACCGTCGCACTGGCCAACTGCACGTCGGGGCCCCCGGTGTCGACGCTGGCCGTGGACCTGCTGAAGACCGTGGCCGACGCCGAACCGCGTATCCCGGAGCCGTGGCGCCCGCTCACCGACGTCGACGAGAAGGCCTTGGAGGTGACCGGCCCCTGGTACTGGGGGACCCAGGTGCTCGCTCTTCGGCTGACGGCCGATGGTGAGCTCGATCTTGGGCCGCTCTCCGGCGCGGGACGACAGGCGCGGTTCCGGTCCAACGGCGACGGCACCTGGACGGGACTCAACGGCTACTACGCGGGGGAGTTGCTGCAGCCGGTACGGCGACCCGACGGCTCGGTGAGCCACCTGGACCTGGGGTCGTTCGTCTTCACCCGTGAGCCTTACGACGCGGGAGCGCCGGTTCCCGGCGGCGTGGACCCACAAGGGTGGCGCGGTTTCCCGTAGGCGTTGCTGCGGTGCACCAGGTCGGGCGGCCTGTTTCACGTGAAACAAGGCGTGTGAGCCAAGGCGTGTGATCCAAGGCGTGTGAAGCAGGCCGCTCTTTGCTGTCGCTCCGTCAAGCGACGTCTCAAAGCTGCAGCTTGAAGCCCACGTGCGACGCCGAGAATCCCAGTCGCTCGTAGAAGCGATGCGCGTCGGTGCGCGAGGCGTCGGAGGTCAGCTGCACCAACTGGCAGTTGTGGCGGCGGGATTCCTCGACGGCCCACTCGATGAACCGTGTACCGAGCCCGCTGCCGCGCTCTTCGGCATGGATGCGTACGCCCTCGATGATCGACCGGGTGGCGCCCTTGCGGGAGAGCCCCGGGATGATCGTGAGCTGCAGGGTGCCGACGACGCGGCCCTCACGCTCGGCGACGACGAGATGCTGGTTCGGATCGGCGGCCAGAAGCTCGAAGGCGGTGACGTACGGAGCGAGGTCGTCCGGCGACTCGCGCGCGGCGCCCAAGGGGTCGTCGGCGAGCATGCCCACGATGGCGGGCAGATCCGCAGCGGTGGCAGGGCGTATTTCGAGATCTCCCATGGCCGCAGCCTATGCGGGCCGGCTGCGGCGCGGGGTGGGGCCCACTGCGGCCACCCCACCCGTGCCCGCTCCTATGCGGGCACGCGCAACGTCTCGACGGCCTTGACCAGCGGGGCCAGCTCCGGGTTCTGTGCCGCCTCGTCGAGCGCTTCGCGCAGCGCCGCGTCGTTGGTGGGACGCGCCTCGGCGAGCAGCGCGGCACCGGCCTCGCTGACGTCCGTGTAGATGCCCCGGCGGTCGGTGGGGCACAGGTAGCGGGAGAGAAGGCCGCGCTCCTCGAGCCGGGTCACCAGGCGGGTGGTCGCGCTCTGACTGAGCACCACCGCGTCGGCGACCTGCTTCATCTGCAGGTGACCGCCTTCACCGTCGTGCTGGCGGTTGAGGACGTCGAGGAGCCCGTACTCCCGCACGCTCAGGTCGTGCTTGGCCTGGAGGGCGCGCTCGACGTGGGCCTCGATCTTGCCGTGGAGCAAGGAGAGGGCGCACCAGCTCTGTGCGAGCGCGGTGAGTGCGGGGTCTGTCGCTGTCATGGCTCTTGTTCCTCCGTCCCGGAGCGGCTGCACCCAGAGTAGTCCACCGATGCAATATCCGGCGGTTGCAATTAACCCGCGCGTGCAACTATTGTGTACGCACGTTAAGCGCACCTGCAATCGTTTGGAAGGTAGATCCATGCCTCTCGCGCTTCTGGCCCTCGCGATCGGGGCCTTCGGGATCGGGACCACCGAGTTCGTGATCATGGGACTGCTTCCCGAGGTCGCGGGTGACTTCGGCGTCTCCATCCCGACGGCCGGCTTCCTCGTGACCGGCTACGCCCTCGGTGTCGTGCTCGGCGCTCCCCTGATGACCGCTCTCGGCACCCGAATCCCGCGCAAGCGGATGCTGATGCTCCTGATGGGCCTCTTCGTCCTCGGCAACCTGCTCTCCGCCGTGGCCCCGGTCTTCGGCGTGATGCTGGCCGGCCGCGTCGTCGCCTCACTCGCCCACGGCGCCTTCTTCGGTATCGGCTCGGTCGTCGCGGCCGAACTGGTCGCTCCGGAGAAGAAGGCAGGAGCGATCGCCATGATGTTCTCGGGACTCACGGTCGCCAACGTCGTCGGTGTCCCGCTCGGCACGCTCGTCGGACAGGCCATCGGCTGGCGGATCACCTTCGTGATCGTCGCCGCCCTCGGCGTCCTCGGCCTCTTCGGGATCGCCAAGCTCGTGCCGGACCTGCCCAAGCCCGAAGGCGTGCGGCTGCGCGACGAGATCGGAGCCTTCCGCAACGTACAGGTGCTGCTCGCCATGGCGATGACGGTCCTGGGCTTCGGCGGCGTCTTCGCGGCCATCACCTACATCACGCCGATGATGACGGACGTCGCCGGTTACGCGGACTCCTCCGTCACCTGGCTGCTCGTCCTCTTCGGACTCGGCATGGTCGGCGGCAACCTGGTCGCCGGTCGGCTCGCGGACCGGGTGCTGATGCCGATGCTCTACGTGACGCTCGGTTCCCTCGCTCTGGTGCTGGGTCTGTTCACCCTGACCGCGCACAACAAGATCGCGGCCGCCGTGACCGTCCTGCTGATCGGCGCCCTGGGCTTCGCGACGGTGCCGCCGTTGCAGAAGCGCGTCCTTGACCACGCATCCGGCGCCCCGACGCTGGCCTCCGCGGTCAACATCGGCGCCTTCAATCTGGGCAACGCGCTTTCGGCGTGGCTCGGCGGGCTCGTCATCTCCGCCGGCCTCGGCTACACCGCCCCGAACTGGGTCGGCGCGGTCCTCGCCGCCTCCGCCCTCGTCCTGGCCCTGGTCTCGGCCGCCCTGGAGCGCCGCTCCACCGGCCCCGGCCTCGTCATGGCGGGCGGGACGCCGACCCCCGTCGAGCAGGCGGCACCCGCCGAGCAGCCGACGCCCGTCCACCACTGAGCCCTCACTCCCTCCCCCGGGTGCCGCCCGAACTCCTGGCACCGACCGGGCGATCCAGTACCGCAACACCAGGCGTTACCTCGTACCACCTCGCAAGGAGAAACCCCTCATGACCACCATCCCCGCCACCGCCGTCGCCCCGCTGACCATCGAGGACGCCGAGGTTCTCGTCACCGCGGCCCGCCGCGCCGCCGAGGCCGCCGACGTCACCGTCAGCGTCACCGTCCTCGACGCGGGCGGTCATTTGCTCGCCTTCCGGCGGGACGACCGGGCCGTGCTGATCTCCGGCGAGACCAGCACCCGTAAGGCGTACACCGCCCTGCAGTTGAACGCGCCCACCGCCGACCTGGTCGACGCCGTCCAGCCCGGGGGCCTCTTCCACACCCTGCCCACCGCCCTCGACCGCCCGCTGCTCTTCATCGCGGGCGGGGTGCCGGTCCACCGTGACGGCCGGCTGATCGGCGCCGTCGGCGTCGGCGGTGGCGCGCCCGAGCAGGACCACGGCTTCGCGACGGCGGCCGTGGAGGCCCTCGCGTAGGGCGCGCAGAACATACGGCACGCAGAACGTACGGCGCGTAGAGCAGCACGTACGGATGGCGTACGAGAGAGGCCCGCCCCGGGGGAACCCGTGGGCGGGCCTCTCTCGCGTGACCTGAGTCGGCCTCTGTGCGTGGCGCCGGGCCACGCGACCGGCTCAGCCGGCGGCGACCGTCAGCGGTGCGAAGCGTCGGGTCCAGTCGCCAGGGAGCTCCGGCACTCCGTACGCCATCACGTCGTTGTCGGCGATGTGCGCGAGCCCGCTCTCCTTGGCCCACGCCAGCAGCTCTGTGTGCCGTGCGTCGATGTCGGTGCGCAGTGGGCGGTCGGTGCCTGCGCCGAGTGAGGCGATCAGGGCCTTGGCGGTCTCGGTGTCCCGGGCGATGAGCGGGCCCACGACATGGGTCTCCATGTTGGGCCAGGCACCCGCGTAGCCGACGATCTCTCCGTCGGTCTCGGCGACCCTGAGCTGGTCGGTGAAGGCCGGCAGCCGGGTGATCACATGCATGCGGTCATGGCCGAAGACTTCGGTGTCGAGCCGGAGGATGGCGGTCAGGTCCTCCGCGCTGGCCGGCCGGGTGGCGATGTCGGGCAGGGGGCCCGCGGGAACGAGGTGGCCCATGACCATCTCGGCCCGGCCGATCGCCTCGAAACCGAGCTGTTCGTACAGCGGGCGGCCGAACGGCGTCGCGTGGAGGGTCAGCGGAGTGGTGCCCGCCTCCTCGACGGCGTTCTGCATCATGCGGCGGCCGATGCCCCGCCGGGCGTACCGCTCGGCGACGAGGACCATGCCGATGGCCGCGAGGTCGGGACGCTCCGTAGAGCCGTACCGGGTCACCACGTAGGCGCCGATCAGGCCGTTGCCGTCAGGGTCGTCGATGCCGTACCCCGTGCCGGCCGACAGGAGCAGGCCCCACTTGTGTTCTTCACGCGGCCAGCCCCGGTCTTCGGACAGGTCGGCGCAGGCCGGCAGATCGCGGGGCGTCAGTCGGCGGATGGGCAGGGCGGAGAGGGAAGGTGTCGACACCTGGTTCAGGCTGTCGGACGTTCCTCCCCGGCGTCCACCTGTTTGTGGAGAGAGGCACGGTGCTTTTGGCCACGGAGCAAGTGCGCCCAGCGGCACGATGTTTCACGTGAAACACGATGCCGAGCGGTGAGGCCCGGGAGGGAGCGTGGAGGGAGGGGTGTCTGGCGGCGGGAGCCATCGCGGGGACTAGCCTCGGCGGACATGGCACGCCTACACCTCTTCGACCTGGACGGGACGCTGCTGCACGGCACGGCGGCGCCCGTGGAGATATCACGCCAGCTCGGCCTGAACGCGGAGATCGCCGAGCTGGAGCGGGACTTCGTGGCCGGACGGATCGACTCACCGGAGTACGCGCGGCGGGTGCATGTCCTGTGGGCGGAGCTCACTGACGCACACGTGACGGCCGCCTTCGACGGAGCGCCATGGCTCACCGGCATCCGGGAGACCTGGGCCGCGATCCGGGAGAACGGGGACTACTGCGCGGTGATCTCCCTCTCGCCGTCGTTCTTCGTCGAGCGGCTCATCGGGTGGGGCGCGCATGCCGCGCACGGCTCTCGCTTCCCGGACGTGCCGTTCACCATGCCGGTCGATCCGACGGGCATTCTCGATGCCGCGGCCAAGGTGAAGATCGCGGACCGGCTCTGTGCGGAGTTCGGACTGGGGCGGAGCGATTGCATCGCATACGGCGACTCGCTCTCCGACCTGGAGTTGTTCGGCGCAGTGCCCGTTTCTGTGGCCATCAACGCGGATCAACGGCTGGTGAGCCTGGCCACCCACTCTTATGTCGGGCGGGATCTACGTAAGGCGTACGAATTGGGCCGGCGCGACCGGTAATTACCGGCAATGCACTGTCAGAGCGGTGGAATTCCGGACGAGGGGTAGAGGGGCTTGTGTGTTCGGCGGCTGCCGGTAAGGTCGATCAAGGTCGTACCCGGTGCGTCTCTTCGCACCCAAGGGGTACACGCGGCACTCCAAGGGGTGCACGCGGAGGGCAATGAAGCCTAACGGCGTGGAGAGATCCAGAACTCGGACTTTCCGTTATGCGGCTGTCGAGGCAGCCGCTAATGGGATGCTGCGGTGAGACGACTGCGGACAATGTCACATTCTGGCCCTACTTGTCCGTAGGGTTCGGGGCGCCGGGGTTCAATGTGGCCGTGACGGCCGTCGAGGCAGAGCGGGGACAGCAGGCAGCAGGCAACTTCCGGCAGGAAGTGCGCAGACCGACCGAGAGATGTTCGAGGCGAGGCACAGCATGGACGCTCCGACCACCACGTCGGCGGATGACGGCACTTCCGGCGACGGAGGCGGCTGGTTCACTCCGCGCAGGCCCGCGCAGCAGCCGGAAGACGGCGCACGGCAGCGGCCCGACGGTTTCGGCGACCCGTCCGAGGGCCACGCCCGCCCGTCCGGCAACGCCGAGGCGTCGCCCGGCGTCAGCGCCCGCCCGGCTCCGGCCTCCGGCACAGCGCCTGCCGCGACGACCGCCGTCACGACTGCCGCGACGGCCACCGTGGCGGCGACGGACGAGCGAATAGCAGCCGCTCCGACCCCTCCGGCGTCACCGACCCAGCCCCAGGCCCAGTCTCAGCCCCAGCCCCAGTCGGCCTCACCCACCATCACCGCCCCGACGCCGTCCCCTTCGCGGAAGGCGTCCGCTGACGCGGTCCTGGTGCAGCGCACGATGGCGGAGATCGCCCCCGTCGCCGACAAGGTCACCTCGTACTTCTACGCACTGCTCTTCACCCGCCACCCGGATCTGCGCGCGCTGTTCCCCGCGGCGATGGACACCCAGCGGGACCGGATCCTCAAGGCGCTGCTGACCGCGGCCGAGCACATCGACCACACCGACGTGCTCGTCTCGTACCTCAAGAACCTCGGGCGAGGACACCGCAAGTACGGCACCCAGCCCGAGCACTACCCGGCCGTCGGCGAGTGCCTGATCGGCTCGCTGAGCCGGTACGCGAGCGCCGTCTGGGACGACGAGACCGAGGCCGCCTGGGTCCGGACGTACACGACGATCTCCCAGGTCATGATCGACGCGGCCGCGGAGGACGAACTGCGCGCCCCCGCCTGGTGGTACGCCGAGGTCGTCTCGCACGAGCTGAGGACCCCGGACATAGCGGTCGTCACGGTCCGCCCCGACCAGCCGTACCCCTTCCTCGCCGGGCAGTACACCAGCCTGGAGACTCCTTGGTGGCCGCGGATCTGGCGTCACTACTCCTTCGCGTCAGCGCCGCGAGCGGACGGGTTGCTGTCGTTCCACGTCAAGGCGGTCCCGGCCGGCTGGGTCTCCAACGCTCTGGTGCACCATGCCCGGCCCGGTGACGTCCTGCGCCTGGGCCCGCCCAGCGGTTCGATGACCGTCGACCACACCACGGACAGCGGCCTGCTCTGCCTGGGCGGCGGCACGGGCATCGCGCCCATCAAGGCGTTGGTCGAGGACGTCGCCGAACACGGCAGGCGCCGCCCGGTCGAGGTGTTCTACGGGGCCCGCACCGATCACGACCTGTACGACATCGACACGATGTTGCGGCTGCAGCAGGCCCACCCGTGGCTGGCCGTGCGTCCCATCGTCGACCATCGGGCGCAACTGCCGGACGCGGTGCGCGAGTACGGGCCCTGGAACGAGTACGACGCGTACCTCTCCGGACCGCCCGGCATGATCCGCAACGGAGTGGACGCGCTGCGGGACATCGGGATCCCGGACGGCAGAATCCGCCACGACGCCATCGAGGAATTGATGGCGGCGAACTAGCCGAGCAACGGACCGGGACGGACCGCGACGGGCCCGCGGATCAGCCAAGGCGGTGGATCACCGAGGTCAGCGGACCAGCCGAGGTCAGCAGATCAGCCGAGGCCGGCGGGTCAGCCGAGATCGGGTGCGTGCATCGCGCGCACCCCCTCGATGTTGCCGTCCAGGTAATGCCGCAGGGACAGCGGTACGAGATGGACCGAGGCGATGCCGACCCGCGTGAACGGCACATGCACGATCTCGTACTCGCCGCACGGCTCCTCCACCTCGGGACCGTGCCGACGGCTGGTGTCCATGGACTCCAGACGGCAGACGAAGAAGTGCTGCACCTTCACGCCGGTCGCGCCACCGTCCTCGCCGATGTGCTCCACGGTGTCGACGAAGCAGGGCACGACGTCGGTGATCTTGGCCCCGAGTTCCTCGTGAACCTCTCGGTGGAGCGCGTCCACGACAGACGCGTCCTCCGCCTCGACGCCGCCGCCCGGGGTGACCCAGTACGGATCCACACCGGGCTTGGTGCGCTTGATCAGGATCAGGTCGTCTCCGTCCAGCAGGACGGCGCGTGCGGTGCGCTTGACCACGGGTCGGACGGTCATGGTGGGAATGTGGCCCGGACTGTTCCACGTGAAACATCGCGGACCTGCGGCGCCCCCATCGGGCGCATAGCTGCCTCATCGTGATGGGACGCCGACGCAGGGTCAACTAACCTTGTCTGCACGGTTCTGCGCGCGTGGAACCGGAACGGTCCGAGTCACGAGGGGGGAGGCTCGGACCGTTCGTTGTGCGTATCCGTAAGGGCGACGCGAGGCTTGCCCCGCGTGGTCAGACGGCTGTGTCGGCCGACTCGTCCAGCGCCCGCAGCACGTCCGCCACCAGGTCGACGGGGTCCTCTGCGCCAGCGGAGAAGCGGATGAAGCCCTCGGAAACGGCGTCCCCGCCCCACCGTCGCCGGCGCTCGGCCGTGGACCGCACACTGCCGAAGCTCGTGGCGTCGTCGACCAGGCGCAGTGCGTCGAGGAAGCGCTCCGCACGCGCGCGTGAGGGCAGCGTGAAGGAGAGCACGCACCCGAAGCGCCTCATCTGCTGGGCGGCGATCTTGTGCGAGGGATCGTCAGGCAGCCCGGGGTAGCGCAGCCCCGACACCTCGGGGCGGTCGCGCAGCGCCTCGGCGAGGGCCAGGGCGTTCGCGTTCTGCCGGTCGGCGCGCAGCTGCAACGTGGCGAGCGAGCGGTGGGCGAGCCAGGCTTCCATCGGCCCCGGAATCGCCCCGACGATCTTGCGCCAACGCCGCACGGAAGAGGTCAACTCGGCGTCACGGCAGGCGACATATCCCAGAAGGATGTCGCCATGGCCGGTGAGCATCTTGGTACCGCTGGCGACCGCGAAGTCGGCGCCGAGTTCGAGAGGACGCTGGCCCAGGGGTGTCGCGAGGGTGTTGTCGACGGCCACCAGGGCGCCCCGCGCGTGTGCCGCGTCGGCGAGCCGCCGCACTTCGCACACGTCGAGGCCGGGGTTGGAAGGCGTCTCGATCCACAGCAGCTTGGCGCCGTCGAGGACGTCGAGCTGTGCGTCGCCGCCGGTCGGCGCGGTGCGCACCTCGATGCCGTACGCCGTGAGCTGCTCCCGGACCAGCGGCAGCACCTGGTAGCCGTCGTCCGGCAGAACCACCACGTCACCGGCGCGCAGCTGCGAGAACAGCACGGCCGAGATCGCGGCCATCCCGGAGGCGAAGACCAGCGTCTCGACGTCCGAGGCGGCGTCCGGGCCGCCGTCGGGTGCTTCGAGCTCGCCGATGGCGCGCTCCAGGTGCGTCCAGGTGGGGTTGTCGTCGCGGCCGTAGGCGTACCCGCCCGTCGGGTCGCCCGGCAGGTGGAAATGCGCGGCGAAGACGGGGCCGGGCAGCGTCGGCTCGTGTTTCACGGGCTCGGGCAGCCCGACCCGAACCGCGCGCGTGCCGTCGCCGATGCGCGCCGCCCCGTCACCCATGGGTCCCACGTCCGTCATGCCGCCGCCTCTCCACTGCTCACACGTTCCTGTACGACGCCGAGCAGGCTCCTCGGCGCCCGACGCCGGGCAGGATCTCGCTCGCCGTCTCCTCCATTCTCCGGCACACGTCGAACGCCTGAACGTCCCACACGGTCACCCGCACTCGGTCACCCGCACCCGCCCCGCACCCGGTCGCCGCGGTCGGCACCCGCACGCGGTCAGTCGTCGTCGGGAAGCACCACGTTCAGCGCCCAGGACACGATCGAGATGATCAGGCCGCCCAGCACGGCGGTCCAGAAGCCCTCGACATGGAAACTGACGTCGAACTTGTCGGCCAGCCACGACGTGAGCAACAGCATCAGGGCGTTGACGACGAGGGTGATCAGGCCGAGCGTCAGGATGAACAGGGGGAAGGTCAGGACCTTGACCACCGGCTTGACCAGGAAGTTCACCAGGCCGAAGAGCAGGGCGACGACGATGAGCGTGCCGACCTTCTTGCCCGTGCTGTCGCCGGTCAGGGTGATCTTGTCGAGCAGCCATACGGCGACGGCCAGGGCCGCGGCGTTGGCGATCGTCTTGACTACAAAATTCTTCATGTGTGTGATCGTGGCAGACATGGGTCGGCCGCAGGCATCAGCGAGGGGTGTACGGGAGCGATGAAGGCATTCCGACTGGATGAGCTGGAGGCGGAGCGCGCCGCGAACGACGGGGCGTATCTGCAGTTCCTGCGTGAGCGGAACATGTCGGTCGGGCTGTACGCGCTGGATGCGGGGGAGGCCGACCCGCAGCAGCCGCACCGCCAGGACGAGGTGTACATGGTCGTCAGCGGTCGTGCCTCGATCACGGTCGGCATGGAGACGACGCAGGTGGCACGGGGCAGCGTCATTTATGTGCCGGCCGGGGTGGCCCACAAGTTCCACCACATCAGCGAAGACCTGCGGGTGCTCGTCGTCTTCTCTCCGCCCGAGTCCTGAGCCCCCTCTGCGCGCACTGCCCTTCGGGATCTCCCTTCGCGGGACCTCCCTTCGCGGGGTCTCCGCCTGCGGGCTGACGTCTTCAGGGTTGTGACCTCGGGGTTCCCTCAGGGTCGGATCAGGGGACGGCAAGGGGTCCGAGGCCCCCGTTGAGCCCTTCGGCGCCCTAGCATCGAATGCAAGACGCCAGGAACCCGCGGAGATTCAGGAAACCGCACCGAGGCGAAGAGCGCGAAGTGCGCGAAGTGCGAAGTGCGGACAGAGCGCGGAAGCGCGGACAGAGCAGAGAGAGGTAAGGACGATGGCAGCGAAGGAGATCTTTGCGGGAATGCCGTGGTGGGTGAAGTGGGTGGCCATACCCGTCATCGCACTCGTCGTGTTCGGCGGAGTGATAGCGGCCGTGGTCGGATTCGTGGTCACCCTGCTCTTCAAGGCGTTGATATTCGTAGCCCTGGTCGGTGGACTCATCTATGTCGTACGGAAGTTCATATCCGGCTCGTCTTCGTCCCGCAGCGACTGGTGACCTCCGGCCTCGCCCGACGACCGGTTTCCACGGCGGTTCCCTCGGGCGGGGGAAGTTTTCCCGTGCGGCTCCGTAGGGCGAAGGCCAAGGATTAGAGTCCGGAATCCGACGCGGGCTCGATATCCGCGGACGGGCGCACGTGCACGGCCCCTCCCTCGCTACTCGGGCACGGGCGGACCCTTCAGGCGCTTCGGGAGTGCACCTTGGACGCGGTCGACAACACCATGCCGCCGGTTGTTGATGCCGTCACTTCACCGTCCGACGACGCTTCCACCGCCGTCGCCGTCGGGCCGACCCTCATCGGCTCCGTGCAGCGGGCGATGCGGCTGCTGGAAGCCGCCGCATCGCATCAAGGCGGGGCGCCCGCAAAGCAGTTGGCCCGGGAGGCAGGTCTCGCCCTTCCCACCGCGTACCACTTGTTGCGCACTCTGGCCCACGAGGGCTATCTGCGCCGGGAGAGAGGAGTGTTCGTGCTCGGCGAGGCGGCCGAGCGGCTGGGCGGAAGCGGGGCCCAGCAGAATCGGCGCGGAGCCATCGAGGAAGCACTGGCGCACTGGCGGGACACCATCGGCGTCCCCGTGTACTTCGCCGTCTACCGCGAGGGTGAGATCGACGTCGTCGCCGTCGCGGACACCCCGGGAAATCCGGCCGTCGAGGAGTGGGCGGACTTCCGGGAGACGGGCCACGCCCACGCGATCGGTCAGTGCCTACTGGGTCAGCTGGATGACGCGGCACGCAAGGACCATCTCGACCGGTATCCCGTGCAGTCGATCACGCCCTATTCGGTGCGCGACGACCGTGCGTTCATCCGGCGGCTCGACGCGCGGGAACGCATGCGGCCCGTGGTGGAGCGGCAGGAGTACGCGCTCGGCACGGTCTGTGCGGCGATCCCGATCACGGCCGGCGACACCGCGGCGACCATGGCCATTTCTGTTCCCTCCTATCAAGCCGAGCGGCTGCTGCCGGCGGCCGACCGGTTGCAGCGTGAGATCGGAAAGCTACTAGGGACACTCGCCTTCTCTATCAGCATCTGAAAACTCACTCCTTGTGATCTGGCCAGTACTTTGAGCAAGATGCCAGGGGTGTCGGGAAGTTGGTTCCTGGCTCCTTGCGGGCTATGCGACGGGGTGCGGCGGGATGGGCGAGACGGTTCAGGCAGAGGTCATGATGAGCTTCGTTGTGTCCGAGGAGCTGTCGTTCCGCATCCCGGTGGAGCTGTACTACGAGCTCGACGACCCCTATGCCGTGCGGCTGACATTCCACCTGCCGGGGGACGCCCCGGTGACCTGGACGTTCGGGCGGGAGTTGCTGATCGACGGGGTGGGCAGGCCGAGCGGGGAGGGTGACGTGCGGGTGGAGCCCACCGACTCCACGAAGCTCGACGATGCGCTGATCAGACTTCAGGTCGGCGCGGACCAAGCGCTGTTTCGGGTGGGCATCCCGCCGCTGCTCGCCTTCCTCGACCGCACGGACAAGCTGGTGCCGCTCGGACAGGAGCGGGCGCTCGCCGGCTTCGACACGCATCTCGACGAGGCACTCGACAGGATCCTCGCCGAGGAGCAGAACGCAGGCTGACGGCTAGGTCAACTGCGCGGTCCAGGTGGCACTTTGGTGCATTTCATGGCATCAGGATTGGCGCGAAATGGTCAGCGCTTACGGCGACGTCCCTTGCCGCCACGTGAGGGTCGCGGAACGCTGGCACCCACGCCCGACCCGGCTCCCACACCTGAGCCAGCACCCACCCCAGCGCCAGCCCCCACCCCAGCGCCAGCCCCAGCACCAGCCCCGACACCACCACCAGCACCCACACCTGCACCCGCACCGCCACCCCCGCCACCGACCGACAGGCCGGAGGCCGCACCCGCCCCGCTCCCCGACCCGGACGTGCGGTCCGCCGAGACGACCAGGGCGGCCAGCGCGGTCGTCACCGGCACCGAGGCGACCAGGCCGATCGAGCCGATGAGGGTACGCACGATCTCCTCGGCGACCAGTTCGCTGTTGGCCACCGTGCCCACGCTGGACTGGGCGATGGAGAAGAGCAGGAGGAGGGGCAGCGCGGCGCCCGCGTAGGCGAGGACGAGGGTGTTGACGACCGAGGCGATGTGGTCGCGGCCGATGCGGATGCCTGCCCGGTAGAGGCCGCGCCAGCTCATCGTCGGGTTGGCCTGATGCAGTTCCCAGACGGCGGAGGTCTGGGTGACCGTCACGTCGTCGAGGACGCCGAGCGAGCCGATGATGACGCCCGCGAGGAGGAGGCCGCTCATGTCGATGGACGGGTACAGGCCATGGATCAGGCCGGTGTTGTCGTCCGTGTTGCCGGTCAGCGAGGCCCAGCCGATGAAGAGGGAGCCGAGGAGGCCGATCAGGAGGAGGGAGATGAGCGTGCCGAGCACCGCGACCGACGTACGGGCCGTGAGGCCGTGGCAGAGATAGAGCGCGATCAGCATGATGGCGCTTGCCCCGATCACCGCCACCACCAGCGGGTTCGAGCCCTGCAGGATGGCCGGCAGGATGAAGAAGGTGAGCACCAGGAAGCTGATGGCGAGGGCGACCAGGGCCATCACGCCGCGCAGCCGGCCCACCACGACGACGGCGAGGGCGAAGATGCCGGCGAGCAGCGCCATGGGGAGCTTGCGGTTCACGTCGGTGACAGAGTACTGGAGGCCTTCGGGGGCCTTGGGTTCGTAGGCGACCACCACCTTCTGACCCTGCTTCAGTTGCCGGGGGGAGTCCGGCTGGATGATCTCGGTGAAGGTGCGGCCCGTGTCATCGCCGCTGGTGACCTCGACCGTGGCCCGCTTGCAGGTGCCCGCCGCCCGGGACTGCGCGGACTGGCCTTCGGCGGTGGAGGTGTCGCCGTTCGGCGGGGTCTGCGAGGGGTTGAGGTCCTTGCAGGGGAGCTCCTGGATCTTCGTGACCTTCGCCGACTGGGTCTGCCGGTCGAAGCCGACGCCGGTGCGCTCGTGACCGGGCGTGCCCCCCGGCCACAGCACCGCCAGGCCCACGACGACCGCGGCGGCGAAGGGGATCAGGATCGCGGCGATGACCTTGCGCAGATGCTGGGAGACAGGGGCGGCCGGACCGTGACTGTGCGAGTGGCCGTGACCTCCGTCGCCGTGACCGCCGTGACCGCCGTGACCGCCGTGACCGCCGTGGCCTCCGCTGCTGTGTCCGCTGCGTCCGCCGTGTCCGCCGTGATCGCCGTGTCCGTGGCCGCCGTGGTCGCCGTGGCCCGGCCCGCCGTGGCCTGCGTATTGGTGGCCTTCGGGGGCGGGGTGATGGGGCGTGACGTGGCGGTCGGAGGGTGGGACGGGGCCGGGGCGTCCGGACGGGGGGCGGGAGGGGGGCGGGAGCGGCGGCTCTGTGGTGGTCACTGCCCGATCATCGCAAGAACGAGGGGGGCCCTCTGTTCAGCGCGCCCGAGATGACGCTAGCGTGGAGCCACCTTTGCAATCGCGGGAGCTCGGAGCACCGGGCTGAGAGGGCGCTGACCTCCGTACGAACCGGCACGAATGTGCACGAGCCGTACGGGATCCGCTGCGTCGACCGCCGAACCTGTTACCGGGTAATGCCGGCGTAGGGAGTAGGTCTCATGACCACATCGGACGCACGCACGCCTGCCTCCAGCAGCGACAACAGCACTGCCGCAGCTGACGAGGCCGGGAAGTCCATCGGCTGGCACAAGGCGTATGTCGAGGGTTCGCGCCCCGACCTGCGCGTGCCGGTCCGCCAGGTGCACCTCACCAACGGCAAGGCCGTCACCCTGTACGACACCTCGGGTCCGTACACCGACCCGTCGGCCGAGACCGACGTCCGCCGCGGTCTGCCGCCGCTGCGGGAGAACTGGATCATCGCCCGCGGCGACACCGAGGAGTACGTCGGACGGCCGCTCCGGCCCGAGGACGACGGTCTCAAGCACACCTCACCGCGAGGTGGTCTCAAGAACCTCGACGCGGTCTTCCCCGGCCGCCCCCGTCAGCCGCGCCGCGCCCGTGAGGGGCAGGCGGTGACGCAACTCGCGTACGCGCGCCGCGGCGAGATCACGCCCGAGATGGAGTTCATCGGGATCCGCGAGAACCTCGACCCCGAGGTCGTGCGGGCGGAGGTCGCCGCGGGGCGCGCGGTGATCCCGGCGAACGTCAACCACCCGGAGATCGAGCCGATGATCATCGGCAAGAAGTTCCTGGTGAAGGTGAACGCCAACATCGGGAACTCCGCGGTCACCTCGTCCATCGAGGAGGAGGTGGACAAGATGACGTGGGCGACCAAGTGGGGCGCCGACACGGTCATGGACCTGTCCACCGGCCGCAACATCCACACCACCCGCGAGTGGGTGCTGCGCAACTCCCCCGTGCCGATCGGCACCGTGCCGCTCTACCAGGCCCTGGAGAAGGTCGACGGCAAGGCCGAGGAGCTGACCTGGGAGATCTACAAGGACACGGTCATCGAGCAGGCCGAGCAGGGCGTGGACTACATGACGGTGCACGCGGGAGTGCGCCTCCCGTACGTGCCGCTCACCGCGCGCCGCAAGACCGGCATCGTCTCGCGCGGCGGTTCGATCATGGCGGCCTGGTGTCTGGCACACCACAAGGAGAGCTTCCTCTACGAGCACTTCGAGGAGCTCTGCGAGATCCTCGCGGCGTACGACGTGACGTACTCGCTGGGTGACGGGCTGCGGCCCGGTTCGATCGCGGACGCCAACGACGAGGCGCAGTTCGCCGAGTTGCGGACGCTCGGGGAACTCAACACGATCGCCAAGCGTCACAACGTACAGACGATGATCGAGGGCCCCGGGCACGTTCCGATGCACAAGATCAAGGAGAACATCGACCTCCAGCAGGAGATCTGCGAGGAGGCGCCGTTCTACACGCTCGGCCCGCTGACCACGGACATCGCGCCCGCCTACGACCACATCACCTCCGGCATCGGCGCCGCGATGATCGGCTGGTGGGGCACGGCGATGCTCTGTTACGTCACGCCCAAGGAGCACCTGGGCCTGCCCAACCGGGACGACGTGAAGACCGGCGTCATCACGTACAAGATCGCGGCGCACGCGGCGGACCTCGCCAAGGGCCACCCGGGCGCGCAGGACTGGGACGACGCGCTCTCGGACGCGCGCTTCGAGTTCCGCTGGGAGGACCAGTTCAATCTGGCCCTCGACCCGGTCACGGCACGGGAGTTCCACGACGAGACGCTGCCGGCCGAGCCCGCCAAGACGGCGCACTTCTGCTCGATGTGCGGGCCGAAGTTCTGCAGCATGAAGATCTCGCAGGACATCCGGCGTCAGCACGGCGGCGACCTCGGTGAGGCGGACATCGAGGCGGGGATGGAGCAGAAGTCCAAGGAGTTCGCGGCGGCGGGCAACCGGGTTTATCTGCCGATCGCCGACTGACCGAACGGGCACGCCGACCGCAACGGACAAGGCAGCCGCAGGGACGCCACCGGCACCCAGCCGGTGGCGTCCACCCGCACCCGGGCGACTCCGCCCCACCGTGCTCTGGGCAGGGCGAATCGCCCACCTGTCGTTGTTGCCCTGTCGCTGTCGTCGCGCCTCCCCCGCGCGTCCGACCTGGACGCCTCCCCGGGCGCCGGCGGGACCGGGCCCGCTACTCCGGCTTGTGGTCGGGACCGCCGAAATCGGGGCTGGAGAAGTCGGGGCTCGAGTAGCTCGGCCGCGGACCCGCGGCCGGGCCGCCCTCCGGGCTGCTGAACCCCGGGCGGTGATAGCCGAGTTGCGGCATCCGGCCATGACCGCCGGAGGCCCCGGCCCCCGCCCCCGCCCCCGCCCCGGCCCCGGAACCCGACGTCGACGTCCGGGCGGCGGGAGCCGCGCCCGGGTCCGTCAGCGCCTCCCGGAGGAACGGCACGACGCCGCGCTCGAGGAGCGCCCGCCCCCAGTCCTCTCTGGCGCGGGACACCTCCTCGTACCGCTCGCCGTGCAGTCCGGCCTGGAGGGAGGTGGAGCCGTTGCGCAGCGCGGTCAGGAGCAGGCCGACCGCCGCGACCAGGATGCCCCCTGCGGTGAGCGCGCCGAACAGCCAGCCCACGGTGAGCAGGGTGTCCGCGAAGGCGGGCTCCGGGGTGAGCATCTTCAGGATGTAGCCGACGAGCAGGAAGATCGCGGCGGCCGCCCCGGCGAGGACGGGTGCGAGGACCGCGACGACGGCGATCGCCCCGGCTCCCGCTGCCGCCGGTTCCGCCACCTCGCCCATCGTGGTGGCGAGGCTGAGGCCGCCGGAGCCGGACTCCGTGGCGCTCTGTCCGTCCCCTTCACGGATCGATGTGGACGTCGGTCGAGGTTCGCGCAACTCCTCGCGAACCTGCACGTAGTGCGCGTACTCGGCCGCTGCCGCGGCCGTGATCAGTGCTGTCGCGTTCAGGGCCATGGTGCGCAGTTGTTCGGTGTTGAGCCGCTGGCCCATTGCGGCGAGTTCGGGACGGTCAGGTGCGTTGCGCAGCGCCTCGTCGAGGATCCGCTCATACTCGGGGCGGTCCTCATTGAGCAGGTGTGGAGCGCTGTTCATGTGCATCCCCCGATGCTCCGTAGGGCTGAGGCTCGCATGGCTACGAGCCGTTGGGCAGAAACGGAGGGGAGCCTGCTACGGATAAGCCGATGGTAGAGCCGTGACCGCGTGCGGTGACAGGGGGTTTCCGGAAATTGCCCCCCTGGCCAGCGTGATCGTGTAGGGGGGGCGCCTGCCCAGGTAACGCTCAGATACCCAGGGGGAGTTGGCGGACCAGCAGCTTTCCGGCCATGGTCACTCCGCCGTCCATGGCGATGGCCAGACCGTCGGCGTAGACGTGCGGGCCCTCGATGACGGGGCCGCCGCCGTCCGACTCGTCCTCGGAGCCGACGTCGCCCAGGAGGTACGGGATGGGGCTGTGGCCGTGGACGATGCGTGTGCCGCCGTAGACGTCCAGGAGTTCGCGGGCGGCCGAGGGGCCCGACTCGTCGCGGAAGGCGAAGCGCTTGGTGAACTTGCGGAAGAGGTCCCAGCACTCGTCGGCGTCGTTGCGCGTGAGGGTCTCCCGGATGGTGTCGTTCACCGCCTCGATCGAGTCGCCGTAATCCAGATAGGCGGTCGTGTCGGAGTGCACGAGCAGGTGGCCGTCGGCCTCCTCCATCGCGTCCAGGCGGGCCATCCACTGCAGATGGTGGTCCTCCAGGCGCTCCATGTCGGACTTCTGCCCGCCGTTGAGCAGCCAGGCCGCCTGGAAGGTGGCGGTGCCCGCGCCGGAGTTGACGGGGGTGTCGCCGAAGCGCTTGGCGCCGAGCAGGAGCAGCTCGTGGTTGCCCATCAGCGCCTTGCAGTAGCCGCCGGCGGCGGCGGCCTCGGCGGACAGCCGCATCACGAGGTCGATGACGCCGATGCCGTCGGGCCCGCGGTCGGTGAAGTCGCCGAGGAACCACAGGCGCGCGTTGCCCGCGGCCCAGTTGCCC
This sequence comes from Streptomyces sp. NPDC041713, assembly GCF_055591085.1. NCBI lineage: Bacteria > Bacillati > Actinomycetota > Actinomycetes > Kitasatosporales > Streptomycetaceae > Streptomyces > Streptomyces sp. NPDC041713. The sequence continues at coordinate 588,342 of NZ_JBVIZY010000003.1, forward strand.
TCGGCGTCGACGAGGCCCTGCTCCTGGAGGGCCGCGACGAGCTCGTCCAGATATCCGTGCACGTCGCCGACGACGAACAGCGGCCCGTGCTCGTCGCCCGGCCGCGGCTGCGGGGGCTCCGGCATGACCTGGACCTGCACCTGGACGGTGTCGCCCCGGTTGATGACCGGCAGGTCGCGCTGGGTCGGGGTGTAGCCGTCACCCGGCCCCTCACCAGGCACTTCGCCCGGCGCCTCGGCGGGCGCGCCGGGGCTCACCGGGCCGGGGCCGGTCGTCTCATGGACGTACGCCGGTACGCGGAAGTCGCGCAGCGTCGCCGTCCGCACATCGGGTCCCTGACCGGCCCCCTGAGTCATCGACCCCTCCACCACCATTGCGCCGCATCTGCACCGAGATCGGACTGCCTGGTCGCAGCGGCCCTCGGTGTCGTCCGCCCATCATAGGAATGCGGCTCCCGCTGTGTGGTGCACCAGGGGTGGTGAATCGGTCCCGAACCCCGGTTCACCGCGGATTTCTCCCGAATTGGGCAGAGGTTTCCCCCTGATTCCCCCTGGACGAGGGGGAGGAAGTCGGCCTCTGCCCGGTGCCGGGTGTCCGGGCGGGAGCGGTCAGCCGTGGCCGGGCGAGCGGGGCGGGCTGACCGTCGTGCGCGGTGGACGTCGCTCGGACGAGGTGCGCACGATCAGTTCGGTCGGTATCACCTGCTCGACGGGCCGGCCCGCGTCGAGGCCCTCGATGGCGTCGATCAGGAGCTGGACGACGGCCGTGCCGATCCGCCGCGGTTTGAGCGAGAGCGTGGTGATGGGCGGCTCCGTGGTGGCGTACACCGTGGACTCGCTGCAGCAGACGAGCAGCAGATCGTCGGGGACGCGCAGGCCGTACCGCCGGGCGGCGGCGAGCAGGTCGGTGCCGTTGGGGTCGAAGAGGCCGTAGACGGCGTCGGGCCGGTCGGGCCTGGCGAGCAGCCGGTCGGCGGCGACGGCGCCTGCGCACGGGTCGTGCGCCGGGTAGGACTCGTAGACCGGATCCTGGCCGATGCGTTCGCACCAGCGCAGGTAGGCGGTGGTGGAGAGGTGGGTGTACGTGTCCGTGGTGGTGCCGGTGAGGAGGCCGATCCGGCGGGCGCCGGCGGCGGCGAGGTGGTCGAGGATCTCCAGGACCGCCGCCTCATGGTCGTTGTCGACCCAGGCGGTGACCGGGAGCGAACCCGCGGGGCGGCCGTCGGAGACCACCGGAAGGCCCTGCCGGACCAGTTCGCTGACCACGGGATCGTGGTCGGAGGGGTCGACGACGACGGTGCCGTCGAGGGCGACGTTCGACCACACGTCGACGGGGCTGCGGCGCGAGGTGGCGGGCAGGATGACCAGGGCGTATCCCCTGGCGAGGGCCGCGGAGGTGGCGGCTCTGGCCATCTCGGCGAAGTAGGCGAACTCGGTGAAGGTGAAAGGTTCATCCCCGTATGTCGTCACGGTCAGGCCGATGAGCCCTGACTTGCCGGTACGGAGCGTGCGGGCCGCCGCGGACGGGCGGTAGCCCAGCCGTTCTGCGACCTCGCGGACGTGGCGTCGGGTGGCGTCGGGCAGCCGACCCTTGCCGTTGAGAGCGTCGGAGACAGTCGTGATGGAGACACCGGCGGCGGCGGCGACGTCTCTGATGCCCGCTCGACTTTGCCGGTTGCCCCGGCGTGCGGTCTCCGCTCGGCTCACCTGATGCTTCCCTGCTGCTGTCATGGCGACCCGATAGTAGGGCTCATGGGGGTGGGTAGCAGGGGCGCATATTCACTCGTTGACAGGCACGTTTCTGCATGGCTCAGAACCGCCAATGACCTTCGAATGAAAGGGAGTTGGCGGGTGCGACGGATAGCTGCCCCTGATCGTCGCGCATGAGCCTGCCAAGTGGGGCAGGTCTCGAAGAGGTCTCAACTCACCTTCACGGGGGACGCGCGCCACGGCGCGAGCCACCGGCGCACGGGGGAGCACGGAGCGCCCCCCTCGCGCGTACGCCGCTGCCGGATCGTTCGTCCGTCGAAGCCGGATCGTTCGTACGCCGATACCGGGAGGCCATTCGCAGCGGGCCGCAATCCTCATAAGGTAAGCAGTATTCGAACTGGTTGTGCCGGGCTACGAGGAGGACTGCGGTGAGCGAGACGAACCCGAGGCTGCGCGCCGAGCTGGCGGGGATCCCCACCTACAGGCCGGGCAAGCCCGCGGCGGCCGGCGGTCCCGTGGCCTACAAGCTGTCGTCGAACGAGAACCCCTACCCGCCGCTGCCCGGCGTGATGGAGAGCGTGCTCGCCGCGGCCGACTCCTTCAACCGCTACCCCGACATGGCGTGCACGGGCCTGATGAGCGAGCTGGCCGAGCGGTTCGGGGTGCCGGTCTCGCACATCGCCACGGGCACCGGTTCCGTCGGTGTCGCCCAGCAGCTGCTGCAGGCCACGGCGGGCCCGGGCGACGAGGTGATCTACGCCTGGCGGTCCTTCGAGGCGTACCCGATCATCACGCAGGTCAGCGGCGCGACGTCGGTGCGGGTGCCACTGACGGACGGCGAGGTGCACGACCTGGACGCGATGGCGGACGCCATCACCGACCGCACGCGGCTCATCTTCGTCTGCAACCCCAACAACCCCACCGGCACCGTGGTCCGCAAGGCGGAGCTGGAGCGGTTCCTGGACCGGGTCCCCTCCGACGTGCTGGTCGTCCTCGACGAGGCCTACCGCGAGTTCATCCGCGACCCCGAGGTTCCGGACGGCGTCGAGATCTACCGCGACCGCCCGAACGTCTGTGTGCTGCGCACGTTCTCGAAGGCGTACGGCCTCGCGGGGCTGCGGGTCGGCTTCGCCATCGCCCACGAGCCGGTGGCCGCCGCGCTGCGCAAGACGGCGGTGCCCTTCGGCGTGAGCCAGCTCGCGCAGGACGCCGCGGTGGCGTCGCTGCGCGCCGAGGACGAGCTGATGGGGCGGGTCGGCTCGCTCGTCGCCGAGCGCACCCGCGTGGTGGAGGCCCTGCGCGCCCAGGGCTGGACGGTGCCCGAGACGCAGGCCAACTTCGTGTGGCTGCGGCTCGGGGACCGGACCATGGACTTCGCGGCGGCGTGTGAGCAGGCCGGTGTGGTCGTACGGCCGTTCGCCGGCGAGGGGATGCGGGCCACGATCGGTGAGACCGAGGCCAACGACGTCTTCCTGCAGGCGGCGGAGGCCTTCCGCAAGGAGCTGTAGCCGCCGTGGCTGGCGGAGGCCTTCCGCAGGCCTCCGTCAGTCCTCCACCACCTCGACCCGGATGGGGTCGCCACTGCGCACCGTGGCCAGGAGGCGGGCGTCGCCGTCCAGGCGGCCGAGGAGATTGCACGGGCTCGCGAGGCGGCACTCGTCGCCGCGCGAGATCGGCGTCGGGCCGTAGGGGAGGGCGAGGGCGTCGCCGTCCGTCCAGAAGGCGACCGTGCCGGGCTCGACGACCTGCTGGGCGCCGCCCTCGCGCGGGACGCTGACGCCCGTGTCGAAGTACACCTCCTCGCCCCAGGTGTGGGCGGTGGAGCTGAGCGGCAGGACCTTGCCCAGGGCCTGGGCGGTCGGGGTGTCCTCGAGCGTTGCGGTCAGGTGTCCGGCGGGCCAGGAGATCCGTATCTGCGTCTGCATGAGGCGGATTCAACAATATGTTGAAGAGTTGGGGAAGGCCCCGGACGGTGGTCCGGGGCCTCTTCGCGTTTGAGGGGGACCCCCCTTTCGGAGATCGACAGCCAGTACGACATAATGCTTGTGAATGTGAACGCGTTCACAAGCGTGTCCCGGTTCATCCGGAGATCAGCGGGACAAAAGGCGCAAAGCGCCTTCTGGGCCGCGGAGAGTCTGGACCGCGGTGAGCTGGACAGCGGTGAGTAAGGAGAAGGCAGTGGACCTGGCTCTGGCGCCGGAAACCCTGGCGCGATGGCAGTTCGGCATCACGACCGTCTACCACTTCCTGTTCGTCCCCCTGACGATCTCGCTCGCCGCCCTCACGGCGATCCTCGAGACGGCCTGGGTGCGGACGGGCAAGGAGCACTACCTCAGGGCGACCAAGTTCTGGGGAAAGCTGTTCCTGATCAATATCGCGATGGGTGTCGTCACCGGCATCGTCCAGGAGTTCCAGTTCGGCATGAACTGGTCCGACTACTCGCGCTTCGTCGGTGACGTCTTCGGGGCGCCGCTCGCGTTCGAGGCGCTGATCGCCTTCTTCTTCGAGTCGACCTTCATCGGCCTGTGGATCTTCGGCTGGGACAAGCTGCCGAAGAAGCTGCACTGCGCCACGATATGGATCGTCTCGATCGGCACCGTCCTGTCGGCGTACTTCATCATCGCCGCCAACGGCTTCATGCAGCACCCGGTCGGCTACAAGATCGTGGAGCGGGACGGCACCAAGCGCGCGGAGCTCACCGACTTCTCCAAGGTGCTGTTCCAGGAGACGACGCTCGTCAACTTCTTCCACGTCATCTCGGCGGCCGTCCTGGTCGGCGGCGCCTTCATGACCGGCATCGCCATCTTCCACCTGCGCAAGAAGCAGCACGTGCGCACCATGCGGACGTCGCTGCGGCTCGGCCTGGTCGCCGCGTTCGCCGGCACGCTGCTCACCGTGGTCAGCGCCGACACCCTCGGCAAGGTCATGTACGAGCAACAGCCGATGAAGATGTCGGCCGCCGAGGCGCTGTGGGAGTCGGAGAAGCCGGCGCCGTTCTCGCTCTTCGCGTACGGAGACGTCGCCAAGGGGCACAACGACGTCGCCATCGAGGTCCCGGGCGTCCTCTCCTTCCTCGCCAAGAACAACTTCAGCGCCGAGATCCCCGGCATCAACGACCTCAACAAGCAGGCGCAGGAGAAGTTCGGGCCCGGTGACTACCGGCCCAACATCCCCACCGCCTACTGGTCGTACCGCTGGATGATCGGCTTCGGCGGGGTGTCGATGGCCCTGTGCACCGTGGGCCTGTGGCTGACCCGCAAGAAGTTCTGGCTCGCGCCGGAGCACCGCACCGGCGCCGACGACGTGCCCAAGCTGATGCTCACCAAGAACAAGGAGCTCGCGCCACGGCTCGGCTCGTGGTGGTGGCGGCTCTCGCAGTGGACGCTGATCTTCCCCCTCATCGGCACCGCCTGGGGCTGGATCTTCACCGAGACGGGCCGTCAGCCCTGGGTGGTCTACGGAGTCCTGCGCACCAAGGACGCGGTCTCCCCCGGCGTCTCGCAGGGCGAGGTGCTCACCTCGCTGATCGGGTTCACGCTGATCTACGCGATCCTCGCCGTGATCGAGGTGAAGCTGCTGCTCAAGTACGTCAGGAAGGGCCCGCCCGAGCTGACCGAGGCGGACCTCAACCCGCCCACCAAGATCGGCGGGCCCGGGTCGGGCGGGGGCTCCGGCTCCGATGCCGGCCAGGACGCCGACGCCGACCGGCCGATGGCCTTCTCGTACTGAAGGAAGGAGGGACAGGGACATGGAACTTCACGACGTCTGGTTCGTACTGATCGCCGTCCTGTGGATCGGCTACTTCTTCCTGGAGGGCTTCGACTTCGGGATCGGGGTGCTCACCAAGCTGCTCGCCCGCGACCGGGTCGAGAAGCGGGTGCTCATCAACACCATCGGCCCCGTCTGGGACGGCAACGAAGTGTGGCTGCTCACGGCGGGCGGCGCGACCTTCGCCGCCTTCCCCGAGTGGTACGCGACGCTCTTCTCCGGCTTCTATCTGCCGCTCCTGATCATCCTGATCTGCCTGATCGTGCGCGGCGTCGCCTTCGAGTACCGCGCCAAGCGGCCCGAGGAGCGCTGGCAGACCAACTGGGAGCACGCGATCTTCTGGACCTCGCTGATCCCGGCGGTGCTGTGGGGCGTGGCCTTCGGCAACATCGTGCACGGCGTCAAGATCGACGCCCACAAGGAGTACGTGGGCAGCTTCGGGGACCTGCTCAACCCGTACGCGATCCTGGGCGGGCTCGTCACCCTGACGCTGTTCACCTTCCACGGCGCGGTGTTCGCCTCGCTGAAGACGGTGGGCGACATCCGGGTGCGGGCGCGGAAGACGGCGTTGGGCCTCGGGCTCGTCACCGCCGTCCTCGCGCTCGGGTTCCTGCTCTGGACGCAGGCCGACAAGGGTGACGGCAAGAGCCTGGTCGCCATGGTCGTGGCGGTGGTCGCGCTGGTCGGGGCCATCGCGGCGATCAAGATCGGGCGTGAGGGCTGGTCGTTCGCGCTGTCGGGGATCACGATCGCGGCGGCCGTCGCGATGCTCTTCCTGACGCTCTTCCCGAACGTCATGCCGTCGTCACTGAACGACGAGTGGAGCCTCACGGTCACCAACGCCTCGTCGAGCCCCTACACGCTGAAGATCATGACGTGGTGCGCGGGTGTCGCGACGCCCGTCGTGCTGCTCTACCAGTCGTGGACGTACTGGGTGTTCCGCAAGCGCATCGGTACGCAGCACATCGCCGACGCGCACTGAGTTCGCTTCGCATCGCCGACGCGCGCTGAGTTCGCTTCGCATCGCCGGCCCCCTGCCCTTCGGAGGGTGTGTTTCACGTGAAACCAATCGACCCGCGTCTGCTGCGGTACGCCCGCGCCACCCGCTTCTTCCTGGTCGCGGTGGTGATCCTGGGGTTGCTCGGGGCGGGGCTGGTCGTCGGTCAGGCGATGCTCGTCGCCGAGATCGTGGTGGGCGCCTTCCAGAAGGGCCACTCCGTAGGGGACCTCGGCACCCCGTTGGTGCTGCTCGCCGCGGTCGCGGTGGGGCGGGGGCTGGTCTCCTGGCTGACCGAGCTCGCCGCGCACCGGGCGAGCGCGGCGGTCAAGTCGGAGCTGCGGGGGCGGCTGCTGGAGCGAGCGGGCGCGCTCGGGCCCGGCTGGCTCGGGGGGCAGCGCACGGGATCGCTGATCTCCCTCGCCACCCGTGGCGTGGACGCGCTCGACGACTACTTCTCGCGCTATCTGCCCCAGTTGGGGCTCGCGGTGGTGGTGCCGGTGGCGGTGCTCGCCCGCATCGTCACCGAGGACTGGGTCTCCGCCGCGATCATCGTGGTGACCCTGCCGCTCATCCCGGTCTTCATGATCCTCATCGGCTGGGCCACGCAGAACCGCATGGACCGCCAGTGGCGGCTCCTCTCCCGGCTCTCGGGCCACTTCCTGGACGTCGTGGCCGGGCTTCCCACCCTGAAGGTGTTCGGCCGGGCCAAGGCGCAGGCCGATTCGATCCGCAGGATCACCGGTGAGTACCGGCAGGCGACGATGCGGACGCTGCGCATCGCCTTCCTGTCGTCGTTCGCCCTGGAGCTCCTCGCGACGATCTCGGTCGCGCTGGTCGCGGTCACCATCGGCATGCGGCTCGTCCACGGCGAGATGGAGCTGTACGACGGGCTCGTCGTCCTCGTCCTCGCGCCCGAGGCCTATCTGCCGCTGCGGCAGGTCGGCGCGCAGTACCACGCGGCGGCGGAGGGGCTCTCGGCCGCCGAGGAGATCTTCGAGGTCCTGGAGACCCCGGTGCCGGACGCCGGGACGGGGGCGGCGCCCACGGGGGTGCTGAGCGTGGAGGGTGTGACGGTCCGGTATCCGGGGCGGTCCTCCGACGCGGTCTCCGGTGCCTCCTTCGCGGTGGCGCCCGGGGAGACCGTGGCGCTCGTCGGGCCGAGCGGGGCGGGCAAGTCGACGCTGCTGAACGTGGTGCTGGGTTTTGTGCGGCCCGTCGAGGGGCGGGTGTGCGTCGGAGGCGTCGACCTGGCGGACGTGGCGCCCGAGCGGTGGCGGGAGCGGATCGCGTGGGTGCCGCAGCGGCCGCACCTCTTCGCCGGGACCATCGCGGAGAACGTACGGCTGGCGCGGCCGGACGCGGACGACGCGCAGGTGCGGGGGGCCCTGCGGGAGGCGGGCGCCCTGGAGTTCGTGGACGCGCTGCCCGCGGGGGCGCAGACGGTTCTGGGTGAGGACGGCGCGGGTCTGTCCGCGGGGCAGCGGCAACGGCTCGCCCTGGCGCGGGCGTTCCTCGCCGACCGGCCCGTGGTGCTCCTCGACGAGCCGACGGCGGCGTTGGACGGCGGGACGGAGGCGGAGGTGGTCGACGCCGTCCGCCGGCTGACCGTCGGCCGGACGGTGCTGCTCGTCGTACACCGCCCTGCCCTGCTGGCCGTCGCCGACCGCGTCGTACGGGTGGCGGGCGGCGCCGGGACGGGTGGGGTGCGGGGGCGCCGGGGCGTGGGGGCGGGGGCGGAGCATGTGCTCGCCGGTGCGGTGGCTCCGCGCACGGGGGCGCCGGACGGGGGGTCCGTTGCGGGTCCGGCGGTGGTCGACGGCGGGTCCACTGAGGGGGCGGTCGCCGGTGGTCGGTCTGCTGACGGAGCGGTCGCCGACGGTCGGGTCGGCCGTGGCGGGACGGAGCGCGTCCTCGCTCGGGTCCGGCGCGCGGCGCGGGCTCGGCTGGGGCAGCTTGCCCTCGCGCTCCTGCTCGGGAGCCTCGCGCTCGCGAGCGCCGTGGGGCTCATGGCCACCTCGGGGTGGCTGATCTCGCGGGCCTCGGAGCAGCCCCCGGTGATGTACCTGATGATCGCCGTGACGGCGACCCGCGCCTTCGGCATCGGCCGCGCCGTCTTCCGGTACGCCGAGCGGCTCGTCTCGCACGACGCCGTGCTGCGGATGCTCGCCGACACCCGGGTCGCCGTCTACCGGCGCCTGGAGCGGCTCGCCCCGGCAGGGCTGCGCGGGGCCCGGCGCGGTGACCTCCTCTCCCGTCTCGTCGCCGACGTCGACGCCCTGCAGGACTACTGGCTGCGCTGGCTGCTGCCCGCGTCCGCCGCGGGCCTCGTGAGCGCGGGCGCCGTCGGGTTCACCGCCTGGCTGCTGCCCGAAGCGGGTGCCGTGCTCGCCGCGGGGCTGCTCGCCGCGGGCGTCGGCGTGCCGCTCCTGAGCGGTGCCGTGGCCCGGCGCGCCGAGCGACGGCTCGCTCCCGCGCGCGGGGTGCTGGCCACCCGGGTGGCCGACCTGCTCACCGGGACCGCCGAGCTGACCGTCGCCGGTGCGCTGCGGCGTCGTACCGCCAAGGCCAAGGAGGCCGACGCCGAGCTGACCCGGATCGCCTCGCGCGGCGCCACTGCCACCGCGCTCGGCGACGGGCTCGGAGCGCTCGTCACCGGGCTCACCGTGGCGGCGGCCGCGCTCGTCGGTGTGGAGGCGGTGCACGACGGACGGCTGAGCGGGGTGGCCCTCGCCGCGGTCGTCCTCACCCCGCTCGCCGCCTTCGAGGCGGTCATGGGCCTGCCGCTCGCCGTCCAGTACCGCCAGCGGGTCGGCAAGAGCGCCGAACGCGTCTACGAAGTCCTCGACGCGCCCGTCCCCGTCCCCGAGCCCGCGGTCCCCGCCCCGGCGCCGGGGACGCCGTTCCCGCTGCGCGTCGAGGGGCTGCGGGCCCGGTACGAGGGGCAGGACCGGGACGCGCTCGCCGGTGTCTCCCTCACGCTGGAACGCGGCCGGCGGATCGCCGTGGTCGGGCCGTCCGGGTCCGGCAAGACGACCCTCGCGCAGGTGCTGCTGCGCTTCCTCGGGACGCGCGAGGGGACGTACACGCTCGGGGGCACGGACGCGGCCGCGCTGGACGGTGACGCCGTGCGCCGCATGGTCGGTCTGTGCGCCCAGGACGCGCACATCTTCGACAGCTCCGTGCGCGAGAACCTGCTGCTCGCCAAGAAGGACGCCACCGAGGCGGAGCTGCGCGACGCCCTGGAGCGGGCGCGGCTCGACGGCTGGGCCGGCTCGCTGCCCGACGGGCTCGACACGCTCGTCGGCGAACACGGCGCGCGGCTCTCCGGCGGGCAGCGGCAGCGGCTCTCGCTGGCCCGCGCGCTCCTCGCCGACTTCCCCGTCCTCGTACTGGACGAGCCCGCCGAACACCTCGACCTGCCGACCGCCGACGCGCTCACCGCCGACCTGCTGTCCGCGACCGAGGGCCGTACGACGCTGCTCATCACGCACCGCCTCGCCGGTCTCGACGCCGTGGACGAGGTGCTCGTCCTGGACGCGGGGCGGGTGGCGCAGCGCGGCACGTACGCGGAGCTCGCGGCGGAGGAGGGCCCGCTGCGGCGCATGCTGGAGGTGGAACGTGCGGCGGACCTGCTGGTGGCGGGGTGACGGGGGATGAGGGCAGCGGCGGGGCGCGGCCGCTGATTCCTCGTCGACGGCGGCCCGCCGTCCCCGTGGCCCGCCGGCCCCGTCACCCGCTGCGATCCGCGACGGCTTCGACTTTCCCCTGCAAATAGGACTTACTAGGCTCAAAGGCATGTCAGCACCCTCGGCCTCCGCCGGCTCACCGCCCCCCGACGGCACCCCCAGCTCGGTGGAGGCGGCGGCGCGGGCGACCCGCAGCCTCCAGGGGTTCTCGCCCGAGCTGACCTCACGGGTGCCGCAACTGCTCGAAGCCATGCGGTCGGTCGGCACCGGACTCGAACTGCACACCACCCTCGACCGCATCTGCGAGACCGCCGCCGAGCTCGCGAACGCGCACTACGCGGCGATCGGCGTCGTCGCCGAGGCCGGCGCGGGGCTCTCCGACTTCGTCTACCACGGCATCGACGCGGAGACGGCCGAGCGGATCGGACGGCTGCCCGACGGGCACAAAGGGCTCCTGGGCGCCCTCATCCACCAGCCGCGCACCCTGCGCCTCGGAGACCTCTCCGCCGACCCGCGCTCATGCGGCTTCCCGGCCCACCACCCGCCGATGCGGACCTTCCTCGGCGTCCCCATCCGCGTCCAGGGCGAGATCTTCGGCAACCTCTATCTGACGGAGAAGCGGGACGGCGCGGAATTCAACGACTACGACGTGCACATGGTGCGCGTCCTCGCCACGGAGGCGGGCATCGCCATCGGGAACGCACGCCTCTACGAAGCCGCCAAGCAGCGCGAGCGCTGGATCGACGGCTCCGTGGCGGTCACCACCGCCCTGCTGTCCGGCAGCGACGCCGAGGAGGCGCTCGCGGTCGTCGCCGAGCAGGCCAGACACCTCGCGGACTCGGCCGCCGGCATCGTGCTGCTGCCCGACGAGGAGGGCGGCATGGAGGTCGTCGCGGTCTCCTCGGAGGAGCCCACCGGGGCGCTCGGCGTGGTCGTGCCGCCGGAGAGCCGCATCGTCGCCGACCTGCTCGAAGGCCACTCCGTGTTCATCGACGACATGGCGGGCGACCCCCGCGTGATGACCGAGGTCGCCCGCGCCTTCGGACCCGTCATGATGCTGCCGCTGCAGAGCGACGGCCGGGTCCTCGGCACGCTCGTGACGCCCCGCGTGCGCGGGGAGCGGCCGTTCAGCGAGGCCGAACGGACGCTCGCCACCCAGTTCGCCTCGCAGGCCGCGCTCGCGCTGATGATGGCCGAGGCACAGCGGGACCGGGAGCGGCTCGCGGTCTACGAGGACCGCGACCGGATCGCCAGGGACCTGCACGACCTGGTCATCCAGCGCCTGTTCGCCACCGGCATGATGCTGGAGAGCGCCCAGCGCCGGTCGGTCGTGCCGGAGGTGCAGGTCGGCGTCGGCCGGGCCGTCGACGAGCTGGACGTGACGATCCAGGAGATCCGCACCGCGATCTTCGCGCTGCAGCAGGGTCCTGCCGAGGCGCCGTCGGGGCTGCGCACCCGCGTCCTGCGCGAGATCAACATGGCCGCGGTCCCGCTCGGCTTCAAGCCCTCGCACCATTTCGTCGGCCCCGTCGACACGGTGGTCGGCGAGCTGACCGGCAAGAACCTCATCGCGGCCCTCCGGGAGGCGCTGTCCAACGCGTTCCGGCACGCGCAGGCGGCCCGCATCGACGTCGTCGTCGACTCGACCGTCATCCTCCCCGACGGCGAGCACGGCGTGCGGCTGACGGTCGCCGACGACGGCGTCGGCATCGCGGAGGGCGGCCGGCGCAGCGGCCTGAAGAACCTCAAGAGGCGCGCCGAGTCACTGGGCGGCGACAGCTGGTACGGCCCGGGGATCGGCGAGGACGGCGGCGGTACGACGGTGGTGTGGGAGGCACCGTACTGAGGCGAGGGTGGTTCCTGTGATGCGGTGCCGCTTGTACTGACACCGCCATGGCCCCGGGGCCCCTGTTCGGCCGTACCCGAGTGCGCCGTACGGGGCACCGCGCCCCCCGACTGCACGAAGCACGCACGATCCGCGCCGCGGTCGCGGGCAACGATCCGTGACATGTCCCCGCGTCGTCGTCGCCGTCCGCATCCGTCGTTCAGTGTGGCGGTCCTGCTGTGCGCGCTGCTCTGGTGCGTGCCGCCCGTACCCGCCCCGGCCTCCGAGAGCCCGAGCGTGAGCACCGAGGTGGCACGGCTCTACGAGGAGGCCGCCACGGCGACCGCCCTGTACGAGGAGGGGCGTCGCGCGGCCCGCATCCAGAAGGCGAAGGTCCGGCGGCTGCACCGGCGCCTCGCGAAGGAGCGGCGCCACAGGGCGGTGCTGCACGGGGACCTCGGCCGCCTGGCCGCCGCTCAGTACCGCTCCGGCGGCGGCCTGCCCTACACCGCGCAACTGCTCCTCGCCGACAGTCCGGACGACCTGGTGCGCGGCGGGCAGCTGCTGCGGCAGGCGGACCTCGCCGTCAACAGTGCCGTCGCGAAGACGCAGCGGGCCGCGGCCCGGGTCACCGTCGCGAGGGGCAGGGCGACCCGCGCCAAACGCTTCCTGGACCGGCGCAACGTACGCCTGGCGAAGCTCAAGCGCGACGTCGAGGAGAAGCTGGAGACGGCGCGGTGGACCCTGCAGGGCGAGGCCGACCGCTCGGTCGCGGCGGGGAAGTGCCGCGGCGCGGTGCGGCTCGACCAGCCGAAGACGCCGGCCACGCGCGCGTGGGTCGCTCCCGTCGAGTCGTACGAGCTCTCGGCGGGCTTCGACAGCGCCGGTGACCGCTGGGCGCACCGGCACACCGGGCAGGACTTCGCGGTCGGCATCGGGGCGCCGGTGCGGGCGGTCGGCAAGGGCCGGGTGAAGAGCGTGTCGTGCGACGGGGGTTTCGGCGTCGAGATCGTGGTGCGGCACGCGGGCGGGTACTTCACGCAGTACGCGCACCTCGCGGCCGTCACCGTCGACCAGGGGGACCGGGTACGCACCGGTCAGTGGCTCGGCCAGGTGGGCACGACCGGCAACTCGACCGGCCCGCACCTGCACTTCGAGACCCGGCTCACGCCGGATCTGGGCTCGGGCGTCGATCCGCGGAAGTGGCTGGCCGAGCGGGGCGTCACGCTCTGACGTCCGGCCGCCCCGGTCCGGTGTCGCCTCGGCGGTCCGCCAGGATCTGCTCGATGACGACCGCGACGCCGTCGTCGTTGTTGGCGACGGTGCGTCCGGAGGCGGCGGCGACGACGTCCGGGTGTGCGTTGCCCATCGCGTACGACGTGCCCGCCCACGCGAGCATCTCGATGTCGTTCGGCATGTCCCCGAAGGCGACGACTTCCTGCGGGGCGATGCCGCGCTCGGCGCAGCACAGCTCCAGGGTGCTGGCCTTGGAGACGCCGGGGCCGCTGATCTCCAGGAGGGCGCTCGGGCTCGAACGGGTGACCGTGGCCCGGTCGCCGATCGCCGCGCGGGCGAGCACCAGGAACTCGTCGGGGGCCAGCCCGGGGTGGAAGGCGAGCACCTTCAGGACGGGCTGATCGGTGGCGGGCGAGGCGGCGGGGCCGGGCGAGGCGGGTGAGGCTGCGGGGCCAGCCGGGCCAGCCGAGACGGCTGTGGCTGCCGAGGCGCCGTCACCGTTCGAGGCCGCGCCGCTCCCCGCGGTCTCGGCGACCAGCGTCTCGGCGAGCAGCTTCTCGGCCGGGGCGATGCTCTCGGCCGGCTCCATGTGCAGCGGCGGGTACGTCTCCTCGTGGTGGAGTCCGCCGGTCCGCTCGACCGCGAAGGACGTGCCCGGCGCCGCGGCGCGCAGCCTGCGCACGACGTCGAGGGCGCACTCCCGGGTCAGCTCACGGACCTTGACGAAGCTGTGGGTGCCGGGGCCGCCGTGCAGGTCGACCACCGCGGCGCCGTTGCCGCAGATGGCGAGGCCGTGGCCGTGCACATGGGCGCTGACGACGTCCATCCAGCGGGCTGGGCGGCCGGTCACGAAGAAGACCTCGATGCCGGCCTCCTCGGCGGCGGCGAGCGCGGCGACGGTGCGGTCCGAGACCGTCTTGTCGTCGCGCAGCAACGTGCCGTCGAGGTCCGTCGCGATCAGCCGGGGCCGCGGCCCGGCCGAAGCGGGGGCGGCCGGCGCGGATGCGGCAGCCGGACTCTGGGGCCGTGGGTTCGCTGAGGTCACGCCTTCGATTGTCCCGCACCTGTGTGCACGGCCGTGCGCGGGGGCGCACATCTGAGTGCCGACGGTGGGGTGTCGGTCACACTGTGTGCAGGGCGGGCACACGTCACTCCGGCCCGGGGCCGCACTCGACCGTCGGCACTGCCTGCCCTCGCCGCCCGGCGCAAGCGGGGGCCACTTGGCATGCCGCGGCATCCGCCGTCATAGGCTCTGCGGCATGACCCTGCGCCTGAGCACCGTGATCCTTCCCGTGGCCCGCTGGCACGAGGGCGGCCGCGAGCCCTGGCTGCGCGCGGAAGAACTGGGTTTTCACGCCGCGTACACCTACGACCACCTGTCCTGGCGCACCTTCCGGGACGGCCCGTGGTTCGGTGCGGTGCCCACACTGACCGCGGCCGCGACGGCCACGGAACGGATGCGGCTGGGAACGCTCGTGACGTCGCCGAACTTCCGGCACCCGGTGACCCTCGCCAAGGAGCTGATCTCCCTGGACGACATCTCCCGCGGCCGGATCACCCTCGGCATCGGGGCCGGCGGGAACGGCTTCGACGCCACCGCTCTGCTGAAGGAGGGGGAAGAGCCCTGGACGCCGCGCGAGCGGGCCGACCGGTTCGCGGAGTTCGTCCCGCTGCTCGACCGGCTGCTGAGTGAGGGCACAGTGACCCACGAGGGCACCTTCTACTCGGCGTCCGAGGCACGCAACATCCCCGGCTGCGTGCAGCGGCCGAGGCTGCCCTTCGCCGTGGCCGCGACCGGCCCGCGCGGCCTGAGGCTCGCGGCCCGGCACGGGCAGGCATGGGTGACCACCGGGGACCCGAAGCTCTACGAGACCGGTACGCCCGAGCAGTCACGCGACGCACTCCGTGGCCAGCTGGACAAGCTCGCCGGCGCCTGCGCGGACATCGGCCGGGACCCGGCCGAGCTGGACAAGATCCTGCTGACGGGGTTCACCCCGGACCGCAGCGGGCCCCTGGAGTCCGTCGACGCCTTCGTCGACTTCGCCGGCCGCCACCAGGAACTGGGCTTCACCGACATCGTGCTCCACTGGCCCATCGCCGACTCCGTCTTCGCCGCCGACCACGCCGTGTTCGAGAAGGTGGCCACGGGGGCCGTCGCCCAGCTCCGCTGAGCGCGGCCGATGTCCCACGGACCACGCACACCCGCGGCACCGGTCCGGGTCAGCGGCACACGATCTGTTGCGCCAGGTCGACGAAGCGCCGAGCCAGCGGGTGCGGGTCCTGCGGAGGAACGGCCAGCCGCAGGGGCACCAAGGGGGCGTCGGGGATGGGCACGAAGGCGACCTGCGGATGGATGCGCTGGCGCCCGATGGTCTCCGGGACGACGCCGACACCTTGGGCGGTGGCAATGGCCTCCAGCCACTCGTCGAAGTTCTCGCAGAACAGGGCGACGGAAGGCCTGGCCTCCTCCGGCCAGTCCGTCAGAGACGTCGTGCCACTGATCCGGTTGAGCACCAGGCACTGGCCGGCCAGCTCCCGCCAGGTGATCTCGTCCAGTTCCGCCAGCGGGGAGCGTACGGACACGGCCGCGATGCGCCGCTCCGACAGGAGCGTCGTCGCCTGCACCCCGGTCGTGTCGAACTCCCCCCGCAGCAGGGCCAGATCGACGTCCCCGGTCTCCAGACCGGCCAGCGGAGCGTCCCTGCGCCGCACCCGGACGGGCACGCCGGTCTCCTGCTCGAACCGGGCGATGACCTCATGCGGCCAGCCGCCGGGGAAGCCCCACGCGAAACCGAGCCGGAATTCTGCCGCCGCGGGATCTTCGTGCAGTACGGCGTCCAGGCGGGGCAGCAGCGTACGCAGCTCCTCGTAGAGCCGGCTTCCCGCGGGGGTGAGCGTGACCTGCCGGGTGGTCCGGTCGAGCAGCCGCCTGCCGAGCAGCTCCTCCAGACGGCGGAGGTGCCGGCTGAGTGTGGGCTGGGAGGTTCCGAGCAGCTCGGCGGCACGTGTGAAGTGCCGCTGCTCCGCGATGGCCAGAAAGCCGCGGAGTTGGTGCAGTTCGATTCCCATGATCAGCAGCCTATCCAGGGTTGCCGACACGGTTCTGGGGCGGGAACGATCCGCCGGGGTGTGGGTCCCGCGGCCGTGGGCCGGGCGGGGTGCGTGTGACATGAAGTTGACGGAGTCTTACTCGGGTCGGAGGAGGGTGAGCACCGTGCCGGCGTCCGCGGGGGAGCCACCGGTCGTGAGGCCGGAGCCGACGAGCGCCGAGTCCGTGCGGGACCCGGCCGTGGCGCGCCGCAGTGCCCATCGGGCCGCAAGGGCCGCGAGGACGAGGCAGCCCGCAGAGGGGACACCCACGAGCAGGCCGGTGGCCGGCATCACGCCGAGCTGTTCGGCACGCTGCCGAGACGGGTGATGAGGACGAGCCCCAGCAGCGCCCCCAACGCCGAGAGGAGAACCGTCACCGCGAGCGTCGGTCCTTCGACGGCACGGGGGTGCCCCCTCTCCCGGGCCGACGCAGCCTTGGGAGAGGAGGCCCGGAACCGGCCGGCGACGCTCACCGGCCGTCCCCTTGAGCCGGGGCCACCGCGCCGACCACCTCCTCGGGCGGCTGCGCGGCGGCCGCCGCCCGGCCGGACGGTCCGCGGCGCAGTCCCAGGGAGATGAACAGGAACGCCGCGACGGAGACCGCCACGAGGAGCCACATGGCCGCCTGGTTTCCCTGCACGAGCGCATCGCCGAAGAGGTCGTCGGCCTTGCCGGCGGACAAGTGCGCGTGGCTGCGCAGGAGTTCCGGTCCGGACCCGGGCTCGGCGATCACCTGTTTCACCCACTCTCCGCTCACGCCGCTCCCGCCGGGCACGCCGTCGGCCAGTGCGGACCGGGCGGACCAGCGGTAGACCGCCATGCCCGCCGCGAGGCCGACGGCACCGCCGAGGTTGTGGAACGTCCAGGAGGAACCCACCGCCGTGCCGGCCAGGCGGTCGGGGACCGAGGAGAGGGCGGCGACGGTGGCGGGCCCGAGGATGAGCGCCCAGCCGATGCCCATGCAGGCGAACGCCACCGCGACGTAAAGGAGGCTGCTCTCCGCCGTGAAGCGGGTCTGCATCAGGGCGGACAGCGCGAAGGCCGCGAAACCCACGCACAGCAGGGGCCGGGGGGAGAACCGGTCCACCAAGCGGCCGACGACCGGGGAGAGCAGCGCCACCAGGGCGGTGCAGGGCAGCAGCAGGAGGCCGGTGGCGTAACCCTCGAAGTGCCGTACGGCGTTCAGGTACAGCGGCATCAGGAAGAACGCCAGGCAGTAGAAGAACGCCAACGAGAAGTCGGCGACGATGGCGGCGATGAACGTACGGTTCGCGAAGAGCTGGAACCGGATGATCGGTGAGGCCACCCGGCGTTCCACGGCGCAGAACGCCACGAGCGCCAGGAGTCCGCCCGCGAGCAGTCCCAGGATGCGTGCGGACGACCAGCCCCAGGTGTCACCCAGGGACAGTCCGAGCACCACACAGGGCAGGCCGGCGGAGAGCAGGACCAGGCCGGCCCAGTCCACCCGTTCGCCGCGCCCCTCACCGCGGGATTCCTGGACGCTCGGGAAGCAGATCAGCAGGGCCACCACCACGAGCGGCACGTTGAGCCAGAACACCCAGTGCCAGCTCAGCCAGCTGACGAGGAAGCCCCCCAGCATCGGCCCGATGGCCAGGCCCACGCCGTTGACCCCGTACAGCGCCCCGATGGCCTTGCCGCGCTGCTCGTCGGGGAAGGCGTGCGACACGATCGCGCTGGTGCTGGTGTAGAGGACGGCGCAGGCGGCGCCCTGCACGAAGCGGCAGCCGATGAGCAGTGTCACGTCGGTGGCGAAGCCCGCCGCGAGGGAGGCGACGCCGAAGACCACGGTGCCGCAGTAGAGCACCAGGCGGCGTCCGTGGGCGTCGGCCAGCCGCCCCATGGTCACCATGAACATCGAAAGTGCGGCGATGAAGATGTTCACGATGAGCTGGAGTTCGGTCACGGTGGCACCCAGATCCGCCTGGATGTTCGGTGCCGCGGTATTGACGATGGTCAGGTCGATGCAGCCGAGGAAGCTGATGATGCTCACCCCGGTGAAGGCCCACCATCTCCGGTTCGCATCAGTGATGACTTTGGCCATGTTCTCTTCCAGTATTTCGGGTCAGGCTGCCGCGAGCGCCTGAGCGCGCTTCTTGAACTTGAGCGAAAGCCACTGGCATTTGTCCGGGAACTCGGGCTGTACGAATATCTCCCGGGTGCTCGCCATGGCCGAGGTCATGGGCTGGGGGTAGATGACGAAGTCGTGGCCCTGCGCCGCCCAGAGCGGCATGATGGCCGGGCACTCCTCCAGCAGATAGGTCAGGCAATGGGTGAACGCCTGCGCCAAGTCCGCGTGCTCGTCACGGGCCGAGAGGCGGTCGAGGAAGACACCGATCGTGGCGTCCACGGCCCCTCGGTACTCTTCATTAGTCGCGTATTCGTCTCCGACGCGCTTGCGGAGTCCCGCGTAGTCGTCGTCCGCAAGCGCGGCATCCCAGCGAAGGATCTCGACGGCCGGTTCCAGGCGGCCGAGTATCTCCGCGTTGCGTTCGAGCCATTCGTTGCCAAGGCGCAGGCTGTGTGCGTAGGCGATGTCCTCGGGCATGTCGAGGAAGTTCGTCCTTTGCAGGGTGTCGGCCACCGCCACGGTGACGTGCCCGATGTCTGACCGGTTGATGAGGTCCACGGTGGCGGAGAGCTTGTCCCCCTCGTGGTAACGCTGCCCCACGCTGACGAGGAGAACCGCCTTCTTGCCGGAGAATTCGAGCTCCTGGCCCGCTTTTCCGAAGGAGGCCTTGGTGCGGTGATCTGGGTTCATGGGTTTCCTTTCGCAAACGGGTGTGCTGCCGTACGAATTCAGCTCCAGTAGACGAGCGGGCGGTCTTCGCCCCGGTAGCCGATGAAGTGGCCGATCGTGATGCGGGGGGTGTCCTGCGAAGGGCGGACCGCATGGACCAGACGCGGGTTGAGCAGGATGAAGTCGCCCGGCTCGGGCTTCACCACGGCCACCGGCTCCGGGAGCTTGTCCCGGTCGATTCCGTACGCCCTATCGCCCATGAGGGTCTGGTAGTCGGATTCCGTGGGCTCGATGTCCCACAGTTCGAGTTCGCCGCCCTGTTCCGGAATGTTGATGTAGACGTTGACCGAGAGCTGGGCGGTGAGTTCCTCCCCGTACTCCGTCGGCAGATTGCGTTCCAGGGCGTCCGTGTGCGGGTTCAGGTCCACATCACGGTCCTGGTAGCGGCAGATGCCGATGAAGCACTTCTCGCCGTCCACCTGCATGAGGTGTGCACCACTGGGCCATATCTCGTCGAGCATGATGCGGAGTTCGTCCGTCGGGGAGGCGTATGGAGCGAACACGTCGCGTATGAGTCGCGTGTTCACGATCGCGCTCTCGTGATATCGGCGCCTCGAAGTGTCGTCACTGATCTCCGAGTAGGCGAAACCGATGCGGCCGAACTCGCCGGCCTGACTCAGCTTCCCGCGCCCTTCGTGATCGAAGAGCCTCTCCCTGGCCGACTCCAGTGCCTGCGCGCCGCAGAAGCCGTTGATTTTGACGGCAAGAATTTCCTTCTTCGCCAGAGCGGTGATGTCGCGGTGTGAAAAGTCCTCACGTGTGGTGTGCAGAACGGCATCCATGGAATTCCCTTCTCCAGTCGGTCGCCGCAAAATCTAGGGCGGCTCACTGGAGGTGAGAAATACGGGGAGGCGGGCATTCATGCAGCGGTTGCATGAGTCATGCCATTGGTGCCGTAGGTGAATAAATCAATCCAAGAGCCGTATAGGTGTAGACGGAAGGTGCTTAGGATCGGCTTCGTAGGGATCAGGTAAAGGTGCGAAACGGGGGGCGATCGTCGTGGGCGGAGAAAAAGCCGTCGGCATAGTGGGCGTGGGACCGCGAGGGCTTGCAGTGCTGGAGCGTCTGTACGCGAACGCGGGGCCATTGCTGCCGGAGACGGCTGTGACGGTGCACGTCATTGACCCGGCTCCGCCCGGCGCCGGGAGCGTGTGGCGCGTGGATCAGCCCGCGGAGCTGCTGATGAACACGGTCGCGGACCAGGTCACGCTGTTCACCGATGCCGGAGTGAGCTGCGCCGGACCGGTCCTGCCGGGGCCGACCCTCTATGAGTGGGCCCAGTTGCTGGCAGTCATGGGCGAGGTCGAGGGCTATCCCGAGCACACACTGACCGAGGCCCGCGGTCTGGGGCGTGACGACTACCCGAGCCGCGCGCTGTACGGGCACTACTTGCGCTGGGTGTTCGATCGAATCGTCAGGACGGCCCCGGACCACTTCGCCGTGCGAGTCCACCAGGACCGGGCCGTCGACCTCCGCGGCGGATCCGGGACGCAGCGCTTGCGCCTGTCGGACGGACAGGAACTGCTGCTCGACGCGGTGATACTTGCCCAAGGCCATCTGCCGGTCAGGCCCTCGCCCCGGACAGCGGCACTTTCGCGGCACGCTCGCGCGGTCGGCGCCCGGCACATACCGCCCGCGAACCCGGCCGACGTCGACCTGCGTGACATCGAGCCGCGGGAGGCGGTCGCACTGCGGGGCCTCGGGCTCAACTTCTTCGACTATCTCGCACTGTTCACCCAGGGCCGCGGCGGCACGTTCGTGGACCGGGGGCGGGAGTTGGAGTACCGGCCCAGCGGCCTGGAGCCCCGGCTGTACGCCGGCTCACGGCGCGGCGTCCCGCACCATGCGCGAGGCGCCAACCAGAAATCCCTGGGGGAACGCCACCGTCCCCTCCTCCTCACACCGGCGGCCCTGAGCGACCTGCGGGCAGCGGCGGCCTCGGGCACCCGGGGGGACTTCCGCCGTGACCTCTGGCCGCTCATCGCCCGGGAAGTGGAGACGGTGTACTACAGCACCTTGCTGCGCCGTCGCGGAGTCGCCGCGGACGCGGTGGCCGACTTCGCCCGGCGCCATGCGCACCAGGAGGCGGGGCGTGATGCTCTGCTGCACGCCCACGACATCGCGGACGCCGACCGCTGGGACTGGTCGGCCTTCGAACAGCCCTGTGCGGAACAGGACTTCGGCAGCCCCGAGGAGTTCCGTGACTGGCTCCTCGATCACCTCCTGCGAGATGTCGAGCGGGCCCGTGGAGGGAACACCGACGATCCCGTCAAGGCCGCCCTCGATGCCCTGCGCGACCTGCGCAACGAGATCCGCCTCGTGGTGGACCACGGAGGCATCGACGGCGATTCCCGCCGACGTGACCTGGACTCCTGGTACACGCCCCTCAACGCCCACCTCTCCATAGGCCCCCCGCTCCGCCGCACGGCCGAGATGGCCGCGCTGATCAAGGCCGGCATCCTGCGCCCCGTCGGTCCCGGCATGCGGGTGCAGACCGCCCCGGGCGGGTTCCTCGTCTCGTCCGCGCGGGTGCCCGGCCCGCCCGTCGAGGTCAGCACGCTGATCGAGGCACGGGTACCCGAGCCCGGAGTGCGGGCCACCACCGACCCGTTGATGTGCGAGCTGCTGCACCGCAAGGAGGCGACCACCCACCGGCTCACGGCTGGTGTGGGCACGGAGTACGACACAGGTGGCCTCGCGGTGACCCGCCGCCCCTTCCACCTGCTCGATGCCCGCGGCAGGCCACACCCCCGACGGTTCGCCTACGGCGTCCCGACCGAAGGAGTCCACTGGGCGACGGCTGCGGGCGCCCGGCCGGGCGTCGACTCCGTTCTCCTTTCCGACGCCGATGCGATGGCCCGGCACATCCTCGAGCATGTCGTGGCAGCACGCGTCCAGGTGCCGGAGAGCCGCGAGTCATGACCCGCCCCTCAGTCGCCGAACCGTCCTCCCGGGCCCGGTGGACGGCGGGATACGGGCCCGATGCGAGGCGGGAAGCCGGGGCCGGGCCCAGCGGGCCGCGGGAAACGGGCGCCGACCGCGATGCGCCGGGGCGGCAGCCGTCCGGGCTGCCCACCGCCTTCGCAGCCGGCACGGTGACCGTCCTCACCTCGCTGCCGGTCTTTCTGCCGGGTGCGGCGAGCGGGCTCATCAGCGCCGACCTGGGATGGAATGCCGGCCGGACGGGGTTCCTGTTCGCGGTCTACTGGCTCGCGTCTCTGCTGGGTGCGTTCCGCAGCAGAAGGGCGGACAACCACTGGTCCGTCGAACGGATCCTCGCGGTGGCTCTTGTCCTGACCGGGGCGGGGCTGCTCGGCGCGGGGGCGGTGCCGACGGTGGGCCTGTGGCTGAGCTCCCTGCTGGGCGGCTTCCTTTACGGGTACACCCAGCCGCACACCAACGTACTCATCGTGCGCCGGTGTGCACCCCGTATCCGTGCCGCCGCCATGGGACTCAAACAGGCGGCCGTCCCCGCCGCGACACTGCTGGCCAGCATCACGGTGCCGCTGCTCGCGGACTCCGCCGGGTGGCGTGCGGCTTTCGTGGGCTCGGGGGCGCTCTGCGTCGCCCTCGGAACCGCTTTCCTCTGCCGCTCCGGCAGCGGGGCACCGGTCCGCCCGCCGGGCGGACCAGCTCTGCGGTTCACCGCACACATCAGCGCGCTGAGCTGCGCCGGATTCTTCGGGGCCATGGTCGGCAACGGACTCGGCGGATTCCTGATGCTCTCCCTCACCGAGCGGGGCAGCAGCCTTGCCGCCGCGGGGGCCGTGGCCTCGGCCGGGGCCACTCTGAACGTCGGGGTGCGGCTGGGCTCCGGCCTGGCGGTGGACCGGCGGCCGGGCCGGGTGTGGTCGCTGCTCGGCACCATGTTCCTGGCGGGGCTCCTGGGGACGGCACTCCTTGCCTCCTCTGGCGGGGCCGTCGCCATGACAGGCGCGCTGCTCGCCTACGCGGGAGGCTGGGGCTGGGCCGGGCTTCTGCACCACACGGCGGCACGGTCCTTCCCGGGGCAGGAGAACCATGCGACGGCCTGGACCCAGATGGGTGTCTCACTCGGGGCCGCGGTCGGGCCGGTCCTGTGCGGAGTCCTCTTCGACGTCTCGCCGAGCGCACCCTGGTGGGCACTGACGGCGGCGGGTGCCGCGGCCTTCGTCTGTGTACGGGGCGCCCACCGCACGATGCCGGCAGATGGCCGGCGAGCGGTCAGCGTGGGGTGAGCGGTCAGTGCGGGCCGGGAAAGCGCAGGTAGGCCGGAGGTACGGCGGCGGTGAGCCAGACGCCGTTGGCGCTGACCTGGAACACCAGGCCGTCGCGGTGCATCGCGCCCGCGTCGACGGACAGGACGACGGGTCGCCCGCGCGGGGCGCCGACGCGCGTGGCGGTCTCGCGGTCCGGCGAGAGGTGCACGGCGTGCCGGTTCATGGGGCGCAGCCCCTCGGCACGGATCGCGGCAAGGCGGTCGGCCACGGTGCCGTGGAAGAGGTACGCGGGCGGGGTGGCCGGCGGCAGCGCCAGGTCGACGTCGACGGAGTGGCCCTGGCTGGCGCGGATCCTGCCGTCCCGCACGGCGAAGCGCTGCTTGTCGTTGACGGCGACCACGTGGTCGAGCTCTTCCCGGGTGAACGGGAAGCCGTGCGCGGCCGCCGCGGCGAGGAGCGCGTCGATCTCCACCCAGCCGTGCGCGTCGAGGGTGAGACCGATGCGGTCCGGGCGGTGGCGCAGGTGCCGCGACAGGTACTTGGACACCTTCACGGTCCGCGGTTCGGTCCCCTCGGGAGGTCTTTCCTCCATGCCTCCAGGGTCTCGGCCAGCCGTTTTCCACGCACTCGATTTTCGTCCACCGACATTTCATCGACGAATGTCGACCCGAAGGTTTGATCCACAGCCAAGTCGAGTTATCCACAGGCTAGTTGGCAATTCTGTGGACAACTCTCAGGCTGTAGGCGGCATTTGCCCAATTACATCCCCTTGCACCCCAGTTGTGGCCAGCGCATCCAATGTCCTTTTCTGCACCTCACGTTCGGCCGCCGCTGCAACGAACGCGGCAGCGTTCCGCACCCCAACCAGCTTTTCCACGGCCTGCATTGTGGACGCGGGCAGCACCACACTTCGCGGCTCGTCAGGCCGTCCGTCCGCCGCCCCCGGCTCCAGGTGCTGCCGCAGGTGGCGCGTGGCGAACAGACGCATCGCACGGGCCAGTTCGGCGTCCACCGACTGCTGGGCGAGCGGGCGCAGCCTCCGTACGAGCGACGCCGCCTCGGCCGCGTCCGCCTCGGTCGGCGGATGATGGCCGAGATAGCGCGCGAACACGTGCTCGGTCGTGAACTCCAGGAAACGGGCCGCTATGTGCTCGACCTGCCCCCTCAACTCCCGTAGATGCCCGGAGATCGCGGACAGCGGCACGCCTGCCGCATACAACTCGACTGCTACCGCCAGTTCTTGAGGACTCGGCACCAGGAACTCGTCCTCGCGCCCCGGCATCGGTTCGAGCACCCCGAGGGCGACCGCGTCGGCCACCGCCGCCTCGTCCGGCGTGCCGCCGAACGCCGCGTCGAGCTCGGCGCGGGTGATCCGGTCCGCCTTCTCGTCCGTCCACGGACCGTCGACCTCCGCCGCGAGACCGAGCACCCCGCCGAGCCCCCGGCCGGCGTCCCAGGCCTCCAGGAGCTCCTTGATGGAGGCCAGGGTGTACCCGCGGTCGAGCAGGTCGGCGATCTGCCGCAGCCGGGCCAGATGCGCGTCCCCGTACACGTTGGACCGGCCGCGCCGCTCCGGGCGGGGGAGCAGCCCGCGGTCCTGGTAGGCGCGGATCGTGCGGACCGTCGCGCCGCTGTGGTGCGCCAGGTCCTCGATGCGGTACTCCGCCCGGCGCTCTGTGGGCTCCGTGTACGCCACGCTCCCCGCCCTTCGTATTGCCTCGTGCCAGGACCTAGGCGGTGGCCGCCCGGCCGATCGCGCCCGCCGCGGCCCGCGCCGCGGGCGACCGCGCCAGATATGCGACGGCCTCGCGCAACGAGCCTTCCTGCGAGGGATGGTACGACCGCCGCAGATAGCGGGGTATCGCCGTACCGATCTCGCGCCAGGTGGGCAGCAGGCCCTTGGCGACCGCCCTGTTGTGCTCGGCCAGTGAGTACCGCACGCGGCCCGCGAGTTGGGGGTCGTGCCGGATCAGATAGGCCGTGCCCCACACCCACAGGTAGAGCATCACGGGCGCCGTCACGGTCATCCCGGCGATCCGCCGGGCGTACCGGGGCAGGCCCTGGCCGGCGCAGTGCTGGAACATGTCGAAGGCGACCGCGCGGTGCTCGACCTCCTCCGCGCCGTGCCAGCGCAGCAGGTCGAGCATGACCTCGTCGGCCTCGGCGCGGTCGAGCCCCTCGGCCTGCAGCACCCAGTTGCCGAGGACCGCCGTGAACTGTTCGATCGCGGCGATGATCGACAGCCGGAAGCGCAGCCACTCCTGCGCCGGCACCGGCGCCCCCAGCGGCGGCCGCTCACCGAGGAGCTTCTCGAAGAGGAAGTCCACGTACCGGGTGAAGGCCGCGGTGTCGAGGTGCTGCGCCGCCAGGTGGTCGAGCACGTGCGCGTGCTGCACGCTGTGCGTGGCCTCCTGGCCCATGAACCCCTTGACGTCGCCGCGCAGCACCGGGTCGGTGATCAGCGGCAGGCCTTCCTTGAAGACCTTCACGAACCACCGCTCCCCCGCCGGGAGCAGCAGATGCAGGACGTTGATGACGTGGGTGGCGGTCGGCTCGTCCGGTATCCAGTGCAGCGGGGTGCTGTCCCAGTCGAACGAGACCCGGCGCGGAACGATCGTGTGGTGCTCCTCGGCGGGTGCGTGCGGATCCGTCTCCTTGCTCACGGCCTCGTTGCCCACAGCCTCACTTCCCACAGCCTCGTTGCTCACAGCGGTGGCTCCAATCGGGCGATCGCGCGCAGGGCCTTCGGGCTGAAGCGGGACATGAAGCGGGCGCCGCGCGCCTCGGGAGTGACCGGGACCACCGCCTGGTTCTTGACCACGGCGTTCAGAATGGCGTCGGCGACCTTCTCCGGCGGGTAGTTGCGCAGGCCGTACAGCCGGGCCGACTTCTTCTGGCGGCGCTTCTCCTCGTCGGCCGCGACACCGACGAACCGGGACGTCGACGTGATGTTCGTGTTGACGATCCCCGGGCAGATCGCGGAGACCCCGATGCCCCGGTCCGCGAGCTCCGCGCGCAGGCACTCGCTGAGCATCAGGACGGCCGCCTTGGAGGTGCTGTAGGCGGGCAGGGTCCGGGAGGGCTGGTACGCCGCCGCGGACGCGGTGTTGACGATGTGGCCGCCCTGGCCGCGCTCGGCCATCTGCTTGCCGAAGAGCCGGCAGCCGTGGATCACGCCCCACAGATTGACGTCGAGGACCTTCTTCCAGTCCTCGCTGCTGGTGTCGAGGAAGGAGCCCGCGAGGCCGATCCCCGCGTTGTTCACCAGGACGTCCACCACGCCGTACTCCGTGGCGACGCGCTCGGCGAGCTTCTCCATGGCCTGCTCGTCGGTGACGTCGACCGTCTCGCCCCAGGCGGCGGGGGCGCCTATCAGTCGGGACATCTCCGCCGTGCGCGCCGCGCTCTCCGCGTCCCGGTCGACGGCCACCACGCGCGCGCCCGCCTCGGCGAAGGCGAAGGCGGTGGCCCGCCCGATGCCGCTGCCCGCGCCGGTGACCAGGACGAGCCGGCCGCCGAACCGGTCGGCGTGCTTGCCGGTGGCGGTGCTGTCGTTGACGGGCATGCCATCCTCGTTCGTCGTCACGAATTCGCCGATCCAGGCGGCCAGTTGGTCGGGCCGGGTGCGCGGCACCCAGTGCTTGGCCGACAGGGTGCGGCGGACCAGGTGCGGGGCCCACAGCTCCAGATCGTCGTAGAGCCGCTCGGAGAGGAAGATGTCCCCGGACGGCGTGATGAGCTGCACGGGCGCGTGGGCGTAGGCGTCGGTGCGGGGCCTGCGCAGCCGGGCGCGGACGTTGTCGCGGTAGAGCCAGGCGCCGTGCGCCGCGTCCTGCGGCAGGGACGCCGTCGGGTAGTCGCCCGCCGGGACCTTCTCCAGGCGCTGCAGGATCTTCGGCCACTGCTTGGCGAGCGGGCCGCGCCAGGCCAGTTCGGGCAGGACGGGGGTGTGCAGCATGTACACGTACCAGGACTTGGCGCCCTGGCCGAGGAGCTGGCCCACCTTGCGCGGCGTGGGCCGGGACACGCGCTTCTTGATCCAGTGACCGAAGTGGTCGAGGGAAGGCCCCGACATCGACGTGAAGGACGCGATGCGCCCCTCCGTGCGCTTGACCGTGACGAACTCCCAGGACTGCACCGAGCCCCAGTCGTGCCCCACCACGTGCACCGGGCGGTCCGGGCTGACCGCGTCGACGACCGCCACGAAGTCGTCGGTCAGCTTCTCCAGCGTGAAGCCGCCGCGCAGCGGTCGCGGAGCGGTCGACCTGCCGTGCCCCCGGACGTCGTACAGCACGACGTGGAAGCGGTCCGCGAGCCGCCCGGCGACCTCGCTCCACACCTCCTTGGAGTCCGGATAGCCGTGCACCAGCACGACCGTGGGCCGCTCCGGGTCGCCCAGCTCGGCGACGCACAGCTCCACGCCGCCCGTGCGCACCCAGCGCTCGCGCGCACCCTGCAGCCCCTGCCCCTGTCCCTGTTCCGTACCGGCGCTCCTGCCGATGTCTCCGGTCGTCATGCGGCGGCCCTCTCCTCAGCCCAGCGCCGCACATGCGGCAGATCGTCGTCCAGCCAGAACGCGCTCTCTTCGGGGTCCTTGGAGTCGGTGACGACCAGGATCTCCTCGAACTTCGCGCCCGTACCCCGGAAGCCGAGGTGCGGCTCGACCGCCCAGAGCCCCTCGCGGGGCGGGTGGTCGGAGAACTTGTAGGGGGACCACAGCGGCGACCAGCCGTCCCGGTGGCCGTGCAGCGCGTCGCTGGCCAGACCCTTCAGCGACTGCGTGCCGAAACCGAAGAGGTGCGGGGTCAGCCGACGCTCCTTGACCCGGTCGACCTTGTGCGCGATCACGCCGAACGGATACGCGCGGTGGCGGTTGGCGTATCCCTGGCGGACCATGAGCCGGTCCACGTCCTCGTAGATCTCGCGCAGCGGCCGGCGCTCGCGCACCTCGCGCAGGATCAGCTCTCGGTGCGCCTCCAGGTCGGCGAGGAGCCGGTCGTGCACCGGATTCAGGCCCAGACAGCCGGAGTAGCCGATGTCGGCGGTGAATCCCTTGTAGACCGGGGCCATGTCGAGGATGAAGGGCATCCCCGGCTCCAGCTTGCGATGGGTGGGGAAGAACTGCAGCGGGACACGGAAGCCGACGAACGCCGTACGGTCCCCGAACCAGGCGAAGGGCAGATGGAACCAGTCCCGCACACCCCGCTCGCGCAGCCACTCGCGCTGCATCTGCGCCGCCTCGCGCTCGGTCACGCCCGGCCGGAGCTGAGCCGCGACCGCCTCCGCACACTCGTACGCGAGGGTCTGCACTTCCCTGAACCCCCGCAGGTCCGCGGAGAGTTCGCCTGCCACGCTTGAGGTCATGCCACCGTCCGTCCCGAGTCCGGTCATCCCGTGTCCGGTCCATCGCCGTACGCGGTCGTAACTTGACACTGATGAATGTGACAATGCCCGGCGGCTACGTCAAGAGTTCTGTCCAACTGCGCGGGACAGGTCCGGGAGAACCCCCAGGGGGCGACGTCCGGACGACCCCTACGGGCCCGTAATACTCCAGAGTGACTTCAGGTCGAGACCGTGGTCTGACGACCTGTGTGGTCTGCGCCACTACCGTCGAAACGTGACTGTGATCGCGACCGAAAGCCTGAGCAAGCGGTTCCCGAGGGTGACCGCGCTTGACCGGCTCTCCATGGACATCGGGCCCGGTGTGACCGGACTCGTCGGAGCCAATGGAGCCGGCAAGTCCACACTGATCAAGATCCTGCTGGGTCTGTCCCCCGCCACGGAGGGCCGCGCCGCCGTGCTCGGTCTGGACGTCGCCACCAGCGGCGGCGAGATCCGCGAACGCGTGGGGTACATGCCGGAGCACGACTGCCTGCCGCCCGACGTCTCGGCCACCGAGTTCGTCGTCCACATGGCGCGGATGTCCGGACTGCCGCCCGCCGCGGCCCGCGAGCGCACCGCGGACACCCTGCGCCACGTCGGGCTCTACGAGGAGCGCTACCGCCCCATCGGCGGCTACTCGACCGGTATGAAGCAGCGCGTGAAGCTCGCGCAGGCCCTCGTCCACGACCCGCAGCTGGTCTTCCTCGACGAGCCGACGAACGGCCTCGACCCGGTCGGCCGCGACGAGATGCTCGGCCTGATCCGCCGTGTCCACACCGACTTCGGCATCTCGGTCCTGGTCACCTCGCACCTCCTCGGCGAGCTGGAGCGCACCTGCGACCACGTCGTCGTCATCGACGGCGGCAAGCTCCTGCGGTCCAGCTCCACCACCGACTTCACCCAGACCACCACGACGCTCGCCGTCGAGGTCACCGACACCGAGACCCACCCCGACGGCACCCGCGCCCTGCGCGACGCGCTGCACGGCCGCGGCATCGACACGGAGACCGGCGGCGAACTGCCCGGCGCGGGCCACACGATCCTGCTCACCGCCGACGGCGAGGAGACCTTCGACGTCGTCCGCGACCTCGTCGCCGACCTCGGCCTCGGCCTGATCCGGATGGAACAGCGCAGGCACCACATCGCGGAGGTCTTCAAGGACGAGCCCCGCCAGGAGCCGGTGACCGAGCGGACGGCAGCCCTGGCCGCCACCGCGACGACCACCGCCACCGCCACAACCGCCGCCACCACCGCACAGCAGAAGAAGGGAGGCGCGCGATGAGCACCGAGTCCACCCAGATCCACAACATCGGCTACCGCAGCTACGACGGCCCGCGCCTGGGCCGCGCCTACGCCCGCCGTTCGCTCTTCTCCCAGAGCCTGCGCGGCGCGTACGGACTCGGCCGCTCCGCCAAGTCCAAGGTCCTGCCGATGATCCTCTTCGCGGTGATGTGCGTACCCGCGGCGATCATGGTGGCGGTCGCCGTCACCACCAAGGCCGACGACCTCCCCGTCGACTACACGCGCTATGCGATCTTCCTGCAGGCGGTCATCAGTCTCTTCCTGGCCGCCCAGGCCCCGCAGACCGTCTCGCGCGACCTGCGCTTCAAGACGGTGCCCCTCTACTTCTCGCGCCCCATCGAGCGCGGTGACTACGTGGCGGCGAAGTTCGCCGCGATGTCCTCCGCCCTCTTCGTGCTCACCGCGGCGCCGCTCCTCGTGCTCTACGTGGGGTCGCTGCTCGCCAAGCTCGACTTCACCGACCAGACGAAGGGGTTCGCCCAGGGCCTCGTCTCCGTCGCGCTGCTCTCGCTGCTCTTCTCCGGCATCGCGCTGGTCGTCTCGGCGGTCACCCCCCGCCGCGGCTTCGGCATCGCCGCCGTCATCGCCGTCCTGACCATCACCTACGGCGCGGTGTCCACGGTCCAGGCCATCGCCTACGAACAGGGCAGCACCGGAGCCATCGCCTGGCTCGGCCTCTTCTCGCCGATCACCCTCATCGACGGCCTGCAGTCCGCCTTCCTCGGCGCGACCGCGTCTTTCCCCGGTGGGGAGAGCCCCTCGACCGGCGTCGGCCTCGTCTACGTCCTCGTCGTCCTCGCCCTCATCGCGGGCTGCTACGGCGCGCTGATGCGCCGCTACCGGAAGGTCGGCCTCTGATGACCACCCTCACCATCGACCACGTCTCCCGCTGGTTCGGCAACGTGGTGGCGGTCAACGACATCACCATGGACATCGGCCCGGGAGTCACGGGGCTCCTCGGTCCGAACGGCGCGGGCAAGTCGACCCTCATCAACATGATGGGCGGCTTCCTCGCCCCCTCCACGGGCAGCGTGACCCTCGACGCCCGGCCGATCTGGCGCAACGAACAGATCTACAAGGAGATCGGCATCGTCCCCGAGCGGGAGGCGATGTACGACTTCCTCACGGGCCGCGAATTCGTCGTCGCCAACGCCGAGTTGCACGGCCTGGACGAGCGCGCCGCCAAGAAGGCGCTCGCCACCGTCGACATGGAGTACGCGCAGGACCGGAAGATCTCCACGTACTCCAAGGGCATGCGCCAGCGCGTGAAGATGGCATCCGCCCTGGTCCACGACCCGTCCGTGCTGCTGCTCGACGAGCCGTTCAACGGTATGGACCCCCGTCAGCGCATGCAGCTCATGGAGCTGTTGCGGCGCATGGGGGACGAGGGGCGCACGGTCCTGTTCTCCTCGCACATCCTCGAAGAGGTCGAGCAACTGGCCTCGCACATCGAGGTGATCGTCGCGGGGCGGCACGCGGCGAGCGGCGACTTCCGCAGGATCCGCCGGCTGATGACCGACCGCCCGCACCGCTATCTGATCCGTTCCAGCGACGACCGCACGCTGGCCGCCGCGCTGATCGCCGACCCGTCGACGGCCGGCATCGAAGTCGACCTCAAGGAGGGCGCATTGCGCATTCAGGCGGTCGACTTCGGCCGGTTCACGGCGCTGCTGCCGCAGGTCGCCCGCGAGCACGGCATCCGGCTCCTGACGGTCTCGCCCTCGGACGAGTCCCTCGAGTCGGTCTTCTCCTACCTCGTCGCGGCCTGAAGGGAGCCCTCATGTACGACCCCACTGTCGCCCGGCTCACCTACCGGGCCCTGCTCGGCCGCCGCCGGGCACTGATCCTCTTCGCCCTGCCCCTCCTGCTGATCGTCATCGCCGGAGCGGTCCGCGGCTTCAGCGGCGCCGACGACCAGGTGGCCGTCGACGTCCTCGGCGGTTTCGCGCTCGCCACGATGGTGCCGATCATCGGCGTCATCGCGGGCACCGGCGCGATCGGCCCGGAGATCGACGACGGCTCCGTCGTCTACCTCCTCTCCAAGCCGGTCAAGCGGCCCACGATCATCGTCACCAAGCTGATCGTCGCCATCGCCGTGACCATGGCCTTCTCCGCGATCCCCACCTTCATCGCCGGCATGATCCTGAACGGCAACGGCCAGCAGATCGCCGTCGCCTACACGATCGCCGCGCTCGTCGCCTCCATCACGTACGCCGCGATCTTCCTGCTGCTCGGCACGATCACCCGGCACGCCGTGGTCTTCGGGCTCGTCTACGCCCTGGTGTGGGAGGCCCTCTTCGGCTCCCTCGTCTCCGGGGCGCGCACGCTCAGCGTGCAGCAGTGGTCCCTCGCCGTGGCCCAGAAGGTCGGCGAGGGGGACCTGATCACCTCGGACGTCGGTCTGCCGGTCGCCACCGTGCTGCTGGTCGTGGTCACCGTGATCGCCACGTGGTACGCGGGACAGAAGCTGCGGTCGCTGACGCTGGCCGGCGAGGAGTAGCCGGGCGGCGCGGGCGGGGGCGCCGTTTATTCGGTGGCGGTGAACCGCCCGTGCGGGCACAGTAGTTGGGGGCGGCGTCCGCGGGAGACTCCGGAGCGGTCATTCGCTCCGTGGAGTCCCGCACACGGGGGAGCTGCCCGGGGGCGGCCGCTTCGAGCGCGCCGATCCGCATCGCTGCGCGGGTCGCCCCTCCCGACATCGCACCGAGCCGGGCGCCATAGCTTCGGCGCCCGGCTCGGTGTGTCGGGTCAATCGGGGCGGTTGCGGGTGAGTGCGGGGCCGCCCGGTCCGCGAGGCCTAGGACAGCAACCGCTCGAGGACCACCGCGATGCCGTCCGCCTCGTTCGACGTCGTCACCTCGTCCGCGACGGCCTTGAGCTCCGGGTGGGCGTTGGCCATGGCCACGCCGTGCGCCGCCCAGCCGAACATCGGGATGTCGTTCGGCATGTCGCCGAAGGCGATCGTGTCCGCGGCCTTCGCGCCCAGGCGGCGCGCCGCAAGGGAGAGCCCGGTGGCCTTGGAGAGGCCGAGCGGCAGGATCTCCACTATCCCCTCGCCCGCCATCGTCACGCCGACCAGGTCGCCCGCCACCTTGCGGGCCACCTCCGCCAGCGCGTCGTCGCCGAGCCCGGGGTGCTGGACGTACACCTTGTTCAGCGGGGCCGCCCACAGGTCGGCGGCGTCCTTGATGGGCACGGCGGGCAGCGGACCGTCCTGGACCGCGTACCCCGGGCCGACCAGGACCTCGCCGTCCAGGCCGTCGCGGCTCGCGGCCAGGAAGAGCGGGCCGACCTCCGCCTCGATCTTGGCGAGCGCCAGACCGGCGAGCTGCCGGTCGAGCGTCACGGAGGTGAGCAGCCGGTGCTCCCCCGCGTGGTAGACCTGCGCGCCCTGGCCGCACACCGCGAGACCGTCGTAGCCGAGGTCGTCGAGGATGTGCCGCGTCCAGGGCACCGCGCGGCCGGTGACGATGATGTGCGCGGCGCCCGCCGCGGTGGCCGCGGTGAGCGCCTCGCGCGTCCGCTGCGACACCGTGTCGTCGGGGCGCAACAGCGTCCCGTCGAGGTCGGTCGCGACCAGCTTGTACGGAAAGGCCGGCGTGAGGGGAGCAGGGTGACTCACTTGGCGATGGGCTCCAGGATCTCTCGGCCCCCCAGGTACGGACGCAGGACCTCGGGCACCACCACGGAGCCGTCGGCCTGCTGGTGGTTCTCCAGGATGGCGACGATGGTGCGCGGGACGGCGCACAGCGTGCCGTTCAGCGTCGCCAGCGGCTGCATGACCTTCTTGCCGTCGCGGGTGTCGCGCATACGGATGGAGAGGCGGCGGGCCTGGAAGCCGTCGCAGTTCGAGGCCGAGGTGAGCTCGCGGTACTTGCCCTGGGTGGGGATCCACGCCTCGCAGTCGAACTTGCGCGAGGCCGAGGCGCCGAGGTCGCCGGTGGCCACGTCGATCACCTGGAAGGGCAGGCCGAGGCCGGTGAGCCACTGCTTCTCCCACTCCAGGAGGCGCCGGTGCTCGTTCTCCGCGTCGGCCGGGTCGACGTACGAGAACATCTCGACCTTGTCGAACTGGTGGACGCGGAAGATGCCGCGGGTGTCCTTGCCGTACGTGCCCGCCTCGCGGCGGAAGCAGGGCGAGAAGCCCGCGTACCGCAGGGGAAGCTTGTCGGCGTCGATGATCTCGTCCATGTGGTAGCCGGCGAGCGCGACCTCGGAGGTGCCGACCAGGTAGTAGTCGTCCTTCTCCAGGTGGTACACGTTCTCCGCGGCCTGGCCAAGGAAGCCGGTGCCCTCCATGGCGCGCGGGCGGACCAGCGCGGGCGTCAGCATCGGGATGAACCCGGCCTCGGTGGCCTGCGCGATCGCGGCGTTCACCAGGGCCAGTTCGAGCAGCGCGCCGACGCCCGTGAGGTAGTAGAAGCGCGAGCCCGAGACCTTCGCGCCGCGCTCGACGTCGATGGCGCCGAGCAGCTCGCCGAGTTCCAGGTGGTCCTTCGGCTCGAAGCCCTCGGCCGCGAAGTCGCGCGGGGTGCCGATGGTGTCGAGGACGACGAAGTCCTCCTCGCCGCCCACCGGGACGTCGGGGTGGACGAGGTTGCCGAGCTGCCCGAGCAGGCGCTTGGCCTCCTCGTCCGCCTCGTCCTGCGCGGTGTTGGCGGCCTTGACGGCGGCGGAGAGCTCGCCGGCCTTCTTCAGGAGCTCGGCCTTCTCGTCGCCCGAGGCCTTGGGGATCAGCTTGCCGAGCGCCTTCTGCTCGGCGCGGAGTTCGTCGAAGCGGCTGCCGGACGACCTGCGCCGCTCGTCGGCGGAGAGCAGGGCGTCGACGAGCGCGACGTCCTCTCCACGGGCGCGCTGGGAGGCGCGAACACGGTCGGGGTCCTCACGGAGCAGGCGAAGGTCAATCACCCCTCAAGGCTACCGTCGCGCCGTTCGGGCCCACGACTCCATATTCCCGTGCGTGCGTTTTGCCCGTTTTGCCGCAATGTGAATTGCCGTGGAGGGTGGCTTCGAATCGCCCCCGCGGCGGCCGGAAAAGGCTCCTTCGCGCAGGTCCGGCCGCCGGTCAATAAAACGGGCGCCATTCCCCGAAATGGGGCAGAGTGCGCCTGCCGCCTTGACCCGAACTCCTTGCGGGAGACGGGACTTGGGCCCTCCGTCCACCGCGGTTGTCCACAGGAACCAGGGACTCCGGACGGTTATCCACAGCCTGTGCGAAAGATCTGTGGATGCCGGAAGAGGGCGTTCCGAAAGCCTCGTGCCGCGCGAAGGATTCCCTTCCCAAACCACCCGCACACCCACTTTCGAGTGTAAATCCCTCGCTCCAAAGAGTTGATCAATAGAAAAGAGTGGACGAGGGGTGACGTGCGGGACTGTGGACGGACTTGGGGGCTGTGAGCCGATTTGTCGACCATGTCGTGCTTCGTTGTCGACTTGTCCCCAGGTCGAGACGCAGGCCTGTGGATAACTTCTGTGGACAACGTAAATCTGCAGGTAGGACCGGAGAGAAAGGACGAGGAGAGCCGCCGGACCGGCTAGAAACGGCCGTCCTGGCAGCGCGCCAGCCAGTCCGAGGCCGCCATGAACTCGGCGTCGGTGGTGCCGGGCCGCGGCGCCTTGACGTCCTCCGTCGCCACCCCGGCGCGGGGATACGAACCGAGGAAGCGCACCTGCGGGCAGACCCGCTTGAGCCCCATCAGGGCCTCGCTGACGCGGCGGTCCGTGATGTGCCCCTCGGCGTCCACCGAGAAGCAGTAGTTGCCGATGCCCTGGCCCGTCGGGCGCGATTCGATCCGCATGAGGTTGACGCCGCGCACGGCGAACTCCTGCAGCAGTTCGAGCAGGGCACCGGGGTGGTCGTCGCCCAGCCAGATGACGACGGAGGTCTTGTCGGCGCCCGTCGGCGCGGCCGGCCGCGCCTGGCGGCCGACCAGGACGAACCGCGTCTCGGCGTTGGCCGCGTCGTGGATCTCGCTGACCAGGGGCTCCAGGCCGTACGTCGCCGCGGCGAACTCGCCCGCGAAGGCGGCGTCGAAGCGGCCCTCCTGGACGAGGCGGGCGCCGTCCGCGTTCGAGGCCGCCGACTCCCACAGGGCGTCGGGCAGGTGCGTGGCCAGCCAGTTGCGGACCTGGGGCTGCGCCACGGGGTGGCCGGTGACCGTCTTGACGTCCCTGAGCTCCGTGCCGGGGCGCACGAGCAGCGCGAAGGCGATCGGCAGGACGACCTCGCGGTAGATCATCAGCGGCTCGCCCTTGGCGAGCTCGTCGACGGTGGTGGTGACGCCGCCCTCGACGGAGTTCTCGATCGGCACCAGCGCCGCCGCCGCCTCGCCGCTGCGGACGGCGTCCAGCGCGGCCGGCACGGAGACCATGGGGACGAGCTCCCGGGTGGCCGCCTCGGGCAGCGTACGGAGAGCCGCCTCGGTGAAGGTGCCTTCAGGACCCAGGTACGTATAGCGCGTCGCCGACATACCGTCACCCTAATGGGCCCGACGTGGCACGGCTCACGCGTCTCACGGAGCGGCGCCCGCCTCACGTACGTACGTACGAACACGCCGCACGTGCCCGCCCCGCGCTGTACGGGAGGGCCTCACCCCTCCCGCTTCACCCCTCCAGCAACCGCTGCCCCACGTACTCGCCCTTCGCCGCCCCGCCCGGCACCGCGAAGAGGCCGCTCGCCTCGTGGCGGATGAACTCCGACAGGGCGTCGCCCCGGTCGAGCTTGCGCTGCACCGGGATGAAGCCCTGCATCGGGTCCGCCTGCCAGCAGACGAAGAGCAGGCCCGCGTCCGGCTCGTCCTTGGCGTCGAAGCCGTCGTGGTACGAGAACGGGCGGCGCAGCATCGCGGCGCCGCCGTTCTGGTCGGGCCGGGTGATGCGCGCGTGCGCGTTCAGCGGGATGACGACCTTGCCGTCCGGGCCGGTCTTCTCCAGCTTCGGCTCGGTCGTCTCCGTGCCGCCGGTCAGCGGGGAGCCGTCCGACTTGTGCCGTCCGATCACCGCCTCCTGCTCCGCCAGGCCGAGCTTCTCCCAGTCGTCGAGGAGCATGCGGATGCGGCGCACCACGACGTAGGAGCCGCCCGCCATCCAGGCGGGCTGCCCGCCGTCGGGCACGAAGATGCGCTGGTCGAAGGTCCTCTCCGACGGCTTGGGGTTGTTCGTGCCGTCGATCTGGCCCATCAGGTTGCGGGTGGTCAGCGGGCGCGCGGTGGCGCCCGGCGAGCGGTTGAACCCGTTCATCTGCCAGCGGACCTTCGCCGTGCCCGCCGCCTGCTGCTGGAGCGCGCGCAGCGCGTGGAAGGCGACGAGCGGGTCGTTCGCGCCGATCTGCACCCACAGGTCGCCGTTGCTGCGCGCCTTGTCGAGGTGGTCCGAGGAGAAGTCGGGCAGCGGGTCGAGGGCGGACGGGCGCTGCTTCTGGAGTCCCGTACGGGAGAAGAAGGAGGCGCCGAAGCCGAAGGTGACCGAGAGCGAGGACGGGCCGGCGTCCCGGGCGACCGCGGTGTCCTCGCCGTCGGCGGGCCGGCCCGCCATCAGCCGCTCGGCCGTGGCCGACCAGCGGCGCAGCAGCGCGGCCGCCTCCTTGCGTCCCGCGCCCGCGACCAGGTCGAAGGCGACCAGATGGCCGCGGGACTGCATGGGCGTGGTGATGCCGGGCTGATGTTTCCCGTGAAACATCACCTCGTCCGCGCCGAGGGACGCCAGCGCCGACGAGGACCCGCCCGGACCCGCCGGTCCGGACGCGTCCGAGGGGGCCGCGGCGTATCCGACGGCGCCGCCCGCCGCGCCGAGCGCGAGACCGGTCGCACCGGCGGTGCCGAGCAGCCGCCGCCTGGAAATGCCGTTGTCCGCCATGGTGGTTCCACTCAGCCGATCTGCGTGTTCTTCTGCACGGTGATCTGGTCGATGTCGGAGGTCCGCACCGTCACCGCGATCTTCCAGTTTCCTGCCATCGGGAGCTGCACGCCGTTCGCGCTCCAGTGTCCGGTGGCGATGTGGTCCGGCGCGACGGGCAGCGGACCGAGGTCCTTCGCCTTGAGCGTGAAGGACACCTTGACCTCGGGCACGTCGAAGGCACTGCCGTTGGGCCGCTTCACGTACAGGTGCAGGGTGTTGCTGCCGCTGCGGCCGGGATCGAGGTCCAGCTGCACGGTGCCCTTGCCGTCGGTGCCGCCCGTGTCGAAGGGCACCTTGACGTTGAGCGGGCCCGAGCGCTGGGCGGCCGCCGCGGAGGTGGCGTCGGCGGCCTCCTCCTCGGTGCGGCCGGGCTCGGTGGTGGTGAGGATCGTCGTCACGGCCAGCAGGACGACGGCGATGCCGGTCTCGGTGAGCACGGAGCGGCGCAGGCCCGAGCGGCGCGGGTCGGCGTCGCGGATGCGCTTGTCGCGTGCGCTGTCCATGGCGGCCTGCTGGCGCGCCAGCTGCGCGGACCGCTCGGCGTCCTTGCCGGCCCGCTTGCCGTCACCGGCCGCAGCCGCAGCCGCCGCGCCGCTCGCCTTGCCGTCACCCGCCGCGCCGCTCGCCTTGCCGTTCCCCGCTCCAGCAGCCGCTCCAGCATCCGCTCCGCCGTCCTCGCCGCCGGACGACGGCACCGTGACCGCCTTCTTCTGCGGCTTCTTCGACGACGGCTTCCCGCGCTGTTCGACCACCACGGCGGCCGCGGCCTCGGGGGCCAGGCCCTCCGCCTCGGCGGCGATCCGTCCGGTCCACCGCCGGGAGATGGAGGCGACGCCCACCAGGACGACGACCAGGCCGATCTTGACGAGCAGCAGCTGCCCGTACGACGTGTCGGTCAGCGCCGACCACGAGCCGACCTGCCGCCACGACTGGTAGGTGCCGGTGGCGGCCAGGACAACGACGCTGGTGAACGCCACGGTGGAGAACCGCCGTACCGCCGACGCCTCCAACGAGGGCGTGCCGAACAGCGCGAGACCCAGCGCCGCGAGACCGCCGAGCCAGGTGGAGACGGCGAGCAGGTGCAGCACGTCGACGGGCATCGCGAGGCCCGCCTGGATGCCGGTCGACGCGTGCTCGGCCATCGCCCAGGTCGCCGCGATGCCGATGGCGACGACGGTGCCGCCGATGGCGAGGCCGAAGGTGAGGTCCTTCTTCTCGTCGGCGTTCTCGGGTCCCTCGCGCTTCACGTACGCCCCGAACAGAACCGCGATGAACAGCGCGGCGGCGGCGAGCAGCAGCAGCCGGGAGACCAGCGCCGCGCCCGTCTTGGTGTTGAGGACGTCACCGAGTTTGGCCAGGTCGAAGGCGTCGGCGAGCTTTCCGGAGCCGGTGTAGGGGGCGCGCAGGAGCAGCAGCAGGAGCGTGGAGGCGGTGAGCGCGACCCAGCCGGACGTCACGAGCCGCTGCAGGGGCCGCACCCCGGCGCCGCGCGGCCAGCAGCCGAGCACGAAGGCCGCGCCGCCGACGAGCAGGATGAACCCGGCGTAGGAGAAGTAGCGGGTGATGTCGTAGAGCACGCCGACGAGACCGCCGCCGGCCTCCTGGTCGGGCAGCGCCACCTTGGTGTCGGACGGCGCGCCGATGGAGAAGGTGAAGGCACCGGAGACCGGGTGGCTGTCGGCGGAGACGACTTGGTAGGCGACGGTGAAGGTGCCGTCGGGCAGGCCGGGGCGCAGCTTCACGCCGTACGTGTTGGAGCCCAGGTCGGCCGTCTTGCCGGCGTCGGCGCGCTTGCCGGACGGGTCGAGGACCCGCACGGAGCCGTCCGACATGGCGACCTTCTCGGAGAAGGTGAGCTTCACCTCGGCGGGGGCCGACGGGACCACCGCTCCCTGCTTGGGGTCGCTGCCGGTCAGCGCGGCGTGCGCGGAGGCCGGCGCGGCGCCCGCGAGGAAGGCGCAGGCCGCGGCGGACAGGACGAGCAGGAGCCGCCAGATGGGGGGGACGCCCGGCCGGACGCGGGGGGTGCCCGCGGCCCGCGGAGTGGCCCTGGAGCGGGGAGCGATGGTCTGCATCAACGGTCCGTCCCTCAGTGCGAGTCGTGTGACGTGTCGTGCTGCGGGGGCTGGTACGTGGCTTCCTTGACCGGCACCTCGACCTTGATCGGGTCCGACTTCTCGAAGTGCAGCGTCAGGGTGACCTTCTCGCCCTGCTTCGGCTTGTGCCGGAGCTTCTCCAGCATCAGGTGGTTGCCGCCGGTGGCGAAGTCGAGGTGGCCGTCGGCGGGCACGTCGAAGGACTTCTGCTCCTTCATCTCGCCGCCCTTGGTGCTGTGCAGGGTGACCGAGCCCGCCAGGTCGCTGGTGGCGGAGGTGAGCTTGTCGGCGCCGCCGTCGTTGGTGAGCGTGAAGAATCCGGCCGCCATGTCGGCCATGGTGGGCGCGGGGATGTAGGCGCCGCTGACCTTGAGCTCGGGCGCCTTCGCGGCGTCCGAGGAGTCGGAGTCCGCGCAGCCCGTCAGGACGAGGGCGGCGGCGAACACCAGGGTGCCGCCGGCGAACGCGCGGCGCTGGGTGGTGCGGTGGTTCACGGATTCTGTCCCTTGAGGAGCTTGGGGAGGTCCTTGGTGTAGTCGACGGCGGTCGCCTTGTCGCTGTAGATGACGTAACCCGCGTCGGTCTTCGGCGAGAAGGCGAAGACCTGCGTGCCGTGCATCGAGACGATCTTGCCCTTCTTGTCCTTCTTGGACGGCTCGATGCTGATGGCGAGCTGGCGGGCGCCGGCCTGGATGGTGGCGAAGTCACCCGTCAGACCGATGAAGTCGGCGTCCACGCCCTTGAGCCACTTGCCCAGCTCGGCCGGGGTGTCCCGGTCGGGGTCGGTGGTCACGAAGACGACCTTCAGCTTGTCCTGGTCGGCCTTGGGCAGCGCCTTCTTGGCGACGGCGATGTTGTTCATCGTCAGCGGGCAGACGTCCGGGCAGTGCGTGTAGCCGAAGTAGATCAGCGTCGGCTTGCCCTTGGTCTTCTCGCGCAGGTCGTACTTCTTGCCGTGCGTGTCGGTGAGGACGAGGTTCGGCTTCTCGTACGTCTGGTCGAGGACCGTGGCGGCCTTGCCGGAGTCGGTCTCCACGGAGACGTCGGCGACCGGCTCCTTGCCGTCGTCGCCGCCGCACGCGGTCAGCGTGAGGGCGGCCGCGGCAAGCAGGGCGGTGGCGGCGAGCTTGGTGCGGTTGCTCTTCGAGGGGTGCGGGGAGTGGCTCTTCGAGCTGTTCGTGCGCATATGGAAATGTCCCAGATGTGAGGGGGCCGGGGTGCGCCGGGGCGGCTGTCCGCCGCGCCGGCACACCCCGAAAGGTGGCTCGGCGCGGGTCAGCTCGTGACGCGGCGGCGGCCGGCGAGCACGCCGAACGCGACGCCCGCCGCACCGATGACGATGCCGACGATGCCGAGGACCCGCGCGGTGGTGTCGCTGCTGTCCGACGAGTCGGAGGACGCGCTCTCGGTCTTGGCGCCCTTGTCGTCCGACGCGGGGTCGGCAGCGGCGCCGTGGCCCTCGGTCGCGGCGGTCAGCGCGAGCGCGGGCGCGGGGTGCTCCGGCTCCTCCTGGCCCTTCTTCTGCGGCTCGATCCAGCGGACGACTTCCTTGTTGTCGTACGTCTGGACGGCCTTGAAGACGAGTTCGTCGGCGTCCTCGGGCAACTGGCCGAGGGAGAGCGGGAACTTCTGGAAGGTGCCGGGCTGGATGCCCTTGCCGTCGGCGGTCCAGGTGACCTTGGAGACGGCCTCGTCGATCTTTTCGCCGTGCATCTCCAGCGGCTTGGCGAGCTTGGTCTTGGTGACCTCGGCCTTCCAGCCGGGCACGGGCTGGGTCATCACGGAGGCCAGCGGGTGGTCGGCCGGGAAGGAGACCTCGAGCTTGTTGGTCGAGGCGTCGTCCATCTCGTTCGGCACCTTGAAGTTGACCGTCGCGTACCCGCCCTTGGCGGCCTGGCCCTCCGGGGAGACGCTGACGTGCGCGAACGCGGGCGCCGAGAGAACGAGGACGGCGGAGGCGGCGACGGTGCCGACGGCGGCGACACGGGACATCTTCATGAAAGGAACACTCCACTTTCGTCAGTGGTCATCGGTACGCGACATGCGGCGTCGTACCGAGTGCTGGATACGCACCGGGTGCTGATCGCACCGGGTACTGATACGCACCGGGTGCTGGATACGGGGGGTGGGCGCGGCCGTGCGGCACGCGCGCGCGTGCGCGCCGAGCGACCCCTCCGTACAGCGGTGTTCCGTACAGCGCCAGGGAGTGCGTCGCGTCAGGCGGCGAGCTGGAGGTCGTGGGCGGCGGCCGGGGGGCCGCGCCGGATCACCGCGTCCTCCAGGGCGACGGTGCGCGGCGGGGCGGGCGCGAGCAGCGCGGTGCGCGGAGCCCGCGGACCGGTGGTCTCGGGCGCGCCGGGCAGGCCAGCCCGCAGGGCGCGGACGAGGGTGAGCGCCGAGCGCAGGGAGCGCACGAGCGCTCCCTCGGCGACCCCGTGCGCCCCGTCGGCGAGCCGGACGAGGCGGAGCAGCGCGAGGTCGCCGCGGCGCAGCAGCCAGCCGGCGGCGACGGCGGCGAGCAGGTGCGCGAGGAGCATCGGCAGGGACGGCAGCAGCGCCGCGGCGCCCATCGAGCCCATCGAGTCCATGGAGCCGAGGGAGTCCAGCGAACCCGGCGCGCCCCCGGCGCCCGGGGTGACGCCCGTGCCCGCCATGGAGTCCATCGCGGTGTCCGCGGCCGCGGCGG
The DNA here is from genome assembly GCF_055591085.1 of Streptomyces sp. NPDC041713. NCBI lineage: Bacteria > Bacillati > Actinomycetota > Actinomycetes > Kitasatosporales > Streptomycetaceae > Streptomyces > Streptomyces sp. NPDC041713. Next base: position 631,035 of record NZ_JBVIZY010000003.1, read on the forward strand.
ATCCGCCGTGCACGTGGGCGGCCGCGTGGCCCGCTCCGGAGGCGCCCGTGCCGCCGGGGCCGAGCCCCGCGGTGGTGAGGATCCGGTGGGCCTGCGCGGGGGTGATCGTGGCGGCGCCCGCCCCGCAGACCAGGCGCGCGGCCCGCTCCACGAGGGTGCCGTCACCGTTCTGGGTGACGGTGGTGCCGTGCTGGCCGAGGCCGAACAGGGCGTGCAGGCCGAGCTGTCCCGCCGCGAGCAGCGCGGCGATGCCGGGCAGCGAACGGGCCCGCCCGGCGAGCGGCAGCGTGACGGCCAGGACGACGAGGAAGGCGGCGCCGAGCGTCCACAGCGGGACGGCGACGCAGGAAGCGAGCACATGGCCCCCGGCGGACAGCACGACGCAGACCGCGGCGAACGTCGCGGCCCTGAGCAGCCGGAGATCGGCTCCGTCGCGCGCCTCGCGCTGATGGGGGGCAGTCATGGCCGAGTCATCATCGCACTGGACCCACCCGGTCCACACGGCAGGTCCGGAAGGTCCGCTTCCGTGGTGTTGGGGGTGTCCGGGGCCCGGCAAAGCACGGACGGAGGGCGGATCGAGGGACGATCGAGAGCGGACGGTGGGCGGATCGAGAGCGGGTCGAGAAGCGGGCCGAGAAGTGGGCCGAGGGCGGGCCGAGAAGCGGGCCGAGGGCGGATCGAGGGGCTCGTGGGAGGCCTCCACACACCGGCTTCCTACACCGGGTGGCAGCACCCGCGCGTCCGCCGTATGGGCGGTATCACGTCAACCGGGCGCTTATCCGTGGGCGGGTGTGGCAATACGTATCGGTATGTCGAGCCGCAGCCAGGAGGCTGGAGCATGAGCATCTGGTGGTCTCTCCATTTGCGGCGCGAAGCTGCGAGCGTTCCGCTCGCCCGCCGCCTGTTGATCGGCACGATGGAGACCGCGGGCGTGGACCCGGACGTCTCCTACGACCTGTCGGTCGCCCTCAGCGAAGCGTGCGCCAACGCCGTGGAGCACGGCGGGGCGGGCGCGCCCGGCGGTGCCGCGGCCGGGGCGGGCGGCGCGGGCGGATACCGGGTCACGGCCTACCTGGACGGCGAGAAGTGCCGTATCGAGGTGACCGACTCCGGGCCGGGCTTCCCCGGGGCTTCGCGCGGCTGTCCGGCGCCCCGGCCGCCCGCCGCGGAGACGGACGAGCACGGCCGGGGCCTGTGCCTGATCCAGGAACTCGCCGACCACGTCCATCTCGGCAACAAGCCGGGCAGGGGCGGTGGCGCGGTGATCAGCTTCGACAAGATCCTCAAGTGGCGCGAGGACGCGCCGTTGATGACGGCCTGACCGGGAACACGGCCCGTGGCCCGGTCGTTGTGCACAGCATGACGACGACAACTGCGCATGCTGCGGCGGAAGATGAGCGCGAACGGTTCCAGCGGCCCGCCCGGATGCACACGTTGCGGCTCGGTCGGACGAAGCTGACGTACATACCCGACGGTGCCGTGCAGTTGTCGCCGCGTGGGTGGTTCGCCGCCTCCACGGAGGAGGACTGGGCGGCCCACCCCGAATTCCTGGACGCGACCGGCTACTTGGTGGCGAGCATCGGCGGACTGCTCGTCGAGACCGAGACCGAGAGCGAGGGCGAGGACGTGGCTGAGGGGTCGGGCAGGGGCAGCGGCGACGGAGAGGGTACGGGCGGCGGCGCGGGCCCGCTGCTCATCGACGCCGGCTTCGGACCGCTGACGGCGCCCGCCCGGGAGGGCGAGCGGATCGGCGCGGCGCACGGCGGGGCGCTGCTCGACAGCCTCGCGGCGGCGGGTCACGCCCCGGCGGACATCGGCGCGGTGGCCTTCACGCATCTGCACCCCGACCACGTGGGCTGGGGCTGGCACACGGCACCCGGCGGCGACGGGCCCGCGCTCGGCGGCGCGGAGTACGTGCTGGCGGAGCAGGAGTGGTCCGGTCGGCACAGCGCCGGTCACGAGGGCCTCAGCGACGACATCCTGAAGACGCTCGAACCGCGGGTCCGTACGGTGGCCGACGGCGAGGAGATACGCCCCGGCGTCCGCGTCCGCCTCCTGCCCGGGCACACATCGGGGCACACGGGTTACGTCATCTCCGCGGGCGGCAAGCGCGTCATCGCGTTCGGCGACGCGATGCACTCGCCCGCGCAGATCTCCCACCCGCGGTGGTCCGCCTCGCCCGACCTGGACGGGGAAGCGGCGGCGGAGGCCCGCCGCGCCCTCATCGCCGAACTGGCGGAGCCGGACACCATCGGCTTCGGCATCCACTTCGCGGACGTCCCCTTCGGCACGGTCCAGCGGGACGGCGAGGGTCTCCGCTGGGTGCCGTATCCGACGGAGGTGCCGTATCCGTCGGAGGTCCCGACCCCGTAGGGACGCGGCGCGTTCTGGCGGGCGCCACACCCTCACCTCACCCCACGCCCCCCTCCCTATCCGCCGCCCCCTCCCCCGGCGGCAACGCCCGCAGCAGCGCCTCCAGTGCCGCCCCGTACGCGTGCTCCGTCGGGGTCGCGTAGCCGACCACGAGGCCGGGCGGCGGGGGCATCGTGGCCTCGGGGTGGCGGAACGCGGCCAGGCCGTCCAGGGCGATCCCCTGCCAGGACGCCGCCTTCACCGCGGACGCCTCCGTGCCGGGCGGCAGCCGCAGCACCGCGTGCAGCCCGGCCGCGATGCCGGTGGCGGTGATGTGCGGGGCCCGTTCGGCGAGCGCGTCGACGAGCCGGTCGCGGCGGCGCCGGTACGCCTGCCGCATGCGGCGCACGTGCCGGTCGTACTGCCCGGCCGCGATGAACTCCGCGAGCGTCAGCTGGTCGAGCGCGCTCGCCCACGCCTCCCGCTCCCCCTTCGCCGCGAGCACCCCGTCGACGAGCCGTTCGGGCAGCACCATCCAGCCCAGGCGCACCGCGGGGGACAGGCTCTTGCTCACCGAGCCGAGGTAGACGACGTGTTCGGGGTCGAGGCCCTGCACCGCGCCGACCGGCTCACGGTCGTAGCGGAACTCCCCGTCGTAGTCGTCCTCCAGGACCACCCCGCCGCCGGCGCGGGCCCAGTCCACGACCGCCGCGCGGCGCTCGGGGTGCAGCGGACCGCCGGTCGGGAACTGGTGCGCCGGCGTGAGCAGTACGCCCCTCACCCGCGGCCCCGCGGTCAACTCCTCGATGCGGGCGCCCCGTTCGTCCAGGCCGAGCGGCACCGTCCGGACCCCCGCCCCCGCCAGAATGTCGCGGTGGAAGCCGAGCCCGTACGACTCCACGGCGAACGGGCCGCGCAGCACCCCGCCGCCCACACCCCGCGTCTCCGCGAACAACAGCCGCAGCGCGTGCGCGAATCCGGAGCAGACCACGATCCGTTCGGGATCGGCGCGCACCCCGCGCGCCCGCGTCAGATAGTCGGCGAGCGCCCGCCGCAGCTCGATGCGGCCGCGCGGATCGCCCGGCCCGAACGTGTCGTTGGGCGCGGCCGCGAGCGCGCGCCGCGCCGCGGCGAGCCAGGCCGTACGGGGGAAGGACGCGGCGTCCGGCGTGCCCTGCCGCAGGTTGTGCGCGGGGGCGGCGGGCCGCGCGGGGACGGGCTTCGGCCGGCGCGGCCGCTTGACCGGGGCGGCCCGCTCGGCGACCCGCGTCCCCGAACCCTGCCGGGCCGTCAGCCAGCCCTCGGCGACCAGTTCGGCATAGGCGTCGGCGACCGTGTTGCGGGCGAGACCGAGGTCGGCGGCGAGCGAACGGTACGGCGGCAGCCTGGTGCCCGGAGGGAGCCGCCCCTCACGGACCGCGTCCCGCAGCGCCCGGATGAGAACGGCGCGGCGACTGCCCGGACCGGACAGGTCCACGTGCAGATCACTCCCAATGCGCTCCGCCAAATTGACCCATGATTCCGGCATGGCAATGCACCCTACGCGAGGTCTTTCCCACCCATAGATTCATGGTCATGACGAACACCACGAACACCCCGCAGCCCACGGTCACCGCCCCGCAGCCCACCACCGCCACCCACTCCGCCCCGCCCCAAGTCCGCGCCCCCCGCCTCGACTTCGCCAAGGCCGCCCCCAAGGCGTTCAAGGCTCTCATCGGCTTCGACGCCGCCGCCCGCGAGGGCATCGACCCCGCCCTGGTCGAGCTGATCCAGATCCGCGCCTCACTCCTCAACGGCTGCGCCTACTGCCTGCACATGCACACTTCCGACGCCCGCAAGGCCGGCGAGGACGAGGCGCGGCTGCACATGATCGGCGTGTGGCGCGAGGCCAGGAACTTCTTCACGGAGAAGGAGCAGGCGGCCCTCGCCCTCACCGAGGCCGTCACCCTCGTCGCGCGGGCCGGCCTCCCGGACGACGTCTACGCCGAGGCCGCCCGCCACTTCGACGAGCAGGAACTGGCCCGCGTCCTCGCCCTGATCTTCACCATCAACACCTGGAACCGCATCGCCCTGAGCACCGCCAAGGTCGCCGGCGAGGACGAGCGGGCGGCCCGCTGACGACCACCACCCTGGAGGCGGCGCGGTGAGGGACTCCCGACGGCAACGCCGAAGGGCCGGCCCCCGGACGGGGACCGGCCCTTCGGCGTACGCGTTCGGTGCGGTTCAGCCCTTGACCCGCGCCATCCACGCCTCGACCTCGTCCGAGGTGCGGGGCAGAGCGGCCGACAGGTTCCGGTTGCCGTCCTCCGTCACCAGGATGTCGTCCTCGATCCGGACGCCGATGCCGCGGTACTCCTCCGGCACGGTCAGGTCGTCGGCCTGGAAGTACAGGCCCGGCTCGACGGTCAGGCACATGCCCGGCTCCAGCGTGCCGTTCACGTACGTCTCGGTGCGCGCGACGGCGCAGTCGTGGACGTCCATGCCGAGCATGTGGCCGGTGCCGTGCAGGGTCCAGCGGCGCTGCAGGCCGAGCTCCAGGACGCGCTCGACCGGGCCCTCGACGAGGCCCCACTCGACCAGCTTCTCGGCGAGCACGCGCTGCGAGGCGTCGTGGAAGTCACGGAACTTGGCGCCCGGCTTCACCGCCGCGATGCCCGCCTCCTGCGCCTCGTACACCGCGTCGTAGATCTTCTTCTGCAGCGCGTCGAAGCGGCCGTTGATCGGCAGCGTGCGGGTGATGTCCGCGGTGTAGTACGAGTGCGTCTCCACACCGGCGTCGAGCAGCAGCAGCTCGCCGGAGCGCACCGCGCCGTCGTTGCGCACCCAGTGCAGCGTGGTGGCGTGCGGGCCCGCGGCGCAGATCGAGCCGTAGCCGATGTCGTTGCCCTCGACGCGGGCGCGCAGGAAGAACGTGCCCTCGATGTAGCGCTCGCTGGTGGCCTCGGCCTTGTCGAGGACCTTCACGACGTCCTCGAAGCCGCGCGCGGTCGAGTCGACGGCCTTCTGCAGCTCGCCGATCTCGAAGGCGTCCTTCACCAGGCGGGCCTCGGAGAGGAAGACGCGCAGCTCCTCGTCGCGCTCCGCGGTGACCTTGTCGGTCAGCGCGGCCTCGATCCCGGCGTCGTACCCGCGCACGACGCGGACGGGTCCGGTCGCCTCGCGCAGGGCGTCGGCCAGCTCGCGCACGTCGGACGCGGGCATGCCGTACAGCTTCTCGGCCTCGGTGAGGGAGTGCCGGCGGCCGACCCAGAGCTCGCCCATGCCGTCCAGCCAGAACTCGCCGTTCTCACGGTTGGAGCGCGGCAGCAGGTAGATCGTGGCCCGGTGGCCGTCGGAGACCGGCTCCATGACGAGGACGCCGTCCTCGGTCTGGTTGCCGGTGAGGTACGCGTACTCGACGGAGGCCCGGAAGGCGTACTCGGTGTCGTTGGAGCGCGTCTTCAGGTTGCCCGCGGGGATCACCAGGCGCTCGCCCGGGAAGCGCGCGGAGAGCGCGGCGCGGCGGGCGGCGGTGTTCTCGGCCTGCTCGATCGGCCGCAGGTCGTGCAGCTCGGTGTCTGCCCAGCCGGACTTCATGTTCTCGGCGAGCTCATCGGACACGCCCGGGTACAGGCCGTTCTTGCGCTGCTTGATCGGCTCTTCTTCGGACTCTTCCGGGGTCGCCGGGTTGAGCGCCTCCGACACGATCTGCCTCCTCTGTACGACACTGGGCCGCCCTCCATCGTACGGGCGTACGGAAGGGGGCCCAGGGCCGGAAGGCCACTTACCCAGCGTGCCCGGCGCCGCACGCCGGCGGGCCGGGGGCGGCTCACTCGAAGCGGGCCGCCAGCAGCACCACGTCCTCGTCGCTGTCCACCGCGTCGAGCCCGTCCGGCAGGACGGTGTGCAGCACGTGGTCGGCGATCGCCCCGGGGTCGTCCCTGATGCCCTTGGGCACGCTCGCCGCGGCCGCGTGCAGCCGCGCGAAGGCCCGGTCCATCGCCTCGCCGGTGCGGTACAGCAGTCCGTCGGTGTAGAGCAGCACCGTTTCTCCCGGCTCCGGGCTGATCTCCACGCTCGGCGCCTCCCAGCAGGCGAGCATCCCGAGCGGCGCGGACAGGGAGGTCTCCACGAACTCGGTGCGCCGCTCCCCGACGATCAGCGGCGGGCTGTGCCCGGCCCCGGCGAGGACGACCTTGCGCAGCGCCGGCTCGCAGTACGCGAAGAGGGCGGTCGCCGACCGCGCGGGCTCGGTCAGCCGCAGGAGCAGCTCCAGGTCGGAGAGGACGGCGACGGGGTCCTCGCCCTCCATCACCGCGTACGCCCGCAGCGAGGCGCGCAGCCGCCCCATCGCGGCCACCGCGCTCGGCCCCGACCCGGTCACCGAGCCGACCGCGAGCCCGAGCGCCGCGTCCGGCAGCGGCAGCGCGTCGTGCCAGTCGCCGCCGCCGCGCGGTCCGGTGCGGTGCCGGGCGGCGAGCTGCACCCCGGCGACCCGGGGCAGCCGCGAGGGCATGAGCTCCTCGCGCAGGGTGTGGTCGGCCGCGCAGGCGCGGCCCAGTTCGATCAGCCGCGCCACGTGCTCGGAGGCGTGGCGTGCGTAGAGCCCGGCCAGGTGGCGGCGGCGCTCGGTCGGCTCGGCGGGCTCGTCGTACAGCCAGACGGCGGCGCCGATCCGCGATCCCGTCCCGGTGGCCAGGCCCACGGCGTAGCTCGCGGCGTAGCCGAGGCGGGCGGCCACCTCGCGCTGGCGCGGGTCGAGGGCGTCCTCGGCGAGCAGGTCGGGCTGCACGATCTCGTCCGGCACACCGCCCGGCCGGCCCTCGACGGCGTCCAGGATCCTGCCGTACGAGGTGGCGCCGCGCGGCACCGTCTCCAGGTGCCCCAGGTCCGCGCGGCCGAGACCGAGGCCGACGGTGGTGTCGGGGCCGAGCCCGTTGGCGGGCTCCACGACGACGAGGCCGCGCCGGGCGCCCACCAGCGCGGCGCCCGCGCGCAGCAGCTCCCGCAGGGCCTCGTCGAGGGTGGCCGTACGGGCCAGCCGCTCGGTCAGTTCGTGCAGCGTGGTGAGGTCGGAGACCCAGCCGGCCAGGCGGTCCTGGAGCACGGCGCCGGGTGCGGTGAGGATCGGGGCGTCCTCGGGGGCGGCTGCGGCGGGCGTGGTCTGCGCGGTGGGCGCGACAGTGTGGGCCGGTGGCGGAACTGTGGAATCGATTCCGGCCACTTTCGGAAGGTGAGGGGCGTTCATGGCTGACGGCTTTCCGGCCGGTGCGTAATGCTCGATAGCATCGCAAACCCCCATGTCATTCTGCGCCGCTAGCAGTGCCTCCAGATGTACACGCACTGGTGAGGGGATGTCCAGCATTGTCCTGCTGGGATTCCTGGTGTCCGTGAGAATTCCGGGGCGGAAAAAAGATCTTGAAAAGATGGCTGAAAACAGCGCAGGGTTAGGGCATATTGGGGTCGACTGACGTTGTTCGGTAAAGCGTTGCAGTGGTCGCGCTGGGTACGTACTCAGTGATGGCCAGGGGCAGTTGGGACCCGTTCGGAACCTGACCGAGGACCCGGGCGTCCTAACGCACGACGACCGTGCCCCATCCTCCCGTGGCGGAGGCGGCAAGCAATATCGCGGGACGGCAAACGCCAGGCGCCGCCACCCCACGCCACGTCAACGCTCGGTTCAGAGTGGTTCCCCATGCCGCAGGCTGGGGTCGGATGTGCCAGCTCGTACGTACAGCGAAGAGATCCACACATGGTGTGAAGTGGCCCGCAGTCTCCCCGGCTAACGCCGGCGTGCAACGGAAAGGAACGAGCGCTCATGCGCGAGATCCTCGGAAGGCGACGCAGGCTCCTGCCCTGGCGAATCGGAAGAAAGCCCGGCCGGAGCGCCGGACAGCTCGGCGCGGCCCTGACCTTCGCGACCGAATGGCGGTGGCCCGTACTGCCGGGCGTCGCCCTCGACCGGCGTGACGACAGCCGCTGCGCCTGCCCCGACCCCGACTGCGCGGTACCGGGCGCGCACCCCCTCGACCCCGGCCTCCTCGCCGCCACCACCGACGAGCGGATGGTCCGCTGGTGGTGGACCAACCGACCCGGCGCGCCCGTCGTGCTCGCCACCGGCGGCCGCGCCCCGTGCGCCGTGAGCCTCCCCGCGGAGGCGGGCGTGCGCGCCCTCGCCGCGCTCGACGAGGCGGGCATCAGGCTCGGCCCGGTGGCCGCCACCGAGGAGCGGGTCCACCTGCTCGTCGCGCCGTACTCACTGGCCCAGTTGGGCGAGCTCCTCTACGCCAGGGACCACGTCCCCGGCTCGCTCCGCTTCCACGGCGAGGGCGGCTACATCGCACTGCCCCCGTCCGAGACGGGACAGGGCCGGGTCCGCTGGGAGCGTGCCCCGCTGCCCGGCTCGGCCGCCCCCTGGGTGCCGGACGTCGAGGCCGTGGTGGACGCGGTCGTCGACGCCCTCACTCGTACGGGTGTGAGCGCACCCGAGTTGTAGGGGAATTGGGCGCGCGGCGACCGGGCCGCGCGCCCGCGGTCGTTATCTTCGGCTCATGCAACCCCGCCTCATCGTGCTCATGGGCGTCGCGGCCGTCACGGTCCTGCTGCCGCTCGCCGGCGCGTCCGCGGGACCGGTGGGCGACGGTGACGCGAAGTCGCCCCTCCCCGCCCCCTCGAACGCCTCTCCGGAACCGCACCGGCCCCCCGAGACCCTGCGGAACCTCTCGTTCCCTACGGGCCTCGGCGCGACCACCGTCGCCCGCTGCGGACCCGAACTCTCCGCGCCCGACGGCATCGAGGCCCAGACCTGCGTCCTCACCCAGGAGCGCGACACCTGGGCGCGCACCTACTACCGCAACGCCACCGGCGAGGAGCTGACCGCCGTCCTCACCCTGATGGGCCCCGGCGGACGCACCGTACAGATGCACTGCGCGGTGGAGCCGGGCGACGAACCGGCGACGTGCGAGACCCCGCGCGAGCGGACGGCGGGCGAGGTGGGCGCCTACTCGGCGGTGGCGGAGTACGCGGCGGGGGAGACGGCCGGGCTGCTGCTGCGCTCGGGCAGCAACTCACCGAAGCCACAGGGCAGTTGAGCGCCGGGCCGGGCCGCCGGGCATGAAAAAGGCCCGGTTGCTGGCGACGGGGGATGCACCAGCAACCGGGCTACCTGAACGGTAACAAGAGATCGGCTCCTGGCAAATTCGATCTCAGTTATCCGGACAGGGATTCGTATACGGCGACGGGGAGTTGTGACCGCGGTCACGCGTTCCGTGCGCGGCGCACGCGCCGGTCCACCGACCGGCGCGGCGAGGTCAGCTGAGCGTCACCTGGCGGTTGGTCAGACCGCCGCGCGCCCGGCGCTCGTCCGGGGTCAGCGGGGCGTCCGAGGCGAGCGCCGCGGCGAGCCGCTCGGCGAACTCCGCGGCCGGCTTCTCGACGTCCGCGGCACCGACACCGGTCGGCAGGTCCCACACCGGCACGGTCAGCCCGTGCGCACGGAAGGAGCCGACCAGACGGGTGCCCTCGCCCAGACCGGATGTGCCGGCCGCGTGCAGCCGGGCCAGCGCGTCGAGGAGCTGCTCCTCCGGGTGCGGCATGACCCAGCGCAGGTGGTTCTTGTCCGGGGTCTCGCACCAGTACGCGGCGTCGACGCCGGTCAGCTTCGCGGTCGGGATGGCGGCGTCGTTCGCCCGCTCCAGGGAGGCGGAGACCTCCGGCGTCGCGTTCTCCGCGTCCGGCACCCAGAACTCGAAACCGGCGTGCACGGCCGGCTCGAACGGGCCCTCGGGGTCGAGGAGATCCTGCAGCCGCGGACCGTCGGCCGGGGCGCGGCGGCCCTTCACCGGCGTACCCGGCTCGGCCTCCAGGGCGCGCTGCAGGGTGTCCGCCAGGTCGCGGCTGATGTCACCGGACGCGGTGTCGTTCTGCAGCCCGAGCAGGACCGAACCGTCGTCGCGGCGCAGCGCGGGCCACGCCATCGGCAGCACGGTGGCGAGGGAGACCGAGGGGACACCCTCGGGAAGCCCGCCCTTGAGGGTCAGCTCGACCGTGGCGGCCGGCACCAGCTCGCGCAGCGCGACCCAGTCGCACTCGCCGGGCAGGCCCTCGAAGGGGCGCTGCACCAGCTCGGTCACCGCGTGGGCGGCGGCCCGGCCGTGACAGGCCTTGTAGCGGCGGCCGGAACCGCAGGGGCAGGGCTCGCGGGCGCCGACGACCGGCAGCTCCCCGTCGCCCCGCTGCGGCTGCTGCGACTTGCCCTTGGTCTGCGGGCGCTTCTTGGCCATCTTGGGTGTCTCCCGGCTACGGCTCTCTTGCGTACGGGCGCGAGCCTAGCCGTTGGTGCGGGAGCCGTCGGGACGCGTGCCCGCGCGGCCGCCGCACCCGGGCCGGGGGCACCCCGGGGAACGGGACGGTCAGTCCAGGTCGTCGAAGGGGTCGGCGAACGCCAGGTCGGAGAGTGCGGCCGCCGACGGGGCGGCGACGCGCGTAGCGAAATCCTCGTGGTGGTGGCCCGATGCGAGGACGACCCACACGGTGACCTCGCCGTGCACGTCGTCGCGGACCCCCCAGGTGTCGGAGAGCGCCGTGATGATGTTGAGCCCGCGGCCGCCGCGCGCCGTCACCGACGGGGTCGCGGGGACCGGGCGGGTCGGGCCGCCGCCGTCCGTCACCTCGACCGTGAGGCGGCCCGCCCGGTCGACGTGCCACGCCGCCCGCACGTCACCGTCGCCGACCATCCCGCGGCCCAGCGGCCTGCCGTGCCGGCAGGCGTTGCTGAGCAACTCCGACAGGACCAGTACGGCATCGTCGACGACCGACTCCGGCACCCCGCTCATGCGCAGCTGACCGCGCATCCGCTGTCGTGCCTCCCCCACGCCCGCAGGGCCATGGGGAACGGCCATGCTCGACGACGTGGGCACCTCCCGTGCCACCACCAACGCCACCCCCGAGACCTCCTTCGCCCCACGCCACGGTGTGGATGCCCCAATGGACTGGACCGGAAACCGGCCAATCCCCGCCCGGTGACGCACTCGTAACGATCGAATACGGACCGAACGCGCCGGTGCACACCCTGTAACCGGAGTTAACGGAGTCCCAGACGGTCCAGTTGGGACAGAACCTGCTTGGGGCGGTTGGTGATGATCGCGTCGACACCCAGTTCGGCGCAGAGTTCCACGTCCTCCGGCTCGTTCACCGTCCACACGTGCACCTGGTGTCCCGCGCGCTTCAGCTTCTCCACGTATCCGGGGTGGTTGCGCAGGATACGCAGGGCCGGGCCTGCGATGCCCACGCCCGCGGGCAGGCGTCCGTCGCGGTGGCGCGGCGAGACGAACTGCATCAGATAGACGGTCGGCAGCGTCGGGGACGCGGCCCGTACGCGGTGCAGGGAGCGCGCGGAGAAGCTCATGATCCGTACCGGCGACGCGGTATCGGACGCGGGGGCGTCCAGGCCGAAGCGCTTGAGGAGCAGGAGCAGGCGCTCCTCCACCTGGCCCGCCCAGCGGGTGGGGTGCTTGGTCTCGATCGCGAGGCGCACCTGGCGCCCCGAAGCATTACTTTCGGCCACCAGCTCCAGGAGCCGCTCCAGCGTCAGGACGGAGGTGTCCTCGCCCGCGTCGCCTCCTTCGCCGGCTTCGCCCGCGGAGCCCTCCCAGTCCGGGTCCTCGTCGGCCTCGCCGTGCTGTCTCTTCCAGGAGCCGAAGTCCAGGGTGGCGAGATCGGCGAGTTCGAGGGCGGAGACGGCGCCGCGGCCGTTCGACGTACGGTTGACGCGCCGGTCGTGGACGCACACGAGGTGGCCGTCGGCGGTGAGCCGTACGTCGCATTCGAGGGCGTCGGCACCGTGCTCGACCGCCTTCTTGTAGGCGGCCAGGGTGTGTTCGGGAGCGTCTTCGGAGGCTCCGCGGTGGGCGACGACCTGGATCTGGTGCTGTCGTGCGAGGGTCACCGCGTCATGGTGCCATCACGGGGTACCCGACGGCTCGCCGGACGGCCCCCTCCAGGGGCGCCGGACGCACAGGATCGGCTTATGGTGCCCTGACAGCCCATGGGAAAAGCTGACTGCAGACATCTGTACCGCGTATGTGCCGCGCAGTCGCTCAGCCGCGTATCCGCGTACGCGGGGGGCGGGCCGCCACGTCCACAGGTAACAGGTGCACAGTAGGCCCCGTAGGCACAGCAGGCACCGCCGAGCCGTGACCGAGAACGCACGCAACGCAGCCGAGAACGCACGCAACGACAGCATGGACCGAGGAGAAGAGCTGTGAGCACCGAGAACGAGGGCAACGAGGTACCCAAGGCCCCGTCCGCGCCTCCCGCGCCGGTGGACGCTCCCGCTGTTCCCGCCGACTCCGCTGCCGCCGGTCCCGTCGCCGGGACCGCGCCCGGGGCCGACGCCGGCGCGGCGGCTCAGGCCGCGCCCGCCGGGCAGCCGGGGCACGGCGGGGCGCACGCCGCTCCCGCGCACTCCCACGCTCCCGCGCACGCCCCCGCCCCTCCCGCTCCGGCCGCCGCGGGCGCCCCGCAGGGCGGTTCCGGCGCGGGGAACTGGCCGCCGCCCGCGCCGCCCGCCGTGCCTTCGTACGCCACGGGCGGTGGTTCCGGTTCCGGCTGGGGCGCCTCGTACCACCCGCAGGAGCCGAAGTCCGGCGGCCGGCGCGGCGGCCTGGTCGCGGCGGTGCTCGCGGCGGCGCTGATCGCGGGCGGCATCGGCGGCGGCGTCGGCTACTGGGCGGCCGAGCGGGGCGACGACGACACGGGCTCCACGACGGTCTCCGCCGCGGACACCCCCGCCGACCTGAAGCGCGAGCCCGGCTCGGTCGCCAAGACCGCGAACGACGCGCTGCCGAGCGTCGTGACCATCGAGGCGCAGAGCGGCGGCGGCGAGGGCGGCACGGGCACCGGCTTCGTCTACGACAAGCAGGGCCACATCCTCACCAACAACCACGTGGTGGCGTCGGCCGCGGAGGGCGGCAAGCTCCAGGTGACGTTCTCGAACGGCAAGAAGTACGGCGCCGAGGTCATCGGCCGCGCCGAGGGCTACGACGTGGCGGTCGTCAAGCTCAAGAACGCCCCCGAGGGGCTCAAGCCGCTCGCGCTCGGCAACTCCGACCGGGTGGCCGTCGGCGACTCGACCATCGCGATCGGCGCGCCCTTCGGCCTGTCGAACACGGTGACGACGGGCATCGTCAGCGCCAAGAACCGCCCGGTGACCTCCAGCGACGGCGGCCAGAGCGGCAAGAGCTCGTACATGAGCGCGCTGCAGACCGACGCGTCCATCAACCCCGGCAACTCCGGCGGCCCGCTGCTTGACGCGCGGGGCGCGGTCATCGGCATCAACTCCGCGATCAAGCCCGCGGAGAGCGGCGGCGGCATCGGCGGCGGCGGCCAGTCCGGCTCCATCGGCCTGGGCTTCGCGATCCCGGTGAACCAGGCGAAGCAGGTCGCCCAGCAGCTGATCAAGACGGGTACGCCGGTCTACCCCGTGATCGGCGCCTCGGTCTCCCTGCAGCAGGAGGGCGACGGCGCGACGATCAGCCGGGGCGGCGCGGACGGCACGTCCAAGCCGGTCACCCCGAACGGCCCGGCGGACAAGGCGGGCCTCAAGCCCGGCGACGTCATCACCAAGCTGGACGACATGGCGGTCGACAGCGGCCCGACCCTGATCGGCCAGATCTGGACCCACAAGCCGGGCGACACCGTCAAGATCACCTACGAGCGCGACGGCAAGGAGCACACGGTCGACGTGACCCTGGGCCAGCGCAAGGGCGACAGCTGACCCGCTAGTCTTGTCCCCGCGCAGTCCTGATCCCACCACGTCGACACGGACACGTCGGCACGGACGGGACGGACGGGACGGCGCGGGGTGGGTTGCCCGAGCGGCCTAAGGGAACGGTCTTGAAAACCGTCGTGGCGCGAGTCACCGTGGGTTCAAATCCCACACCCACCGCTTGCAGGCCAGCGTATGTACTGGTCAGAAGGGTGCCTCTCAGTGAGAGGCACCCTTCTTCGTGGGGGACCTGTCTCACCTTGATCCGCGACTGTCACGCCTTTGACCAGTGTGTGTGGACCAGGCGTGGACCACGATGGAGCCCGAACGGGGCCTATCACCAGGTGCTTTGGGCCATACGTGGGCCGACGCCCGAGATGCTGTGGGAACGCGCCCGTCTACGGACCTGGTTCCGCGCCAGGACAGCGAGCAGCGCCCCAGGGCGTGAGCCACTGGGGCGCTGCTCGCTGTCCTCTGGCTGCTACTGCCCCACGGTGAGGGACCAGCGAACTGCCGAGGGGGCAGTCACGGTGACTGTGCCCTCTGGCCTCGACTTCTTGAGGCCCAGTTCGTTGTACGTGCTGCTGACCTCGCCGTCCACGCAGTCGAGCGGGAAGTTCATGCCCATGGGCTGGACGGCGACCTTGAGTGTTCCCTTGCCTTGGCAGTTGACGAGCACGGACAGCGGCCCCTCAGCGACTCGGCCGAGCGGGACGTTCCGACTCCCCTTGGCCGCTGCGATCTCGGCCAGCGCCTTGCCCTCTGGCAGCTTGGGCGCCTCGCTGACCGACTCCCCAGGGATGTGTTCCGGCCTGGCTTTGTCCTTGGAGGGAGCGGTGGAGGGCGTCGGCTTCGACTGCTTCGACGAGTCATCTGCTCCAGAGCAGCCGCCAAGTACGACGCTCAACAACAGCACCCCAGTGGCACAACCTGCTCCGCGGAGAGTTGCCCGCCTGGCACTGTGGGGCATCAGCTCTCCCAGATGTACCAGCCCACCCGGTACGGGGTGTAACTGGTGATCGTCTTCTTCGCGGTCGTCGAGCAATCGCTGTAGTAGGAGTAGCTCTTCCCCTTGTGCTTCAGCCGGTAGACCCCGTACTTGGCGTGCGTGGTCTTCTTGGCCGGAGTGTTCACGCTGATGACGTTGCCGAGTTTCGCGGTCAGTTCAAGGGAGAGATTGACGCTGTACTCCGACTCAAGTTCGGACACCATCGTGCGCGCCTTGACCTTGAGTCCAGCGGATACCGATATGCCGACCTTGGCTGTCACCTCAGCTTCGAACCGGGACTTTGCGGTACGGCTCGTGCCGTTGTAGTTGGAGTTCGTGGGGCCGACGCCCTTGTGGAATTTGCCCAGCTTGCTGGTGGGCCGGTACACACCGCCGGGTGTGCAGTGCTCGGCACCTGGAGCGGGGTCGGCCTTCCCCGGCGGCAGCTCTCCGCCCTCTACGGGAGCGTCGGGATCCTGGACCTCAATGAGGTCCGTCTCCTCCGGGTCGGTGGGCGGACCGGGCTGGACGGCTATGTCCTCCGCGTCTGCGGAGTTGCCGCCTACAGGTTCTGGGCTGGGTGCGTCTGCCAGTGCGGGAGTGGTCAGCCCCGCAAAGAGCAGAAAGGTCGCTGCCGGAATCAGCAGGCCCTTGTTTGTTCTGATGCCCACAAGGCACCTTCCCCGATGAGCCACCCCTACTGGGTGGCTGGTCAGCTGAAAGTACTGGAGCGGCTGCTCTGGGTGAAGGGCGCGGGTGATCTTCTGAGCAAGAATTGAGGTCCCGGAACTGCAGGAGCGCCGTCCTGTCCTGACTGCGGTGAATGGCCTTTGCGTAGAAGCGGAATAGGAATGCGATGTTGTGGCCCGCGCGTCGGGCGACCTCTGCCGGGGATGGATACTCCCGACTCAAGCCAGAGGGACACGCCCGCATGCCGCATCGAGTAGGGCACCTCCGCCAGGGGCGAGGCCGCTTCGGAGTCCGACAGCACTACGAGCCGTGCTGCCTTCCAGAGCTCTCCGTACTCCTTGGACAGGAGATGTCCACCCAGGACCGCGCGGAACAGGCGGCCATCATCGGCGGTACCGAACTCCTTGATGTGCTCGCGGATGAGGCGGACCAGCACAGGCGGAATGGGTACAGGCCGAGTGGCCTTGCGCGCCCGCTTCTTCAGTCCGCGTGAGTCGAACGACTCGCCGGAATCCGTCCACCCCGAGCCGACGCGGGGCGTGCTGCTCGACAGGAGGACCTCTCCCCAGCCCTTCTCCGGCAGGGTGAAGTCCGACTCACGCAGATTGCACGCCTCGCCGGGGCGATTGGCTATACGCATCAAGGTCGGCGACGTCGGCGGGCAGCGCGACGTCCCCGAGCAGAGCCACACCGTCCGTCTTGTACGGCGCGCGGGCGGTAGTCCCACCTTCTCCGGGTGCACGCAGACAGGTACACCGCGCGGGGTGTACCTGGGGCCGTCCTCCGGGTTGAAGGGGCACTCACCGGACGGACGCTCGACCACGTCGAACGCACCGAGCGGGAAGCGGCGGGATGGGCAGATGCCGCATGCGCAGTGGCCGTCACCGGAGACGAATGCCTCAGCCACGGGCGGCAGCGTAGCGTGGTCGACGTGCCGGGACAGCAGCTCTAGGAGGCCCACACCCACGCGGGTGACGGCTGGCAGGAGCAGCCCAATACCGTGAGCCGGAGCCGGTGGACCAGGTGTGGACCACCGGGGCGTGTGCCCCTGGCGCGCATGTTCTTGAAAACCGTCGTGGCGCGAGCCACCGTGGGTTCAAATCCCACACCCACCGCGTAGGTTGAAGGCCCCTGACCAGGAACATCGGTCGGGGGCCGTCGCGCTGGGCGCTGTCCGTGAGTAACTGCGGTTCCCCGGTGTTTCCCGCTCGATCGGGCACGGCTGGGGCACGTCCGCTTACAGCCTGGACGCTGCCACAGGTCCATTGTCGGTCCCCCTTGCTAGCTTGCTCGTCGAGACCGGTCGGAGAACCCTCGAGGTCCGCGGTTAAGGGGGGTGGGCACAAAGGTCCCCGGGTTCGCCTCGGGACTGTGAGCTCAAGGCCGTGGCATCCACCCCCCTCCTCGAGCCTCGCGCGCAGCCTCCACCACCACGGTACGAACGACCTGGACGCCATGGGCCGCGTCTGCTCAGCTCTGCCTGGGGCGATGGTGGACGGGATGGGAGCACCCCGCGCACGCCACTACGGGCCCGCAGTCGGGAACGGCGCCCCTTCCATCCCGGTGCCGGCCGGATCCCCCGCCGGGCGGAGCGGAGCGCAGCCGGGTGCCTTGACGAAGTAGGGAAAGTCTTATCCCGCTGGGATGAGGTGCTTGCCGTCGTGGCTCCTTACGTGAGGGCCGTTGCCGTCCAGGGCATCCAGGAGTCTGATCGCGTAGACCTCAGCCATGCGTTCGCTGACCTCGTCGGGTGTGGGCCAGGAGACGGCTGTGGACTCGCTGGAGGTGCGTTCGGTGCCGCCGGAGCGCTTGCAGCGGAAGACCAGGGCGACGATGCCTCGGGTGGTGTTCTTGCAGACGCCGGTGAGTTCGTCGATCTCGACGTGGATGCCTGCGAGCGATCACCGAGTGATGGCACCGAGTGATGGCACGGCTGGCCGTGTCCAATTCCCGTCTATGCGTAGCGCATATGCATCACTACTCTGCGCACACATGGGGAAAGTGGTGCGTCTGTACTGGGGATACATGGTGGCTGCTGCCTTGGTCGTTGCCTGGAGCCAGCAATGGGCCTTGCCCGTGATCGTGGCTCTATCGGTCGGTGTCTCGGCCTACGCTGCCTTTCAGGTGCCGGTCTGGTGTGGAGCGGTTAACCGAGATGGCCGGACCTACTGCCGGAACAACGCGTACGGCGTGCTGATGGGCTGCTCGAAGCGTCAGCACAGATGGCAGAAGATCACGATGATCGTTCTGCGCAGCAAGGTTGGGAACGTCAGTCGGTCCGTGTTCCCGACGGCCAAGGAGAAGTTCAACGGCGCCCTCGCCGTGGGTGGCCTTCTGTCGGCTGTCGCCGCGGTGATCGTTCCCGTTGTGACTGGTGGTTGAGCGGGCAGGGTCGTCGCTTGAGGCACGTAGCGGGCACGGCAAGCAGGGCGGCGCCCGAGGCGGGGCGGTTTCGCTCGCCTGACCTGCACGGGAGCGGGTACGGCGCCCGGCCCTCGAAAGGTCTTGAAAACCGTCGTGGCGCGAGTCGCCGTGGGTTCAAATCCCACACCCACCGCAGTGGTTGACGGCGCCTGCACCGGACACGGTCAGCGGGCGCGGAAAGGGCGCGATCCTGGTGAGGATCGCGCCCTTTCTGTGTCGTCCCGCCTTACGGCGCGATGGTGCGCCTGATCAGTCGTTGGCGCAGGTGTTGCCGAAGGCCGGGTTCAGCAGGCCGATGATGTCAACCGTGTTGCCGCAGGCGTTGACCGGGATGTGGATCGGAACCTGGACCATGTTGCCGGAGATGACGCCCGGGGAGTTCACCGCGGCGCCCTGCGCCCCGGAGTCGGCGGCGGCGAGGCCGGCGCCGCCCATGACGAGGGCACCGGTGCCCAGCACGACAGCGGTCGTCTTCTTCATTGCGGACATGATTGTTCTCCTTGATTACGTGCCTGTCGAAGGCGCCCCGCCGGGCCACACACAACACGACGTCGCTCCGGCAGAGGAGCAGCACACCTGTCGGGCGCCTGCGTGATCAACGCTCGCCCCCGCCGCCGGACACGTTCGTGCCGCCATTCGGGGGACAGCCCCACGCCCGGCGGGGCGGGCGTGGGGCGGCAGGGCGTTCAGGCGTGGTCCGTCAGGCGTGCCGCCGAGGCGATCGTCGAGTGGGCCTCGCGTTCGGTGAGGCCGACGCGGCGGGCGGCGTCGGTGAGCTGGGGCGCCAGGGCCTCGCCGATGCCGTTCTCGTACGCGCGGCAGGCGGCCCAGAACAGGCGCGTGTTGCGCTGGCCCTCGTGTGCCGCGAGGACGAACTGCACGAGTCCCTGGCCGTGTTGGGCCTCCTGGTTCGAGGAGTGGGGGTGTGCCGCTCGTGTGAGGTCCGGCTGTGTGTTCGAGGGGGTGCGGGGTGCCCGTGACGGGGGTGGCGCGAGCAGGCGGAGCAGGGTGGGAGGGCAGGGCGCGGGCGGCAGGTGGTCCGTGCCGGGCACGGTGCTGTAGATGCCGTGTTCGGTACGGGAACCGGGGCCGACGAGGTAGCCGCCCGCGCCCCTGATGTCGATGCCGGGGGCGAGCCGCCCCGCCGAGTTGGGGATCACGGCGTGCGGCGGCCCCGTCAGCCAGATGTGCCGGCCGCCGCTCGGCGTGGTCACGACGACGGTCGGGGGGATCGTGAAGAGGTGGCGCAGGGCCAGTTCGCGCAGGCCCGCGGACGCGTCCGTACCGGACTTGGTGTCCAGGTCGATCCCGATCAGATGGTGTGGCGGCAGCCCGCAGGCGATGCCGTAGCCGGTGGCCCAGGGGGCGGCGGCGAAGAGTTCCCGGATGCGGTGCGGGTCGGTCGTCGCGTCGTACACGCCGTGCCCGGGGCGGCCGCATGCGCCGTGGCAGAGGGCCGGTTGCGGGTCGTCGTGGTGGGGGGAGCGCAGGGCGGGGAGCTTGGTGCGGGAGAGCGGGATCACCGAGAGGCCCCGTTCGGCCGCGGACAGGGCGTGGGCGAGCGCGAGGGTGGCGGCGCGGCGGTCGGCGACGCTTCGGGCGGCGGTGCTGGCGGCGCCGGCCGCGCTGGACGACGAGCTGGACGACGCGTCGGACGCGGAGGTGCGGGCGGCCGCGCTGGATGCGGAGGAGCTGCTTCCAGTGGCGCCGCGTTCGGTGGGAGCCATGACTTCATTTTCGTACACACGTTCGAAGAAGGGAAGAGGGAACGGCTCCCGAACGGTGGGGTGGTGTGGCCCGGAAGGGGCGCCGCCCCCTCGCACCGGGCGGTCGGCGCGGCCCTGCCGGAACGCTTCGCCTCATGCGGCACAAGGCGAGCGCCACGGTTCGAATGGGTTCGCACAGACCTGAACAGACCTGAAACAGGATGCAGAGGGCGCACGGCATGTTTATCGACATGTCATCACGCTTGCGGGGGAATCGGGGCGATAGGGGTGGTTCGCCGGGGATTCGGTGGGCAACTCTGATCTCGCGACGTCGTGCAGAACTCCAAGGCGGTCGGCCAACTTCCTTGGAACAAGCCGTACTTCTGGTGCTCACGGATCCACGTCCGGCGTGCACCTCCTGCTCTGGAGGAAACAGACATGGCAAGCATCCGTACCGCCCGCATCTTCGCTGCCGCCGCCGCCGTGCCGCTGGCTGCGGCGCTCTTCACGGGCATCGCGACGGCCGACAACGGTTCCTTCGCGAACGACGGATCGAACGCGGGTGTGGCGACGGTGAACGGCAGCGGGGTCGGCCACAACAACAGCGGCAACTCGTCCACGACGCAGCAGCAGGCGGTCGGCAACGGCGCCTCCAACCAGAGCAACACCGCCCAGGTGAACGGCTCGGCGTTCACGGCGATCCACCAGGAGAACGAGAACATCGCGGTCAACTTCACCCACCTCTGGTGAGCCGACGGCCCCTTGAGCCGCTCGGGACGGCTCCAAGGGGCGTGGGCTGTGGGGTGTGACGCTCTGTGCGGCGGTGCTTCGGCGCCGCCGCACAGGCGTGTTCGGGGGCGGGCATCTCTTGACATCGGCACGCAATCTGACGGACAGTCAGAAACCCTTGCCGGTACGGGAGGACGGGTGCGCGGCTCGTACGAGAGGCGCGCGCAGCCGTGACCCCGTACCGCCCGTACGCGCCGTACGAGCCGGAGAGGCCGCCACCGTGTACCTCGCCCCCACCGAACGCCAGCGCCGACTCCGCGCCGAACTGCGCGCGTACTTACGGGACGTGATGCCGGACGGGCCACCCGACGGCGCGGACACGCAGGGCCAGCGACGGCTGCTGCGGCGGATCGGGGCCGACGGGATGCTGGGCCTCGGCTGGCCCGTCGAGTACGGGGGTCAAGGGCGCGGCGCCGACGAGCAGTTCGTCTTCTTCGACGAGGCGTACCGCGCGGGCGCGCCGGTGTCGATGGTCACCCTCAACACCGTCGGGCCGACCCTCATGAAGTACGGCACGGAGGAGCAGAAGGCCGCCTTCCTGCCGCGCATCCTCAGCGGTGACCTGGTCTTCGCGATCGGCTACAGCGAGCCGTCCGCCGGGACGGACCTCGCGTCCCTGCGGACGAGGGCGGTGCGCGTCGGCGCCGACGGGGCGGGTGGTGGGGCGGGCGCCGTGGCAGGCGACGGGACAGGTGGCGGAGGCTGGCTGGTCGACGGCCAGAAGATCTTCACGTCGAACGCGCAGAACGCCGACTGGATCTGGCTGGCCTGCCGCACCGACCCCGACGCCCCCAAGCACCGGGGCATCTCGATCCTGCTCGTCCCGACCGACGCACCCGGCTTCTCCTGGACGCCCATCGAGACCGTCGGCGGCCTGACGACGACGGCCACCTATTACGACGGCGTCCGGGTGCCGGCCGGCCACCTGGTCGGCGAGGAGAACGGCGGCTGGGGCCTCATCACCAACCAGCTGAACCACGAACGGGTGGCGCTCGCCGCGATCGGCATGCAGGCGGAGGACTTCTACACGGCGGCACGGGCGGCGGCGCGCACGCCCGATCCGGTGACGGGCGAGCGCCGCATCGACGCCCCGTGGGTGCGGGCGCGGCTGGCCGAAGCGCATGCCCGGCTGGCGGCGACGCGCCTGCTCAGCTGGCGTCTGGTGGGGGACGTGGGCGCGGGGTCGCCGGCGCCGGGTGACGCGAGCGGCGTGAAGTTCATGGGGACCGAATCGGCCGTGGCGGTGTACCGGATGTGCCAGGAGGCGGTGGGCGAGGCGGGGTTGGTCCGGGCCGGCTCACCGGGCGGATGCGGGGACGGGGAACTGGAGCGGATGAACAGGGCGGCGCAGATCAACACGTTCGGGGGCGGGGTGAGCGAGGTGCAGCGCGAGATCGTGGCGACGATGCGGCTCGGGATGCGGAGGGGGCGGCGGTGAGGGGTGGTGCGGATGCGGTGGGGCCCATCGTGACTGGTGAGATCCCGTACGACGAGTTGCGGGCCTTCGAGGGCAGGGGCGCGGAGGAGACCGGGCGCGGCAAGGACCCGGTCAACCGGCCGATGATCAGGCACTGGTGCGAGGCGATGGGCGACACCCATCCCGCGTACGGGGGCGAGGATCCCGTGGCGCCGCCGACGATGCTGCAGGCCTGGACGATGGGCGGCCTCTCCGCGCGCGGCGGTCGCTTCCGCGCCCACGACGAGCTGTTCGCGCTGCTGGACGGCGCGGGGTACACCTCGGTGGTCGCGACCGACTGCGAGCAGGAGTATCTGCGGGCGCTGCGCCCCGGCGACGAGATCACCTACGACGCGGTCATCGAGTCGGTCTCGCCGCGCAAGACGACCAAGCTGGGCACGGGGCACTTCGTGACGACGCGGATGGACGTCCTGGCCGACGGCGAACTCGCGGGGACCCACCGTTTCCGCATCCTCAAGTACGCTCCGGCGGCGACGGCGGAAACGGCGACGGCGGAAACGGCGACGGCGGAAACGGCGGCGGCAGCGGCTCGGCGGGAGCGGGGCGTCGCGGGGGGCGAGAGGGAGCGCAGCAGCCGTCCCCGGCCCGTCGTCAACCGCGACAACGCCGGGTTCTGGGCGGGCGTCGCCGAGCACCGCCTGTTGATCCAGCGCTGCACCGGATGCGGCGGCCTGCGCTTCCCCTGGCTGCCGGGTTGCAACGCCTGCGGCTCGCCCGAGTGGGACACGGTCGCGGCGAGCGGTGAGGGCACGGTCTATTCGTACGTCGTGATGCACCACCCGCCCTTCCCGGCCTTCGACCCGCCCTACGCCGTGGGGCTCATCGAACTGGCGGAGGGCGTACGGATCGTCAGCAACGTCATCGGGGTGCCGTACGACAAGGTGCGCGTGGGGATGCCGGTGCGGCTGGAGTTCCGGCGGGTCGACGCGGAGTTGGAGCTGCCGATGTTCCGCGCCGTGGACGACGCCGGCGCCGACGCCAACGCCGGTGCCGGTGTCGCGGAAGGTGTGGGCTGACATGGACTTCACACCCACCCCGGAGCAGGCGGCGGCACGTGAACTCGCCGGGGAGATCTTCGCCGACCTGGCCACTCCGGAGCGGCTCGCGGCGGCGGGTACGGGGTCGGACGCCGAGCTGTGGAAGGCGCTGTGTGCGGCGGGGCTGCCGGGCGCGGTGGAGGAGGTCGGGCTGCTCGGGCTCGTGCTGCTCTTGGAGGAGCAGGGGCGGGTCACGGCACAGGTGCCGTTCGCGGCGAGCTGTGTCTACGGCCTGCTCACGGTGGCGGCGCACGGCACGCCGGAGCAGCGGGACCGGCTGCTGCCTCCGCTGCGGCAGGGGAGCGAGGTCGCGACGGGGGCGTTCCCGGCGCGGGGCGGGGTCGTGGCGTCCGCGGACGGGCGGCTGAGCGGCGAGGTGGCGTGGGTGCCGTGGCTGCGGGACGCGACGCAGGTCCTGGTGGCGGCGGCCGACCGGAGCCTGTGGCTGGTGCGGGTGGCCGACGCGCGGGTGGAGCCGGTGGAACTGACCGCGCCCTGGGCGGCGGGCCGACTCGTCCTCGACGGGGTGCCTGGGGAGCGGCTTGGTGGGGCGGGTGTGGAGCGGCGGCCCAGCGGGCTGGGGGCTGAGCGGCTCGGCGGCACGGGTGTGGACCGGCTCGGTGAGTCGAGGGTCACACGGCTCGGCGGCACCGGTGTGGACCGGCTCCAGGGGCCGGGTGCCGAACCGCTCCGCCAGGGCCCGGGAGCGTACGAGGACGTATTGGCCTCCGCACGGACCGCGTTCGCCGGGCTGCAAGCCGGGGTGTGCGCGGGTTCGCTGGCCCGCGCGGTGGCCCACACGAACGAGCGGGAGCAGTTCGGCCGCCCCCTGGCCGCCAAGCAGGCCGTCCAACTGCGCGCCGCGGACGCCCACATGGACACCGAGGCGATACGGGTGACGGCCTACGAGGCGGCCTGGCGCCACGACGCCGGGCTGCCCTGCGCGACACACGCGCTCACCGCCGCCTGGTGGGCGTCGGAGGCGGGCACCCGCGTCGTCCACGCGGGCCAGCACCTGCACGGCGGCACGGGTGCCGACCTCGACCATCCCGTACACCGGCACTTCCTGTGGGGGCGGCAGTTGGACGCGTACTTGGGATGCGGCAGCGAAGTGCTGGAGGAGTTGGGTGAGTTGATCGCGCAGGGGGAGGAGCCGGCATGACGGGGAGCGCAGGTACGCCGCGCAGCGCAGGTACGCCGGATACAACAGGCACCACAGGGAGAGCCCCTACCGCCCAAGAAGGCGAAACCCTGCCCCCCCTCGAGATCCCGATCACCCGCACCCTGATCGTCTCCGGCGCGATCGCGTCCCGCGACTACCAGGACGTACACCACGACGCGGAGCTGGCGCGGGCCAAGGGCTCGCCCGACATCTTCATGAACATCCTCACCACGAACGGCCTCGTGGGCCGGTACATCACCGACCACTTCGGCCCCACCGCCGTCCTGCGCAAGGTGGCCATACGGCTCGGCGCCCCCAACTACCCCGGCGACACCATGGTGTTGACCGGCACGGTAAAGCACGTCGAATCCTCTCCCGACGGCGACACCGCGACCGTCAAGGTCGTCGGGGCCAACGGCATCGGCAACCACGTCACCGGAACCGTCACCGTCACCGTCACGGTGCCCGTCCCCGCGGAGGGGGCCGTATGAGTGTCCGTACGCGCGACAGCCTCGGCGGCAGGGCCGCGATCGCCGGCATCGGGGCGACCGAGTTCTCCAAGGACTCCGGGCGCAGCGAGCTGAAACTGGCCGTCGAGGCCGTGCGGGCCGCGCTGGACGACGCCGGGCTCGTCCCCGCGGACGTGGACGGCATGGTCACGTTCACCATGGACACCAGCCCGGAGATCACTGTCGCCCAGGCGGCCGGCATCGGTGAACTGTCCTTCTTCTCCCGCGTCCACTACGGCGGCGGCGCGGCCTGCGCCACCGTCCAGCAGGCGGCGCTCGCGGTCGCGACCGGGGTGGCCGAAGTCGTCGTCTGCTACCGCGCGTTCAACGAACGCTCGGGCCGCAGATTCGGCTCCGGCGTACAGCGGCGCGAGCCGTCCGCCGAGGGGGCGGCGCTCGGCTGGTCGCTGCCGTTCGGCCTGCTCACCCCCGCCTCCTGGGTGGCGATGGCGGCCCAGCGCTACCTCCACACGTACGGCCTGACACCGGACGCCTTCGGCCACGTCGCCGTGATGGACCGCCGGTACGCGGCCACCAACCCGGCGGCGTACTTCCACGGGAAACCGATCACCCTGGAGGACCACGCCGCGTCGCGCTGGATCGTCGAACCGCTGCGGCTCCTGGACTGCTGCCAGGAGACGGACGGCGGCCAGGCACTCGTCGTCACGACCGCCGAACGGGCCCGCGACCTCCGTCAGCCCCCGGCGGTGATCGCCGCGGCGGCGCAGGGCGCGGGGCGGGCGCAGGAGCAGATGACCAGTTTCTACCGCGACGACCTCAGCGGGCTCCCCGAGATGAGCGTGGTGGCCCGCCAGCTCTGGCGGACCTCGGGGCTCGCCCCGGCCGACATCGACGTGGGGATCCTCTACGACCACTTCACGCCGTTCGTGCTCATGCAACTGGAGGAGTTCGGGTTCTGCCCGCCCGGGGAGGCCGCGGGCTTCGTCGCCGAGGGGCGGCTGCCCCTGAACACCCACGGCGGCCAGCTGGGCGAGGCGTATCTGCACGGCATGAACGGCATCGCGGAAGCCGTCCGCCAGGTGCGCGGCACCTCGGTGAACCAGATACCCGGCGCCGCGCGCACCTTGGTGACGGCGGGCACGGGTGTTCCCACATCGGGATTGATTCTGGTGGGTTGATTCTGGTGGTTGGTTGTTTCTGGAGGGTTGCTTCTGGTGGGTTGAGTCGAGCGGGTTGATTCTGGTGGCGGACGGCTGAACTCGGCGCGTCCCTCGCGTGTGCGGCGAGGCCGGGCCCTTTCACTCGCCCTATGCGTCTCCAAAAGCTGATCATTGGACTTGTCCTCGTCCTGACCGCCCTGACCGCGGACCTGACGGCAGCACCACCGGGCGCCGCCGCCGATCCCACGCCCGGCACGGGCGGCCCGTCCGGCTGGGCCGGCGCCATCGGCTGGGCCGCGGCGGCCGAAGCGGCCGGTGCGTCGGGTGCGGACGGTGTGTCAGGGGTGTCGGGTGTGTCGGGTGCGGGCGATGTGCCCGAGCTGCCCTGGTCGGGCGCGCGGGCGTCCGCGAAGGTGTCGACCTTCAACGGCAAGGCGTTCGACACCTGCAACACCCCGTCCACCGACACCATGCGGCGCTGGCTCAAGTCCAGTTACCGCGGCGTCGGCGTCTACTTCGGGGGGCGCGGCCGGGCCTGCAAGACCCAGGCCCACCTCAGCCACGCCTGGATGCGCTCGGTGAAGGGCATGGGCTGGCGGGTCCTGCCGGTGTACGTGGGATCCCAGTCGCCGTGCGTCGTCGCGAAGAACAAGCGGAACGTGCGCATCGGAAAGAACCCCGCGGCCCAGGGTCAGCGGGAGGGCAGTGACGCGGTGCGCAGGGCGAAGGCCTTCGGCATCGGGAAGCAGAGCCCGCTCTACCTGGACATGGAGGCGTACCCCTACCGCAAGAAGAGCTGCGCGAACACCACGCTCTCCTTCGTCAGGGCCTGGGACCGGCAGGTGCGCAAACAGGGCTACATCCCCGGGTTCTACAGCAGCGCCGACTCCGGTGTGCTGCACATGGAGATGTCCCGCCGGGCGGGCGTACGGGACCTGCCCGAGGTGATGTGGTTCGCGCGCTGGCACACCAAGCCGAACCTGTACCGCGAGGCGGCGCTGGGCCGTTCCGCGTGGCACCCGGCCCGGCGCATCCACCAGTACGCGGGCAACGTGAAGGAGACCCACGGCGGGCGCGCCCTGAAGATCGACCGCAACCTGGTCCACGCCCCGGTGGCACGCATCAGCTGACGCGTCCACCGCGCGGCGGCCTCGCGTGACGGGGTGGTGCGGTCGGGCGGTCCGGTGGGGCGGTGCGGTGGGGTGGTGCGGAAGGGCGGTGCGGTGGGGTGGCTCTCGGGGGTGAACCCTCAGGGGGACGCCCCACCTCCTCCACCTGTAGGAGGTGGCGCCGACCCCACTCGTACAACCTGAGGCGGACACGGCTTCGGGACCTGCGGCCGATCCGCTGAAGTAGGGGGCGCTTCTAGCGTGGAGCCATGACCGCATCCATGGTGTCCGTGTGCACCAGCGCATCGAAGGCCGCGACGCGGCGCCCGGGTCCGACGCGGCCCGCCGGGCCCTCCGCGTACCCGTCGTTCGCGTCCTACGTACGGGCCCGCCAGCCCGTACTGCTGCGCACCGCCCGCTCGCTGACCGCGAATCCGAGCGATGCCGAGGACCTGCTCCAGACCGCGCTGACCAAGACGTACGTGGCGTGGGACCGGATCGAGGACCACCGCGCGCTCGACGGCTACGTGCGCCGGGCCCTGCTGAACACCCGCACGTCGCAGTGGCGCAAGCGCAAGATCGACGAGTTCGCCTGCGATGAGCTGCCGGAGCCCGACGTGGCACCGGCCGGGGACCCCGCCGAGCAGCAGGTGCTCCGCGACGCGATGTGGCGCGCGATCATGAAGCTGCCGACGCGGCAACGGGCCATGGTCGTCCTCAGGTATTACGAGGACCTCAGCGAGGCCCAGACGGCCGAGGTGCTCGACGTGTCCATCGGCACCGTCAAGAGCGCGGTGTCGCGGGCGCTCGGCAAACTCCGCGAGGACCCGGAGCTGACCCCCGTCCGCTGAGACGGCGGACCGCGGTACTCGGGCAGCCGCAGTACTCGGGCGACGGCCGTACCCAGGCCACCGCGGTACTCGGGCAACGGCCGGCGATGATCGATCATCCCCTGGACTAGTGACATACCAAGCGGTATGCGCGCAGAATCAGCGCAGCCCCTACTGCCGCGCGGGCGATCTGCCGCGCAGGCGCTGTCGCCCCAGGAGGACGCCGTGCTGAGCACGATGCAGGACGTACCGCTGACCGTCACCCGCATCCTCCGGCACGGCACGACCGTGCACGGGACGTCGCAGGTCACGACCTGGACCGGCGAGGGCGCCCCGCAGCGCCGCAGCTTCCGTGAGATCGGTGAGCGCACCGCCCGGCTCGCCCACGCCCTGCGCGACGACCTCGGCGTCACGGACGACGAACGTGTCGCCACCTTCATGTGGAACAACTCGGACCACGTCGAGGCCTATTTCGCGGTGCCCTGCATGGGCGCCATCCTGCACACCCTCAATCTGCGGCTGCCCGCGGACCAGCTGACGTGGATCGTCGCCCACGCCGCCGACCGCGTCATCATCGTCAACGGCTCCCTCCTCGGTCTGCTCGCACCGCTGCTGCCGCAGCTGACGAGCGTCGAACACCTGGTGGTCTCGGGGCCCGGCGACCGCTCCGTCCTCGCGGGCTGCCACGCCCAGGTCCACGAGTACGAGGAGCTGCTCGCCGGCAAGCCCGACACCTACGACTGGCCCGAGCTCGACGAGCGCGCCGCGGCCGCCATGTGCTACACCTCCGGCACCACCGGCGACCCCAAGGGCGTCGTCTACTCCCACCGGTCCATCTATCTGCACTCCATGCAGGTCAACATGGCGCAGTCGATGGGCCTGACGGACGCGGACACCTCGCTGGTCGTCGTCCCGCAATTCCACGTCAACGCCTGGGGCCTGCCGCACGCCACCTTCATGACCGGCGTGAACATGCTGATGCCGGACCGCTTCCTGCAGCCCGCCCCGCTCGCCGAGATGATCGAGTCGGAGCGCCCCACGCACGCGGCGGCCGTCCCGACCATCTGGCAGGGCCTGCTCGCCGAGCTCACCGCGAAGCCGCGCGACGTCGGTTCGCTCGGCCAGGTCACCATCGGCGGCTCGGCCTGTCCGCCCTCGCTGATGGAGGCCTTCGACCGCCTCGGCATGCGGGTCTGCCACGCCTGGGGCATGACGGAGACGTCGCCGCTCGGCACCGTCGCCCGCCCGCCGGCCCACGCCGTCGGCACCGACGAGGAGTTCGGCTACCGGCTCACCCAGGGCCGCTTCCCCGCCTCGGTCGAGGCCCGGCTGGTCGGCCCCGGCGGCGAACACCTGCCGTGGGACGGCGAGTCGGCCGGCGAGCTGGAGGTGCGCGGCCCCTGGATCGCCGGCGCCTACTACGGCGGCGCGGGCGGCGAGGTGCTCCGCCCCGAGGACAAGTTCAGCGCGGACGGCTGGCTGAAGACCGGCGACGTCGGCGTGATCACCGCGGACGGTTTCCTGACCCTCACCGACCGGGCCAAGGACGTCATCAAGTCGGGCGGCGAGTGGATCTCGTCGGTCGAGCTGGAGAACGCCCTGATGTCGCACCCGGACGTCGCCGAGGCCGCGGTCGTGGCCGTGCCCGACGAGAAGTGGGGCGAACGCCCCCTCGCCACGGTCGTGTTGAAGGAGAACGCGACCGCCGACTACGCGGCCCTGCGCGACTTCCTCGCCGGCACCGTCGCCAAGTGGCAGCTCCCCGAGCGCTGGGCGGTCATCCCCGCGGTCCCGAAGACGAGCGTCGGCAAGTTCGACAAGAAGGTCCTGCGCAGGCAGTACGCGGCCGGCGAGCTGGACGTCACGCGACTCTGAGGCGACCGGCGCGACCGGCGCGACCGGCGCGACCGGCGCGACCGGCGCGACCGGCGTGACCGGAGCGACCGGCACGACCGGCGGGACCGGCGGGACCGGCGGGACCGGCGCGACCGGAGCCGAGGTCGTGCCCGAGCCGGGGCCAGGGCCGGTGCCGGTGCCGGGGGTCATGCCACCCCGGCACCGGCGGCCTTCCCGCCACCCCGGCGGGCCGGTATCGCGGTGCTCGCCCAGCCGAGCGCGAGCCAGAGCGCGGCCACCGCGCACACCCCCGTCCACCCCCAGTGGGTGTACGCGCTGCCCGCGAGGGCGGAGGCCAGCGCGCCGCCCGCGAAACCGGCCACCACATAGGCGGTGTTGGCGACCGCGGGTGTGGAGGTGGTCGTCAGGGCCAGGGTCTGGTTGGCGACGTGATTGGCGACCAGCGCCATGTGCAGGGCCGTCGCCGCCGCGCACAGGGCCCAGAGCGCGCCGCCGCCCAGCCAGAAGAGCGGCACGGAGATCCCGGCGGCGCCGTACGCGTACGAGACGACCTTGGCGGCGCCAAAGCGGTCGACGAGCCCGCCCGCGAGGGGTGCCACGACGGCGGCCGCGAGACCGAAGAGTCCGAAGAGGCCCGCCGTGGCGGTCGTCATGCCGTACCCACCGGAGCCGCCCTCGGTGAGCAGCAGGGCGAGGGAGGTCCACAGCGCGCTCCACGCCCCGTACATCCCGGCCTGGCGGACGCAGGCCCGTCGCAGGTCGGCGGAGCCGCGCACCACGCCGGGCAGTTGGGCCAGGCCGGCGAAGAGCGGGCCCGTGCGGCGGCGGTGCTCCTTGGGCAGCACGGCGGCCGAGGCCAGGCCGAGCAGCGCCGTGAGGACGGCGGCGCCGACGAAGACCGAGCGCCAGCCGAAGGCCTGACCGGCCAGGGCGCCGAGCACGCGGGCCGCCACGACCCCCGTGAAGAGGCCGGCTATGACCGCCGCCACATGGCTGGCCCGCCGGTGCGCGGGCGCCCGCTCGGCGACCAGCGGCACGAGCAGCTGCGGCACGACCGTCGCCGCGGAGGCCACCAGGATGGCGGCGGCGAGCGCGGTGGTGCCCGAGGCGGCCGCTCCGAGAACCAGTGCCGCCGCGGTCACGAGGGAGAGCACCGCGACGAGTCTGCGGCGGTTCACACGGTCGCCGAGCGGCGCGAAGAACAACAGCCCCGCCGCATACCCGAACTGGGCCACGGAGGCGACCCACGCGACTGCCGACGGGGTGGACCCGAAGTCGCGGGCCATCAGGGGGAGCAGGGGTGCGGCCAGGTAGATGTTGGCGGCCGTCACGGCGGTGCAGACGGCGATGAGGACGAGGAAGACGCCGTGCGGGACGGGGAGCGGGTGCGGGGTCGGGGCCGGGGCCGGGGCTCTGGCCCCCGCAGGGGCGGCCGGAAAGGTGACGCTCTGGACCGGGCGGGCGGCTGCTGCGGTCGCCCGGTCGGCGGAGGACGTGGACGGTGCTTGTGAAGGCATGGGCGTGACGACTCCCGCGTGCGGACGGAGGGGCGAAAACGGCAACCAACTGGTTGGTTGGAAAAAGTCTGCGCCCGCCACCGCCGCGATGTCAAGCAACCAACCGGTTGGTTACTCGAAGGAGTTCGCTACCCTGAGCCCATGGCAGTGAGAGACCCCGAGGCCACCAAGGCGCGGATCTTCGAGGCGGCGGTCGCCGAGTTCTCCCGGTACGGCATCGCCGGCGCCCGCATCGACCGCATCGCCGGCGAGGCGAAAGCCAACAAACAGCTCATCTACGCCTATTTCGGCAACAAGGCGGAGCTGTTCACGCAGGTGCTCGAGAAGCGCATGCTGGAGATGGCCGTCGCCATCCCCGTCGACGCCGACGACATGGACGGCTGGCTCGACCGGCTGATGGACTACCACGCCGCCCACCCGGAGCTGCTGCGCCTGCTCTTCTGGGAGGGCATCGAGTACGGCGCGGAGGATCTCCCCGACGAGCCGGAACGGCGCGCCCACTACGACCGCAAGGTCGCCGTGCTCACCGACGCACAGGAGCGGGGCGTCCTCAGCGACGAGATCCCCGCCCCGCACCTGCTCTTCATGGTCGTCGCGCTGGCCGGCTGGTCCACGGCGGTGCCGCAGATGCGGCGGATCCTCGTCGGGGACGAGGACGCCGACCGCGAGCGGCTGCGCGCCTCGGTCAAGGCCGCGGTGCGCCGCATAACGGCCTGAGCTCGCCGGTCCGCACGTAGCCGTACCCAGCCGTACGCGCGCGGGCCGGCGTCCCCCACGTAGCCGTACGCGCGCGGGCCCGCCGTGCTCTACGCGCACGTACAGCACAGCACGCACACGCGTACGCGTGCGTCCTCGCCCGCCTCCGCGTCCGCGCTAGTTCGTGCCGATCTTCGCCAGCAGATCCACGATCCGGCCCTGCACCTCGCTGCTGGTGGAGCGTTCCGCGAGGAACAGCACGGTCTCGCCCGCCGCCAGCTTCGGCAGCTCCGTCTCGTCGACGGCCGCGGTGTAGACGACCAGCGGGGTGCGGTTCAACTGGCCGTTCGCGCGCAGCCAGTCGACGATCCCGGCCCTGCGGCGGCGCACCTGGAGCAGGTCCATCACCACGAGGTTGGGCCGCATCTGCGCCGCGAGCGTCACCGCGTCCGCGTCGCTCTCGGCCCGCGCGACCTGCATGCCGCGCCGTTCCAGCGTGGCGGTCAGGGCGAGCGCGATCTCCTCGTGCTCCTCGATGAGCAGCACGCGCGGGGGGTGCTGTTCGCTGTCGCGCGGTGCGAGCGCCTTCAGGAGTACGGCGGGGTCGGCACCGTACGCCGCCTCGCGCGTCGCCTGGCCCAGCCCGGCCGTCACCAGCACCGGAACCTCGGCGGCCACGGCGGCCTGCCGCAGCGACTGCAGCGCCGTACGCGTGATCGGGCCGGTCAGCGGGTCGACGAAGAGCGCCGCGGGGAACGCCGCGATCTGCGCGTCGACCTCCTCCCGCGAGTGCACGATCACCGGGCGGTAGCCGCGGTCGCTGAGCGCCTGCTGCGTGGTGACGTCGGGCGCGGGCCACACCAGGAGGCGCCGCGGGTTGTCGAGCGGCTCGGGCGGCAACTCGTCGTCCATCGGCTGCGGCTGGGGCCGGTTCGCGACCTCGACTGCGCCGCCGGGTCCGTCCAGCGGCTCCGGTCCCTCGTCGGCGTCCTCGTCCGGCGCGCCGATCGCGTACGACCGTCCGGTGCCTTCCGTGGCCGACGCGATACGGGACTGCGGGTGCGTCGGAGTGTGGCCCGAGGCGTGCGTCGGGGGCAGCGGTGTCTGGGGCAACGGGTGCGGGCGTGCGGCGGCCTCGGGACGCTCGTCGGCCGAGGGGTCCGGGGGCGTGCCCAGCCTGCGGCGGCGTCCGGAGCCGCCGAGCGTGTGCGACTGCCCGGCGGCGGTCTGCGGCTGCGTGGCCGGCTGCGGGTGTGCGGTGGGCTGCGGCTGAGGCTGTGCGGTGGGCATCTGGCCGGTCTGGCCCGGGAGAGGCTGACCCGTCTGGGCTGTCTGGCCCGTCTGCGGCTGGCCCGTCGGGGCCTGCTGAGGCGACTGAGGCGGCTGAGGCGACTGACGTGCCTGAGGCGACTGCTTCCGTGCCGGCTGCCGGGGTTCGGCGGCGGCGTCCGGGGACTGGGGCGCGGCCGGCTGTCCGGGCTGCGGTGCCTGCGATGCCTGCGGCGGCAACGGAGGCTGCGGGGGCTGCGGCGACTGCGGGATCCGGGGCGTACCGGGCGTACGGGGCTGCTGCTGGCCACGGCCGCCCTGCTGACCCTGCCCGGCCTGACCCGGAAGAGGCTGACCCGGGGCAGGCTGCTGTCCCTGCGGGGGCTGACCGGCGCCGGGTACGGCCGTGCCGCCACCATTGCCGCTGCCCTGCGGGCCCCGCTGCTGGTCGGTGATCTGCTGGCCGAACGGCACGCCCTGCCCGAGGGTGCGCACGCTGATCGAGCGCCCCTGCGTCGAGTTGGGGTCCCCGGCCGGGGACTCTGCGGGCAGCGGCTGGGCCGCGCGGGCCTGCGCGCCCTGCTCGGGCGGGAGCGCGGTGCCCTGCGCCTGCGACGGGAGCGCCTGCGACGGGACGCCGTGCGCCGGAGTACCCGCGGTGTGCGGGGTGCCCTGCGCGGGCACGCCGCCGGGCGGCGTCGTCCCGTCGGGCCATGGCTGCGGCTGTGGTTGAGGCTGCTGCTGCGGTGCCGGCAACGGTCCGGCCGCGCCACCCTGACCGCCCGCCCCGGACCGCGGCCGAGCCTGCGCCTCCCCCGCCCCCTGCGGGCCACGCGCGGGCGCACCCTGACCGGGCACCCCGGCAACACCCTGACCCGGACCCGGAGCCGGACCCTGCACAGGCAAGCCCGGCGCGACCGGCGCGACCGGCGAGCCCGGCGCGACCTGCTCCTCCGGAGCCTGTTGCGGCGCCGCCACCGCCCGCCGGGACCGGCGACCCCTAGGGGCCTGCGCCGGATGAGCCTGCGGCGGCGTGTGATCGTCGTCCTCGGGCCGCACGGCCGCACCGTGGTGCCCGGTGATCTCCTGCGCGGCCGCGTACTCCTGGCCTGCGGCGTGCCCGGCGGGCGCATACCCCGCCACGTCCTGTCCCGGCGTGCGGTCGGCGGCGGCGGGCGGCAGCGCGAAGACCCGCCCGCTGTTCGCCTCCTCCGCGGCTGCCCGCTCCTTGGCGGCGGCCAGCGCGCGCCGCGCCCGCCGCCCCGTGGGCCGCGTGGTCCCGTCGCCGTACCCGGCCTCGACCGCCGCGAGCTCGACACCCGTGGAGGTGCCCGCCGCCTCGGACGGACCCGAAGCCAGCGCGGGCAGCGCGTGCTGCTCGCCGACCCGGCGGGCCCGGCGCCCGGACGCCCCGTCGACGGGTACGCCCTGCGGCGGCACCGTCTCGCCCAACGCGGCGGATCCGGCCGCGTGTTCGGCCGCGGTCATCACGGCACCCTCGGCACCCTCGGCGGCACTCGGCCGCCCACGCCGCCGCCCGGTGCCCCCGGAGGCACCGCCGTACGTCTCCGAAGAGGCCGCTCCCGTACCACCGGCCCCACCTGCGCCACCCGGGCCACCAGCACCACCCGGGCCACCCGCGCAGCTCGCCGGTGGAGCCGTGGGCCCGCCCACCAGGTCCGTCGTCACAGATCCGCCGAGGCCCTCCGGAGCGGCCTCAGCAGCCCGCCGCCCCCGGCGACGTCCCGTACCAGTAGGCCCACCCGTATCGCCGGACGCACCCGCGCCACCGGCCTCCGTACCACCGACCTCCGTACCACCGGCAGGCGTGTCCGAAGCCGCGGGCGGAACAGAGTCCTCCGCCCCCGCGACAGAACTGGCCGCCCCCGAAACACCGCTCTCCAGGAAGGAGTCCACCGAAGCCCGTCGGGCCCGCCGACGCCCACCCCCGGTACCGCCCGAAGCCTGCTCGGGAACCATCACCGCGTGACCGGGGCCGACACCAGCACCCGCACCAGCACCAGCACCCGCACCAACGCCCGCGCCCCCCGACGCAACACCCGCACCGTCGTCGCCGCCCCCCGCGGCGCCCGTCCCCATCGGCACTTCGAGCACGTACGCGCTGCCGCCCATGCCCGGCACCTCATGCGTCTGCAGCACGCCTCCGTGCGCCCGCACGATGCCCCGCACGATCGGCTCGTGGACCGGGTCGCCCCCGGCGTACGGGCCCCGCACCTCGATGCGGACGACCTCGCCGCGCTGGGCCGCGGCCACCACGATGGTCGAGTCGACGAAGCCACCCGCGGCCGGGACACCGGGGAGCCCGCCGGACGCCCCGACACCCGCGCGCGCGTTGCCGGTCGCGTCGATGCCCGCCACGTCCGCGACGAGATGGGCCACCGCCGTGGCGAGCCGCTCCGCGTCGACCACGAGCTCGATCGGCGGCGCGTGCACCGCGAACTGCGCGCGTCCGGGCCCGATCAGCTCGACCGCGCCCTCCACGCCGGCGGCGACGACCGCGTCCAGCAGGACCCTCGTACGGGAGAGCTGTTCGTCGCCCGCGTCGAGCAGCTGGAAGCCCAGGACGTTGTCGACGAGGGTGGTCATCCGGGCGTACCCGGCCGACAGGTGGTGCAGCACCTGGTTGGCCTCGGGCCACAGCTGGCCGGCGTCGTCCGAGGCGAGCGCGGCCAGCTCGCGGCGCAGCTCGTCCAGGGGCCCGCGCAGGGCGGAGCCGAGGACGGCGAGCAGCTGCTCGTGCCGCGCGGCCAGCGACTCGTACCGCGTCTTCTCGCGCTCGGCCAGTTCCTCGAAGCGGTCCTTCTCGCGCTCGGCGAGCGCCGCGTACCGCTCCTGTTCGGCGGCGAGCTCCTCGGCCCGCTGCTCCTCGGCGGCCTTGGTCTCCTCCGCGCGGCGCTCCTCGAGGGCGCGCACCTCTTCCTCGCGGCGCTCCTCGGCGGCGCGCAGCTCCTCCTCGTGCCGGGCGAGGGCGGCCTCGTACTTCTCGTTCAGCTCGTCGTAGGGCCTGCGGTCGGTGAACGTCATCACCGCGCCGACCAGTTGGTCACCGTCGCGCACGGGGGACGTCGTCAGGTCGACCGGCACCTTGGCGCCGCTCTTGGACCACAGGACCTGCCCGCGCACCCGGTGCTTGCGGCCGGAGCGCAGCGTGTCGGCGAGCGGGGACTCCTCGTACGGGAAGGGCTCGCCGTCGGCGCGCGAGTGCAGTACGAGCGGGTGCAGTTCCTGGCCGCCGAGGTCGCTGGCGCGGAAGCCCAGTATCTGGGCGGCGGCGGGGTTGACCAGGACGACCCGGCCGTCGGTGTCGGTCCCGACGACGCCCTCGGCCGCGGCGCGCAGGATCATCTCGGTCTGCCGCTGGGAGCGGGCGAGTTCGGCCTCGGTGTCCACCGTGCCCGAAAGGTCCCGGACGACCAGCATCAGCAGTTCGTCACCCGTGTACCCATGGGTGTCGTACGCCGTCCTGCCGTCCTCCAGCGGGGAGCTGGTGACCTCGACGGGGAACTCGATGCCGTCCGTGCGCCGGGCGGTCATCCGCGTCGGCTTGGTGCGCCCGCGCTCGTCGATGGTGTCCGGGCGCCGCATGGATCCGGGGATGAGCCGCGAGTCGAACCCCGGCAGCAGATCCAGCAGGCCGCGCCCCACGAGCGCGGTGCCGGGGGCCTCGAACGCCTCCAGCGCGATGGCGTTGGCGTTCACGACGGTGCCGTTGGCATTGACGAGGACGAGCGCGTCCGGGAGCGCGTCGAGTATGGCTGCGAGGCGAGCAGCGCCTCGGGATGGCCTGCTGCTCACGACGACGCTTCCTCCCTGATGTACCGCTTCTTGCCGACTCGCTCAGGCCATCTTGCCCCTCGACCCGTGGCGTGTCACGGGAGGGAGTCTACGGGGAGTGGTCGTGCGCGCGACGCCGGATGAGAGGGAGGTCGCACGCAGAACATGTGAGTTTTCAGTAGCCCCTGGTCACGCGGAGGTCGCGGGCAGCACCGGCACGAGGGCGTTCCACCGGGAGATCTGGCAGCCGTCGGTGCGGCTGTAGCGCGCGTCGACGGGGCGTCCGGCCCAGGTCCCCCGGATGTGCGCGGTGGCGGGGCCGCCGTACTGCATCGTGCACATCGCGTCGCGCGGCACGGGCGCGAACGGATTGGTCCCGAAGACGGTGACCTCGTCGAGCCGCGCACACGCGTCGGCGGCCTCCGGGTGGTTGCCGCCCGTCGGGTGGCACTTCAGTACGTACGTTCCGTCGCCGTCGCCGCCCGAGTCGGTGACCGTGACGGTGAGCCGGTCGACCGGGGCCGGGGCGGGGGCCGGGGTGGGGGTGCCGGTCTGGGCGGCGGCGGGCAGGGCGGACAGCGCGGCGACCGAGACGGCGACGGAGGCGGCGGCGGTGAGGGCGAGACGGCGCAGCATGGGGACTCCACGGTGAGAGGGGCGAGGGACAAGGGGTGAGGGACAAGAGGCCGAGGCTCTACCGCTCTAACGCCGCGCGCGGCACGACGTTGCGGTGGGGAGGAACGCTTTTGCCCTGCGGGCCGCGCGACCAGTACCGCGGAGGAATGCCTTTGCCCTGCGGGCCGCGCGACTAGTACCGTGGAGGCCGCGATTGGTGACCGGCCGCCCGGCTGTGTCATCATCTGCACGCACCCCGCGCTCGCGCAGGTGTGCAAGCTGGAGGCGTCGCCTAGTCCGGTCTATGGCGCCGCACTGCTAATGCGGTTTGGGCCTTAAAGCCCATCGAGGGTTCAAATCCCTCCGCCTCCGCAGCTCGATCCGAAGCCCCGGTCCGTCTGGACCGGGGCTTCGGTGCGTAGGCGCGCAGGTCGGCGCATACGGGTGTTTCCCCAGCTCACAAGGGGTCGGGCTAACGGATTTCACATGGCGGCGGCAGTCATGTAATGTTCTTCCTGTCGCCGCGAACGGGCCGCAAGGCCGGGAAGCGAAGACAGAAACAAAAGAAAAAACAAGCACTCGTAGCTTAACGGATAGAGCATCTGACTACGGATCAGAAGGTTGCAGGTTCGAATCCTGCCGAGTGCACAGCAGCCCAGAGGCCCCGTGGAGGAATCCACGGGGCCTCTGGCTTTTGCGTTGACTGCAGTCTCGTGGAGGAGCGACGCGCAGGTGCGGCGCAGGTCGTGAAAACGGACCTTCCGGGGCCGGCCCGGACGCACGGCACCTCGAAGGACCCCCGGACCGACGCATACCGTGGGGTATGCACAACGACCACCACGACCTCTCCTGGATCGGCGAGCACGCCTACGTCGATACGCCGTCTCGCGACACACCAGGTATGCGTGACGGGATCTCGTTGACCGCGATACGCGGCGTTGACACGTCCGCGTGGCTCGACCGCCTGGGCGCTGTCACGACCGGTACGCCGGTCGCGTACCGGGACTACACCGTCCCGGACGACGTCGAAGGGTCGCTCGCCATGGTCGGAACCAGCGGCGACTGGTCCTTTGTCCTGGAGGACGGGGACGCGGCCACGGTGTTCCTGTCCCAGTTCGACGACGATGACGTTCTGTCCCGTGAAGGGGAGGAGATGGTGTGCGTGACGCTCAATCGCCACGATGCGCCTGCCATGATCCTCTACTCCTCTCCGGCCGATGACCGGATGGCCTGGTCGGCTGAGTTCGGCGCGGCCTTCCTGGACGGGTACTCCGCGCTTCCCGAAGACACCGCGGCCCGCCTGTCCGTTCTTGACGACAGGCTCGCTGCTTGCGGTGCCGTCCATGCCCGGCTCGCCCCTCCGGCCCGTCCGTGGTCGGAGATGGGCCTGTCGGACTGGGCGCCGGCCGTGTACCGGGCCGTCGGCTGCCTGTTCGGCATCCGGATCGGCCGGGATGAGGTCGAACAGGGACAGCTGCCCGCGGTGGTACTGCCGGAGTCGTTGGGCGGGTGTGCGGGGTGATGGCGGTGGCTTGGCGGTGTGTGGGGCTTGGGTGGCCTGGTGGGGTGCCCGTGTTGCGGTGGGCAGGGGGGCGGGTCAGTGGGCTGGTGTATGGGGGTTTCGTCGGGTTTCGGGTTGTGGGGGAGCGGGGGTGTATTGGGGCGCGGGGGAATCCTTGTCCTCTGCGGGCCGTCGTGGCGGGTACGGCCGCGCAGGCTCGGTGTTCTGAGTGTGCGCGGTTGGATCGTCTCTACTCCGTGGCCGCGGATGGGGTTCCCGATGATCCGCGGACCTATCGGGTCTACCTCGCGTGGTTCGGGCCCGGGCTCCTGAAGGTCGGGATCACCGCCGAGGAGCGCGGGGCCGTGCGGCTTCTGGAGCAGGGGGCCGTGGCGTTCTGCTGGCTGGGGCGGGGGCCGTTGATGGCGGCCCGGCGTACGGAGGAGCTGTTGCGGGCCGCGCTCGGGGTGCCGGACCGGGTGCCGTACGCCCGTAAGCGGGAGGTGCGCGGTGCGCTGCCGGTGTGGGGCGAGCGGGCGCGGGAGCTCGCGGAGCTGTACGGGCGGGCCGTGGGGCTCGACGGGTGGGCCGAGACCCTGGAGCCGGTGCCGTTCGAGGCCGTCGATCACTCGGCAGCCTTCGGGATGGGCGGCGGTGGGGGCGCGCCCGGTCACCTGGTGATGCGGGAAGCCGTCGACGGTGGTGTCGTCGCGGGGCGGCTCGTCGCCGCCGCCGGGCCCGATCTCCATCTGCGGGTCGCGGGCGGGGACGTGCTCGTCGTCGATACGCGGCTGCTCGTGGGGTGGGAGCTGGTGGCCGCCGACGCGGGCGCCGGCGTCAGCGTGCCGGTCCGGCCGATCGCGTCGCCGCCGGGTGGAGGAGGCGTTGAGCAGGATGGGCTCTTCTGACGGGGGCAGGGGCAGGGGCAGGGATAGGGGCAGGGGGGTGGGGCGTGCTCGGGAGCCGTCGCTTCGTTGACCGAATGGTCAAGTCCGTTCGACCGTTGGGCAAGAGCGTGCGGAAAGCGGTGGACGCGGGCGCCGCGCGGGCCCGATGGTGACGTCATGAGCGATCACACCCAAGGTCCTGTCGGTCCCTTCGAACCGCCTTACTACGTCGTCGTGTTCTCCTCCATACGCACCGCGGGAGACCGCGGATACGGCGAGACCGCCGACCGCATGGACGAACTGGTCTCCGAGGTGCCGGGGTTCCTCGGCGTCGACTCGGCCCGCACGCCGGACGGCCTCGGCGTCACCGTCTCGTACTTCCGCGACGAGGAGGCCATCCGGGCCTGGCGCAGCGACCTGGAGCACCGCGCGGCGCAGCGGCGCGGGCGCGAGGACTGGTACGAGACGTACGTCCTCCATGTCGCCAAGGTCGAGAGGAGTCACGGGTTTGTGCGGGAGCGATAGCGCGAGTGCCATAGGCGGGAGCGGAGACGGTGGTGATGAGTCTGTCGCCGTTCGGGGGTTCTGGGAGCGGCTCGGGGTGCCCGGACTCGTCGACGTCCACACGCACTTCATGCCGGAGCGGGTGCTCAACAAGGTCTGGGCGTACTTCGACTCCTACGACGCGACGGGCGCGGTGCGGTGGCCCATCACGTACCGGCACGAGGAGGAGCGGCGGGTCGCGCTGCTCGCAGAGTTCGGGGTGCGGGCCTTCACCTCGATGCTCTATCCGCACAAGGCGGGCATGGCGGAGTGGCTCAACCGGTGGTCGGCCGACTTCGCGCGGCGCACGCCCGGGTGTCTGCACACCGCGACGTTCTTCCCCGAGCCGGGCGTGGACCGGTATGTGCGGGAGGCCGTCGAGGCGGGCGCGCGGGTC
Source organism: Streptomyces sp. NPDC041713 (assembly GCF_055591085.1). Lineage (NCBI taxonomy): Bacteria > Bacillati > Actinomycetota > Actinomycetes > Kitasatosporales > Streptomycetaceae > Streptomyces > Streptomyces sp. NPDC041713. The sequence continues at coordinate 672,052 of NZ_JBVIZY010000003.1, forward strand.
TTCAAGTCGCATGTGCAGGTGGGGGGTTACGACCCCAACGACGTACTGCTCGATCCCGTGTGGGGGCTGCTCGCCGAGGCCGGGATCCCGGTGGTCATGCACTGCGGGTCCGGGCCCGAGCCCGGCAAGCACACCGGCCCGGAGGCGGTCGCGCGACTGCTCGCGCGGCATCCGCGGCTGCCGGTCGTCGTGGCGCACATGGGCATGCCCGAGTACGGCGAGTTCCTCGGCCTCGCGGAGCGGTACGCGGAGGTGCGGCTCGACACGACCATGGCGTTCACCGACTTCAGCGAGGCGCTGATGCCGTTCCCGGTGGCGGAGGCGGGGCGGCTGGCCGACCTGGGGGACAGGGTGTTGCTGGGGAGCGACTTCCCCAACATCCCGTACCCGTACCTGCATCAACTCCAGGCGCTGGAACGGCTCGGGCTCGGCGACACCTGGCTGCGGGGGGTGTTGTACGGGAACGGGGCGCGGCTCTTCGGGGTCGGGTGACCGGGGGGACCTGGGGGTCGGGTTATCCCGCGCTCGAATGAACCCGGGCCCCGCCTTTTCTCAGGGAATTCACAGGTTCGCGCAAGAGTGCTCTCAGGGGCCCCGCCCAGGGTGTGCGTATGACCATGACCACGCCTCACGCGCGTACCGAACTGCTCAGGCCGGACGGGAGCCCCGTCCGCGTGCTCGTCGTGGACGACGAGGTGTCGCTCACCGACCTGTTGTCCATGGCCCTGCGGTACGAGGGCTGGGAGATCCGCAGCGCGGGCGACGGGGCGGGCGCGGTGCGTGCCGCGCGCACGTTCCGGCCCGACGCCGTGGTGCTCGACATGATGCTGCCCGACATGGACGGGCTCGCCCTCCTCGGCAGGCTGCGCCGCGAGATGCCCGACGTGCCGGTGCTCTTCCTCACCGCGAAGGACGCGGTGGAGGACCGGATCGCCGGGCTCACGGCCGGCGGCGACGACTACGTCACCAAGCCGTTCAGCCTGGAGGAGGTCGTGGCGCGGCTGCGCGGGCTCATCCGGCGGGCCGGCGCCGCCGACAAGCGCAGCGAATCCACCCTGGTCGTGGGCGACTTGACGCTCGACGAGGACAGCCATGAGGTGACGCGGGGCGGCGACTCCATCCACCTCACGGCGACCGAGTTCGAGCTGCTGCGCTATCTGATGCGCAATCCGCGGCGCGTGCTCAGCAAGGCTCAGATCCTCGACCGGGTGTGGAACTACGACTTCGGGGGCCAGGCCAACGTCGTCGAGCTCTACATCTCGTATCTGCGCAGGAAGATCGACGCCGGGCGCGAGCCGATGATCCACACGCGGCGCGGGGCGGGGTATCTGATCAAGTCCGCGGTTCCTGTCGCCTGTACGTGAGTCCGCCCCTCCGCCGCGCGGGACGTCGTCTACGACACCTCCGTCGTCTCTGTCGCCTCCCGCGTCGGGATCGGCCGCGCACGCTCCGTACCCGGCTCGTCCTCTCCGCCGTCGCGCTGATCGCCGTCGTGTGCGCGGTGATCGGCACCGTCACCACGCTCGCCCTCAAGTCACACCTGTACGACCAGCTCGACGGCGCGCTCGGCGACGTCGCGAAGCGGGCGTCCGGACCGGCCGTGGCACCCGGCACCGGTAGCGGCACCGGCACGGGTAACAGCAGCGGCACCGGCAACCGTGGCCTGCCGGACGGCAGCGGTGGCGGCGACGGGCCCGGCGCCCACGACCCGCTGGAGTTCGTCACCCGCGGCCCCCAGGAGCTGGGGACCATCGGCGCGGAGGTGGGCCGGGACGGCGCGGTCGGCCGCGCCCTGCTCAGCACCGAGGCGGACGACGACAGCGGCAGCCCGTTGCCGGACGCGACCCGGCTCGACGCCGGCCAGATCGCCGCGCTCGCCGCCGTCCCCCGGGACGGCGAGCCGCACGACGTCGACATCCCGGGGCAGGGCGCGTACCGCGCGACGTACGCGTCCGGCGTCCGCGGCGACTTCCTCGTCGGCGTCCCCGCCGCCAAGGTTCGGAACACCCTCGACACGCTGATCGTCGTCGAGGTCAGCGTCACCGCGGCGGGCCTGGCCGCGGCCTCGCTGGCCGGCGCCGCCATGGTCGGCGTCGCGCTGCGCCCGCTGCGCAGGATCGTCACGACCGCGACGCGCGTCGCCGAACTCCCCCTGCACAGCGGCGAGGTGGCCCTCCACGAGCGGGCGCCCGACGCCGACCCGCGCACCGAGGTCGGCCAGGTGGGCGCCGCGCTCAACCGCATGCTCGACCACGTCCACTCCGCGCTGGAGGCGCGCCAGCGCAGCGAGACGCGGGTGCGCCGGTTCGTCGCCGACGCCAGCCACGAGCTGCGGACCCCGCTCGCCTCGATCCGCGGATACGCCGAACTGACGCGTCGGGGGCGGGAGTCCACCGGCCCCGACACGCGGCACGCGCTCGGCAGGATCGAGTCCGAGGCGGAGCGGATGACCGGGCTCGTCGAGGATCTGCTGCTGCTCGCGCGGCTCGACGCGGAACAACCGCTCTCGTACGAGAGCACTGATCTCGCACCGCTCGTCGTCGACACCGTCAGCGACGCGCGGGCGGCAGGACCCGACCACCACTGGCACCTCGAACTCCCCGCGGAACCGGCCCTGGTGCGCGCCGACCCGGCCCGTCTGCACCAGGTCGTCGTCAACCTCCTGGCCAACGCCCGCACCCACACCCCGCCCGGCACCACGGTCACGGCCCGGGTGTGCGGGGCGGGGCCGCACGTCCGTATGGAGGTCCGGGACGACGGGCCCGGCATCCCGCCCGACCTGCTGCCCGCCGTCTTCGAACGGTTCGCGCGCGGCGACGCGTCCCGTTCCCGGCACGCGGGGTCGACGGGTCTCGGCCTCGCCCTCGTACGGGCCATCGTGACCGCGCACGGCGGCACGGTGACTGTGCAGAGCGTGCCGGGGCGGACCGTGTTCACCGTCGTGCTGCCGGCCGTCGCGGACCCGCCGCCCACCACCTCACAGCCGGGCGACAGCCTCACCTCACAGCCTGACCACAGCCTCACCACACAGCCCTGACAGACCAGTTGGCGAACGTCGGCCGCATGCGAACCGACTCTGCCCCGGCCGCCGTCTCACCAGTTTCCGTCTCCCCCGCCGCCCTGCCGTCGCGGGAGCACCTTCCCGCCGCGTGGCGTGACGTGCCCGTCCCCGTCCTGGACGTCGTGATTCCGGTCTACAACGAGGAGAAGGACCTCGGGCCGTGCGTCCTGCGGCTGCGCGACCACCTCGCCCGCACCTTCCCCTACCCCTTCCGCGTCACGGTCGCGGACAACGCGTCCACGGACAGCACCCCGCGGATCGCCGCCGGGCTCGCCGCCTCCGTACCGGAGGTGCGGCACGTACGGCTCGACCAGAAGGGCCGGGGCCGGGCGCTGCGCGCCGTCTGGTCCGCCTCCGACGCGCCCGTCCTCGCCTACATGGACGTCGACCTCTCCACCGACCTCAACGCGCTGCTCCCGCTGGTCGCCCCGCTGATCTCGGGCCACTCGGACCTGGCGATCGGCTCGCGCCTCGCACGCAGTTCGCGGGTGGTGCGGGGCCCCAAGCGGGAGTTCGTCTCCCGCACGTACAACCTGATCCTGCGCGGCTCGCTGCACGCCCGGTTCTCCGACGCCCAGTGCGGGTTCAAGGCGATCCGCGGCGATGTGGCGCGGGTGCTGCTGCCGTTGGTGGAGGACACCGGCTGGTTCTTCGACACCGAGATGCTGGTGCTCGCCGAACGCGCCGGGCTGCGCATCCACGAGGTGCCGGTCGACTGGGTCGACGACCCGCACTCCTCGGTCCACCTGGTGCGGACCGCGACGGACGACCTCAGAGGCGTGTGGCGGGTGGGGCGCGCGCTCGCGGTCGGGGCGCTGCCGCTCGACCGGCTCGCCCGCCCGTTCGGCGACGACCCGCGCGACCGCGGGCTGACCGGAGTCCCCGGTGGCCTCACCCGCCAGCTCGTCGGCTTCTGCGTGGTCGGCGCCCTGTCGACGCTGTTCTACCTCCTCCTCTACAGCGGCTTCCGTACGTTCACGGGGTCGCAGGCCGCCAACGCGCTCGCCCTCCTGGTCTCGGCGGTGGCCAACACCGCGGCGAACCGGAGGCTCACGTTCGGCGTCCGCGGGCGGGGCCGGGCGGTCCGCCACCAGGCGCAGGGCCTCGTCGTCTTCGCCATCGGTCTCGCCCTCACCAGCGGTTCCCTGGCGGCGCTCGGCGCGGCGTCGGGCGACCCGGCGCACTCCACGGAACTGGCCGTCCTGATCGCGGCGAACCTGGCGGCGACGGTGCTGCGGTTCCTGCTGCTGCGGGCGTGGGTGTTCCCGGACCGCGGTGAGACCGCGTCGGGGGCTACGGCTCCGCCGGAAGCCACGGCTCTGCCGGAAGCCACGGCTCCGGCGGGAGCTACGGCTCTGCCGGAAGCCACGGCTCCGGCGGGAGCTACGGCTCTGCCGGAAGCCACGGCTCCGGCGGGAGCTACGGCTCTGCCGGGAGCTACGGCTCTGCCGGAAGCCACGGCGCCGGCGGGAGCTACGGCTCTGCCGGGAGCTACGGCTCCGGCGGGAGCCACGGCTCTGCCGGGAGCTACGGCTCTGCCGGGAGCTACGGCTCTGCCGGAAGCCACGGCTCCGGCGGAAGCCACAGCTCCGCCGGAAGCCAAGGCTCCGGCGGCCACACCCGCGCCCGCCATCACACCCACGCCCGCTGTCATACCCGCGCCGGTCGTCATGCCCGCGCCGACCGTCACACCCGCGCCCCACACCACACCCGCACCCGACGCCCACACCCCCGCTCCCCACGACCACCCGAGGACCGCACGATGACGACCGCCTCCCCCACACCCACACCCACACCCACACCCACACCCACCCCCACACCCACCCCCACACCGGCACCGCTCCAAGCCCCGCGGCTCGGCGCCCTGCCAGCCCGGCTGTGGCGTGGCCGCCCCGACGACCCGCGTTGGGCCCGCCCCGCCTTCCTCGGCCTGCTCCTCGCGACCGCCGTCCTCTACCTCTGGAACCTGAGCGCGTCCGGCTACGCCAACTCCTTCTACTCCGCCGCCGTCCAGGCCGGCAGCCAGAGCTGGCAGGCCCTCTTCTTCGGCTCGCTCGACGCGGGCAACGCGATCACCGTCGACAAGCCGCCCGCCGCGCTCTGGCCGATGGCGCTCTCCGTGCGCCTCTTCGGCCTGAACTCCTGGGCGGTCCTCGTCCCGCAGGTCCTGATGGGCGTCGCGACCGTCGGGGTCCTGTACGCGGCCGTGCGACGCCGTTTCAGCCCGGCGGCCGGACTGCTCGCGGGCGCGGTCCTCGCGCTGACGCCCGTCGCCGCGCTGATGTTCCGCTTCAACAACCCGGACGCGCTGCTCGCCCTCCTCATGACCGTCACGGTGTACTGCGTGCTGCGCGCCCTGGAGCATGGCCGCACCGCATGGCTGGTGTGGGCGGGCGTCGCGGTCGGCGTCGCGTTCCTCGTCAAGACGTTGCAGGCGTTCCTGATCCTGCCGCCGCTCGCGGTCCTCTACGCGGTGTGCGCGCCGGTGCGGCCGCGCAGGCGCTTCGGCCAACTCGCCGCTTCCGCGGGGGCGATGGTCGTCGCGGGCGGTTGGTGGGTGGCGGTCGTGGAGCTCTGGCCCGCGTCCTCGCGCCCGTACATCGGGGGCTCGCAGAACAACTCCTTCCTGGAGCTGACCTTCGGCTACAACGGCCTCGGCCGCATCAACGGCGAGGAGACCGGCAGCGTGGGCGGCGGCGGCGGCCCGCGTGGCGGTGGCGGGGGAGGCGGTCAGTGGGGTGAGATCGGCATCGGCCGGATGTTCGACTCCGAGATCGGCGCCCAGATCTCCTGGCTGCTGCCCGCCGCGCTGATCCTCCTGGTGGCGGGGGTCGTCCTCACCCGCAAGGCGCGCCGCACGGACACCGCGCGGGCGGCGTTCGCGGCGTGGGGCGGCCCGCTCCTGATGACCGCGGCGGTCTTCAGCTTCATGGCGGGCATCTTCCACCAGTACTACACGGTGGCCCTGGCCCCCTACATCGCCGCGCTCGTCGGCATGGGCGCCACGGTCCTGTGGGAGGAGCGCGCGGCGCGGTGGGCGCGTGCTGTGCTCGGCGTGACGGTGGCGGCCACGGCGATCTGGTCGTACGAGCTGCTTGGTCGGGCCCCGGACTACCTCCCGTGGCTGCGCTGGGCGGTGCTCGTGGCGGGCCTCGCGGGGGCGGTGGGCCTGCTGTTCGCGAGCCGTGCCGGGCGTCAACTCGCCCTCATCACGGTGGGGTTGAGCCTGGGGGCCTCCGTGGCGGGACCGGTGGCGTACACCTTGTCGACGGTGGACAGCGCACACACGGGCTCGATCGTGACGGCGGGCCCGGCGTCGGCGGGAGGCAGGGGCGGCCCGGGGGGTGGCGGCGGGCCGGGTGGCGGGGGCCCCGGTGGTGCGGGCGGGCCGGGCGGTCCGGGCGGCGGCCCCGGCGCGTTCCCGGGCCGGCAGGGCCAGGGCGCCCAGCCACCCGGCAACAACGGCAGCAACGGCAACAACGGCCCCCGCGCCCAGGGCGGCAGCGCGAAGAACCGCCCGGGCGGCGGAACGGCACGCGGCGGCGGCATGGGCGGACTGCTCAACGGCGCGCAGGTCTCCGCCGAGGCGAAGAAGCTCCTGGAGATGGACGCCGACACCTACACCTGGGCGGCCGCGGCCATCGGCTCACAGAACGCGGCGAGCTACCAACTCGCCACCGAGCGGCCCGTGATGGCCATCGGCGGCTTCAACGGCAGCGACCCGTCGCCGACGCTCGCGCAGTTCAAGCAGTACGTGGCGGACGGCGAGATCCACTACTTCGTCGGCGGTGGCGGAATGGGCGGCGGAACGGGCGACCGCCCAGGTGGCGGAACGGGTGGCGGTGACGGCACCTCCGCCGGCATCACGGCGTGGGTCGAGTCGACGTTCAAGAAGGTGACGGTGGGCAGCGCGACGTTCTACGACCTGACGAAGCCGCAGTCGACGCCGCAGCCCCAGGCGAAGCCGCAGAAGTAGCGGGCCCGGGCCCCGGAGGGCCCTTGCGGATCCCCCCTCCCGTAAATCTATTGTACGCCGTACGGGACTTGTTCTACGGTGTAAGTCGAACAAGGGAGGGCCGCATGACGGCGATGACTGCCGAGAGCTCCACCGCCTCGTCGAGGCACCCGCAGCGCTGGCTGATCCTCGGCGTCATCTGCCTGGCGCAGCTCACCGTGCTGCTGGACAACACCGTCCTCAGCGTCGCGATCCCCTCCCTCACCCGGGAGCTGGACGCGTCCACGTCCGACATCCAGTGGATGATCAACGCGTACTCGCTGGTCCAGTCGGGGCTGCTGCTCACCGCGGGCAGCGCCGCCGACCGCTACGGCCGCAAGAAGCTGCTCGCGGCGGGCCTCGCCCTGTTCGGCGTCGGCTCGCTCGCGGCCGGCCTCGCGCAGAGCTCCGCGCAGCTCATCGCCGCCCGCGCGGGCATGGGCGTGGGCGGCGCGCTGCTCATGACGACCACCCTCGCGGTGGTCGTGCAGATCTTCGACGACACCGAGCGCGTCAAGGCGATCGGCCTCTGGGCCACCATCAACTCCCTCGGGTTCGCGGCCGGTCCGCTGCTCGGCGGCTTCATGCTCGACCACTTCTGGTGGGGTTCGATCTTCCTGATCAACATCCCGGTGGCGCTGCTCGGCCTGATCGCGGTGGTCAAACTGGTGCCGGAGTCCAAGAACCCCCGGGGCGAGCGCCCCGACCTCCTGGGCGCCCTGCTCTCCACGATCGGCATGGCCGCGGTGGTCTACGCGATCATCTCCGGCCCCGAGCACGGCTGGACCTCGTCGCGGGTCCTGGTCTCCGCGGCCGTCGGCGCCCTTGTGCTCGGCGCGTTCGCGCTCTGGGAGCTGCGTGTCCCGTACCCGATGCTGGACATGCACTTCTTCCGCAACCAGCGCTTCATCGGCGCGGTGGCCGGCGCCATCCTGGTGGCGTTCGGCCTGAGCGGCTCGCTCTTCCTGCTCACCCAGCACCTGCAGTTCGTGCTCGGATACGAGCCGTTGGAGGCGGGGCTGCGCACGGCGCCGCTCGCGGTGACCATCGTGGCCCTGAACCTGGCGGGCGTCGGCGCGAAGCTGCACGCCAAGATGGGCACGCCCGTCACCATCGCGTCCGGCATGAGCCTGCTCGCCGCGGGCCTCGCGGCGATAGCGCTGCTCGGCGGCGACGACTACAACGGCCTGCTGCTCGGCCTGATCGTGATGGGTGCGGGCATCGCGCTCGCCATGCCCGCCATGGCCAACGCCATCATGAGCGCCATCCCGCCGGAGAAGGCGGGCGTGGGCGCGGGCATCAACGGCACGCTCGCGGAGTTCGGCAACGGCCTCGGCGTCGCCGTGCTCGGCGCGGTCCTCAACTCCCGCTTCGCCGCGCTGGTGGCGGTCCCGGCCGCCTCGTTCCCCGCCGCGATGGCCGCGGCGGGGTCGGCGGGCGAACGCGAACGGATCGCCGACGCGTTCTCCTCGGGCCTGGAGACGAGCCAGCTGGTCGGCGCGGCCGCGGTGTTCGCCGGGGGCGTCCTCGCGGCCGCGTTGCTGCGCAGGGCGGAGAGGGCAGACTCCGTGGGTAAGACAGCGGCATAGCATCGGGGAGGGCGGACCACCCGGTTCCGGAAGGGGCCGACGGACCGCCCTCGCACGCCGCCCCCGCACGCCGCCCACCCGGGCCGCTCCCGGCCCGAGGACCAACGAGGAAGGTGCGCCATGACGAAGGCAGCCGGCCGCACGAAGAACACGGCGCGGACGAGCGTCTGGCTGCAGGCCAAGGCCCCGCGCGGCGGCGGCCGCAAGGGCGACCAGCCGAGCGGCCTCGACCGGGACCGCATCACCGAGGCGACGGTCCGGCTCCTGGACGCGGAGGGCCTCGACAAGTTCTCCATGCGCAGGCTCGCCGGCGAACTCAACGTCACGGCCATGTCGGTCTACTGGTACGTGGACACCAAGGACGACCTCCTGGAGCTCGCCCTCGACGCGGTGTGCGGAGAGATGCGGCTGCCCGACGCGGAGGCGGCGCCCGAGGCGTGGCGCGAGCGGCTCCGTGCGCTGGCGGAGGAGTACCGGGCGGCGCTGATCCGGCATCCGTGGGTGTCCCCGCTGGTCGGCCGGTACCTCAACATCGGCCCCAACTGGCTGGCGTTCGCCCGGGCCATCCAGTTCACGGTGCGCAGCACCGGGCTTCCCGCGTACACGCAGAACGGGGCGATCTCGGCGGTCTTCCAGTTCGTGTACGGCTTCGGCACGATCGAGGGCCACTACATCTCGCGGTGCGCGGAGGCGGGGATGTCGCAGGAGGAGTACTACCGGGAGGCGGCCGGTACGGTCCGCGACGAGCTCGCGTCGCACGGGCTCCTGGAGAGTGCGGACGAGTTGATGGCGGCGCGGGACGGGGACACGGTCGAGGAGATGTGGGAACGGGATTTCACGATCGCCCTCGACCTGATGATCGCGGGCATCGAGTCCCTCCTGCCCCGCCCATAGCGACGCGGCACCGCTCCGCGGGGGCGGGGATGGGGGTTCCTCCCCCGGTCCCGCACCCGCACGCGCCCCCGCCAGACCTGCTACGACACCTCCGGCAGCCCCTCCCCCTGCACCGCCTGAATGTCCAGCGTCACCCGCAGCGTCGTCCCGATCGCCGAGATGCCCGCCTGGACCACCTGGTTGTAGTTCATCGCGAAGTCCTCCCGCCGCAGCTCGGCCGTCGCGCGGAACGCCGCTCGCGTCCCGCCCCACGGGTCCGCCCCGGTCCCGAGGTAGCTGAGGTCCAGGTCCACCGGCCGCACGACCCCGTGCATCCCCAGCTCACCGTGGACCGTCCAGCGGTCCGTACCCGACGGCGTCAGACCGTTCGAGCGGTACGTGAGCTCGGGGTACTGCTCCACGTCCAGGAAGTCCGGCGACTTCAGGTGCCCGTCCCGCATGCCGTTCCCCGTGTCGATCGACGCCGACCGGATGACCGCCTCGACGCGCGACTTCTCGACGTCCTCGGCGATCTCGATCCGCCCGCCGAACTCCGTGAACCGCCCGTGCACACTCGTGATCCCGAGGTGCTGCGCGACCGCGCCCACCGTCGAGTGCGCGGGGTCGATGGCCCACGGTCCGGGCGGCGGCAGCTCCGTGCCGCCCTGCCGGGCGAGGACGACGTTGCCGACCTCGGCCCGCCCGCTGGCGGTGACGAGCGCCGTGGAGGCGACGGGCGCGTACCCGACGGCCGTGACGATGACGGTGTAGGGCCCGGCCGCGAGCGGGGTCTCGTCGCGTACGACGCCCTCGCCGTCCGTGTCGGCCCGCAGCACCTGCGTGCCGGTCATGTCGGTCACCGTGACGACGGCGTGGGGTACGGCCCACCCGTCACGCGTACGGATCCGAGCGTTCAGTGCCATCCCGTTTACTCCTTGCCGGGCTTCACGAAGGGAAGCCCCAAAGCTTCAAAATCAGGTCAGACGCAGACGACCCCCGGGCCGGCGGTGGCCGGCCGTCCCCTGCCGTGAACGCCACCGCCGGCCCGGGGGCCCTTTCCGCGACCGGCCCGGGGCCGCGCCTCCGCTCGGGGCGCGACCTCGGGCCGGGGCCGGTCACTCGCCCGGGTGGGCGAGTTCGATGTCGTGGCCGTCGGTGCCGCTGCCGGCGACCGTCAGCCCCGTGGCCACCGGCGGGTACCCCGTCGCGATGACCGTGTACTCCCCGCTGTCCAGGTCGGTGAAGGCGTACGCCCCGTCCGCCCCGGTGGTCGCGGTGGCGACGACGTTGCCCGCGGCGTCCACCAGCGTGACGCGGGCGTCGTTCAGCGCCGAGCCGCCGGCCCGCACGGTGCCGAGCACCCGCGCGCCGGAGTTGAGCTCGACCTCGACCCGGGTGACCCCGGTGCCGCCGACCTCGACGGGCAGCGCCATCGGCCGGTGACCCGCGGCGTTCACCGCGATGGTGACGGTGCCGGGGACCAGCTCGGCGAAGGTGAACTCGCCCTGCTCACCGGAGAGTCCGGTGGCGAGGACGTCACCGCGGACGTCGGTCACGATGACCATCGCGCCGCTGACCGGCAGCTTGCTGTCGGCGTCCCGCACGAGCCCGCTCAGCCCGCTGGTGCCGCTGAGGAGGATGTCGTACGACAGCGCCTCCTCGCCCACGACCACGGTCGAGGCCTGCGGCTGGAAGCCGTCGGCGGAGGCGATGAGCACGTACGACCCGGCGCCCGGGGCGTCGACGGTGTAGGCACCGTCGCCCTGCGCGACCGCACGGCCCAGCTGCCGTCCCCCGAGGGAGATCAGCGTGACGGCGGCCCGCGGAACGGGCGCGCTCTCGGCGCCGCGGACGTAACCGCGCACCGGGATGCCGTTGGTGACCGGAGGAAGACCCCCGCCCCCCGCGCCGGCCTCGGCGGCGGACGCCACGGCGGCGAGCCGCTGCGTGCCGTCGGGCCCCTCGGACCCGGCCTCGGTGTGCGAGGCGACGGAGGCGAGCACGGGCTGCTCGGCGGTGGCCGCGGGAGCGGCGGAAGCCGTGGCGTCGGCAGGGGCGTCGGCCGGAGCCGCGCCGTCCGTGGCCGCCGCGGCGGCCTGGGCGATGCCACCCGACGTACGCAGCGGAACCTCCTTGATGAAGAGGGTGATCAGGAAGGCGAGGAACGCGAGCGGCGCGGCGATCAGGAAGACGTCGGCGATGCCGTGCCCGTACGAGCTCTCCATCACCGTGCGGAACGGCTCCGGGATCTTGTCCAGGTCCGGGATGCCGCCGCCGCCCGTGCCGCCGTGGCCGAACTGCGCCGCGGCCTTCGGGCCGAGGTCGGTGATGCCGTCCTTGACGTAGTCCGTGATCCGCGTGGACATGATCGCGCCGAGCGCCGAGACACCGATCGCACCGCCGAGGGAGCGGAAGAAGGTGACGGTGGAGCTGGCGGAGCCGAGGTCCTCGGGGGCGACCTGGTTCTGCGTGCACAGGACCAGGTTCTGCATCATCATGCCGATGCCGAGACCCATCAGGGCCATGAAGATCGCGATGTGCCAGTACTCGGTGTCGTACCGGATGGTGCCGAGCAGACCGAGGCCCGCCGTCACCAGGACGCCGCCGCTGACCAGCCACGCCTTCCACTTGCCGGTCTTGGTGATGACCTGACCGGAGACGGTCGACGAGATGAACAGACCACCGATCATCGGGATCGTCATGACGCCGGACATCGTCGGGGACTTGCCCCGGGCGAGCTGGAAGTACTGGCTGAAGTAGACCGTGCCCGCGAACATCGCGACACCCACGAAGAGCGAGGCGAGCGAGGCGAGGGTGATGGTGCGGTTGCGGAAGAGCCGCAGCGGGATGATCGGCTCCTTGGCCTTCGTCTCGACGAGCACGAAGAGGAGTCCGAGGACGACCGAGCCGCCGACCATGGCGGCCGTCTGCCACGACATCCAGTCGTACTTGTCACCGGCGAAGGTGACCCAGACGAGCAGCAGGCAGACCGCGGCGCTGATGAAGAACGCGCCGCCCCAGTCGACCTTCACGTCACGCTTGACGACGGGAAGCTTCAGGGTCTTCTGCAGGACGATCAGCGCGATGATCGCGAACGGCACGCCGACGTAGAAGCACCAGCGCCAGCCGAGCCACGAGGTGTCGGTGATGACACCGCCGAGCAGCGGGCCGCCGACGGTGGCGACGGCGAAGGTGGCGCCGAGGTAGCCGGAGTACCGGCCGCGCTCGCGCGGGGAGATCATCGCGGCCATCACGATCTGCGCGAGGGCGGAGAGACCGCCCACGCCGATGCCCTGCACAACGCGGCAGGCGATCAGCATCCCTGCGCTCTGCGAGAGACCGGCGACGATCGATCCGCCGACGTAGATGACCAGGGCTATCTGTACGAGCGCCTTCTTGCTGAAGAGGTCGGACAGCTTGCCCCACAGGGGGGTCGTCGCGGTCATGGCGAGCAGCGACGCGGTGACGACCCAGGTGTAGGCGGACTGGCCGCCGCCGAGGTCGCCGATGATTTCGGGCAGGGCGTTGGAGACGATCGTCGACGACAGGATCGCCACGAACATGCCGAGCAGCAGCCCGGACAGCGCTTCCATGATCTGCCGGTGCGTCATCGGAGCGTTCTCGCCGGGGTGGCCGTGATGCGCTCCGTGCTTGGCATGGCTGCCCCGCACACCGGCTGGTGTGGTTGTTGCCATGGGCTTCCTTTTCTTACGCGGGTGTACGGGTGGTCTCCGACGTGGTCCGCACGTCGTGGGGGGCGGGGAGCCGGGCCGAAGCCGCGCGGCAGTCCCCGAAACTGTCGCGCAGGCGCGCGAGCAGCGTGCTGAGCTGGACGACCTCTTCGTCGCTCCAGTCGTGCAAGTAGTGGGTGAGCGTCCGGATGGAGAGCTCGGCGAGCTCGTCCACCTTGGCCTTGCCGTCGGGCGTGAGCCGCAGGATCCGGGAGCGCCTGTCCGCGGGGTCGGGATCGCGGGCGATCCACTCCTTGTCCGCGACGTGCGCCACGTGGCGGCTGGTCACCGACGTGTCGACGGCGAGCAGCTCCGCGAGCCTGCTCATCCGCATCGCGCCGTGGCGGTCGAGCAGGATGAGGACGGCGGCGGATCCGGCCGGGCAGTCGTGCGGCAGGCCTCTTCCGAGGCCACGCTTCACGGCACCGATGGCGCTGAGCTGCTGGGCCAGCTCCTCGTACTGACGCTGCGCGGCCACGGCACCTCCTAATTTTTTGTTGCTTAGGGCAACGATAGAAGCAGTTGGTTGCCGCAGGCAAACTAAAACCTGGCCGTCGGCCTAAAGAGTCGGCAAAGCTCTGGGGGCCGGGTCGTAAAGTCCCTGGCCAGAGGGGGTTGGGCCGAGGGCCGTGGATTCGCTAGGGTCCTGATCCATGGCACACAACCCCCAGGACCCCCAGGGCAACCGGGGCCACCAGGCTCCGCAGGGCAACCTCGACCCCGCCGGCAGCACGCAGATGTTCCGCGCCTTCGTCGACGAGGCGCCGCGGGGAGGACAGCCCCAGGCAACGACGTCCTCGTCGGGCCCACGGGTGGGCTTGATCGTGGGCGTGCTCCTGGCGATCGTGATCGTGGCGGGAGTGGCGTGGCTGGCGCTGTCGTAAACGGTTTCTGCGGGGACCCTTGCGGGGCCTGGAGGGGCTGTGATCTGCGGGCGATCGCCGGCTGATCGCGATTCCCTGCGGGGCTCGGGCGGTTTCTGATCTGCGGGCGGTCGCTGGCTGATCGCGCGTTTCCCTGCGGGGCTTGGGCGGTTTTTGATGCGCGGGCGGTCGCTGGCTGGTCGCGCAGTTCCCCGCGCCCCTGAGTCACCCGCGGCGAGGCACCCGCGAAGGCCCGCAGATGAACGACGACGCGAGCACCCCATCAGGGGCGCGGGGAACTGCGCGAGCAACCACGACGCACCCGCAGGTCGGCGACGTGCTCAGCCGCCCCCCCCGGGGGGGCCTACTCCCAGTCCACCCAGACGTCCCGCGTCTCCACCCTCATGCCCAGCGGCACACGCCACGCGTCCACGCACACCGTCCAGGCCCCCTCCCTCTTCGCCCCGGGACCGATCGGAGCCGGCAGCGCCACCGTCGACTTGATCGTGGCCCAGTCCACCCCGAGCGCCCCGATGATGTGCGTACCGAAGGTGACCTCCCCCGAACGCACCGCCGTCCCACCCGTGTTGCGAAAGGTCACCGTCACCTTCTCGCACCACCGCTTGTCCGCAGGAGCCCGTTCCGGATCGCCGACGGCGAGCACCGCGGGCCCACTCGGCGCCGGCTCCGTCCCAGACCCCCCGGAACCGGACCCCGGACCCGGCCCCGACGGACTCGGGGAGCCCCCACCCGTACCCGTACCTGACCCCGTACCCGTACGACCGCCCTCGTGCCCCGACGACGCCCCAGGAGACGACGACACCCCCGAACCTGACCCCGAACCCGAACCCGAACCCGAGTCCGAACGTCCCTCCCCGACCGGCGACTTGCTCGCCCCGCCCCCCTCCGGCGACGCCCCCGCCGAGTCACCGGAACGGCCCCCGTCGCCGGAACCACCCCTCTCCAGCGGCACCATCCTCACGTCACCTGTGGGCCCCACCGTCTTGCCCGGCGCCCGACCGGGCGAGGCCCCCGCCGCGCCCGTCGCCACGTAACCGTCGCCGCTGTCACCGCCGCAGGCAGACAGCAGGCCGCCGAGGCACAGCACAGCGGCCCCCGCACCGAGGACGTTCCGCACTCCACGTCGCATCGCGCCAGTGTGTCTGACGGGTCGTCAATTAGGAACCCCGTAACTAGGAACCCCGTCAGCAACACCCCCGACACACAAGGGAGTCGGCGCGTCTCAGTCCGCGATGAGACCGTCCCGCAGCTGCGCCAGCGTCCGCGTCAGCAGCCGCGAGACGTGCATCTGGGAGATGCCGACCTCCTCGCCGATCTGCGACTGCGTCATGTTGGCGAAGAAGCGCAGCATGATGATGCGGCGCTCGCGGGGCGGCAGCTTGGCCAGCAGCGGCTTGAGGGACTCGCGGTACTCCACGCCCTCCAGGGCCGAGTCCTCGTACCCGAGGCGGTCCGCGAGGGAGCCCTCGCCGCCGTCGTCCTCGGGCGTCGGGGAGTCCAGCGAGGAGGCGGTGTACGCGTTGCCGACGGCGAGGCCGTCGACCACGTCCTCCTCGGAGACGCCGAGCGCCGCGGCGAGTTCGGGCACGGTCGGCGAGCGGTCGAGCCGCTGGGCCAGCTCGTCGCTGGTCTTCGTGAGCGCGAGCCGCAACTCCTGGAGGCGGCGCGGCACCCGCACCGACCAACTGGTGTCCCGGAAGAAACGCTTGATCTCACCGACGACCGTCGGCATCGCGAACGTCGGGAACTCCACGCCGCGTTCGCAGTCGAAACGGTCGATCGCCTTGATCAGGCCGATCGTGCCGACCTGGACGATGTCCTCCATCGGTTCGTTGCGACTGCGGAAGCGGGCCGCCGCGTACCGCACGAGGGGGAGGTTGAGCTCGATGAGCGTGTCCCGCACATAGGCGCGTTCCGGGCTGTCCTGGGCGAGCGTGGCGAGCCGCAGGAAGAGGGATCGGGACAGGGTCCGGGTGTCGATGACTTCCGGGGCCGTTGAGCTCTGGAGCGCTTCGGAGCCCTGAAGCGCGTCGGGCGCCGGCTCGCTCGGGCTCTTCGTGAGCGTGAGCGTGAGCACCTTCGAGCTGCCCTGGTCTGCGGACATGCCACCCCCTTGAGGTCGCGGACGGTCGCGGCGGACGCTCCCGTCGGAGGAACGCAGCCTCCACCTGAATACCGGAGGTGGGGCTACGGCAAACGCGGTTCCAGCAGAATGTCACATGTCGGCAACACGCTGTAGTTACTTGTCGACAAACAAGGGTGACATCCGTGCAGGAAAGAGGGGGTCTGAGGCTTTTCAGCAAAGAGTGCCGTCGGCAACCGCCGCGACGGCACTCCACTCGATACGGTTACGCCTCGATCCGATTTGCGGACCGAAGGCGTGCGAAGCTCCGGGCGAGCAACCGCGACACGTGCATCTGGGAGACGCCGAGTTCGGCGCTGATCTGTGACTGCGTCAGATTGCTGTAGTAGCGGAGCAGCAGGATCCGCTGTTCCCGCTCGGGCAGTTGAACCAGGAGATGGCGTACGAGGTCGCGGTGTTCGACGCCGTCGAGCGCGGGGTCCTCGTAGCCGAGCCGGTCGAGCAGGCCGGGCAGCCCGTCGCCCTCCTGGGCCGCCTCCAGCGACGTCGCGTGGTACGAGCGGCCGGCCTCGATGCAGGCCAGCACCTCGTCCTCGGTGATGCGCAGCCGCTCGGCGATCTCCGAGGTCGTCGGCGAGCGCCCGAAGGCGGTGGTGAGGTCCTCGGTCGCGCCGGTCACCTGCACCCACAGCTCGTGCAACCGGCGCGGTACGTGGACGGTGCGGACGTTGTCGCGGAAGTACCGCTTGATCTCGCCGACCACGGTCGGCATCGCGAAGGTCGGGAACTGCACCCCGCGCTCCGGGTCGAACCGGTCGATGGCGTTGATGAGCCCGATGGTGCCGACCTGGACGACGTCCTCCATCGGCTCGTTGCGGCTGCGGAAGCGGGCGGCGGCGTACCGGACGAGGGGCAGGTTGGCCTCGATGAGGGCGCCGCGCACCCGGCCGTGTTCCGGGCTGCCCGGCTCCAGATCCTTCAGCTGACCGAAGAGCACCTGGGTGAGGGCCCGGGTGTCGGCACCGCGCGTGCTTCCGGTGGTCCCGGCGCTCCGGGGGGTCCCGGCGCCCGGTACGGGTTTGGCGGGTGGAGCTTCGGGCGCAGTACTGGCCGGCACGGGCAACGCCACCCCTTCTCAGACAAGCTCAGTCAAGCTCGGTCGACCTCGGTCAACTCATCCGTCAAAAGCGGTCATAGCATCACAAGACATGTGCACTGTGTGCAAGCACCTGATAACTACGTGTTGAGGGCGAGGGGGGAGGGTGTACGACAGAAAACGGCCCCGCACCGTCGCGGTGCGGGGCCGAAGTGGCGGGGTGGGGAGGAGTGGGACCGGATCAGAACTCGTAGTCCGCGATGACCCACGTGGCGAACTCGCGCCACAGCGCGACGCCCGCCTGGTGGGCGGGGTGCTCGAGGTACCGCTTCAGCGCATCGGTGTCCTCGACCGCCGAGTTGATGGCGAAGTCGTACGCGATGGGGCGGTCGGTGATGTTCCAGGCGCACTCCCAGAACGTGAGCTCCGGGATCTGCCCGCCGAGGGCGCGGAAGGCCTCGACGCCCTCGACCACACGCGGTTCGTCGCGCCGCACACCGTCGTTGAGCTTGAAGAGGACCAGATGGCGGATCACGGGCACTCCTTGAGGAAGCGGGGAGAAGGCGGGGAAGGGGGGAAGGCGGGGCGGGGAACGGAAGGGCGCCGCTCAGTCCTTGCCGCCGTTGGCGACCCACGTCATGAAGTCCCCGATGCTCCGAGCGGCGCTCGAGATCCCTTCGAAGCCTATCTGGACGTAGTCCGCGGCCTTGGCCGGGTCCGTGATGATCACATAGAGCACGAAGACGACCACGGCGAAAAGGCCGAGCTTCTTCCACTGCACTGCCACGATCCTGGCCTCCCCTTGCCCGCGACGCGTGTGTCCCCTGTGATCGCGGTGAGTCTAACCCGGGCCGTACTCACGGGGCTTTTAAGGACCAACGGCCCGGCAGCAGAGGCCCTTTGCCCGCGCTCCCCGGGTGGTGCGCGGAGCAGGATGGGTGGTGAGCCCGGCGGATCTGGCAGGAATCCGCGGGTGAGGGACCGGCCCCACTGCGGGGTCCGCGCCGTCCGCTTCCCCCCGACGGCGGCGTTGACTTGAGGGTCCGGTCCTCGTCGGGGGGAGCGGCTTGTCCCCCCGATGCCGTTCCCCCCGTCCTGGCGGGAGAGAGCCCCGGCGCGTGGAAGGCGCCGGGGCTTTCCGCGTGCCGCGGCACGAGCGATCCGCGCAACCCGCGAACAACCCACACGCGACGAAGGGCCCGTCCAGCTGGACGGGCCCTTCGTATCGAGAGCGGTAGCGGTGGGATTTGAACCCACGGAAGGGGGTTACCCTTCACTCGCTTTCGAGGCGAGCTCCTTCGGCCGCTCGGACACGCTACCGAGAGGAACTCTAGCCCAAAGTGCCCCGTGTTCTGAAATCCGTTCGGCCGACCCCCTGAGTCCCCCCGGAGTCAGCGGTTGCGGAAGAACTCGGTCAGCCGCGCCGCGCACGCGTCGGCGAGGACTCCCTGGATGACCTCGGGGCGGTGGTTGAGCCGTCTGTCGCGTACGACGTCCCACAGGGAGCCCGCCGCTCCGGCCTTCTCGTCGAGCGCTCCGTAGACCACCCGGTCCACCCGGGACTGCACGAGCGCGCCCGCGCACATCGTGCAGGGCTCCAGGGTGACGACGAGCGTGCAGCCGGTCAGCCGCCACTCGCCGAGTCCGGCGGCGGCCCTGCGCAGGGCGAGCACCTCCGCGTGGGCGGTGGGGTCGCCGGTCGCCTCGCGTTCGTTGTGACCCGTCGCGAGCACCGTCGTGCCGTCCGGGGACAGCACGACGGCGCCGACGGGCACGTCGCCGCCCGCGGCGGCCAGCTCGGCCTCGGCCAGGGCGAGCCGCATGGGCGCCCGCCAGCGGTCGCGTACGGGATCACCTTCGGTGATGTCGAGGGGAGAGTCGGAGGTCGGGTCGTTCGGGTCGTTCGGGTCGGTCACACGGGGAACCTAGCGGACGGTCTCCAGCACCTCCGCCGCCCCGAGGATTTCGGCGATCTCGCTGAGCGCGTCGCCTGCCTCCAGACCGAGCAGATCCTTCTCGGGCACGCCGAGGTCGGCGAGGATCTCCGTGTCGCCCAGGGGCCCGGACGGCACTCCCGAGGTGCCGGCGTCGTCGGCCGCGTCGCCGTCGGAGTCCGTGTCGGACGCCTCGGGTTCACCGTCCTCCGTACCGTCGAGGTCGAGGGCGTCGAGGTCGACCGCCCCGTCGTCGTCCGGGTCGCGGCCCAGCATCTCGTCGGTGAGCAGGATCTCCCCGTACGAGCTGCGGGCGGCCGCGGCCGCGTCCGAGACGTAGATACGAGGGTCCTCCTCACCGTCCACGCGGACGACGCCGAACCACGCGTCCTCCTGTTCGATGAAGACGAGCACTGTGTCGTCGTCGTAGTCAGCCGTGGCTTCACGGGCCAGATCGGCCAGATCCGCCAGGGTCTCCACATCGTCGAGCTCCGTGTCGCTCGCTTCCCACCCGTCTTCGGTGCGCGCGAGCAGTGCGGCGAAGTACACCGTGACTCTCCCACTGGTCATAGGCAGTGCCGGTTGGCGGTTTGGGATCCCCCCGGCGAGGTCGGGGGGCGGGGAGCACTGTGCCGAGCCCCGCCCATTCGGAATCGTGGCAGAAACGGCGCCGTCAGGAGAGGTCTTCCGCTCGCTGTGTTCCGCGTCGCGTTCTCCCGGGGGCTTTTCCCGGCCCTGCCGGGGGCCCGCCTGCAGGGGGGCGGCTACCAGCGGAACGTGCGCATGCGCATCTGCTGACGCATGCGTGCCGCCCGGGCGCGGCGCGGCTTCACGCGGTCGCGGAGCTCGATCGCCTCGTTGCGCTCCCGCAGGAACTGGGCGCGACGCCTGCGGCGCTCGATGTCGTTCTCGTCTTCCGGCTTGCGCTCCGCCATGGGCCACACCACCTCGGTTCGTACGTCCCCACCTTCCCTCGGACGGCGGTGTTGATGCCAGCGAGAGGCGTGGGGCCCGGGCCCGGTTACTGTTGATGGCATGCGGATCCACGTCGTCGACCACCCGCTGGTGGCGCACAAACTCACCACGCTGCGCGACAAGCGCACCGATTCCCCGACCTTCCGGCGCCTCGCCGACGAGCTGGTCACCCTGCTCGCGTACGAGGCCACCAGGGACGTGCGCACCGAGCAGGTCGACATCGACACCCCGGTCTCGCGGACCACGGGCGTCAAGCTCTCCCACCCGCGGCCGCTGGTCGTGCCGATCCTGCGCGCCGGTCTCGGCATGCTCGACGGCATGGTGCGGCTGCTGCCGACCGCCGAGGTGGGCTTCCTCGGCATGGTGCGCAACGAGGAGACGCTGCAGGCGTCCACGTACGCGACGCGCATGCCGGACGACCTCTCCGGCCGCCAGGTGTACGTGCTCGACCCGATGCTGGCCACCGGCGGCACGCTGGTCGCCGCGATCCAGGAGCTCATCAAGCGCGGCGCGGACGACGTGACCGCCGTGGTGCTGCTCGCCGCCCCCGAGGGCGTCGAGATCATGGAGCGCGAGCTGGCGGGGACGCCGGTGACGGTCGTGACGGCCTCGGTCGACGAGCGGCTCAACGAGCAGGGCTACATCGTGCCCGGCCTCGGGGACGCGGGCGACCGGATGTACGGGGCCGCGGAGTAGCGGTCCCTTTCCCCTGCCGGTTCGCCTACCGGCAGTTCTTCTTGCCTGACGGCACGGACGTCGGCTCGGGCTTGGCCAGTGCGGCCAGGGCCTTGTCGGCGTCCTCCTTTTTGGCCAGGTTCTTGAACTGGTTTCCGATGATCAGGTCGACGTCACCGGTCTTGCGTACGTCGGACTTGAGCTCGGCGCCCGCGAGCTGGGTGCCGAGGACGGGGAGCGAGGTGTCGGCGGCCGCCTTGGCGCCGAGCAGCATCCCGGTGCCCTTGACCTTCTTGTCGAACTCCTTGGTGGCGTTGCCGACCTTGCCGATGGCGAAGCCGCGCTTCTTGAGCTCGTCGGCGGTGCTCTTGGCCAGGCCGCCGCGGGGCGTGGCGTTGAAGACGTTGACGGTGATCTGCTTCGGCTTCGGCAGCGGCTTGCCCGCCTTGCCCTTCGCCGCGGCGGCCGAGGCGGCGGAGTGGCCCGCGGTGTCGTCGCCGTCCGGGTCACGGTCGCAGTCGCCGGCCGCGGAGCCCGCCGCCGAAGCCTTGTGGCCTCCCGTGAAGACGTCGATGAGCTGCAACGCGCCCCAGCCGATGAGGCCGAGGGCGGCGGTGGACGCGATGACCGCGAGCACGAGCCTGCGGCGGCCGTTGGGGCGGCGCATCCGTGGGTATTTGTCCCCCGTGATGCGGTATTCGCCGCCCATGCCGGGGGGAGTGAGCATGCTCATGGGCGCAGCGTAGTGCGGCGCGGCAGTGATGCCTACTAAATGATCATTACTTGAGGGGCAGTCCAACCCGAAAGGGCGAATGCGGGGTCGGGGCCCGGCTCGGCGGGGGTGTGGGGCCCGTGGCCGGACCCCGGCGTCAGCCCAGCTCGAGTACGCGCGCGTGGAGCACCTGGCGCTGCTGGAGCGCGGCGCGGACCGCGCGGTGCAGCCCGTCCTCCAGATAGAGGTCGCCCTGCCACTTCACGACGTGCGCGAAGAGGTCGCCGTAGAACGTGGAGTCCTCGGCGAGCAGGGTCTCGAGGTCGAGCTGGCCCTTGGTCGTCACGAGCTGATCGAGGCGGACCGGGCGCGGTGCGACGTCCGCCCACTGGCGGGTGCTTTCCCGGCCGTGGTCGGGGTACGGCCGGCCGTTTCCGATGCGCTTGAAGATCACACGGAAAGCCTACCGGGCAAGGCTCTCCGGGCGCAGCCATGGCGACGGAGTGCGAGTCTGGGAAATGCCGCTGCAAAGCGGGGCAAACCGGAAACGCACCAGCCGGGAACAGGGGTCGAAGTGAGCGATAGCCAGTCGATGCCGTCCACTCCGGGTCGTGCGAATCCCCCGAACGAGTCCGCGCCGGCGGCGGAGCCGGGTGCGGGAGGGGCGGGGGAAAGGGTGGGGGAAAGGACAGGGGGAAGCGCTCTGCCACCGGAGGCCGCGGAGATCGCCGCCGGGTACGCCTTCGCCGGGCCCGCCCTCGACCTGGGCGCGCTGCTCTGGGACGGACAGTGCCGTGCCGACGCGCCGGTCCGCATCCCGCTGCCCATGCTCAACCGGCACGGGCTCGTCGCCGGCGCCACCGGCACGGGCAAGACCAAGACGCTGCAGCTCATCGCCGAGCAGCTGGCCGCGCAGGGCGTCCCCGTCTTCCTCGCGGACATCAAGGGCGACGTGTCGGGCATCTCGGCGCCCGGCGCGGCGAACGACAAGGTCACCGAGCGGGCCGGGGAGGTCGGGCAGGAGTGGGCGGCGACCGGGTTCCCGAGCGAGTTCTACGCGCTCGGTGGCATCGGTACGGGGATCCCGGTGCGGGCCACGATCACCAGCTTCGGCCCCGTGCTGCTCGCCAAGGTGCTGCAGCTCAACCAGACGCAGGAGCAGTCGCTCGGTCTCGTCTTCCACTACGCCGACCAGAAGGGGCTCGAACTGGTCGACCTGAAGGACCTGCGGGCGGTCGTCACCTTCCTCACGTCCGACGAGGGCAAGCCGGAGCTGAAGGGCATCGGCGGTCTGTCGTCCGTGACGGCCGGCGTCATCCTGCGGGCGCTCACCACGTTCGAGGCGCAGGGCATGGCGGACTTCTTCGGGGAGCCGGAGTTCGACACGAGCGAGTTCCTGCGGCTCGCGCCGGACGGGCAGGGGCTGGTGTCGGTCCTGGAGCTGGCGGGCGTCCAGGACAAGCCGCAGCTCTTCTCGACCTTCCTGATGTGGCTCCTGGCCGACCTCTACCACGACCTGCCGGAAGTGGGCGACGTCGAGAAGCCGAAGCTCGTGTTCTTCTTCGATGAGGCCCATCTGCTCTTCAGTGGGGCGTCGAAGGCGTTTCTGGAGGCCATCACGCAGACCGTGCGGCTGATCCGGTCCAAGGGCGTCGGCGTCTTCCTCGTGACGCAGACGCCGAAGGACGTGCCCGCGGACGTCCTCGGACAGCTCGGCAACCGGGTGCAGCACGCGCTGCGGGCGTTCACCCCCGACGACCAGAAGGCACTGAAGGCGACCGTACGGACCTTCCCCGACTCGCCGTACGACCTGGCGGAGGT
Source organism: Streptomyces sp. NPDC041713 (assembly GCF_055591085.1). Taxonomy (NCBI): domain Bacteria; kingdom Bacillati; phylum Actinomycetota; class Actinomycetes; order Kitasatosporales; family Streptomycetaceae; genus Streptomyces; species Streptomyces sp. NPDC041713. The sequence goes on from NZ_JBVIZY010000003.1 coordinate 695,480, forward strand.
GCTCACCGGGCTCGGCACCGGCGAGGCGGTGATCACGGTGCTGAGCGAGAAGGGCGCGCCGACGCCGGTCGCGGCGACCCGGCTGCGGGCGCCCGAGTCGCTGATGCGGCCGGTGGCGGCGGAGGCGCTGGACCAGGCGGTGCGTTCGTCGCCGCTGTACGCGCGCTACGCGGACGCCGTCGACCGTGAGTCCGCGTACGAGAAGCTGACGGCCCGGGAGGTCGAGACGCAGGCCCGCAAGCAGGCCGATGCGGCGGCCGCCGATGCGGCGAAGGAGGCCCGCACGCAGGCACGGGCGAAGCCCCGGGGCGACGGGTCCGTCGTGGAGCAGGTGGTGGGGAGCGGGATGTTCAAGTCGTTGATGCGGTCCGTGGGGACGCAGATCGGGCGGGAGATCTCACGGTCGGTGTTCGGGACGGCCCGGCGCCGACGCTGAGTCCGGTGCCGACGCTGAGTGCGGCGGGGGCGCCGGGGCTGGCGGGGCACCGGGTCTGGCGGGGCGCCTTGAGCGGGCCGCGTGGTGCGGGCCGCCGGGTGCGGGTCGCCTGGCCGCTTGGTGCGGGCTGCGCCGGGCCGTCGGGGTCAGGCGTCCTTGGGTCGCTGCTCGGATTCGGTGGGGTCGGTCTCGCGGATCGTCTGCTCCGGCGAAGGCGCCGGGTTCGCGGGTGCCGACTGCGGCGGCGTCGTACGGACGGCCTCCGCGCGCAGGAGCGCTTGCAGGGCCGCGTAGGGGTCGATGGGCATGAAGGTGTCCTTGATCTGCGCGCTGGGACGGCTGGCGGGGGACGGGACGGGGGCGGCCGCCGAGTGCCTGCTCCCTGTCCCTGTCCTGGTCCCTGTCAGCAGCGCAGGACCACCGAACGCGGGGTCGGGACGCGGGGGTGCAGAAGGGCGGGGCGCGGGGCCGGGCCGACGGCGGGGTGCCGGGGCGGCGCCGGACGGGGCGTACGAGGGGTGGGGACGCGGGTGGCGTGGCCGGTCGGGAGGCGCAGCGCCGTGTCGGTGGCGTCCTCCTGGATCTCGCTGCCGCCGGATTCCGTGGAGACGGCGGCGGGCGGGGGCGGGACCGCCGCGGTGGCGGGGGCGGCGGGGACGGCGGTGAGGGCGCCGAGCAGGAGCGCGAGGAAGGTGAGCAGCACCCGGGGCCACGTGCGGTGGCGGCGGTACGGGGGCGGGGTGCTCATGGAGGGCATGTCCCCGTACGAACGGTTCGTCGACCGCCCGACGCCGAGATCCGCCCTCATGGGCTAGGGGGTCATGGGGTCAGGGGGCATGGGTCAGGGGGCATGGGCCACGAAGTCCGCGCGCCCCGTCCCGTCCCGCCCCGTCCCGCCCGGCCCGCCGCCTTCAGCCGCTGTTCGTGCGGGCCTTCGCCTTCAGCTGCTGTTTGTGCGCCCTGACCTTGAGGAGGGACTCCGGGCCCGTGATGTCCGCGACGGACCGGTACGCCTCGGCGGCGCCGTAGTCCCCGGCGGCCTCGCGCCAGCCCTTGGGGCGGACGCCCAGCTGCTTGCCGAGGAGGGCGACGAAGATCTGGGACTTCTGCTTGCCGAAGCCGGGCAGGTCGTTGAGGCGCTCGAGGAGCTCCCCGCCGGTGGTGGCGTCCTGCCACAGCGCCGTCGGGTCGCCGTCGTAGTGGTCCACCAGGTACTGGCAGAGCTGCTGGATCCGCTTGGCCATCGAGCCCGGGTACCGGTGCACCGCCGGCTTCGTGGAGAGGAGCGCGGCGAAGTCCTCGGGGTCGTACGCCGCGATCTCCCGCGCGTCGAGGTCGTCCGCGCCCAGCCGCGTGGCGATCGTGTACGGGCCCGCGAACGCCCACTCCATGGGGACCTGCTGGTCGAGGAGCATGCCGACCAGCGCGGCCAGCGGGCTGCGGCCGAGGAGTTCGTCGGCCGCCTCGTCCTGTGCGAGGTGAAGGGTCACGTCCATGAGCCGATGATCCCCCGTCGACGGCCCCGTCGCTCGTCGCCCACCGCCCACCGCACCGAGCGGCGAGCGCCGAACCACCACGCGGCGCGAAAACCCGGATGCGCCCCGCCCGACCGGCGCGTTAGCCTCGGACACATGTCTACGCCCCGCATCTCCTAGCCAGGACACACGCCTCCACGTCACCCGTGTGTCCATTCGCTGTTGCGGAGCGTTACTTCATGATCACCGTACGAGGTGCCGACGTGCGCGTCGGTGCCCGCCTCCTGCTGTCCGACGTCTCCTTCCACGTCGCCCCGGGCGACCGCGTCGGCCTGGTCGGGCGCAACGGCGCCGGCAAGACCAGCCTCCTGAAAATCCTCGCGGGGCAAGCCACCCCCGCCGCCGGCACCGTCACCCGTACCGGCTCCGTCGGCCACCTCGCCCAGGACCCGGGCGCCGCCGACCCCGCCGTCACCGTCACCGACCGCATCCTGTCCGCGCGCGGCCTGGACGAGGCGGTGGCGGCGCTGCGTACCGCCGAGGCCGCCATGGCCCGTGCCACCACCCCGGCCGCGCAGGAGCGGGCCATGGCGGCCTACGCCCGCGCGGAGGACCGTTTCCAGGCCCGCGGCGGCTACGCGGCCGAGGCCGAGGCCGCCCGCGTCGCCGCCGGACTCGGGCTGCCCGAACGCGCCCTGCACCAGCCTGTGGGCGATCTGTCGGGCGGCCAGCGGCGCCGCGTCGAACTGGCCCGCATCCTCTTCTCGCGCCACGACACCCTGCTCCTCGACGAGCCGACGAACCACCTCGACGCCGACTCGGTGGCCTGGCTGCGCGGGTTTCTGGCGGGGTACCCGGGCGGCCTCGTCCTCATCAGCCACGACACCGGGCTGCTCGCCGACGTCGTCAACCGCGTCCTCCACCTCGACCCGCGGCGGGCCGTCATCGACGTGCACAACACCGGATGGCACACCTACCTCGCCCAGCGCGCGGCCGACGAGCGGCGACGTACCCGGGAACGCGCCAACGCCGAGCGCAAGGCCGCCTCGCTGCGCTCCCAGGCCGACAAGATGCGCTCCCGCGTCGCCACCGCCACCGCCGCGAAGAACATGGACCGGCGCGCCGAACGCCTGCTCGCGGACGCGGAGCCGGTCCGGCGCGGCGAGAAGGTTGCCCGCATCCGGCTGCCCGAGCCCGCCCCGTGCGGCCGGACGCCGCTCGGCGCGATCAGCCTCACCAAGGCGTACGGGTCCCATCGCGTCCTCACCGGTGTCGACCTGGCCGTCGACCGGGGCAGCCGCCTGGTCGTCCTCGGCTTCAACGGCGCGGGCAAGACGACGCTGCTCCGGCTCCTGGCGGGGCGTGAACTCCCGGACACGGGAAGGGTGGTTGAGGGGCCGGGGCTGCGGCTCGGCTACTTCGCGCAGGAGCACGACACGTTGGCGGCGGACCGGACCGTACGGGAGAACCTCGCGGCCGCGGCCCCGCACCTGACCGACGGCGAGGTGCGCCGGGTGCTCGGCTCCTTCCTGTTCGGCGGGGACGACGCGGACAAGCCCGCCGCCGTGCTCTCGGGCGGCGAGAAGACGCGGCTCGCTCTGGCGGGCCTCGTGCACTCGGGCGCGAACGTCCTGCTCCTCGACGAGCCCACCAACAACCTGGATCCGGCGTCCAGGGACGAGGTGCTCGCGGCCGTGGGGACGTACCCGGGGGCGATCGTGATGGTCACGCACGACGAGGGCGCGATCGACGCGCTGCGCCCGGACCGCGTCCTGCTGCTCCCTGACGGGACGGAGGACTTGTGGAGCGCCGACTACCGGGAGCTGGTCGCGCTGGCCTGAGGGCGGGGTGGGCGGAGTGGGGTGACGGCGGCGGAAGGTGACTTGGCGGCGGAAGGTGACTTGAGGCGGAAGCGAGGTCGCCGTCCCCACCGCTGTGATTCGATGCTGCGATGAGACGAGACCGTGCCGCCGACGCGGCCGACGGGCACCCCGTCCTGCGGTTGCGGGAACGTTCCGGTCAGCGTGACCTGGACGCCTGCGTCGGCGTGCTCACCGGCGTCCACAAGGCCGACGGCTACCCCGTCGACTGGCCGGACCGGCCCGCCGAATGGCTGGAGGGCGACGGCGCACTCGGCGCCTGGGTCGCCGAGCTCGACGGCCGGGTCGTCGGACACGTGGGCCTCGCCCGCCCCGGCGCGGGGGACGAGGCGCCGGCCCTGTGGAGCGAGCGGGCGGGACCGGAGGCCGGGGCTGGCCGGCGTCGTCAGCCGCCTCTTCGTCGCGCCGGACGCCCGGGGCCACGGCATCGGCGCCCTGCTGATGGGACGGGTCGTACGGGAGGCGCGGGCGCGCGGGCTGCACCCGGTCCTCGACGTCGTGTCCTCCGACACCGCGGCCGCCGCCCTCTACGCCCGCCTGGGCTGGCAGTTGCTCGCCATCGTGGAACAGCAATGGCGACCCGGCCTGCGGGTCGCCCTGCACTGTTACGCGGCTCCGCCGGAGGATCCCCGGCAGCACTGAGGCCGCACTGAGGCCGCACTGAGGCCGCACTGAGGCCGCACCGGGAACGCCCGGTTCCGCGTCGGCCGCCGCTCAGCCCAGCAGCGAACGGACCGCCGCGCGGTCGACGCTCGTCAGGGCGCGGACCAGCTTCGGGGTGAGGAAGACGAGCACGGCACCGATGCCGGCGACCGCCGCGATCTGGGCGGGCGAGGTGATGTAGTACTCGTGGTGCCGGCCGCCCGACGTGAAGTCGTACACGCGGTAGCCGGGCCAGCCCACGTAACGGTGGAAGACCCAGGAGTACGTGGGGAAGAGCGCGACCACCCAGCCGGTGACGAAGAACGTCACCGTCAGGACGAAGCTGAGGACGCGCCAGGGGAACATGACCACCTGGAACAGCAGCGCCTTCCAGCCCGCGGCGTCCGCGAGCCGGGCCCTGGTCCCGGCCCAGAACCCCTTCGCCCGCGGCCCGTCGCCCTCCGCACCGTATGCCCCCGTGCCGTACGCCCCCGGGCCGTCGACGGTGAGCCCGAGACCCACCCGCGCCCGGAGCCGTTCCGCACTGCCGAGCCCGCGCGCCCCGGCGAGCGCCACGGCGAGGACGGGCAGCCCGAGCAGGGTGACGAGCAGCCCCGCGCCGAGGCAGAACATGGTCACGGCGAAGACGAACCCGACGATGGCGAGGGGGAACGAGGTCAGCACGTACCCGATCTCGCGGAAGGTGACGCCGGAGAACGGCGCCCGCCAGAACCCGGGCCTGCGCGGACGGACCGTGGGGCCGGTCGTCGGAGGGGTCACCGCAGCGGCCACCCCCGCGGCCGACGAGGTCGAAGTGGCGTACGGCAGGGTGCTGGTGCTCATGGCGGGCCCTCGAATCGTCGTGGAGCGTGGGGAGCGGGGACGTGTCGTGTTGACGTGCTCCACGCTCCCGTATCCGCGGCCCCGGCGGCATACGGTGCTCCGGTGTCTATGGGGTGGTGCTAGCCCCCCTGACTGCCAGCCCCCCTGACTGCCAGCCCCCCTGGCCGCGAGGCCCCTCCGGATACACGCCCCCCTCCGGCAGACGAGGTCACCGGCGCTCCAACTCCGCCCGCCGAAGGGCCCCTTGCCCACGCAACCACTGGACGACGTCCTCGGCGGCGCCGGCGTCGATGGCGATGTCCAGCGGAGTCATGTCGTCGTACCCGACCCAGTCGAGCTCGGCGCCGCACTCCAACAGGTAGCGGGCGGTGGCCAGTTGACCGCCGTGACACGCACCCCAAAAGGCACCGGATATGTCGACCGGATCGAGCGATGGAGTTCTCCCGCCCCGGCCAAGGCTCTCGACGAAGGCCGTGACCCGGTCGAGCAGCCCCAGCGTCGCCGCGTCCTGCAACGTCGTACGGGCCCCGTGCTCCAGCAGCCGCCGCGCCGCGCGCCACTGTCCGAACCCGCGCGCGTCGGCGAGCGGCGTGCCGCCCGCGATGACGCCGCCGGGCGCCTCGATGTCCGCGCCGGCCGCGATGAGGGCGTCGAGCGCGGGGACGTCGTCGTTGCTCGCGGCCCAGTGCAGCGGAGTCTCGGAGTGCGCCCCGACGAAGGGCGTGCCGGGGTCGGCGCCCGCCTCGACGAGGGCGGCGATGACCTCGGGGCCGGCAGGGATGTGTCCGGGCCAGTCCGTGGCGATGTGCAGCAGGCTGCGCGTGCCGGCCGCCTCGCCGACCCGTCTGATCCCGGTGGCCCCGAGCCCGGGATGTGTGACGAACAGCTGCCGCAGCCCGGCCACGTCACCGGAGCGGATCGCACCGGTCACCGCGACAGCCAGAGGATCCCCCGCGTCGAGAACTGCCATGCCCGACCTCCTAACGCTGCCTGCGATTCTGTCAGGACCCACTGACAACGACCGCTCGTTCCGCGACGGCCGGCCCGCTCCTCCGGTGCAGCACCCCGCCGAGGGCCACCGCGACGACCACGGCGATCAAGTGCTCGCGCCCCGCGAGGTCGAGGTCCCTGATCGAACCGGTCACCGTCGGGACCACCACGGCGATGAAGAGCAGAGGCGCCCGCAGCGCCACGGAGGTGTAGGCGAAGAGCCCGACGATCGCGGCGGAGGTACCGGTGTCGACCGTGTGCGCGACATCGGCGGGCAGTCCGCCGAGCCGTTCGGGCCCGAGAGCGACCATGAGACGCGCCCCGAGCGTCCCGGCCAGCGTGACGGTGTACGCCACCGCCAGCGTGCGTATGCGCCCGAACAGCAGCTCGGCGAGGGCGAAGGCGAGCAACAGCCGGGGGAGCCCACCCCAGACGGGCAGGTCCACCGCGGGCACGAACATCGATACGGGCGTCCGCAGCAGGGTCACCCAGAACGGCTGATCACCCCGCACCTCACTGACGAAACGCACCACGCCACCACCTACCCCGGTCTGCTGGAACGCGTGCAGCCCGATGACGGCGAGAGCCCCGAAAACAGCGACCGAGACCCCACGAACCCCCCGCCCCCACAACCGCCCCAGGGACCGGACGACCACGACCCGCCACTCATGCCGGACCACCCGCCACCCCCAAAGGCCCACCCGCAGCACGAACGCCCTGAGCACCCCGAGAGAGACCGACACCGACACCGACTTGCCCACCCTTGTCCACACCCGCACCCGAAGAGGGCCCTCGCCCACCCGGCCGAGCAAATGCGGAGGATACGTGACACCCCTCCCGCGACGCCCCGCCCGGCCGTCAATCGGCCAGCATGCGGAGCTCGTCGCCCAGCTCGGGGTCGGCGATCTCATGCCCCCGGGCGAAGCTCTTGAAGATCGCGGTCCCGGTGTGGCGATCGACCGATGCGGCGTAGCAGAGCTCCACCTGCCCGCATCGATCACAGAGGAGGCCGGCCACCAGGGGCGCCAGGGTGAGCGCGCCCGCTGAGGTCAGCAAGTAGAAGGTGTCGTTGGCGACGGGCTCGTCCCACGTGAAGGACTGGCACTCGAAATCGGGGTGGTCGCCGGTCACGCGCTGCATCACGACGTCGAAGCGGCGGGGGCGCGGCCGGTAACCGCACGAAACGGTGAGCAGCCACGGGGTGGCGACGAGGAAGTCCGCGGCCTCCAGGGCTCGTTCGAGCCGCGGTCTGAACTCCGCCGTGCGCAGGGCCGATTCCTGTGGGCTGCGGGGGCTTGTCGCCGTGCGAGGTGCGGTTGCGTTCGTTCTGCAGGGCCCGGAGGTCGGTGAGGATCCCCGGAGCGCGGCCATCGCCCTGGAGGGCGGTACGGAGGCCGGGCACCAGGTCGGGCTGGGCGGTGGAGACGGGCCCGAGGTGTTGGTCGAGCCAATTCGTCCACGTCCCGAACGTGGCGCGTCTGAGTAACCCGTTCCGCAGCGCCACGAGCCCCTGACGCGCGCGATCTCGCTGGTCACCGTCGCCCGCGACGCGGCCGTCGACCTGCCCTCGCAGCAGGGCCGCTCCGGTGACCGCGAGGGTGATGGCGAGGATCTCGGCGGCCTCGAGCATCGCCTCGTACTGGTCCTTCGGCCCGGGGGCCCGCTGGAGTGCCCGCACGGAGCGGGCGAGGGGGTGCGGCAACGACTCCCGTGCGGTCGACAGCGCTCCGGGGTTGCTCACGGGCTGACGCGTGCCTTCCGGATGCCCGCCGACGGCCTGCACGGGCGGCACGGCCGGCGACGGTTGGGGTGCCGCCACCGGGGCGACCGGGCCCGCGCGGGTGTGCCCGGAGGGCGGTGACTGCCCGCCGGAGCGAGGCGGGCGGCCGCCGGTTGCCGGTCGAGCGCTTGCGGGCTGCGTCCGTTGCGCCGGGGTGGCCGTCTGCTGCTGTTGCCGCCGACGCCACCACCATCGGCGGAACACCAGCCGCAGCCAGGTCGGGACGATGCCGAACAGCGCGATGAACACGATGGTGGCGAGGAGCGTGTCCAGCCATGTCGGCAGGGAGCTCGGTTCATCGCTGGACGGAATCGAGGCGACCGCGAGAGCCCCCCAGCCGATGGTCATCCAGAACGCCCAGTCCCGGTACACGGGACCGTCGAAGAGTCCGAGCACCGCGTTGCGCCGCTTCGGCAGAGCCGCGGGCGGAGGCGACGACGAGGCCCTGGCGCCACTGTTCATGGAGCCATGGTGCCTCCGGACGCCACCCGGAAACAGCGTTTCGCCACACTCGGTCGATGAACCAGCAGCACTGGGTGACAGGCCAGTTGGAGGCGCGAGAGCGAGATCCGAGCCGCAGAACACCGAAGGGCCCCACTGTGAACGGTGGAACGGTCAGCGGTTGATGGACTGGACCTCCTGGACGTTCATGTCCTGCGTGGTCTCAAACGTGCCGTCGGGTAGGGGTCCGTGCGCGTCGCCCGTGCCGTGCCAGGAGATCTGCCAGGTCACCGATGCCGTGAGCTGGTTGGGCCGGCCACCCGAGGCGCGCAGATAGGTGATGCCGCACGGCGGTGACTCCTTTGAGCTGCCCTTGGTGTACGGGGTGCCGATGGAGCCGTCCTTGTTGAAGGTGCACTCACCGGATGCCGGGTAGGTCTCCGCGTCCTCAGTGCCCGGTTCCAGGTGGAGGCTCACAGGCTTCGCGGTGGTCTCGGCGAACAGGCCGGTCCCGGGCAGCTCGGCCCGTACCTTGACCTCCTTGAACGTGCCCTTGTCCAGCCACACCCACGTGGGCAGGTTCACCGTCGACTTGGCCTCGGGCTTCAGCTCGACCTTGGTGTCGGGCACCTTGGTCTGCTGGTACGCCAGCGCCGCCAGGGTCTTGGGATCGATGGCCTGCGGAACCTTCGGGGTCTTGCCCTTGTCCACCCAGAACGGGGGACGAGTACAGGCACCCGCGGCCGGGTCGTCCCTCATGTCGGGGTTCTCGACGGCGACCCACCACATGCCCTTGCCGTTCTTGCCGGCGTTGAAGTCCTTGTAGGGGTGTCCGCCCTTGTAGCGCGCCTTGGCGTCCGCGAGGTCCCTGGGGTCACCGCCCGCGGACTTGTGCATCGACCACTTCGCCTCCGTGAAGGTCTTGAAGTCCTCGGCCTTCCAGTAGGGCTCGTACCAGCACGCCGGTGCCTTCCAGCCCACAGCCGTGGGAGTCAGGGAGCCGGAATGCCGAACCCTGGAAGGGGCACCTTGCACCTTGAAAGCGACCTTGGAGAGGAGTGCCTGCCCGGACGAGTCACCTGACGTCTCCGTCTCCTGGGAGCCGGCACCGCCCCGGCCTGCCGCGAGAGCCGCAGGTGTGCCGAGCAGGCACGCGGTGACGGTGAGCGCCGCAATGGCTCTGCCCCGCGTCACGGCTGACACTTCTGCGACCCCCGGTCCTCGTTGAGGCTCCGGGTCTGCCAGACCCCGTCCTTGTTCTTCTTCACGGCGGTGTTGTAGAAGACATAGTTGTCGGGGCTGTCCGGCGGAGTGTCGCTCTTGATGACCTTGTTCGACTTGCGGTTCTTCAGGTTCGTCTTGCTCTCGTCGACGCAGTACGTCACCGCGGCCGAGGTCTTGCCGAAGACCGTCACGTGCCGGTTGAAGTAGCGTGCGGTGCCGGTCCAGCTGACGTTTTCGTCGATGTTGCGCTTGGTGTACTTGTAGAGCCCGACCAGCGCCTGGTCCGTCGTATAGAAGGCAACTGCTGAGCCCTTCAGGTCCCCGGTCGCCAGCGCCTCGTCCACCGCGCTGATGCGCCGCTCGTTGTCCGCCAGGATCGCGTCCTTCACCGCGTCCCCGGTCTCCCGGCCGTCGAAGACGTTCTTCATGTCCGACGGCAGCTTGATCTCCGGCCGGTCGATGCCGTCCGCCGTTCCAGACGGCGACGGTGACGCCGACTTCGCCTTGCCGGTATCTGCCCCGGCGATCTTGTCGCTGTCGTGGCTGTCGTCCGAGCCGCCGCAGGCACTCAGCAGCAGAGCCGCGGAAGCCGTGAGGAGGGCCGTCGCGAGCCGGGTCGAGCGATTCACAGTTGTCTCCGGTGAGGTGAGGGTTAACCCGAGCGAAGCAACGCTATCTGTGAGCGCTTGATGACAGAAAAAGCGGGGCGAGCTTTGGCCGAGACGTGGCGTGGGACACCGGTTGGCGAGAACGACGAAGGTCCCGGCCGGTGAACCGGTCGGGACCTTCGTCTGCCCTCTCGGGCGGGTGCGGAGGATACGAGATTCGAACTCGTGAGGGGTTGCCCCCAACACGCTTTCCAACTGTCCGCGTGGCCGTACGGGGGCGTTCGTAGAGGTTCGAGGGGCAGGTCAGAGAGGGTGCGCGTACGGCAGTGAACGGTGGCGGCCGTCGGCGCACTGGACAAAGACCAGGACAACGAGCAGTGCCAAAACCTCAGCTCAGACACGACGGGCTGAGCCTGGGCACCTGCGCGGTGAGCCGTCTCCGCTGCTGCCAACGGCGTGAGCCAACGCGTAGGCTGACGCCGAGGTGGCGGACGTGCAACCAGGGAGGGGAAATGGTTGGATGATATGGGAATTTGTGGTTCCCGGAATTCCGCTCTCGGTCAATTCCAAAGATTCAAAGAAGAAGCAGCGATGGATTGATCATGTGCGCGCTTGCGCCACAAAGCAGCTTCCGGAAGATGGCTTCCCGCTTGTTGAGGATGTGTCCGTATCGGTTACATACTTCCATGTGGGGCCGACAGACGTAGACATCGACAACATTTTGAAGCGCATCATCGATGGAATGTATCCGGAAGTTATGGTGGATGATGCACAGATTCAAGATGTTTCGGCATCTCGGAGAGACGTCCTGGATGGTTCGTTCAGGAATCCGCCATCGGTCATCCTTCCGTACCTGATCACTGGCGAGCCGTTTGTTTATGTGACCGTATATTCAGCTATGCCGCACGAGGAGTTGCCGTGGCTTGGCAAAATGCAACGATGAGTGCGCTCCGCGAACGCGCGGAAAGGCTTCCTCCTGGATGGAAAATGTACATCGGCGTAGTCGATGGCGAACATCTACCGGAAGGGTTTGCATCCGGCGCTCGGGAGGAGTTTGACGCTGTTGCCGTCGGCCCCGATGGTGGCATCATTTTTGAAGTTGTCCAGCAGAGGGCCGCTAGCTCGCAGGCGAAGATCGCTCGTATTGAGAGGATTCGAAAGCGACTCCACCGGCTTAGCGGTTGGGACGTGGAAGTCATCGTCCTCCCTCAAGCATCGCGTCTGGCGCAAGGGGGCGAGATTGAAAATAGGCTGCGGGCTGTTTCTGAGCTTGTGGAATCCGGAGAGTCTTCGGGTGACAGGGAATTCTTGCGCGCTGCGTTCGTCCTAGCCTTTTCAGTCCTGGAATGGACTTTGGCGCGGCATTTTCAGGATGCTCCGGAAGGTCGCGCTCTGAGTGTCCGGCAGATGGCTGAAAAGATGGTTTCGGAGGGTGTTCTATCGGAGGACATCTACCGGGAGATTCGCGAACTTCAGGCTGTGCGGAGTGAAATCGTTCACGGCCTTTCGGTGACCGCATCAATTGATGGTGACACGGTTCGGCACATCAGGCAGGTGGCGGAAACAGTCAACGCCGAACTTTCGAAAGTTCAGACGTGACGCGAGGCCGGTATTTCTTCTCGAAAACAAGACGGGCGCGGCCTCTTTTGGAGGCCGCGCCCGCTTTTCTGTTTAGCCGTCAGGAAGGCAGGAATCCCGGCTTCTCCCTGCCCAGGTCTTGCAGGTGGTTCAGGTAGTCCTGTGCAGCCGGTTCGGTGCTGTAGCGCTGCCTCACGACGGCCGCGAGTTCTCGGCTGGTCATGATCAGGGAAGGGACAGACTGACGCTCGCCTTGTAGGGCGCGTTCGCCATGGATGAGGGCTTGTTCGAGGTCGCCCCCTCGCGCTGCGGTGACCCCCAGGGTCACCCGTGCTTCGGCGTTCCGCATGGGCGACCGCTCCGTGCCGTCGAAGTCAGTTCCCGCACGGAGAACCTCATCCGCGAGTGTCCGCGCAAGTCGGTCTTCCCCGACCAGGCGGTAGCAGTCCATCGCGTAGAAGTCGAACTTGGCGGGGTCGACAACAAAGTGGTTGTCCAGGTTCTCGGGATACGGCATCCCCTCTAGCAGCCGGCGCCCCTTGTCGAGAGCCACCTCAACCTGCCGACGGTCCCCGAGCCGCGCCCATGCTTTGGCTTCCTGGCCAGCGAGCTGCACGGCGACGCCATGGTGTGCTGCGGTCTCTGCCCCGGCTTGTGCTGCCGCGATGACCCCGCGATAGTCGCCGGTCGTGAGGGCGAACCACGCCCGCATCTCGTGTGCCCACCCCGCCACCTCGGGGTGGTCGGACTCGGTTGCGAGCGAGAGAGCGGCACGCCGCGTTGACTCGGCCGCGTGGCGGTCGCCCGTGTCGTACTCGACACAGCCGACCAGCAAGGCGAGCCAACCCGACAGCGCGAGTACTTCGCGATGCTGGGCGAGCGTGAGGCTCTTCGTGTGCAGGTCGACAACGCGGCGAAGCCACTGCCGCCCCTCGATGAGGAGCTGAGCACTCGGCATGAACGGGTATTCGGAGCAGAGGCGGTCCGTGGTGATCCGGAGAGCATCGAGAGTCGCGCTGTCGACGTCCGACCGGTTCAGGCGACTCACGATCTCCAGAGTCTCCATGCCGCTCGCTGCCAAGATCTCCTTGTCTCCGTCCCGGCGAGACGGAGCAGGGAAGAGGGCGTGCGTCACCGTGCCGAACACGGCCGCGATGATCGGTTGATAGAAGTCGTTCGGTGCCTGGCCGGACTCCCAGCGCTTCCACTGGCGAATCATGCTGTCCTCTGCCGGCAGCTCCGTGGGTGCGTGCGCACGCAGGGCCCTGACCGCGTCACGCTGTGACCAATCGCGTGCCTGTCGCTCGGCAGCGATGCGCCGCGCCCATGCGGGCCTGTCGTCAGTCATGCGCCCTCCTCCGAGTGCCTACTCCGAGTCTCACGCGCGGGCAGGGGGGACAGGGAAGGGGACAGGGGGGTGTCACTGGACATGTCCCCACCCCCCCTTCCGTCGTCCCCTGGCTGTCACTTACCTCACACACTCCGTTACTCCCATGCTGGTTGCAGATCAAGCGCCACCCGGTACGGAGCGGCTTTCCAGCGCTTCGAGCCGTTCGGTCAACGCCTTGAGTTGGGAGCGGATTTCCTTGATGTCATCGCGTACGTCGTCACCCGGGGCAGACCCGTCGCTGACGAAGTTGCCCAGGTTCCCCGCCGACACGATCAGTCCTTCGGACCGGAGTGCAGCTAGCCCGTTCTGGATGGTCTGGCTCGCATACCCGAATCGGTCCATCAACTCTCGCTGAGACGGGAGTTTCTCCCCCGGCTGCATCTTCTTGATGTCGTCGCGGAGAGCGTCCGCGACCTGCACCGCCTTCGGCTTTGGCCCTCCTGTGACAGTCATGCCTTGAGGGTACCCACCACAGTGAACTAGTGCGCATCACTCCACAGGGGTTGTGCGCCACAGCAGACTAGTGCAAGCTAGTCAGCAAGAGGTCGCCCCGGCCTTAAGGGGAAACCGTTTGACCTGCACAGACAGCGTCCGGAGGAAAGCCCGCAGGGGTGAGTACGAAGGAAGCGCCGGTTCCTTGAGAACTCAACAGAGTGCTTTGAAAGACCAGCCCCGGCATCCAGCCGTGAGGGCGCGAGATCGAATCTCGCCCGGGGCGCTTGGCCCGCCGCGACATGCGGCGTTGGCCCCCCCCGTATCCGGACGCGGCAGTACTCCCGGACAGGACAGCCCGCCGCGCCGGATCTCCCTATCCCGACGTACCTGAATGGAGATCCACCATGCGAATGCGTACTTTCGTCGCCGGCCAGGAAGCGCACGGCGACTTCGAGTTCGCGGAACTGGCGCTCGGTATCGACGTCGATCTGTTCCGGGGCCCGCTGGTTTTCGAGGCGGACGACGAGCGCGCGGCCCGTGAGGACGCGGCCCGTGACGTCCTCGCCGACCTGCGGGAGATGGGCGAGGCCGGTGACGAGATCGCTGGTTGGGACGCCCTGTACGCCGACGCGCTGACCCGTACGGTGCCGTTCCTGCGTGCCGCTCGCGGCCACCGGGCGGGAACGGGGGAAGCGGCATGAGCCAGACACGCAAGCCGCTGAGCAAGGTGCAGATCGGTGTTCTGACGGCCGCGTTCGTGCCCATGCTGGCCACGGGCGTTGTCGGTGGCATCGGCACGTACAGCAACATCGGTCACGCCTACGGCACGGGTACCGCGCTCGGTGCGCTCGGTGCCGGTGAGGGCGCCACGGCCGTGCTCGCCCTGGTCCTGCTGGGACTGACCATGCTGGGTCAGTCCTCGCCGCGTGTCGTGCGGATCGGTCTGTGGGCGCTGCCGGCCGCCGCCGCTGTCATGGGTGCCATGGCCGCGCCGGACCCGGGCCGCACGGTCGTCTACGCGCTGACCCCGATGGGCATGTCCGTCTCGGCCGAGGGCATGGCGTTCCTCGCGCGTCGGATCGTCGTGCACACCGACGGCCGCGATGCGGAGAACGAGCGGCGGACCGCCGACATCGTGCAGGCCCTCGCCTACCACCGGGCCCGTGCCGCGCACCACCCGGTGAGCCGGGTGCGCAAGCGGTCCGATCGGGCGTCGTGGCGACTGGCACGCAAGGCCGGGGTCGGGGACGCGGCGCTCGGATCGAGGCTGCTGGACGTACAGCGCGACCGGATCACCGACGGCGCGGACGCGGCCCTCGCCGCGATGTTCGGCACCACCACCCCTACCCCCACCCCGATCGCAAATGCGGAGGAATCGTCCGGAAGCAGTCGAGAACGGTCTACCTCTGACCTGCCTGTATCGGCCCCGGCGACGGTCACCCTGACGCGGCTTTCGGTGCCCGATCCGGCGCCGGTCGACCTCGGCAAGTCAAGCGGCGGCATGAAGCCGATTCCCGCCGTCGCGCCCACGGTGAAGCCGGTGCCGATCGCCCCGACGCCCGCCCGGCCGGTGCCGGCTGCGTCGAGCGCGCCGCGTCGGGCGACGGGCCGTGTCCCGGTCGCCGCGAAGTCGACCCGCACCCGCCGTACCCCGGATCAGCTCATGGCGGAAGCGCGCAAGGCGACGGCCGGATGGACGGACGCTGAGGTGACCGGGGAGGGCATCCGCCGGGCCCTGCGCACCTCGCCCGCCAACGCCCGCAAGCTGCGTGACGCCCTGCTCGCCGAACGCGCCACCGGGGCGGTGACGCCGTGAACGCCCTCGCCGCGCTCTTACCGGCCCTGCCGCCCGTCCTCGGGTGGGCGGTACACGCCCGGTGGTTGCACGCACGGTTGACCACGGCCCGCCGTGACCCGCTCACCGGGTTGTGGACGCGGGACGCGTTCACCTGGCGGGCCCGCCGTCTGCTGCGTGACCCGCGCGCCGTGGTCGTGCTCGCGGACGTCGACCACTTCAAGCAGGTCAACGACACCCACGGCCACGCGGCCGGTGACGTGCTGCTCGCCACGGTCGCCGCCCGTCTCGCCCACGGCACCACCCCGGGCGGGGTGGCGGGTCGGCTCGGTGGGGACGAATTCGCCGCCGTCGTCATCGACCGCGACGGCACGGCCGCTGACCGGCTCCACACCCTCGGCCGCGTCCTCGCCCGGCCGGTCGACACGGCGCCTGACGTGCACACCACGGTGTCGCTGGGGTGGGTGCGGGCCGCCGACCACTTGGGCGAGGACTTGTCGGCGCTGCTGCGCCGCGCCGATGAGGCCATGTACGCGGCGAAGCGCTCGGGTAGGTCCGGTCCCCGTCGGGCCCGTCTCGGTCGGCTGCTGGGGTCGGTGGTCGGCCGTCGTCCCGGGCGGCGCGGCGCGGCATGAGCACGCTGCCAGTCTTCCGGTGGCACTTCGCCCCGGACGGCTACGCCACTCGCCGTCAACTGCGGGCCCGTGGCCTGCGCCCCGGTGGTCAGGATGTCGCCGCGCAACTCGAACGTCCCCGGCGGCGGGGCCGCGCGCCGCTGGTCGCCTTCTTGTACCGCGTCGACCTCGCCCTACCGGTCCGGCCGATGACGCCGGGCCGTTGGCGGGCCCACGCCGCGATGATGCGCGCCCGCCGCACCTGCCCCGAGTGCCACCGGGACGCCGGATACGTCATCCCCACGTCGCTCGGATCGTGCGTGACCTGCGCCTATCCCGAGGAACAGCACGCCGCGTGAGCACAACCCATCCCCATCGAACGCGTGAAGCCTTGGCCAGAACTATCCGAAAGTCAGGATAGTTACGGCCCTTGCGTGGCTCCACGATCGATTTCCCCGGGTCCGGCCGCCCGACCTTCCACAGCAAGCCAGCCGGACCCTTCGACTCCCGAAGGAGTACGTACATCGTGACGGAAACGACGACCTTCACGCCCGCCGGGGACCCGGAGGGCACCGAACCGACGGCCGACATCGTGCCGTTCCCGCTGAAGAAGACCACCGACCCCGACCCGGCCGTCCCGGGTGGGGGTGTGGTGAAGCCGGGTGAGTGGGAGGCCGAACTCCCCGACTCCGACGACCCGGAGGCCGACGGCCTGAGCGAGGGGGCGCCGGTCGACCCGCCGCGAGAGGTCTACCCGCCCTCGGTCGCAGAGTGGATGGAGGCCAAGGACAAGGCCCGCCTGCCGGTGCTGCCGGACTGGGTGAAGCTCCCCGACCAGCGCACGGCCGTGCGCAAGTGGGCGATCCGGCACTACTCGGCCGTGGTCGGCTACCACGCCGTGCGCCTGCCGCTCGTGTACACGCCGAAGATCTGCGCGTACTCGCCGCGCGGCGCGTGGCGTTGGTCGACCGCGATCGGCCGGTGGGTCTTCGACGCGGAGGGCAAGGGCTTGCGCCTCGCCTCCGTGGCCAACGAGGACGCGGCGGAGTACCTGAAGCTCTCCCGGCAGCGCAACGACCGCGTGCGGCTGCGCGGCATCGTGGCCACGATCGCCGGTGTCGTCGGCCTGGCCGCCGCGCTGACCCTGTACGTCATGGCGCCGTCGTGGCTGCTCATGCTGGCCATGGCGACGCTGACCACCACCCTCGGTGTGGTGGGTGCGCCGGCCGACCGGCCGCTGATCGACATGGCCAAGGTGACGTTCCGCAAGCGCAAGCTGTCTTCCGACATCGTCATCCGCGCGCACGAGGCGTCCGGGCTGACCACCAAGGATCAGACGATCGCCTTCCCGCGTCCGATCGGCCGGGACGGCGACGGCTGGCGCGTGGTCGTGGATCTGCCGTACGGCAAGACGTTCGAGGACGCGATGAAGGCTCACGCCCGTCTCGCCTCCGGTATGGACATCGCTCCCACTCAGCTCTTCCTCGACAAGGACGAAACGAGCGGCCGGCGGGTGTCGTACTGGATCGCCGACCGTGACCCGCTCGCCGTCCCGTCGGGCAAGTCCCCGCTGCTGGGGGCAACCCGGGTGGACTTCTGGAAGCCGTTCCCGTGGGGCGTGGACGAACGTGGCAACCCGGTCATGGCCACGATGCTGTGGCTGTCGCTGCTGGTCGGCGCCGTGCCGCGTCAGGGCAAGACGTTCTCCGCCCGCACGATCGCCCTCGCCGCCGCGCTCGACCCGTACGTCCGGCTGTACGTGTTCGACGGCAAGGCGTCGCCGGACTGGCGGGCGTTCACCAAGGTCGCTCACCGCGTCGGGTTCGGCATCGTCCCGAAGAACGGGATCGACCCCGTCTCGCATCTGCTGACCTCGTTGCGCGAGTTGAAGGCGGACGTCGAAGACCGGTACCACCGGCTATCCGAACTGCCGCTGCACGTCTGCCCGGAGGGCAAGCTCACCCCGGAGATCAGCCGGGACAAGAAGCTGAACATGCCGCTCACGTTGTTCGTGGTGGATGAGGTGCAGGAGTACCTGACCCACCCCGAGCACGGCAAGGAAATCCTGTCCCTGATGGTCTACCTCGCCCGGGTCGCCCCCGCGGTGGGTGTCTCGGTGATGACGGCGACGCAGAAGCCGGACGACAAGGCGTGCCCGTCGGAGCTGCGTGACCAGCATCAGGCCCGGTTCGCCCTGCGGGTCGGCGCCTACCAGGTCTCGGACACCATCCTCGGTGCCGGGTCCTACAGCGAGGGCTTGGACGCGTCCAAGCTGCTGAAGTCCCACAAGGGCGTGGGTCTGCTCAAGGGCATGTCCGACGACTCCGGGATCGTGCGCACATACCTCGCCGACGGCCGCGACGCCGAACGCATCCTCAGCCGCGCCGCCGCCCTGCGCGAGGCAGAGGGCACGCTGTCCGGCGACGCGGCCGGCGAGGCCCCCGCCCCCGAGACGTCCGCGACCATCCTGGACGACGTCGCGGCCGTGCTCAGCAAGGGCGAGGCCAAGGTGTGGTCCGAAACGGTCGTGGACCGGCTTGCCGACCTGCGCCCGGAGGTCTACGGGCCGTGGGCGGAGCTGGAGGCCAAGCCCAAGGCGGAAGCGCTCACCGCCGCGCTCAAGCCGTTCGGCATCGGCACGGTGCAGATCAGCCGGCGCATCGACGGCGAACAGGTCAACAAGCGCGGCATCAAGCGCGAGGGCATCGCCGCCGCGATTACGCACCGCAACCAGAAGAGGGACGCCGGATAGGTCTCACAGCCTGCTACCGGTAGCGGCAGACGTCGCTACCGGTAGCAACCCTGCTAGCGACCAAAACCACCCCTGATCAGGCCGCTAGCAGATAGCGGCCGACCTGCGGAAACCCCTCGAACCCCCTCTGAGAGGCCCTCGATGAGCCTTGCAGCGCTCGCTATCGCATTCCTCCTGGTCGTCACCCTGGGTTACGTCGTCAAGTGCTGGCTGAGCCCGTTCGGCGACTGCCGCAAATGCGACGGCATGGGCCACGGCTTCACCACCGACCGCAAGGGCAAGGCCAAGCGCGGCCCTGACTGCCGCCGCTGCGACGCCACCGGCAAGCGCATACGTGTCGGCCGCTGGATCTACAACCGCGCCGCGCGCACCTACCGCGCTGGCACCCGCTGACCACCCCCGCCGGGAGGCCCCATGGACATCACCATCTCGCTCGTTCTGCTGCTCGCCGTCGGCGTCGCACTGCTGCTGCGCTTCAAGGCCGTCGGTGCCGGTGCGGCCGTCGTTGTCGCGCTCTTCGGCTTTTACCTCGCCGACACCGACGCGAGCGACACCGTCAACCAGCTCGTCACCGCCGTCACCGGCGCCCTCGCCGACGCCGGCCGCTAGAAGGGAGACCAGACGTGAACGAACCCACCGCGTACGGCCGTCCGGCCGGACACGAGACGGCGGCCGTGGAAGTCCACACCCCCACCCCCCTCACCCCCGCCCACACCGCCCCGCTCATGCCCATGCAGCCGGGCACCATCCCGACCGTGACGAGCGTCGTCCTCCTCGACGGCCGCGTCGTCACCGGCTACGCCATCGAGCCCGCCAAGCCCGAACCAGTCGCGCACAAGCCGGCCGTCTCCCGGGCGGCGGTGAACATCGCGCTCGGGGGCGTCGGGTTCCTCGCCGTGTGCGGCGGACTGCTGATGCTCACCACGTTCATCACCGCCCTGACCGCGCTGGTGACCCAGCTCGTCATCCTCGCCGCCGTCGTCTTCGGCGGCTGGATCGCCGTGCAGGTGTTCAGCGCGAGCGGCCACCGGGACGGGGCCACGGTCAACATCCGCAAGGCCGTCATCAAGCGCAACAAGTTCTACGGCTGAGAAGGAGATCAACACTCGTGATCCGACTGCGTATCCAGCGCACCGCGCTGCCCCGCAACGCCCTGATCCTGACCGACACGCCTCGCCCCGACTGCCCCGAGTGCGACGGCGTGGGCGGCATCCCGCACGACTACGGCAACCACTACGACGGCGAGTACGAGGGCACCGAGTGGGAGCCCTGCCCTTGCTGGACGGAGTGGCGCATGGTCCTGCTGCCGCTCCCGCGCCTGCCCCGGTGGCTGCGCCGCCGCGACAACGGCCGCGACCCATGGGGCCCGGACGGCTACAGCGACGAACCGCCCTTCTAGCTCCGCCCGTGGGCGGCGGCACTCCCGGACAAGGACAGCCCGCCGCCCACGGTCTCCGTATCCCGACGTAGCAGAACAGGAGACCTACAGCATGACCCAACTGCGCGTTTTCGGCGAGGGCCCTTTGGCCCCTGCCACCCGTTCGGGGCGAGTGTCCCGGCCGCGTCTGCTGGATTTGTTCTCGTGTGCCGGTGGTGCCGCGATGGGTTACCACCGGGCGGGGTTCGCGGTGGACGGCTGTGACATCGCTGACCGCCCGAACTACCCCTTCCCCTACCAGCGCGGTGACGCCCTCGCCTACCTCGCCCACCTGATCGCGTCCGGTGAGATCCGCCGGTACGCGGCCGTTCACGCCTCCCCGCCGTGCCAGCACGGATGCGCCCTGACGGTGGGCACCAACGCCTCGCAGGGATGGGGCCGCACTCACGTCGACCTGGTCGCCCCCGTTCGTGAACTGTTGGAGCGGACCGGCCTGCCGTACGTCATCGAGCAACCGAACGGCCGCGCGGAGATCCGCAAGGATCTGACGCTGTGCGGAGAGATGTTCGGTCTCGGGGTCATCCGGCACCGCAACTTCGAGTTGGGCGGATGGACCACTGACGGGCTGGCGCACGTCCCGCACCGGGGCCGCGTACGTGGCTACCGGCACGGCCGTTTCTACGACGGCCCGTACGTGGCCGCGTACGGCAACGGCGGCGGCAAGCCGTCCGTCCCCGAACTCCAGACGGCCATGGGCATCATGTGGACCGACGTGCGCGAGGAACTGACGGAAGCGATCCCGCCCGCCTACACCGAGTTCATCGGCCGCGCCTACCTCGCCGCCACCGGAACAATGGGGGTGGCGGCATGAGCGCGACGCCCGAAACCCTCCGGGTCGCCCTCGCCCTCGCGGCGGCCGGTGTACCGGTCCTGCCCCTGCGGGCGGGAAAGGTCCCGTTCGGCAACTGCCGTTCCTGCAAGGACGGCGCCTGTGGTGGCCGACCCAACATGAAAGCCGTGGGCGCCTGCACGTGCCCGGCGCCGTGCCACGCGTGGGCCGCTGCGACAACCGACCCGCACGTCCTCACCTCGCCCGTGTGGGCGCCGGTGTGGCGTGAGGCGGTGGCGGTCGCCTACCACCCCGGCGGGGCGGGGCTGACGGTCGTCGACCTGGACAACGCGGCGGCTGTCGCATGGGCCCGAGAGTCCCTGCCCGCCACCCGCGTCGTGTCGACGACGCGTGGTGAGCACTGGCTCTACCGGGGCGCCATGGCGTCGGCGAACGCGGTCCGGCCGGGTGTCGACATCAAGTCCCTGACGCAGTACGCCCGCTGGCTCGGACCCGGGACCGGCCGTATTGCCGTTCTCCCGGCGGCCGTGCGCGCCCTGGTGGTGAAGGAAAAGACCACCCCCGCCCCGGGGGAGGTGGCATCTTCCCTTCCCACCCGCGCCACATGGTCGCGGCAGGTGGCCACCGGGTGCCGCCACACCGAGCGCTACGTCCGCACCGGCCTGGAACGCGGCCTCGCCCTCGTGCGGGCCCGCACCGAATCCGGCGCCGGATCACAGGCGTTCGGGGTCGCGCGGTTCCTCGCCGCCCAGCACACCGCATGTCCGGGACCGTGCGGACTCGCCGTACTCGGGGACGCGGTCGTGGCCGCCGCCGTCTCCGTCGGTGTTCCGGAGACCTACGCTCGCCGCGCGGTCGCCAACGGCCTTGAGACGGCTGTGGAGCGCGCGGCATGAACAAAACTTCCCGAATCCCCACGTTCGGCCCTCAGGGCGCCGTGCAGGGCCCGCCACGGCCGACCGTAGGCGAACCGAAGGGCGTCGCCCGTAAGGGCGTCCTTTCTGCCGTTGGTTCTGACCCGCAGACGGTCACCGTCACCGGCATCACTCCGGGGCTACAGGTTCAGTGCGAGGGCGTACCGGTCGCGGACTGGCTGTGTGCCTGTGGTCAGCACGAACGCGCCCGGGGCCGTGCCGCCGTCATCGCTCTGCAAGCCCGCGTCATCGTCGGCATCTGTCCGCACATCACCACCGCCGAAGGGAGGGCGGCCTCATGACTCCACAGCCTGTGGACAGTCCCGACCTGTGGGCCGGACTGCCCACCCTGGAAGACCCGCCCGGCGAGGACGACACGGCACCGGATGTGTGGGAGGACCCCATTCCTCTCACCGGCCGCCGTGAGCGTCCGTCGTTCCCCGCCCACGTCCTCCCCGCCTGGTTGGGGGAGTTCGTGGGGGCGGTGGCGGAGGAGACGCAGACCCCGGTGGACCTCGCCGGGTCGGTCGCCCTCGCCGTGCTCGCCACGGCGGCCGGCGGCCGGTCGGTGGTCCACGTGCGCGGGAACTGGCGTGAGCCGACCAACCTCTTCACGGTGGTCGCGCTCCCGCCCGCCAACCGCAAGTCCGCCGTATTCGCCCTGCTGACCAACCCTCTCTATGAGGCGGAGAAACAGCTCAAGACCGCGATGGAGCCGGTCATTGTTGAGGCGGAGTTGACGGCGCGGTTGGCCAAGGAAGCGGCGGACAAGGCCGCCGCCAAGGCCGCGTCCGCCGACACGGACAAGCGGCAGGAGATGGTGGCCACGGCCGTCGGTCTCACGCAGACGGCCGGCACGCTCACCGTTCCGGCCGAACCGGTGCTGTTGGCGGACGACTCGACCCCCGAGACGGTCACCTCGCTCATGGCGGAGCAGGGCGGGCGGCTGTCGGTGATGAGCGCGGAGGGCGGCATCTTCGACATCATCGCCGGTCGATACTCCGGCGCCCCGAACATGGAAGTCTTCCTGAAAGGGCATGCCGGGGACCGGTTGCGGGTGAACCGGCAGACCCGCCGCGAGTACATCGACGCCCCCGCCCTGACCATCGGCCTCGCCGTACAGCCGGACGTGCTGCGGGACATCGGCAAGGTGAAGGGGTTCGAAGGACGCGGACTGCTGGCCCGCTTCTTGTACTCCCTGCCGGCGTCCACGGTCGGTGAACGCCAGATCATCACCGACCCCGTCCCGGAAAAGACGGCCGCCACCTACACCGCCCAGGTCATCGACCTCACCCTGTCCCTGGCGGAGTGGACCGACCCGGCCGTCATCCAGCTCACCCCGGAAGCCGACGCGGCCCTGATCGCCTATCAGAAGCGCATCGAACCGCAGCTCAAGGCACGCGGTGGGAAGCTGGGCCACATCTCCAACTGGGCCGGAAAGCTCGCCGGGGCGACCGCCCGCATGGCCGCGCTACTGCACCTCGCCGAACACGGCGGCAACGGCTACGCCCACCCGGTCACCGCCGCCACCATGAACGCGGCGATCGAGCTGGGGGAGTACTACACCGCTCACGCCCTCGCCGTGTTCGACCTCATGGGCGCCGACCCGGTCCTGTCCCGAGCCCGCAGCGTTCTGGAAGCGCTGAGGGACAACGGATGGGAGGACGTCAGCCGACGGGATGTCTTCACCGTTCTGTCCCGCAGCGAGGTCCCCACCGTCGCCGATCTCGAACCGGCCCTCGCACTGCTGGAAGACCACGGATACCTGCGGTCCTACCAACCCGAGCGGACCGGCAAGCGCGGACGCCCCCCGGCACCCCGCCTACTGGCCCACCCCGCCCTGCGGCAGGGCGGCCGGTAACCCTGCCGCGCCCTCAACCCCTCCCGCACAAACCGCAAAATCCGCAATAACCCCCGGACACCCCGCTGGCCTGTGCCGAGACCCCTGCTCCGTCCCAGCCGGGGGCCCTCGCACAATCCCGCGATATTCCGCAAAAAACCGAGCACCACCCCACCCGCCGGGGCCGGTCACCGGCCGCCCCCGATTTTTGCGGAATATCGCGGATTTCTGCGGAGCACCGTCCACCACCGTCCCCCTACCGCATCACCGCAGGTCAACGCCCCTCCCCGGTATTTCTGCGGATTTTGCGGTTTGTGCGGCGGCACCTGCCCATGAACTCAGCCCCCACAGGAGCGAGCCTTGGACGAACACGGCACCCTCGCGACCCCCACTGACGACGACACGACCCTCGTTCTCCTCACCGTTGAAGAGGCCGCCCGTCGCCTCCGTATCGGCCGGACCACATGCTTCGCGCTCATCCGCGCTGGAGAGCTGGAGTCCATCGACATCGGCCGTCTCCGCCGTGTCCCCGCCGACGCGCCCGCCGAATACCTCGCCCGCCGGCGTGCGGAACGACGAACCGCTTGACGACGCCCGGGGCGGCGGCACTCCCGGACAGGACAGCCCGCCGCCCCGGTCTCGATCCCGACACCAAGGACAGGAGTTCTGCCTGTGGCAGAAAAGAAGAAGGGCACCCGCCGCGCCAACGGCGAATCCGCGATCTACTTCGGGAAAGACGAGCGTTGGCACGCCCGCGTACCGATGGGCTACAAGGACAACGGGGAGCCGTACCGCCGACACCTGACGCGCAAGACGCGCGAGGACCTGGTTGAGGAAGTCCGCAAGCTGGAGAAGCAGCGCGACGCGGGTTCGGCGAGTCGGCCCGGCAAACCGTGGACGGTTGAGAAGTGGCTGTTGCACTGGGTTGAGAACATCGCCAAGCCGACCGTCAGTGAGAACACGTACGACGGCTACGAGGTCGCCGTTCGCGTTCACCTCGTGCCCGGTGTCGGCAAGCACCGCCTTGACCGCTTGCAGCCCGAACACCTGGAGAGTCTGTATCGCCGTATGCAGGCGAACGGGGCACGCAAGGCCGGTACGGCTCATCAGGCTCACCGCACCGCTCGAACCGCTCTGGGGGAGGCCGTACGGCGCGGCTACGCGGCGAAGAACGCTGCCGCGCTGGCGAAGCCGCCGCGGGTGGAAGAGGACGAATCAGAGGTTGAGCCCTACTCCGTGGAAGAGGTTCAGTGCCTGCTGCTCGAAGCCAACAAGCGCCGGAACACGGCCCGTTGGATGCTGGCACTGGCGCTCGGATTGCGGCAGGGCGAAACGCTCGGACTGCGCTGGTCTGACGTCGATCTGGACAACGAGTACCTCAAGCTGCGCCGGAACCGTCTGCGCCCCCGGTACGAGCACGGGTGTCCGGAAGCCTCACCGTGCGGCCGAAAGGCGGGGTACTGCCCGGCCAAGGTGCAGGTCCGGCGCGAGACCAAGAACACCAAGTCCCGAGCGGGCCGCCGCGCCGTGCCCCTGCCGGGCCCGCTGGTCGCCATGCTCCGGGCACACGCCGAGACTCAGGAGCGCGAGCGAAAGGCGGCCGGCGACCTGTGGACCGAGTCGGACTACGTGTTCACCAAGCTGTTGGGTGGCCCGTTGAGCCCGAACACGGACTATCACGACTGGAAGCGGCTGCTGGAAGACGCGGGGGTTCGGGACGGTCGGCTGCACGACGCCCGGCACACGGCCGCCACTGTGCTCATGCTGCTCGGTGTCCCGGCCCGGGTCATTGATCAGATCATGGGTTGGGAGCCGGGCACGTCCGCAAGCATGCGGGCCCGCTACCTCCATGTGCCGGACGCCATGCTCAAGGACGTGGCCCGGAAGATCGCCGATGCCATCTGGGGAACCCCGGAGGCGCCCGCTGTGGACAAAAACCAGGACAACGAGGGCTGAGAACCGTCGAAGGGCCCCACCGCGAACGGTGGGGCCCTTCGACATCGTGCCCGGTGAGGCACTGGCGGAGGATACGAGATTCGAACTCGTGAGGGGTTGCCCCCAACACGCTTTCCAAGCGTGCGCCCTAGGCCACTAGGCGAATCCTCCGCCGCAAACAATACAAGACGTTGAGGGGTGCTCGCGAACACGATCCGGAGGGCGCCGTCGTGATCGTCCTCGGGGCGGGGAGCGGGTGGGAGGGGGCGTCGCTTCCGGGGGTGGGGATCCGCTACTGTGGGGGTCAGCCCCTCACGTGGCGCTATCTGACTGAACTCCCCCAGGGCCGGAAGGCAGCAAGGGTAGGTCGGCTCTGGCGGGTGCGTGGGGGGCGCTTTGCGTTGGGGCGGTCCGGGTTGTCGGTGGTCGCCTATAACCTCGTACACGTGTCGTCTCTCGCGTTGTACCGCCGTTATCGCCCGGAGTCGTTCGCCGAGGTCATCGGGCAGGAGCATGTGACAGACCCGCTGCAGCAGGCGCTGCGGAACAACCGGGTCAATCACGCCTACCTGTTCAGTGGCCCGCGCGGCTGCGGCAAGACGACGAGCGCGCGCATCCTGGCCCGCTGCCTGAACTGTGAGCAAGGTCCCACCCCCACGCCCTGCGGGGAGTGCCAGTCCTGCCGCGACCTGGCGCGGAACGGCCCGGGTTCGATCGACGTCATCGAGATCGACGCCGCTTCGCACGGAGGCGTGGACGACGCCCGTGATCTGCGTGAGAAGGCCTTCTTCGGCCCCGCGTCCAGCCGGTACAAGATCTACATCATCGACGAGGCCCACATGGTCACCTCGGCGGGCTTCAACGCCCTCCTGAAGGTGGTCGAGGAGCCCCCGGAGCACCTCAAGTTCATCTTCGCGACGACCGAGCCCGAGAAGGTCATCGGCACGATCCGTTCGCGTACGCACCACTACCCCTTCCGGCTCGTGCCGCCCGGCACCCTGCGGGACTACCTCGCCCAGGTCTGCGGGCAGGAGGAGATGACCGTCGAGGACGGCGTCTTCCCGCTCGTCGTGCGGGCCGGCGCCGGGTCCGTGCGTGACTCCATGTCCGTCATGGACCAGCTCCTCGCCGGCGCCGCCGACGACGGTGTGACGTATGCCATGGCCACGTCCCTCCTCGGGTACACGGACGGCTCGCTGCTCGACTCCGTCATCGAGGCCTTCGCCTCCGGGGACGGCGCCGCCGCCTTCGAGGTCGTCGACCGCGTCATCGAGGGCGGCAACGACCCGCGCCGCTTCGTCGCCGACCTCCTGGAGCGCATGCGGGACCTCGTGATCCTCGCCGCCGTGCCGGACGCCGCCGAGAAGGGGCTCATCGACGCCCCCGCGGATGTCGTCGAGCGGATGCAGGCCCAGGCCTCCGTCTTCGGCGGCGCCGAGCTGAGCCGCGCCGCCGACATCGTCAACGAAGGCCTCACGGAGATGCGCGGCGCCACCTCGCCGCGGCTCCAGCTGGAGCTGATCTGCGCGCGCGTGCTGCTCCCCGCCGCCTACGACGACGCGCGTTCCGTCATGGCCCGCCTCGACCGCCTGGAACGCGGCGGGAACTTCGTCCCGGGTGGCCAGGGCCCCGGCCCCACCATGGGGTACGTGCCCGGGCCCGAGGCCCACGCGGGCGTCCAGCAGCCCGGTGTCGGCATGCCCTCGGGTGGCCCGGCGCCCGCGCCCGCGCCGGGCCACTCGCCCGTTCCGTCCGGGCCGCCCGTCCCGCCCGGCGGCGGACCGGCCGCCGCGCGGGCAGCGGTACGGGGGGCTGCCCCTGGAGCGCCGCAGAGTGCCGGGGATGTTGGCGGTGGACAGGGGACGCCCGAGGCCGCCGAGGTTGCTCGGGCTCCTGAGGCCGCTTCTGAGGTGGCTCCTGAAGCGGCGCAGGCTCCGCCCGCCCCCGCCCCCTCCGCTCCCTCCAGCGAGCGCCGGCCCGGTGGGTGGCCCACGGCCTCCGCGCCGGGCAGCGGCCCCGCGTCCGCGCCCACCCCCGCCGCCGCACCCACGTCGTCCTCCGCCCCGGAGGCGGCACCCCGGCCGGGCGGCTGGCCCACGGCCGCGTCCGCCGGAAGCAGCGCCCAAGCCGCCCCGCAGCCCACCGCCGCCCCCGCCCCGGCCCCGGCTCAGGCCCCGGCCCCGCAGGCGCCCGCCCCGATGGCCGCCCAGGCGCCCGCCGGCGGGCCCGACCCGCGCAGCCTGTGGCCGAACATCCTGGAGGCGGTCAAGAACCGTCGCCGCTTCACCTGGATCCTGCTCAGCCAGAACGCCCAGGTGGCCGGGTTCGACGGGACGACCCTGCAGCTCGGCTTCGTCAACGCGGGCGCGCGGGACAACTTCGCGAGCAGCGGCAGCGAGGACGTGCTGCGGGCCGCGTTGTCCGAGCAGTTCGGTGTGCAGTGGAAGGTCGAGGCGATCGTCGACCCGTCCGGCGGCTCCGCGCCCCCGCCGGCCGCGGGGAACTTCGGCGGTGGTTCCGGTGGCGGATTCGGCGGTGCCTCCGGAGGCGGCGGGTACGGGGGTGGCGCTCCGGTCGCCCCGGCCGCGCCGCGCCCCGCCGCGTCCCCGCAGCACTCGTCGCCGGCCCCGGCGTCGCCCGCCCCGCAGTCCTCGCCGCCCAGGCCGGACCCGGGCCCCGCCCCGTCCTCCCGGGCGTCCGCCCCCTCGGCCCCCGCGCCCGAGCACGTGTCCCCCGAGGACGACATCCCCGAGGACGACGACCCCGACCTGGTGGAGTCGGCCCTCTCCGGCCACGACCTCATCGTCCGGGAGCTGGGCGCGACGGTGGTCGACGAGTATCCGAACGAGTAGGGCCTCCCGGGCGAGCCACGGGTAGCGCTCCAGGGACTGCCCCTCGCCGGCCCGGCGTCGCGGGGTGAACGGGTGGGTGGGTGGGAGGGGATCCGCCGCGGAGCGGCGGTTTCGGGGGCGTCAGGAGCGACGCGGCGGCGGCCGAAAAGCCGCCCGGGCCCCGCAAGGGCCCCTGCGAGCTGGAGGAACGTACAACAGGCTCGGACGCCAACCCTGGCAGCCCGTACAAAAACGCTCCGCCCGGTCGGGCTAGGCTGACCACCGTGAAGGTCCTCGTCATCGGCAGTGGTGCCCGCGAACACGCCCTGTGCCGCTCTCTGTCCCTCGACCCCGACGTCTCCGAGTTGCACTGCGCCCCCGGCAACGCCGGCATCGCAGAAGTGGCCGAGCTGCACCCGGTCGACGCCCTCGACGGCGCCGCCGTGACCGCCCTCGCCCGGGAGCTGGGCGCCGGCCTCGTCGTCGTGGGCCCGGAGGCCCCCCTCGTCGCGGGCGTCGCCGACGCCGTGCGGGAGGCCGGGATCCCCGCGTTCGGGCCCTCCAAGGAGGCCGCCCGCCTCGAAGGATCCAAGGCCTTCGCCAAGGACGTGATGGCCGGCGCGAGCGTGCCGACCGCGCGGTCGTACGTCTGCACGACCCCGGTCGAGATCGACGAGGCCCTCGACGCCTTCGGTGCGCCGTACGTCGTCAAGGACGACGGTCTCGCCGCCGGCAAGGGCGTCGTCGTCACCGACGACGTCGAGGCGGCCCGCGCGCACGCCCTCGCCTGCGACCGCGTCGTCATCGAGGAGTTCCTGGACGGCCCCGAGGTCTCGCTCTTCGCGGTCACCGACGGCGAGAGCGTCGTCCCGTTGCAGCCCGCCCAGGACTTCAAGCGCGCGCTCGACGGCGACGAAGGCCCGAACACGGGCGGCATGGGCGCCTACTCGCCGCTCCCGTGGGCCGACCCGAAGCTGGTCGACGAGGTCATGCAGAGCGTGCTGCAGCCCACCGTGGACGAGCTGCGGCGCCGGGGTACGCCCTTCGCGGGGCTGCTGTACGCGGGGCTCGCGATCACGAGTCGCGGCGTACGGGTCATCGAGTTCAACGCCCGCTTCGGCGACCCGGAGACCCAGGTCGTCCTCGCCCGCCTGCGGACCCCGCTCGCCGGGCTCCTGATGGCCGCGGCCACCGGCAACCTCGCCGACCTGCCCCCGCTGCGCTGGAGCGACGACGCCGCGGTGACCGTGGTCGTCGCCTCGCACAACTATCCGGGCACGCCGCGCACGGGCGACCCCATCGAGGGGCTCGACGACGTCGCGGCGCAGGATGCCCCGGATGCGTACGTCCTGCACGCCGGGACCAGGCGGGACGGCGACTCCGTCGTCAGCGCGGGCGGCCGGGTGCTGTCCGTGACGGCGACCGGCGCCGGGCTCACCGAGGCCCGCGAACGCGCGTACGCCGCGCTGTCCCGCATCCGCCTCGACGGCTCGCAGCACCGCACGGACATCGCGGCGAAGGCGGCCGCGGAGGCCTGACCAGCTGTGGGGATGCCCCCGCTGCCCAGCCCGCTCGCGTGACTTTCAGCCAACTTCAGGCCCCGGATCTGACACTGGATCCGGGGCCTTTTCGGCATCCACCTTTAGCCAAAGCCATTCCATCGAGTGACCGGTGGCCCATCCGGCTGACGGAGCGGGACGCCCCAACTAGGGTGCGGCGCAAGCGTTCAAGGCCCCCAGAGCCAAACAGACCACCGGCATTGCGATGTCGGTGGCGGGTGCCACAGTGGGGGAGTGAGCAACGCCAACGCCATTGATGTGCGCCGCCGGCCCAGGCCGGCGGCCGAACAGTAAGGCAGCAGGGGGTGCCATCGGTCGTGTCAGGTACGGGTGTGGAGGTGGGCGCGCAGGCCGCGCGCTCCCGGGCCCTCGCCGTGCTGCGCCTGCGCAGCCGGGCGCTGGCCGTCGCCCTGCTGCCCGCGGCCGTGGCCGTCGTGCTGCTCGCGGCCGGGGCCACGGGCCACGCGAGCGGCGGGAGTTGGGACGTCGCGCGCTGGGTGGTCACCGGCGTCGCCGTGCTCGTCCTGCTCGGGGCGGCCGGTGTCGCGCTGGTCGTCGCGCGGGCCAGGCCCGCGCTGAGCCCCACCGTCCCGATCGCCGAGGAGTCCGCGCCCGACCTGTACCGGCTGGTGCGCGACCTCGCCGACCGTCTCGACGTGCCCGCGCCCTCGGCCATAGCGCTCACCCCGGACTGCGACAGCTGGCTGGAGGACCGCACCCATCCCGCGCACGGGCCGCCCGCCGTCTCCTCCTCCGCCGCTCCTGCGGGCGCCGGCTCCTCGGCCACCCCGCCCTCCACCGCTCCCGTCCTCGTCATCGGCTCCCCGTTCCTGTGGTGGATGCGGGTCGGTGAGCTGCGGGCCGTGCTCGCCCCGGTCGTCGCCGGTACGGGTCCCTCCGCGCACCCCGACATAGCCGCCGCCCGGCGCTTCGTGCGCGGGCTCGACGCTGCCGTCGCGGTCGCCGCGGCGCCCGGCCGTGGCGCCATCCCGCGCGTGGTGCTCGGGGGCGTCGGCCGGATCGCCCGGCTCCTGCTGCGGCACTGCCGGGTGCACGCCGCCGAGATGGAGCGCGGCGTCGCCGCGGCCGCCGCCGAGCGCGCCCAGGCCGTGGACTACGGGGTGCGGATCGTCGCCCAGGAGCAGGTCGGCCTCGCGTACGCGGGGTGGGACCGCCTCCTCACCCGGGTCGCGCTGCCCGCCTGGCGCATGGGCCGCTGGCCCTCCCGGCTCGACGCGGGCGTGGTCTCCGCGCTCACCGAGCTCTCCCGCAGGGACCGCCTCGCCGAGGGCTTCGCCTCGCGCCTGGGCGAGCGCCCCGCCTGTGACCTTCTGGAGGAGCCCGGTTCGGTGGACGAGGCGGCGTCCCTCCTTGCCGCCCGCCTCTTCCACGGCGGCCCCGCCGAGGCGAGCCCGGACTGGGCGCCGGTGGCCTGGCAGGACTATCCGGACGAGGTCGTCGACCGGAAATGGCGCGTCGACGCCGCCCGGCTGCACCGCGTCCTGGACTCCCTGGGCGTCAGCCACTCCGCCGACCCGACGGCCCCCGACCCCGACGGCCCGACCCTGGGCCGCGTCCTGGACCACCTCGCGACGGATCCCGTTGGCGATACGGAGAGTGACGGGATGTGGGGCGACGGACCGAGGGGCGGGGCCGACGCCGCACTGACGGCTGGGGCCCACGAAGCTCGTGAGGGGGGTGGGGCGTACGAGGCCCGTGCAGGGGGCGGGGCGTACGAGGCCCACGGCGCCCCTGAGGCTGACGCCGACTTGACCGACGTAACCGACGAGGCCGGCGACACCGCTGTCGTGGACGCCGAAGGCACCGCCGCCGACACCGGCACGGACACCTACGACGACACCGACCTCGGCACCGCCGCCGACGACACGGACGACGTCGACACCGACGACGACGCCGACGAAGAGAGCCGTGGCGGTCGCCTCGCCGCCGGTCTGACCGCCGAGCTGGCCCGCGAGGAGGCCGCCACCCCGCCCCGCCCCGCGCCCACCGGCCAGGGCCCCGACGAGGCCCTCTGGGACGACGGCGCCCTGCCCCTCTTCCCGCTCCAGCCACCCCGTACGGGCCGTGAGCTGCTGGCCGACCACGTCACGGCGATGGTGTGCTGCGCCGCGGTGGACACCGCGGGAGCCGCGCCGGGCCTCGACTGGCTCGACGGGCCCGCCCTGCTGGTCGGCGGCGAGCGTGCGGCGGACCTCGCGCCGCGCGTCCGGAGCCTCGTCGAGGACGGCGACCCGTCCCCGCTGCGGGACTGGCTCGCCCGCCTGGGCATCCGCCCGGAGAAACCGGTCCGCCTCGTCTGACCCCGAGCACGCCCCCCCCCGGGGGGGGCAACCTTCGACCACCCCGCATCACGCCGTCGGCATCACCCCACCCCGCCCCCGCCCACCCCGCGCGCCACCCTTCCGCCCCGGCGTCCGGAATGTCACTCTCCGTTCACACCAATTCGCGACGAACGGTGACGGCGTGCCTGCGTAATGTGATGTGCTGGGAGCCGGCCGCCGGACCACCACGCACCACCGGGCGGCACACGCCAGGGGGAGCGAGGGAGGGGCAGAGATGGCAGAGATGAGGTCGGAGCCGATCCGCCGCTGGGAATCGGGCGCGCTCGCCCACGCCGTGTCGGACCCCTTCGGCCAGGGCCCGCTGCCCTGGCTGCGCGGAGCCGAGCACTACTTCGACGACACCGGGCACGTCGTGCCCTGGTACGTCGACCACGCCCCGGCCCCCGGCGCGAACATCCCGGCACCCCGCACCGGCGGCCCCCGCAACGCCGACGACGTGCACCGCCAGATCAAGGGGTTCACCTCCACCGGCGCCGCGGCCCCGGGCGAGGCGATCGACTTCCACGTCACCGTCGACCCGCCCCAGCAGTTCAGCGTCGACATCTACCGCATCGGGCACTACGGCGGCGACGGCGCGTCGAAGATCACCACGAGCCCGCGCCTCTCCGGCATCGTCCAGCCGCCCCCGCTCACCGCCGACCGCACCGTCTCCTGCCACCACTGGTGGCTCTCCTGGCGCCTGCAGATCCCCTCCTACTGGAGCATCGGGGCGTACGTGGCGGTCCTCACCACCGCCGACGGATACCGCTCGCACGTCCCCTTCACCGTCCGCGACGACCGCCGCGCCGACCTCCTGCTGCTCCTGCCGGACGTCACCTGGCAGGCGTACAACCTCTACCCGGAGGACGGCCGCACGGGCGCCAGCCTCTACCACGCGTGGGACGAGGAGGGCGGCCTCCTCGGCGAGAGCGAGGCCGCCGTGACGGTCTCCTTCGACCGGCCGTACGCGGGCGCGGGCCTCCCGCTGCACGTGGGCCACGCCTACGACTTCATCCGCTGGGCCGAGCGCTACGGCTACGACCTCGCGTACGCGGACGCCCGCGACCTGCACGCCGGCCGCATCGACCCCACCCGGTACCGCGGCCTGGTCTTCCCCGGCCACGACGAGTACTGGTCGACCACCATGCGCCGCACCACCGAGCGGGCCCGCGAGCACGGCACCTCGCTGGTCTTCCTCTCCGCCAACACCATGTACTGGCAGGTGGAGTTGGGCCCCTCCCCGTCCGGCGTCGCGGACCGGCTGCTCACCTGCCGCAAGCGGCGCGGCCCCGGCCGCCCGGCCCTCTGGCGCGAGCAGGACAAGGCCGAACAGCAGCTGCTCGGCATCCAGTACGCGGGGCGCGTCCCCGAGCCGCGCCCCCTCGTCGTCCGCAACGCCGACCACTGGCTGTGGGAGGCCACCGGGGCGCACGACGGTGACGAGATCGACGGCCTCGTCGCCGGCGAGGCCGACCGCTACTTCCCGCGGACCGCGCTCCCCGAGCACCAGGGCCGCATCCTCCTCGCCCACTCGCCGTACGAGGACACCGAGGGCGTCACCCGCCACCAGGAGTCGTCCCTCTACCGCGCCCCGTCCGGCGCCCTGGTCTTCGCGTCCGGCACCTTCGCCTGGTCCCCGGCGCTCGACCGCCCCGGCCACATCGACCCCCGCATCCAGCGGGCCACGGCCAACCTCCTCGACCGCATCTGCAAGCGCGACTGAGCCCCGTCCGCAAGCGCGACCGAGCCCCGTCCGCACCCGGCGCCGGGCGCCTCCCCGCGCCCGTGCGCCCGACCACTGGCCAAAACCGCACGTCCCATGCGGGAGAATCGACCTCACTTGGCCAGAACCACGGGAGGGAACCGTGTCCGGATTCGTAGAAAAGCCCGAGCCTCTTGAGGTCCCGGGGCTGGTCCACCTCCACACCGGCAAGGTGCGCGAGCTGTACCGGAACGAGGCGGGCGAGCTCGTCATGGTCGCCAGCGACCGCCTGTCCGCCTATGACTGGGTGCTCCCCACGGAGATCCCCGACAAGGGCCGCGTCCTCACCCAGCTCTCCCTGTGGTGGTTCGACCAGCTCGCGGACCTCGTGCCGAACCACGTCGTCTCCGCGGAGCTGCCGAAGGGCGCGCCCGCCGACTGGGAGGGCCGCACCCTCATCTGCAAGCCCCTGCAGATGGTCCCGGTCGAGTGCGTGGCCCGCGGCTACCTGACCGGTTCGGGCCTCGTGGAGTACGACGAGACCCGCACCGTCTGCGGCCTCGCCCTGCCCGAGGGTCTGGTCGACGGCTCGGAGCTGCCCGCGCCGATCTTCACCCCCGCCACGAAGGCCGCCGTCGGCGAGCACGACGAGAACGTGTCGTACGAGGAGGTCGCCCGCCAGGTCGGCGCGGAGACCGCGGCGCAGCTGCGCCAGACGACCCTCGCCGTCTACGGCCGGGCCAGGGACGTCGCGCGCGAGCGCGGCCTGGTCCTCGCGGACACCAAGTTCGAGTTCGGCTTCGAGGACGAGACGCTGATCCTCGCCGACGAGGTCCTCACCCCGGACTCATCGCGCTTCTGGCCGGCCGACCAGTGGGAGCCGGGCCGCGCCCAGCCTTCGTTCGACAAGCAGTTCGTGCGGGACTGGCTGACCTCGCCGGCCTCGGGCTGGGACCGCAAGAGCGAGCAGCCGCCGCCGCCCCTGCCGCAGGACGTGGTGGACGCCACCCGCGCCAAGTACATCGAGGCGTACGAGCGGCTCACCGGCACGCCCTGGTAGCCGTTCTGTCCCCGCCGGCCCGCGTCGGCGTGGGCCGGCGGCGAGGGACACGAGAAAGGCCCCGGTCCAGTGGACCGGGGCCTTTCTCTGCGGAGCGGACGACCAGGTTCGAACTGGCGACCTCAACCTTGGCAAGGTTGCGCTCTACCAACTGAGCTACGTCCGCGCTGCGCCGAAGCGCGAGGACAACTATACCCAACCTCGCTCGCGGGCGAGACGCACCGCCGCGTGCCGGTTCTCCGCCCCGATCTTGGTGGCCGCCGACGAGAGGTAGTTGCGGACGGTCCCCTGCGACAGCGCGGCGCGTTCCGCGATCTCCGCGACGGGTGCCCCGTCGGCGGCGAGTTCGAGGACCTCGGCCTCGCGGGCGGTCAGCGGGGAGTCCCCGGCGGAGATCGCGTCGGCGGCCAACTCCGGGTCCACGTAACGGTTTCCGGCGTGCACGGTGCGGATGATCTCGGCGAGCCGCTGGGCGCTCACGGTCTTCGGCACGAAGCCGCGCACCCCGACCGCGAGGGCCCGCTTGAGATGCCCCGGTCTGCCGTGACTCGTCACGATCATGGTCCGGCAGTGCGGGAGTTCGTCCCGCAGCGTTGTGGCGACACTCACACCGTCGGCGCCCGGCATCTCCAGATCCAGCACGGCGACGTCGGGCCGGTGGGCCCGCGCCATGGCCAGCGCCTCAGGACCCGACGCGGCCTCGGCGACGACGGCCAGGTCGTCCTCCAGGGCGAGCAGCGCGGCGAGCGCGCCCCGGATGAGGTGCTCGTCGTCGGCGAGCAGCACACGAAGGCTCACAGCAGGGCTTCTTCCTCGGCAGGGTCTGCGGGTTCCCGAAGGGCGGCGCGGTCGGAGCGCTGCGGCGGCACCTCGGCGCGGAGCCGGAAGGTGCCGCCGGCGGACGTCCACGCCAGCGTCCCGCCGACCGCGGCGAGGCGTTCCCGTAGTCCGGCGAGCCCGGTGCCGCGGTGCCGGGGCGGGCCCCCTTCCGCCGGGCCGTCGCCGGGCGGAACCTCGGTCACCCCGTCGTTCTCGACGACCAGCGTCGTGTGCCCCTCGGCCACCGCGAGGGTGATGTCGCACCGCCGGGCGTCCCCGTGGCGCAGCACGTTGGTGGCCGCCTCGCGCACGACCCAGCCGAGGGCCGACTGGACGGCGGCGGGCAGCCCGGCCGCCGATCCGGTCACCCGGCAGCGGATCCCGGCCGCCTCCAGGACGCCCTGCGCGCCGGTGAGTTCCACGCCGAGGTCGATCTCGCGGTAGCCGCGCACCACTTCCCGTACCTCCCGCTGCGACTCCTGGGCGATGCGCTGCACCTCGACCATCTGGTCCACCGCCTCGTCCCTGCCGCGCCGGGCGAGCTGCACGGCGAGCTCGCTCTTGAGGGCGATGACGGCGAGGTTGCGCCCCATCACGTCGTGCAGGTCCCGCCCGAACCGCAGCCGCTCCTCGGCGACCGCGAGCCGCGCCTCGACCTCGCGGGCCCGGTCGGCCTCCCACATCACGGAGAGCGTCCAGGCCCCGCAGCGCGAGGCGAACAGGGTGAGGAGTCCGCCGAAGACGATGAACCCGGCGAGCGCGAGGAGCCGCCCGTCGCGCACGCCCGCGGCGGCGAACCCGGCGACGATCAGCACGTCGAGGACCGCGATGCGGATCAGATACGTCCGGATCGGCACGGCGAAGGCCAGCGCCTGCCCGAACGGGATCATCAAGTACATGGCGGTGAGGGAGAGCAGACCCTCCTTGACGCTGTCGGGGGCCTGCAGGCCGATCGCCACGGCGTAGGCGACGGCCATCAGGGCGACGGCCACGCCCAGGTCGCGGCGCGGCATCGCGCGCCGCTTCAGGAAGTGGTCGAGCGAGCGCCGCATCGTGCGGTTGGCGTGCACGCACTGGACCGCGCCCAGGACGATCAGCGTCCAGCCGAGGGCGTGTGCCGCAAGGCCGGGGCGCAGGCTCAGGCCCAGCGGCAGGGAGCTCCAGCTGAGGTAGAAGATCCAGGGCAGGGCGTGCCAGCTGGCGAGACTCTGGAACTCGACCTTCTCGATCTTGCTGCGGCCGTGCCAACCACGCTGCCAGGCCCGTACGCGGCCGAGTAGCACCCGGTACCTCCTCAGTGGCGCGGTTCCCAGCGGAACCATCGTCGTACAGCAAACACCGCGAGCAGGGTCCAGGCCACCGCCGTGCCGAGGGCGCCGAACGCGTCCCCCGCGGAGAGGTTGCCGGCCCAGCCGCCCCGGATGAGTTCGATGACGGAGGAGAGGGGGAGCAGCTCGCAGACGGAGGCCAGCTTGTCGGGCATGACCTCGAGGGGGACGAAGAGCCCGGACCCGAGCATCGACACGAAGATCAGCGGCAGGCTCATGACCTGCGCGGACTCCGTCGACCTGCTGAAGCTCGCGGTGACGGCGGCCAGCGCGGTGAACATGACGAGGCCCATGAGGATGCCGAGGACGACGAGATGGGGCGCGCTGGGGGCACCGGCGTCCAGGAGCACGGCGCAGCCCACGGCGAGGACCAGGCTCTGCACGATGCCGATGGAGACCGACGGCAGCGCGGCGCCCGCGAGGATCTCCGGGTCGCGCAGCTCGCCGGTGCGCAGCCGCTTCAGGACGAGCTCCTCGCGCCGTGCGGTGTAGACGGCGGTCAGCGCGGAGTAGACGGCGAAGAGCAGGGAGAAGCCGAGGGCGGCCGGCAGGACGACGGTCCCGACGTCGAGCCCGGTGCCTTCCAGGTCCATGTCGGTGGCGGTCTGCTTCATGGTGACGGGAATGATGAACGGCACGAACAGCGCCGCGAACAGCGTCCCCTTGCTGCGCAGGAGCAGGGTGAGCTCGGCGCGGGCCAGCGCCCGCATCCGCTGCGCCGGGGTGGTCGGGGCCGGGGTGGTCGCGGCCGGGGTGGTCGCCGTGAGGGTGCTCATACCGTCATCTCCTTCATCTCCTTCTCGCCGGTGCCGTGCTCCGCGTCGCGGGCGATGCGCAGGAACGCCTCCTCCAGGGAGGCGGCCCGTACGTCGAGCCCGGCCAGTTCGACGCGTGCGTCCCTGGCCCACAGCAGCAGTTCGGTGGCGGTGCGCTGCAGTTCGCCGGTGCGCATCCGGATGCGGCGTCCGGTGACCTCGTGCCCGCTCACGCCGAGTGCGGCGAGCGGCGGCAGGTCGCCGGGGAGGTATCCCTCGGGCAGTTCGAAGGAGACGTGCGAGGGCTGGGCGGCGACGACGTCGGCGACGCGTCCCTCGGCGGCGATGCGCCCCTCGTGCAGGATCGCGAGCCGGTCGGCGAGCTCCTCGGCCTCTTCGAGGTAGTGCGTGGTGAGCAGGACGGTCGTGCCGTTGTCGCGCAGTTCCCTGACCAACTCCCAGGTCTCGCGGCGCCCTTCGGCGTCGAGTCCGGTGGTGGGTTCGTCGAGGAAGAGCACCTCGGGGCGGCCGATGAGGGCCAGCGCGAGGTCGAGCCGCCGCTTCTCGCCGCCGGAGAGCTGCTTCACGCGGACGCCGGCCCGCCTGCCCATCCCGACGGCCTCCAGGGCCTCGGCGGCGGGCCGGGCCCCGCTGGTGCAGCCCGCCCACATCCGTACGGTCTCCGCCACGGTCAACTCGGCGGGGAAGCCGCCCTCTTGGAGCATGACGCCGATGCGCGGGCGCACCGCGGCCCGTTCGGTGTACGGGTCGTGTCCGAGCACCCGCACCCGGCCGCCGGCGGGCGCCGCGAGTCCTTCGAGGAGTTCCACGGTGGACGTCTTGCCGGCGCCGTTGGTGCCGAGCAGCGCGAAGAGCTCGCCCTGTCCCACGGAGAAGGAGACCCCTCGTACCGCCTCGAACCCGCCCCCGTACACGCGCCGGAGGTCGGTCACGTCGATCACTTGGTCCGTCATGTGTCCAGCGTCGCCGGGCCGTGGGGGCGTCGGCAGTGCGCGGTGTCACCGGCCCGCATGACAAATGTCAGACGTCGCGCCCGCGGTACGCGGGGACATGAAGAAGGCCCCGGTCGATTCGACCGGGGCCTCTCATCTGGAGCGAACGACGAGGTTCGAACTCGCGACCTCAACCTTGGCAAGGTTGCGCTCTACCAACTGAGCTACGTTCGCATTGCCTCCGACCAGCTCTCACTGATCGGCGCGTGCATCAGCTTACCGCAACCGGAGGACCGGTCCGTGAGCGATGCAGAGCGGGTGACAGGAATTGCACACTGCGCCTTCCCCCTGGAAGGGGGATGTTCTACTACTGAACTACACCCGCAAGACTCCGTGAGGTCCGACCCTTCGGCCGCGCCCCTCGGCGTGCTCCAGACTTTAGCCGACCGGGAGGGGTGCAGCGCAAGTCGGTTGCCGCCGGGGGCGCGGGCGGGGTGGCCGGCGGGGTCAGTTGGCGGCCTCGAAGGCCTCGTAGACCTTCTTCGGGATGCGGCCGCGGGGCGGCACGTTCATCTGGTGCGACCGGGCCCAGGCGCGGACCGCCGACGGGTCGGGGGAGATCGCCGTGTGCCGGAACGCGATCCCGGACCTGGACTGCTTGCGGGCCGCCTCCAGGTACGGGGCGAGGGCCGTGCGCAGTTTCTTCGCATTGGTTTGGCTGAGGTCGATCTCGTACGACGTTCCGTCAAGACCGAACGCGACCGTTTCCGCCGCTTCCCCGCCGTCGATGTCGTCAAAGAGAGTGACCACGACACGTTGCGCCACGAATATCGGTCCCTTCGCGCGGCTCTACCGCCTTGACATGCG
Source organism: Streptomyces sp. NPDC041713 (assembly GCF_055591085.1). Lineage (NCBI taxonomy): Bacteria > Bacillati > Actinomycetota > Actinomycetes > Kitasatosporales > Streptomycetaceae > Streptomyces > Streptomyces sp. NPDC041713. The sequence goes on from NZ_JBVIZY010000003.1 coordinate 735,496, forward strand.
GTGATGCCGACTGCACGGATGTTTTGGGCAAAGTATCGACTATTGCCATTTCCTTTGTACAGTGCCCGGCATTGCATTGTGAAGCCTGTCCTAATACCTCCGCGTGTCAGGCTCCAATGACGAGGCGTGATCTTTCATGGATTCATCGTGAAGGTTCTCGCTTCGAAACCGGTTCTGATGCCGGAACGTGACCGTCATCTCGTAGGTTGCTACGAATCTACGCGAGTAGAAATTTTGTGCCGGTAGTCTGAAGGAACCTGCTCAGCGCCTTGCGGCAGCACACGCCAGCACCACACACCGGGAGTGCCAGTGGCACGCGTCGTAGTCGACGTCATGCTCAAGCCGGAGATCCTCGACCCCCAGGGCCAGGCGGTGCAGCGTGCACTGCCGCGCCTCGGTTTCCAGGGGATCTCCGACGTACGTCAGGGAAAGCGCTTCGAACTCGAGGTGGCGGGGCCGGTCGACGCCCCCACCCTCGCCCGTATCCACGAGTTGGCGGAAACCTTCCTCGCCAACACCGTGATCGAGGACTTCGTCGTAAAGGTCGAAGAAGCGGAGAAGGCCGAGGAGGCCGCGAAGTGACTGCTCGAATTGGAGTCGTCACTTTCCCCGGAACCCTCGACGACCGCGACACCCAGCGCGCCGTCCGCGTCGCCGGCGCCGAAGCCGTGCCGCTGTGGCACAAGGACAAGGATCTCAAGCAGGTCGACGCGGTGGTGCTGCCGGGCGGGTTCTCCTACGGCGACTATCTGCGGGCCGGTGCCATCTCGCGTTTCTCCCCGGTGATGGAGTCCGTCATCGAGCAGGCGAAGGCCGGAATGCCGGTGCTCGGCATCTGCAACGGCTTCCAGGTGCTCACCGAGACGCACCTGCTGCCCGGCGCGATGCTGCGCAACAACCACCTGCACTTCATCTGCCGCGAGCAGAAGCTGCGGGTGGAGAACGGATCGACCGCCTGGACCGCCGACTACACGGCGGGTCAGGAGATCCTGATCCCGCTGAAGAACATCGACGGGCAGTACACCGCCGACGAGCGGACCCTGGACATGCTGGAGGCCGAGGGCCGCGTCGCCTTCCGCTACCTCGACGGCAACCCCAACGGCTCGCTCCGTGACATCGCCGGCATCACCAACGAGGCGGGCAACGTCGTCGGCCTCATGCCGCACCCCGAGCACGCGGTCGAGCCGCTGATCGGGACCGGCCGCACCGACGGCCTGGGATTCTTCACCTCGATCCTGAAGAAGCTGGTCAACGCATGACTCTGGACACCGTCAAGCACGCGGCCGAGACGCCCGACGTCAAGCTCCCCTGGGCCGAACTGGGCCTGAAGGAGGACGAGTACGAGCGCGTCCGCGAGATCCTCGGCCGCCGCCCGACCGGCGCCGAGCTCGCCATGTACTCCGTCATGTGGTCCGAGCACTGCTCGTACAAGAGCAGCAAGGTCCACCTGCGCCAGTTCGGCGAGAAGGTCCCCGAGAACGACGCGATGCTCGTCGGCATCGGCGAGAACGCCGGCGTCGTCGACGTCGGCCAGGGGTACGCCGTCACCTTCAAGGTCGAGTCGCACAACCACCCCTCCTACGTCGAGCCCTACCAGGGCGCGGCCACCGGTGTCGGCGGCATCGTGCGCGACATCATCGCGATGGGCGCCCGCCCGGTCGCGGTCGTGGACCCGCTGCGGATGGGCGCGGCCGACCACCCCGACACCAAGCGGGTGCTGCCCGGCGTCGTCGCGGGCATCGGCGGCTACGGCAACTGTCTGGGCCTGCCCAACATCGGCGGCGAGCTCGTCTTCGACGCCTGCTACCAGGGCAACCCGCTGGTCAACGCCGGTGCCATCGGCGTGATGCGGCACGAGGACATCCACCTCGCGAAGGCCTCGGGCCCCGGCAACAAGGTCATCCTGTACGGGGCGAGGACCGGCGGCGACGGCATCGGCGGCGCCTCGATCCTGGCCTCCGAGACCTTCGACGACAGCAAGCCGAGCAAGCGCCCGGCCGTGCAGGTCGGCGACCCCTTCCAGGAGAAGCTCCTCATCGAGTGCACCCTGGAGGCCTTCGCCGAGAAGCTCGTCGTCGGCATCCAGGACCTGGGGGCCGCCGGACTCTCCTGTGCCACCAGCGAGTTGGCGTCCAACGGCTCCGGCGGCATGCGCGTCGAGCTGGACGACGTGCCGCTGCGCGACTCCACGCTCACCCCTGAGGAGATCCTCATGAGTGAGTCGCAGGAGCGCATGTGCGCGGTGGTCGAGCCGGAGAAGGTCGAGCGCTTCCTCGCGATCTGCGAGAAGTGGGACGTCATCGCCACCGTCGTCGGCGAGGTCACCGACGGCGACCGCCTGGAGATCTTCTGGCACGGCGAGAAGATCGTCGACGTCGACCCGCGCACGGTCGCGCACGACGGCCCGGTCTACGAGCGCCCGTACGCCCGCCCGTCCTGGCAGGACGCCCTCCAGGCCGACGACGCGAACAAGCTGGCCCGCCCGGCGAGCGCGGCCGAGCTGCGCGAGCAGGTCCTCAAGCTGGTCGCCGCCCCGAACCAGGCCGCCAAGTCCTGGGTCACCGACCAGTACGACCGCTTCGTGCAGGGCAACACCGTGCTCGCGCAGCCCGAGGACTCCGGGATGATCCGGATCAACGAGGAGACGGGGCTCGGCGTCGCCATCGCCACCGACGGCAACGGCCGGTTCGCGAAGCTCGACCCGTACAAGGGCGCGCAGCTCGCGCTCGCCGAGTCGTACCGCAACGTCGCCGCGTCCGGCGCCAAGCCGCTCGCGATCTCGGACTGCCTGAACTTCGGTTCGCCCGAGGACCCGGACGTCATGTGGCAGTTCGCCGAGGCCATCCGCGGCCTCGCGGACGGCTGCCTGGAGCTGGGCACCCCGGTCACCGGCGGCAACGTCTCGCTCTACAACCAGACCGGTGAGGCGGCGATCCACCCGACGCCGGTCGTCGCCGTGCTCGGCGTGATCGACGACGTGGCCCGGCGCACGCCGATGGCGTTCAAGGAAGAGGGCCAGCTCCTCTACCTGCTCGGTGACACGCGCGAGGAGTTCGGCGGTTCGGCCTGGTCGCAGGTGGTCCACGGGCACCTCGGCGGGCTTCCGCCTGAGGTCGACCTTGCGCGCGAGAAGCTGCTCGCCGAGATCCTCATCTCGGCCTCGCGCGACGGCATGATCGACGCCGCGCACGACCTGTCCGACGGCGGTCTGGTGCAGGCCGTCACCGAGTCGTGCCTGCGCGGCGGGAAGGGCGCGCGCCTCGTCGTGCCGGACGGCCTGGACGCGTTCACCTTCCTGTTCTCCGAGTCGGCGGGGCGCGCGGTCGTCGCCGTGCCGCGGAGCGAGGAGCTGCGCTTCACCGACATGTGCGGGGCGCGGGGTCTGCCGGTGCGCCGCATCGGTGTGGTCGACGGTGACGCCGTCGACGTGCAGGGCGAGTTCACGCTGCCGCTGAGCGAGCTGCGCGCGGCGCACGAGGAGACGATCCCCGGGCTCTTCGCCTGACGGTTCACCGTCGTGGCCCCCGTTCGGACCTGGTCCGGGCGGGGGCTTCGACGTTTCCGGGCGCCGGGGGGGGCAGTGGGGCTTGCACGAGATTACGTAATTACGTAATCTCGCACTCATGGATCTGGAAGAGCGCGTCGCCGAGCTCGAACGGCGCATGGCGGAGCTGGAGAGCGCGGGTCCGGCCGCGCCCGCCGTGGGCGAGGGCGACTTCTGGGCCCTCGAGGCCCTGAAGGCCCGGCACCCGGTGACCGACGACGCCGACGGCGCCGTCCTGTTCACCGGCTCGGTGCGGGTGCCGACGGGGCATCGGTACGACTGGCAGTACGGGCAGCTCACGGAGGCGCTGTTCGAGGGCGAGTGGTCGGACGCCGCCGAGTCGTTCGCCGCGCTCGGCCATCCCGTACGGCTGCGGCTGTTGCGGGAGATCCTCGGCGGACTGCGCACCGCCGCCGAACTGGCCGCGCTCGACGACGTCGGCACCACCGGCCAGATCTACCACCACCTGCGCCAACTGACCGCCGCCGGCTGGCTGCACACCACCGAGCGCGGGCGGTACGAGGTCCCGGCGGGACGGGTGGTGCCGCTGCTCGTGGTGCTCACGGCCGCGCGCCCCGTCACCTGACCGCCGTCACCTGATCACCGTTTCCTGATCACCGTTGTACGAGCCTGATCACCGTTGTACGAGGGGGAAGTCATGTCAGAAGGACGCCGCAAGCTCGCCGCAGTGGCCCAGCACGCGCTGTGGGTGGTCTTCTTCGTCCAGATCGTCGTCAGGTTCGTCGCGGACCTGCCGTACGGCTACTGGGTGAGCTGGCTGCCCGCGATCGGCGCGATCGCCATCGGCCTCGTGAACTCCCGCGCCGCCCGCCGCCGCATCGACCGCGCGCCCCGGACCCCGGTCGAGGTCGAGCCCCCGGTCACCGGCCGCTGGTCCGCGCTCAACAGCCCCGCCGACAAGGTGCCGAGCCACGGCACGCACAACTTCGGGCAGAGCTACGCCATCGACATCACGGCCGAGCCCGCGGAAGGCCCGGCCCGGCCCGTCCCCGTCTGGTTCTGGCCCGTCGCCCGGCGCGGCGCGGCGTACCCGGCGTTCGGGGCGCCGCTGTACGCGGTGGCCGACGCCACGGTCGTGCACGCCGAGGACCGCCAGCGCGACCACCTCAGCCGCAGCTCTCTCCTCGGGGTGCTGTACTTCTGGCTGGTCGAGAGCATCGGGCGGACCGTCGGCGGGCCGCGCCGCGTCGTCGGCAACCACGTCATGCTCGACCTCGGCGAGGGCACGTACGCGGTGTACGCCCACGTCCGGCAGGGCTCGCTCGCGGTACGGGCGGGGGACGAGGTCGTCGCCGGGCAGCGCATCGGCCACTGCGGGAACTCCGGCAATTCCACCGAACCGCACCTGCACTTCCAGCTGATGGACGGCCCCGACCTGGCCACCGCGCGGGGCGTGCCCTTCACCTGGCGCGGGGTCGGGGTGCCCGCGAGCGGCGAGGTGTTCACCGTTGCCGGGGAAGCCGCAGCGCGAGAGCGGTCCCGAGCAGCATGACCCCGGCGCCGCACAGGAACACGGTGTCGGTGGCGTCGACGTAGGCCCGTACGGCGGCGGCGTGGGCGCTCCCGGTCAGGCCGGGCAGGGCGCCGATGTCGCCGCCGGGGCCGTTCGCCGCGTACAGGCGGAGCAGGACCGTGCCGAACAGGGCGGTGCCGATCGCGTTCCCGAGGGTCTGGAAGAAGCGGATGGCCGTCGTCGCGACGCCCAGCTGGTGGGGCGGGGCGGAGTCCTGGGCGAGCTGGATGAGCTGTCCGATCAGCTGGCCGAACCCGGCGCCGGCCAGCAGGAGTTCGGCGCGGATCAGCCAGAGCGAGGTGTCCGGGCCCACGGTCGCGAGGAGCCCGAAGGCCACGGCGGCGGTCGCCGTGCCGCTGACGGTGAACGTCCGCGCGGACCAGCCGCGCGCGGCGAGCCGGCCCGAGAGCAGTCCGACGGCGGTCATGCCGGCGGCCATCGGCAGCAGATAGAGCCCGGCCGACGAGCTGGACACGCCCCGGGCGATCTGCAGGTAGACCAGCACGTAATAGATGACGCACATCATGGCGGCGCCGGTCAGGCCCTGGATGGCGAAGCCCCGGCGCAGCTGCGGGATGCGGAACAGGGAGAGCGGAAGCACCGGTTCGGCGGCCCTGGACTGCCGCCACAGGAACAGCGCGAGGGTGGCCGCGGTCGCGGCGAGCAGGCCGACGACGACGGGCGAGGACCAGGCGTACTGCTTGCCGCCCCAGTCGGTGACCAGGAGCAGCGCCACGGAGAAGGCGGCGGCGAGCGCGGCCCCCGGGTAGTCGACGGCGCGGCGCACGGCGGGGCGGCGCGGCAGCCGCAGGACGACGGCGGACGCGGCGAGGACCGCGATGCCGACGGGCAGGTTGACGTAGAAGATCCAGCGCCAGTTCGCGTGGTCGGCGAGGAGGCCGCCGAGCCACGGGCCGAGCGCCATGCCGCCGCCCGCGACGACACCGCCGAAGCTGCCGCTCTTCGTGGATTTGCCGTCGGGCCCCTTGAGCTGGGCGAGCACCACCATCGTGACGCTCATCAGGCCGCCGCCCCCGACGCCCTGCGCGGCGCGGGCCGCGATGAGCTGGGGCATCGACTGGGCGGCGCCGCAGAGCGCGGAACCGATGAGGAAGACGGTGACGGCGGCGACGAAGATCCGTTCGGCGCCGAGCACGTCGCAGAGCTTGCCGTACAGCGGGAGCATCGCGGCGCCGGCCAGGGCGTAGGCGCTGACCAGCCAGGGGATCGCGTCGACGCCGTGGACGGGGTCGAGGTCGCGGACGATCGGCACGGTCGCGGCGGAGACGATCTGCAGGTCGAGGACGGCGAGCACGATCGTGGCGAGACAGACGACGAGGGCGACCTTGCGCCGCCCCTCGGTCAGGAGCGGGGCGGGCGGCGCGTCGGCCGGGCCGGCCGCGGCGGTGGGTGTCAGGGGCATGGCCTCACCCTGCCGGTAGAAATGTACTCAGTCAATATTTCAGCCGAGGCAAAATTTCATCCTGGTACAGTACGGCCATGGCTGAGGAAACCCTGGGGCTGCGCGAGCGCAAGAAGCGGCAGACCGCGATGCGGATCTGGCGGACCGCGCTCGACCTCTTCCTGGAGCGCGGGTACGACAAGGTCTCCGTCGTGGAGATCGCCGCCGCCGCCGAGGTCTCGAAGATGACCGTCTTCAACTACTTCGGCACCAAGGAGGACGTGCTCCTGCGCCCCATGGAGGACCACGTGGGGGACCCCGCCGACGCCGTGCGCCACCGTGCGCCCGGCGAGTCGGCGGTCGCTGCGGTCCGCCGCCAGTTCCTGGCCAAGATCGACGAACGCGACCCCTCCATCGGGCTCTCCGGGGACCCGCGCCTGCTCCAGCTGCGCCAACTGATCAGCGACACCCCCGCGTTGGCCCGCCGCGTGATGATCTTCCAGATGCGCAGCACCGAGCTCCTCACCGACGCGCTCGCCGAGGAGACCGGCGACCGGTTGATGGCGGGCATCGCCGCCCACCAGCTCACCGCGGCACGGGACGCGGTCATCCTGGAGAACCACCGCAGACTCATCGCCGGCGACAGCGTCGACGCCATGGCCGACGACTGCGCGGCGCTGGCGGGCCGCGCCTTCGACCTGGTCGAAAAGGGACTTCAGGGATACCCCGGCACCGCTTAGGGTCGGCCCCATGCCACCGGCCAAGAAGCGCATGCGCGCGTACGACTCCACCAAGATCCGCACCGCCGTGCTCACCCAGTTCGGCGCCGTACGGGAAGCGGTCGCCGGCCTCACGCCCGAGCAGCTCGCCCGGCCCACCCGGCTCGGCGACTGGACGGTCCGCGAACTGGCCGCGCACCTCGCGATGGTGCTCGGCACCGTCCATCGGTACCTCACCCTGCCGGAGCCCGCCCGGCACGAAGTCCCGCTCATGGACTGGCCGTTCGCCACGGTCGGCGCGGCCGGGCAGGTCGACCAGGACACCCGGGAACTCGCCGGGACCGCCGGCGCCGACCTCGGCACGCTCTTCGCCCGCACCCTCGCCGGCATCGAGGAGACGCTGCCCTCGGCGCCGGACACGCGCCTGGTGCCGTCCCGCTTCGGCGCCATGACCCTGGCCGACTTCATGGTCACCCGTACCGTCGAACTCATCGTCCACACCGACGACTTGAACGACGCGGTGCCGGGTCTCGACGTCCCGTACGACCGGCAGGCACTGGCCGCCTGCACCCGGCTGCTCGCGGACGCCCTCGCCCTGAAGGCGCCCGGCGCCTCGACCGAGGTGCGCGTGCCGCCCTACGCGGTCGTGCAGTGCGTCGAGGGGCCCCGGCACACCCGCGGCACCCCGCCCAACGTCGTCGAGACCGATCCGCTCACCTGGATCCGCCTCGCGACCGGGCGCACGGACTGGGCGACGGCGCGCGAGGCGGCGAAGGTGAGCGCGAGCGGGGAACGGGCGGACCTCTCGGGGCTGCTGCCGATCATGGGCTAGCGGGGCGGGGTGGGGCGGTGTCGGTGCGGCACGGCGTCGATGCGGTGCGGGACGGTGCGGCACGGCGTCGATGTCACCGCGGGCCCGATGGAACCGGGACCCCCACATGTCCCGTCACATCGTCATGCACACGCAACGTCTGACCCTCACCCTGACCGCGCTGGCCTCCGCCGGGCTGCTGCTCACCGCATGCGGCACCGAGTCCGGGACCGGCTCCGACGGCGCATCCGACGGCGACTCCGGTGGCCGTTCCGTGCAGAGCGAGCCGGGCCTCACCGGCGTGCGCTGGCACGTCGACAGCCTCACCCTGGGCGGCAAGGAACAGGACGCCCCGGCGGGCGCCTACCTCAAGATCGGCAAGGACGGGAAGGCCGGCGGCAGCTACGGCTGCAACGCGTTCGGCTCCGACGTGTCCGTCAAGGGCGACACCCTCGACTTCGGCACGCCCCGGATGACCAAGCGGGCCTGCATGGACGACGGCCGCATGAACTTCGAGAAGGACCTCGTGCACGCCCTCGGCGAGGGCAGGTTCACCGCGAAGGTCGCCGACGGCAGGATGACCCTCACCACGCCTAAGGGAGACCGCGTGAACTTCACCTCACGGCCCGCGGAACCCGACGCCCCGCTCACCGGCACCCGGTGGCAGGTGAGCGCCGTCGGCGACGGCGGCACGGCCGCGGCCCTGCCGAAGGAGATGGACGGCAAGGTCCATCTGACCTTCGGCGAGGACGGCAAGGTGCGCGGCAACCTCGGCTGCAACACCGTCACCGCCAAGGCCGAGGTGGCGAACGGCCGCATCACCTTCGGCCCGCCCACGACCACCCGCAAGATGTGCCCCGGCGAGCCGATGAAGACCGAGCGCGAACTCCTGAAGCTCTTCGACGGCAAGGCGCGGTACGAGGTGCGGCAGGACACCCTGAAGCTCACGGCCGCCGACGGCACGGTGATCAGCGCGAACGCGGCCACCAAGGACGCGAAGAAGTAACCGGAAGCAACCGCGGGGGCGCCCCCGTCTCACCCTTGCGGATAGGGCAGCAGCTCCTTCTCCGTCCGCTCCCACGCCGCCTTCAGTTCGGCGAGGAGCTCCGGCTCGCCCGCCGACCGGTCGGCCTGCTCGCGCCGGTCGGCCGTGAGGTCGAACAGCTGGTCCGGGCCGCCCTTGCCGCGGTAGTACTTCCACTTCCCGCGCCGCAGCGCCCGCTCCCCGCGCACCCGCCAGAAGAGCTCACGCTCGGCGAGCTCCGCGCCCCGCAGCAGATACGGGGCGAGGCTCGTGCCGTCCAGCGGGTGCGCGGGGTCGGGCCGGGCCCCGGCGATCTCCAGGAGGGTCGCCGTCCAGTCCGGCGTGTAGACGGGCTCGTGGCTGACCTGCCCGCCGTCGATCCGCGCCGGCCACCGCACGAGGGTCGGCACCCGGATCCCGCCTTCCTTCAGCGACCCCTTGTTGCCGGACAGCGGCCAGTTGTACGAGAAGCGCTCACCGCCGTTGTCGGAGGCGAAGAACACCAGGGTGTCCCGCTCCTGACCGGACCGCCGCAGCGCGCCCAGCACCTGCCCGACCGAGCGGTCCAGGTCCTCGACCATCTCCGTGTACTTCGCCACCGAGCCGCCGTCCTGATGCCACAGCGCCCCCTCCTGCCCCGCCTTGATCCTGCGGACGATCTCCGCGCTCTCCTCCTCGTCGCCGTCCGCGATCCACGGCCAGTGCGGGGTGGTGAAGTTGAGGTTGAGCAGCCACGGCCGGTCGTGCGCGCGCCGGATGTAGTCACCGGCGCGCTCGGTGAGGATCCGCGTGTAGTACCGCAGGTCCTTGTACTCGGCGTCGCCCTCCCTGACCGCGCCCTCGAAGAGGTCGTACTCCCCGCCGAGCCCCAGCTTCGAGTAGTACTCCAGGGCCCCGCCGAAGTTGCCGAAGAACTCGTCCCAGCCGGACTTCGTGGGGGAGTGGTCGGGCAGGTAGCCGCAGTGCCACTTGCCGATCAGGGCGGTCGCGTACCCGGCGTCGCGCAGCAGCGAGGCGAGCGTGGGGTGGTCCGGGTCGAGCCCCACCGACCGGTCGGCTATCGGCTCGGCGAGCCCGCCCTTCGTACGCCCCGGGAAGCGGCCCGTGTACAGGCTGAAACGGGTGGGCGAGCAGGTCGACGAGCCGGCGTAGGCGTCCGTGAACCGCACGCCCTGGCGGGCGAGCCGGTCCAGGTTCGGGGTCTTGATGTGCGGCGCCCCGTAGGAGGAGAGGTCGGCCCAGCCGAGGTCGTCCCCGAGGATGAAGAGGATGTTCGGCCGCTTGGCCTTCCGGGACGCGGCGGCCCGGAACGGCCGCTCCTCCTCGGCCGCGCGCGCCTCGGCGGCGGGCAGCCCGACGGCGGCGGCGGTGGCCGAGGCTCCGACGACGCCGCCGAAGGCACGCCGGGACAGCTGGTATCCGTACGAAGACACAGGGCGCTCCTGAACGGGGCGCGGCGGCACGACAGGCGGCGGCCCGCACCCGAGGGAAAGGGGAGAGGGGGAAAGGGGAAGAGCGAGAAGAAAAGGGGGTGTTCAGGCAGCGCGGCGACAGATGGCGCTCGCGACACGGACCAGGTCGACGTGGCGGCGCTCCACGAGCGGGACCGCGAGGTCTCCGGGGGGCGGCTGCATGGGCCAGGAGCCTGGCCGGGCGCCGCACCGGGTGTCAACGGAGGGGCCCGCCTGTTCACGAGGGCTTAGCACTCGGGCGCCCCACCGGCGGTTCGTCACCGTCCGTACAAGGGCTGTATCCCCAATTCGGACCAGTGGTCGATCTCGCCTACACTCGAAGACGTGCCACGTGGTGACGGTCGACTCAATCACGATCTGCTCCCCGGCGAGAAAGGCCCCCAGGACGCTTGTGGCGTCTTCGGTGTCTGGGCTCCGGGCGAAGAGGTCGCAAAGCTCACGTACTTCGGGCTCTACGCCCTCCAGCATCGGGGCCAGGAATCCGCGGGAATCGCGGTCAGCAACGGCTCCCAGATCCTCGTCTTCAAGGACATGGGCCTCGTGTCCCAGGTCTTCGACGAAACCTCTCTCGGCTCGCTCCAGGGTCATATCGCGGTCGGTCACGCCCGCTACTCGACCACCGGAGCCTCCGTCTGGGAGAACGCCCAGCCGACGTTCCGTGCCACCGCGCACGGCTCCATCGCGCTCGGGCACAACGGCAACCTCGTCAACACGGCCCAGCTCGCCGAGCTGGTCGCCGAGCTCCCCAAGGAGAACGGCCGCGCGACCCAGGTCGCCGCGACCAACGACACCGACCTGGTGACGGCTCTCCTCGCGGGCCAGGTGGACGACGACGGCAAGCCGCTGACCATCGAAGACGCCGCCATGAAGATCCTCCCGCAGGTTCAGGGCGCCTTCTCCCTCGTCTTCATGGACGAGCACACGCTGTACGCGGGCCGCGACCCGCAGGGCATCCGCCCGCTGGTCCTCGGCCGCCTGGAGCGCGGCTGGGTCGTCGCCTCGGAGTCCGCGGCGCTCGACATCTGCGGCGCCAGCTTCGTCCGCGAGATCGAGCCCGGCGAGTTCGTCGCGATCGACGAGAACGGACTGCGAACCTCCCGATTCGCGGAAGCGAAGCCCAAGGGCTGTGTCTTCGAGTACGTCTACCTGGCGCGCCCCGACACCGACATCGCCGGGCGGAACGTCTACCTCTCGCGCGTCGAGATGGGCCGGAAACTCGCCGAGGAAGCTCCGGTCGAGGCCGACCTCGTCATAGCGACCCCGGAATCCGGCACCCCCGCCGCGATCGGGTACGCGGAGGCGTCCGGCATCCCCTTCGGCGCGGGCCTGGTCAAGAACGCCTATGTCGGCCGGACCTTCATCCAGCCCTCGCAGACGATCCGCCAGCTCGGCATCCGCCTCAAGCTCAACCCGCTCAAGGAAGTCATCAAGGGCAAGCGCCTGGTGGTCGTCGACGACTCGATCGTCCGCGGCAACACCCAGCGCGCCCTGGTCAAGATGCTCCGCGAGGCCGGCGCCGCCGAGATCCACATCCGGATCTCGTCCCCGCCCGTGAAGTGGCCGTGCTTCTTCGGCATCGACTTCGCGACCCGCGCCGAGCTCATCGCCAACGGCATGACCATCGAGGAGATCGGCACCTCCATGGGCGCCGACTCCCTCTCGTACATCTCCATCGACGGCATGATCGAGGCCACGACCATCGACAAGCCGAACCTCTGCCGCGCCTGCTTCGACGGCGAGTACCCGATGGACCTGCCCGACCCGGAACTGCTCGGCAAGCAGCTTCTGGAGACGGAGCTGGCCGCAGGCCCGGCGTCCACGGCAGCGGCCGACGCGATCCGTCGCCCGTAAGACCCCCACGCAGTACGACACGAAAGTTCTCACCGTCATGTCTGAGACCACTGGTGCCAGCTACGCAAGCGCGGGCGTCGACATCGAGGCGGGCGACCGCGCCGTCGAGCTGATGAAGGAGTGGGTCAGGAAGACCCAGCGCCCCGAGGTCGCGGGCCTCGGCGGCCTCGGCGGCTTCGCCGGGCTCTTCGACGCCTCCGCCCTCAAGCGCTTCGAGCGCCCGCTGCTCGCCACCGCGACCGACGGCGTCGGCACGAAGGTCGACATCGCCCGGCAGCTGGGCGTCTACGACACCATCGGCCACGACCTCGTCGCGATGGTCATGGACGACATCGTCGTGTGCGGCGCCGAGCCGCTCTTCATGACCGACTACATCTGCGTCGGCAAGGTCCACCCCGAGCGGGTCGCCGCCATCGTCAAGGGCATCGCCGAGGGCTGCGTCCTCGCCGGCTGCTCCCTCGTCGGCGGCGAGACCGCGGAGCACCCGGGCCTGCTCGGCCCGGACGACTTCGACGTGGCGGGCGCCGGCACCGGCGCGGTGGAGGCCGACCGGCTCCTCGGCCCCGATCGCATCCGTAAGGGTGACGCGGTGATCGCCATGGCGTCCTCCGGTCTTCACTCGAACGGGTACTCGCTCGTCCGGCATGTGGTCTTCGACCGCGCCGGCTGGTCCCTGGACCGCCGCGTCGAGGAGTTCGGCCGCACGCTCGGCGAGGAGCTCCTGGAGCCCACCAAGATCTACTCCCTGGACTGCCTGGCGCTCACCCGCACCACGGACGTCCACGCCTTCAGCCACATCACCGGCGGCGGCCTCGCGGCGAACCTCGCCCGGGTCATCCCGGACGGGCTGCACGCGATCGTGGACCGCGAGACCTGGACCCCCGGCGCGATCTTCGACGTGGTCGGCACGGCCGGCCGGGTCGAGCGCCTGGAGCTGGAGAAGACGCTGAACATGGGCGTCGGCATGATGGCGATCGTCCCCGAGGAGTCGGCGGACGCGGCGCTCACCACCCTCGCGGACCGCGGCGTCGACGCCTGGGTCGCGGGCGAGATCACCGACCGCGGCGACCACGAGAGCGGCGCCGCCCTGATCGGTGACTACGCGAAGTAGGCCGGTGGGCGGTCGGTGAAGCCAGTCCCGAGGCAGCACAAAACCCGGTCCGGTGTGGTGACCACCCCGGACCGGGTGACGTGCGGTTGTCACGAGAAGTGCGAAGACTCCGTGGACAACGAATGCTGCGTTTGCAACGAGGTCAAGCGCCGCGGCGCTGCGACGACGGACCGGACTCTTCGTCCTCGTCCCCGTCGTCGTTATACAGATCCGCGTACTGGGCGTACGGGTCGTCTTCCTCGTCGTCGTCCTCGAACGGCTCGCCATTCGGCGGCTGTTGCGAAGTCGAAGCGCCCAGCTCATTGGCCAGACGCGACAGGTCAGTCCCGCCGCTGCTGTACTTCAGCTGGCGGGCGACCTTCGTCTGCTTGGCCTTTGCCCGGCCGCGCCCCATGGCTCGACCCCCTCGGATACGGGGCTCGACGGCCCCAGAGTCTTGACACGCGTTCATGATCTGGAACGGACTCTCCTCGGAGAGACCGGTCCGTAGGGCTTCCACGGTACCTGCTCCTGCGGCCATACGGTACGTCGCCCGCAGGACGCGCCTCGGCGCAGAACCCGCGAGGAGCCCCGTCCTCGCTGGTCAACTGCGATTTTAACCTCTTCTTGCCGGGCGACCCGCCGACGGGGGTGAGTCTTGTCTCCCCAAGACGTCGGCGGGGGCCCCTCGCGGCGTCGCGCGCGGCCGGAATGTCAGCTTCCGGCTCTTATCGGCACGCGTCCGCCATCCGCTGTTCGGCGATCCTGTCGGCCGCGGCGGCCGGCGGAATGCCGTCTTCCTTTGCGCGAGCGAATATGGCCAGGGTGGTGTCGAAGATCTTCGACGCCTTGGCCTTGCAGCGGTCGAAGTCGAAGCCGTGCAGCTCGTCGGCGACCTGGATCACGCCGCCCGCGTTCACCACGTAGTCCGGCGCGTAGAGGATCGCCCGGTCGGCGAGGTCCTTCTCCACGCCCGGGTGCGCGAGCTGGTTGTTGGCGGCGCCGCACACCACCTTCGCGGTGAGCACCGCCACCGAGTCGTCGTCCAGGGCGCCGCCGAGCGCGCAGGGCGCGTAGATGTCCAGGCCCGCGGTGCGGATCAGCGCCTCGGTGTCGGCGACCGCCGTCACCGACGGGTGCTTGTGGACGATCCGGGCCACCGACTCCTCGCGGACATCGGTGATCACGACCTCGGCGCCGTCCGCCAGGAGGTGCTCGACGAGGTGGTGGCCGACCTTGCCGACGCCCGCGATCCCGACCTTGCGGCCGCGCAGCGTCGGATCGCCCCACAGGTGCTGGGCGCTGGCCCGCATGCCCTGGAAGACGCCGTAGGCGGTGAGCACGGAGGAGTCGCCCGCGCCGCCGTTCTCGGGCGAGCGCCCGGTGGTCCAGCGGCACTCGCGGGCCACCACGTCCATGTCGGCGACAAAGGTGCCGACGTCGCAGGCCGTCACGTACCGGCCGCCGAGCGAGGCGACGCACCGGCCGAAGGCGAGCAGCAGCTCCTCGCTCTTGATCCGGAACGGGTCCCCGATGATCACGGCCTTGCCGCCGCCGTGGTCGAGGCCGGCCATGGCGTTCTTGTACGACATCCCGCGCGAGAGGTTCAGGACGTCGGCGACGGCCTCTTCCTCGGTCGCGTACGGATAGAAGCGGGTGCCGCCGAGGGCGGGGCCCAGGGCGGTGCTGTGGATGGCGATGACGGCCTTGAGGCCGCTGGCACGGTCCTGGCAGAGCACAACTTGCTCGTGGCCTCCCTGCTCCGAGTGGAACAAGGTGTGCAGGACGCCGTTGTCTGCTTCGGTCACTGTGGTGACTCCCGGTCGAATGGCGGCGGATGGCCGGGCTCCCGTACGGGTGGCGGGGGCCCGTTGGGCATGAGACTAAGGGCTGTCGGGCGTGACGTGGCGAAAGTCCGGTCATGGCAACCTGTGCAGTGTTTTCCAGTTGGTACGTGGGGGAGAGAGCAGCCGTGCCCAAGGTGTCATCGGTGACCGTTCCGTACGCGGCCTACCTGCGTGTGTACGAGCCGCTGGCCGCCTTCCCCGAGCCGGAGCGCGGCCACTGGGCGCGCTACGCCCGCCGCCCCGACCTGCCCACCTACCAGGACGAACTGCGGCGCTCGCTGGCCGACTTGCTGCCCACGCCGCCGGTGCCGGTGCCGGTGCACGAGAGCGGCGAGGCCTTCGTGGCCGAGGTCGACGGGGTGCTGTGCGTCTGTCCGTGGCGGACCCGGCTGCGCGGCTGGCAGGCCATGGAGGAGCTGGCCGGGCAGTTGCCCACGCCGGTCCTGGACGCGGTGATCCCCCCGGTCCTGCGCCGCCAGACGGCCGCGGACTACGAGCAGTGGCTGGCCCGCAACCCCGACGCGCGCCCCTGGATCCGTACCTCGACGTGGCAGGTGCCGCTGCACTGGTTCGTCCTCGTGGACGACGAGGAGCGGACGTACGAGGAGGGGGAGAAGGGCGGAGCGGACGGAGCGGACGAAACAGAGGGAGCGGACGGTTCGTACGGTTCGGACGGCGCCCCGCCGCTGCTGCGCTACCGCACCCCGATGGTGCAGGCCCGGCGCCGGGTCGCCCGGGGCCTGAAGGCGCTGCGCGAGGCGCTGGACGAAGGACCGCTCATCGACGGGCTGCTGGACGTCGGCCGGTGGCTGGAGGAGTTCCACCCGCGCTCCCTGGTCGAGCTCGACTACGGCGGGCTCGTGCACGCGGTGTCCGCCGAGGAGCTGGACGAGGACCACTCGGCGGCGGACGTGGCCGAGGGGATCGAGGCGCTGCGCGACGGTGACGGCGCGGCGGCCGGCGAGGCGTATGCGAGGCTCGTGGAGCGGTGGCGGGCGGTCCGGGACCTGCAGTTCGCGAACTGAGCCCCGCGGTCCGCGGCTGCCTCGGGACGTAGGTCCCGATCCGGGCTTTTATCTCAAGCGTGACGGACCGCACTTTAGTGGGCCCTTGCGCCCATCACCCCTCCTCGTGCCAAAATAGGACAAGGAGTCCGGGGAGGGCTCCTTCCGCCCAAGTACGGGCGGAATGCTCAGCATTGCACTCTATGGGGGGTCTGTTGACTCCTGATCGCTCTGTGACTGATCGTCACTGTGGCGTGACTGTCCGCTATGGCATGGTCCATCGGCTTCCGTCGGTGATGAACACCTGGGAGGGCAATTCCATCGGTTTGGCCGACGCGGCTGGACGGATGGTGTAGTTGTAGTGCCGAGGACAAGCCGTTCGTCCTATAACCGACTCGACTCGCGTCCGCCATTTCGGGCAACGCGGGTCAAGGTGCAGAATTTAGAGGAATGAACCGAGAAGGTTCGGTTCTCCCGAGGAGGCCGCTCATGACCGCTCGCACCCCTGATGCCGAGCCGCTGCTGACCCCGGCTGAGGTCGCCACGATGTTCCGCGTCGACCCCAAGACGGTCACGCGCTGGGCGAAGGCTGGCAAGCTCACGTCGATCCGCACGCTCGGCGGACACCGCCGTTACCGCGAGGCTGAGGTCCGCGCACTGCTCGCGGGCATTCCGCAGCAGCGCAGCGAGGCCTGAAGTACCGCGTAAGCAGCAGTAACTCGCACAACCCGGGCGAAGAGCACCACTACGGTCAGGCCCCCCAACCTGGCCGTACGTCCGACATTTGGCTGTACGCGACGCGGATCCCGCCCCAACGGGAGCCACGCCCGAGACACATGGGTGAGTCGTTCGATCGCGCTGGACTCCGCCGGGTCCAGCGCGATCTTTTTTGTGCGCCGAGGACGCGCTGGTGAGCGGGTCCGTGTGCGCCTCTGTCGGAGTCCGGGGGGTCCTCGGAGGGGAGTGGGGGCGGCAGTCCGGGGGGTGGTGCAATTGCACATATTAAATTGGCTTGTTGTAGGGAGGGTGTAAGTTCCGGGGTTCCCAAAACTTGTTCGGTGACACCCGTCACACGTCGGGGTGCTTGTTGCGCACGACACCCCTGCGCTAGAGGGATCGTGGCCGTGGAGAAAGGCCCTCGGCTCTCAGCCTGCCACCGCCGGGGCGGGGCGCGCGTCGGCTTTGGTCATGGGTTGGGGGGACTTTCGTCCTCGCCCGGTGCGCCGCCGACGGCCGCCTCCGCGACGAAGGCGCCCTCGGGGGCCTCCCGTTCGCCCTGGGCGGGCTGAGAGGGCTCCAGGGCGAGTCTGAGCAGTCGATGGCAGATCGGGCAGTGCCGGGTCACGTGGCGGTAGCTGGTGGCCGCGGCGAGGTGCGCGCGCAGCAGGGCACGTGTCTCGTGCCGCGCGGACGGCGAGGGGGCCGGAGAAGCGGACATGCGTCACCTCCAGGGGAGCCTCCCGCCGGCTCCCTGTTCCGGGGTACCGGTGGAATGTGACGCAGTCAAGGTTGCGGGCACGACATCGCGCCGGGGGCGGGGGTGGGAATGCGGGCGCCGGAACACGAAGAAGGGCCGCAACCCCGAGAGGTGCGGCCCTTGCATGCTGCGGCGGTCCTGACGGGATTTGCTGTGTCTGATGGCGGCTCCGCCGCGGGCGCGGCCTCCGCCGGGTACGAAGAAGGGCCGCAACCCTGAGAGATGCGGCCCTTGCATGCTGCGGCGGTCCTGACGGGATTTGCTGTGTCTGATGGCGGCTCCGCCGCGGGCGCGGCCTCCACCGGGCACGAAGAAGGGCCGCACCCCGAGAGATGCGGCCCTTCTTCTGCTGCGGTCCTGACGGGATTTGAACCCGCGGCCTCCACCTTGACAGGGTGGCGAGCACTCCAAACTGCTCCACAGGACCTTGCTCGCGGCGCTTGTTGGTGCGTTGCGCTGCGAGACAGGACTCTACAGCAGTGCAGGCCCGGCGGTCGAACTCACCCTGTGCGCTCGGCCGGTTACGGCACCGCCGCGTCGATCGCCTTCACGATGCGCTTGTCGGAGACGGGGTACGCCGTGCCCAGCGCGTGCGCGAAGTAGCTGACCCGGAGCTCCTCGATCATCCAGCGGATGTCCAGGACCTCCTGCGGGACGGGCCGCCCCTGCGGCATCTGTTCGAGCAGCCACAGGTACTCGTCGCGCATCTCCCGAACCTTCTCCATGCGCGCGCTGTCCCGCTGGACGTTGGCCGGCATCTGCTGCAGGCGCCGGTCCGCCGCCACCATGTACCGCATCAGGTCGGCCAGCCGCCGCAGCCCCGTCTCCGTCACGAAGCCCGGCTTGATGAGCGCGTTCAACTGCTCCCGCACGTCCGCGAGGTTGGCGAGCAGCGCCGGGCTCTTCGCCGACTTCAGGCGGCGCTCGCACGCCTGCCAGGCGGCGAGGACCTGCTGCACCTGCCCGACCGCCCGCACCGTCGTGTCGACGATCTCCGCGCGCACCTTGTCGAAGAGCTTGCGGTACGACTCCTCGTCCCAGACGGGCCCGCCGAAGTCCGCGATCAGCTGGTCCGCCGCGGCCATCGCACAGTCGTCGAAGAGGGCCTGCATGGAGCCGTGCGGGTTCGCCGACAGGGCGAGCTTCTGCTGGTTGCTGAGCTTGTCCGAGGCGAACTTGGCCGGATTGACGGGGATGTTGCGCAGGATGAGGCGCCGGGTGCCGCGCCACATCGCCTGCAGCTGCTCGGCCTCGGTGTCGAAGAGCCGTACGGAGACGGTGTCGCCGTCGTCCACCAGCGCGGGGTACGCCTTCACCGGCTGACCCGCGCGGCGCGTCTCGAAGACGCGCGAGAGCGTGCCGATCGTCCAGTCCGTAAGTCCGGACCGCTCGACCGCCGCGCCGCCCGACCGCTCCGCCGTCGCCGCGGCCGCCTGCGAGAGCGCCTGGCGGGCCTTCGGCTTCAGCCGGACCTTCAGGGCTTCCAGGTCCTTGTCCTCGGCGAGCTTCTTGCGCCGCTCGTCGGTGATCCGGAACGTGATCTTCAAATGGTCCGGTACGCGCGTCAGGTCGAAGTCGTCCGGCGCGACGGGCACCCCGACCATCCGCTGCAGCTCGCGCGCCAGCGTCACGTGCAGCGGCTCCTGCAGCGGCACCGCACGCTCCAGGAACGCCTTCGCGAAGTTCGGCGCCGGCACGTAGTTGCGGCGGATCGGCTTGGGCAGGGAGCGGATCAGCTCGATGACCACGTCCTCGCGCAGCCCCGGGATCTGCCAGTCGAAGCCCTCGTCGGTGACCTGGTTCAGGACCTGCAGCGGGATGTGGACCGTCACGCCGTCCGCGTCCGCGCCCGGCTCGAACTGGTACGTCACCCGGAACGTGAGCTGCCCCTGGCGCCACGCGTCGGGGTAGTCCGCCTTGGATACGCCCTGCGCCTTCTCGTTGATGAGCATCGACCGCTCGAAGTCGAGCAGTTCGGGCTCTTCGCGCTGCTTCTTCTTCCACCAGGAGTCGAAGTGGGCGCCCGAGACGACGTCCGCGGGGACCCGCTGGTCGTAGAAGTCGAAGAGCGTCTCGTCGTCGACGAGGATGTCGCGGCGCCGCGCCCGGTGCTCCAGCTCCTCGACCTCGGTGAGGAGCTTGCGGTTGGCGGCGAAGAACTTGTGGTGCGTGCGCCAGTCGCCCTCGACCAGCGCGTTGCGGATGAACAGGTCGCGGGAGACCTCGGGGTCGATCCGGCCGTAGTTCACCTTGCGGTCGGTGACGATCGGCACGCCGTACAGCGTGACCTTCTCTATCGCCATCACCGCCGCCTGGTCCTTCTCCCAGTGCGGCTCGCTGTACGTGCGCTTCACCAGGTGCTGGGCGAGCGGCTCGACCCACTCCGGCTCGATGCGCGCGTTGACCCGCGCCCACAGCCGGGAGGTCTCCACCAGCTCGGCCGACATGATGAAGCGCGGCGGCTTCTTGAAGAGCGCCGAGCCGGGGAAGACCGCGAACTTCGCGTTGCGCGCGCCGATGTATTCGTTCCGGCCGCCGCCGCGCTGCTTGGGGTCCCGCTCCTTGCTCTCCTTCGACTCCTTCACGTCCTTCATCCCGATGTGGGAGAGCAGGCCGGCGAGGAGGGAGATGTGGACGTGCTGCTCGGGGGCGTCCTCTTCGTTGAGGTGGATGCCCATCTGCTTGGCGACCGTGCGCAGCTGCGTGTAGATGTCCTGCCACTCGCGGATCCGCAGGAAGTTCAGGTACTCCGCCTTGCACATACGCCGGAAGGAGGAGGAGCCGCGCTCCTTCTGCTGCTCCCGCACGTACCGCCACAGGTTGAGGTAGGCGAGGAAGTCGCTCGTCTCGTCCTTGAAGCGGGCGTGCTGCTGGTCGGCCTGCGCCTGCTTCTCCGCCGGGCGCTCGCGCGGGTCCTGGATGGAGAGCGCGGCCGCGATCACCATGACCTCGCGCACGCAGCCGTTCTTGTCGGCCTCCAGGACCATCCGGGCGAGGCGCGGGTCGACGGGCAGCTGGCTGAGCTTGCGGCCCTGCTGGGTGAGCCGCTTCTTCGGGTCCTTCTGGGCGGGGTCCAACGCGCCCAGTTCCTGGAGGAGTTGGACGCCGTCGCGGATGTTGCGGTGGTCCGGCGGGTCGATGAAGGGGAACTTCTCGATGTCGCCGAGGCCTGCCGCGGTCATCTGCAGGATGACGGACGCGAGGTTCGTACGGAGGATCTCGGCGTCGGTGAACTCGGGGCGCGAGAGGAAGTCGTCCTCGCTGTACAGCCTGATGCAGATGCCGTCCGACGTACGCCCGCAGCGGCCCTTGCGCTGGTTGGCGCTGGCCTGGCTGATCGCCTCGATGGGCAGCCGCTGCACCTTCGTGCGGTGGCTGTAGCGGGAGATGCGGGCGGTGCCCGGGTCGATCACGTACTTGATGCCGGGGACCGTCAGGGAGGTCTCGGCGACGTTGGTCGCGAGAACGATCCTGCGGCCCGTGTGCTGCTGGAAGACGCGGTGCTGCTCGGCGTGCGAGAGCCGGGCGTAGAGCGGCAGGACCTCGGTGAACCGAAAGTTCTTCTTGTTCAGCGCGTCCGCCGTGTCGCGGATCTCGCGCTCCCCGGAGAGGAAGACGAGGATGTCGCCCTTGCCCTCGGCCTGCAGCTCCTCGACGGCGTCCGTGATCGCGGTGATCTGGTCGCGGTCGGAGTCCTCGCTGTCCTCTTCGAGGAGCGGGCGATAACGCACCTCCACCGGATACGTGCGTCCGCTGACCTCGACGATCGGCGCGTCCCCGAAGTGCCGCGAGAACCGCTCTGGGTCGATGGTCGCGGAGGTGATCACGACCTTCAGGTCCGGCCGCTTCGGCAGCAGCTGCGCGAGATAGCCGAGCAGGAAGTCGATGTTGAGGGACCGCTCGTGGGCCTCGTCGATGATGATCGTGTCGTACGCGCGCAGTTCGCGGTCGGTCTGGATCTCGGCCAGCAGGATGCCGTCCGTCATCAGCTTCACGTACGTGTCCGCGCCGACCTGGTCGGTGAAGCGGACCTTCCAGCCGACGGCCTCGCCCAGCGGGGTGTCCAGCTCCTCGGCGACGCGCTCGGCGACCGTGCGGGCCGCGATGCGGCGGGGCTGGGTGTGCCCGATCATGCCGCGCACGCCCCGGCCGAGCTCCATGCAGATCTTGGGGATCTGCGTGGTCTTGCCCGAGCCGGTCTCGCCCGCGACGATCACGACCTGGTGGTCGCGGATCGCGGCCGCGATGTCGTCCTTCTTCTGGCTGACCGGCAGCTGCTCCGGATACGTGATCACGGGCAGCCGTGAGCCGCGCTCGGCCATCCGCGCCCCGGCCTTCTCCACGTCCGCCGCGATCTCGGCGAGGACGGCGGCGCGGGCCTCGGGCTTGCGGATGCGGCGTGCACCCTCCAGCCGCCGGCCGATCCGGTGCTCGTCGCGCAGCGAGAGCTCGGACAGACGGGAGGCGAGGGTGTCGAGGGTGAGGGCGGGCTGCGTAGACATACGGGTTCCAGGATCTCACCCGCGGCTGGAGGCTGGCGAACCGATTTCTCCGGCGGGACGCCCCGGCACGTACGATTTCGCGCATGCTGTCCCGTGCGCGTGCGTCGTGGTCCCCTCTGTTGGGGGTGCTGCTCGTCGTGCTCGTGCTCGGGGTGTTCTGCGGAGGCGGGGGGTCCGCTTCGGCGGTGGCCTCTTCGTCGGCAGCGTTCTCGTCGCCGGCTTCCGCGTCGACTTCCGCGTCGGCTTTCTCGTCGGCTCCGGTGGTGACCGAAGCGACGGCAGCGATGGCCGGGGTGCCCGGGGTGTCCGGCGTGCCCGCCCCCGGCTGCGGCAAGGGGAGCCCGCAGGACGCGGATCACGTGCCGGGGACACCGGCGCGGACCGGCGCGGCGCAGGAGCTGCTGCCCGCGCTGTACGACGCGCACGCCGCGACCGGCGCGTGCGGTGTCGGCCGGCCCGTCCTGTCGATGGCGCCCGGCCGCGCGCCGCCCGCCCTCGACCCGCCCTCCCCGATGGATCTCTCGGTCCTGCGCGTGTAGGAGGCCCCTGACCTCAGGGGCCCCTTCATCGACGTACCAGTACAACAGGACAAGAGAGATCGCTCTGATGCCCAAGAACGACGACACCAAGAGCAAGAAGAGCCAGAAAAGCAGGAACGTCGCCATCGGCGCGGGCGTCGCCGTGGCCGCGCTGCTGCTCGGCGTCGCCTCGTACACCGCGACCAAGCCGGAGGGTTCCGGCAACCACACCGTGCGGGAGGAGGCCGCGGGTTCCTCCCCCGAGGCCGGCTCGCAGGAAGGCGTCTACCCCGAGCTGGAGAAGCTCGCGCGGCGCGACGCGAAGGACCCGCTCGCGCGCGGCCGCGCGGACGCGCCCGTCGTGATGGTCGAGTACGCCGACTTCAAGTGCGGCTTCTGCGGGAAGTTCGCCCGCGACACCGAGCCGGGCCTCGTGAAGAAGTACGTGGAAGACGGCACCCTGCGCATCGAATGGCGCAACTTCCCGATCTTCGGAAAGGACTCCGAGCGGGCCGCGCGCGGCGCATGGGCGGCGGGGCGGCAGGGCCGCTTCTGGCAGTTCCACGAGGCGGCGTACGCCGAGGGCTCCAAGGAGAAGGGGTTCGGCGACGACCGCCTGAAGGAGCTCGCGAAGGAGGCCGGGGTCAAGCACGTCGACCGGTTCGTCGCGGACGCGGGGAGCGACGCGGCGGGGGACGCGGTGCGCGAGGACCAGGAGGAGGCGTACGGGCTCGGCGCCGCGTCGACGCCCTCTTTCCTGGTCAACGGCCGGCCGATCTCGGGCGCGCAGCCGGACCAGGTCTTCCACCAGGCGATCGAGACGGCGGCGCGCGACGCGAAGTCGAAGCGGTCGGGGAAGGGCGAGGGACAGGGCCAGGGCCAGGGACAGGGCCAGGGCAAGGGACAGGGCCAGGGCAAGGGACAGGGCGAGGGTGGTTCGGAGTGACCGCCGATGTCGGGTACTTCGCCGCGTTCCTGGGCGGTCTGCTCGCCCTCGTCAGTCCGTGCAGCGCCCTGCTCCTGCCGGCCTTCTTCGCCTACTCGATCGACTCCGCGTCGCGCCTCGTCGCGCGGACCGGCATCTTCTACGCCGGGCTCGCGACCACGCTGGTGCCGCTGGGCGCCGCCGGGTCCTACGCCGGGCGGTTCTTCTTCGGCCACCGCGACCAGCTGGTGCTCGTCGCCGGGTGGCTGATCATCGGGCTCGGGGTGCTGCAGATCCTCGGCATGGGGTTCGCCTCACGGAAGATGGCGGAGCTCTCGGGCCGCATCCGTCCGACGACGGCCTTCTCGGTGTACGCGCTGGGGGCGGTGTACGGGCTCGCCGGATTCTGCGCCGGGCCGATCCTCGGCAGCGTCCTGACGGTGGCGGCGGTGAGCGGAAGCCCGGTCTACGGGGGGCTGTTGCTCGCCGTGTACGCGCTGGGCATGGCCGTGCCGCTCTTCCTGCTCGCGCTGCTCTGGGAGCGGTTCGACCTGGGGCGGCGCGGGTGGCTGCGGGGGCGGACGTTCCGGCTCGGCGGGCGGTCGGGGTGGCTCGGCGGGCGGCTCGGCCGGGTCGAGCTGCATACGACGTCGCTGCTGTCCGGCCTGTTCTTCGTCGGCCTCGGGGCGCTGTTCCTGGCCTACGACGGGACGACGGCGCTGCCGGGCCTGCTGGACGTGGACGACTCGTTCGCCGTGGAGCAGTGGGCCGGCGGCGTGGGCCGCGCGGTGCCGGACGCCGTGCTGCTGGTCGGGGTCGTGGTGCTGGTGGGGGTGGGGCTGGCGGTACGGGGGTGGCGGCGGCGGAGGAGAGGGGACGAGTCCGTTTCGTCGGCTGCGGAGTGATCTGAGCGGGTACTGGGCAGGTCGGAAGGTTTTACGTGGTTTAGCGTATTCGTATGCCTGATCATGAGCCGGAGCAGCAAGAGCACGAGGCGGGCGGGGCGGATGGTGCCGGGGCGCATGGTGCCCATGGGCGGGTGCCCACCCGGAGCGAGCGGTGGGACGCGTTCAAGCAGGGGCCGTTCTTGCCCGCGACCGTGCTGGTGTTCATCCTGGCGGCCGCGGCGGGGCTCTTCGCGGGCTCGTACACGTACTCCATGGCGAAGCCGACCCCCCACCACATCCCCACCGCGGTGGTGAACTCCTCGGACTCGGCGCGCGGCAAGGCGTTCCTGGAGGGCATGGAGAAGGCGCTGAACGCGTCGTTGGAGGTGCGGCGGTACGGGAGCCGGGCGGCGGCGCGCGAGGACATGGAGGAGCAGAAGGTCTTCGCGATCCTGGACGTGCCGTCGGGAACGGGTGAGTCATCCGGCGGGGCTTCCGGCAAGGTGACGCTGGACGTGTCGGGGGCGTCCGGCGCGTCCGTGGCGCAGGTGCTGGCCGAGACCGCGCCGAAGGTGGGGGAGAAGGTCGGGGTCACGGTGGCGGTGAAGGACGTGAATCCGCTGCAGGAGGGGGACCCGCGCGGGCTCGCCATCTTCTACATCTCGCTGGCGGCCGTGATCATCGGCTTCGTCGGGGCGATCCAGCTGAGCGTGCACGCGCGCGGGCTGAATCCGGCGGAACGGATCGGGTTCACGGTGCTGTATGCGCTGCTCGGCGCGTTCGTCATCGCGGCGGTGGTGGACTGGTGGCTGGGGGCGCTTGATCTTCCGTTCGTGGAGTCGTGGCTGATCCTGGCGCTGACGATGTTCACGTCGGGGATGGTCTTCACGATGTTCAACACGTTGTTCGGGCGGTGGGCGATGATTCCGACGTGGGGGCTGATGGTGCTCCTGGGGAACCCGTCGTCGGGCGGCGCGGTGTCGTGGCCGTTGCTGCCGTCGGTGCTGGGGCACATCGGGCAGTGGCTGCCGCCGGGGGCGTCGGTGAACGCGCAGCACACGGCGGTGTACTTCGGCGGCCACCAGCATGCGTTCCCGTTCCTGGTGCTGGCGGGCTGGGCGCTGCTGTCCAGCACGGTGTTCTGGGTCTGGCGCCACAGACACCCGGGGGGCCGGGCGAACGCGCCGGCCCACGCGGGGGCGTAGGCGGCTGCGCTTCGGGGTGGTCGGGGGGTGCGGGGCGGCTTGGGCTGGGGTCTGCGCCTCTTGCCCGTCGTTGGGTGCGGGGCGTTTCGGGCGGGCGCCTGCGCCTTCGCTTCGTCTGTGGGTGCGGGGCCGCGGGGGTATGTGCGTACTCGCCATCCACTGTTCGCCACGCCTCGCGGACAACATTGCTATTGCTGGCTCGGTGCTCCGTGCGCACATACCCCCACGTCCCCTCCCGTCTCGTACGCGGGTGACGGCCCGGCGGGGGCGACTACCCAAGCCCCCAGCCAGCGAGCCTCCCCCGCCCACCCACCCGCCCCTACCCCCACCCTGCGTCGCGGGGTGAACGGGTGGGTGGGGGGGGAGGCATCCGCCGCGGAGCGGCGGGACTGGAGCCAGGCAGGAGAGGGAGGCAGAGGGAAGAGGCGCCCCCGCCCGTGCGTGGCCCCGAGAGGGGTGCTTCGGGCGGCGTCGCGCCGGGGGAAACGCAGAAGCCCCGCCGGGACCGGCGGGGCTTCTGGAAGAGGTGGCTGGGGCCGGGATCGAACCGGCGACCTATCGCTTTTCAGGCGATCGCTCGTACCAACTGAGCTACCCAGCCACGCGATCCGCGAGGAATCGCAAGCGGTCCTGACGGGATTTGAACCCGCGGCCTCCACCTTGACAGGGTGGCGAGCACTCCAAACTGCTCCACAGGACCAAGCAATGTGCGAGCACCAGTCTCGCACAGGTGTTGCGTGCCCCCAACGGGATTCGAACCCGTGCTACCGCCTTGAAAGGGCGGCGTCCTGGGCCACTAGACGATGAGGGCTAAGAGGCCCGCCGTGTGCGCCTTGCAGCGCGTCGGGGACGTGAGAAGCATATGGGATGCGGGGAGCTATCGCCAAAACGGTTTACCGGGAGGGGGTGGAGGGCGTCGGCGAGGTGGGCGCCCCGGGGCGGTTCTCCCGGGGGAGATGGCGGCTGACCTCCGCCTTCGTCAGGCCGAGCCCGCCCAGTTCGATCTCGTCCCAGGCCTGCAGCCGCTTGCTCGTACGGTCCAGGTAGAGCACGGACGCCTGCACCGGGTCGGGGTACTTCCCCTCCACCGCGCGCAGCCCGCTGCCGCCCGTCGACCCCTCCACGCGCAGCCGCGTGCCGCCGTCCAGGACGTCCATGTCCCGGCGGTGCACGTGGCCCGCGAGGGCGAGTGGCACCTCGCCGTCCGTCTCCCGGGCCGCCGTGGGGTTGTGCGCGATCGCCACGTCGACCGGGGTCCCGGCCGCCCGCTCGGCGCGGAGTGCGGAGGCCAGCCGTATCCCCGCCATGTGTTCGACCGCCTCGCCCTCGGCCCGTACCGAGCGGTCGGGGGTGTACTGCGGGTCGCCGATGCCCGCGAGGCGCAGGCCGGCGATCGACACGGCCTTGCCGTCGTCCAGTACGTGCACGTTCTTCAGGCGCTCCAGATAGCTCTGGGTGGTCCGAGAGTCGTGGTTGCCGCGCACCCACACGTAGGGCGCGCCGAGGTCCTCGATCGGGTCGAGGAAGCCGTTCTCGGTGGCCGAGCCGTGGTCCATGGTGTCGCCCGAGTCGACGATGACGTCGATCTCGTACTGCTCGACGAGGGACGAGATGATCTTCCAGCTGGCCGGGTTCAAGTGGATGTCGGAGACGTGCAGGACCCGCATCGTGGTGGGGTCCGGCCGGTACGCGGGGAGCGTGGACGTCGCGTCGTACAGCTTGGTCACGTTGGTCACCAGGCGCGCCAACTCCTGCTGGTAGACGTCGAATTCGCTCACGATGCTGCGGGCGTTGCCGACGACCGAGGGGGCACTGCTGAGCAGGCCGGAGAACTTCGGTTCGAGGACGGACTTGGGGTTCCAGGTGGCGTACGCGACCGTGCCGGACGCCGCGAGCAGGGCGAGGGCCAGACCGCCGGCGGCCAGGGCGCGGCGCGGGCGGCGGTAGACGGCGAGGCCGAGCGCCGTCGCGCCGGAGACGACGGCGACGCAGGAGCGCACGGCGAGGTCGAGCGTGCCGTGGCCGACGTCGTCCGCGACCTCCTCCTGCAGGCCGGAGAGGCGCTCGGGGTGGTCGACCAGGGCCCGCGCGCGCACCGGGTCGAGGCGGTCCACGTCGACGTCCAGGCGGAGCGGGGCGACGTGCGAGCGGAGTTCCAGGGCGCCGAGCGGCGAGACGTTGATCTTCGTGCCGCCGGACACGGACGGGCGCAGGGTCATGCGGGTGTCCATCGGGCCGACCGGGGCGCGGACGCTGCCGACGATGAGGAGGCCCAGCCAGGCGCCGAGGACGACGACCAGGATCAGGCCGAGGGCGCGGGCGTAGGGATGCGGGGGGCTGGTCAGCTCGCTGGTGGGGTGGGCGCGGCGAGCGCGGTAGTGGCCTGCGAGGGCGGCGCCCGCCCTGCGCACGCCCCGGGGGACGACCGTGAAGTCGCGGGCCATTGGTCCCGTATGCCCAATTGGCGCGTCAGGTATGCCGGGACGGCAGCGGCGGCGTGGCCGACAATGGGGGAGTGCTGGAGATGACGCGCGAGGAGTTCGAGGAACTGGTCGGCGAGGCGCTCGACCGGATTCCGCCGGATTTGACGCGGCTGATGGACAACGTCGCCGTCTTCGTCGAGGACGAGCCGCCCTCCGACGACCCCGAGCTGCTCGGGCTCTACGAGGGGACGCCGCTGACCGACCGGGGCGAGTGGTACGCGGGTGTCCTGCCGGACCGCATCACCATCTACCGCGGTCCGACGCTGCGGATGTGCGGCTCGCGCGAGGAGGCCGTCGCCGAGACGGAGATCACGGTGGTGCACGAGGTGGCGCACCACTTCGGGATCGACGACGCGCGGCTGCACGCGCTCGGGTACGGGTGAGTCGGACGGGGCGCGGCGGTTGGGTGATGGGTCATGGTGCGTGGCGGCTGGGTGGCCCGGGTCGGGTGAGGCGAGTGGGGCCGGTGCCGGGCGTGGGCAGTGCGGGCCGGGGGCGGTGCTGGGCGTGCGTCCGGGCGTGCGTGCGTCCGCCCTGATGTGCGGGCGCCGTGGCGGGCCTCAGGGGGGTTGCCGTCCGTGTCCTCTTGCGGGCCGCGGGAGTTGGGCAGGGCGTCTCGATTCTCAGCGCCTCAGGAGGTGCTCGGCCGTGCGCCAGTTCTACGTTCCCGTCCGTTGGGCCGCGGTCGCGGTGGCCGTGGCGGCGACCGCGGGCTGCATGAGCGTCAGTGACGACGGGCACGCCCCGGGCCCCGGCCGGTCCGCCGGGCACCGCGGCGGTGCGGCCGCGCCCGACGGCGGCCCCGTGACGCAGGGCGGTGACGTCGAGGGCGGGGACGAGCTCGGCAAGGACGGCGCGAAGGGCGACGGGAAGGGCAAGGGGAAGGGCAAGGGCAAGGGGCGCGGGAAGGGTGGCGCGGCCGGCGGGGGCGAGTCCGAGCAGGGCGGTGCCAAGTCCGCGGCGTCGTCCCGGGCCTCGGCCTCCGCGAAGCCGCCGAAGGCCGGCGGGCCGGGGAAGCCCACGCCCACCCGGCCGCGGCCGACGCCGACCCGGACGACCCCGGCGCCCGATCCGCCGAAGCCCACCCCGACCCCGACGCCGGACCCGACCACGCCCGAGCCGTCCTCCTCGGCGCACGAGGGGTCCGGGGGGCAGGACGCGCAGCTGCAGCGGCGGAACGCGGAGATCGTGGTGCGGGAGCCGTCGCCCGAGGCGGGGCCCAGGTAGTTCCGGGTTGCGGGGCCTGGCCCCGTCGGCCCCGGTAGTCCCGGGTTGCGGGGCCCAGGTAGTCCCGGGTTTCCGGCCCCCGAAAAGGGGGCGGTTTGCCATCTGGGGTGGGGGGTGCGTATGGTGGTAGATCGTTTGATCCCATTTGCCCGGCGCCGACACAGAAGAGCGCCGCGTGGCGCGTACTCTCCCTTGCCGTGGCTGACCGCATAGAGGCGGTCCATTGCGAAATCACGGAGTTGACGGGCGCGTGCCGAGACTCCGGAAGGTTTCGCATTTCGCATGTCCATTTCCAGTTCTGACAACGCCGTCCTGCCCGAGAACGAGATCGTCGAGGCCGTTGCGGCCGCCGAGGCCGTCGAGGCTCCCGCGACCGTCGAGACCGTAGAGGTCGCCCAGGCCGCCGAGACCGTCGAGGCCCCGGCCGCCGAGTCCCCGGCCGTCGAGGCGCAGGACGACGCCGAGGTCACCGCCGAGGCCGCCCCGGCCGACGCCGAGGCCGACGCCGACGCCGAGCCCGAGACCACCTTCGGAGACCTCGGTCTGCCCGAGGGCATCGTCCGCAAGCTCGCGCAGAACGGCGTGACCACCCCCTTCCCGATCCAGGCCGCGACCATCCCGGACGCCCTGGCCGGCAAGGACATCCTCGGCCGCGGCCGCACCGGCTCCGGCAAGACCCTCTCCTTCGGTCTGCCGATGCTGGCGACGCTGGCCTCCGACGGCCGCACCGAGAAGAAGAAGCCCCGCGGCGTCATCCTGACCCCGACCCGCGAGCTCGCGATGCAGGTCGCGGACGCCCTCCAGCCGTACGGCGACGTGCTCGGCCTGAAGATGAAGGTCGTCTGCGGCGGTACGTCGATGGGCAACCAGATCTACGCCCTGGAGCGCGGCGTCGACATCCTCGTCGCCACCCCGGGCCGGCTGCGCGACCTCATCAACCGAGGCGCCTGCTCCCTGGAGAACACCCAGATCGCCGTCCTCGACGAGGCCGACCAGATGTCGGACCTGGGCTTCCTGCCCGAGGTCACCGAGCTGCTCGACCAGGTCCCCGGCGGCGGCCAGCGCATGCTGTTCTCGGCCACGATGGAGAACGAGATCTCCACGCTGGTCAAGCGTTACCTGAACAACCCGGTGACGCACGAGGTCGACAGCGCCCAGGGCAACGTCACGACCATGACGCACCACATCCTCATCGTGAAGCCGCGCGACAAGGCTCCGGTCACGGCCGCCATCGCCGCCCGCAAGGGCCGCACGATCATCTTCGTCCGCACCCAGCTGGGCGCCGACCGCATCGCCGAGCAGCTCTGCGACTCGGGTGTGAAGGCCGACGCGCTGCACGGCGGCATGACGCAGGGCGCTCGTACGCGCGTTCTGGAGGACTTCAAGAAGGGCTACGTCAACGCCCTCGTCGCCACCGACGTCGCCGCCCGCGGCATCCACGTCGACGGCATCGACCTGGTCCTGAACGTGGACCCGGCCGGCGACCACAAGGACTACCTGCACCGCTCCGGCCGTACGGCTCGCGCGGGCCGCAGCGGCACGGTCGTCTCCCTCTCGCTGCCGCACCAGCGCCGCCAGATCTTCCGCCTCATGGAGGACGCCGGCGTCGACGCCAGCCGCCACATCATCAACGGCGGCGGCACCTTCGAGCCGGAGGTCGCCGAGATCACCGGCGCCCGCTCCATGACCGAGGTGCAGGCCGACTCCGCGGGCAACGCCGCGACCCAGGCCGAGCGTGAGGTCAAGGACCTCACCAAGGAGCTGGAGCGCGCGCAGCGCCGCGCCGCCGAGCTGCGCGAGGAGGCCGACCGCCTCACCGCGCGTGCCGCCCGCGAGCGCGGTGACGACCCGGAGGCCGCCATCGCCGAGGCCGCTGCCGCCGCCGAGGCGGTCGTCGAGGCCGCCGTCGCGTCGGTGCCGGAGCAGCCGGCCCCCGCCGCCGAGCGTTCCTCCTCGTACGAGAACCGCCGTCCGCAGCGCGACGAGCGCGGCAACTACGAGCGTGACCGTCGCGGCGACAACCGCGGTGGCGGCTTCAGCCGTGACCGTCGGGACGACAACCGTGGCGGCGGCTTCAACCGTGACCGTCGCGACGAGCGTCGTGACGACCGTGGCGGCCGTTCCTTCGAGCGCCGTGACGACAACCGCGGTGGCGGCTTCAACCGTGACCGTCGTGACGACCGTGGCGGCCGTTCCTTCGAGCGCCGTGACGACAACCGTGGCGGTGGCTTCAACCGCGAGCGTCGTGACGACCGTGGCGGCCGTCCCTTCGAGCGCCGTGACGACAACCGCGGTGGCGGCTTCAGCCGTGACCGTCGTGACGACAACCGCGGTGGCGGCTTCCGCCGGGACGACAACCGCGGCGGCAGCAGCTTCCGTCGCGACGACCGCCCCTCCGGTGGCCACCGCGGCAGCGACCGTCCCTTCAACCGCGACCGCCGCGACGACCGCCCCGCGGGCGGCGCCCGCTCCGGCGGCCACGACCGCCCGTCGTTCAACCGCGACCGTGACCGCTCCGGCACCGGCACCGGCTCCTTCGGCCGCCGCGACGACAAGCCGCGCTGGAAGCGCAACGGCTGAGCGAACGCCGAGCCGCTGAACTGATCCACCCGAAGGGCCCGCACGACACCACGTCGTGCGGGCCCTTCGGCGTGTGCGGGGTGCGCCGTCCGGCGATGCCTGTGTCGATGTCAGTACCCGCTGTTACCTTCGGAGTTGATCGGAGTGGGGGCCCGGTGGGGAGCGGGCCGACAGGGAGGGGAATCTGTGATGCGTCATGCCTTCGCGCGCTGCGCGTTAGCCGTCGTGCTCGGTTCATCGGCGGTCGTCGCCACGCCATGGATGGCCGCGGCGGCGGAGAACCGCCCGCCGGACCAGCCGACGCGGGCCGATCTGCGGACCGGCGACGCCCCGTGCGCGTCCGGCGCGGACCGGGCGTACGTACGGCGTGCGCCGGTCCTGAGCGCGACGCTGCGCGACCCGGACCCGGTGCCGCTGCCGTCCAGGGCGCGGCTGACGGCCGAGTTCGAGGTCGCCTGGCAGGACGCGGCGGGGGAGCGTCAGGTGCGGACGGGCCGGACGGGACCTTCGTACATCGACCGTCCCGAAACCTGGACCGTCCCCGAGGACGTGCCGGCGGCCACCGAGGTGAGCTGGCGGGTGCGGGCCTTCGACGGCACGGCGTGGGGGCCGTGGAGTTCCGACGGGACCACGGGTACCTGTGCGTTCGTCGTGGACAAGGAGAAACCGGCGCGGCCCTCGGTGTCGTCGGCCGCATACCCGGACGACGGCAAGTGGCACGACGGCGTGGGCGTGCGGGGTACGTTCGAGGCCGCCTCCGCGTCGCCGGACACGGCGAAGTACGTCTACACCTTCATGGGGGACACGCCGGAAACCGTCGTGCCCGAACGGCTCGGTGGTCCGGTCGCGTTCAGCCGGCTGCCCGAAAGCCCGGGTCCGACGTCGGTCACGGTCGAGGCCGTGGACCGCGCCGGGAACCGGAGCGAGCAGGCGACGTACCGGTTCCGCGTGGACGAGGGCAGCAAGCCGGTCGCCCACTGGAAGCTGGCCGATCCCGCGGGGTCCACCGAGGCGTCCGCCGAAGCGGGCGACAGGCCCGCAGTGGCGGGTGGCGGTGTCACCTTCGGTGCGGAGGGGCCGGCTCGGACGACGGTGGATCGCGCGACGGAGCTGGACGGTTCGGCCGGCGCGTATCTGTCGTCGGGCGCCCCGGCGGTGGACACCGGCAAGGCCTTCTCGGTGAGCGCCTGGGTGCGGCCCGACGAGGTGGACGGGGCCATGGCCGCGGTGAGTCAGGACGGCACGGGCACGGCCGCCTATCGCCTCGGGACCGACGGCGACGGGGCGTGGTCCTTCGCGCTCGGCGGGCCGGGCGGCACGGTCGTGCGGGCGAAGGGCGGTACCCCGGAGAGCGGGGAGTGGGCGCACCTGACCGGTGTGTACGACGCCGGGGTGAAGACGGCGGCACTGTATGTGAACGGCCGTCGCGTCGACTCGGTGGAGGATGCCCCGGCACCCGCGGGAAGCGGCGCCGCCCAGATGGGCCGGGCCCTGGGAGCGGCCGGGCAGGGGTCGAACTGGAACGGCCGGATCGCCGACGTACGGGCGTGGGGCAGGGTCGTCGTCCCGGAGGAGGCGGCGGAACTCGCCGGGCGCGAGGCCGTGCACACGGGGCACTGGCGGTTCGACGAGGCGGCCGGGAGAACCAGTCCCGAGCAGGGCGGCGGGCAGCCGATGAGACTGGGCGGTGACGCCCTGATCCGCCACGACGACCAGACCTGCGACCCGCTGGACCCGGAGTGCGGCCCCGGCAACCCGCCCATCGTGGGCGAGGGCGAGCTGGTCCTCGACGGTGACGGCGATTTCGCGGCGACCGACGGCCCGGTCGTGGCCACGGACGACAGCTTCTCGCTGGCGGCGCACGTGCGGATCGACCCGGCCGCGGAGAACGGCACGATGACGCTTCTCTCGCTGCCGGGCGAGAACACCGGCCTCGCCACTCTGCGGTACGCACCGGAGCGCCGGGCATGGGAGCTGACCCTGGCTCACGAGGACCGGGCGGGTGCGGAGACGACCACGTTGAAGGCCGACGGGGCGCGGCGCGGGGCGCCGCAGCATCTGGCGGTGGTGTACGACGACGGGGCCGACGAGGTGCTGTTGTACGTCGACGGCTCGGTGCGGGCGCGGGCGCCGTTCCACCACATGTGGCGGGCCGCGGGCGGGCTGCAGGCCGGGCGGGCCCCGGTGGCGGACGGCTGGGGCGAGTTCCTGACCGGCGCGGTGGACGATGTGCACGCCTTCGCGGGGGCGGTGAGCGAGCGGGAGGTGTCGGCGATGGCCGTCGAAGGCTGACGCCTCGGGTCGCGCCGGCTGGTGTGGGGACGGATGTGGCCCGGACGGATTTGGTCGAGCCCCGCGCATGTCGTGCCCCCGGCGAGGGAATCGCTGGGGGCATGACAAAAGACTCGGCCGGGGAGGTCGACTCCCCGCCACCACCACCCGGCGCCGGTTCCGACGAGGAGCGGCTCGCTCAGCTCGGTTACAGCCAGGTCCTCGCGCGGCGCATGTCCGCGTTCTCCAACTACGCCGTCTCGTTCACGATCATCTCGGTGCTCTCCGGGTGCCTGACCATGTATCTGTTCGGGATGAACACCGGCGGGCCCGCGCTCATCACCTGGGGGTGGGTCGGGGTCGGGCTGATGACGCTGTTCGTCGGGCTCGCCATGGCCGAGATCTGTTCCGCGTACCCGACCTCCGCCGGGCTCTACTTCTGGGCGCACCGGCTGGCGCCGGCGCGGTCCGCCGCCGCGTGGGCGTGGTTCACGGGGTGGTTCAACGTGCTGGGGCAGGTCGCCGTGACCGCCGGGATCGACTTCGGGGCGGCGTCCTTCCTCGGCGCGTACCTCAACCTGCAGTTCGACTTCACCGTCACCGAGGAGCGCACGATCCTGCTCTTCGCCGCGATCCTCGTCCTGCACGGACTGCTCAACACCTTCGGCGTGCGCATCGTCGGGCTGCTCAACAGCATCAGCGTGTGGTGGCACGTGGGCGGCGTCGCCGTCATCGTCGGCGCGCTCGCGTTCGCGCCGGACTCGCATCAGTCGGCGTCCTTCGTCTTCACGGAGTTCGTGAACAACACGGGGTGGGGCAGCGGGCTGTACGTCACCCTCATCGGGCTCCTGATGGCGCAGTACACCTTCACCGGCTACGACGCCTCCGCGCACATGACCGAGGAGACCCACGACGCCTCGACCGCCGGCCCCAAGGGCATCGTCCGCTCCATCTGGACCTCCTGGATCGCGGGGTTCGTGCTGCTGCTCGGCTTCACCTTCGCCATCCAGTCGTACGAGGGGGCCCGCGGCTCGGCGACGGGTGCGCCGCCCGCCCAGATCCTCCTCGACGCGCTCGGGGCGACGGCCGGCAAACTGCTCCTGCTCGTCGTGATCGGCGCGCAGCTCTTCTGCGGCATGGCGTCGGTCACCGCCAACTCCCGTATGATCTACGCCTTTTCGCGGGACGGCGCGTTGCCGTTCTCGCACCTGTGGCACACCGTCAGCCCGCGCACGCGGACCCCGGTCGCCGCGGTCTGGCTGGCCGCGCTCGGCGCGCTGGTGCTCGGCCTGCCGTACCTGATCAACGTCACGGCGTACGCGGCGGTGACCTCGATCGCGGTCATCGGGCTCTACATCGCGTACGTCGTGCCGACGCTGCTGCGGCTGCGCAAGGGCGACGCCTTCGAGCGCGGGCCGTGGCACCTGGGGCGCTGGTCGCGGCCGGTCGGCGTGGTCGCGGTGGCCTGGGTCGGCGTGATCACCGTCCTCTTCATGCTGCCGCAGGTCTCGCCGGTCACCTGGGAGACGTTCAACTACGCCCCGATCGCCGTCCTCGTCGTCCTCGGCTTCGCGGCGGCGTGGTGGCTGGCGTCGGCACGGCACTGGTTCCTCAACCCCGACCACGCCCGCACCCGGGCCCGAGTCGCGGCCCGCGCGGGCCTTCCGGAACCCCTGGATCCGTAACCGGTACGGCCCTCGACGGCGATACCCGATCGGATGGCGCGGCCCGTCCCGCTATGCTCGGGGGTGCACCGACGGGGACCGTTAGCTCAATTGGCAGAGCAGTGGACTTTTAATCCATTGGTTGTGGGTTCGAGTCCCACACGGTCTACGGCTCAGGCCCAGGTCAGATGACGTCTGATCTGGGCCTGTGGTGCATCTTGACGGTGAAGGGGCGGACATCATGGACTGGCGTCGGTTCGCGCTGCAGATGGCGTCGATGGCACGTGATCTTCTGGCGCAGGATTCGGTCGACGCCACGCTGCGGCAGATCAGCGCGTCGGCGGTCGATCTGGTGGACGGCTGCGACGCGGCGGGCATCCTCGTCATCCGGGGCGGCAGGGTGGAGACGCTGGCCGCCACCGCGCAGCTCGTCGTCGACAGCGACCGGCTGCAGGAGCAGCTCGGCGAGGGCCCCTGTTTCGACGCCGCGCGCAAGTCGGTGGGCGAGCGGGTCTTCCGTATCGCCGACATCACCCGGGAACAGCCCCGCTGGCCCGCCTACGCCCCGCGCGCCCGGGCGCTCGGCGTCGGCAGCATGATGGGCTTCCTGCTCTTCACCGAGGACGAGGACCTGGGCGCCCTCAACCTCTACTCGTCCCGTACGGGCGCCTTCACGGAGGCCAGTGAGGTGGCCGGCTGGCTGTTCGCCTCGCACGCCGCGGTCGCGTTGTCCAACGCCCGCGACCACGCCCAGCTGAAAGAGGCGATGAGCACCCGGCACACCATCGGCGAGGCCATGGGCATCCTCATGGGCCGGCACCACATCGCGGAGGACGCGGCGTTCGACGTGCTGCGGCGGTACTCGCAGGAGAACAACCTGAAGCTGCGCGACGTGGCTCGGCGGGTCTGCGAGGAGGGCGGGGTGGAGTGACCGGGCGCCGCCCCGCGCACCCCGTTCGCGCGGCTCCCCCGGCTCTCTGCTGAACCGGAGGAACCTGGCCGGGGCAGCCCTCTAGAGGAACGCCGCTGGTCCCCGGCCTGCCCACCAGGTCCCCCTCTCAGCGCACCTCACACCTCGCGCCTACGAGGACGTGCGGACCGCCGCGACCTCGAACTCCACGGTCACCTTCGAACTGACGACGAGCGTGTCCACGGGGTTGGCGCGCACGCCCCAGTCCTTGCGGTCGAGGGTGGCGCTGCCCCGGAAGCCGACGCGGAGCCCGCCCTGCGCGTCGCGCTCGCCGCCGGTCGTCTCGACGTCCAGGGTGAGCGGCCGGGTCGTGCCGCGCAGCGTCAGGTCGCCGGTGACTCGGAAACGTACGCCGTCCACCTGCTCCACCCCGGTCGAGGTGAAGGTGATGTCGGGGTGGCCGGCGGCGTCCAGGAACTTCTTGCGCAGCGGGTCGTCGCGCATCTTGTTGCCGGTCTGCAGGCTCCGCGACCGGATGGTGAGCCGGATGCCGGACTTCGCCGGGTCGTCGCCGTCGAGGTGCGCGCTGCCCTCGAACTCCTCGAACTCACCCCGTACTTGGGGCCCCACGGAGTGCTTGCCGATGAACCCGAGCCGGGTGCGGCCGGTGTCGAGGACGTACTCGCCGCTCAGCTCACTGAGCTCGGTGATGGTCGACATGCTTGGTCACTCCTGGAAGGGAAGAGGCGGTGAGCGTGCGGTGCAACCGGTCACGGGAGAAGGCGTCGCGTCCCGCCCCGACGATACCGCCGCGGCCCACCCCCACCAGGGTCCCTCCAGCGGCGGCCGACTCGGGGTCAAGTGGGGGCGCCGTGCCCCTCCCGGCGTCAGGTGAGCGCGTTGTGCCCTCCCGGGGGCAGGTGGGGAGCGCCGCGCCCCTCCTGTGGCCGCCGTGGTGTTGACTGGCCGACTTCCGCCGCACCTCTGGAGGGATCGCAGTGCCGCAGCCCGAGTCGCAGGCCGACCACCGGCCGCATCCGCAGGCCCCCCGTCCGCCGCGGGGCCGGCCACCACGACTCGGCGTCGTCGTCATCACCATGGGCAACCGCCCGAGTGAACTCGACGCCCTCCTCGCGTCCGTGGCCTTCCAGGACGTGCCGCCGCACCGCGTCGTCGTCCTCGGCAACGGCTCGCCCCTCCCCGAACTGCCGCCGATCCCCGGCACGTTGACGAAGATCGAGCTCGACGAGAACCTCGGTTGCCCCGGTGGCCGCAACGTGGCCATCGAGCGGCTGATGGAGTTCGGCGACGTGGACGTCGTCGTGGAGCTGGACGACGACGGGCTGCTCGTCGACAGCGACGTCTTCCGCCGGATCCGGGACCTGTTCGCCGCCGACCCGCGCCTGGGCATCGCCGGGTTCCGCATCGCCGACGAGACGGGCGAGACCCAGCGGCGCCACATCCCCCGGCTGCGCGCCGACGACCCCATGCGGCGCGGTCTCGTCACCGCCTTCCTCGGCGGCGGGCACGCCTTCTCCGCCGAGATGCTGGTGCGGACCGGGACCTGGCCCGCCCAGTTCTTCTTCGGACACGAGGAGACCGACCTCGCCTGGCGGGCCGTCGACGCCGGCTGGAAGATCCTCTACGAGCCGGCCCTGCTGCTCCAGCACCCCAAGACCTCCCCGGCCCGGCACGCGGTCTACCACCGCTACACCGCGCGCAACCGCGTCTGGCTGGTCCGGCGCCGCCTTCCGCTCCCGCTGATCCCCGTCCACCTCGGCATCTGGACGCTCCTCACGGTGGCCCGCACGCGCTCGCTGTCCGGCCTTCGGGCCTGGGCCGCTGGCTTCGCCGAAGGGCTGCGGACGCCGTGCGGCGGGCGCAGGCCGATGCGGTGGCGCACGGTGTGGCGGCTGACGCGACTGGGGCGGCCACCGGTGATCTGAGCCGCGCCGGGACCCAACTGGTTGCCACCCCTCTCGGGGCCCCACGCCCCCGAACGGAGCATTCCGGTCGGCGGAGGTGGGGTGGGCGGGACACGCTGGACTGCCGGGGCGGTGGGACCGTTCCCGGGTGGATTCGGAGGTGCAGCAATGGGCGCAGCCGTGCGTCGCACGGGGCGGCGGGTGGTCTGTCTGCTCGTCGTGCCTCTTCTCGTCCTCGCCGCGGGCTGCGGGAGTGGTCAGGGAGGCGGGGCGGGCGCTCGTACGACCGCCGCGCGCCCCCTCGACCTGCCGTTCACGCACCCCGGCGTCCTCGTCGGCAAGGAGCAGCTCGACCGGGTGCGCGCGCACGTCCGGGCGGGGGAGCAGCCCTGGGCCAAGGCCTTCGAGCAGATGCGGGGCAGCAGGTTCGCGGCGGACGACTACAAGCCGACCCCGTACCCCGTCGTCGAGTGCCCGCCCGACACCCGCCCCGGGCAGGGCTGCGTCGAGGAGCGTGAGGACGCCCTCGCCGCGTACACCCAGGCGCTGCTCTGGAACATCACCGGCGACCGCGCGCACGCCAAGAAGGCCGTGCAGATCATGGACGCCTGGTCGAAGGTGATCACCGGGCACACGGAGGCCAACGCCGGGTTGCAGACCGCGTGGGCCGCGACCTCCTGGGCGCGCGCCGCCGAGGCCGTGCGCTACACCTACGACGGCTGGAACGACGGCTCGCTGCTGCGGTTCGAGCGGATGCTGCGCAACGCCTACCTGCCCCAGGTCAGGGACGGTTCCGCCGACTTCAACGGCAACTGGGACCTGGTGATGGCCGACGCCACCATGTCGATGGCCGTCTTCCTCGACGACCACGCCACGTTCGAGAAGGCCGTGCACCACTTCCGCACGCGCGTGCCCGCGTACTTCTATCTGGAGTCCGACGGGAAGCTGCCCGTCTCCCCGGAGGGCAGCGGCATCGACACCGCCCCCGAGCTGCGGAGGTACTGGTTCGGGCAGGGCACCTTCGTCGACGGCATCTCCCAGGAGACCTGCCGCAACTTCAAGCACGCCAGTTACTCGCTGGCCGCCACCGCGCACATGGCGGAGACCGCCCGCCACCAGGGCGTCGACCTGTACGGGGAGGTCCAGGACCGGCTGCGGGCCGCCTTCGAGTTCCACTCCCGGTACCAGCTGGGCGAGAAGGCGCCGGGCTGGCTCTGCGGCGGCCGGGTGCAGCGCGACATGGGGCCCGACACGGAGGTCGGCCTCAACCACCTGCGGGGACGGCAGCATCTGGACATGCCGCAGACCCAGCGGTTCACCGAGCAGCGGCGTCCCGAGGGCACGGACGGGCTCTTCGTCGCCTGGGAGACGCTCACGCACGCGGACAACCCGTAGGGGGCGCCGGGTGCCCGTAGGGGCGGCCGTAGGAGCGGCTCCGGCGGCCGCGGGGAAGTGGTTCGACGCACCCCTCCGCATGGCGTAGTGTTGTGTTCACCGACGCGGGGTGGAGCAGCTCGGTAGCTCGCTGGGCTCATAACCCAGAGGTCGCAGGTTCAAATCCTGTCCCCGCTACTGAAGGCCCAGGGCCGGAAGCATCAGCTTCCGGCCCTGGGTTTTTTTTCGGGTCCCTTGCCCCCAGCCCTCGTGCTCCCCTACGGGTTTCGCCGGCCCCGTAACCCGGTCGGCCCGCACCGGCTCGCCCCCGCTCCCCTCCGGGGGAACCCTGGACGGAGCGCGGTGATGGGCGCGGAGTCGGCGGGAGACAAGCGGTGGGGCAGCGAGGCGGAACCGGCGACAGGGGTGCCACCGCGCACGAGCGGACGTTCGTCCGCGCGCTCCCCCTGCTGCTGCTCCTCGTCGGGGTCGTGTACGACGTCTCGACCCCGCCCGAGTTCACCGCCGCGCCCCTCTTCACGGCCGCCCCGCTGATCGCCGCCCCCTTCTACTCGCTCCTGAGCACCGTCCTGACCGGCGCCGCCGCCACCGCCGCCGTCCTCGTCCTGCACGTCGGGAACGTGAGCAGCAGCCACGTGGAGGCCGTCACCGAGGTGCTCACCGTGGTCACCGTCGCGGCCCTCGCGATCGTCATCAACCGCGTCGTGCGCCGCGGCAACGACCGGCTCGCCAACGCACGTTCCATCGCCGAGACGACCCAGCGCGCCGTGCTGCCCGAGCCGGACCCGCGGATCGGCGGGCTCGACATCGCCGCGCGGTACGAGGCCGCGCAGGCAGACGCCTTCATCGGGGGGGATCTGTACGCCGTGCAGGACACCCCGCACGGGGTCCGGCTCATCGTCGGCGACGTACGAGGCAAGGGCATGGGCGCGGTCGCCGCGGTCGCCGTCGTCATCGGCGCCTTCCGGGAGGCCGCCGAGCAGGAGGCCACCCTGGAGGCCGTGGCGCAGCGCCTGGAGCGGGCGCTGGCCCGCGAGGGCACCCGGCGCGACGGCCTCGACGCGTTCGAGGGCTTCACCACCGCCGTCCTCGCCGAGTTCCGGCACGCCGACGGCCGGGTACGGCTGATCAACCGGGGGCACCCGTCCCCGCTGCTGCTGCGCGGCGACGGGCGGCTGTGCGTCATGTCGGCGAGCGAGCCCGCGCTGCCGCTCGGCATGGGCGATCTCGGCATCTGGCCGGACCGGGCCGACGAGACCGAGTTCCCGCCCGGCGCGACGCTGCTCTTCTACACGGACGGCCTGTCGGAGGCGCGGGACGCGGCGGGGGAGTTCTACGATCCCGCGACCCGGCTCGGCGGGCGGATCTTCCCCGGGCGCGGGGGCCCGCGGGCGCTGCTCGCCGCGCTCGCGGAGGAGGTGCGGCGGCACACCGGGGGCCGGATGACGGACGACATGGCGTTGCTCGCGGTGCGCCGGCCGGTCGCCGGGGATCCCGACGTCACCACCGGTGACTGAAGTGCACCGCTCCGCATAACAACTGACGTACTGTCAAGGGAATGTGAAATTCCGGTGTGGACCAAGGCGGGGCCAACTCGCCCCGTTCCGCCCCCGCGTGTCCCGGTACGTACAGCCGATCGGCGTTAACGATCAACCGGAACAGCTTGGAATACCGACCCGCTGTCTATTAACGTTCGATAACGCAGCGCGGTCGTCCCAGCCGTCACTAGAGGCGGCTCCGCGCGCACGCGCCTAATCCCGCAAGGGAGCCGGGGAACCACTAACTTGGGGTGAATCGGACCTCTGCCGCGCCTGCACGCATGCCTCGAACCAGTCATGCGCGCACACGTCGGCAGCTGCCCGTAGGAGACCTTCCTGCTCCGAACCCGTCAGCTAACCCGGTAGGCGAGAAGGAAGGAAAGGAGTGCGCCCCAGTGGCGTCCAACCGGCCTGCCCCCCAAGCCGTGTACATACCGAATGACGACGACTTCGGCGGGTACGACGAGGACTCCTTCGAGGAGTGGAACCCCACCGAGGATTCCGTCCGGCCCGTCCGCGGCAGGCACCGTGTGCACAAGAAGGGCGGCGGCGGGCTCGCCCGCAGCTCCACCGTCCTCGGCGTGGGCGTCATCGCCGCCGTCGGCGCGGGCGGCATCGCCACCGCGCAGGAAGGCAAGCCGCCGGTCTCCATATCGATGCCCGACCTGCCGGGCGTGGACGCCGTCGCCGACTCGCTGCCCGAGGCCAAGTCCCTGCCGGGCGTGGGCTCCTTGCTGGCCGACGACTCCTCCGACGCCACGACGACCGTCGCCGCGTCCGCCCCGCTCACCGCCGCCGGCGTCAGCTCCGTCGACGCCGAGCAGGGCACCACCGACGCGGGCGAGGCACTGCGCACCCGCATCATGCAGCAGGCCGAGAACCAGCAGCACCAGGCGGACGCCGCCGTACGGACCGCCGCCGAGGACGCCGCCGTCAAGAAGGCCGCCGAAGAGGCCGCCGCCCAGCAGAAGGCCGCCGAGAAGAAGGCCGACGCCGAGGCCGCCGCCAAGAAGCAGAAGGCGGAGGAGGCCCGCAAGGCCAAGGCCGAGGCCGCGCGCCTGGCCAAGCTCGCCAAGAGCTACGCCATCCCGACCTCCTCGTACACCCTCACCTCGCACTTCGGCGACGCCGGCGCCATGTGGTCCTCCGGCCACCACACCGGCCTCGACTTCGCCGCGCCGACGGGCACGCCGCTCAAGGCCGTGCACACCGGCACCGTCAAGGAGGCCGGCTGGGCGGGCGCGTACGGCTACCGCACCGTGCTCGAACTCGAGGACGGCACGGAGGTCTGGTACTGCCACCAGTCCTCGCTCAATGTCAGCGCGGGCCAGAAGGTCACCACCGGCGAGGTCATCGGCCGCGTCGGCGCGACCGGCAACGTCACCGGGCCGCACCTCCACATGGAGGTCCACACGCCCGACGGCACCGGGATCGACCCGCTCGGCTGGCTGCAGGGCAAGGGCCTGAATCCCTGAGGTATCCCTGAGGTATCCCTGAGGTCCGCGCCCCTGCGGTCCGGGTCTCCGCGGTCCGGGTCTCCGTACTCCGGCGGTCCTGGCGACATCCCCCCGACGCCAGGGCCGCCGGTCGGTCCGGTGGTGCGTGCACGGAATTCCGTTTCCGGTGTGCTTGTTGAGGAACGCATGACTTATCTGCGTACGCTCGGCTCCTCCGACCTCGAGGTCTTCCCGCTCTCCCTGGGCGGCAACGTCTTCGGCTGGACCGCCGACCGGGCCGCCTCCTTCGCCGTCCTCGACGCCTACACCGCCGCGGGCGGCAACTTCATCGACACCGCCGACGTCTACTCGGCCTGGGTGGACGGCAACCAGGGCGGTGAGTCCGAGACCCTCGTCGGCGAGTGGCTGGCCGAACGCGGCAACCGCTCCGACGTCGTCATCGCCACGAAGGTCGGCGCCCACCCCGAGTTCAAGGGCCTCTCCCCGGCCACCATCAAGGGCGGCATCGACGCGTCGCTGCGCCGCCTCGGCACCGACTACATCGACCTCTACTACACGCACTACGACGACCCTTCGGTCCCGGTGGAGGAGATCATCGGGACGCTCGACGGGCTGGTGCGGGACGGCAAGGTGCGCGCCATCGCCGCCTCCAACATCACCCCCGAGCGGCTCCAGGAATCCCTCGACCTCTCCGACCGCGAGGGGCTCGCGCGCTACGTCGCGCTGCAGCCGCACTACAACCTCGTCTCCCGCGACACCTACGAGGGCCCGCTCCAGGAGGTCGCCTCGCGCGCCGGCATCGCGGCCGTCCCCTACTACGCGCTCGCGTCCGGCTTCCTCACCGGCAAGTACCGTCCGGGCGCGAAGGTGGAGAGCGCCCGCAGCGGCGGGGTCGCACAGTACGTGGGCAGCGAGCGGGGCGAGCGCGTCCTGACCGCGCTCGACGAGATCGCCGAGGCGCACGGGGCGCAGGTCGCGACCGTGGCGCTCGCCTGGCTGGCCGCGCAGCCCACGGTGGCGGCGCCGATCGCCTCCGCG
Organism: Streptomyces sp. NPDC041713; assembly: GCF_055591085.1. NCBI lineage: Bacteria > Bacillati > Actinomycetota > Actinomycetes > Kitasatosporales > Streptomycetaceae > Streptomyces > Streptomyces sp. NPDC041713. The sequence continues at coordinate 779,796 of NZ_JBVIZY010000003.1, forward strand.
CGCACGGTCGAGCAGCTGCCGGCGCTGCTCGCGGTGGCGGACCTTGAGCTGACGCCGGCGGAGATCGCCCGGCTGACGGCCGCGTCCGCCTAGGACACGACCTAGGAGCGGTAGGGGTTGTACGCGCCGTACGGGGTGGGCCCGTACGGGGTGGGCCCGTACGGGGCGGCGGGGACGGGCGTCCCGTAAGGGGGGTGGCCGTACCCGCCGGAGGCCCCGTACGACCCGTAGGGGCCGGGTGGCAGCGGTCGCATCACCGGTGCCGTCGCCTGCGCCGCGTACGCCAGCGCGGGGCGGGCCGGCTCGCGCCGCTCCCAGAGTTGTTCGAGGAGTTCCCGCTCGCGGGCCACGAAGTCGGCCCCGGCCCGGCCGCGCCGGCCCCGGTGGCGCAGCAGCGCCAGCGACGTCGCGTACATCTGGTACTCGGCGACCGTGCGGGACGCCGCCTTCCCCCAGGTGTACGCGGCGTAGTCGCGGGCCAGCGCGCGGGCGCGCATCGAGCCCAGCGCGTACGGCTCGGGCGGGGTGAGCCAGCCCGCCGCCACGTACGCGGGCAGCTCCGCGCGGATCGTGCGCAGCTCGCGCTGCCGGGCCCAGATCGCGAGCCACGTCAGCAGGCCGAACGCCGGGAGCATGAACGCCGCGTACACGGTGAAGAAGCCGTACTGCCCGAAGACCGCCGAGCCGTTCCACAGGGCGTGCATGCCCATCGCGAGCAGTAGTCCGGCGAGCGGGAGCAGCGTGCGGAGCAGATGGCGGCGCTCGGCGGCGAACGCGGCGAAGCCGAAGCCGATGCCGGTCAGGACCGTGAACAGCGGGTGCGCGAACGGGGACATGACGACCCGTACGAAGAAGGTCGCGGCCGTCACGGAGGCGAGGCCGCTCTCCCGGCTGAGCTGGTCGGTGACGAAGGCGTTGCCCAGATAGAGGATGTTCTCGGTGAACGCGAAACCGGTCGCGGTCACCCCGGCGATGACGACGCCGTCGACGAGCCCCGTGAAGTCGCGCCGGCGGAAGAGGAAGACGAGCAGGATGGCCGCGGCCTTCGCGCTCTCCTCGACGATCGGCGCGATGACGGTGGCGCCGAGGGTGTCGGCACCGGTGGGATCGGCGGTGGCGGTGGCTATCCAGCGGATCGCGAAGCTGTTCGCCACGATCGCGACGAGGGCGGCCGCGCAGGCGCCCCAGGAGAAGGAGAAGAGGAGGTTCCGCCAGGGTCCCGGCTGCACCCGGTCCAGCCAGCGGAACGCGGCGACGAGCAGGGGTACGGGCACGACCGCGAGGCCGAGTCCGACCAGGAAGCCCTCGGTGCCGGTCTGCTCCCGGACCAGGGCGAGGATGACCAGGCCGGAGAGGGCGAGCAGGGTGACGAGCGCGGCTCCGCGTATCGCGCGCCGCTGCCACCAGCGGACGCGGCGCAGCTCCCCCGGGGCGGGCGCCTCGGGGGGTATCGGATACGGGGAACTGGTGGCCACGTCGTTGACCCTAACGAGGGATGGGGGTGGCCGCGACGGTGCCTCAGTTCTCCGGAGCGGACTCGGTGCTTCCGCTTCCGCTCGGCGGGTGCGCGGTCCGGCGGAACAGCAGGTCGTGGACGACGTGGCCCTTGCCGAGGCCCTGGCCCTCGAAGCGGGTGAGGGGGCGGAAGTCGGGGCGCGGGGCGTATCCGCCGTCTTCCCGGGTGTTCTCGAAGTCGGGGTGCGCGGTGAGCACCTCGAGCATCTGCTCGGCGTACGGCTCCCAGTCGGTCGCGCAGTGCAGGATCGCGCCGGGCTTGAGGGAGGGCGCGGCCAGGGTCAGGAACTCCGGCTGGATCAGGCGGCGCTTGTGGTGGCGGGCCTTGGGCCAGGGGTCGGGGAAGTAGACGCGCAGGCCGTCGAGGGAGGCGGGGGCGAGCATCTCGCGGAGCAGGATGATCGCGTCGCCGTTGGCCACGCGGACGTTGCGGAGGCCGCCCCGCTCCGCGAGGCCGAGGAGGTTGCCCTGGCCGGGGGTGTGCACGTCGACGGCGAGGATGCCGGTGTCCGGGTCGGCGGCGGCCATCTGCGCGGTGGCCTCGCCCATGCCGAAGCCGATCTCCAGGACGACGGGCTTGTCGGAGGGCTTCTCGCCGTCCCCGAAGAGCTCGGCCAGGTCGAGCGTGCGCAGCCCGTCGATGTCGAGGCCCCACTGCGGCCACAGCCGGCGCAGCGCGTCGCCCTGGCTGGTGGTCACCCGGCTGCGCCGGGGCTGGAAGCTGCGGATCCGCCGCTCGTGGTGCGATCCGGCCGGGTCGGGCGAGGGCCCACCGGGGAACCGGGGCGGGGCCTGGGGGCGGCCACCGGGCCGGGAGGCGCCGGCGGGGGAGGCGCCCGCGGAGGAGACGCCCGCGGGGGAGGCGCCCGCTTCGCTCGGCGACGGAGCTTCGGCGCTCGGCGACGGGGCTTCGGGGGTGTGGGGTGAGTCAGACACAGTGCGGCAATTTTACGGGGCGGCGGGGGGTGGGGTGGGGCGAGCGTCTGCCGGCCTCTCCGGATGCCTGAGGGTCCAGCCCCGCGCCCTGCGCGCCCGTGCCCCGCGCCGCGAGACCTGGGCCCGAGCCCGAGCCGCACCCGGCTCCCTACGCCACGGCCCCCTGCAGCGCCGCCAAGGCGCGGCGGGCGACCTCCCTGCCGATCGGGAGGGACGCCGTGGCCGCCGGGGACGGGGCGTTCAGTACGTGGACCGTGCGGGCGCCCTCCCGTATCAGGAAGTCGTCGACCAGCGTGCCGTCGCGCAGGACCGCCTGGGCGCGGACGCCCGCGGGGGACGGGATCAGGTCGTCCGGGCGGACCGCTGGCAGCAGCCTGCGCACCGCCGTGGTGAACGCGGCCTTGGAGGCGGAGCGGCGCAGCTCGCCCACCCCGTACCGCCAGTGGCGGCGGGCTATGTGCCAGGAGCCGGGCCAGCCGAGGGTCCCGGCGAGCTCGCGGGGGCGCACGACCGACCAGCTGTACCCCTCGCGGGCCAGCGCGGGGACCGCGTTCGGCCCCACGTGGACGCCGCCGCCGACGCCGCGCGTGAGGTGGACGCCGAGGAACGGGAAGGCCGGGTCCGGCACCGGATAGACGAGGCCGCGCACCAGCTCGGGGCGGGCCAGGTCGAAGTACTCCCCGCGGAACGGCACGATCCGCATGCCCGGGTCGTCGCCGGTGCGCCGCGCGACCTCGTCGCAGTGCAGCCCCGCGCAGTTCACCAGGACCCGGCCGCGGACGATCGCGCTGTCGGCGGTGCGCACGGCCACGCCGCGGTCGGGGCGGCGGTCGATGCGGACGGCGTCGCCCGCCGCGCCGTACCGGATCTCGGCGCCGGAGGCTTCGGCCAGGCGGGCCGCCACCGCGCCGTAGTCACAGATGCCCGTCGTGCCGACGTGGATGGCGGCGAGGCCGCGGACCTCCGGCTCGTGCTCAGTGATCTGGGCGGGGCCCAGCTCGCGGACCGGGATGCCGTTCTCCCGGCCGCGCTGGACCAGGGCGTGCAGGCGGGGGAGCTCCTCGCGCTCGGTGGCGACGATCAGCTTGCCGGTGACCTCGTGCGCGATGTCGTACTCCGCGCAGAACTTGATCATCTCGGCGGCGCCGCGGACCGCGAACTTCGCCTTGAGCGAGCCGGGGCGGTAGTAGATCCCGCTGTGGATCACCCCGCTGTTGCGGCCCGTCTGGTGGCGGGCCGGGCCCGGCTCCTTCTCCAGGACGGTGATCCGGGTGCCGGGCGCCGTGCGCGAGAGGGCATACGCCGTCGCCAGACCGACGATCCCGCCGCCGATCACCAGCACGTCGCAGTCGTACGTCACCATCGTCACCGCGCCTCACCTCCCACCACAGATAGTGCCCTGCGCCACTGACAACGCCGCCAAACCTCGGGCGCCGGATCCTTCCGCACCGCTCCGCGGCGGTTCACGTGGGCCCGGCCCCCCGTTAACCCGGCGGCGGGCGGGGGCAGGGACGGGTGCGGAGTGGTGGTGGTGGAGGTCACGGGCCCGCGGTCCTACGCCGGGGCGACCAGCAGCGGCCGGGCCCGCTCGCGGAGCTCCACCACCCGCGGCTCGTCCCCGTACGGCTCCAGGCGGTGCAGCAGGTCCTTCACGTACTCCGTGGTCCGCGCGGACGAGATGCGCCCGGCGACCTCAAGGGCCCGGGTGCCCTGCTCGCACGCCGCGTCGAGGTTCCCGGACTCCAGCTCGGCGACGGCCGACACCACCAGGCGCAGGCCGTGCGAGCGCACGAACTCCTCGGTGGGGCGGGACAGCGCCTGCTCGGTGAAGCGGCGCACCTGGCGGGGCGCCTTCAGGTCGCGGTAGCACTCGGCCGCGTCGGCGGCGAAGCGGTCGTATCCGTAGAAGCCGAGCCAGGACGGGTCGTTGTCGCCCTCCCTTGCGCGCTCCAGCCACCCCTCGGCGGCCCGCAGCGCCGCGCCCGCCGCCGCCGCGTCGTTGGCCCGCGCGTGGGCGCGCGCCTCGACGAGCCGGAAGAAGCTCATGGTGCGGGCGGTGGCCAGGCCCCTGTTCCGCTCCAGGGCGGCCTGCGCGAGGTCGACCCCCTCGTCCCCGAAGCCGCGGTACGTCGCCTGCAGGGACATGGACGCCAGTACGTACCCCCCGAGGGGGACGTCGGCCGCCGCGCGCGCGAGGCGCAGCGCCTGGATGTAGTAGCGCTGGGCGGCCTCCTGCTGGCCCGTGTCGAAGGCCATCCACCCGGCGAGGCGGGTCAGCTCGGCGGACGCGCCGAAGAGCGCGCGGCCGACCTCGTCGGAGTACGAACCGAGCAGCAGGGGCGCCGCCTCGACGCGCAGGCACTCGGGGACCATCGAGGACCGCCAGTCGCCGCCGCCGTACTTGGAGTCCCAGCGGCGGGCGTCCTCGGCGGCCTCCCGCAGCTTCAGGACGTCGCTGTGGCCGACCTTCATGGGCGCGCCGTCCTCGGCGTGCGCGAGCTCGCGCGCCGCCTCCCGGGAGACGTCGCGGGCCACGGAGCTGTCGGCCGGGGTTATCAGCCAGCGCGAGGCGGGCGTGGCGTAGGCGCTCACGGCGAAGGAGCCGGCCAGCGACTGCCAGATGCCGCCGGTGCCCGCGCGGCGGCCCGCCAGGTCGAGGCGGTACAGCTCGGTCGCGGACTTCACCGCGGCCCCCACGTCGCGCGGGAAGGCGAGGCCCACCTCGGGCGCCGGGTCGGCGTCGGCGAGGCCGATCTCGTGCAGCGGGACCGGGCGGCCGAGCTTCTGTCCGATGGCCGCCGCGATCAGGTGGGGCGCGGCGCCCTGGGGCACCATGCCCTTGGAGACCCAGCGGGCCACCGATGTCTTGTCGTAACGGAGCGTCAACCCGCGTTGTGCGCCGAGGTCGTTGACCCGGCGGGCGAGTCCCGCATTGCTGATTCCCGCGAGGGCGAGAACGGTGCCGAGTTTTTCGTTCGGCCCGCGTTGCTCCCTGGACATGCGCCACCCCTCGACACAGACGGCTGCCGGGCAGTGGCTGGACCGCGCGGCATTCGTGCTGCGTTCCCCCGGGGGCAGTGGCACCCTCGGCCGGGACCCGTGGCGTGTGCCACGGCACCTCGGCCGCGCCTCCGCGCACCGTGGTCCGGGCGTGCTGCCCGGGCCCCCGCGCGCAGTGGCCGGAATAGCGGCCGCAAGAGCGTTTGGCCGATCCTCCAGGTATATGCCTCCGCGAAAACATCAGCACACACAGCGTAGTTCGCCGCATCCCAAGCGTTAAGAGGCGCAGTTCCGGATGGCGGGATTGTTGCCCGTGCCCGAGCGCTTCGATGCCTCGGCGTGCTCCCGCCGTGTGGCCGTGCGCCCGTCCGTGCGCTCTTCTCCGGCCATGACGGGAGCGCTTCCATGGAGGATGCGTGGGTCGGCCCGCTGCGCTGGAGTCAGTGGGCTGGGGGACACCGCCGCCTCCATCCCCGCGGGCGGCGGACCGGTCCGGGAGGCGAACACCGCCTCCCGGGCTGTGGGTTGCCGTCGAACGGTTCCGGCCTGGGCGCATCCCAGGCCGATTTGGCCGAAAAGCACCCACGTACAGAAGGGAACAATTCGCTCGTCACCCCGGTGTGTGCGCCGGGGCGCGCGTGCCGCGTGCGCCGTGGACGCGGGGCCTCCGCACGGCGCCTTTCCGCGCGGGACCTTCATTGTGCCCTTCAACCACCGCTCTCCTCAGGCGCGTTCGCCGGGGCGCAAGCGACTCCGCAGGCCTTCCCGTGCGCCTCCTTCGTGGCAGCATGGGACCCCAGTTCTTCGGTGCACCGGTTCTTCGGCGCACTGGTCGGCCGGTCCTGCGGCGAGCCTCGCCCGCGGGCCGTCCACAGCCTGTGGAGGCGGCGATGCGGTGGTTGGTGGGGTGGAGCAGTACCACCGCGAGATCCTCGGCCCTCGGCTCGGCCGGAGCCACCGGTGACGACGGCGAGACCGTGCACCCGGTGGGCTCGCAGCTCCTGTGGGGCGACCCGGATCCGCTCTGGGCGGTGGGCGACTGGCGCGCCGACGAAGTACGGACAGTGACGGCCGACGAACAGACCCGCATCGCGGTGCTCGGCACCTGCGGCGCGTCCGACGAGGAACTCCGCGTCGGCCTCGTCGCCGCCCGCGGCGGCGCCCTGCGCCATCTCACCGCCTGGTCCGGGAGTTACACCGCGGTCGTCCAAGTCGGCCGCCGCGTCATGATCGCCGGCGACCTCGCGGGCGCCCGGCCCGTCTTCCACACCGCCTGGGCCGGCGGCACGGCCTACGCGACGGCCGCCCTGCCGCTGGCCGACCTCATCGAGGCCCACCTGGACATCGGCCACCTCGCGGCCCTGCTCGCCGCCCCCGACGTCCCCGAGGCGCTGCACGACTCGACCCCCTACCAGGGCGTACGGCGCGTGCCACCGGGTCACGCGCTGATCCTGCGCGCGGGCGCACGGGAGATCGCCGGGTACGAACCGGTGGCCTCGCTCGCCGTCGCGGCGCCCCCGGGCGACGCCGCCGGCGCGGTGGACGGCGTGCGGGACGCGCTCGTCGAGGCGGTACGCGCCCGCCTCACCGCCCCCCGCCACGTCCCCGGCACGGACGTCGACCCCGGCCCGGTGCCCGGCATGGGCCCCGCCGAACGGCGCGCGGCCCGCGGCATGCCGGTGCCCGGCATCGGGGCCGACCTCTCCGGAGGGCCCGCGTCCGGCACCCTCGCCCTCCTCGCGGCCGGACTGCCCGGCATGCCCGGCACCGTCCTCGGCCACGGCACGGGCGCGGGCGAGCGCCTCCTCGCCGTCACCTTCAACGACCTGGCCGTCGACGGCCGCGAGGCCGAACTGGCACGGGCCGGCGCCATCGCCGCCAACCCCCGCCTGCACCACGTCGTCGTCGCCGCGGGCGAGGAGGCCCTGCCCTACGCCGATCTGGACGGGCCCCTGACGGACGAGCCCAGCGCCGTCCTGGTCTCCGCCCAGCGCCACCGCGCCCGGCTCTCCTCGGGCAGCGCCGACCACTTCACCGGCTACGGCGCCCGGCAGGTCCTGGACGCCCACCCGGCCCGCCTCGCCGACCTCCTGATGGACCGCAAGCGCCGCCACCTGGTGCGCCCCGTCGCGGCGCTGGCGAAGGCCGACGGTTCGGTCCTTGTCCCCGCGCGCGTGTACGGCGCCGCGCGCAAGCTGGCCCGTATGCCGCACCGCGCGGGCGTCGATTCGCTCGCCGACCGGCTGCTGCACCGCACCTTCGACGAGCCCGCCGGAGCGCTGGGCGCGTCGCTCGCCGCCCTCACGTGGGCCAGACCGGGCCCGGCCGCGCGCTGGCTGACCGGTGAGGCCCTCGCTGAAGTATCGGTTCGCCTCCAGGACAGGACGATGCGCCCCGGCGGACCGGGCCAGCGCCCCGGGGAGTTCCGCGCGCGGGCGGCCCTCGCCCGGCACGCGGCGGACCTGCGCGTCCTGGAGCAGGCGGCCGAGGTGCGCTTCCAGCGGCTGCACGCGCCGTTCCTGGACAACCAGGTCGTCCGCGCCTGCCGCGCGCTGCCCGAGGCGCTGCGGGTCCAGCCCGGGGCGCGGGCCGCGATCCTGCGCACGGTCCTGGAGGGCGCCGGGGTCACCGAACTGCCGTCCGGGTGGGGCGCGCCGTCCCACGCGTCGCACACGGCCGTCGCCCGTACCGGCATCCGCGTGGCCGTCGACGACCTGATCGCCCTCTTCGACACGCCGCTGCTCGCCCAGGCGGGCCTGGTCGAGGCCCGCGTCGTCCGCAAGGCGCTGCGCTCGGCAGCGGAGGGCGAGCCGCTCCCGCTGGACGGCCTCGCCGACCTGGTCTCCACCGAACTGTGGCTGCGGCGACTGCTGTCGCGGAGGGGAACGTGCTGGACGGGAACTCCGGCACGCCAACGAGCGGTCCCCACGGGGAGCGTGGTTCCGCAACGGGGCGCCCTGGGGGCGGGGCGCAGGCCGTCCAGTGGGGCGCCGGCGGTGTGAGGAGGGCGTGCGGGGCCCTGAGGTGGCGTCGCACGCGGGCGCGCCGTCGTGGGGCTGTTGCCCGGCTCTCCCTCGGTTCTCGTCCGGCTGTCGTGCGGGGCTGTCGTTCCCGCGCCACGCTCCGGAGAAGAAAGCAGGCGCCACGGCGCGCTCCACCGAGGAGAATGACGTGGTGCGGTACAGAATCCTGGGCGCCACCGAGGCGTACGACGACAGCGGCGCGCCCCTGCCCGTAGGCGGCCAGCGGCTGCGGGCCCTGCTCGCCGCGCTCGCGCTGCACGCGAACCGCACGGTCACCGTCACCACCCTCATCGACGAGGTCTGGACGGACGACCCGCCGGCCGACGCCACCGCCGCACTCCAGGCCCTCGTCGGCCGCCTGCGCCGCGTCCTGGGCAAGGACGCCGTCGTCTCGGTCCCCGGCGGCTACCGCCTGGCCGTCGCCCCGGACGACGTCGACCTGCACCGCTTCGATCGGCTCGTGCGCGAGGGCCGGGCCTCCCTGGACGGCGGCGACCCGGATGCCGCCGCCCGCACCCTGCGCGACGCGCTCGCCCTGTGGCGCGGTCCCGCCCTCGCCGACCTGCCCGACGACGGCGCCGCGGCGCGCTCCGACGCCCTGCGCGCCGAGGCCGTCCGCGCGCGGATCGAGGCGGACCTGCTCCTGGGCCGCGCCCCCGATGTCGTACCGGAACTGCGGGCGCTCACCGCCACCCAGCCGTACGACGAGACGCTGCGCGCCCTGCTGATCCGCGCCCTGCGCGACGCCGGGCGCGGGGCCGACGCCCTCGCCGCGTACGAGGAGGCCCGCCGCGCCCTCGCCGACGGACTCGGCGCCGATCCGGGGCCGGAACTGCGGGCTCTGCACGCGCAGTTGCTCGGGGGGCCGGGTGTGGGGGCGGACGTGGGGGCGGGTGCGGTGCCTGGCGCGGTAGCGGGCGCGGCTTCGGGGGCGGGCTCGGGCTCGGGTGCGGGTGCGGGTGTGGGCTCGCGGGGCGAGAGGGTCGCCTTTTCGGGAGAGGGGCCCGGCTCCTCGGGAGAGCGGAACGGCTCCGTGCGCACAGGTGCGGGCCGCACCACGCCCACCGCCCCCGCCGGCCACACCCCCCACCCCTCACCGGCCTCCCGCCCCGCCTCCGCCCCCGCCGAGCGGAACGGGAACATCCGTGGCCGTTTGACGTCTTTCGTCGGGCGGGAACCAGAACTCGCCGCCATCCGTTCGGACTTGCACAGGGCCCGCCTCGTCACCCTCACCGGACCGGGCGGCTCCGGCAAGACCCGCCTCGCCGAGGAAGCCGCCGCCGGTCATCCGCAGGCATGGCTGGCCGAGCTCGCCCCGCTCGACCATCCGAAGGCGGTGCCCGGTGCTGTCGTCAGCGCGCTCGGCCTGCGCGAGACCGTGCTGATGACCAGCGAGCTGACCGCGCCGCAGGACGACCCGGTCACCCTGCTCGTCGAGCACTGCGCCCAGCGCAGCCTGCTCCTGCTCCTTGACAACTGCGAACACGTGATCGGGGCCGCCGCCGAGCTGGCCGAGACCCTCCTCACCCGCTGCCCGGGTCTCACCATCCTCGCCACCAGCCGCGAACCCCTGGGCGTACCGGGCGAGTCGGTGCGCCCGGTGGAGCCGCTCCCGCCCGACCCGGCACACCGCCTCTTCACCGAGCGGGCGGTGGCGGTGCGGCCCGGCTTCGACCCCGGGGAGGACGCGGCGGCCGTCGCCGAGATCTGCCGCCGTCTCGACGGCCTGCCGCTCGCCATCGAACTGGCCGCAGCCCGCCTGCGGTTGCTCGCCCCGCGTCAGATCGCCGACCGCCTCGACGACCGCTTCCGCCTCCTGACCAGCGGGAGTCGTACGGTTCTGCCCCGCCAGCAGACCCTGCGTGCCGTCGTCGACTGGTCCTGGGAGCTGCTCGACGAGGCCGAGCGGACCGTGCTCCGCGAGGTGTCGGTCTTCGCCGGCAGCTGGGACCTCCCCGCGGCCGAGGCCGTCTGCACCGCCCACGCCACGGACCTGATCGGCGCGCTGGTCGACAAGTCCCTCGTCGTGACCGTCCCGGCGGCGGGACCCGAGGACACCGGCATGCGCTACCGGCTCCTGGAGACCATCCACGAGTACGCGACGGAGCGCGCCGGCGAGACCCCGGAGCTGCTCGCCGCCGCCGAGGCGCGGCACGCGGCGTACTTCGCGGAGCTCGTCGCGCGGGCCGAGCCGCTGCTGCGCTCCGCGGAACAACTCCCCTGGGTCACCCGCCTGGAGACCGAGCTCGACAACATCCGGGCGGCCCTGCAGCGCACCATCGACTCCGGTGACGCGGCGGCCGCGATCGCGATGGTGCTGAACACGGGCTGGTTCTGGTGGCTGCGGAACTACCGCAGGGAGGGCACCGACTGGATGAGCCGCGTCGTGGCGCTCGCCCCGGACGGCCTGCCCGCCGAGGGCGACCCGCTCTACTGGCCGTGGATGAACCTCCGGCTGCTGCACCTGTTCCTGATGGCCGAGTCCAGGGGCCACGGCGGTGACCTCGGCGACGAGGGGAGCGGTGGCCGTGGTGGTGACGGTGACGGCGGCTGGTTCGACCCGGAGTACGTGGAGACGCTGCGTACGGCGTTCATGCGGTCGGGGCCCGAGGCCGCCCGCTTCCCCGGGCTGATCTGGCCGTTCACCATCTTCTTCACCGGTGGCACGCATGTGGACGCCCTGGCGCCGCTGAACAGTTCGGTCGAGAACTGCCGCAGGTACGGGAGCGACTGGGACCTCGGCGTCATCCTGATGTTCCGCACCCACATGGCCGTCGACATGCCGGGCCATCTCTCCGGTGTGGACGAGGACTTGAGGGAGCTGCGGGCGCTGAGCCGGCGTGTGGGCGACCGCTGGATGCGCGCCCAGGTGTGCAGCGCGGCGGGCGAGGCGGCCATGGCCCGCAGCCACCACGAGGAGGCCCGCGCCGAGTACGAGGAGGCGCTGCGCCTCGCGTACGAGGTGGGGGCCTATGCCGAGGCGCCGTTCCTGCTCGCCCGGCTCGCCGAGATCTCCTACCGCGAGGGCGAGCGGGCCGTGGCGTCCAAGGCGCTCGACGAGGCGACCCGGGAGGCCGACCGGTCCGGGGTGACGGACTCGCGTGCCTTCGTACGGGTGCTGCGGGCGCTGCTGTTCCTCGACGAGGGGGACGTCGTCGGGGCCCGCAGGCTCTGCGAGGAGTCCCGTCGGGAGACGGTGGACGGCTCGCCGCCCCCGCAGTTCGAGGTGGCGCTCGGCGGGGTGGAGGCGCGCGTCGTCGCGCTCGAGTCGGGCCCGGCCGCGGCGCTGCCCCTGGTCGTCGACGTGCTGCGCGGTGCGCAGGCGACCGCGTGCTCGGAGGTGATCCAGGCGGCCCTGGTGGACACCGGCGCCGCGTTCCTGAGCGACCTGGGCGACCACCCGCGCGCGGTGCGCGTGCTCGCCGCCGGCACGGTCCTGCGCGGCGGCAACGCCCGCCCCATGCCGGAGGCCGCCGCGGCGGAGCGAGTGGAGCGGACGGCCCTGGCGGCGCTGGGCCGGGACGGGTACGAACGGGAGCGGGCCGCGGGCGCGGCGCTGACGCCGGACGAGGTGCTCGGGGAGATGACCGCGGGGGCGGAGGCGGGGTCCGGGACGGGGACCTGAGCGGATGAGGTCGACCGTCACGGGCTGGGGCCGGTGCCGGTGCCGGGGCCGGTGGTCGCCTCTGCCTCACCACCTCTGCCTCACCATCCCGTCGCCAGCAAGTGGTTGATCAGGAGTGCGACGGTGGCCTGGGCGGTGAGCCAGGCCCGGGGCCGGGGGAGGAAGGCCCCTGCCGGGAGGAGCCACAGGGCGAACGGGAGCCAGATGCGTTCCGTCTCCGCCTTGCTCATGCCGGACAGGTCGGCGACGAGCAGGGCGAGCAGCGCGGTGAGGACGAGCAGGGCGAGCCGGGGCGCGGCGGCGGGGTCCGACCCGCCCGGCCGGGCAAGGACTTCCCGGGTACGGGCTTTCCGGGTACGGACTCCCCGCGTACGGACTTCCCGCGCGAAGACTTCGCGGCGCCGCGCGACGAGCGTGACCGTCGCCCGGCGCAGGCCCGCCACCGTCGCGAGGCCGACCACGAGGACCGTGCACGCGAGGTTCGCCCACACCCAGTAGCCGTAGGGCCGGATACCGCCCGCGCCCTGGTAGTAGCGCTCGACGAGCAGCCGGTACGCCTCCCACCAGTCGAAGCCCGCGAGCGTGAACAGGAGCGGCACGACGACGAACCCGGCCAGCACCAGGGGCAGCACCGCGAGTCGCTCCCTGACCGGGGCGCGGCCCAGGACCAGCACGCCCGCCCCGATGAGCGCGAACAGCGTGAGCCCGTACGAGAGGTAGCAGGTCAGGCCGAACAACAGCCCCGCGGCCGGCGCCGAGAGCCGGGCCCGGCACCCCGTCACCGCCAGCGCGAAGAGCGCGAGGGACCAGGCGGCGACGGCCGCGAAGTAGCCGTCCGCCGAGGTGCCCATCCACACCGCGGCGGGCGCGAGGACCAGGAACGGCGCCGCCCGCCGCGCGAGGGCCTCACCGGCGAGCGCCCGCACCGCCACCAGCACGGCGACGCCCGCCGTGGCGCCGACGACGACGCACCAGACCCCGGCCCAGGCCCCGCCGCCCAGCCCCACCCGGTCGAGCAGCACGAAGGTGAGGGTGGCGCCCGGCGGATGCCCGGCGACATGCGCGGGCCAGTGGTCGGGGGAGTCGATCAGGATGTGCCGGGTGAAGTCCCGCAGGGTGCCGTGGATGTCGTCGAAGCGGTCGACGACCTGCAGATACTCGTACTTGGTGGTGAGCCGTCCCGCGACACCGCGCCCCCATCCGTCGATCAGCGCGAGCGCGAACGTCCACGCGGTCGCCGTGCCCCACACCGCCCCGAGCAGTGCCCGCCACGGCAGCCGGCCGGCCAGCGAGGGCCCGTACGCCACCACCGCGACCGCGACGGCGCAGGCGGCCGGGGTGCCGGGGCCGACGTGCGGGTCCCAGTGCGCGTACAGCGGTGGCCAACGGACGTGCAGGGTGCCGTCCGCGCGCTCGACGGCGGCACCGACCAGGACGGCCGTCCCGACGAGGAGGGCGGCGACCAGAGCGATGCCCAGGTCACGGCGGTCGTGGCGGTCACGGCGGCCATGGTGGTCACAGCAGTCGCGGCGGTCGCGGTAGAGATCACGGTTCACGTCAGGAACGCTAGGGCGGCGCCGGCCGTACGGGGCCGAGCGCGGGGCGGACGTCAGCGTTTCGTCATGAGTCGCGCGGCCCTTCGCGGCCCGGTCCCGGCCTAACGTCGGAGCATGCGCGACCCACGCGATACACGGCTCCCCACCTCGCCCGGCTTCTGGCGCAGCCCCGTGCGCGGCCCCTGGTTCACCTCCGTGCTCGGCGTCGTCCTGCTCGTCGGGATCACCCTGCTGTTCGTGACGGGACTGCTCTCGTACGCCGCGTACAACCCGGACCTGGCACCGGTGAACGACAAGACCCCGGACAAGGGGCTGCTCGGCTTCTACCTCTTCGCCTGGCCCACCGACCCGCCCTGGCTCTACCGGCTCACCCAGGGCGTGCACGTCACGCTCGGCATCACCTTGATCCCCGTACTGCTCGCGAAGTTGTGGTCGGTGGTGCCGAAGCTGTTCGCGCTTCCGCCCGCCCGTTCCTTCGCGCACGCGCTGGAACGGCTCTCGCTGCTCCTCCTGGTGGGTGGCGCGCTCTTCGAGTTCGTGACCGGCGTCCTGAACGTCCAGCTCGACTACCTCTTCCCCGGCTCGTTCTACCCGCTGCACTTCTACGGGGCGTGGGTGTTCATCGCCGCGTTCGTCACGCACGCGGTGCTGCGGGTGCCCGTCGCCCTGCGCAACCTGCATGTGCTGAGGGCGCGGGAGAAGGCGGTACCCGGGGAGGAGCTGGTGTCGCCGCGGCCGGCCGAGCCGACCGTGTCCCGGCGCGGGGCGCTCGGCCTGGTGGGCGGCGGCTCGTTGCTGCTGTTCGGGACGACACTCGGACACAGTTTCGACGGTTGGCCGCGCGAGACGGCGCTGCTCGCCCCGCACGGCGGCCCCGAGCCGGGCACGGGCCCCGGCGCCTTCCAGATCAACAAGACGGCTTCGTACGCGGGGATCCATGAGCGCGATACGGGCGAGGACGCGTGGCGGCTCGTGGTCGTCGGACGCCGCGGCTCGGTCCGGCTGAGCCGAACCGAGCTCCTCGAACTCCCGCTGCACGACGCGGCGTTGCCCATCGCCTGTGTGGAGGGCTGGTCGACGTCCGACCAGCGGTGGCGGGGCGTACGGCTGCGGGACCTCGCGGCGCTGGTCGGGTACGACGATCCGCCGGACGTGCTGGTGGAGTCACTCCAGCGGCGCGGCGCGTTCCGTCGCGCGGCCCTGCGCGCGAACCAGGTCGCCGACGCACGTTCGTTGCTGGCCCTGCAGGTCAACGGCGCGGACCTGACCCCGGATCACGGCTACCCGGCGCGGATCATCGTGCCGGCCGCGCCCGGCGTGCTCAACACCAAGTGGGTGGCTCGTATGACGTTCGGGGAGCTGTGATGGGGCGGGCGACGCGCGGGGGACGGGGACGTGGGCTTCCGGGAGGATTTCGGTCGCAGGGGCTTCCGTTGAGGAGAATCCCGTTGGGCAGCCCGTTCCAACTCCTGCTGTTGGCCTGCTCGTTCGCGCTCGCCGGGTACGCGGGGGTGCGGCTGCTCGCGGGCGACTGGCTCGGGGTGGCCGGGTGGTTCGTGGGGTCCGCGCTCGTGCACGATCTGGTGCTGCTGCCCGTGTACGCGGGGCTCGACCGCCTCCTCGTCCGCACGGTGGCGGCGCGGCGGCGGGAGCGGGCCGGCTACGTCCGCGTACCGGCCGCGCTCTCCGGACTGCTCCTGCTCGTATGGTTTCCGCTGATCAGCGGGCAGGCGTCCGGGCGTTACGCGTCCGCCACCGGGCTTTCGGGGGACGGTTTCGCGGCGCGCTGGCTGCTGATCACGGCCGCGCTGTTCGGCGGCTCGGCGCTGCTGCTGGTGGTGCGGCTGTCGCGGTCGGGGCGGCGCAGGGCGACGAACGGACGGCCGCCCGAGGACCACTGACCGTCGACCCGCCAGCCCGCCCGGCGCGCGAGCCGGAGCAGGGCGGGGGTGCCGAGACGGGCCCACGGGAACGTATTGCCTGGGGTGGCGGTGGTGCCGCGAGAGGGTTGGACCCCTTGGTCGCCGTGGGTGCCGCCGTCGGCGGGTACGGGGTGGATGCCGCCGTCGGCTGGTACGAGATGGACGTCGACCCGCTCGTCGATGTCCACCGGCGCCGTCTCGGCCAGCAACAGGCCGTCGGGGGCGAGGAGTTGGGCGACTCGTTCGAGGAGGGCAGACGGGTCGCCGCCGATGCCGAGGTTGCCGTCCATGAGGAGCGCGGTGCCCCAGCGGCCCTCGCCGGGCAGCGGCGCGAAGACGGAGCGGTGCAGGGCCTGACCACCGAGCCCCACGGTGTGCGCGACGGCGGCCTCGCTGACGTCGATGCCGAGGGCACGGCGGCCTCCGGCGGCGAGCGCCGCGACCAGCCGGCCGGGCCCGCACCCGATGTCGAGCACGGCTCCCTCGCACCGTCCGACCACGCCCAGGTCCGCCTCGTCGGCCTGCGCGCACCAGCGCTCCACCTCCAACGGAAGCAGCCAGCCGTCGGCGCGGCGCAGGAACAGGGGGCCGCGGCCGGTGCGGAGGGCGTCGGCGTACGGGTCGGCGGACGGCACGCCCGAGTGCGGGCCCGCTCCCCAGGAGGCCGGGGGGCCGTCGTGCGGCCTCGGCCTCGGTTCCGGTTCGTGGGTGGTCTGCGCGGGTGCGATGTCGTGTGCGGTACTCATCGGGGGGTGACCGCCCCGGGCCCGGCCACGGTTCCTCGCTGTACGGCGCCGTATCGTCCCGCTTCACTCTCGGCTGTCCCGCCCTCGGTGGCCCCCAACCGCCGTAGTTCCGCGGCGAATCGGCCGTGCGGTGCCGACGCTGCGACCGCGGCCGCGTCCGCCGCCGTGTCCACGTCCCGCAGCCGCGGCAGATCGCGTACGCGCAGTCCCGCGGCCGTCAGCCGGGCCCGCTGCGCGGCGCCCGTCGTGGGCGTCGACATCGGCACGCCCCGCAGCAGCCGGGGGTCGGGCTCCGCGAGTCCGAGCGCCCAGAAACCGCCGTCCTCCGCCGGGCCGAAGAGCGCGTCGGCGTCGCCGAGGTCCGCGGTGAGCAGCTCCGGTGTGACCTGCGGGGTGTCCATGCCGATGAGCAGGGTGGGCCCGGTGCAGGCGGCGAAGGCGGCGGCGAGGCGTTCGTCCAGGCCGCCCGCGCACTGCGGTACGACGTCGAAGCCGGCCGGCAGCCAGGGTCCGGGCGTGCCGTCCAGGGCCAGGACCCGGCGCCGGGCGGGCGCGGCCGCCACCGCGTGCAGCGTGTCCGCGAGGGCCGCCTCGGCGAGGCGGGCGGCCTCACGGGCCGTGAAGGGCGGACTGAGCCGCGTCTTCACCCGCCCCGGCAACGGTTCCTTGGCGATGACGAGGAGCGTGGTCACTGGCTGGTGCCTCCTGGCGGAGAGGACGGGTGGGTCGCACAGGTGCTGGGGCGTCGGACGTCGAGGTCGGGGGGTGGCGGCTCGGCCAGGACGCGTCTCATGTCGCGTACGGCCTGCCACGTGCCGCGCCACGTGCCCGTCACCTTCGAGGCGCCGGAGCGCGGCAGATAGGGAACGTCGTGCTCGGCCACGCGCCACCCGGCGTCGGCCGCGCGGACCACCATCTGCAGGGGATAGCCGCTGCGGCGGTCGGTGAGGCCGAGTCCGAGCAACGCGTCCCGGCGCGCGGCGCGCAGGGGGCCGAGGTCGTGCAGGCGGAGGCCGGTGCGGCGGAGCAGCATCCGGGCGAGCGCGAGGTTGCCCGCGCGGGCGTGCGGGGGCCAGGCGCCGCGGCCCTGCGGGCGCCGCCGGCCGAGGACGAGGTCGGCTTCTCCGTCGCGTACTTCCCGTACGAAGGGGACGAGCCCGGACGGGTCGAGTGAGGCGTCGCAGTCGCAGAAGCAGACGATGTCGGCGGTGGCGGCGGTCAGCCCGGCGTGGCAGGCGGCCCCGAAGCCGCGGCGCGCCTCGTGGACGACGGTCGCGCCGAGGCCGCGGGCGATCTCGGCGGAACCGTCCGTCGAACCGTTGTCCACGACGAGGGCGCGCCAGCCCGCCGGGATGCGGGCGAGCACCCAGGGCAGGGCGCCGGCCTCGTCGAGGCAGGGGAGGACCACGTCGACGGGCGGCGGGGCGGGAGGAGGGGCTGGGTCCGGGGGAGGGGTCGGGGGAGGGATCGTCGTCACGGTTTCACCCTACGAGCGCGAAAGGTGCATTTCGGACGGAGGATCCTTACGAAACGGGGACGTCGACGTCGACGGACCGCTGGGGTGCGGCGCGGCCGGGACGACGGTGCGAGGCTGACGCCATGGAACGACGACCGCAGGATCGACCCGGGGGCGGATCGGGTGTGGGTGTGTCCCGGGGGGCGGGGGGTGGCTCACCCCTGAGTACGGGTGCGGGGGTCGACGGATCCTGGGGTACGGGTGCTGGGGCGGACGCACCCCGTACGGGTGGGGTCGGGGGTGCATCCCGTACGGGTGGGGCCGACGCACCCCGGCCCACGCCCACCAGGGCCGACGCACCCCGGGGTACGAGTGCCGGGGCCGACGCACCCCGTTCCGGTGGGGTCGGGTCCGGCGCATCCCGTACGGGTGGGGCCGACGCACCCCGGCCCACGCCCACCAGGGCCGACGCACCCCGGCCCATGCCCGCCAGGGCCGACGCACCCCGCCCCGGCGGGGCCGACGCACCCCGCCAAACCGCCGCCGGAACAGAACGCGTTCTCGTCGTGGACGACGACCCGACCGTCGCTGAGGTCGTCTCCGGTTACCTCGACCGTGCCGGGTACGTCGTGGACCGTGCCGGAGACGGGCCCGCCGCCCTCGCCGGCGCCGCCGCGCACCGGCCCGACCTCGTGGTCCTCGACCTGATGCTGCCCGGCATGGACGGTCTGGAGGTCTGCCGGAGGCTGCGCGAGAAGGGCCCCGTACCGGTCATCATGCTCACCGCCCGCGGGGACGAGGACGACCGGATCCTGGGCCTGGAGGTGGGCGCGGACGACTACGTCACGAAGCCGTTCAGCCCCCGGGAACTGGTGCTCCGGGTGGAATCGGTACTGCGTCGCGCCCGCCCCGGCACGGGTACGCGGCGGCTGAGCGCGGCCGGTCTGACCGCCGACCCCGCGGCCCGCCGCGCCACCAAGGGAGGCGCCGAACTCGCCCTGACCCTGCGCGAGTTCGACCTCCTCGCGTTCTTCCTGGCCCGGCCCGGCCACGCGTACAGCCGCGAGGACCTGATGCGCGAGGTCTGGGGCTGGGACTTCGGCGACCTGTCGACCGTCACGGTCCACGTGCGCCGGCTGCGGGGCAAGATCGAGGACGACCCGGCGCGCCCGCGACTCATCCAGACGGTCTGGGGCGTCGGCTACCGCTTCAACCCCACGGGTTCCCCCACGCCACCCGTACCCGCCACCCCTGGCGAGCCGCCCCCGCCCACCCCCGGCGGCGACCACCCGCCCACCCCCACCCGCCGGAGCTGACGTGCGCGACACCCTCCTCATCGCCCTCTTCGCCTTCCTCGGCGCCATAGGGGCCGGGTTGCTCGGCGCGGTGGCGCTGCGGCTGCTCCGGCGCCGTTCGCTCATCGCGTCGCTGGCCGTCGTGGCCTCCGTGGCCGTGGGCGCGATGCTCGCGGGAACGCTGGCCGT
This sequence comes from Streptomyces sp. NPDC041713, assembly GCF_055591085.1. Taxonomy (NCBI): domain Bacteria; kingdom Bacillati; phylum Actinomycetota; class Actinomycetes; order Kitasatosporales; family Streptomycetaceae; genus Streptomyces; species Streptomyces sp. NPDC041713. The sequence continues at coordinate 799,059 of NZ_JBVIZY010000003.1, forward strand.
GGCCTGGGCGATGTTCCTGTCCCCGCACGACCTGAGCGTCGTCACCACCGTCGTCGCGATGGCGGCGGTCGTCTCCCTCGCCACCGCGCTGCTACTCGGCCGCTGGGTCGTGGCCCGCAGCCGCGAACTGGCCGTCGCCGCCCGCTCCTTCGGCGACGGAGGCGACTTCGCGGCACCGGCCGCGCCCGCCACCGCGGAACTGGAAGCGCTGAGCCGCGAACTGGCGGCGACCAGTGCGCGGCTCGCCGAGTCCAGGGACCGCGAACGCGCCCTGGAGACCTCGCGGCGTGAACTCGTCGCCTGGATCTCGCACGACCTGCGCACACCTCTCGCGGGCCTGCGTGCCATGTCCGAGGCGCTGGAGGACGGCGTCGCCGCTGACCCCGACCGCTATCTGCGCCAGATCCGTACGGAGGTCGAGCGCCTCAACGCCATGGTGGGCGACCTCTTCGAACTCTCCCGCATCCACGTCGGCGCCCTCACCCTCTCGCCGTCCCGGATGTCGCTGTACGACCTGGTCGGCGACGCGCTCGCCGGCGCGGACCCGCTGGCCCGCGAACACGGCGTACGGCTGGTGGGCGAGGGAGTGGAACCGGTGCCGGTGGAGGTGGACGGCAAGGAGATGAGCCGGGTCCTGGGCAACCTCCTGGTCAACGCGATCCGCCGGACACCGGCCGACGGCACGGTCGCGGTGGCGGCCGAACGCTCGCCCGACGGCGTGGTGCTGTCCGTCACCGACGGCTGCGGCGGCATCCCCGAGGAGGACCTGCCGCGCGTCTTCGACACGGGCTGGCGCGGCACGCACGCGCGCACGCCGCCCGCGGGGGCGGGCCTAGGCCTGGCGATCGTGCGCGGAATCGTGGAGGCCCACCAGGGCCGCGCCGCAGTACGCAACATCCCCGGCGGCTGCCGCTTCGAACTAACGCTCCCCACAGCAGAGGCCTGACCGCCACGCTTCCCGCCGGGGGTCTGACCGTCACATTCCCCGTCGGGGGGTCTGCCCGTCACGTTCCCGGCCGGGGGTCTGCCCGTCACGTTCCCCGCCGGGGGCCTGACCGGCTCGCTTCTCGCCGTAGCCTGGCCACCACGCTTCCTCGCCGGGGCCTGACCGTCACGTTCCCCGCCGGGCCTGACCGCCACGCTCCCGTCCCAGGGCGCTGACCAGCACGGAACTCCTCCTCCGTACCCCCAGCCTCCCGGAACCCCCGCTCCCCCCCGGAACCCCCGTTCCCCCCGGGCCTCCGCCCCCCCCCAGGGCACCCCCCTACTCCCCCCGAAGCCCCGCCCCCGCGAACTCCACCATCCCCTCCTCGAAGGCGACTTCGGCCTTGCAGCCCAGTTCGGTGTGGAGGCGGGAGGAGTCCGCGGTGATGTGGCGGACGTCGCCGAGGCGGTACTCGCCGGTGACGACAGGCGCCGGGCCCCCGTACGCCGCCGCCAGCGCCCGCGCCATCTCGCCCACCGTGTGCGGCTCCCCGCTGCCACAGTTGTAGACCCTGAGCGCACCCCGCCCCCACCCTTGCTCCCCCGAACGTGCCTCCAGCGCCGCCACGTTCGCCGCCGCGACATCCCGTACGTGGACGAAGTCCCGCCGCTGCCCGCCGTCCTCGAAGACCCGCGGGGCCTCGCCGCGCGCGAGGGCCGAGCGGAAGAAGGAGGCGACCCCCGCGTACGGGGTGTCACGGGGCATCCGGGGCCCGTACACGTTGTGGTACCGCAGCGACACCGCCGAACCCCCCGTCACCCGGGCCCACGCGGCGGCCAGATGTTCCTGCGCGAGCTTGGTCGTCGCGTACACGTTCCGGGGATCCAACGGCGCGTCCTCACCGACGAGCCCCGGCGTCAACGCGGCCCCGCACTCCGGGCAGCGCGGCTCGAAGCGCCCCCCGGCGAGGTCCTCGACGGCGCGCGGCCCCGGCCGCACCACACCGTGCCGCGCGCACGCGTACCGCCCCTCCCCGTACACGACCATCGACCCGGCGAGCACAAGCCGCCGCACCCCCGCCTCGGCCATCGCCTCCAGCAGCACGGCCGTACCGAGGTCGTTGTGAGAGACGTACCCGGCCGCATCCGTGAAACCCGAGCCCAGACCCACCATCGCCGCCTGATGGCACACCGCGTCGACGCCGGCCAGCGCACGGGAGACCGCCTCACGGTCCCGTACCTCCATGGCCGCGTCCTTACGCACGTCGAACACGACCGACTCATGCCCGCCCGCGGCGAGCGCCTCGACCACATGGGACCCGATGAACCCGGCACCGCCGGTGACCAATACACGCATACGCCGCACGCTAGGCGCGCCACCCCGCCCGGCACAGAGCCGCGCCGCGCACGTCACCGCTCCGTAAGACCTCGCCGGCAGGCGTCCCCCAGGGGAGCTCGGTCGCTAGCCACACGTCATCCGCGACTGCGCCCAGTCCGCCAGCGCCACCGTGTCGAACGACGTGTGCGGTTCCACGACGAGCCGGACCGTCTTGCGGCCGCTCAGGTTCACATGCACCGGCACCGCCGCGTCACCGCCCCTGACCACCGCCGACCGCCACAACCGCACCCCGTCCCCGTACACGGAGAACCGCACCCTGCCGAGCCCCATCGTCATGTCGTCGACCCCGACCACCGCGTCGTACGTCGAACAGCGGCGGTTGAGGTCGATGGTGACGGAGGACCTGCCGTGCACCGTCACACCGTGGGCGTACCGCTTGTCGCCGACCGACAGCCCCCACCGTTGCCACACCCAGCTGCTCTCGGCGAGCCGCATCTCGGGCTTGGTGCCGTCGCCCGTGAGGCCGTAGTCCAACTCGTTCCACTGGTAGACCCGTGGAGCCGGCGGCGGTGGCGGCGGCGGTTTCGGAGTCGGCCGGGGCGGCTTGGGCGTGGGCTTCGGGGCGGGCGGGGGCGGCGGCTTCGGCTTGGGCTTCTCCTTCGCGGGCGGCTTCGGCGCCGGGGTGGGCGTGGACTCGTGCGCGGGTGACGGCTTCGGCTTCGGCTTCGGTTTCGGCGCGGGCGGCGGCGCAGGCTCGGGCTTCTCCTTCGCCGGCGGCTTCTGCGGCACGATCGACTCGGACACCGCGGGCTCCTTGGCCTTCGGCGGCGGATCCGCCTTCGGCTTGCCGCCCCCTCCGGTGAGCGCGATCGCCGCGGCGACACCGGCCGCCACGACGATGCTCGCCGCGATCCCGGCCTTCGCCGGCGCACCGAGCCCCTCGGACGCGGCGGCCGAACCACCCGCCGCCGAACCCCCGGACGACCCGCCCGCGGCAGCCGCACCCGCGGCCCCCGCCGCGCCCGCTCCCGCGGTCCCACCGCCGATGAGCGCGACCGCCTTCGCATACCCGGCGGCACCGAACCAGCCGATGACCGCGACCGGCACGACCGCCGGAATCCCGCTCGCCACGTCCTTGATCTGGCCCGCGGCAAGGCGGCACTTGGCGCACTCCTCCAGGTGCTTGCGCAGCCCCCGCTCGGCGCGGGTGCGCAGACCGCCGCGCGCGTACGCGCCGAGCCGGTCGGCGTAGCGCGCGCACTCCTCGCTCTCGGTGAGGGTCGTGCTCACGTGCGCCTGCAGATAGGCCTGTTTCAACCCCTCGCGGGCCCGGCTCGCCAGCACCCGTGTGCCGTTCGCGTCGAGGCCGAAGAGCGTCGCGACCTCGCTCGGTGACTCCTCCTCCACCTCCGTGTGCCACAACACGGCCTGCCAACGCTCCGGCAGACTCCGGAACGCCTGCATGGCCATGGACTGCTCGGCCTCGTGCATCGCGCGGACGTCCGCGCCCAGGTCCAGCCCCGCCCCGAACGAACCGCCCGCCCCGGTGTCGTCGGAGAGATCCGTGCCGCGCGCGGCCTGCGCGGCGAACACCGCGAAGTCGTCGACGAGTTGCTCCCGCCGAGCCGACTTCGTCCACCCCGCCGCCACCCGGCGCACGGTGGTCAGCAGATACGCGCGCACGGCGTGCTCGGGCCCGCTGCCGCCGCGCACCGCCTGCAGCATGCGGGCGAACACCTCGGCGGTGAGGTCGTCGGCCGTGTGCGCGTCGCGGCAACAGGTGCGCGCGTAGCGCCGTACGGCCTCGGCGTGGCGGCGGTAGAGCTCGGCGTACGCGGAGTCGTCGCCCCCGCGCATCCGCGAGATCAAGTCGGCGTCGGACACCGGCCCTTCGACACCGGCGGGCGGGGCGACATCCGTGGGCCCTTCGAGACCCGTGGGCCCTTCGAGTCCCGTAGGCGCGGAGACACCCGTAGGCGCGGAGACACCCGTAGGCGCCGAGGCGCCCGTGGGCGTGGTGACACCCGCCCCGCCCGCACGCTGCGGAGGCACACTGGGCGGCTCGGCCTCGGGTTCGGGCTCGGCAGAGGGCGCCGCACCGCCGGGCATCGCGTCACCGGGCCCACCCTGCGGCGGCACCTGCCGGTCCTGTCGGGAGGGCGACGTACCGGTGTCCGCGCCTGCGCTGTCCGAGGAGACCTCCTCGCCCAGGTCGCCGGACGCCTCGTCCCGACCCTCAACACTCATCGCGGAACGCCCCCGGTTGCACACTCAGACCCGACCACCGGGAAAGGGTGCCACAGGGTCGCGGTGAGGCCGATGGCCACGACGGTCAACCACCCGTCCGGGTCGAATTCCCGCAGAAGAGCACTACCGTTCACCCATTCGGGGAAGGCTCAACGACCGTCCACGCGCACGGCGCTGAACCCTCCACCGATGAGAGCCGCGCAGACGCCACCGAAGGCCACAGCGGAACCACCGATCACGCCGGCCGGGACCGCATCACGCCGGCCGGGACCGCAGCCCCTCCAGCAGGATGTCGAGCAGCCGCGAAGAGGCCGCCGCCTGCTGCGCCGCGTCCGGCAGCGAGGGCGCCGCCGTCGCTATCACCAGCAGGACGTCCGCCACCGTCACGTCCGGGCGCAGCTCACCCGCCGCGCGGGCCCGCTCCACGAGCCGGCCGACCACGTCGAGGAGCGTCGCCGCCCCCGTGTCGTCGTCCAGCGGAGCCGACTCCTCGGCCGGCGCCTGGCGCTGTTCGACGAGCCGCAGCTCGGGAGCGTCCGGCGCCGACTGCCGCTGCTGCGGCACCCGCGCCGCGTCCTCGGCGGGGCCGTCCTCCACGCTCACCCGCAGCACCTGCGGCGGCAGCAGCCGGCCCGCACCCGACGCCACGGACGTCCGCAGGAAGCGCGAGAGCGCGGACCACGGCTCGTCCTCCTGCCCGAGCGCCGCACGCGCCTGGTCGGTCAGCCGGGAGGTCTCCTCCTCGGCTATCCGCCTGACCAGCACGTCCTTGCTCGGGAAACGTCGGTAGACGGTGCCGACACCGACCCGCGCGCGGCGCGCCACGTCTTCCATGGGCGCGCCGTATCCCAGCTCGCCGAAGACCTCGCGTGCCGCCCTGAGCACATGTTCGAGGTTGCGCTGTGCGTCGACACGCAGCGGTGTCGTGCGCGCTCCTTCCCCCATGTCGCGTCCGATTCCGGCGGGGCCGACGGCTGATGCCGACACCGCTGCGGAAGTCCAGTGAGTCTCCTGAATGTGCATACGCGTTCCCCCGGTAATGACGTCTCCCCCCGGAGACACTCCCCGCCATTGGCTACCGACGTGTGAGGAACGAGCCCTCCCGCGAACCGGAATCTCGGCCCGACGAGCGCATCCCCCGACACCCCGACGTCCCACGAACATAGTTGAGCGGGGGTCAATTCAGAAGAGGCGGGTTCCGCACAGCGCGCCCCCCGATCGGAGTACCTGCCTTTTCCGGCCTCGCCCGACCCCACCCCCGCACCCCCATCACCCCCGCTGACCTGCACCCCTTTCTCGCCCCACGCCCCGCGCCCGGGCCCTTCGCACACACTTCGCCCGGTCACACAAATTGCCGGGCCTGTGGACAAACTCCGGAGCCGGGTGCGTCATGGGATGGTGAAGGCTGCGATCTCCCGGGGGACCACCCCCGCATCCCCGGACTGTGCACGGATTCTCGTCGTCGGCGGCGGCTACGTCGGCATGTACACCGCGCTGAGACTCCAGCGGAAGCTGAAGCACGAGCTCAGGCGGGGCGAGGTCGAGATCGTCGTGATCACGCCCGACCCGTACATGACGTATCAGCCGTTCCTGCCCGAAGCGGCGGCCGGCTCCATCTCGCCGCGCCACGTCGTCGTCCCGCTCCGCCGCGTCCTCAATAAGTGCCGCATCGTCATCGGCGAGGTCGAGTCCGTCACCCACGCCAAGCGCACCGCGACCTTCAGCACCCTCGCCACCGAGGAAGAGGGCACCGGACCCGTCCAGATCACGTACGACGAACTCGTCCTGGCCCCCGGCTCCATCGCGCGCACCCTGCCCATCCCCGGCCTCGCCGACCACGCCATCGGCTTCAAGACCGTCGAAGAGGCCATCGGACTGCGCAACCACGTCATCGAACAGATGGACATCGCCTCCTCCACCCGCGACCCCGCGATCCGCGACGCCGCCCTGACCTTCGTCTTCGTCGGCGGCGGCTACGCGGGCGTCGAGGCGCTCGGCGAGCTGGAGGACATGGCGCGCTACGCCACCCGCTACTACCACAACGTCAAGCCGCAGGACATGAAGTGGATCCTCGTCGAGGCAGCGGACCGGATCCTGCCCGAGGTCGGCGAGGAGATGGGCAAGTACACGGTCCGCGAGCTGCGCAGGCGCAACATCGACGTACGCCTGGAGACCCGCCTCGACTCCTGCGAGGACCGCGTGGCCGTCCTCAGCGACGGCGCCCGCTTCCCCACCCGCACCGTGGTGTGGACGGCCGGCGTCAAACCCCACCCCGTCCTCGCCGCGTCGGACCTGCCGCTGAACGAACGCGGCCGCCTCACCTGCACCGCACGGCTGACCATCGACGGCACCACGCACGCGTGGGCGGCGGGCGACGCGGCCGCGGTCCCCGACGTCACCGCCGCCGAACCCGGCACGGAATGCGCGCCCAACGCCCAGCACGCGGTACGCCAGGCCAAGGTGCTCGGCGACAACATCGTCGCCTCCCTGCGCGAACGGCCCCTCCAGGAGTACACGCACAAGTACGTGGGCTCCGTGGCCTCCCTGGGACTGCACAAAGGCGTCGCGCACGTCTACGGACGCAAGCTGAAGGGCTACCCTGCCTGGTTCATGCACCGCGTCTACCACCTGAGCAGAGTGCCGACCGTCAACCGCAAGTCCCGCGTGCTCGCCGAATGGACCCTGTCCGGTCTGTTCAAACGCGAGGTCGTCTCCCTCGGTTCGCTCGAACATCCCCGCGCGGAGTTCGAACTCGCGGCCGGAGGCGAACGCCCGAAGGAGTCCCCCTGACCCCCGCCAGGAACTCCCCGCCCCGGACCGGCGTCTGACGGATGTCAGTCCGGTCGGTCAGACTGTTCGTGTGACCATGGGCAGGCCGCCAGGCCGACACCAGGGACGTCCGCTCTCGACATGCTGTGTTCCCGATCCAGAAGCGACACCACGAGGCCTACCGCAGTGAACTTCACGCGCTGGAGCGCCCGGCTCCCCGGAACGCAGCGCCGCGCAGCAGCGCGGACCGAACAAGCGGTGTCCACGGCACCGCGCGGGGACGGCTCCGTCCCCGCGGCCCGCGCCGAGCGGCCCTCCGACGGAGCGGACCCCGCTCCCCCCGACGACACCGACGCCACCGGTGGCACCAAGGTCCTCGCGGGCCTCGACGAGCTGCCGGCCCGCGAGGTGCTCGACCGCATCCCCGCCCTCGTCGCCCTGGTGCACGGCGCCGACCACCGCATCGCGTACGTCAACGACGCGTACGTCACCGCCTTCGGCCCCCGGCCCATCGGCGAACCCGCGCGCGTGGCGCTGCCCGAACTCGAGGAGCTGAGCCTGCTGCCCCTCCTCGACCAGGTTCTGCGCTCCGCCAAGCCGCGCACCGTCAAGTCCCGCAAGGCCGCCTCCGGCCGCTCGTACACCTTCACGTGCACTCCCGTGACGCTGCCGCTCGGCGGCTCCGCGGCCGGACCCGAAGAGGGCGGCGGCGTCCTGGTGTTCGCCGCCGACGTCACCGACCACGCCGAGGCCGCCGAGCGCCTGCGCACCAGCGAGCGCGCCCAGCGCGAGACGGCCGTCACCCTCCAGAAGTCCCTGCTGCCCCAGGAGCTGGAGCAGCCCGACGACCTGCGCATCGCCGCCACCTACCAGCCGGGCGGCACCGAGGCGGCCGTCGGCGGCGACTGGTACGACGTGATCACCCTCGGCGGCGGCCGCACCGCCCTCGTCATCGGCGACGTGATGGGCCGCGGCGTGCGCGCCGCCGCCGTCATGGGCCAGCTCCGCACCGCCGTCCGCGCCTACGCCCGCCTCGACCTGCCGCCGCACGAGGTCCTGCAGCTCCTGGACGGCCTCGCCGCCGAGATCGACGCCAGCCAGATCGCCACCTGTGTCTACGCGGTGCACGACCCGAACGAAGGAAGCCTGGTCTACGCCTCGGCCGGCCACCTCCCCATCCTCGTACGCGACGAGAACGGCACGATCCACCGCGCGGAGGAGCCCACCGGCCCCCCGCTCGGCACCGGCGGCTGGCTGCACACCTCCGGCTCCGTCCCGCTCGGCCCCGGCTCCACCGCCGTCCTCTACACGGACGGCCTGGTCGAGCGGCGCAGCGAGGACATCGACGAAGGAGTGGCCGCCCTGGAGCGCGCCCTGGCCGGCGCCACCGGCACCCCACAGGTGGTGTGCAACCGCCTGATCCGCGCCCTGGGGGTCACCGCCGACCACGACGACGACGTCGCCGTCCTGGTCCTGCAGCACCCCGCCCGCACCGGAGCGGACGCCGAACTGTTCAGGAACGCAGCCCTGGAGCTGCTCGGCGGCGTGGAAGCGGCGCCACGCGCGCGTGCCTTCGCCACCGGCGTCCTCGCCAGCTGGCGCTTCTCACCGGAACTGCACGACCTGGGCGTCCTCGCCGCCAGCGAACTGGTCGCCAACTCCCTCCAGCACGGCACACCACCGATGCGGCTGCGCCTGCGCCGCACCGACCGACGGCTGATCATCGAGGTCACCGATGGCGACGACCACCTGCCGCGCCGCCGCCGCGCCGAACCGGCCGACGAGGCGGGACGCGGCATCGCCATCGTCGCCACGATCGCGTCGAACTGGGGCTCGCGCCGCACACCGGGCGGCGGCAAGGCCGTCTGGTGCGAGTTCGCGCTCCCCAAGTAGGACGCGGGATGCGCAGCGGTGTTACGCGTCGGCCGTGGCGGGCGCGGCCGTAGTAGGGCCGCCCTGCGCCACCACCGGGCTCTTGGCGAGCGACGGCTGGTTCTGCAGCGGGGTGAGCCGCCGCCCCAGCCGCACCGCGAGCACCGTGATGCCCAGCGAGAACAGAACGAACGTCACGATGTACGGGACGTGCAGCGCGGCACCCATCGGACCGCCCACCGCCGGACCGACCGCGAGGGCCAGTTGCTTCACCAGGGCGAAGGCCGAGTTGTACTGACCGACCATGCCGCCCGGCGCCAGATCCGCGACCAGCGGCGCCACGGTCGGCGACAGCATCGCCTCACCGAGCCCGAAGAGCGCGTACGTCGAGATGAACGCGGCGGTCGCCATCTCCTGGCTGCCGTGCCCGAGACCCGCGTACCCGGCGAGGACCCAGGCGAAGGCCCAGATCAGACCGACGGACGCGATCACCCGGGAGCGCTTGCGCCGCTCGACGAACTTCAGGACGGCGAACTGCGCGACCACGATCATCGCCGTGTTGGCGGCCAGCGCGATGCCGAGCGTCGACGGCGAGATCCCCGCGGCCTCCACGCCGTACGCGGAGAGCCCCGACTCGAACTGCCCGTAGCAGGCGAAGAAGATCACGAAGCCGAGCACGCACAGCTGCACCATGGCCTTGTGCCGCAGGAGCGCGCGCATGCCGCCCTGGGGGGCGGACGCGTCCTTGGGCATCGCGTCCTGGATGGACGGCGCGTGCGGCAGCCGTACGGTCAGCGCGATGGCCGCGAGCACCAGGAACATCACGGACTCGATGGAGAACAGCAGCGTGAAGCTGCCCGGCCGGTCCTCGTCGACGATCTGACCGCCGATGAGACCACCGATGCCGAGCCCCAGGTTCTGCAGGAAGAACTGCATCGCGAAGGACCGCGTACGGGTGGCGGGCGTCGACGACCAGACGATCATCGTCGCGAGCGCCGGCTGCATGACGGCCGTACCCGCGCCGAGCAGCGCCGCGGCCACGATCGCCGTCCCCTCACTGCCCGCGACACCGAGCGCGACGGCGCCCACGGAGGCCACGACCGCAGCACCGACGAGCACCGGCAGCGGGCCGCGACGGTCGATGACGCGGCCGGTGACGGGCAGGACGATCAGAGCGGCCATGGCGAAGGCGGCCAGCACAATGCCCGCCGTACTGGCTCCCAGATCCCGCACCTGCGCCACATAGACGTAGAGGAACGGAACCGTGAAACCGATGCCGAACGCGCTCAGCGCGCTGCCTGCCTGAATACGACGCATCGCTGCGCCCATCGCCCTGGTCACTTTCACCTGCCTTGAGTGAGTCATCGAGTAGTTAGACGTGAAGACTTCGAAGCTAAAGTTCGAGTCTAAACTGTACACACCGAAGGACTTCGACGCCAAGTGGGCCCGTGCCATACTGCGGCCATGGGTGACACCCCCGGCCCGAGCGAGCCGACACTTGACGAACAGATCGCCGCGTACCAGCGGGAGTTCCAGGACCTCGACCCGCAGGTCGAGGAGATCGTCTCGGCCCTCGGCCGCCTGAACCGCCGCATGAACGTCGCCTACGGGCGGCAGACCGCGACCCTCGGGATCAGCAACGCCGAGTGGGAGGTCCTCAAGGCCCTCGTCCTCTCCGGGGACCCGTACCAAATGGGCCCCGGCGAGCTCGCCAAGCGCCTCGGCCTCACCCCGGCCGCCATGACCCACCGGATCGACCGCATGGTGGCGGAGGGTCTGGTCACCCGCGACCGCGACGAGTCCAACCGGGTCCGCGTGATCGTGGAGCTCACCGCGGAGGGCCGCGAGAAGTGGCTGGAGGCGATGCGCCTGGCCACGGTCTTCGAGGAGGACCTCCTCCAGGACCTGTCCCAGGAGGAGCGGGGCGCGCTGGGCGAGGTGCTGACCCGTCTCCTGCGCCGGGTGGAGCACGCCCAGCCGGACGCCGGCGGCCGCCTCACGGACCTGGACTGAGACCCGGATCGCTGGGTACCCGGCGGAGGTTGACAGTCGCCCGGGGGATCCGTAGAGTTCTTCGGGTTGCCACGGAGCCGTAACGGTTCTTCGGCAGCACCTCCCGCCGCCTCGAGCGGCAAATCAAACTCTGCACAACCTCCCAACGGAACGCATTCGGCATGCCCGAATTCAATTCCGAGACCCGATTATGAGTCGCCGGGAAAACCCGCTAGAGTTTGAGACGTCGGAACGGCCCAACAGCCGCGAAGACAAACCCCGCCGACCGGGGGTCAGGCCCGAAAGGGTCTGATAGAGTCGGAACCGCCGGAAAGGGAAACGCGAAAGCCGCAAGGCCGGAGCGGGAACCGGAAAGGCACCGAGGAAATCGGACACGAAAGAGTCTGATAGAGTCGGAAACGCAAGAACGAAGAACAAAAAGAAACACCGAAGGGAAGCGCCCGGAGGAAAGCCCGAGAGGGTGAGTACAAAGGAAGCGTCCGTTCCTTGAGAACTCAACAGCGTGCCAAAAGTCAACGCCAGATATGTTGATAACCCCGTCTCCAGCATCAG
>NZ_JBVIZY010000004.1:0-802084 GCF_055591085.1 Streptomyces sp. NPDC041713
ATGCTGCGGTTGAAGCCGGCCGCGAGCCGGGCGAGCAGGGCCTTCTTGTCGTCGGGGTTGCCCGGGTTGTTGGCGAACGGCCCGTGGTTGCAGGTGAAGACGTCCTTCGAGGTGGGCTTGGCGAAGGAGTGGCCGCCGGTGAAGGTCAGGACGTCGCCGCTGACGCGTCCGGTGAACACGCCCCGGCCGCCCTGGAGATCGATCCGGAGGTCCGTGGAGCGGTACGTGTCCCACACCCGGTCGATGTAGCCGTTCCACAGGTCGCGGAACGGCATCTGGTCCGGCCTGTCGAAGTACGGCGCCATGAGGTTCTGCGGCGAGATGACCCGCAGCACGCCGCCGTCGTCACCGCGGATGACCAGCTTGTCCCACGGCTGCCCGTCCCTGGCCGCCTGGGCCGTGAGGTCCGCGGCGATCCTGCCGACGGCTCCGTCGGGCAGCGGGGCAACGGTGTGCGTGGCGTCGCCCTCCAGGGTCAGACCGATGGGGAGCGCGGTGACGAGGTCGACGTAGCTGATGTTGGCGTACAGCTGCTGCGGATTGAAGGTGAACTCGCAGAACGACCACGTACGGCCGTAGTTGGGGTCGGCGCGGGTGGCGAAGGCGGGCTCGACCAGGGCGGGTCCCGGGTTGAGGAAGAAGTCCAGCTTGTCGTCGCGCACGAAGTAGACACGGGCGCCGTACATCTGAGGGAGCGTCAGCACCTTGGGCGGGGCTCCGGCGGCGCCGAGCGGGATGGCACAGTCGACGGGCAGCGGGGTCTGGGGTGCCGAGGGGGAGTCGGGCCGGTAGACGCCGCCGTCCGGCTTGAGCAGGACCCAGCGGTCGGTGCCCTGCTCGTGGCCGGTGACGTAGGCGCGCACCTGGCCGGGGAGCGACTTGTTGGCGAGGGCCAGCTCGCAGGTGGCGGGCGCGGCTGCGGTACCGGCTCGGGCGCCGGGGCTGAGGGCGCTGCCCCAGAGGGGGTAGGTGAGGGCGCCCGCGGCGCCGGCCGTGGAGGTCAGGAACGTTCGACGCGATATCACGGAAGGTCTCCTGCGCGGTTGCGTGGGGGGGAGCGTGGGAGTGACACGGGGAGGGGGTGATACGGGGAGCGTGGGGGTGGTGCACCACTGTCCCGACGGCCGAATGCGGCGTCAAGAGTTGTGACTGAGAGCGCTCTCAGAAATCTTCTTCCTTCATCATCTGACGGCTTGGCGCGGGCCCCGCACCCGCCTTCCACCGGCGCCAGGGGTGGGCGGCGCCGACCGGAGGCGGATTGTCAGTGGCGGGTGCCAGACTCAGAAGGACGGAAGAGACATGCGACAAAGGAGTCGATCATGCTCAATGACCGTTTCACCGCTGGTGCGCCGATTTGGGTGGACATGTGTGCACCCGATCTCGGCGACGTCAGCGATTTCTACCGCACGCTGTTCGGCTGGGAGCTCCAGCGCGGCGGCGAGGACGTGGGCGGGTACAGCCAGTATCAGCTCTCCGGCAGGACCGCCGCGGGCGCGATGGCCGTCCCGGCCGACCAGGCACCCCCGTCGTGGACGCTCTATTTCCGCTCGCCCGACGTGGATGCCACCGCCAAGGCGGTCGAGCAGGCCGGCGGCCGTACCCACTTCGAGGCCGTGGACGTGCTGGACCTCGGTCGCATGGCGGGCCTCGCCGACTCCGCGGGCGTCTCGTTCGCCGTCTGGCAGCAGGGCCGCCTGAAGGGCCTCGATGTGCTGAACGAACCGGGCGGCCTCGTCTGGACCGAGCTGTACACCCCGGAGGTCGAGGCAGCGGTCGCGTTCTACGGCTCGGTCTTCGGCTGGCAGACCACCGAAGCCCCGTTCCCCGGTGGGAGCTACACGATGGTCCACCCCGCCGACGGCACACCGGACGACATGTTCGGCGGCGTGGTGCCGCTCGCCACCGACCCCACCGAGGCGGACTCGGGGGCGTACTGGCTGCCGTACTTCCAGGTGGACGACTGCGACGACACCGTGGCCAAGGCCGGCCGGGCGGGTGGCACCGTTCGGATGGAGCCCGTGTCGATGGAGGGCGTGGGCCGCTTCGCGAAGCTCGCGGACCCGGCGGGGGCGCGGTTCGCGGTGCTGCAGCCGGCGCCGTCCGGCGAGCAGGGCGGGGCGTGACTCTGGTCCTGCCATTCCGCGCGCGGGCCCGGCGGACCGCTCCGAGCGCGGAAATGTCAGGGAAGTGTCAGGTGTCGGGGCGTCACGGTGTGGCGCCCTGGCTTCGCGGCACCGACTTGCCGCATCATCTCGTTTCACGGCCTCGTGCCACGGGCAGTCCTCAGCGGGCGCACGGGCCTGCGGACGGCTACCAGGCTGTGGACGGTTACGGACCTGCGGACGGCCGAGGGAGAGCCGACCAATCGTTCGTTGATCAATCGTTGATCGGTTGTTTCGCGCGGTGGGACACCATCGGTGGCATGCAGATCGACATCACAGCCGAGCGGGAACTCGCCTGGCAGGAGCAGGCGCTGTGCGCCCAGACAGGAGCCGACTTCTTCTTCCCCGAGCCCGGTAGCTCGGTGCGCGAGGCGAAGGACATCTGCCGGATGTGCGAGATGCGCTCGGCCTGCCTGGAGTACGCGCTCAACAACGACGAGCGGTTCGGCGTCTGGGGCGGCCTCTCCGAGAAGGAGCGGTATGCCCTCAGACGTGCACCTCGGGCTTGAGCCCTGAGCCCCGAGCACCGGCCCCGAGGAGGGGCGCTGAGCACCGAGTACCAGCCCTGAGCCCTTGAGTGTCCGAGTGTGTCGCGACAGCGGCACCGGAACTCAAGGGCTCAGTCGCTCCGTTCCCCTTTCCTTTCCGACCGCCGACACCGACCGCCCAGCCGCGCCACATGACCTCGTAGAACATCCACTCGTGGGTGTGCGCCTTGAGTCCACCCCTCGCCCACCGTCGCCCGCGCGGGCCGGTCGTAAATCGATGCGACACAGGCGCGCGGTCATGGTTACGATCCGGGGGTCGCACGCGGGGCGTGCGGCGGGGGTCCTGTAGAGCAGAGGCAGACTCGCCGCCTTTTCAGGGCGGATACGCCGGTTCGAATCCGGCCGGGACCACGAGCACGGCACACGCGGGGCGGGAACGTATGGGTGAGAGCGGCGGGATCAGCGAGACGGACCTCGCGGCCTTCCACGACGTGGTCGGCAGACTCCGGGAGCTCCCCGTCGACGACCCGGTGCGGCTGCGCGCCGAGCAGGTCGCCGCCTCCTTCGCCCGCGACGGCCGGCTGCGCCGACGCAAGGCGCGCGGCGCCGAACTCTCCGCCGCCGACGCCGCCGTCATGGCCGCCACCGCGACCGGCGCGGGTGACCGCCGGGAAGACGCGCCCCTGGTCGCGGAGGGGAAAGGCGGCGTGTTCCTGCGCCCCCGCCACTGCTACGTCTGCAAGGCGTCGTATCGACAGGTCGACTCCTTCTACCACCGGCTCTGCCCGGAGTGCGCGGCCGACAACCGCGCCCGGCGCGCGCTCACCACAGATCTGCGCGGACGGCGCGCGCTGCTCACCGGAGGCCGGGTGAAGATCGGCTTCCAGCTCGCCCTGATGCTGCTGCGGGACGGCGCCGAGCTCCTGGTCACCAGCCGCTTCCCGCACGACACCGAGCGCCGCTTCCGCGCCGTCGCGGGCAGCGAGGCCTGGCTCGACCGGCTCACGGTGCTCGCCGTCGATCTGCGCGATCCGCGCCAAGTCCTGGGGCTTTGCGAAGAGTTGCGGGCGATGGGCGAGCCGCTCGACATCCTCGTCAACAACGCGGCCCAGACGATCCGGCGGCCGCCTGCCTCGTACGCGGCGCTCGCGGCCGGGGAGGCCGCCCGGCTCCCCGCGCTCGCCCGGAGCGCACCCGGGTTCCGGCCGATGCGGACGGACGTGGCCACCGCCGGGCAGGGCGCGCTCGCTCTGGTCCTGCGCGACGCCGACGAGGCCGGCCTGCTGCGCGACGCGGACGAGGCGGGCCTGCTGCCCGATCCCTCCCCCGAGAACTCCTGGTCCGCCCGGCTCGGCGCCCTGGACCCGGCCGAAGTCCTGGAGACCCAGCTGGTCAACGCGCTCGCCCCGGCCCTGCTCTGCGACCGGCTGCTGCCCCTGCTGCTCGCCTCGCCGCGCGCCCGTACCTACATCGTGAACGTCACGGCCGTCGAGGGCCGCTTCGCCGTGCGCAACAAGATGGCAGGACACCCGCACACGAACATGGCGAAGGCGGCCCTGAACATGCTCACCCGCACCAGCGCCGCCGAACTCGCCGACCAGGGCGTGCACATGTGCGCCGTCGACACGGGCTGGATCACGGACGAGAACCCCACGCCCAAGAAGGACCGCATCGCGGGGGCCGGCTTCCGCACACCACTCGACGTGGTGGACGGCGCGGCCCGGATCTACGACCCGATCGTGCGCGGAGAGGCCGGCGCGCCGGTCTCGGGGGTCTTCCTCAAGGACTATCGGGAGGCACCGTGGTGAGCTGGAGCAGGGGCGGGAGCGGGAGCAGGGGCGTGGGCGCCGACGCCGGGGTGCCACGCGTGATCCCGCGGCCGGTGGCCGAACTGGGGCCCCTGCTCGATTGGTTGAGGGGCGGGCGCCCGGCCGGGGAGCGCATCGACTTCACCGCGGGCACGGTGCTGCCGGACGGTCGCCTCGACCTGTGCAAGCAGGCGCTGGGCGCGCAAGGCGCGGCCCTCGTCGCCGGGGCGCTCCGGGACGCCCGAGGCCCCTCGCCCGTACGGCACCTGCTGCTCGGCACGGACGGCCTGGGCGACACGGGGGCCGCGGACGTGACGGGCGCGGCGAGCGGCGCCGCCATCGAGACCCTCTACCTCGGCTGCAACAACATCACCGCGGGCGGCGCCTGCCGCATCGCGGACCAGCTGCGCGCATCGCCGCAGGTCGTCACCGGGGTCTGGTTGAAGCGCAATCCTCTGGGCCCCACGGGCGGTCGAGCGGCGGCCGAACTCATCGACTCCGCGCGGACGTTGCGCACCCTCGACCTCGTCCAGACCGGCCTCGACGCCTCGGGCCTGACGGTTCTCGCCGACGCTCTCCTCGCGGCGGCCGACACCGGCCGACGGATCGAGCGGGTCTACCTGGGCGGCAATCCGCTGGGGCGGGAGGGCGCCGCACCCCTCGCGGAGCTGGTCGCCCACGGCGCCGTGCGTGAACTGTACGTATCGGCGGCGCGGCTCGGTGACGAGGGCGCCTTTCTGCTGGCCGACGCTCTGGCGCGCGCCCCGTACGGCGATCTCGAACGGCTGGCGCTCGCCAGCAACGGCATCGGGCCGCGCGCCGTCGCCCGGCTTGTCGCCACGTCCGTGGCCGCCGGGGTGCGGTTGCTCGACCTCGGGAGGGTACGCGCGGCCGGCGCGCTCGGCGCGGCGGACAACCACGTCGACGACGAGGCGGCGCTCGCCCTCGCGGCGTCACTCGCGGCGGGCGAGCACCGGCTGTCCCATCTGGTCCTCGCCCACACCGGGATGCGCAGCCGCGAGGCGCACCGGCTCCTCGACGCCGCCGAGGGCGCGCGCACACCCACGCGCTTCGTACTCGGCGCGGGCATCGCGGCCAGCGTCAAGCGACGCCTCGCGGCCTTGAGCGCGGCGATCGCGGCGCCCGCGGTCCCGCCGGACGTGGCGGCGGTACGCAGCGTGCACCGCTGACCCGAGGAGCACGGGCCGGGCCCGGGGCGCCGACCACCGGGCCCGTAGGATGCCTCACTAGGGCGGGGTCGTAGCGCAGAGGCAGTCGCGCCGGTCTCCAAAACCGGAACACGCTGGTTCGAATCCAGCCGCCCCGTCCAACTCGCGCGGTGTCGCGGGGGGCCTCGATCGGCCTCGATCGCGATGCGGGGCTCACGTCCGCGCGGCAAGGTGCCGCTCGTGTCAACGGCACGCAACCTCGCACCCGGCGCCCGGCGGCGAGGCCGCGACCGAGGCCGCCGATGCCGACGTGCCGAAGCCTGCCGCCGGGTGTCCCCTCCCCGTTACGAAGCCAACCCCTGGACCGGCGTGACCCGGTTGACGTGGATGAGGACGTCGAAGGCCTCGGGCAGGTCGGCCACGGCCAGGTGTTCGGCGGCATCGCGCTCAGCGCTGTAGACCCCGCTGATCACACGCAGCCGCGCCGGACCCGTCCACTGCGGGCGCTGCCCTTCCTCGCGCAGATTCGCCCAGCCCGCTCGGGCAGTCTCGTCGGCGAGCCGCGCGTCGATCCAATCGGGGTCGGGCGGCGGCACGGTGGCGGTGCCCAACTCCCCGTGGTGAAAGCCGATCGCGACGGACACATAGGCCCCGCCGTGGTGACGGCGCAGCACGCTTCCGACCGTGGGCCGGCTGCCGCGTTCGGGGGCCAGGCCCAGGGCCGCCGGGGTGGCGCAGGTGTGGGCGATGCCGTCCCAGTAGGCCGCCCGCTGCCCGGTGCGGCGTCCCTGTTCGAGGATGGTGTTGCCCCACACCTCTGCGTCGCCTGCGTACGTGCCGCTTCCGGCGACACTGCGCCGGTGGAAGGCGGCGATCAGGCGCATGCGGTCCAGTACGGCGCCGTCGTCGAGCCGTTCGACGATGGCGAGCGCCTCGTCGGCGTGGTCGGCGAACGGCCGGCCGGGGTGCAGGCCACGGGCGCGCTGGATGTGCTCGTCGACCTGGTGCGCCGTGCGGATGGGATCCAGGTGACGGGTGACCTCCGCCAGCTGCTGCGGAGACGTCACGCGTACGTGGTCGAGGACCGCGTCGTAGTCGGCGAGGGAAGCCTGGGGCGGTTTCACGCCGAAGATGTGGACGGGGTTTTCCGCGTGCTCGTCGTTGAAGGCGCGGATCCAGTCCAGCGCCGCGGCCATCTCCGTCGTACGCCATGGGGCCCAGGCCGTGGCCAGTGCTTCAGCGGCCGAGGGAGCGCCGTCGGGGTCGCGCCGTACATAGGCGTGGAGCGCCCGTGCGGCGTCGGCCGTGTCCTGCACCGCCAGGCCACGGAAGCCGTGTTCGCGTACCAGTCTGCGGAACAACTGGTCGCGCACGGTGAAGGTCTCGTGGGCAGCGCGGGTGGACTCGCCGAGGCCCACGACGCTCGCCCCGTCCGCGATGACCCGGGCGATCCGGTCGAGTGCCGTGGCGGTCAGGGGCACGGGTGCCGTGGCGGTCAGGGGCAGGGGTGGCGTGGTCGTCATGCGCGGGCTCCGGTACGCAGTTCCTGGAGTGCCTCGGCCCACTCGACGGTCTCCCTCAGCACGGTGACGAGGGTCCTCGTGTGGTGGGGCTGGGGCGTGAACGCGCCGGGCCGGGTGGGGTCCTCGATGGTGAAGTCGCCGAACAGAGACAGGGAGACCTGGGAGCGGACCGTGGCGACCTTCAGCTCCGACAGGATCAGCCGCAGATGTTCGACGGCACGGGTGGCGCCCTGCACGCCGTAGCCGACGAACCCGGCCGCCGTGTGGTTCCACTCGGCGTAGAGGTAGTCGATGGCGTTCTTCAGGGCTCCCGTTATGGAGTGGTTGTACTCAGGGGTGACGAACACGAACCCGTCGTAGCCGCCGACGGCCTCGCTCCAACGGAAGGTGTGGGGCTTGCTGTACTGCCCGGCGGCCGGTGGCTGTGGTTCGTCGAGGAGGGGGAGGCCGAAGTCGGCCAGGTCGAGGATGTCGAAGTGCACCTCGGGCAGGTGCTCGACGCCGGTCTTGGCGACCCAGTCGGCCACCATGCGGCCCCGGCGGCCCGGGCGGGTGCTGCCCAGGACAACGCCGATCTTCGTGGTCATGCGATGCCTGCTCTCTTCGGGGGGTGTTAACGGCTGGTGGGTTGCTCTGGGGCAGGGCGTGAGCCGGCTGTGCGGCGTGACGCCGGCCGATGGTTGACGTGATCGGTCAGCTGAGTGCCGGGCTCGGTTCCGAGATGTCGGTGTCCAGCAGGCTCGGTGTCGTACGCAGCGCCGCGCGCAGTGCCTGGTTGAAGCGTTCCGCCTGGTCCTGCTGGGCCATGTGGCCGCCGCCCTCGACCACCGTGAGGCGGGCGCCGGGGATCAGGCGCGCGCACTCCTCGGGGGCCGACAGCGGGATCTCGGTGTCGAGTTCACCGTGGAGGAACGTGGTGGGCACGCGTATGGCCGACAGGCGCTCACGCGGGTCGTACGAGGCCTGGGCGAGGATCAACTCGTCGATGAGGCAGGTCGATTCGAGCATCTGACGCACCGTCCGGTCGATCATCGCCGGACTGGTTCCGGGCCGGTACCAGTGCGGGACGAAGCCGGCCAGGGTGCCGGCGCGGTCGGCGCGAAGGCCCGCCAGGAGCTCGTCCACCGCGTCACGCACCGTGGTGAAGTGGTGGACGCCCGCGCCGACCGGGATGATCGCGCCGATGCGGTCCGGCGCCGCGAGCGCGGCCTCGAGGACGTACGAGCCGGCGATCGACGATCCGACGAGCACCGGCTGCTCCAGATCCAGGGCATCGAGGAACGCCAGGATGTCGCGGGTGGCATCCGCAGTGGTGTAGCCGGTGGCGGGCCGATCGGAGCGGCCGCAGCCGCGCTGGTCGAGGGTGATGACCCGGTGGTCGGTCATCAGGTCGGCCACCTGGGCGTCCCAGACCCGACCGCTGCTCCCCAGGCCGTGCAGGAACACCACAGGCTGCCCGGTGCCGTGATCCTCGTAGTACAGCCTGGTTCCGTTCGCTGCCGCGTAGGCCATGCCTCGTCCCTTCTGCCCGCCCGCGTCCGTAGGGGTGCGGGCCGTCGCCGGAGTTCGGCCACGCAGGCCATTCCAGCCCGGACGCCGACGCCGACCAAGGAGCGCTTCACTCATATAGTGATCAAGGATCGTGATGAATGAGGGGTGAAGCCGAATGGGGGCGAGATGGAGCTGCGTCAGCTGCGTTACTTCGTGGCCGTGGCCGAGGAGCTGCATTTCGGGCGGGCCGCCGAACGGCTGCACATCGTGCAGCCCACCGTCAGCCAGCAGATCCGGCGGCTGGAGCGCGAGTTCGGGATCGACCTGTTCCATCGCACCACCCGCACCGTGACGTTGACCCGGGCCGGCGAGGCGTTCCTCCCGCACGCGCAGGCCATCCTCGACGCCGAGCGGGCGGCGGGCGCCTCCATGGCCGACCTGCGCGCCGAACAGCAATCGACCCTCAAACTCGGCACGAGCACCGGACTGGGCTCACACCTCGACGACCTCCTGGGCGAACTGGGCACGCAGGACGCGCAGTTGACGGTCGAACTCATCAGCATGCCCCGAGCCAAACGGCTCCAGCAGGTCCGCACCGGGGAGCTGGACGCCGCCATCATCCGCGGCGCCGACCGCACCCCCGACCTGGAGCTCCTCCCTCTCTGGCAGGACACACTGGTCGCGGCCCTCCCGGCCCAACATCACCTCGCCGACCGGCAGAAGATCGATCTGGCCGAGCTGGCCGAGCTCCACCTGCGGATCGCATCCCGTGACGCCAACCCCCACCTCGTCGACGCCGTCATCGACGCATGCCGGGCAGCGGGCTTCATCCCCGTCATGGGCCCCGCGTTCACCACCGACCAGGACACCCTCGCCGCCGTCGCCACCGGCAAGCCGAGCTGGACCGTCTACTACGCCGCCCAGGCCGAGCACCACCCGGCTCCGCGGGTCGCCTTCCGGCCCCTCACCAACCCCACGCCAACGGTCCCCGCCTACCTGGCAGTACGCCCGGACCCGCCGCGCCGCCCGCTGACGCTGCTCCTGGCTGCCTGCCGTCACCTCGCGTCCTGACCCCCGAAACCCACGGGCACCCTTCACCCGTCACTTCGAACCGGCCGCCACCAGCTTCGCGGTGATGGGTTCGAGCTCCGCGATCAGCTCGCCGAGTTCGGCGGAGGACAGCGCTTCGAACGGCGGGGCGGCGAGGTCGTCGGTGAGGGCCTCGATGCGCTGCTTGGTCTCGCGGCCCGCGTCGGTGAACCGGCTGTCGGCGTCGACGAGGCCGCGTTCGCGCAAGCCGTTCATCACCGCGGCCAGCCGCTCCTTCGGAAGGTGATGGATCCGCCCGAACGACTCGGGCGGGTGTACGCCCATGTCCAGCGCGCTGAGCACGTGGGCCTCCGTACCGCCGATGCGCGCGCCGAGGAGAGCGGCGATGTGACCGTCGCAACGGTGCTCGCGCAGCATGGTGGCGGAGTGCCACAGCCGGGCGACCGGGTCGCTCGGCACCGGAAGGGTGCGCATCCCGGCGTACATCATCCGGCCCTCCGTGGGCGCACTCGTCGCGGCCTTGGTGATCAGGTCGGCGGCGCGCACCAGGCCCGCGGATTCGGCCGTTCTGTCGCCGAGAATCCGCCGTACGGAGGCCGCGCTGCCGCGTTGCCGCGCGGCGACGGACGCCTCGGGCGGGATCGTCTCCCACGCGCTCGGGATGTGCCGGGCGACCTCGCCGTCGGCGAAGCTGTAGAAGGCCGCGTGCACGACCTCGGCGGGGACCCGCCCCAACGGCGCGGCGCGGCTCGCGAAGTAGCCGTCCCAGTAGGTCCGGTGGCCGAGCGCGGCCAGCTCCTCGTTGGTCTCGTCGGCGTGGAAGGTGACCAGGCAGATCGGTTCCAGGAGCCCGAACATGCGGCGGGCGATGTGCGTCATGACCCGCATTCTGCCAGCAGGTTGGGTTTTTCCACGGGCACGGGACTGCTACGTGTGCGGAGTTCACCGCTGCTCACCTGCCGCGTCCGCCGGGCCCCGAACACCCTCGTGTAACGGCGGCCACCTCAAAGGTGATCGGCATCCAGGCACGACGCGGGCCCCGCGCATCGGACTTCCTGCGCGGGGCCGGCGGTCGTGCAGCGGAGGCGACACGACGGTGCGGGTCAGCGGACCTCGGTGACCCGGTGTTCCCTCAGGGCCCCGCAGTTGGAGCCGTAGACGCTGACGTACACGTTCTTGATGCTGCCGCCCCAGTCGACGCAGTGCCCCTTGCCGTAGACGGAGGCCGGGCCGGCGTACGAGGTGAAGGTGCCGCTGTCGGAATCGCCCTGGTCGGTGTCGGCCACGTAGACCCACGTCGACATGTCCACGGCCGTACCGGGGTTGCTGCGGATGGTGGCGACGCAGTTGCGGCCGTTGGACGCGTTGTAGGTGAGGTAGATGGTGCCGAGCGAGCCCACCGCCGCGGAGTTGACCGTCTTGTAGCTGCTGCCGCACACCTTCTGCGGTGTGGTGTTGGCCGCCGCGGAAGCCGGCGACGCCAGGACGGCAGAGGACCCTGCCACCAGCGCGGACACGGCCGCCAGCGAAAGCACAGAACGCCTGAGTCGCATATTTCCCCCTTGTGTTCTTTCTGGCTTTTTGTTTGTGCTATGTGTGACACACCGCACACACAAAGGGTTGTCGCGGCATCAGCGATTGGCCGGAAACATTCGGATTGGCCGGTAGTCGCCGCCGAAGTCAGCCGTGCGTGGCCCTGGCGTAGAGCGCGGCCGCCTCGACGCCGAGGATCACGCTGTACGACACGTCGGGGGTGTCACCGCCGCCGTGGTAGCCGCCGAGGACACCGGTCACGTGGCCGTCGGCGGTGACCCACGGGCTGCCGCTGGTACCGGTGCCGAAGTCGGGGCAGCCGATGCGCTGTTGGCCCGCACGAAAACGGCTCGCGGTGTTCGTGCAGGTGCGCGGCGCGTCCTCGTCGGACGGGTAGCCGGTGACGGTGACGCGGCGACCGGTGCCCGCCGCGGTGTCCAGGACATTGGCCCCGGTCACGTCCTCGATCCGCCGGCCGTGCAGCGGTTCGAGCGCGGCGAAGGCGAGGTCGTGGTCCTCGGCCTCGTCGCGGGTCCAGTGGTCGTCGGCGTAGACACGGTCGATCGTCCACAACCCGTAGGGGGCCTTGCCGTCGTGGTAGCCGGGGGCGAAGGTGACACCCTTGCCGTCCCCGAGACAGTGGCCCGCGGTGGCGATGAGGTCGCGGCCCTTGCTGTGCACCACGGAAGCGGTGCAGAAGTGACGGCCATTCAGGCCACCCTTGAAGAGCGCGCCGACCCGCGCACCCTTGGCGGGCGGCGGCTCGGGGTGCACGGCCGGGGCGACCCCGCGGGACAGCGCGTGGCTGTCCGCCAGCGCGAGGCACGAGAACAGGGCGCCGACGGTGATCAGCGCTCGCAGGCGCCCTCGCCTCAGCCGTATTCGCCTCATCCGCCACTCCCCTCGTCCGGTTGCCGGGAAGCATGCCCGAGGAACCTGAGGATCCACTGTGACGCCCACCACAAATGACCCTGATCGACAATGAATATCCGCAGGCCAGGGCGTTAACGACCGGAGGCCGACGCGGCGGGCCACCATCACCGGGGGCCTCAACGACCCACCTCTCCGCACCCGTTGGCGCGACGTGCCGTCCGTGCGGCTCCGGCCGTCAACTCCCGTTGCGTACACGTGAGTTGAGGTCGGCACCCCCGTGCCCCCGAGTCAAGCCCGGGTAAAATTTCCGCCTATTGGTCCAGTCCTTTACGGACCCGGGAGCGCGACAGAGGCCTCCGGCGCCCCGCATTGGTACGGCCCGGACGCCCCTCCGCCCGCGTTGACATGCCCACGGGCGGTGGTTCTCTGAGAGGTCTGTACCGCAGGAGGTCTGGACCAGAGCCGGTCCGGACCACGGCCGGACCGCGCCCCCATAGGTCCGGCACCGCAACAGGTCGGCCGCACTCCCCAAGGAGAGCCGTGTCCCCACGCATATCCACAGCCAGACGCCGCCCGGCCCCGGCCGGCCCCCGGCGCCTCATCGCGATCCTCGCCGTGCTCGCACTCGCACTGGCCGGGCTCACCTCGTTGGCGGCCCCCGCCGTCGCCGCCGCCAAGCTCACCGCCACCTTCGTCAGCGAGGGCAGCGGTTCGTCCTGGACGGGCAAGTTCGTCGTGAAGAACAGCGGTGACACCGCCGTCGACACCTGGTCCCTGGAGTTCGACCTGCCCGACGGCGTCAGCATCAGCGACCACACGCACGGCACCGCGGAGGTCAAGAGCAGGCACGTGGTCGTGACGCCCGCGTACTACAACGCCCGTGTCCCGGCGGGCCGGGACACCGAGCCGTACAGCTACACCTTCCGCGGCAGTGGTCAGCTCAAGGCGCCCACCGGTTGTCTCATCAACGGCGACAAGTGCGACGGCACCGCGGCCGTCCCCCCGAAGGCCCCCACCGGACTGAGCGTCGCGGACACCACCGCCCGTACGGTCGTCCTGAAGTGGACGGCGGCCGCGCAGGGCGACTTCCCCGTCGCCTCGTACGAGGTGCTGCGCGGCACCACCGTCGTGGCGGCCAGCGCCACCACGCAGGCGACGGTGCGCGGCCTGGAGCCTGCGACGGCCTACCAGTTCAGTGTCCGGGCCAAGGATTCGCGGGGCAACACCGGCGAGGCGAGCGTCCCCGTGAGCGCGACCACCGTGGATCCCGCGACCGACACCGTGCCGCCCACCGCGCCCCGCAACCTCCGCGCCAGCGAGGTCACTTCGAGCACGGTGAAGCTCGCGTGGGACGCGGCCACCGACAACCAGCGCGTCGCCGCGTACGACGTCTACCGCGGCACCACCCTCGTGGAGAGCCTGCCCGCCGACACGCTGGCCGGCACCGTCACCGGCCTCACGCCCGCCACGGAGTACGCCTTCACTGTCAAGGCACGGGACGCCGCCGACAACGCGTCGCCCGCGAGCAACACCGCGTCCGTCACCACCAAGGACCCCGTCGGGCAGGACGGGTACGCGAAGGTCGGGTACTTCGTGCAGTGGGGCATCTACGGCCGGCAGTACTTCGTACGGGACCTGGAGACGTCCGGCGCCGCGGCCAAGCTCGACGTCATCAACTACGCCTTCGCCAACGTCGACCCCAAGAACCTCACCTGCCTCAACGGTGTCACCAAGGGCACCACGCAGAACCCCCAGGACCCCAACCAGGGCGACGGGGCCGGGGACGCCGAGGCCGACTACGGCCGGGCCTTCCCCGCCGGGCAGTCCGTGGACGGCGTCGCCGACGACGGCTGGGGCAAGCTGCGCGGCAACTTCAACCAGCTGAGGAAGCTCAAGGCCAAGCACCCGAACCTCAAGGTCGTCGTCTCGCTCGGCGGCTGGACGTACTCCAAGTACTTCTCCGACGTCGCCAAGACGGACGAGTCGCGGAAGAAGTTCGTCAAGTCCTGCGTCGACATGTACATCAAGGGCAATCTGCCCGCGTACAACGGCGCGGGCGGTGACGGCGTCGCCGCCGGCATCTTCGACGGCTTCGACCTGGACTGGGAGTGGCCCGGATCGCCGGACGGCCACCCCGGCAACCACTGGAGCACGGACGACAAGGCCAACAACACGGCGCTGATAGCGGAGTTCCGCAGGCAGCTCGACGCGCTCGGCGGCAGTCACCGGCTGCTCACCGCCTTCACCCCGGCCGATGCCAAGAAGATCGACGACGGCTGGGACCTCAAGGAGGTCTTCAAGTACCTGGACTTCGGCAACGTCCAGGGCTACGACTTCCACGGCGCGGGCAGCGACAACTCCTGGGAACCGAACCGCACGGGGCACCAGGCCAACCTGTACAAGGACGCGCAGAGCCCGTACGCCGGCGACTTCAGCGTCGACGACGCCGTGAAGGTGTACACCGACCAGGGCGTCAAGCCGCGCAAGCTGACCATCGGCTTCCCGTTCTACGGGCGCGGCTGGCAGCAGGTCGCCGACGGCGGCGCACACGGCGAATGGCAGAGCGCCAACGGCGCCGCGCCGGGCCAGTTCCAGGAGGAGGCGGGCACCCGCGGCTACGACAACCTCGTCGCCGCCTTCCCGAACCTGACCGTCCACCACGACGAGCAGTCCGTCTCCACGTACGGCTACACGGGGGCGAACGGCCAGTGGTGGTCCTTCGACGACGCGTGGTCCATCGGGAAGAAGACGGCGTACATCAAGTCCAAGGGCCTGCTGGGCGGCATGATCTGGGAGATGTCCGGAGACACCTCGGACAACGTCCTGTTCAACGCCCTGGACCGCGGCCTGAAGTAACCATCGCGGCGACCGCCGCCCCATATGCGCAGGGGCGGCGGTGTCCGGATCAGCCCTCCAGGGCCGACGCGATGTGGTCGAGATCAGCGAGGAGCGACGTGATGCGCCGCGGCTCCATCCCCGCGACCATGCGCTCCTCGACGGCGTACACGGCGGCCTGGACCGCGGCGAGGCGCGACCGGCCCTCTTCGGTGAGGCGGGCGGGCAGGGCCCTGCCCTGGTCGGCGGTGGCGGGGCGGGCGATCAACCCTGCCTCCTGGAGACCCCGCAGGACGACGTTCCCGGACTGCCGGGTGACGAAGGTCGCGCGGGCGATGTCGGCGTTGGACATGCCGGGATGCAGCGCCAGGAGTTCGAGGGTGGCGTACTGCGGCACGGTCAGCCCGTACTCGCGCAGGACCTTGTCCATCGCGCCGCGCAGGGCGGCCTGGGCGCGTTTGAGCAGGTAGCCCACGTGATGGGTGACGTCGTCCGCTGGGCGGAAGGGCTCCGTCGGCACACTCTCGTTCATGTCAGCATTTTGACATAGGCATCCCCGCACCCTAACCTCAATGTCAAAGTCCTGACATCGCGCGGGGAACCGCGCTGACGCCCAAGATGAGGGAAACGCACATGTCTGTCGCCATCGACGGTCCCGACTTCGTCGCCCTGCAGGTCCACGACGTGGAGGCCGCAGCGGCCTTCTGCGAGCAGCACCTGGGCCTGCGCCGAGCCGCGGTGTCCCCGCCGCACGCGGTCGTGTTCGACACCAAGCCGACCCCGTTCGCCGTCCGCGCGCCCCTACCCGGCGTCAACCTCACCGACGCCGCGCAGCCGGGGCTCGGAGTGGTGCTCTGGTTCCGGACGACGGACGCCCATCAGCTCCACGACCAACTCGTCGCCGCCGGCGTCAAGATCGTCGAACCCATGGCGGACAGCCCCTTCGGACCGAAGTTCTCCTTCGAGGGCCCGGAGGGCTACACGCTCACCGCGCACGGCGGCTGACCGAGCGAGACACGAGCCGGGCGAGGATGTCCGCCTCGGCGGCCCGGTCCCGGTCCGTGTCCTGGAGCGAGACCAGGTTGGACTGGGCGCGGGCGGCCTGGGCGTGGTCGCCGAGGCGTTCCAGGGCGCGGCTCAGTTTCCGCAGCCGGTCCGCCTGCGGGCCCGTGTCGTCCAGCATGCGGATGAGGGCGACCCGCGCGTTCTCGGTCCGGCCCTGTCGGCGGGCCAGCTCGATCCAGGTGAACTCGTCCGGTTCCGCCGCCTCCGCTCGGGCCCATTCCACGGCTCGCGTGCTTTCGGTGACCTGTCCGTCGGTGGCCTCCCTGAGGAGGGGGACGTCCGCCTCCTGGCCGTACGCCGCCACCAGCACGGAGGCCAGCCGGCGCCCCTCCGGCCACCGCGCGACGTCGGCGCAGGCCCGCTCCAGCAGGAAACGGAGCAGGGGCAGATCGCGGGCCTGCCGGTCCTCCTCCGCCGCCCGCAGCACGCCCTCGCACAGCACGACGTCTTCGGCGATCGGCTCCCACGCGTCCGGAGCACAGGAACGTGCCTGTTCGAGGGCCGTCCGCCCCGGCCCGAGCACGATGTCGCGCAGGGGTTGACGGTAGGGCTCCTCCAGCTGGTAGGCGCACAACTCGGCGGAGTTGAGCAGGAGATGGTCCGGCTCGGTGTTCGCGGTGGCCGCCTCGTCGAGGGCGACGAGTTCGGTGAGGGGACGGTCGGGCAGGCCCAACCCGTGCAGCAGCGCGGCCCGTTGGGCTTCCAGATCGGGGGCGAACTCCGAGCGCGCCTCCTCGTCGCCCTTCCGGGCCGCCGCGCGCAGCTCTTCCTCGGTCATGCCCGCGGAGACCTCCTCGCACCACCAGGGGAGCCGGATGAGGATTTCGAGCGCCTCCTCCACACTGCCGGCGACGAGCGAGGCGGCACCGTCCGAGGACGCGTGGAGCACCGCTGTTCCCCCGCACAGGAAGTAGGTGCCGCCCGTGTCGTCCCCGGCGATCGCCTCCAACGAGGCACCGGACGCCAGGTGCACCTCTTCGACGTGGTACGCCCTGTCGAGGTCGAAGTTGAAGGGGAACGCGGCGAGTTCCGCCAGGTCGGGGCGGGTACGCAGAATCTCCAGCGCGGACTCGGTCATACGACCGCACCTTAGTGAGGCGGCGTCCGCCGGGAGCAGGCGGGTGGCGCCCGCCAGCAGCCGCCGGGAGTGCCCGGGTGACGCCCCCGAGCGAGCCGCCCCCCGCCCTCACGTCGACCGAGGCAGCGGCAACCCCGGCAGGTCCGCCTCCGTGCGGCCGAGGACGATCAGGAAGTCTGGCGGCATGCTGCTGCCGCGTACGCACAAGAGGACCGAGCTGATCGAGGTCGTCCGCATCACCGATCCCTCCAGGCACATCGTTTCGGAGGACCTGTCCGGTGAGACGGCCGCCATCTGGGATGGCGACGAGGCGCAGCGTGCGCTGTCCCTGATCGCCGACCTGCCCGGCAGCGAGATGTACCGCTGCTTCTTGCCCGGCTGGGGAATCCGGGCCCACGACTCGGCCCACCTGCTCTTCGAGATCGCCTTCTGCTTCCGCTGTCACGGCGCCCGCATCTGGGGACCGGACCTCCCCGCCGAACAACGGGGCCAGACCTTCGCCCCGGAGAGCCCCGCCGCCGTGGAACTGCTGAGCTGGTTCCGCTCGTTGTAGAAACTGCCGCCGCCGGACGGAGGCTCTTGGACTCACGTGCGCGGGCTCCGGCTCCGGCTCCGGCTGCCCACACCCTCCTCTCCGACGAAAGGCAGCCGTGAGCGCCTGTCCCCCGAGGGAGCTCATCTCACTCGCTGACGACGAGGGCAACAGCGTCTCGGTCAACGTTCTCGGACTTGATCCCAGCTGGGCCGCCGGCCTCAGGGCGGAGATCGGCGTCCCGACACCCTTCGTGTCCGGTCGCATCGACTTGGGCCTGTTCGTCGCGAGGCTGGAGTGCTGGGCCGACGCGCTGGACCGGCTTGACGCGGGCGAAGACGTGGCCTGGATGAAGATGAGCCGAGGCCCGTCCATCTCCATCCAGCTCACGGGCGAACATGACTGCCCGGAGGTGGTCGTGAAGGACGACTCCTCGTCCATGGTGACCGTGCGGGTCCCGATCGACCCGCCGAACGGCTGGATCGCAGATCACCTCCGACGTCTGCGCCGGGTGATGGACCACTGGGTTCCGATGCTGTCGGCGTAGCTCGACTTGGGGAGACAAGTCACCGTCAGCAGATGAGGGCGCATGCACGCCGCCGGCGAGTCGTTGCTCCAGTACGACCTATCCCACCCTGCGGGTGACGCCACCCTCATGTATCCGTCGCTCGCCTCGCGGAGCCGGTAGCACTGCTCCCATGTTCACCATCCCCGCGCGGGCCCTCGCCGCCGCTACCTTCGCTCTCCTCTCCCACGCCGCCCCAGCCGCCCACGCCACACCGGCCGTGCCCCAGCCTCGGCAAGTGAGTCTGGCCGTGGCGATCAGTCGGCTGCCGGTCGCCGAGGAGTCCCGCGACGGCTATGTCCGCAGCGCCTTCAAGCACTGGGTGGACGACGATCACGACGGGTGCTCCACCCGCGCCGAGGTGCTGATCTCCGAGGCCAGGACCGATCCGGTCATCGAGGGGGCCTGCCAGGTCACCGGCGGCAGTTGGTTCTCGTACTACGACGGGAAGACCGTCACCGAACCGCACAGCCTCGACATCGATCACATGGTTCCGCTGGCGGAGGCGTGGGACTCAGGGGCGTGGGCGTGGAGCGGCGAACGGCGCGAGGACTACGCCAACGACCTGGACGCGGAGCGCAGCCTCGTCGCGGTCACGGCGAAGGCCAAGCGCAGCAAGGCCGATCAGGACCCGGCCGAGTGGCTGCCGCCGCTCGCCGACGCGCACTGCACCTACGCGGCCGACTGGATCTCCACCAAACTCCGCTGGGAACTGTCCGCCGACCGCGCCGAGATCGCCGCACTGCGGGAACTCGCCGAGGGATGCGGCCACCAACAGATCGACGACGTAAGGGCGGTGGGGGCGGCGACGGGCGCGTCCTGAGGCCGCGCGGCAAGACGAGATCGTCACCGCGCATCAGCACGACCCTGCCGAGCCTTCCCTCACCATGACTCCCACCGGGACTTGCTGAGAGGGTGTGGCGATGAACTCCGGTATGAAGTCGGGTCAGTGCCCCGAATGCGGCTCCGCGGAAGTCTTCCCCGTCGAAGTGAACCAGCATCAGGGCGGCGCGATCTGGGTGATGCTCAGGGACACCTACTCGCGCAAGCGTGTCCTCCTCACGACACTGGCCTGCGGGGACTGTGGGCTCATACGCCAGTACGCGGCCGATGACGCGAAGAGCCGCGACCACCTGGCACGAGCCCTGATCCGCCCCGATGACCCCCACCCCGTGTGATGCCATATCGCGGAGCTCACCGGGGCGTCAGCACGAATCCGCTGCGCGGGGCCGTCGGGACGCGCCGCAGGGGGATGTCGAGGTTCTGCTCGGGCACGTCGTAGCGGAGCGCGGCCAGCCGCGGGACGAGGGTTTCGAGGATCCGCAGCACGACGTCCTCGCCGGGACAGCGATGGTTGGTCGACGGGTCGCCGCCACCCTGTGGCACCAGTTCGTCGCGGCCCGGCTCACGGCCCAGGAACCGGCTCGGGTCGAAGGTGTAGGGATCGTTCCAGAGCTGCGGGTCGTGGTTGTGGCCGTAGAGGTCGAGCAGGACCATGCCGCCTGCCGGGATGTCGTGGCCGTCCCAGCGCAGGTCGCGCGCGGCGAGCCCGCCGATGAAGGGCGCGAAGGGGTAGAAGCGGCGGACCTCGTGGGCGAAGGCGCGCGCATACGCCGCGTCGCCCTCGGCGAGAGGCGCGCGGTGCTCGGGCCAGCGGTGCAGGGCATGCGCGGCGAAGGTGAAGAACCACGTGACGGCGACCGTCGGGCGGATCACGTTCAGGACCTCGACCGCGGCGGTACGAGCGTCGAGCAGGGTCCCGTCGGCATCGCGGTGGGCGACCACCGCCGCAAGCACCGAACCCTCGGGCGCCTCTTCCACCTCGCTCCGGACGTGCTCCACGTGACGGGCGAGTCGCGCCTCCTGCCGGCCGCGGGCCCGGCGCGCCCGCAGGTGGCGGGGGCCCGCCGAGGCGAAGCCGTCGACCATGGCCACGAGGTCGCCGGCCGTCTCCTCGGCCTCGCGGTCGCTGAGCGAGATGCCGGACCAGGCGCACACGGCGCGGGTGAGGATCAGGCTCACTTCGTCGAAGAGCACCAGCCGGCCACGCCCGGACCACCGCTGACGGGCGAGGTCCCACTGCACTTCGAGGTGGTCCACGAGGGAGCTGAGGCCATCGCGGTCCTTGAGCAGGGACATGAACAGGTCCTTGCGCACCCGGTGTTCCCGGCCGTCGAGGGTGTGCACGGCCCCGCGCCCGAAGAGGGTGTCGAGCAGCGGCCCCGGCAGCGCGCCGCGGCGTTCGATGTGGCTCTCGTCGTAGAAGAACCGCACCGCTTCGGGGCCGTGGATCGCCAGCGCCCTCTTGCCCAGCAGCCGGCAGGCCACCGGTCGGCCGCCGCTCCTGCGTCGCCGGTCGGGCAGCCACGCGTAGCCCTGGACCATCAGCGCCAAGGTGCTGTCGAACACGTACGGTCTCCGTTCGCGGTGGATCGACGCGGATGGACCCATCCGACGTGGGCCGCCCCGGCTGTGCGAGCAGACGGCCGCCGAATGGATGAACACGCGCCTCCGCGGGCCTTCGCGACAAGCCTCACGACGAAGCGGCCGTCTCCCCCGCGAGCAGCTCCGCGAGGGCCGGCGGGCCGCCCTCGGCCAGGGCGCGGCGCTGCCGGTCTGCGGGGGTGCCCTCCTGCAGCAGCCGGTGCACCAGCGCCGTCACCTCGCGGGTGTCGCCCGCCTCCTGCAAGGCGGGAGCGAGGTGGTCGAGCAGCATGCAGAGCACGTCACCGGCCCGGCGCGCCCGGCCCGCCGGGTCGACGAGGAGGCCGCTGAGCCCGTGCCGTGCCGCGTGCCAGTTGGCTGCCTGGAGCAGTTCGGGCGGGCACTGCGGCGCGGGGGTGCCCGCCTTCAGCTCCCGCAGTGCGGTGGCGGTCAGCGCGCGGACGAGTCCGGCGAACATGACCGCCGCGTCCGCGCGCAGCTGGACGTCGGCGCACCGCACCTCGATCGTCGGGTACCGCTCGGAGAGCCTCGCCTGCCAGTACAGCTGGCCGACGTCGGTGATGCTGCCGGTGTCCAGGAGCGTACGGACGCGGCTGTCGTGGTCGGCGAGCGACGCGAAGTGCGGCGGTGGGCCGCTGACCGGCCAGCGGCCGAAGACCACCGTGCGCCAGCTCGCGAACCCGGTGTCGTTGCCGTCCCACAGGGGTGAGTTCGCGGACATGGCGACGAGGGCAGGGAGCCAGACGCGGATCCGGTTGAGGACCTCCACGCCCGTCTCCCTGTCCGGCACGGCGGCGTGTACGTGCATGCCGTTGACGAGGTTCTCGTCCACGAGCTGCGGGGCGTGGGTCCGCAGGGCGAGATAACGGGCGACGCGCGTCACCGGCACGGGCGACGCCGCCCGGAACGGTGCCACCCCGCAGGCGGCGATCCGGCAGCCGAACTTCTCCGCCGCCGTGCCGACCGCGTGCCGCAGGCGCAGCAGGTGGCCGCCGACCTCGTCCAGATCGGTGCAGACGGGCGTGGCGACCTCGACCTGGGCCTGCAGCAGCTCCGGCTGCACCTCGCCGTCCTCCGCGATGGGCCCCAGCCCGGCGGCGGCACGGACCCGCTCCCCCACCGGCACCGGCAAGCAGGTGTCCGGATCGAGCAGCAAGTACTCTTCCTCGACCCCAATGGTGATCATGTCGCCTCTGGTACCCCGGTGAAAGGTGATGAATCGGGCAGATCGGTAAGCCGGACGGCCTCATCGTCCGTCACCGGTCACGGCCCCCGCAACACGGTGTCCGGCCACACCGCGTGACCGTAATCCGCCGGGCCGGGCGCCCACGA
The DNA here is from genome assembly GCF_055591085.1 of Streptomyces sp. NPDC041713. Lineage (NCBI taxonomy): Bacteria > Bacillati > Actinomycetota > Actinomycetes > Kitasatosporales > Streptomycetaceae > Streptomyces > Streptomyces sp. NPDC041713. The sequence continues at coordinate 21,950 of NZ_JBVIZY010000004.1, forward strand.
CGCGCCGAGCCGCCCGTCCGTCACGCGCCGCACCGAGCCGGTCGGTGCGGTTTTTGCCCCGATTCTTCGGGGAAACCGCAGTGCCATGGACCACTCACAGGTACCCGTGCTCGACGCGCTGGCCGCGTACCACTCCGAGAACCAGACTCCGTTCACGCCGCCCGGTCACAAGCAGGGGCGCGGAGCCGACCCCCGCGTGCGCGCGATCCTGGGTGACGCCGTGTTCCACTCCGACGTACTCGCCACCAGCGGCCTGGACGACCGGGTGGAGTCCAAGGGGGTTCTCGCCAAGGCACAGGAGCTGATGGCCGACGCCGTCGGGGCGGACCACACCTTCTTCTCGACCTGCGGCAGCTCCCTCTCCGTGAAGGCCGCCATGTTGTCCGTGGCCGGGCCGCACGAGAAGCTGCTCGTGGGCCGCGACGCCCATAAGTCCGTGGTCTCCGGCCTGGTCCTGGCCGGCATCGTGCCGGTCTGGGTGGAGCCCCAGTGGGACCCGGAGCGGCATCTCGCCCATCCGCCGTCCGCCGAGGCCTTCCGCGCGGCCTTCGCCGAGCACCCGGACGCGCGCGGCGCCCTGGCCACGACGCCGACCCCGTACGGAACCTGCTCCGACCTCGCCGCCATCGCCGAGACCTGCCACCGGCACGGCGTACCGCTCATCGTCGACGAGGCCTGGGGCGCGCATCTGCCCTTCCACCCCGACCTGCCCACCTGGGCCATGGACGCGGGCGCGGACGTCTGCGTCACCTCCGTGCACAAGATGGGCTCCGGTCTCGAACAGAGCTCCGTCTTCCATCTCCAGGGCGACCTGATCGAACCCGCGGTGCTCAAGAACCGCGCGGATCTGCTGGGCACCACCAGCCCGTCCGTCCTCGTCTACGCGGCACTGGACGGCTGGCGTCGGCAGATGGTGGAGCACGGCCGCCGCCTCTACGACGACACGCTCGCCCTGGCCGGGCGGGTACGCGAGCGGATCGGCGAGATCGAGGGCATGCACGTGCACGGCCGCGAGGACTTCTGCGGTCCCGACCGGGCCGCCGACCTCGACCCGCTCCAGATCATCGTGGACATCACCGGCCTGGGCACGACCGGCTACCGGATCGGCGACTGGATCCGCGAACACCACCGGATCAATCTGCACCTCTCCGATCACCGACGCACCAGCGCGCAGCTCACGCACGCCGACGACAGCCGCAGCACCGACGCCCTGCTCGCCGCGCTGCGCGATGTCGCCGCCCACGCGGACGAGCTGCGGCCCGCGACGCCGGTCGAGGTGCCCGATCCGCCCGAGCTCCGTCTGGAGCAGGTCATGCTGCCGCGTGACGCCTTCTTCGGACGGGTCGAGCAGGTGCCGCTGGACAAGGCGGTGGGCCGGGTCAGCGCCGAGATGCTCACCCCGTACCCGCCCGGCATCCCCGCCGCGCTGCCCGGCGAGCGGCTCGACTCGGCGGTCCTGCGGTACCTGCGGAGCGGGATCGAGGCCGGCATGGTCGTGCCGGACGCGGCCGACACCACGGTGCAGACGGTCCGGGTGTCCGTGGAGGAGTGAGGAAGGCGGTGCCGCCGGGGGCGCCGGTGCGGCCACGAGGTCACAGCCCGGCTGCCGCCTTCTCCCGGAAGGCCGCCCAGGCACGTGTCGGCACGTCCGGCTTGAGCAGGACGTCGGCCGCCGTGCAGGCCAGCGCACGCGCCGCCGCCAACATGACCTGCCGCCCGCGTGGGCCGGCGGCGGCTCGCGCGAACTCGGGGGTGTGGTCGGATCCGTCCGGGCTCATGATGGCGAGGAACGGATGGATCGCGGGCAGCCGGGTGCTGACGTTCCCGATGTCCGACGACCCCAGGTAGATGCCCGGCTCGGGCTCCGTCAGAGTGATGCCCGCGGCTTGGAGGTGCCGCGCGAACAGCCCGGACAGGACGTCGTTGGCCCGGAAGTGTTCGTATCGGCCGCCCACGTCGGTGACGTCGGCCTGGGTGCCGGTCGCGAGCGCCACGCCCTGTGCGCACGAACGCAGTTCGTCCACGAGTTCCGTCAGCGCGGACGTGGTTTTCCCACGGAGTCCGAACAGGCCTTCCGCGTAGTCGGGGACGATGTTCGTGGCCCGGCCGCCCTCGGTCACGATCCCCTGGATGTGCGAGCCGGAGGGCAGCCGCCGGTCCAGGACGCCGAGCGTGTTGAAGAGCTGGATCAGCGCTCCCAGTGCGTCGATCCCCTCCGTCGGGTTGCCCGTCGGATGCGCGGCCCGCCCGTGGAAACCGACCTTGACCTGCGCGCTCGCCGTCAGGGGCGCCCACGTCCAGTCGTGCACGCCCGGATGGAACATGAGTGCCGCGTCCACCCCGTCGAAGAGCCCCGCCGCCACCTCCGTGACCTTGCCGCCGCCGCTCTCCTCCGCGGGTGTGCCGACGGCCAGCAAGGACCCGGCGATCTCGCCGAGTGCGGCGCGCGCGGCCAGCGCGGCGCCGAGTCCGGCCGCCGCGATCAGGTTGTGGCCGCAGGCGTGCCCGAGCTGCGGCAGCGCGTCGTACTCCAACAGCAGCGCGACGCTGGGCACTTCGCCGGGCCCGACGCCGTTTCCCGTACGAGCCGCGCACCCCGTACGGGCAGTGAACCCCGTACGAGCGGTGAACGCGGTCGGCAGTCCGGCCACGCCGCGCTCCACCCGGAAGCCCTCCCGTTCGAGCTCTCCCGCCAGGAGCGCGGACGCGCGGTGCTCCTCGTAGGCGGTCTCCGGTTCGCGGTGCAGGGCGAGGCTCACGTCCCAGAGCCGGTCGGCTCGGGCGGCGACCTCCTGCTCGATGCGGGCGTACACGGATTCCATGCCGTCTGTCACGTGACCTCCTCGCCGGGTGCCGCGCGCGGGCGCCGCGCGTCGACACGGCACGTGTTCCACGGATCACGGGGACCAATTCACGAGGGCTTGGGCCGACCAGCAGAGCCTTGGCCGGTCAGCGGCCCCGGCCGGTCAGAAGGCGTACCTGACCCGCAGCCAGGGCGCGTGCTCCGCGAGCAGGCGGCGAAGCCGGGTCAGGGACTGTTGCTTGACCTCAAGGGCGTAGCGCACGTTGAGGGCGCCGTTCTGCGAGCGTTTCGTCTCCTGGATGTCCGGCCGCCACAGCGCGTCCTCGGCGCGCGGGTGCCATCCCAGGTTCACCTCGTGGAGTGCCTGGTTGTGCGTCAGCATGATGACCTCGGCCGCCGCCTGTTCCTTCACCCGGGCGGGCAGTACGTCGTCGAGGTGAGTGAGCAGTTCGGCCCAGTCCCGCTCCCACCCCGGGCGCAGGACGACGGGCGAGAGGTTGAAGTGGACCTCGTAACCGGCGTCGAGGAAGTCGGCGGCCGCGGCGATCCGCTCGGGTACCGGGCTGGTGCGGATGTCGAGGAGCCGGGCGTCGGCGGACGGCATGACGGAGAAACGCACGCGGGTACGGCCACGGGGGTCGAGGGCGAGCAGGTCGGGGTTGACGAACTTGGTGGCGAACGACGCCTTCGCCGTCGGCATCCCGCGGAACGCGGCGACGAGATCCGCCGTGTTGTCGCTGACCAGGGCGTCGACGGAGCAGTCGCCGTTCTCGCCGATGTCGTAGACCCACGCGTGGGGGTCGCACTGGTTGGGTTCCGGCTTCGGCCCCTGGGCCCGCACATGGCGCCGGACGTGGGCGACGATCGCCTCGATGTTGGTGAACAGGGTGATGGGGTTCGCGTACCCCTTGCGGCGCGGCACGTAGCAGTAGGCGCAGGCCATCGCGCATCCGTTGGACGGCCCCGGGGCGATCCAGTCGGCGGACCGCCCGTTGGGCCGCGTCACGAGCTGGTGCTTGACCCCGAGCACGAGCGTCTCGGTCTTGACGCGGACCCACCGCTCGACGTTGCCGTCGTTGCCGTGCAGGGAGGGGATACGCCAGTGACTGTCCACCTCGATCACGCGCACGCCCGGCAGCCGGGCCAGGATCTGCTGGCCGCGCGGTGAGTCCAGGGCCGCGGGCTCGGCGTAGACCTCGCGCACATCGAGCATGCGGCGCGCCTGGGGGCTGTTCCGAAAGGCGCCCGGGGAGGAGCTCGCCGGGACGGGGCTCGCTGCGGCGGAGCTCGCCGGGGCGGTGTCCGCCCACCCGAAGAGTGCTTGTTGCTCGAGCCCTACGGGGTCGGATCCCGCCGCTGACCGGTCCACGTACCGTTCCCGTCGTCTGTCGTCACCTGCCGTGCCTCAGGAGCCATGATCCTCCTTGCGCAGGGCCTGCGGCTTGTGGACGGCACTGCGGCCGGATTTCTCGCTCTCCACTTCGTACTGCGGTTCGTCCGCGGAGGCGTCGACCGTGCGCCCGGCGGCCTCCGTACGGTCGGTGATCTTCTTCTTCACCTCCCCCGGCACGGTCTGACCGTGGCTCTTCCAGGAGACGCGATCGCCCTTCTTGAACTTCTTGTCCTTGCTCATACGTCCGGTCTAAGCGCCCGCGCGCCCTGCCGCGACTCGGAGGGTGCCGGTTGGGCGCCGCCGTGCACGAGCGGATGCGTGTCGTGGTTCGGCCCCCGGTGTCCCTCGGGGGCCCTGGGACGGACGTGGCGGCGGCCACGCCCGTGCGGGCCCTTACCGGCCGAGACGATTGAGCGCCTGGACCGGGTAACGCTCCCCCGCCACCGCCCCGTCGGGAACCGCGTCACGCAGCAGGTCTCTCTGGTCCGGCGTCAGCACGATCTCGGCGGCCGCGACGTTCTCGGTCAGGTACTTCCGGCGTTTCGTGCCGGGAATGGGCACGATGTCGTCGCCCTGGGCGAGCAGCCAGGCGAGTGCGGCTTGGGCGGGGGTGCAGCCGATCTGGTCGGCCACCCGCCGTACGGCGTCCACCAGCGCGAGATTGTGCGGCAGGTTCTCCTCCGAGAACCGCGGCCAGCGCCTGCGGTTGTCGTTCTCGACCAGGTCCGCGTGGGACGAGACGCTGCCGGTGAGCATTGCCCTGCCGAGCGGAGAGTACGCGACGACGGCGACGCCGAGCTCCCGGCAGACTGCGAGCATCTCGCCCTCGACGACGTCACGGGTGAAGAGCGAGTACTCGAGTTGTACGGCGCTGACGGGGTGCACGGCGTGGGCCCTGCGCAGGGTGTCGGGGCTGACCTCGCTGAGCCCGACGTGCCGGACCTTGCCCTCCCGCACCAGGTCGGCGAGGGCGCCCATCGTCTCCTCGATGGGCACCGCGGGGTCGCGGCGGTGCACGGAGAACAGGTCGACATGGTCCACGCCGAGGCGGCGCAGTGAGGCGTGGCAGGCGGTGCGCGCATACGCGGCCGAGGTGTCGACCTCGTCCACCCGGCCGGTGTCGGGGTTGTGGCGGAGCCCGAACTTGGTTGACAGCAACACGTGGTCCCGGTGCCCGGGACGCTCCCGGAGCCAGCGTCCCAGGAGCTCTTCGTTGGCGCCGCGACCATAGGCGTCCGCGGTGTCGAGAAGCGGGACTCCGAGTTCGACGGCGAGATCGAGCGTACGGAACGACTCGTCGTCGTCGGGCACTCCGTAGGCGACCGACATCCCCATGCAGCCGAGACCGATGGGCGACACGTCGGGGCCTGTGCGCCCCAGTTTCCGGACCTTCATCCGACGGGCCTCTCCTGTCAGTTCGTGAGCTTGGCGTCTGCTCAGTTCGTGAGCTCGGCGTCTGCGCGGCACGGATCGACCATGTCACCTTGCCCGCCCACCAGGCCCGCGAGTTTCACGTGGTCCGTTTCGGGAAGCCAGTCCCGCTTCGGCACGTAGTCCAACCAGCGCCGGGTGCGGCCCACTTCGGTGAACCCGCGCAGCAGGGCGTCGAGTTGTGGGTGGCGGTGGGACTCGCGCCAGGCGAGTGACCACGCGTACAGCGGGGTCGGTGCGGTGAGCGGGATCGAGCGCAGCTCCGTGTGGTCGGGAAGCGGCGCGTCGCTGGGAAACAGCGTGAAGCACGTCGCGTCGCCGCGAATGTGCTGGACGAGGTGGTCGAGGCCGAGGTTGGGGCCGTCCTGGCGCCTCGTGAGCCCGAACTCGTCCGCGAAACGCTGCAGGAAGTCGAGGCGGGACAGCTCGGCCGGGCACCACAGGGTGCTGTCGCGCAGATCGGTCGGGCGGAGTTCGTCCGCGTCGGCCAGCGGGTGGGACGCGCTCACCACCACGTCGACGGGCTCCAGGCGAACGAGCCGCTGAGCGAGGCCGGCGTCGCGGCCCCCGGGGAGCGGGTGCACCCGGCCGAAACCCAGATCCGCGTCACCCCGCGACAGCGCCTGCGCGGCCGACGGCCAGTCACGTGCCGGTCCCGGCTCCAGGCGCACCCCGTCGAGCGTCTCCACCACCTGCGCGACGGTGCGCATCGGCGCGTAGAGATGGCCCCACACGTCGATCCGTACGGTCGGTCCGGCGCCCAGCGCGGCCGCGATCGCGCGCGTGCCCGCGGCGAGGACCTCACGCGCGGCCGGCTCGAACCGCTCACCGGCCTCGGTCAACCGCGTGCCGCCCTCACGCTCGAACAGGCCGACGCCGAGCAGCGATTCAAGGCGCGCGACGCGCTTCGACAGCGCCTGCTGGCTGGTGTTGAGCTGTTCGGCGGCGCGCCCGAAGTGCAGCGTCTCGGCGGTCGCGACGAACGCACGGACCAGGGCGAGGTCAAGGTCCATGCGGCTGACCATATACGACAACCACACGTTGTCGACCGGCCGCTGTCGTTGTTGGCCCGGCCGATGCCTCCTCCGGTGAAGTGGTCTCAAGCAACAGACCGACACCGGCACCGTCGCCTACGCGACACCGACGTCGGCACCGACGCCGCCAAGGAGGCAGAGAAATGAAGGCTCTCGTACCGACCGGAGACCCCGCCGAACCGGTCGTTCTCGCCGACGTCCCCGAACCCACGCCGCGCCCCGACGAGGCGCTGGTGAGGGTGGAGGCCTTCTCCGTCAACCGGGGTGAGACCTTCAAGTTGGAGGCGCCGGTTCCGGGGGAACGTCCCGGCAAGGACATCGCCGGGCTCGTGGTCCAGCCGGCCGCCGACGGGAGCGGGCCGACCGGCATCGCACGGGTCGTCGGCCACCCCATGGGCGGCGGCTGGGCGGAGTTCGCGGCGGTGCCGACCAGCGCCCTGGCGGTGCTGCCGGACAGCGTCTCCGCGACGGACGGCGCGGCGCTGCCGCTCGCCGGGCTCACCGCGCTGCGGCTGCTGCGCGCGGCCGGGCCCGTGCTGGGACGACGGGTGCTGCTGACCGGTGCGTCCGGGGGTGTGGGCCATTACGTGACCGAACTCGCGGCCGCCGCAGGGGCAGAGGTCACCGCCGTGACCCGGGACGCCGAGCGCGGTGCCCGGCTCACCGAACTCGGTGCGGCCCGAATCGTCCACCAGCCGGCCGACGCACGCGGACCGTACGACATCGTGCTGGAGTCGACCGGCGGTCAGGCCCTTCCCGTCGCCCTCGCGCGGCTGGCGAAGCGGGGCACGCTCATCTGGTTCGGGCAGGCCAGCCGCACCCCGGTGACGCTCGACTTCTTCGACTTCTTCAACGGCCCCGAGTCGGCCGTCATCCGCCACTTCCACTACCTCGACGCCGACACCGGCCTCGGCGACGACCTGGCGGCTCTCGTCCGGCTGACCGCCGAAGGCCGCCTGCACCCCGAGATCGGCCGCGTCGCGGACTGGGCCGACACCGCGAGCACCCTCACCGACCTGCGGGACCGCCGCATCCGGGGCAAGGCCGTCCTTACGCTTTCCTGAGCAGCCGAAACATTCAGCAACCGCAAGGCAAGAAACCACAGAAGGAGCCCCACCATGACCGAGACCACGGCAACCACCGAGATCACCGAGCCCACCGCCTCGACCGACCCACGGGCCGTCGTCATCCGCTACGTCGAGGCCGTCCGCGACGGCGACGCCGACGTCATCTTCGCGAGTTTCGCCGAGGACGCGACCTGGCACTACCCGGGCGGGGACCTGCCGATATCGAAGGTGTGGCGGGGCCGCGACGCGATCATCAACGACTTCCTGGGCAGCATGGGGCCGATCCTCGTGCCCGGCACGACGAAGGTCGAGTTGGTCAGCACGATCGCCGAGGGCGACCGCGTGGTCGCCGAGTGGACCTCCAAGGCCCGGACCGTGCACGGCGGCACGTACGACAACCGCTGCATCGGGATCTACACGGTCCACGCCGGCCGGATCACGTCCGTTATCGAATACGCGGACACCCGGCACGTGGCGGCAGTCCTCTTCCCTGCCGGTAACTGACGTTTCGCGGCGTCGAGTTCTCCCACTCGACGGATGCCGGGTTCTCCGAGACTCCACACCGCGACTAGTTCGTGTTGTGCGTGGGGTAGACCTCGACGTCGGTGTAGGCGCCCTTGATCGCTCCCGCGCCCTCGGGCCACTTCAGGGTCACCGAGTGGGTCTCGTTCGGGGGCGTCACCAGAAGGTTGGTCGGGTGCGAGAGGCTGTCGCCGCTGCCGTCGATGTCAGGTGGTCGAGCCCCGGTTGATCATGGTGATGTCGATCCGGCCCGTGGACTCGTCCGGAGCGGCGTCCCGGGCGTCGATGGCCAGGTCCGCCGTCTTGCAGAACGTGACCTTGCCGGCCTTCGACGCGCCGCTCCCGGCACGGTACGCGCAGAGCGCGACGAAGGTGCCGGGCTACTTCGAGCGGGCGCAGGCGGCCCTGCGCCCGCTGCTGTCCGGCGGCCCCGGCCTGGGTCTCGTGGGCAGTCACTGAGCCGCGCCGGGGTGGGGCTCAGGCCGACCGGGGCGTCGGGAGGCGCGGCTCGTCAGGAGGCGTTGTCGAAGACGACGTTCTTGGTCTCGACCGCCCCCGCCGTCCGTCCCGGCGCCGCCTGGTGGGCCCAGTACAGGTTCGTGTGCGCGACGACCAAGTCCGGCGTCGGCGCGCCCCAGGCGGTCTTGTCGACCGTCGTATGCGCGTCGCTGACCAGCGTCGCGTCGTAACCCCTGACGAACGCGCCGTGGAGCGTCGAGCGGATGCACGCGTCGGTCTCCGCGCCGGCGACGAGGAGCCGCCCCACCCCGAGCCGCGACAGCACGGCCTCCAGCGTGGTGTCCTCGAACGAGTCGCCGTAGCTCTTCTCGACGAGCGGCTCGGCGTCCTCGGGCGTGAGTTCAGGGACGATCCGCCAGCCGTCGCTCCCGCGCGTGAGTCCCTCGTCGAAGTGCTGCACCCAGACGACCGGAACCCCTTCCTGCCGCGCCCGCTCGACGAGCCCGGAGATGTTCGCGACGACCTCGTCGCGCCGGTGGCTCCCCTCGACGACGTCCTGCTGCACGTCGACGACGAGGAGTGCGGTGTTCGGCCGGTTCTCCAATGTGGTCATGGTCTACCTTCGTTCGCTCGCGCCGGGCTCATCGCTCCCCACGCTAGCCCGGCCCACTGACACCGGATCCGGTCCCACCGCTGTCACGCTCGTGACCCGCTTCACATTCCGACCTGCCGGCCGGGGTGGGCGATCGGTTTGCGTGCGCCTAGGGTGAGCGGTGCAGCTGGTTCGCCCCGTCCGCCAGGCGGGATGCGTCGTAAGAGGGAACCCGGTGTAAGTCCGGGACTGCCCCGCAGCGGTGAGTGGGAACGACCGCCGTCAACAGCACTGGACCCGACCGGGTCCGGGAAGCGACGGCCAGTAGGTGTCCCGTGTCCGGCCGACACGCGACGTGCCCGCGAGTCCGAAGACCTGCCCGTTGCCCGCACGTGACGGATCGCGTGCGGCCCTTTCGGTGACCTCGTGGGCGGGTCGGCGTACATATCGAGCGGCACGCGCGGCATCCGCCCGCGACGTGGTCCGCCCGGTCGGTCGTCCCTTCGCGCCATGTCCGGTCTCCGGGAGAACCAGGACACATCTCGCGAAGGAGAGTTCCGTGACAGCGCAGCCCGCGACCGCGGCGGCACGAGCCACCGTGTACGGCTACCCCAGCCAGGGCCAGAACCGGGAACTGAAGAAGGCCGTCGAGGGTTACTGGAAGGGCCGCGTCACCGCTGCCGCCCTCCGGGAGACCGCGGCGGACCTCCGCCGCGCCAACTGGCGGCAGTTGGCCGACGCCGGCATCGACGAGGTGCCGACCGGGGACTTCTCGTACTACGACCACGTTCTCGACACCAGTGTCATGGTCGGCGCTGTCCCCGAGCGGCACCGCGCAGCCGTCCAGGCCGACGCCCTCGACGGCTACTTCGCGATGGCGCGCGGCACGCAGGACGTGGCGCCGCTGGAGATGACGAAGTGGTTCGACACCAACTACCACTATCTGGTGCCCGAGTTGGGCCCCGACACCGTGTTCCGGACCGACTCCGCCAAGCAGGTCGCCGAGCTGACGGAAGCCCTCGCGATCGGGCACACGGCACGCCCCGTCCTGGTGGGCCCCGTGACGTACCTCCTGCTCGCCAAGCCTGCGCCGGGCGTGGCCGCGGACTTCGACCCGCTGACGCTCATCGACCGGCTGCTGCCCGTGTACGCCGAGGTGCTCGCGGACCTGCGCGCGGCGGGCGCCGAGTGGGTCCAGCTGGACGAGCCCGCCCTGGTCCAGGACCGCACACGGGCCGAGTTGAACGCCGCCGAGCGCGCCTACCGCGACCTCGGAGCTCTCACCGACCGCCCCAAGCTGTTGGTCGCCTCGTACTTCGGGCGCCTCGGTGACGCGCTCGGCATCCTGGCCAAGGCGCCGGTCGACGGTCTGGCCCTCGACTTCACCGAGACGGCCGCCGCCAACCTCGGCGACCTCGCCTCCGTCGGCGGGTTGTCGGGCAAGCGGCTGGTCGCGGGCGTCGTCAACGGCCGCAACATCTGGATCAACGACCTGGAGAAGTCCCTCGCCACGCTGGGCACGCTCCTCGGCCTCGCCGACCGCGTGGACGTCGCCGCGTCCTGCTCGCTCCTGCACGTCCCGCTGGACGCCGACGCCGAGCGGGACATCGATCCGCAGGTCGCCCGCTGGCTTGCCTTCGCCCGCCAGAAGACGCGGGAGATCTCCTTGCTGGCGCGCGGGCTCTCCCAGGGCACCGAAGCCATCGCGACCGAACTCGCCGCCAACCGCGCGGACTTGGACTCCCGCGCCGGTTCCGCCCTCACCCGCGACCCGGCCGTTCGCGCCCGCACCGCCGCGGTCACCGAGGCCGACACCCGCCGCTCCCAGCCGCACGCGGAGCGCGCGGCGGCCCAGCATGCCGCTCTCGGTCTGCCGCTGCTTCCGACGACGACCATCGGCTCCTTCCCGCAGACCACCGAACTGCGCACCGCCCGCGCGGACCTGCGGGCCGGGCGGATCGACACGGACGGATACGAGGAGCGCATCAGGAACGAGATCCGCGGGGTCCTGTCCTTCCAGGAGAAGGCGGGCATCGACGTCCTCGTGCACGGCGAGCCCGAACGCAACGACATGGTGCAGTACTTCGCCGAGCAGCTGACCGGCTACCTCGCCACGCAGCACGGCTGGGTCCAGTCGTACGGCACCCGTTACGTCCGACCGCCGGTCCTCGCCGGCGACATCTCACGGCCCGAGCCGATGACGGTCCGCTGGACGACGTACGCGCAGTCGCTGACCGGCCGGCCCGTCAAGGGCATGCTCACCGGCCCCGTCACCATGCTCGCCTGGTCGTTCGTCCGCGACGACCAGCCGTTCGGCGACACCGCCCGCCAGGTCGGGCTCGCCCTGCGCGACGAGGTCAACGACTTGGAGGCGGCCGGGACTTCGGTCATCCAGGTCGACGAGCCCGCCCTGCGCGAGACGCTCCCGCTGCGCGCCGCGGACCACCCCGCCTACCTGGAATGGGCCACCGAGTCCTTCCGCCTCAGCACCAGCGGGGTGCGGCCGGACACGCAGATCCACACGCACATGTGCTACGCGGAGTTCGGCGACATCGTGCAGGCCATCGACGACCTCGACGCCGACGTCATCAGCCTGGAGGCGGCCCGCTCCCACATGCAGGTCGCCCGCGAACTCGCCGCTCACGGCTACCCGCGCGAGGCAGGACCCGGCGTGTACGACATCCACTCCCCGCGTGTACCGAGCGCCGAGGAGGCAGCGGCCTTGCTGCGTACGGGACTTGAGGCGATCCCCGCCGACAGGCTCTGGGTGAACCCGGACTGCGGCCTGAAGACCCGCGGCTGGCCCGAGACCCGCGCCGCTCTGGAGAACATGGTCGCGGCGGCCAGGACGGTCCGCGGGGAGCTGTCCGGCTCGTGATCCGCGCGGGCGCGGGGTCGGGCGTCACCGGGGCGCCGGACCCCGCGCCCCGGTGGCGCGGTGCGGTGGATCAGGCGTGCGGTAGAACTGGCGTAAAGAGGCAGGTCAGATCGGTTATCATCGGATATCTGCTCACGGTCGGCCGGACGCCGGAAGAAACCTGACCATCCGAGGGAATCGGAAAGGACACGTACGGTGTGCTGCCCCTTCTGCAGGCTCCCCGACAGCCGCGTCATCGACAGTCGGTCGACGGATGACGGGACCTCCATCCGTCGCCGACGGCAGTGCACGCACTGCCAGCGACGGTTCACCACGGTGGAGACCTACTCCCTGCTCGTGGTCAAACGCAGCGGCGTGACCGAGCCGTTCAGCCGCACCAAGATCGTCAGCAGCGTCCGCAAGGCGTGCCAGGGCCGTCCCATCACCGAGGACATGCTCGAACGACTCGGCCAGCAGGTGGAGGAGAACGTACGGGCGTCCGGCAGCGCCCAACTGTCCACGCACGAGGTGGGGTTGGCCGTTCTGGAGCCGCTCAGCGAGCTGGACCCGGTGGCGTACATGCGGTTCGCCTCCGTGTACCGCGCCTTCGAGTCGCTCGCCGACTTCGAGGACGCCATCGCCGATCTGCGGGCCAAGTGCCGCTAGGGTCTCCCGTTTCGGTCGGGCCGCGCGGATAGCCCCTGGGGACTACCCGCGCCCAGCCACGGGGACGAGGATCAGCAGGCGCCGAGGTCCTGCCAGACGCCCCACTGTCCGGTCGTGCCGGGCTCCTCGCCCGTCGTCCACCACTTCGCCTTCCAGGTGTGACCCTTGTGCGCCACCTGCTGGCCGCCCGTGTAGACCGTGCCCGAGGCCCACGGCGCCGCCGTGCACTGGTTGCCGCTGCCGCCGGTGACCGTCAGGGTGTACGTCGCCGTGTGCGCGGCGGACGGGCTCGCGCCGCTCACCACCAGTTTGTACGTACCGTTGACGGCTGCCGCGGTCGTGGCGACGGTGAGCGTCGAGGTTCCTCCGGCCGTCACCGACGTGGGGCTGAGGGAGGCGGTGACGCCGGCGGGCGCGCCGCTGACGGTGAGTTTCACGGTCTGGGCACTGCCCGCGGTCACGGACGTCCGTACCGTCGCACTGGTGGAGGCGCCAGCCTTGACCGTGCCGGACTCCGGGGCCGCCGTCAGCGAGAAGTCGTCGCTCGGCGCGGTGCCGCCGCTGGTGAACGGCGCGAAGATGCGGGAGAAGTCCCAGGTGTTCTGCTCGATGCCGGAGCAGTTGTCGGCCGCGGCGCCGCCGGGGCAGCCGCCGTTGTCGCGCTGGAGCGCCCAGAAGGAGATCATGTTGATCCCCTTGGCGCCCGCCCAGTCGTACACCTCGCGGGCGTCGGCGAGCGTGAACGTCTCGGCCGGTCCGAAGTCGTCGACGCCGGGCATCTCGGTGACGCCGATCATGCCCCACAGCTGGGCGGGGCTCTTGCTCGGGTAGAGCTTGGCGAGCTGGTCGTAGAGGCCCTGGGCGGCGGTCTTGGTGTCCTCGGCCATGTCGTGCGAGGCGTTGTCGTAGTAGTCGAACGTCATGAGGTTCACGACGTCGATCCGCGCGCCGTTGGCCACCGCGTTCTTGAGCACGGCGAGACCGCTGGCCGCCGGGCCGCGGGTCGTCGTCGGCAGGGTGTACGAGATCTCCAGCTTGCGGCCGCTCGCGGCGGCCCAGTCCTGGACCTTCTTGATCGCCTTGTTCCGCCGGTCGATGCCGGCCGTGTTGTCCAGGGCGTCGACCTCGATGTCCATGTCGAGCCGCGGGATGTCGTAGGTCGTGACGACCTTCTGGTAGACGGCGGCGATCTGGTCGACGTCCGTACAGCTGTCGGCGATCTCCGTCCCTGTGGTGTCCGCCGTGTAGCCGCCGAAGGACGGGATGACGTCCCCGCCGCGCCCCTGGATCGTCTTGATGTCGGCGCCGAAGGACGCGGGGGCGACGGGCAGCGAGGTGTCGCCGTTCCAGTAGGCGGTGCAGGAGCCCTTCGTCGCGGTCTGGAGGAACGCCATCGTCAGGTGCTTGGCCCCGGACTGGGCGCTGAGGTCGGCGGGGCTCTCACCGGTCCATGACTCGAAGTAGGGGGCGAAGACGTGGGCGGGGAGCGGGGACGCGGCCTGGGCGGGGGCGCCGGAGACCGCGGTGAGACCGAGAGCGGCCACTGCGGTGGCCACCGCAGTGAGAGTGGCACGGAGGGAGCGCATACGTCTCATGGCCATCCAAGAGGTGAGGCGGCGTCAACTCAGCTGTGACGCACGGGAGGTGCTAACGGAATAGCCCTGTGATCAGATGCATGTCAATGGTCTGAACCAAGTGAGGACTAGACCAATTCGGGGCGCTCTCCCGGTCCCGGACAGCGGTGCGTCGCGGTCCCTGCCGTGGGGGTGCTGGTCAGCCCGGCATCCCGGACTCCGGCACCGTTCAGGGTGGTCGGAACGTGTCGGCGTACCACCTGACCACGATTTCACGCACTCAGGCCCGGCTGAGGGTTGCCCCAGCCGGGCCTGTGGTGCGGTCCGTCGGACGGATTCACCGCCCGGACGGACGAGACGGACGGGTCAGGGGCAGGTGACGAGGATGACGGAGACGGCGGTGCAGGTCACGGACGCGGAGTCGTTGGCGGAGTCGGGGTCCGTCGGCGCGGAGGCGGTGCGCTGGCCGGTGACCTTGACCGGGCCGAGGGTCAGCAGCGACAGCGGGACGCGGAAGGTCTTGTTCGCGCTCGCGTTGTCGGCGATCGCTCCGTAGGTGCACGTCACCGTCGCGCCGGACACGGTGCACCCGGAGGCGAGGTTGGTGGCGGTGGCGCCCCGCGGGAGCTTCGCGCTGAGGGTGGCCGAACTGACCGCCGCAGGGCCGGTGTTGTGGGCCGTGAGGGTGTAGGACACGTACGGCACCAGGAGGCTGAGGTGCGGCTGGGCGGTGAGGTTGACGTCGATGTCCGCCTTCACCACCGGGGACGGCGTGCCGGTGAAGGCGACGCCGTACGGGCCGGTGAACCCGTCGATCGTGGCCGTGACGGCGTTGGTCCCGGTGTCGATCACCGAGACGGTGCCGCTGCCCACGTTGGACGCGTAGACGGCGGTGCCGGACGGGTCGACCCGGACTCCCGCAGGGCCGTCGCCGACGGGCACGGTGGCCGTCACGGCGTTGGTCGCCGTGTTGATCACCTTGACGTCGTCACTGCCCGTGTCGGCCACGTAGGCCCGGGCACCGGAGGGGTCGAACGTGACGCCGTTCGGCGCGGTACCGACCGGGATGGTGGCGCCGACCGTCTTCGTCGCCGTGTCGAGGACCGACACCGTGGTGCCGCCGTTGTTGGTGACATAGGCGAAGGCCCCGGAGGGACTGACCGCCACACCGGAGGGGGCCGACCCCACCGGGACGGTGTCGCTCACCGTGTTCGTCGCGGTGTCGATCACCGAGACCGTGTTCTCGTTGTTGTTGGTCACGTACGCGGTGGCGCCCGACGGGGCCATGGCCACGCCGTTCGGGCCATTGCCCACCGGGACGCTGGCGGTGACCGTGTTCGTCGCCGTGTCGATCACCGAGACCGTGGTCCCGCCGCTGTTGGCGACGTACGCGCGGCCGCCGGACGGGGTGAAGGCGACGTTGAGGGGGTTGCTGCCGACCGGAATGGTCGCGGTGACGGTGTTGGTGTCCGTGTCGATCGCCGAGACGGTGGCCTCGTCGAAGTTGGTGACGTAGGCGCGCGCGCCGGCCGGATCGACCGCCACGCCGACGGGGCTGTTGCCGACGGTGATGCTGCCGGTGACGGTGTTCGTGCTCGGGTCGACCACCGAGACGGTGTCGCCGTTGAAGTTGGCCACGTATGCGGAGGGGCCGGAGGCCGCCTGTGCGGGTGCGGGGAGCGCCACCACGCCCGCCAGTGCCAGGGCTCCACCGGCGGCCAGGGAGATCAGCCGTCGCCTCCGTACGGCACGGGACGATCCACCGGTTCCGGGGCGACCGGAGGGTACGGAGGGTCTGGAGAGTGCACGGATCAAAGGACTTCCCCCTTCAGCGGTTCCGCACCCTGACGGCGGGCCCGACAGACCGGGCCCGAGAACCGGCAGGTGTGCGGTGGTGCGGGCCCCGCCCGACGACCGGCGGCGCCGACGCCCGGCGGCGTCCTCGGCATCATCCCGCTCGCTCAACGACTCAGGTGCCGAACGGCTGTTGTTGTCCGGATACGGCCAACAGGTGGCCGTCCGGCACCTTGACACCGACCTATCGGTTCACTGGCTCCAGACGCAGGGTCTGCTCGGCCGCCGTCCTGCCGCCACCGACGTCGCCCCCGGACGTGTCGGTCCAGGCCCGGGTTGGCGTGGTCTCGGCGGCCCGGCCCTCGACGCCGGACAGGCCGATGACCAGTCCGCTGTACCGGTTGACCAGGCGCACGGTGCCCGTGGCCCGTCCGTCGGCGTTCCGGCCGGGGACGACGAACCACTGCTGGCCGACGGTGGGGCCGGACTTGGGCGCGGCGGTCACGGTCGGCTCGGCGCCCCAGGCACGGCCCGCGTCGACGGTGGAGTCGACGCCCAGGAGCCGTCCGGTGGCGGCGTTGGTGATGCGGTACGAGCCATCGGCGTTGGAGGCGAAGACCCAGCGGCCACGGGTGGAGCTCTCGCCGGCCGGCCGTGAGGTGGTGCCGTTGCCGCGGGCGGACTGGACGAGGACACGGCCCGTACCGTTGCTGAGGGTGTAGGCGGTGCCCGTGGTGACGGGCGCGGCCGGGCTGCTGGTGTCGACGGTGGTCTCGTAGTACTCGCCGTCCGCGCCGCCCGAGCAGGAGAACGAGCAGTAGCTGCGGAACTTCCGTCCGACGATGGTGGATCCGGTCTTGTTCACCGAGTCGAGCATCCAGCGGTACCAGGATCCCGAGCGGTACGCGCCGGTGTCGCCCATCAGCCTCCACTTCTGGGTGGCGAGGTCGTCGGTGACGTAGAAGCGCTGTGGTTCGGAGCTGTCCTGGACGATCGCCTCGGGCTGGCCGATGTACTTGCCGAGGTGGGCGTCGTACGCGATGTTCATGGTCAACAGGGCGGACTTGGCCGGGAGTTCACCGGCCTCCTGCTGGTCCTGTACGGAGCCGTCGTTGGCCGGGTCGTAGTCGTGCTCCACGGGGGTGTAGCCGGTGGGGTGGCCGGCGTCGACCGGTTCCATGTTGCTCTCCATGCCGCCGATGCCGGGCTGCGCCCAGGCGCCGTCGTACCACTTCTTCCAGGAGCCCGGCGCCAGCTTGGCGGACATCGGGGCGCGGGCCACGTGGGCACGGCTGCCGTCCGTCCACCCGCCCGGGACGCCGCCCTTGGGGATGACGCGGGAGTTGTAGTAGACGTAGAAGTAGCCCGACGCGGTGTCCACGAACAGCCGCGGGTCGCCGTTGCCGTAGTGGTAAGTGTCGTGCGGGAAAGCCTTGTTGTCGCCCCGCTCGGTGCTGTACGGCGAGGTGAGGACGTGGTCCTTGATCTTCCAGGTCTTGCCCCGGTCCTGGGAGACGGCGTAGTCGATGGCGTCGTAGTGCAGGCCGTCGCCGAAGGGCTGCGGGGTGAACTCGTTGTGGACCAGGCCGTACCAGTGGCCGGTGTCCGGGTCGACCCAGACGCCCATGAGGTCGCAGTAGTTCTTCTGTGCGTAGTGCGAGGTGTCGGCGGCCGCGGTGGCCTCGCGTCCGGTGGGGCTGTTGTTGCACCGCCAGGTGGTGTCGTTGTTGCGGTCGGCGGAGTTCGCGGGGTCGACCGCGTCACTGAGCGCGCCGTCCCTGGTGGCGGAGTCGAAGTCCTTGCCGGAGTAGAACGTCCACTTCCGTGGGTCCTGTGCGCCGTACAGGGCGTGGGCGGACTGGTAGTGGAACGACCCGTCCCGGTCGATGAAGGTGGCGGCGGGCGTGTCGTCGGGGTGGGTCCACGGCCCCTTCTGGCCGACGGTGATCTTGTACGTGGGGTCGTCGGACGCGGAACGGTCGGACGCGGCGGGCGCGGGGGCCGCCACACCGAACAGGACGGCGGCGCCCGCCGTGACGGCGGCGAGCGTTCTTGCGCGGGAACGGAGTGACATGGGTACTCCTCTCGGTCCGGACGTCGCGGCGGACGGACGTGTCCGCGCGACGGTGGTTCGCTCTGCGCCTGCGCGTCACGAGGTCATGACGCGAAGTTGTTGCGCGAAGTCACCACGCGAAGACCGCCCAACCACGGTGTGGCAGAGGGGCGTTGAGCTCCGACACAGCGGGGGCCGCTTCGAGGGAGGTCTTTTCGGTGGTGGCCGCCTCGCCTGTCGTCGTTCCGACCTCGGCCGGCTCGGCGAGCGGCGCGAGCAGCGTGGCCCGTACGTGTACGTCGTGACCGGCCCCGGACCGGTGAGGTGGACGAGGCGGGCGAGGGAGGTGGACGCGGGGTCGTGCCGGGTCGGCGCTGCCGTTGGCCACCGCGAGCCGGTGACCGCCGTCCGCGGCTCGCGTCACGTACGGGATCAGGTGGGGAGCCCCGCTCACCAGCGGGAGTTGAGGCTGCTCGCCCTCCAGGAAACGGATCGTCGCGTGCAGCAGCCGTCGGCTCTCGTCGCCGCGGGCCAGGTCGGCCGGTGCCGTCGCGGGCAGGATCGCGACGGCACCGGCCAGCGCGTTCACGAAGTGGCAGCGCCCCGCGCCCCACGTACGGCCGTCGGGCGTCCGGATCCGGGAGAGGACGCGGGCGCCTTCCAGGGGCTCGACGCGGGCCAGCGCAGGCTGGACGTCCACGCTCAGGAACACCCCCTCGCCGCCCGGTTCGCCGTCACCGTGGCCCTTGGTGGCCTCGCCGCCCTCGCCGCCCTCGCCGAGAATCTCTTCCACCGCGTACGGGCCCGGGAGCGCCGGATCGTCACGGCCGACCAGCTCGGTCACCCGTGCGCCCATCAGGTCGGCGAAGCCGCGCCGGGTCAGGGCGTGGGCGGCGACGCCGTCCAACAACAGTCCGCCGCGCAGGAATTCGCGTATCTCGTCGTCGTCGAAGGCGTGGACCTGACGCCCGAACACGGCCTGCACGGGAGCCGGCCGCTCGGTGACCGGCACACCGTTCCCGAGAAGGAAGTCCGCAGTCCGCGCGGGGTCGACCACCAGGTCGCCCAGCCCGTCCGCCTCCGCGGGCAGCCGGGCCGCCGTGTCCTGACGCCAGGGCAGGCCCACCCCGAGCGGGGCCGCATCGCCCGCGACGTGCCGTGCGGCCGGGCACTCCCGGGCCAGCCAGTCCAGGGCCGGCCTGGACCGGCGCAGCAGCCGGTCGATGTGCGGGAAGTTCTCGGCACGCTCGGCGTGCGTGGGGTGGAGGTTGAGCAACAGCGCGTCCGCGCCGACGAGTTGCGCGGTGACCATCTCCGACCAGGTCTGGGTGTCCGACTTCGACCAGGAGGTGTGCGGCCAGTTCTCGATCTCCGGCTCGCAGGCCACCTGGCCCGGGCGGAGCGCTCGCTGCGTCTGGAGGGACCAGAGCCCGGAGGCGAGGGTGCGGGCGGGCGTGTCGGAGTACGGGGCGAAGTGCGGGCGGTGGGTGACCTCGCCCCCGATGGACAGCGCGCCGAACAGCTCCGCCCAGTCGCGCCCCTCCACGGAGTGCCGCGCGGGCACGGAACTCATGAGGCCCAGCCGCGAGCGGCCGCCCGAGCGCTCCCGCACCACATCGGCCAGGCCTTCGGCGACTTCGAGTTGGGCCGTGCGCCACACCTGTTGCAGTTGGGCGCGCCACGGGTGGGGCGGGCCGGGTGCGGTGACCGCAGCGACCACCTGGTCCCGGGTGACCGACTCGCCGACGCGTGCCGCGAGGCGCTGCAGCATGAGCGGCTCGAAGCCGCCGCCCCAGTCGAGCGGGGCGTGGTTGTGGAAGCGGAAGTCGTCCTCGACCCACAGCACGCGGAAGCCGAGTTCGGCGAAGAATCCGTAGTGCGCGAAGAGCCAGCGGCGCCACACGGGGCAGGCGAAGGACGCCTGGGCGGCGGCGCGTTGACCGGTGGGCGAGACCATCGGCGCGAAGCCGAGCGTGCCGATGCGGCCCCGGTCGGCATGACCGACGGTGACCCAGGGGTTGAGGCTGACCCGCAGGCCCGCGGCGGCGAGTATGTCGCGGGCCTCGGCGGCGGCCGCGAACCACCGGGCCTCCTCCGCGCCGGCGAGGTGCCCGGTGTGCCACTGTTCGGCGCCGAGCAGGAGCACCACCTCGTCGACGCCGTTCTCCCCGCACACCTTGGCCAGCGAGCGGGCCCGGTCGGCGAGGTCGGCGCCGGGCCGCAGCTGGAAGCGCAGGTGGTAGCGCGCTCGCCGGACGGGTCGGGCCTCCGCCGCGTCCCACTCCGTACCGGTGTCCATCCGCGGTCCCCTCGCCGAGCTCGTCCTGGGAGGTACCTGGTCAAGTACCTCGTCAATTACCTGGCCGCGCTTGCCGGTTGAGCATCAGTGGTGTCGGCAGGAGCCGGTGTCCGGGGCGGCAGCAATTAGTTCGGCTAGGATCCAAAATAAAGGGAGGCACGTCAACAGGTTCACGACAACTCCACAGGTTCACGGCAGCGCATCGCCGACCGACCCGCCCCTCCCTCACCCCGCGCCCCCGCATAATTTGAACGGCACCCGCGCTACACGACCCCCGGCAAGGAGCGGCCCCGGTGAAGGCAGACCTACGCGGCGCAGGCATACGCGACCTGGGCAGGTCGAGGACGCCGAGCGCCGGCGACCGCGCCTCCCTGCGCCGGGCCAACCTCAGCCTGGTGCTGCGTCTCCTGCGCGACGCAGGACCCCGGCCCCGCGCCCAGATCGCGGCCGACACCGGACTGCCCAAGGCCACCATCACGCACCTGGTCGCCGAACTCATGGAGAACGGTCTGATACGGGAGGGTGAGGCCGAGCGGCACGGTTCGGTCGGCCGGCCCGGCCGCACGGTGGAGATCGACGGGCGCTCCGTCTGCGGCATCGGCGTCGAGATCAACGTCGCCTATCTGAGCCTGATCGCCCTCGATCTGCGCGGCGAGGTCACCGCACGGCACCGCGCCCCGCTGGACGCCCGCGGCTGCGAACCGGCAGACGTACTGGACCGGATGGCCGAGGCGATCGGGGAGGCGTGCGCGGGTCTGCGCGAGCGGGGTATCAGCCCGGTGGCGGTGACCGTCGCGGCCCCCGGCGTGATAAAGACCGGTACCGGAGTGGTCTCGTACGCCCCCAACATCGGCTGGCAGGACGTCGCCGTCGTCGACGGGCTGCGCGAGCGGCTCGGCCCCGGGGCGCCGCCGATCGGCCTGGAGAACGACGCCAAGCTGGGTGCCGTCGCCGAGTATCTCGTCGCCGCGTCGGCCGACATCCACGACCTGATCTACATCACCGGTGAGACGGGCGTCGGCGGCGGCATCATCTCCGACGGCCGGCTGCTGCAGGGGTCGGCCGGTTTCGCCGGGGAGATCGGCCACATGCCGCTGGCGCCGGACGGCTCGCCCTGCGGCTGCGGCCGGGTCGGCTGCTGGGAGACCATGGTCGGCCTGACGGCCCTGCTCCATCGGGCCGCGCCGCCGCACGACCCGGTCCGCGATCCCGCCGTCGACCTGGAGGAACGGCTGACGGAGCTGCGCCGCCGCGCCGACGCGGGTGACGCCGCCACCCTCGCCGCCCTCTGCCGGATCGCCGACGGGCTCGCGTTGGGCGTGGCGCTGCTCGCCGATGTGCTCAATCCCCGGGCCGTCGTCCTCGGCGGCTACTTCACCCACTTCGGCGACCACTTGACCGACCGGGTGCGCGCCGGGTTCGCCGCCCGGGTCATGGCTCCCGAGGCGGGCGGCTGCGAGATCATGCTGTCGTCGCTCGGCTTCAGCGCCGCGGCGCGCGGCGGCGCCCATCTGGCCCTGGACCGGGTCTTCCAGGACCCGATCGGAACGGTCACACCCTGATCCGGGCAGGCACGCGCCGACCGGGGCAAGACACACCCTGATCAGCACGCCACTCGCCACCCATG
Organism: Streptomyces sp. NPDC041713; assembly: GCF_055591085.1. Lineage (NCBI taxonomy): Bacteria > Bacillati > Actinomycetota > Actinomycetes > Kitasatosporales > Streptomycetaceae > Streptomyces > Streptomyces sp. NPDC041713. Next base: position 44,121 of record NZ_JBVIZY010000004.1, read on the forward strand.
GGCGAACCGGTCAGCACACCTCCGACTCGAAGGTCCGCAGCAGGTCCGCGGCGACGCTCACGGCGATCGTCGCGGGCTCCTTGCCGGTCACGTCCGTCAGCCCGATCGGGGTCTTGATCCGGTCGATGGTGGCGTCGTCGTGACCGCCCTCGGTGGCCAGCCGTTTGCGGAACCGCACCCACTTCGCCGCCGACCCGATCAGACCGATGGAGCCGAGATGGCTCGTGCGCAGGGCGGCGTCGCACAGCGCGGCGTCCTCGGCGTGGTCGTGCGTCATGATCAGGACGTGGGTGCCGGGCGGGAGCTCCTCCAGGACCTCCTCCGGCAGCAGCGGCGTGTGGTGCACGTGCACCTGCGCCACCGCGTCGGCCAGCGGCGCGAGCCGCTGCTCGGCGAGCAACTCCGAGCGGGTGTCGATCAGATGCAGGTCGATGTCCTGACGCGCCAGGATGCGCGCGAGTTCGAGCCCGACGTGCCCGACGCCGAAGACCGCGACGGCCCGTACCACCGGCAGCGGTTCGAGCAGCACCGAGACCGTGCCGCCGCAGCACTGCACACCGTGCTGGTTGGTCACCTTGTCGTTCAGGGCGAAGTCCAGCAACTCCGGCTCCGGCTTGGCCACTTGGATCATCTCCCTGGCCCGGTCGATCGCGACGGCCTCCACATTGCCGCCGCCGATCGACCCCCACGTCCGTGTCCGCCCGACGACGAGCTTCGCGCCGGCGTCGCGCGGCGCGTGGCCGCGCACGGTCGCGACGGTCACCAGTACGCCGGCCTCCCGGCGTGCCCGCAACCGCGCGACCGCGGCGATCCACGTCATGTCAGGCACCGTTCAGCGCTGTCGCGTCGGTACGGAGCGTCCCGTCGGCGGCCCGCCCGGCTCCCGTGCCCCCGTCGACGGCCACGCCCGAGGGTGCGGCGCCGTCCTCTCGTACCGCCTCGATCGCCCAGAAGACCGCCTCCGGCGTCGCGGGCGAGGCCAGTTCCACGCTCGCCCCGGCCGGACCGAACGCGCCGGCCGCCTGCCGCAGCGCTTCGCGTACCGAGAACGCCAGCATCAGCGGGGGCTCGCCGACCGCCTTGGAGCCGTAGACCGCGCCCTCCTCGGTGGCGTCCTCCAGAAGCGTCACGTTCAGCTCCTCGGGCATCTCCGAGAAGCTCGGCAGCTTGTAGGTGCTGGCGGCCTGGGTCAGGAGGCGGCCGCGGCTGGGCCCCTCTCCGGTGTCCCAGCGCAGGTCCTCCAGGGTCAGCCAGCCGGCGCCCTGCACGAACCCGCCCTCGACCTGACCGACGTCGATCATCGGCGACAGGCTGTCGCCGACGTCGTGCACGATGTCCACGCGCCGGATGCGGTACGCGCCGGTGAAGCCGTCCACCTCGACCTCGGCCGCGGCCGCGCCGTGGGAGAAGTACTTGAACGGCGAGCCCCGGAACGTCTTCGCGTCCCAGTGCAGCCCCTCGGTCCGGTAGAAACCGGCGGCCGACAGCTGGACCCGCTGGAAGTACGCGGTCCGCACCAGGTCGTCCCAGGCCACCTCCGCCTCGCTGCCCAGGGCGCGCGCGACGCCCTCGACGATGCGGACGTCCGCGGCGCTCGACCCGAGGCGGGTCGCGGCCACCTGCAGGAGCCGCTCGCGCAGCTGCTCGCAGGCGTTCTTGACCGCCGCGCCGTTGAGGTCCGCGCCGGCGCTCGCCGCGGTGGCCGAGGTGTTGGGGACCTTGTCGGTGCGCGTCGGGGCCAGCCGCACCTTGTGCAGCGGGATGCCCAGGGTGGTCGCGGCCACCTGCAGCATCTTGGTGTGCAGGCCCTGGCCCATCTCGGTGCCGCCGTGGTTGATCAGGACCGAGCCGTCCTTGTAGATCAGCACCAGCGCGCCGCCCTGGTTGAAGGCGGTGAGGTTGAACGAGATGCCGAACTTGATGCCGGTGACCGCCAGCGCCCGCTTGGTGTGCGGGTGCGCGGCGTTGAACGCGGCGATCTCGCGCCTGCGGTCGGCGATGCCGGCGTTCTCCTGGACCTTCTCCCAGACGGCGGCGATCCTACGGTGCTGGCGGACCGGCTGCCCGTACGGCGTCACCTGGCCCTCCCCGTAGAAGTTGCGCTCGCGCAGCTCCATGGGGTCGAGGCCGAGGAGCGGGGCGCAGCGGCCCATGATGTCCTCGATCACGAGCATGCCCTGCGGTCCGCCGAAGCCGCGGAAGGCGGTGTTGGAGACCTTGTTGGTCCTGGCGATGCGGCCGGCGACGCGGGCGTTGGGGATCCAGTACGTGTTGTCGATGTGGCACAGCGCGCGGGCCACCACCGGCTCGGACAGGTCCAGGCTCCAGCCGCCGTCCGCGGTGAGCGTGGCCTCCAGGGCCCGGATGCGGCCGTCGGCGTCGAAGCCGATCTTCCAGTCGGCGTGGAAGCCGTGCCGCTTGCCGGACATGGTCAGGTCCTGGGTGCGGTTGAGCCGCAGCCGGACCGGCCGTCCCGTCAGCTTGGCGCCGAGCGCGGCGACGGCCGCGAAGCCGTGCGGCTGCATCTCCTTGCCGCCGAAGCCACCGCCCATCCGCAGACACTGCACGGTCACCTCGTGACTGTGCAGGCCGAGCACGTGCGCGACGATCTCCTGTGTCTCCGAGGGGTGCTGGGTACTGCTCTGCACGAAGACCTGCTCGGCCTCGTCGATGTGCGCGAGCGCCGCGTGCGTCTCCAGGTAGAAGTGCTCCTGGTCGGAGAAGTGCAGCTCGCCGGTGAACACGTGCGCGGAGTCGGCGAAGCCGGAGTCGACGTCGCCGGTCACCATCACGGGCCGCGCGCCGTGGAAGCTGTCCGCGGCGATGGCCTCCTGCAGCGTGACCACGGAGGGCAGTTCGTCGAGCTCCACCTCGACGGCCGCGGCGCCGAGCCGTGCCGCCTCCAGGGTCTCGCCGAGCACCCAGGCGACGGCGTGGCCGTGGAACATGACCACGTCGGGGAAGAGCGGTTCGTCGTGCTTCATCCCGGCGTCGTTGACGCCGGGCACGTCGGCGCCGGTCAGCACCCGGACGACGCCGGGCACGGCCAGCGCGGGCTCGGTGCGCAGCGCGGTGATCCGGCCGTGGGCCTTCATGACCTGCACCGGGTACGCGTGCAGCACGTCCTTGGTGCGGTGCACCAGGTCGTCGGTGTAGAGCGCGGTGCCGGTGACGTGCTGGACCGCGCTCTCGTGCGGCATCGGGAGGCCGACGACGGACTTCTCGGGACGCTCGGACAACTGGCTCATGACGGCACCGCCTCAGTGGTTTGCGCGTACAGCTTGAGCAGGCTCTGGCCCAGCATCGCGGAGCGATATCCGGCGCTGGCGCGATGGTCGTTCATGGGTGTGCCCTGGGCGCGCAGCACCTGGGCCGCGGCTTCGGCGGTCCGGGCCGTCCACGCCTCGCCCTCCAGGGCGGCCTCGGCCACGAGGGCGCGGATCGGGGTGGCGGCGACACCGCCGAGACCGATGCGTGCCTTGCGTACGGTGCCGTCCTCGATGTCGAGCGCGAAGGCCACCGCCACGCTGGAGATGTCGTCGAAGCGCCGCTTGGCGATCTTGTGGAAGGCCGTGACCTTCGACAGCGGCAGCGGGACGCGTACCGCGCGGATCAGCTCGCCGGGGCGGCGCACGCTCTGCCGGTAGCCGGTGAAGTACTCCGCGAGCGGGACCTCGCGCTCCCCGTCGGCGTCGGCGAGCACCACCGACGCCTCCAGCGCGAGCAGCACCGGCGGGCTGTCACCGATGGGTGAGCCGGTGCCGAGGTTGCCGCCGAGGGTCGCGCCGTTGCGGATCAGCCGGGACGCGAACTGCGGGAAGAGCTCCGCGAGCAGCGGTACGTCGCCGTCGAGCCGGCGCTCGATCTCGGTGAGCGTCAGCGCGGCACCGATCTCGATGTGGTCCGACGCGACGTGCAGCTCCCGCAGTTCGGGCAGCCGGTCGACGGCGATCACGCAATCCGCCCTGCGGGAACGGATGTTGACCTCGACGCCGTAGTCGGTGGAACCGGCGACGATCACCGCGTCGGGCCGCTCGCGCAGCAGGTGGAGGGTCTCGGCGAGAGTGTTCGTGCGCAGGAAGACCCCGTCGTCCCCGGCGTACTCGGTGGCGACCGGGGCGGGCGGCGCCTGTTCGCGGCGGAGCGCGAGCGGGTCGTCCTCGGCGGGCGCCCCGACGGCGAACGCGGCGTCACGGATGGGGCGGTAGCCGGTGCAGCGGCAGAGGTTGCCGCTCAGGGCGTGCAGGTCGAAGCCGTTGGGTCCGTGTTCGGCGTCGGCCTTCTCCGTGTGCTCCGCGTGCTCAGCGCTCTGCGACTGGTCCGTATCGGCGTGGGCACAGCGCGTGGGGCGGTAGTACTCGGCGGCCATGCTGCAGATGAACCCCGGTGTGCAGTAACCGCATTGGGAGCCGCCGCGGACCGCCATCTCCTCCTGCACCGGGTGCAGGACGGGCGGCGTGCCGGCTTCGCCGCCGGTGGCGAGGCCCTCGGAGGTGACGATCTCCTGGCCGTCGAGCGCGGCGACCGGGACCAGGCAGGCGTTGACCGCCACCCAGTCGGTGGGCTTGTGCACGCCGGGCCGGGCCACCAGGACCGAACAGGCGCCGCACTCGCCCTCGGCGCAGCCCTCCTTGGTGCCGGTGAGGCCGCGCTCGCGCAGGAAGTCCAGTGCCGTGGTGTGGGGCGTGGCGGGGAAGAGGGGCGTCTCTTTCCCGTTGACGGTGATCCGCGCTTCTGTCATGACGGGCCTTCGATGCGGTGCGTGATCGGTCGTTTCATGTTGTTCGCCAAGGTCGGAGACTTTCTGTGTCCGGACGCGCCGCGGGGCAGGGAGCGGCGCGGAACGGCACGCGAGGGCGGCGCGCCGGAGGGGCGGGAGTGGGTGCCCCGAGGGAACGGGGAACCCAGGAGGGCCGGATGGCCCGGACCGGAAATGCTGGCGCCCGGAGAACCCGGCAGGGCTTGGGATGTGCCGCGGAGGTGAACAGCGGAACGGCTCGCTCAGCGACCGTCGGATACGGCGCGCTCAGCAGCCGTGCGGGGCACGGGGCCGTTCAACAGCCGTGCGAGCACGGCCCGTTCAGCAGCCGTGCGCGATCCGGCCCGGGACCCAGGCGGTGCACTGGGCGAGGCGACCGAGGTCAGAGCTGGTGTACATCCGCTGGTCGCCTCCTTCCGGGCGTCGGGGGTCAGTGGCTACCGCAAGCTAGTGGGCCGGGGACGGCCAGGTCAAGAGGTCGGCTCCGGGCCACCGGACCCGCGGGGGCGCCGTCCGCCACCGGAACTCCGGCCTATACGATCTTCCGTCGGAGTCAACAAGATCACGGGGAAGCACCGCCATGACCGAAGTCCTGTCCGTCCAACAGCAGTCCGCCCTCAGTCAGTTGGCGCCGGGCGAGCAGCTCCTCGCGTACGGCGTCGTCGTCCCGGTGAAGGGCGCCGAGGGTGTCAAGATCAAGTACGGCAAGCACGGCAAGGTCGGCGGCATGCTCGGTGACCATCTGATGCACCGGTACGGAGCCGAGGCCGGCGGTGCGCAGAGCATCGCCGCGGCCATGCCGCCCGCGTCCGGCGCGCTGCTGATGCGGGTGACGGACCAGCGGGTCGGCCTCGTGGGGGTGCACGACGGCGCTCCCTTGTGGGAGGTCCCCCGCACCTGGGTCGCCCGGGTGGAGCGCCGTCGGCGCCTGCAGCTCATGGCCCGCTTCCGGGTGCACTACGCGGACGGCAGCTGGCTCGCCTTCTTCACCGCGCGCCGCCGCACGATCGAGGCGTTCGGCGCCGTGCTGAACAGCGACGGCGGCGCCGGGCCCAGCTGACTCACCAGTCGAGGCCGGCCGCCACCGGCAAGTGGTCGCTGCCGGTGGCGGGCAGCACCCACGAGCTCGCCGGCTCCACTCCCCTGACCAGGATCTGGTCGATCCGCGCCATCGGGAACGTCGCCGGCCAGCTGAACCCGAAGCCGTCCCCGGCCTTCTCCTGGGCCGAGTCCAGCTGCGCGGTGACACCGTCGAAGGCGCGGTCGTCCAGCGTGCCGTTCAGGTCGCCGAGCAGCACCACCCGCTCGTTCCGCTCGGCGGCGATGGTCTTCGCCAGTGATCGCGCGCCGGCGTCCCGCTGACCCGTCACGAAGCCCGACCCGGGGTTCACGCGTACGGACCCCAGATGCGCCACGTACACCGCGAGCGGCCCCCGGTCCGTGGCCACCGTGGCCCGCAGCGCCCGGGGCGTGGCCTTCCTCTCCTCGGCCGTCAGGTGCTCCGCCAGCGGCCCGACCATGCCCTGCATCGCGACGTCCACCGTGCGGATCTCCGACAGCGGCCGCTTGCTCCACAGCCCGACCGTCCCCCGCACCGTGTGGTGCGGGTAGGTCGTCGCCAGCTCCTTCTCGTACGTGCCACGGGCCTGCGAGCTGATCTCCTCGAGGGCCAGCACGTCCGCCCCGGAGGCGGCCAGGTCACGGGCGGTGCCGGCCGGGTCGGGGTTCTCGGCGCCGACGTTGTGGCTGACCACCGTGAGGTCACCGGCCGGGTGGGACTTGTCGCCGAGCAGCCCGCCGAAGAGGCTCAGCCACGCCACGGCCGGCACCAGCAGCGCGATCACCGCGGAGGCCGAGCGGCGCCACAACGCGGCGGCGAGCAGCACCGGGACGAACAGACCGAACCACGGCAGGAACGTCTCCACCAGGCTGCCGATGCCGGCGCGGTCCGGGAGCTGCGCGTGCAGCAGCATGAGCAGGCCCAGGGCGAGCGCGAGCGCCGCGAGCACCAGTCCGCGCCTCCACGGGCCCGGGCGGGTGAGGGCGGTGAGCGGCCCCCATCGCCTGGAGCGGGAGCGGTCGGCTCCGGGGCCCGGCGCTCCGGGGGCGGTCGCACCCGTGCCGGTCGTGCCCGTGCCCGTCGCACCCGTGCCGGTCGCGCCCGTGTCTGTCGCACCCGGGTCCGTCGCGCCGCTCTGTCCGGCCTCCGCCGTCTTCACCTGCGTCATCGTTCGTCCTCGTTCACTGTCGCTCGCTGTCGATTGCTGTCGTTCTCTGTCGGTTGCGGTTCGCTACGGGCATCGCGGTGGCCGCCGCGCTCAGTGCCGCATCCTCGGGTCCTGCGTCGCGTCGGCGTACCTGCGCGGGCAACTGCCCTCGGCCGCGACCGCGTCCGTGCGCAGTTCGTAGTGCCAGGGTTCGTTGTCGTAGATCTGGCACAGCCCGTACGCGGCACCGTGCCGCGACAGCCAGCCCGTCGCCTCGGAGCGCCCGATGTCGACCGCGTCACCCGACACGTGCGGGGACGTCTCCGGGGTGGCCACCCATCGGGCGGCCTCCTCTGAGGAGCCGTACTTCGCGACCGCCTCGCGGAGCAGCTGGTTCTGGTACGCCGGGGATCGCCAGCCGCTGTTGACGTGGAAGTCGACACCGTCGTCCTTCGCGGCCGTCGCGGCTCGGCGGAGCGCCTTGCGCAGGTCCGGATCGAGCCGGGCCACGGCCGGGGTCTCGTCGTCGAAGACCGTCACGTCGCCGGAGACGGCGCCGTCGGCCGCGCCGAGCCGACCGCCGCCGAGCTGCCCGCGCGGCGCATTCGGGAGCGACGCGCCCGAGGAGGACGAGGACGACGAGCCGCCCGAGGACGACTCCGGCGACCAGCCGCTCCACACCCGGGGGCCGATGACCGCGATGATCGCGGCCATGACGACCACCAGGCCGACGATCACCAGGCCGACGGCTGCCGGCCCCTGACCTCGGCGAACCCTGCGAACCCGGCGGACCTCGCGGGTCCCCGTCCGTACCGAAGGTGGTGTTCGAGTCATGCCGCCAGTCAAGGCAGCCCGGTGTTGCCACCCCGTATGCGGATTTCGATACGCCGACGACAGGTCCCGACTCGTAGCCTCGGACCATGCGTGTACTGATCGTCGAGGACGAGCCCTATCTGGCGGAAGCGATCCGCGACGGCCTGCGCCTGGAGGCGATCGCGGCCGACCTCGCGGGAGACGGCGACACCGCGCTGGAGCTCCTGGCCGTCAACGCGTACGACATCGCCGTCCTCGACCGCGACATCCCGGGGCCCTCCGGTGACGAGGTCGCCGCACACATCGTCGCCTCCGGCAGCGGCACGCCGATCCTGATGCTCACCGCCGCCGACCGCCTCGACGACAAGGCCTCCGGGTTCGGGCTCGGCGCCGACGACTACCTCACGAAGCCGTTCGAACTCCAGGAGCTGGTCCTCAGGCTCCGGGCGCTCGACCGCAGACGGGCGCACGCCAGGCCTCCCGTGCGGGAGATCGCGGGGCTGCGGCTCGATCCGTTCCGCCGCGAGGTCCACCGGGACGGCCGCTACGTCGCGCTCACCAGGAAACAGTTCGCCGTGCTCGAGGTCCTCGTCGCCGCCGAGGGCGGTGTCGTCAGCGCCGAGGATCTCCTCGAACGGGCGTGGGACGCGAACGCGGATCCGTTCACCAACGCCGTACGCATCACGGTCTCGGCCCTGCGCAAGCGGCTCGGCGAACCCTGGCTCATCGCCACGGTGCCGGGCGTCGGCTACCGCATCGGCCCGAGCCCCGGCGCCGGAGCCGAGGGGCGTCAGGGGCCCGGGGGCCGTACGGGTGGCGACGACCCTGGAGAGCGTGGATCGCGTGGATAGCGTGGACAGACGGCCCGGACTGAGCGTTCGTCTCAAACTCACCCTCAGCTACACCGGATTCCTGATGCTGGCCGGCGCGCTGATGCTCGTCGCGGGGTGGTTGTTCCTCAGCCGTGTGCGGCACGTGGCGATCGTCTACAGACCCGGCTACGCCCTCTCCGTCGCACGCGACTTCGCGCCGATGGCAGGCGTCACGATGGTGTTGCTGCTGATCTTCGGCCTCGGGGGTGGCTGGCTCCTCGCCGGTCGCATGCTCGCCCCGCTGAACCGCATCACGGACGCCACCCGCCTGGCCGCGACCGGCTCACTCACCCATCGCATCCAACTGCCGGGCCGCAAGGACGAGTTCCGCGAACTCGCCGACGCCTTCGACACGATGCTCGCGCGGCTCGAAGCGCACGTCGCCGAGCAGCGGAGATTCGCGGCCAACGCCTCCCACGAGCTGCGCACCCCGCTGGCCGTCTCGAAGTCCCTCATCGACGTAGCCCGCACCGATCCGCACCAGGACACCGGCGAACTCATCGAACGCCTGCAAGTCGTCAACACCCGGGCCATCGACCTCACCGAGGCGCTGCTCCTGCTCAGCCGCGCCCAGCAGAGGTCGTTCACCCGGCAGGACGTCGACCTGTCCCTCGTCGCGGAAGAAGCCACCGAGACGCTCCTCCCGCTCGCGGAGCGGCACGGCATCACCCTCGAAACCGGCGGCGACATCGCCCCCACGACCGGATCGCCGACGCTCCTGCTCCAACTGACCACGAACCTCGTCCAGAACGCGATCGCCCACAACCTCCCCGACGGCGGCGACATCTGGGTCCACACCGGTGTCCGCCCGCACACCGTGGTCCTCACCGTCGAGAACACCGGCGAGCGGCTCACCCCCGAGGACGTCACGACCCTCACCGAACCCTTCCGGCGCGGCACCGAACGCATCCACACCGAACAGGCCGGCGTCGGCCTCGGCCTGGCCATCGTCGACACCATCACGCGGGCACACGACGGAACCCTCACCCTCACCCCACGCCCCACGGGCGGGCTCCGCGTCACCGTGGAGCTCCCGAAGGCGTACGGGGACGGGGGCGGGGGCGGAGACACGGACACGGGCGCCGACCGGTGAGGGGCCGGGCCGGTGCGGGGCATGGAAAACCGGGAAAGCGGACGGCCGCGCCTCCGACATCGTTGTCAGAGGCGCGGCCTGCACGTTCCGTATTTCCACATTCCTACCGCACGCCGCCGCGTGCGCTCGCCCTACCGGGTGTAGACGGCGTCACTGCCGTACAACTCCCTGGTGAACGCGGAGACATCGGCGCTGCGGTCGGTGCCGTCGAGGTTGTACGTCAGGTAGACGCCGTAGCCCTCGTCGACGGTGCGGCGGGCGAGGTCGGCGACCGTGCCCCGGGACGTCCCGCCGATCTCGACGGCCGCCGGCGACAGCTTCGACTTGGGCAGGGAGATGCCGGGGACCTGCCAGGAGCCGTAGTACGGGTTCCAGGCGTAGTCGAACTTGGACGAGACGTCGACGCCGCCGTAGGAGAGGCGGGACGCGGCCGGGCCGATGTTGTAGAGGCTGATGATCTTGCCCGGCATGTTGGCGCGGAGCGCCGACACCAGATGCACGAACGAACTGGCGTTGGGCTGGCCGGTGCCGTTGTTGCCGTACTCGGCGTACTCGTCGTCGAAGTCGATGCCGTCGAGCTTGTACTTGGACACGGTGTCCGACAGCTGCTTCGCGAAGGTCGAAGCGGCCTGCTGCGACGGGAAGTTGGCGAAGCCCGCGCCCTGGTGGTTGCCGAGCACCGAGAGGACGACCTTGATGCCCTTCTGCTGCAGCGGCCGTATCTCCGTGGCGGCGTTGTCGAGCACGCGTTGCACGTTCTCGTTGAAGTGCAGATACGCCGCCTTCTTGCCGGTGTCGTAGTTGATGTTCGCCGCGAAGATCACGGCGACGTCGAAGACCTTGTCGCCCCCGTTGGCGAGCGTGTACTTGCCGACGTTCAGCATGCTGTTGTTGTTCACCTCGACGTACGCCACCGAGGTCGGCCCCTGCTTCGCGGAAGCGGGGGTGGGGGCAGGGGCGGGAGCGGGGGCAGGGGCCGCCGCCGCGCCGGTTGTTGCGGTCGTACCGAAAGCGAGGGCCGCGACGGCCGAGAGCGCGAGCGCGGCGGTCCGCGCTCTGCTCCGTACCAGAGTGAACATCGTTGATCGGTCTCCCATCGCAGGGGTCGGCGCCCGACCTGTTCGAAGCGCCGAGTGAGCCCTCCGAGTTTTGCGCTCACGTGACCGAAACCCGAGGATCTTGAGCGAACTCTTCACGATTCCCACGCACCTCGCGCTATAGCCCGCGCCACGGCAGGGGAGTTGGCGCACCCGGATCCACGCCCCCGGGTCCACGCCCCCGGGCTCTCCAAGGGTCACCCGTGGTGCTGCTCGTCGCGGCGATCCTCCCGCCGCCACAGCCCACGGCGTCGCCGTCGGTAGCGGCGGTCCCAGCGGTGCGCCCGGTCGCGGTCCTCCTGGTAGTCGCGGTACTCGAATTCGTCGCGTCGCCTACGGCTGCCCACTGGCCCACGGCCGTAGTACACGGCGGCGAAGACCAGCGCGGCCGCGGCGGCCCACCACAGAGCGTTGAGGAAGCCGAGACCGAAGAGGGCCATGATGAGGATGACGAACAAGATGGTCACGAAGGGCCTTTCGGAGCGGGACGGGGCGTCGCTGCCGGGGTCTGGGGCCTCACTTCGGAGCGTAATCCTGTCGAGCAGCCGTGGATACACCCCGCCACTGCGGCTGTCGCGCGACCCTGACGGCCGGCTGGCGTCCCGCCGGTGAGGGGGCGACCGCCGTCCCTCCTCCGACCGCGAGTCCGGCCCGGCTCGATGGGCCCCCTCGCGGGCACCCGATCCGGCGCCCGCCTCGCCGTACGCGTACACAGTAGGCGGCGCAGATGTACGCGCTGGTCGCTCTGGTCCCCTTCGTACTGTTCGCCACCGTGCTGGGCCTGTCCTGGTGGGAGGACCGCCTCCTGCCCCCGACCGAACCGGCAGACGCCCTCACGGCCCCGCAGACCTCACTCACCCCGCGCCCGACCACCGGACCCACGCGCTCCGATGGACATTGACATCGGGCGTTCCCGGGCGTTGACTGGCGGCACGGCGCAGGGCCGTGCCCCTCCGGATCGTCCGGCAGCGCACTTCGCCCTCCCGCTTCGCCCGGACCCCGCGGATACCAGGAAACCACTCCGCGCGATCTGGAGTCCCGGCGATGCTCACGTGGATTCTCCTCTCGTCTGCTGATCCCGGTGATCTCCGGTTTCCGCGGCGCCATCCGAGCTCGGATGGGCCGCGACCGCAGTCGAGCCGCCGTCTACACGGCACCGGATTCACCCGATGGACGACCTGAGGACAGCCATGAGTGCTGGAGACAAGTTCAGGAACAAGGCCCAGACCCTCAAGGGCCGCATCACCGAGCGGATCGGCCGCGACACCCGGAACAGGCGGCTGCAGCGCGAGGGCAGGACCGACCGGGTGTCCGGAAACCTCAAGCAGTCCGGCGACAAGGCCAAGGACGCCTTCCGCCGCTGACCCGGCAGGAAGCCACCGGCACGGGGCAGCGGGGCCCCGTGGACCCATCCCATCGGACCCCGTCAGGGCACAACTTCACAGCGGTTAGCCGAGGTTGAGGCACATGAAGCTGAGCAACGCACAGGGCTCGAGCCGGAGAGGGCAGCCATGATCGCCATGGTGATCATCGTTGTGGCCGCGATCGCGGCAAGCGTCTTCCTCTTCGTCGGCCGCTCCCGGGCATCCGGGAGCGGCGAAGGCGGCAGGAGCAGCCTGCAGAAGCGGTTCGGCCCCGAATACCAGCGGTCCGTCGACGGCCACGACGGCGACGTCCGGTCGGCCGAACGGGAAACCGGTGGACTGATCGGCGACGAGCGCTTCGAAGAGGCTGCGGGACTCGACCATGACCTCCTGCATCTCCTCGGTGCTGCTCCGGCACCTGCAATCCCCCGACGACCGCAGCCACGCGCCGTGGGCACAGAGCCGGCGCCACGCGAAGGAAGTGGCACACTTGATGTACGACCGGGAACGCGCACAGCAGCCTGCGAGCGGCAGCCCAAACCTCGCCGAGCAACACGCCCTGCAGGAACCCCTTCACGAGTCGCCCCGCCCGACCGGTGGGCAGGTGCCCGGCACCGACGACTCCGCCCGGGCGGCGGGCCCCGTGCTGCTGGCGCGGGGCGAGCGGGACAAGCTCACCGTGCGGCTCCAGCAGGCCCTCAACACCTTCGTGGAGAGCCCGCGCCAGGCGGTGGAGGAGGCCGACGGCATCTTCGACGAAACCGTCACCCGGCTGACGGAGGCCCTCACGGAGCGGCTCCGCGTACTGCGCACGGGCTGGCAGGGCGCGGGGCAGGGCGCCGAGGTGCAGACCGAGGAACTGCGTCAGGCATTGCAGCAGTACAGGGAGACCGCGAAACGGCTGCTGCACATGTAGGCCTGCCGGTCGGTGAATCGGCCGTCGCACAGGAATCCCAGCCGCCGCGGGGAGCCGGTGTCCCGGTCCGCACGGGGCACGCCCGCGGCGGCTGTGGACCGGAACCGGCCCGACCCGCCGGCCCTCCTTGTGGCGACAACGGGGGCTCGGCACGCCTGCATCCAGAATCACGGAGTCCGCCATGCGAACCGAACCGAACCAGGACCCCTCTCCCGACGACCTGACGTCACCCGGGATTCAACGCATCCCGCCACCGCAGCACGGCATGCGACTCGCCTCGGCCGTGCTGTACGTCTTCGACCTGAGGCAATCGGTGGAGTTCTACCGCGACTTGCTCGGCCTCGAGGTCGCCGTCAGCGCTGCTGACGCCGCGCTTCTGGTCAGCGGTGAGGGGTCACAGCTCTATGTACGGTCAGTGGGCCGGCGCGCGCCGCACGCGACCGGAGGCATCGGTACCCCGTGCCTCATGTGGACCGCCCCGAGCGAGACCGCCCTGCGCCGCTGCGAACGGGTGCTCAAGGTCCGGCACGCCCACATCTCCACGCACGAGGACGCCGGTTTCACCTGGGTGGAAGGCCGCGACCCCAGCGGGATACCGCTGCTGGTGACGTACCCGGGCCCCGAACAGGTGGCGCGCACCCAGATCATCACCCGCGTCTACGCCTGGTGACCGGCGGCCGGAACTCCCGGCCTAGGCCGCCGATTCCACTCCTGCTCACCATCGAGCGGCCTCCCGAGGCCCAAGGCCCCGAAAGGGATGGACATGGTTCTCCCCCGCACCGCTCAGCGAAAGATCGTGGTCGGCGTCGACGGGTCTCCCCCGTCCCGAGCCGCGCTGCGGTGGGCGGTACGACAGGCCCGGCTGACGAACGGGACCGTGGAGGCCGTGATCGCCTGGAGCTATCCGACGGCCCCTGGCTGGCCTCCGCTGCCGCTGCCCGACGACTTCGAGAGCGCCTTCGGCAAGACGCTCGACGAAGTGGTGGAGCAGATCAGCAAGGACGAGCCGGGCGTCGAGATCCGTACGGCGGTGATGGACGGAAACCCGGCCGCGGCCCTGCTCACCGCGTCGCGCGATGCCGACCTGCTCGTGGTGGGCAACCGCGGCCACGGCGGCTTCACCCAGGCGCTGCTCGGGTCGGTGAGCCAGCACTGCGTGCACCTCGCGACCTGCCCGGTGGTCGTCGTCCGCGAGGTCTGACCCTGGTGACGCCCCCGTGGCCATCTACACGGGGCGGCGCGCCGTTCGTCGCCTGCACCGCTCGGCAGGACTACAGGTCCCGGCAGATCCCGCGGGCCTCGTCGAGGTCTCGCCGCACCGTCGCGTCGAAGCGGAACGTCCTCGCGTGGCGATCCTGCGAGCGGCGGATCGCCCGGGCCAGTGGCTTGTAGTGTGCGTCGCCCGCCGCGGCCGACGCGGACAACGCTCCGGCCGCGGCGTATCGGTTGAGGGCGATCTCACCGGCCGGGCCCTTGTCGGTGTACTTCGCCTCGTCGAATCCGTCGAGGGCCCGGCACGCCGCACGGGCGTCTCCGGCGGCACCATCACCGCTCTCCGACGACGCCCTGCCGACGTCCGACGCCCAGGCCGCGCCGACTGCCCCGGCTCCGATCAGGAGACCTGCCGCGAGCCACACGACCACGGTGGTCGTGCGGCCGCGCGGACGCGAGGTGCCGGGCGGGGCGGCGGGGTGGGCCGGGGCGGCGGGTTCCTGCTGTGGCTGCATCCGCACAACATAAGTGCGGGCCGTTCACGGGGCGCCGGTGGGGTCACGGGTTCGGCTCGCGGGTCATGAGTGTGCGGGTCATGAGTGTCAGGGGATCACCGTCCCGGGCCCGTTGTCCCCGCTCAGGTTGTCGCCGAACAGTGCCTTCGCCGCCGGTGCCCCGATGTCCTTCGGGTTCCGCGCCGTCGACTTCGTGGCCGTCAGGCCGCCCGCGGCGCCCCGCAGCAGCCACACCGCGCCGCCGTTCACGACGGAGTCGAGGTTCTCGCCCGGCGCACCCGCGACGAGGTCGGCCTTGGCGTCGCCGGTCGCGTCGAGCAGCCGTACCGACGCGCCGAACACGTCACCGGACTCCGCGACACCCGGCACGCCCGCCGTGTCCTGGTGGAACGCCTGCGCGCCCTTGCCGGTCAGACCGCTCCCGCCGCCCTTCAGCAGGACCACCGCGCCGGCCTTCTTCTTCGTGCCGATCGCCTCGCCGGGGACGCCGACGGCCAAGTCGGGGTAGCCGTCGCCGTTCGCGTCGCCCGCGCTCAGCCGGCCGCCGAACTGGTCGCCCTTCTCGTTCACGCCGGGCACGCCCGTCGTGTTCTGCGTGATCGTCTGCGTACGGGTCTGGCTGGGGCCGGACGCCGAGCCGTAGTAGATCTTGACGGTGCCGAAGTCCTCCTCGGTGCCCTCGGTGTCGCCGCCCGGGAAGATCCGCGTGGCGAGGTCGGCGTAACCGTCCCGGTCGAAGTCGGCGACGGCGGTGCTCGACGCGGAGTTCAGCCGCTGCGGGACCGTGGAGAGACCGGTCCTGGTGCCGAGCCACAGCTTGCCGCCCTCGGCGTGGTTCTCGTAGACGTAGAAGGTCGCGAGATCCTCGATGCCGTCGCCGTTGAAGTCGCCCGCGGCCGTCGAGTTGATGGAGTTGTCGGTGCTGTACACCTGCACCTGCTGTTCGCGCGCGGGGGCGCCGCTCCGGGTGAAGGGGCCGTAGAGCACGTCGTGGTAGTCGTAGTCCTCGCCGTTGCGCAGGAACAGGTCCTGGTGGCCGTCGTCGTCGAAGTCGCCCGCGGTGAGATCGTCGCCGACCTGGGCGTTCGCCGGCGCCGCGACGCGGACGGCGCCCTCGCCGGAGATGCCGGACCTACGGCCCCACAGGACGATCACCGACCCGCTGACGTTGTCGTCGGGCCGGTAGCCGCGGGCGACCGCCGCCAGGTCGGTGAGGCCGTCGCCGTCGAGGTCGCGGGCGACCAGCGCGTAGCCGAAGACCTGGTTGTCGCCCGAGTCGCCGGGCACGCCCGGGGTGTCCTGGGTGATGACCGTGGTGCGGGCCGGGTCGAGGCCCTGGGCCGAGCCGTAGCTGACCGTGATGTAGCCGGCCCACACGTGGCCGCCGACCGTCGCGCCGGGCGCGGCGACGGCGACGTCCTGGTGGCCGTCGCCGTCGAAGTCCTCGCGCACGGTGACGGCGCCGGCCTTCGCGGACGGGCCGGACGTGCCGGCTGCGGCGGACGCGGCGGCCGGTACGCCGAGTGCGCCGATCACGGCGGCGGCCACGGCGGTCGAGAGAGCGGGTCGGCGGATGCCCACGGTTCCTCCTTGGGCGCGAGCGATCGCGAGTGATGTCGAGACGCGTGCGCGCGGGTGACGTTCACCTGCGAGACACGTGGAAGCGGCCGATGGTTGTACACGTGCCGAACGGCCGTCGAAGGGGGAGGACCTGTCGGCCCGCGCACTCTCGGGACCTTCTACCGGCAAGGACGGGACCTGCGGTGACAAAAGGGGCGATATGCCCGTGTTGTGCTTGTGGAAGAGGCGCTCAGCGACGCGCGCTTCCCCACCCCCGTTTCATATCTCGTCCTCATCTCCCCGTCCTCATGGAAGGTCCGCTCGGATGTCCTCCTCACGCACCCGGCGCACGGCCGGCGCCCTCACGGCTCTCGTCGCCGCCGGAGCCGCTCTCGCCGTCGCCTCGGCCGCCCCGGCCTCCGCCGCTCCCGCCGCCCCGAAGCCGCCCGCCCCCTCCTCCGGATACGACGGCCACTACGGCGATGCCTGGATCGGCGGGCACTGGAACCAGGACTACTACCAGTACCCCCGGCCCAAGGCCGGCGCTGACCTCAAGGTCACCGCGACGGGCCCGCAGCACATCGACCACAACCAGGAGCGCGTCTGGCAGGTCGTGGTCACCAACATCGGCAAGAGCACGGCGAACAAGGTCAACTTGTCCACCACGCTCCCCAACGGCATCACGCACGTCGCCGACCGGGTCAGCCAGGGCTCTGCCACGTACACCCTCGGCGGCTCCCTGATCGCCGATCTGGGCGACCTCAAGCCCGGCGCGACCGTCCGCCTGGACATCGCGGGCAAGGGCCCCTCCTACGGCGGCGGCACGGTCCACCTGCGCAGCGAGGCGGGCACCACCAGCCGCGAGACCAACACCGGCAACAACACCGCCTCGGTCGCCACGCGCATCAGCTGACCCGCCCCGAGCGGCCGGCCGTCAGGACGTCAGGGAGTCGACGTCACGGAGTCAGGGAGTCAGCCGCCTCAGCCCACCAGGTCCGGCGCGCGCAGCATCTCCCGCGGAATCCCCCACGCGTTGACGAGTTCGGCCGCGATGGGCCGGATCTTGGCGCAGAGGTCGTTCACCTCGCGGCGGATCGCCTTGGAACGCTGCACGGTCAGCCGGCCGTGCTCCATGAACCAGGCGCGGTCCGCCTCGATGGTGGACAGGGCGAACAGGTCGCACAGCAACCCGAGGGCGACCTTGTGGTCACCGTCGGGCAGCCCCTGCACCTTCTCCACGAAGGCCTCCAGGACCAGCCGTTCGACGTGCGCGTGGGCCACCGCGATGACGTGGTCCTGCACCTGCGAGAAGACGACGCCGGGGTGGCCCTTCTGGTCCATCCCGCGCTTGAGCCGCCGCGCCGCGCCGGCCAGCATGTGCTCCTCGCGGAAGCGGAGCATGGCGAGGTGGTACTCCGAGTCGAGGAGGCCCGCCTCCTGGTCCCACTCGTCGCCGCCGGGCAGCAAATCCCGTACCCGTTCGAGCAGTTTGTGGGCCGAGGACTTCTCGATGACCGTCTCGACGGCGAGGTTCGTGACGTGGCGGACCATGCCGAGCTGGTCCATGCTCTCGAACTCGCTCGCGTAGTGCGTGAGCAGGCCCTTGGCCACCAGTTGCAGCAGCACGTGATTGTCGCCCTCGAACGTCGCGAAGACGTCGCTGTCGGCCTTCAGCGCGGCGAACCGGTTGACGGCGAGATAGCCGGCGCCGCCGCACGCCTCGCGGCACTCCTGGATCGTCCGCGTCGCGTGCCAGGTGCCGAGCGCCTTGATGCCGGCGGCCCGCGCCTCCAGCTCGCGCCGTGCCTGCTCGTCGTCCGCGATCCCCGAGAAGACCTCGTGCAGCTGAGTGCGCGTGACGTCCTGCGCGAAGTGCAGCGCGTAGGTGCGGGCGATGAGCGGGAGCAGCCTGCGCCGGTGCATGCCGTAGTCGAGGAGCACCTGCTCGTCGGCGTCCGAGGCCGCTTCGAACTGCCGTCGCCGGAGCGCGTACTTGGTGGCGACCGCCAGGGCGACCTTGGCGGCGTTGACGGCGCCGCCCGCGACGCTGACCCGGCCCTGCACGAGGGTGCCGAGCATGGTGAAGAAGCGGCGGTTCGGGTTGTCGATCGGGCTCCGGTAGACGCCCTCCGCGGTGACGTCGGCGAACCGGTTGAGCAGTGCCTCGCGCGGCACGCGCACGCCGTCGAACCAGATCCGGCCGTTGTCCACGCCGTTGAGACCCATCTTGCGGCCGTCGTCCTCGATGCGTACGCCGGGGGCCGGCTGCCCGCCGACGCGGATCGGTACGACGAAGGCGTGCACCCCCTGACGCTCCCCGCCCACCTCCAGCTGGGCGAAGACGACTGCCAGCTCGGCGTGCCGGGCCGCGTTGCCGATGTAGTCCTTGCGCGCCTGGTCGTCGCCGGTGGTGATGACGAACTCCTGGGTCCCGGCGTCGTACCGGGCCACTGTGCCGAGCGCCTGGACGTTGGAGCCGTGTCCGGTCTCGGTCATCGCGAAGCAGCCCATCAGCTTCCCGGTGACCACGTCCGGCAGATAGGTCTCGTGGTGGTGCTCGGTGCCGAGCTGCAGGATCGCGCCGCCGAAGAGCCCGAACTGCACGCCGACCTTCACCAGGACCGACAGATCGCCGAAGGCGAGCGTCTCGAACGCGGCGATCGACGCGCCGACGTCGCCGCCACCGCCGTACTCCTTGGGGAACCCCATGCCGGTCTGGCCGGTGGCCGCCATCTCGACGACGATCTCGCGCACGCGTTCGCGGAACGCGTCGAAGCCGAGCTCCTCCGCCTCCTCCAGGACGTCGGCGTACGCCACCAGGTTGGTGCGGACGAGGCGGCGCACCTCGGCGTACTCGCCGTCGAGCAGCTCGGCGAGGGCCTGGGTGTCGATGACGGGCTGCACGTAGCCGCTCGGGGAGTCGGCGTTGTCGGCGTTGTCGGTGACCATGTCGGACGGCTACCCGGTCGCGGGAAGATCAAAGCGGGGCTTGCCCGTACGGACGCGTACGACCGCATAGGACGCGTACGGACGTGTACGGACTGTACGGGCGCCCGCGAGGTCAGGCCTGTCGCAGCACCGCGCGGCCCGCGAAGCGTGCCGCGTCGCCCAACTCCTCCTCGATCCGGATCAGTTGGTTGTACTTCGCGGTGCGGTCGGAGCGGGAGAGCGAACCGGTCTTGATCTGACCGCAGCCGGTCGCCACCGCCAGGTCCGCGATCGTGGTGTCCTCCGTCTCGCCCGAGCGGTGCGACATGACGGCCGTCCAGCCCGCCTCGTGGGCCGTGGTGACGGCGGCGAGCGCCTCGGTCAGCGTCCCGATCTGGTTGACCTTGACCAGGACCGAGTTGCCGACGCCGGTGCGGATGCCCTCGCGGAGCAGCGTCTCGTTGGTGCAGAAGACGTCGTCGCCGGTGAGCTGGCAGCGGTCGCCGACGCGGGCGGTCAGCTCGCGCCAGCCGTCCAGGTCGTTCTCCGCCATCGGGTCCTCGATGGAGACGACCGGATAGGCGTCGATGAGCTTGACCAGGTAGTCGGCCTGCTCGGAGGGCGTGCGGCGCACCCCCTCCCCCGCGTACTCGTACACGCCGTCGCGGAAGAACTCCGAGGACGCCGGGTCCATGACGAGGCCGATGTCGGCGCCGGGGCGGTAGCCGGTGCGCTCGATGGCGGACACCACGAAGTCGAGGGCCTCCTCGGCGGTGCGCAGCGCGGGCGCGAAGCCGCCCTCGTCGCCGACGCCCGTGGAGTGCCCGGCGCTCAGCAGATCCCGGCGCAGGGTGTGGAAGACCTCGCTGCCCATGCGGACGGCTTCGGCGAAGGTGTCGGCGCCCACGGGCGCGATCATGAACTCCTGGAAGTCCAGCGGATTGTCGGCGTGGGCACCGCCGTTGACGATGTTCATCATCGGCAGCGGCAGGAGGTGGGCGTCGGCGCCGCCGAGGTGGCGGTAGAGGGGCCGGCGGTGGGCCGCCGCGGTGGCCTTGGCGGCGGCGAGGGAGACGCCGAGGATCGCGTTGGCGCCGAGCCGGGACTTCGTGGGGGTGCCGTCGAGCTCGATCAGTACGGCGTCGAGACCCGCCTGGTCCGCCGCGTCCCGTCCGCGTACGGACGCCGCGATCTCCTCGTTGACGTGGGCCACCGCGCGGTCGACGCCCTTGCCGTGCCAGCGCGCGGGGTCCCCGTCGCGCAGCTCCACGGCTTCCCGGGCGCCGGTGGAGGCCCCGGAGGGGACGGCGGCGCGCCCCAGGGACCCGTCGGCGAGGACGACGTCGACCTCGACCGTGGGGTTGCCGCGGCTGTCGATGACGCGGCGGGCGCGGACGGTCTCGATGGCGGTGTCGGTGGTGGTGGCGGTGTCGACGGATCCGGCTCGTTCGGCGGACAGGGGTGAGACGGGTGACATGGGAGGTCCTTCCCGTTGTCGCGGTGCCGGGCCCCGGCTGCGACGACGCTGGCGCTGGGCCCTTCGATCACGAACCCTACAGCAATGCTGTTCAGTTTTGCTGCACAGCATTGCTGGCCATCGGCGGAACGGGCCGCGACAGGGGCAGCCCAGGTCGGCCGGGCAGGGCAGCCGTACAGGGAAGCCGCGCAGGTCAGCCGCACGGCGGCGCCGGGCGACGGGCTAAAGTGCCGTATGCCCACCTCGGAAGCCGCCGCCATCGCCGCCGAACTGCGCACGGCGATGGGCAAGCTCACCCGACGCGTCAAGCACGAGGACCGGATCCCTTTGGGCCAGGTCGCCGTGCTCGGCGCGCTCGACCGCGACGGCGCCATGACCACCAGCGACCTCGCGGCCGACCAGCGCGTGCGCCCCCAGTCGATGGCCAGGGCGGTGGGGCTGCTCATGGAACAGGACCTGGTCACGCGCCGGGCGCACCCCACCGACGGCCGCAAGTCGCTGGTCGAGCTGTCGGACGCGGGCCGGGCGGCGCTCGAAGCGGAGCGCGGCCGCAGGGTCGGCTGGCTCGCGCAGGCGATCGACGCCGAACTCGACGACGAGGAGCGGGAGCTGCTCGCACGGAGCGCCACGTTGCTGGAGCGACTCGCCACCCGCTAGTGGAATTTTCAACCACACGGCTCTGTTGCAGGCCTCGAAGGAGGCAGACAGTGGAGCGAACAGTGGACATGACGTACTACGGCCACGGCACGCCGGCGGAGCGCTGGGAGCGGGCGCGGCTGTTCTTCGACGCCAAGGAGTACGCGACGGCGGCGCGCGTCCTGGTCACCCTGGTCGACGAGGTGCCGGAGCAGGTCGCCCCGCGTCTGTTGCTGGCCCGCGCCTACTACCACTCGGCCCAACTGGTGCGTGCCGAGGCCGCGTTGCGCGAGGTCCTCGAACTCGACCCGGTGGAAAGCTACGCACGGCTCATGCTGGGGCGCACGTTGCAGCGGCAGGGTCGCCCGGACGACGCGCGGCCGCATCTGCGGCTGGCGGCCGCACTGACCGGGGACTCCGGCCAAGCGTGAGTCCGTGACGGGCAGACGCCCGTGTGTCCGTAACGGGCACGCGGGCCGCGCACGCTCTACCGTCATCCGTACGACCCGCCGCTGCGGCAGCGGCGGGCACGGATGACGGTGAGGACCATGATGGGCAAGATCATCTGGATGATGTCCGTGTCCCTGGACGGCTTCATGGAGGGGCCGGAACGTGACCTCGACTGGAGCTTGGTCGACGACGAACTGCACCGCCACTTCAACGAGAAGGCGGCCCGCATGGGCGCGTTCTTCGAGGGGCGCGTCACCTGGGAACTGATGGCCTCGGTCTGGCCGACCGCGGACGACGAGCCGGAGTTCACCGAGGCGATGCGGGAGTTCGCCCCCATCTGGCGCACCATGCCCAAGTACGTGTTCTCCCGGACGCTGGAGCGGGCCGACTGGAACACCACGATCGTGCGCGAGGTGGAACCCACCGAGATCCGGGCCCTGTGCGAGAAATCCGACGGGGACGTGGTGGTGGGTGGCGCCGACCTCGCCTCGACGTTCCTGCGCGAGGGGCTGGTCGACGAGATCCATGTCTACGTCCACCCGGTGCTGATCGGCCGGGGCAAGCCGATGTTCCAGCCGACGGACATCAAGACGGACCTGAGACTCGCCGGAACCCACACCTTCGGCAGCGGCGTCGTCCTGCTCCGCTACGAACTCGGCGGCTAGAGAACACCTGTGGGCGCGTCGCACCTGCCCGGCCGCCGCGACGCCCGCCTCACCGCCAGATGGCCTCCGCCACAGCCACCCCCGCGAAAGCCGCGCCCAGGCCCACCGCCACGCTGCCCAGCGCGTTGGCCGCCGCCTTGACGCTTGCGCCACGCTCGGCCAGGCGCAGGGTCTCGTACGAGAACGTCGAGTACGTCGTCAGCGCGCCGCACAGACCCGTGCCGAGGAACAGGTGGGTGTGGGCCGTCGCGGCGCCTGCCATGACCGCCCCGGTGAGCAGGCCGAGGATCAGGCAGCCCACCGCGTTGACCGTGAACGTGCCCCAGGGGAAGGCCGTTCTGTGCCGCCTCTGCACGGTGCGGTCCGTGAGGTAGCGCAGGGGGGCGCCGAGCATGCCGCCGGCGAGGACGAGCAGCCAGTTCATGTCCGCCTCCACGCCACCGCGCGGCGCGTGGTCCACGCCGCGCACCAGACCGCCGCGAGGGCCGCGAGCAGGGTCACGCCCAGGTAGGCGATTCCGGTGCGGGGGTGGCCCTCGCGGACCAGGCGCTCGATGTCCACCGCGTACGTCGAGAACGTGGTGAAGCCGCCGAGGACGCCGGTGCCGAGGAACGGCCGCACCAGGCGGTGTGCCGTCCGTGCCTCCGTGACCAGCACCATGAGCACGCCGATCGCCGCGCATCCCGCGGCGTTCACCACGAGGGTCGTCCAGGGGAACGTGAGGGGGGCGGTCGGCCAGATCTCGGATGCGGCGTAGCGGGCGGTCGCGCCCAGGCCGCCGCCGAGGGAGACCGCCGCGATGATCTGTCCCTGGCCGTGCGTCAGTTCGCGGCGCTGCGCGGCCACGGACAGGTCGATGTCCGGGTCGGTGGGTTCGTCCGCCGACCCGGGCCGTTCAGCTCGCATGGGTTCCACGCTGTCCGGCGGTCCGGCCGGACACCGCGTCACGGGGCCGGTCCTGCAGGGCGCGTACGAGACCGGTGACGAGCTCCGCGCGCTCCGCCATGGCCGCGACCACCAGGTACTCGTGGTCGGCGTGGGCCCCTCCCCCGACGGCGCCGAGTCCGTCCAGCGTCGGCACGCCGAGCGCGGCCGTGAAGTTGCCGTCGCTCCCGCCGCCGACCGACCGGCCTTCCACGCCCGGCATCAGTCGCCGCGCCACGGCGAAGAGTTCGGCCGACGCGGACTCGGGCATCGGGGGGCGTCCGACGGATCCGCGGACGGTAATGTGCGCGCCGTCGAGGTGCGGCGTCAGGGCCGCGAACGCGGACTCGACGCGCTCCTTCTCCTCGCCCGTCGCGACGCGGACGTCGACGACGATCGTCGCCTCGGCGGGGACCACGTTGTCCAGCGTGCCCGCGGACGCGACGGTCGGCGTGACGGTGGTGCCGATATCGGGGCGCCCGAGCGCCGCGATGTCGAGGACCTGGTGTGCCGCTTCGATGAGGGCGTTGACGCCCGCCTCGGGTTCGAGTCCGGCGTGCGCGGCACGGCCCGTGACGGTCACCTCGAACGTCCCGCATCCCTTGCGTCCCGTCTTGAGTCCGCCGCCCTCGGCCGCGCCCTCGAAGACCAGGGCGGCGCCGCAGGCGAGGGCGCGTTCCTCGATGAGGGCGCGGGAGGTGCGGGAGCCGACCTCCTCGTCGGCGGTCACCAGGATCTCCACGCCGGTCAGGTCGTCGAGCGCCGCGAGGCCGTGGACGGCCTGCACGAGACCGCCCAGCATGTCGAAGACCCCGGGGCCTGTCGCGTGCCCGTCCTCGACCTCGAAGGGGCGGCGCGCGAGGGTGCCGAGCGGAAACACCGTGTCGTGGTGGCCGAGGACGAGCACCCGGGGGTCACCGCCGCCCGACCAGTGCACGTGCGGCCCGGCCTCGCTGTCGACCAGCACGGCCCGTCCGCCGAGCCGCTTCTCGACGACCGCGGCGACGGCGTACGCCGAGGCGGTCAGGGCGTCGACGTCGCGGGAGGGCGACTCCACCTCGACCAGCGTCCTGAGGTCATCGATCATCGCGTCGACGTTCACGTCGGCTGCCTTGTGGTGCGTCACGCCGCAAGAATACGTGGCGGTCGATCACGGCCCGCGGCGCGCGACGGGCGCCGCCACCTTCGGCGGCCAGGCCGCGGGATCCAGCAACCCCAGTACGTACGCCCGCGCCACCAGCGCCGTGCGGTTCGGTGCCTGGAGGCGCCGGCAGAGCCGCGTGAGGTGGTAGTTGACGCCGTCGACGCCGATCCCGACCGTGCGCGCCACGACCGATGTCGTGGCGCCGCCGGCCACCAGGCGCAGGACGCGGGCCTCCTGCGCGCTCAGGGCGGGGTGGGCCAGCTCCGCTCCCGTACCGCCCGCGCCGGGCGGGGTGCCCTCGCCCGTCGGCTCCGCCCGCTCCTCGGCCACGCGCAGCGTCACCAGCAGGGGCGGGGTCTCCTCCAGCGGGTCGGTGACCGGTTCGACGGTCACCTGACCGTGCCGGGCCGCGCCCCGCACCCGCCACGTCGCCTCGACGGGGTAACGGGATCTGCGGCCGGAGCGCATGGCCTCGTCGAGCTTGCGGAGCTGCCGTTCGTTGGTGGGCGTGAGCAGTTCGAGCAGCAGGCGGTTCGCGACGCGGCCCGGCTGGAGGCCCAGGGCCGCGGCGAACGCCGGGTTGGCGACGGAGACGAGACCGTCGGCGCCTGCGATGGCGGTCGGGGTGGGGGAACGGTCGAGCAGGCTGAGGAAGCGGCCCCGCCAGACGGCGGCGTCGGCGACCTTCTCCGCCCTGTCGCCGGGGCCGCCGCACGCTTCGCCCGTGTCACTCACATCCATCACTTCCCGCACACATCACGCACCTCCCGCGCACCACGACCGGCCCGTACCGCCACTCGCACAGTTGCGCGCTCCGCGCGCAAGCGCCGGGAGGGAAAAGACCCCTACAAGATTATGTAGTTCTCGGGCCGGATCACGCGCCGGGGCGGGCCACGGTAGGAGCGGCGCCCCCCTTCCGGGCGCTCAACTCCCCTGCGTCCACGGGAAGAGGCACTGGCCCATGAGCGAAGAACACACCGTCGAGATCTACGGTCTGCGGGACCACCCCGACCTCGTACTGCCCACCGTCGACGTGACGGCGGCCGGGCCCACCGACACCCCGATCCAGCAGTCCGTGGAACTCGCGCGGCGGCACGGCCCCTTCTACGTCCGCCGGTACCACGGGCGCGAGACCGTCTGGGTCAGCTCGCTGGAGCTGGTCGAGGAGCTCGCCGACGAGACCCGGTTCGCCAAGGGCATCGGGCCCGCCCTGGAGAACGTGCGCGGCATCGCCGGTGACGGCCTCTTCACGGCGTACGACGACGAGCCCAACTGGGCCAAGGCGCACGACATCCTGCTCCCCGCCTTCGCCATGAACTCGATGCGGACGTACCACCCGCACATGCTGCGTGTGGCCCGGCGCCTCATCGCCTCCTGGGACGGCCGGTTCACGCCCGGCGCCGCCGTGGCGGGGCCGGTGGAGGTCTCGGAGGACATGACCAGGATGACGCTGGACACCATCGGCCTGGCCGGCTTCGGCTACGACTTCGAGTCGTTCGCGCGCACCGATCCGCACCCCTTCGTGCAGGCGCTCGTACGGGGCCTGGCGCACAGTCAGGCGAAGCTGGCGCGCGACCCCGCCGGGGAGTACGCGCGGGAGGACGCGGCGTTCGAGGCCGACGCGGCCTTCCTCGCCCGGGTCGTCGACGAGGTGATCGAGACCCGCAAGGCGTCGGGCGACACCTCCACCGACGACCTGCTCGGCCTGATGCTCAACTCGCCGCACCCCGAGAGCGGCGAGGCCCTGGACGAGGCGAACATCCGCAACCAGGTCATCACGTTCCTCATCGCCGGCCACGAGACGACCTCGGGCACCCTCTCCTTCGCCCTGCACCACCTGGTCAAGAACCCCGCCGTGCTGCATCTCGCGCAGGCCGAGGTGGACGCGGTGTGGGGCGACGACCCGGATCCCGAGCCGACGTACGAGGACGTGGGCAGGCTGCGCTATGTGCGCCAGGTGCTCAACGAGGCGCTGCGGCTGTGGCCCACCGCCCCGGCGTTCCAGCGCCGGGCCCGCGTCGACACGACCCTCGGCGGACGCCACCCGGTCAGGGCGGGCCAGAGCGTCGTGGTGCTCACGCCGATGCTGCACCGCGACCTGGTCTGGGGCGACAACGTGGAGGAGTTCGACCCGGACCGCTTCGCGCCGGAAGCCGAGGCGGCCCGCTCCCCGCACGCGTACAAGCCGTTCGGGACGGGTGAACGCGCCTGCATCGGGCGGCAGTTCGCGCTGCACGAGGCCACCATGCTGCTCGGCATGCTGGTGCACCGCTACCGGTTCATCGACCACGCCGACTACCGCCTGAAGGTCAAGGAGACCCTCACCCTCAAGCCCGACGGCTTCACCATGACCCTCGCGGCGCGCACCCCGCAGGACCGTGCGCGGAGCCTCGCCGCCGCCGGCCGGACGGCCGCGCTCGCCGGCGGCGCGGGCACGGAGTCGCAGGCCGCGGCGCCGGACGACGGTCTGCCGACGCGGGCCCTGCCCGGCACCGCCCTGACGCTGCTGCACGGCTCCAACTTCGGGACGTGCCGCGGATACGCCGAGCAGCTCGGCGATATGGCCGCCGACCTGGGCTTCGACGTGCGCGTCGCCCCGCTCGACGAGGCCGCGGGCGCGTGGGACGCCGGCTCCCCCGTGGTGATCGTCGCCGCCTCCTACAACGGCAGGCCCACCGACGACGCGGGCGCGTTCGTCTCCTGGCTGGAGAAGGCGGCGCCGGACGCCGCCGCCGGTGTGCCGTACGCGGTCCTCGGCGTCGGGGACCGCAACTGGTCCGCGACCTACCAGCGGGTGCCGACCCTCATCGACGACCGGCTCGCGGCCGCGGGCGCGAGTCGCCTCCTGGAGCGCGCCGAGGCCGACGCATCCGGGGACCTCGCCGGGTCGGTGGACCGCTTCACCGCGGCGCTCCGCGCCACGCTGCTGCGGCGGTACGGGGACCCGGAGAGTGTCGGGGCCGCCGGCACCGCCGCCCCGGTCAGGACGTACGACGTCGTGGAGGTGTGCGGCGGGCCGCTGGACGCGTTGGACGCCCGGCACGGCACCCTGCCCATGACGGTCACGGAGACCGCCGACCTGGTCGACCTCGCCCATCCGCTGGCCCGCGCGAAGCGGTTCCTGCGGGTGGCGCTGCCCGACGGCACGGCCTACCGCACCGCCGACCACCTGGCCGTCCTGCCCGTCAACGACCCCGCGACGGTCGAGCGCGCCGCGGCCGCCTTCGGGGTCGGCCTGGACGCGGTCCTCAACATCCGGGCGCACCGGCCCAGCCGCACCACCCTGCCGCTCGACCGCCCGGTCGCCGTCCGTGAACTCCTCGGCCGGTACGTGGAGTTGCGGGACGCCCCGAGCGCCGCGCAGGTGGCGCTGCTCGCCGACCACAACCCGTGTCCGCCCGAGCAGGCCGCGCTGCGGCAACTGGCGGGCGACCCGGAGGCGTTGGCGGCGTGGCGGGGCAACCTCCTCGATCTGGTCGAGGACCACCCGGCGCTGCGCGGGCAGTTGGCGTGGCCGGTGCTGCTCGACCTGCTGCCGCCGGTCCGGCCGCGCCACTACTCCATCTCGTCGTCGCCCTCCGTCGCCCCGGGCCACGCCGAGCTGATGGTCTCGCTGCTCTCGGCACCGGACCGCGCCGGGCGCGGCACGTTCCGCGGCACCGGCTCCTCGTACCTGCACGGTCTGCGGCCCGGCGACGTCCTGCACGCGCGCGTGCAGCCGTGCAGGGACGACTTCCGGATCGCGGCCGACGCATCGACTCCGCTCATCATGGTGGGGGCGGGCACGGGGCTCGCGCCGTTCCGCGGAGCCATCGCCGACCGGGTGCAGCGGCTGCGCGACGGTGGGCGACTCGCGCCCGCGCTCTGCTACTTCGGGTGCGACCACCCCGACGTGGACTATCTGCACCGCGCGGAGCTGGCGGAGGCGGACCGCATGGGCGCGGTGTCGATGCGCCCCGCGTTCTCCCGTGCGCCCGAGAACGACCTGCTCTTCGTCCAGCACCGGATCGCGGCCGAGGCCGACGAGGTCTGGGAGCTGCTCGAGTCGGGCGGCCGGGTGTACGTGTGCGGTGACGGCGCGCGGATGGCGCCGGGGGTCCGCGAGGCGTTCAAGGGACTGCACACGAAGTTCACCGGCGGTGACGCGGGCGCGGCCGAGGCGTGGTGGCGGGAGCTGGTCGCCGCGGGGCGCTACGTCGAGGACGTCTACGCCGGCGGCTGACCGCTCCCGCCAGTGCCGTCAGCCCCGGTAGGTCTCCAGGAGCCGCAGCCACACCTCGCTGATCGTGGGGTAGGCGGGGACCGCGTGCCACAGGCGGTCCAGCGGGATCTCGCCGGCGACGGCCATCGTCGCCGAGTGGATGAGTTCGCCGACGCCGGGGCCGACGAACGTGACGCCGAGCAGGATCTCGCGGTCCAGATCGACGATCATGCGGGCGCGGCCCCGGTAGCCGTCGGCGTACAGGCCCGCGCCCGCGACGCCGGACATGTCGTAGTCCACGGCCCGGACGCGGTGCCCTGCGGCCTCCGCCTCGGCGAGGGTGAGGCCCGCGGAGGCCGCCTCGGGGTCGGTGAAGACGACCTGCGGGACGGCCGCGTGGTCCGCCGTCGCGGAGTGGGCGCCCCAGCGGTCGGTCTCCAGGAGCGGGACGCCCTGGGCGCGGGCGGCAATGGCGGCGCCCGCGATGCGGGCCTGGTACTTGCCCTGGTGGGTGAGGAGCGCGCGGTGGTTCGCGTCGCCGACCGCGTACAGCCAGTCGCTGCCCTCGACGCGCAGGCTCTCGTCGACCGGCAGCCAGGAGCCCGGCTCGAGGCCGACGGTCTCCAGGCCGATGTCCTCGGTGCGCGGGGCGCGGCCGGTGGCGAAGAGGATCTCGTCGGCCTGGAGCGTCGAGCCGTCGTCCAGGGTGGCGGTGACCGTGCCGTTCTCGCGCGCGACCGCGGTGACGGACACGCCGGAGCGGACCTCGGCGCCCGCCTCGGTGAGCGCCTCCTGCACCAGTTCGCCCGCGAAGGGCTCCATGCGGGGCAGCAGGCCGCCGCCGCGCACCAGCACGGTCACCTGCGCGCCCAGGGCCTGCCAGGCGGTGGCCATCTCCACCGCGACGACGCCGCCGCCGACCACCAGGAGCCGGCCGGGCACCCGGTCGGCGCTGGTGGCCTCGCGGCTGGTCCACGGCTTGACGTCGGCGAGCCCGGCCAGGTCGGGCAGGGCGGCGCGGGTTCCGGTGCAGACGGCCACCGCGTGCCGGGCCCGCAGGGTGCGTTCCGTGCCGTCCTTGCCGGTGACGGTGACCGTGCGGGGGCCCGCGAGGCGGCCGTGGCCCCGGTGCAGGTCGACGCCGACGCCCTCCAGCCAGCCGACCTGACCGTCGTCCTTCCAGTGCGAGGTGTACGCGTCACGGTGCGCGAGGACCGCGGGGGCGTCGAGGGGGCCCTGCACGGACTGGCGCAGACCGGGCACGCGGCGGGCGTCCGCGCGGGCGATGACGGGCCGCAGCAGGGCCTTGCTGGGCATGCACGCCCAGTAGGAGCACTCGCCGCCGACGAGCTCGCTCTCCACGATGGCGGCGCTGAGCCCGGCGGCGCGGGCCCGGTCCGCCACGTTCTCGCCCACGGGACCTGCTCCGATGACTACTACGTCGTATGTGATGGCATCCGTCATGAGGACAGTCTGTCGGCAGGTGTGCGCCGTGGCCACATGGGTACGCGCGCCGAATGCGCCGGTGCACATGCGGCACCTTCCGCGCGCACGACAGGCGGAATACGTCCGCATCATCGGCCGTTGTGCACAGCGGCTACGCCCGACAGCAGGAAGTAGGGAAACACCATGAGCAACGCGACCGTGGAGCTCACCAAGGAGAACTTCGACCAGACGGTGACGGACAACGGATTCGTCCTGATCGACTTCTGGGCCGAGTGGTGCGGGCCGTGCAAGCAGTTCGCCCCCGTGTACGAGAAGGCCGCCGAGGCCAACCCCGACCTGGTCTTCGCCAAGGTCGACACGGAGGCGCAGCCCGAGCTCGCCCAGGCCTTCAACATCCAGTCGATCCCGACGCTGATGATCGTCCGCGACCAGGTGGCGGTGTTCGCCCAGCCGGGCGCGCTGCCCGAGGCCGCGCTCACGGACGTCATCGGCCAGGCCAGGAACCTGGACATGGACGAGGTGCGCCGTCAGGTCGCCGAGGAGCAGGCCCAGCAGGCTCAGCAGGGCCAGCCGGAGCAGTAGGCCGCCGAACGGGTCGCAGCCGTCAGCTGGACTCGCGGTGCACGACGTCCGCTCCGAGCACGTCGTGCACCTCGGGTTCGGCGCCCGGGTCGCGCACCACGCGGTCGACGAGCTCGGCGAGGCCGCGGCCGGACGGCAGCTCGATCCGGACGGTGCTGAGCCGGGGTCTGAGGAGCCGCCCCAGCATCAGGTCGTCCGAGCCGATCACGGCCGTCTCCTGCGGTATGGCGACGCCCTCGTCCTGCAGGGCGCGCATCAGGAGCATCGCGTACTCGTCGTTGTACGCGAAGACGGCGTCGACGCCGAGAGCGGGCCAGCGCGCCGCGAGCCGGGCCGCGGACTCCTCGTCGTAGGCGAGCGGCAGCTCGGTGACGGAGGCGCCGGCGGTCCCCGTCTTCCGCACCGCCTGGCGCACCCCTTCGAGGCGGGGGCCCGAGAAGTGTTCCAGGCCCGGTTCCTCGGGGACTATGACGCCTATGCTGCGGCGGCCGCGGGCCAGGAAGTGCAGGGCCGCGGCCTCGCCGACCCTGCGGCCGTCCATGAGCAGGGCGTGCGCGCCCTCCACGCGGTGCGGTCCGAGGGTGAAGACGGCTCGGGCGCCGGACCGCTTCAGGACGCTCACGCCGCGCGGGCCGACCGCGGAGGCGTCGGGGGCCAGGACGGCGACGGGCCGCAGCTCGGCCCAGGCGCGGGCCGCGTCCTCGCCGGTCAGGCCGAGACTCGCGTACTGCACGACGGTGTAGTCGAGCCGGCCGAGCGCCCACTGCAGTTCGTTGAAGAACGCGCTGAAGAGCGGGCCGACCGGGATCTCCGCGGTGGGCATCAGGACCATGCGGCTGTGTCCGGCGCGCAGGCTGCGGGCCGCGGCGTGCGGGACGTAGCCGAGTTCCCTGGCCGCCTCGTGGACGCGGCGGCGGGTGGGTTCGCTGATACGGACGGCGCTGGTGTTGTTCAGGACGTACGAGACGGTGGCGCGGGAGACCCCCGCCAGGCGGGCGACGTCGGCGCTCGTCGGCACGGAGCGCTGCGCGGACTGCTGCTTCGGTATCTGCACCATGGCCCCGTCATCCTCGCAGACCCGGGCCCGGTGTCCACGGCCGGGCGGCAGTGTGAACTTCCCTGCGCGCGTTCCGCGTTGTGCTACTCGCCGGTTAACGTTCGGGCACCCGTCGTCGAGCGAAGGTGTCCCCCACATGACTGCCGACCGTGCCGAGGGCCTGGCGCGCACCGCCCGCGCGCTGGCCGAGGGAGAGGTGTCCGCGCGCGCCCTGACCGAGCGGACGCTGGCCAGGATCGAGGCGTCGCAGCCCGTGCTGAACGCCTTCAAGCTGGTGCGGGCCGAGGCCGCGCTCGCCGAAGCGGACGCCGCAGACCGGGAGTTGGCGGCCGGGGGCGCCGGGCCGGGGCGGCCGCTGCTCGGCGTTCCGCTGGCTGTGAAGGACGACATGGACGTGGCGGGCGAGCCCACCGCGTTCGGCTGCAGGGGCGACTTCCCGCCGAAGGCGGCGGACGCGGAGGCGGTGCGCAGGCTCCGGGCGGCCGGGGCGGTGATCGTCGGCAAGACCAACACGTGCGAGCTGGGGCAGTGGCCGTTCACGGAGGGGCCGGGCTTCGGCGACACCCGTAACCCGTGGAACACCGGTCACACGCCCGGCGGCTCGTCGGGCGGCTCGGCCGCGGCGGTCGCCGCGGGCCTGGTGCCCGCGGCGCTGGGCTCGGACGGCGCGGGCTCGGTGCGGATCCCGGCGGCCTGGACGCATCTGGTCGGGATCAAACCGCAGCGCGGCCGGATATCGACGTGGCCGTGGCCCGAGGCGTTCCAGGGCATCACCGTCAACGGCCCGCTCGCCAGGACCGTCGCGGACGCCGCGCTGCTCCTGGACGCGGCGAGCGGCAGCCACGCGGGCGATCTGCACCGGCCGCCCGCCGTGCGGGCCGCTGAGGCCGCGACGCGCGATCCGGGGCGGCTGCGTGTCGCCCTGTCGCTGCGGATGCCGTTCACGGCGACGGCCAAGCGGCTGCACCCGGTGGTGCGGGACCGGGTGGTGGCGCTCGCGGAACGGCTCGCGGCGCTCGGGCACGACGTGACGGAGGCCGACCCGCGCTACGGCCAGATCGGCCTGACGTTCGTGCCGCGGGCCACGGTGGGCATCGCGGAGTGGTGCCGTCACGTGCCGGACGTCTCCCTCCTCGACCGGCGCACCCGGGAAGCGGCCCGGATGGGGCGGCTGTTGGGCGGCGCCCCGCTGCGGCTGGCGCGCCGCTCGGAGGCCGCGCTGCACCGGCAGGTGGGCGCCGTCTTCTCGACGTACGACGTGGTGCTCGCGCCGACGACGGCCGCTCCCCCGCCGCGCGTCGGCACGCTCGCCGCGATGAACGGCTGGCGGACCGACCAGGCGATGATCGCCGCGTGCCCCTACGCCTGGCCGTGGAACGTGCTCGGCTGGCCGGGCATCAACGTGCCCGCCGGGCGCACCCCGGGCGGCCTCCCGGTCGGCGCCCAGCTGCTGGGCCCGGCGGGCAGCGAGCCGCTTCTGGTCTCCCTGGCCGCGCAGTTGGAGGCGGACCAGCGGTGGTACGAGCGGTGGCCCGCGCCGCTGCCGGACGCGGCGCAGGCACCGTAGCCGCCGTCACGGAGCGCTGTCACGGAGCGCCGTCGCGCCGGCCCTCATGGTTTCGCCAGTTCCGCCCACAGGGCCGGGTCCTCGAAGCCGAGGGCCCACAGCGCGGTGTTGCGCACGCCGTGCCTGCGCAGCACGGGCAGGTGCGCCGCGGTGCCGCGCGCGTCCTGGTACCAGACCGTGCGCTCGGTCCCGCCGTCCCGGTACGTGAAGTGGGGGGTGCTGGAGGCGGGGTCGATGCGGTAGGCCGCGCCCACCTTGGCGCGCAGGGCCTCCGCCTCCCGGGATGTCACGTGCCGGGCGCGCTCGCGCGAGCCGACGGCCCAGTCCCAGCCGTAGGCGGGCAGCCCCATCTCCAGTTTGTCGCGCGGCACTTCGGCGGTGGCGTTGCGCAGGATCTCGTCGTACCAGGCCGGGGTGGACAGGGGGCCCGGGGTGCCCTCCGCCGAGTGCAGGTTGTACGCCATCACGCGGAGCCGGTCGGCGGCGGCGCCGAGCCGCCGGTAGTCCCAGACGCGGCCGGTGCCCGCGGTCTTCGGCGAGACGGTGACGACACAGCTCTTGCGCAGCTCGTGCAGGCGGCGGCACAGGTCGGTGACCAGCGTGGCGTAACCGTCCCTGACCTTCGCGTACTCCGCGTCCGAGGTGATCGCGATGGATTCGTAGTCGAGGTCGAGCCCGTCATAGGCGTGCCCGCGCACGATGCCGAGGAGGGTCTCGATGTGGGCGGCGCGGCCGCGGGGGTCGGTGACCACGGCGGCGAGGGCGCCGCGCGGCAGGGTCTCCATGACGGTCGGCACCACCTTGATGCCGGCCCGGTGCAGCCCGTCGATGACCTTCTGGTCCTCCGCTCCGGAGTGCGGTTCGACCTTTCCTGCCGCCTTCGCCTGGTACCAGAAGGGGCTGACGGTGTGCAGCTGGGCGGCGTGGTCCAGGGCGCTCCGGTACGCGGCCGCCCGGTCCCAGTACGGCAGCCAGGCGGAGACGGTGCGCGGCGGTGCGGCCGCGCCGGGAACGGGGTCCGGGGCGGGGGCCGCGGGGTCGGACGCGGCGGGCAGCGGCGTGAGGACGCAGCCCGCGACGGCGAGGGCGGTGAGGAACCGGGCGTTGCGGAGGGGGCGGAACACCATGGGGTGAGCCTGCGGCCCGACCGTCTCTCCCGCGCTGCGGACTGGGCCGGACAGGTTCTACGGTGGCCCGTGTGACTGCTTTCATCGATGACCCGCACCTGTCCGACCCGCCCGGCCGCTTCGGCCCCGCCGCGACCACCGAGGCCGACCCGCGTGAGGTGGGCCGGGTGCGCACGGAGTACGCGCCGGACCGCGACGGCGACCCCGACCCGGGTGAGGTCGTCTGGACCTGGGTGCCGTACGAGGAGAACGACGGGCGCGGCAAGGACCGGCCGGTGCTCGTGGTCGCCCGCGAGGCGTCGGGGACGCTGCTCGCCGTGCAGTTGTCGAGCAAGCGGCACTCCGGTGACCGGGACTGGGTGCCGATCGGCAGCGGGCCGTGGGACCGGGAGGGCCGGGATTCGTGGGTGGACGTCGACCGGGTGCTGCGGGTGCACGAGCGCGGGATGCGGCGTGAGGCGTGTGCGCTCGACCGCATGCGGTTCAACCTCGTCGTACTCCGCCTGAAGGAGCGGTACGGCTGGCGCTGAGCCCGGGTGGGGCGTCGGCGGCGGGTGGCGCGGCGGGAATTCCCGGTGTGAGAACGGCCTGAGGGGCACTCTTGTGCGAAGGCGCTCAAGGGTTTTGGGTGTGACGAGCTGCACCGGATGGAAGGATCCCCGCATGCCTGAGGGAGACTGTAGGAAACACCGCACCGCGCGCCCCACGAGGGCGCGGGACACGGTGTCGGAGGCGGAGGTGGAGGCGCTGGTCCACGGCATCTGCTTCAAGACCGGCCCGCCCCGCGTCACCGGCGTCGAACTGGAATGGCTCGTCCACGAGCCGGACCTGCCCCACCTGCCCGTGTCCGTCGCCCGCCTCGAAGCGGCCTACGCCGCACTGCGGGCCCTGCCCCTGCACTCCACCGTCACCGTCGAACCCGGCGGCCAGCTGGAGCTCAGCTCGCTTCCCGCCACCTCGTTGGCGGAGTGCATCTCGGCCATGCAGGCCGATCTCGGCGTCGTACGCGACGCCTTACGCCCCCATCGCCTCACCCTCAGCGGGGTCGGCGCCGACCCGTGGCGTCCGCCGGCACGGATTCTGCGCGAGCCCCGCTACGACGCGCTGGAGTCCTGCCTGGACCGCGGCGGTCCCGCAGGGCGCCGGATGATGTGCTCGACGGCGTCCGTACAGGTCTGTCTCGACGCCGGGTACGAGGAGCCCGGTCCGCTCGGTTACGCGCGGCGCTGGCGTCTCGCGCATCTGCTCGGCCCGGTCCTCGTCGCGGCGTTCGCCAACTCGCCGCTGCAGGACGGCCGCCCCACCGGCTGGCGCTCGACCCGCCAGGCCGTGTGGGCGGGCATCGAGCCCGGCAGGTCCGGCGCCCCGCCGCTCGACGGCGAGCCGCGCGAGGTCTGGACCCGGCACGCGCTCGACGCACCGGTCATGTGCGTCAAGAGGGAGCCGGGCGAGGGCCCTTGGAGCGTGCCGGAGGGGCTGACCTTCCGGGCGTGGGCCCGCAAGGGCGCCCCTCTCCGACCCACCCGCGAGGACCTCGTCTACCACCTGACCACGCTGTTCCCGCCGGTCCGGCCGCGCGGTCATCTGGAGCTGCGCATGGTGGACGCGCAGCCCGGCGACGACGGCTGGATCGTGCCGCTGGCCGTGACGAGCGCGCTGTTCGACGACGCGGAGGCGACCGAGACCGCCTACCGCGCCGTGAAGCCGCTGGCCGAGCGGTACGGGCCCGCGGGATCGCCCGCGGCGCCGCACAACCCGCTCTGGCTGGACGCGGCGCGGCACGGCATGGCCGACGCCGAGCTGCGCGAGGCCGCCGTGATCTGTTTCGCCGCCGCCGTGGACGCGCTGCCCCGGCTGGGCGCGCCCCGGTCCGTGCAGGCCGGCGTCGCGGCCTTCGCCGAGCGGTACGTCGCGCGGGGCCGCTGCCCGGCCGACGATCTGCTCGACGCCGTACGCGACGGCCGCCACCCCCACGGGACACCCGGGCCCCACGCGATGCCCGAACGCCCCGAGACACCTGGGAAGGACTCCCGCCGATGACAGGCCCCATCACCGACCCGGAAGCCCTGCGGGAGCGGGCGCTCGCCGCGCTGCTCGCCGCCCGGGACCGCACGACCCTCCTCACCTCCTGTGTGGAGGAGTCCGAACTCACCGCCCAGCACTCCCCGTTGATGTCGCCGCTGGTCTGGGATCTCGCGCACATCGGCAACCAGGAGGAGCAGTGGCTGCTGCGCGCGGTCGCGGGCCGCGACGCCATGCGGCCCGAGATCGACCCGCTGTACGACGCCTTCGAGCATCCCCGCGCCGAGCGGCCGAGCCTCCCGCTGCTCGCGCCCAAGGAGGCGCGCGGCTACGCGGCCGAGGTGCGCGGCCGCGCGCTCGACGTGCTGGAGAAGACGCCGTTCCACGGCACGCCGCTCACCGACGCGGGGTTCGCGTTCGGCATGATCGCCCAGCACGAGCAGCAGCACGACGAGACGATGCTGATCACCCATCAGCTGCGGACCGGGCCGACGGCACTGGCCGCGCCCGACCCGCCGCCCTGCGAACCGTTCGCCGGGCCCGCCGAAGTCCTGGTCCCCGGCGGCCCGTTCACGATGGGCACGTCCACCGAGCCGTGGGCCCTGGACAACGAGCGCCCGGCGCACCGGCGGCTCGTCCCGCCGTTCTTCATCGACACGACCCCGGTGACGAACGGCGCGTACCAGCAGTTCATCGAGGACGGCGGTTACGCCCGGATGCGCTGGTGGGACCCGGCCGGCTGGGCGATGGTCCGCGAGCACGGGCTGCGGGCGCCGCTGTTCTGGCACCAGGAGGGCGGCCGCTGGCTGCGGCGGCGGTTCGGCACGGTCGAGCCGGTGCCGGCCGACGAGCCGGTCCTGCACGTCAGTTGGTACGAGGCCGACGCGTACGCGCGCTGGGCGGGCCGGCGCCTGCCGAGCGAGGAGGAGTGGGAGAAGGCCGCCCGGTACGACCCGGTGACCGACCGCTCCACGCGCTACCCGTGGGGCGACGCGGACCCCACACCGGAGCGCGCCAACCTGGGGCAGCGCCATCTGCGACCGGCCCCCGCGGGCAGCTACCCGGCGGGCGAATCGCCGCTCGGCGTCCGGCAGTTGATCGGCGACGTGTGGGAGTGGACCTCCAGCGGGTTCCTGCCCTATCCGGGCTTCTCCGCCTTCCCCTACCGGGAGTACTCGGACGTCTTCTTCGGCGGCGACTACAAGGTGCTGCGCGGCGGCGCCTTCTCCGTCGACGCGGTGGCCTGTCGGGGCACCTTCCGCAACTGGGACCATCCGGTGCGGCGGCAGATCTTCTCCGGGTTCCGCACCGCACGCGACGCGGGTCCGGCCGAGGCGCCGACCCCGGAGACCGCCTGATGTGCCGTCACCTCGCCTTCCTCGGCCCGCCGCAGCCGCTGGGAAGCTTCCTCGTGACGCCCGAGCACAGCCTGTTCCACCAGTCCTGGGCGCCCCGGATGCAGCGGCACGGCACCGTCAACGCCGACGGGTTCGGGGTGGGCTGGTACGCGGACGGGGACCCGGTGCCCGCCCGGTACCGGCGCACCGGGCCGATCTGGGGCGACCAGTCGTTCGCCGACCTCGCCCGGGTCGTGCGCTCCGGAGCCGTGCTCGCCGCCGTGCGGGACGCGACCGAGGCAGGGGCGGACGGGGAGGCAGCGGCGGCGCCGTTCGCCTCCGGGCCGTGGCTGTTCAGCCACAACGGCGCGGTCACCGGCTGGCCGGGATCCCTCGCCCCCCTCGTCCGTGACCTGCCGCCCGAAGAGCTGCTCTCCATGGCGGCGCGCTGCGACTCCGCGCTCGTGTGGGCGCTCCTGCTGCACCGGCTGCGCCGCGGCGACGAGGCGGGGCAGGCCCTCACGGACACCGTCCTGGAGGTCGCGCGGGCCGCGCCCGAATCGCGCCTCAATCTGCTGCTCACCGACGGCACCACGATCACCGCGACCGCCTGGGGCGACACCCTCTGGTATCTCGCGGAGACCGGCCGCCGCACCGTCGTGGCCTCCGAGCCCTACGACGACGACCCGCGCTGGCGCGAGGTGCCCGACCGCACCCTGCTCGCCGCCGACCGCACCGACGTGACTCTGACCCCGCTCAAGGAGCCTGCTGCGTGAGCCCGTTCCTGCTGACCCGAACCCTGCCCGAGGACGCCACCGAATCCGCGCTGCGCGAGGACGTCCTGCACGGCCTGACCCGCTCCCCGAAGACGCTGCCGCCCAAGTGGTTCTACGACGCGCGCGGCAGCGCCCTCTTCGAGGAGATCACCACCCTGCCCGAGTACTACCCCACCCGCGCCGAGCGGGAGATCCTGGTGGCCCGCTCCGCCCGCATCGCCGAGATCACGGGTGCGCGCACGCTCATCGAGCTGGGGTCGGGCTCCTCGGAGAAGACCCGCCACCTGATCGACGCCCTGCCCGCCCTGCACACCTATGTGCCGGTGGACGTGAGCGAGACCGCGCTGACCGGCGCGGCGAACGCCCTGGTCGCCCAGCGGCCCGCGCTCGACGTGCACGCCCTGATCGCCGACTTCACACGCGGCCTCGCGCTGCCGGGGACGCCGGGCCCGCGGCTCGTGGCGTTCCTCGGCGGCACGATCGGCAATCTGCATCCCGCCGAACGCGCCGCGTTCCTCTCCTCGGTCCGCGACCTCCTCGAACCGGGAGACGCGCTGCTGCTCGGCACGGACCTGGTCAAGGACGAGTCGGTGCTCGTCTCCGCGTACGACGACGCGTCGGGCGTGACGGCCGCGTTCAACAAGAACGTCCTGTCGGTGATCAACCGCGAGCTGGCGGGGGACTTCGACCCCGCCGCATTCGAGCACGTCGCCGTCTGGGACCGCGAGCACGAGTGGATGGAGATGCGGCTGCGCTCCACGACCGCGCAGACCGTCAAGATCCACGCGCTGGATCTGGCGGTCGACTTCGCCGCCGGCGAGGAGCTCCGCACGGAGATCTCGGCGAAGTTCCGCGAGGACGGGGTGCGCACCGAACTGGCCGCCTCTGGCCTGGAGTTGACGCACTGGTGGACAGACGAGCGGGCCCGGTTCGCGTTGTCGCTGAGCACGGTGGCGTAGCGGCACGTCCTGCCCGGAGGCACCTCCTGTCCGGAGGCACCTCCCGTCCGGCCCCGCAGGGTCCGGCTCCGCAGGGTCCGGCTCCGCACACCGATGTGCGGGGCCGGACCCTGGGGTGTGCGCGTCTCGCGTCACAGTCCGCCGAGGTTCAGCGCCCCCGTGATCCGGTCCGACGCCTCGCGGGCCTCGGCCGCCGGGTCGCCGCCGGTGAGGACCTTCGTCATGTACCCCTTGATCGGGTTGTCCGCCTCGACGGCCGCCCAACGGGGCGAGTTGGGGGTCGCCCGGCCGTTCGCCGCGCCGACGGCCATCGCGGCGACGCCCTTCTCGTCGGCGACCGCGGAGGCCAGTTTCGCCTTGTTCGGGACGTAGTTCATGGTCCGCGCGAGGTCGGTCTGCCACTTCTTGCCCGCCAGCGCCTCGATCACCTCGACCGCGCCCTTGTGGTCGTCGCTGCGCTCGGGCACGACGAGGTCGGAGCCGCCGGTGAAGACCGCGCCGGGCTTGCCCGCCTTCTTGCCCGGTACGGGGAAGTAGCCGAGCTTCCCCTTCAGTTCGGGGTTCTTCTCCTCGATGGCGCGGGCCACGCCGGGCACCGCGACGAGCTGGGCGACGTCGCCGGCCGCGAACACCTTCGCCTGCGAGGGATGTTCCTCGTCGGAGTCGCGCGGTCCGTCGCCGAGCGCCTGCAGCCGCTGGTAGAACTCCATGCCGCGCAGGGCCGCGGGCGTGTGCAGGGCGCCGCGCCAGTCGCCGGACGATTCCTTCGTCTCCTTGGCGAGGTCACCGCCCTCGTCCCAGATGAATCCGGCGAGCGTGTACCAGTCCTGACCCGCGAGGTAAATGCCCTGGGTACCGCCGGTGTTGAGCTTCTCCGTGGCCGTGATCCACTCCTCGCGGGTCCGCGGCGGACGGGTGATGCCCGCACGGGCGAACAGGTCCTTGTTGTAGATGACGACGCGGTTGGCGGCGTACCAGGGGATGCCGTACTGGGCGCCGCGATAGCGCCCCGGCTCGGCGAGGCCGGGCAGCCAGTCGTCCATGCCGAGGTCGCGGGCGGACTCCAGGGTGAGGTCGTACAGGCCGCCCTCGTCGACGTACTGCGCGACCTGGGTGTTGCCGACCTCGATGACGTCGGGGCCGTCCCCGTCCTCGTCCTTGAGCGCCTTCTTCACCTTGCCGCCGATGCCGGTCCACTCCTGGACGCGGATGTCCAGGTCGATGTCGCCGTGCTCCTTCTCGAAGTCCGCCGTGAAGCGCTCGACGAACTCGGGCGACGCGCTGCCCCGCATCAGCCAGACCGTGACGGTCTTGGTGTCGTCGCCGCCGGGGAGCACCCCGCATCCGGCGAGCAGAACGGTCGAGGAGAGCGCGAGGGCCAGGGACACGGCGGCGCGGCGGTGCGGGTTCACGTGGGTCACTTTCTACCTGTGGACAGGGAAGGTCGGCCCGACGCGGGGGGATGAGCTCTCGGCTCGAACGGGTTACTGGCTGGATTTTGGTATGTACCAATGATCCGGTCAAGGGGTAGACGGTCGATCCGGTCAAGAGGTACGCCGTCTCGCGCACGCGGGCGCGCTGGTGCACCGTGGAGTGACGGCACTCCACGGAGTCGTGCGTTCCGGCGTACGCGCGTGCGTACGGCTCCACCCGACGGGCCCCGGAGGAACACCTTCATGTCGAACCACACGTACCGCGTCACCGAGATCGTCGGCACGTCCCACGAGGGGATCGACCAGGCGATCCGCAACGGCGTCGAGCGGGCCTCGCAGACGCTCCGTTCACTGGACTGGTTCGAGGTCACGCAGGTGCGCGGCCACATCGAGGACGGTCAGATCCAGCACTACCAGGTGGGCCTCAAGGTGGGGTTCCGCCTGGAGGACGGCGACGTGTAGCGCTTCGCGGGGCGGGTGTGCGCGGCGGTCAGGTTCTGCCCTCTTGTTCCTGGGCCTTCTTCAGTTCCCGTGACGTCGTCGCCCAGTGGGCGCGGATCACGTCGAAGCCCGCCCGCCGCGCTTCCTCGCAGACCAGTTCGTCGTCGTCCACCAGGACGGCGACCTGCCGCTCGCGGGCCAGTTCGCGAAGGATCTCCAGCTTGGTGACGCGGGCGGGCCGGCGGTCGCCGTCGGGCCGCATCCAGACGCGGCCGTCCGGCAGACCGTGACGGGCCAGCCACTCCACCGTGTCCGCCCGGCACCGCTCCGGGCGGCCGGTGAGGTACACGACCTCGCACTCCTCGGTGGAGGCGAGGGCCAGCTCGACGCCGGGTGCCAGCGGCGGGTCCTGGGGCGCCGCCGCGAAGAACGCGTTCCAGTCGCGCGGCCTGCCCTCCAGGTACCGCTGCCGGTGCGCGGTGTCCGCGAGGGTGCCGTCCAGGTCGAACACGGCCAGAGGTCTGCTGTCGTCGGTCACACCGACAGGGAATCATGACGGCGCCGCGGTGTTGAAGTCCGTGTGAGCTCAGTGATCGCAGAAACCCGGTTCTCCGTCCTCGACCGGTCCCGCACCCGTGAGGGGCACGACGGGCCCGAGGCGCTGCGCGACACCGTGCGGCTGGCGCGGGACGTCGAGGCGCTCGGCTACCACCGCTTCTGGGTCTCGGAGCATCACGGCGTCCCCGGGGTCGCGGGGTCGGCGCCCACGGTCCTCGCTGCGGCCGTGGCGGCGGCCACCCGCACCATCCGGGTCGGCACCGGGGGCGTGATGCTGCCGAACCATCAGTCGCTGGTCGTGGCGGAGCAGTTCGGGGTGCTCGAATCGCTGTTCCCCGGGCGGATCGACATGGGCCTCGGCCGTTCCGTCGGCTTCACGGACGGGGTGCGCAAGGCGCTGGGCCGCGACAAGCACGACGCCGAGGACTTCGCGGCCCGGCTCGCCGACCTGCTCGCCTGGTTCCGCGGCACGTCCGGCACGGGCGTACGGGCCCGGCCCGCCGAGGGCCTGACCGTGCCGCCGTACGTGCTGGCCATGGGTGAGGGCGCGACGATCGCGGCCGAGGCGGGCCTGCCGATGGTCATCGGCGACCTCCGGTCCCGCGAGAAGATGCTGCACGGCATCGACCAGTACCGCGCCGCCTTCCGCCCCTCCCCCTGGC
Organism: Streptomyces sp. NPDC041713; assembly: GCF_055591085.1. Taxonomy (NCBI): domain Bacteria; kingdom Bacillati; phylum Actinomycetota; class Actinomycetes; order Kitasatosporales; family Streptomycetaceae; genus Streptomyces; species Streptomyces sp. NPDC041713. The sequence goes on from NZ_JBVIZY010000004.1 coordinate 86,921, forward strand.
TGGCCGAGCCGTACGTCGTGATCTCGGGCAACGTGGCGGTGGCCGGGACGCAGGAGGCGGCCCGCCGGCTGCTCCTGCCGGAGGCCTGGTCGATGGCGTACTCCCGCACCCACGGCACGTTCCCGCCGCTCGCGCCGGCCGAGCGCGTGGCGTCGCTGACCATGACGGAGAAGGAGCGCGGCTTCTACGAGGCGGGGCTGCGCGGCCAGCTGCACGGCACGGAGGAGCAGGTCGCCGAGGAGCTGGAGGCGGTGCTGAAGGAAAGCGGCGCGCAGGAGGTCCTGGTCACGACCAGCACGTACGACCGCGCCGGCCTGCTGGACTCGTTCCGCCGCCTGGCGCGGTTGGCGGGGCTGACGCCGGGCGAGGGACCCGGCAGGAGCTGACAGACCGCATCGCCGCGGAACCGCGGCCGCGGGCAGGTCACGCCGGTGTCGACGCCTCCGTCGGCGGGCGGCGGCCGATGGCCGAGGCTATGGCACGGACCACCCCGGACGGGCCCGTCACCGGCGTGCTGACGCGCAGGTCGTCGCAGGCGGCACGCCAGATCCGGGAGGGCGGCGCGATGATCGAGTTCGTCTCCTTGACGGCACGGATGGTCCAGACGCGGCCCTCGGGGTCTTGCGCCGCGTACTCCAGCGTCGGCCGCTGCTGCACGGTGTAGAGCACACCGTGCTCCCTCAGCTCGGTCTCCAGCGCGGCGGCCTGGTCGGGGCTGGGGTGGGTCGGGTGCACGGTCATGCGCTGTGGAGCCTTTCGGGAGGGGACGGTGGGGCGGACCCGAAGGTGTCGCCGCTCGGTGGGGCGGGCCCGAAGGTGACGCCGCTCACGCCTGTGCCTTCAACGTAAGAGCCGCACCAAGCGGCGGGTAGGGGGCAAAAGACCCCTATGCGCGGGTAAGCGGTCGCAGCCGCAGGTCCCCGCCGGACTCCTGCCGGGGCCGTACGTCCCGTACCGGGAAAGCGCAGGTGAGAGCCGTGGCCGGAGAGCGGGGGCGTTGTATCGTGGGTGTCCCCGAGCCGCGTACGGAGCCCTCCATGCACAGCCCCCACGATCCGTTCGTACGTGTCCGGGGCGCCCGGGAGCACAATCTCCGGGGCGTCGACGTGGACATCCCGCGCGACGTGCTCGCCGTCTTCACCGGCGTCTCCGGCTCGGGCAAGTCCTCACTCGCCTTCGGGACCATCTACGCCGAGGCGCAGCGCCGCTACTTCGAGTCCGTCGCGCCGTACGCCCGGCGGCTGATCCACCAGGTGGGCGCGCCGAAGGTCGGCGAGATCACCGGCCTGCCGCCCGCCGTCTCGCTCCAGCAGCGCCGCTCGGCGCCGACCTCCCGCTCCTCCGTCGGCACCGTCACCACGCTCTCCAACTCCCTGCGGATGCTCTTCTCCCGCGCGGGCAGCTACCCGGCGGGCGCGGAGCGGCTCGATTCGGACGCGTTCTCGTCGAACACGGCCGTCGGCGCCTGCCCCGAGTGCCACGGCCTTGGCCGGGTCCACCGCACGACGGAAGAGCTCCTCGTGCCCGACCCTTCGCTCTCCATCCGCGACGGCGCCATCGCCGCCTGGCCCGGCGCCTGGCAGGGCAAGAACCTGCGCGACGTCCTGGACGCCCTCGGGTACGACGTGGACCGGCCGTGGCGCGAGCTGGCGCGGCGGGACCGGGACTGGATCCTGTTCACGGACGAGCAGCCAGTGGTGACCGTGCACCCGGTGCGCGAGGCCGGCCGGATCCACCGCCCCTACCAGGGCACCTACATGAGCGCCCGCCGCTATGTGATGAAGACCTTCGCGGACTCCAAGAGCCAGACGCTGCGCGCCAAGGCCGAGCGGTTCCTGGCGAGCGAGCCGTGCCCGGCGTGCGGCGGGAGCAGGCTGCGTCCGGAGGCGATGGCGGTCACGTTCGCCGGCCGTACGATCGCCGAGCTCGCCTCACTGCCGCTGTCCGATCTCGCCGACGTCCTCGCGAGCGGCGCGGACACCTCGGAGACCGCCCGCGTGCTGACCGAGGACCTGCTCGCACGCATCGCGACCGTCACCGAACTCGGCCTCGGCTACCTCAGCCCGGACCGCGCGACGCCCACCCTGTCGGCGGGCGAACTGCAGCGGCTGCGCCTCGCGACCCAGCTGCGCTCGGGGCTCTTCGGGGTGGTGTACGTCCTGGACGAGCCGTCCGCGGGGCTCCACCCGGCCGACACCGAAGCCCTGTTGACGGTCCTCGACCGGCTCAAGGCGGCCGGCAACTCCGTCTTCGTCGTGGAGCACCACCTCGACGTCATGCGCCACGCGGACTGGCTCGTCGACGTGGGCCCGCAGGCCGGCGAGCACGGCGGACGGGTGCTGCACAGCGGCCCGGTGGCGGAGGTCGAGGGCGTCCGCGATTCGGAGACGGCTCGTTTCCTGTTCGGCCGGAACACCTCTCCGGTACGTGAAGTGCGCGCCCCCAAGGGGTGGTTGAAGGTCGGCCCCGTCACCCGTCACAACTTGCGCGCGGTGACGGCGGAGATCCCGCTCGGCGCCTTCACCGCCGTCACGGGCGTCTCCGGCTCGGGGAAGTCCACGCTCGTCGGCGAGATCACCGAGGAGCTCGCGGGCGTGGACCGGCTGGTCTGCGTCGACCAGAAGCCGATCGGCCGCACCCCGCGCTCCAACCTGGCCACCTACACCGGCCTCTTCGACGTCGTGCGCAAGGTCTTCGCCGCCACGGACACGGCGAAGGAGCGCGGCTACGGCGTGGGCCGCTTCTCCTTCAACGTGGCGGGCGGTCGCTGCGAGACCTGCCAGGGCGAGGGCTTCGTCAGCGTCGAGCTGCTCTTCCTGCCCAGCACGTACGCGCCCTGCCCGGACTGCGCCGGCGCCCGCTACAAGCCCGAGACGCTCGAAGTGACGTACCGGGGACGGAACATCGCGGAGGTGCTCGACCTGACCGTCGAGGCGGCCGCGGAGTTCTTCGCGGACACCCCGCCGGTCGTACGCAGCCTGCGTACGCTCCTCGACGTCGGCCTCGGCTATCTGCGGCTCGGCCAGCCGGCGACCGAGCTGTCGGGCGGCGAGGCCCAACGCATCAAGCTGGCCAGCGAGTTGCAGCGGGCCAGGCGGGGGCACACGCTCTACCTCCTCGACGAGCCGACGACCGGCCTGCACCCGGCCGACGTCGAGGTCCTCACCGGCCGCCTGCACGAACTGGTCGACGGCGGCAACTCCGTGGTCGTCGTCGAGCACGACATGGCGGTGGTGGCGGGCGCGGACTGGGTCGTTGACCTGGGCCCGGGCGGCGGCGACCGCGGCGGCCAGATCGTGGCGACCGGCACCCCGGCCGACGTGGCCCACACCAAGGACAGCCGCACGGCACCGTATCTGGCCCGCGCACGGGGCGAGGCGGAGGGCCGGGGCTGACGGCCGGGGCTGAGCGACGCCCTCGCGGGGACGCGGGCAGCCGACGTGCGGAACGGACCCGAGCCGCTTCCCCGAGCCGGTTCGGCCCCTGCGGGGCATGACATACGCTCGGCCGGTCACCCCCGCCGATACGACTCCCGCAAGCGCGCCTTCGCCAGCTTTCCGGTCGGGGTGCGTGGCAGTCGTTCGGTGAAGTCGACGGTGCGCGGCGCCTTGTAGTGCGCGAGCCGCTCCCGGGCGAAGTCGACGAGTTCCCCGGCCAGTTCGGGGCCGGGGGCGACTCCCGGCTCGACCTGGACGACGGCCTTGACCGACTCGCCCATCTCGGCGTCCGGCACGCCCACGACCGCCACGTCGGCGACGGCCGGGTGCAGCACGAGCACGTCCTCCGCCTCCTGCGGGTAGACGTTCACACCACCCGAGATGATCATGAAGGCCTTGCGGTCGGTGAGGAAGAGGTAGCCGTCCTCGTCGACGTGGCCGATGTCGCCGGTGGTCGTCCAGTTCGGGTGGTCGGGGTGCTGGGCCTCCCGGGTGCGGTCGTCGTCCCCGTGGTACTGGAAGGGCCGCTCGTCGCGCTCGAAGTAGACCGTCCCGGTCTCGCCCGGCGGCAGGACGCGGCCGTCCTCGGCGCAGATCCGCAGGGTCCCGAGGAAGCCGTCGCGGCCGACCGAACCGGGCTTGCGCAGCCACTCCTCGGGCGAGATGAAGGTGATGCCGTTGCCCTCCGTCGAGGAGTAGTACTCGTACAGGACCGGCCCCCACCACTCCATCATCCGCCGCTTGACCTCGACGGGGCAGGGCGCCGCGGCATGGATGGCGATCCGCAGGGACGACAGGTCGTAGCGCTCCCGCACCGGGGCGGGCAGCTTGAGCATGCGGACGAACATGGTCGGCACCCACTGACTGTGCGTCACCCGGTGCCGCTCGACGGCCGCGAGGGCCGCCTCGGCGTCGAAGGTGTCCATCAGGACGACGGTGCCGCCGAGCGCGGTCACGACGCCGCAGAACCGCAGGGGCGCCGCGTGGTAGATCGGCGCGGGACTGAGGTAGACGGTGTCCTCACCGAAGCCGTACATGGTCTGGAAGACGACGGTGTACGTCGTCGGCTGGTCGCGCACGTCACCGTCGGGCAGCGCCGTCCTGATCCCCTTCGGCCGGCCGGTGGTGCCCGAGGAGTAGAGCATGTCGGCGCCGAGCGGCTGCCGGTCCGGCGGTACGGCGGAGGCGTCCGCGAGGGCCTTCTCGTACGTGCCGTCGTCGAGGTCCAGCACGAGGGCCGGTCCGGCCGCCAACTCCCGTACCTCCGTGGCGAGTTGTGCGAGCGTGCCGGAGTGGATCAGGACGGCGGCCCCGCAGTCCCGCACGATGTGGGCGACGTCGTCGGCCCGCAAGTGGTGGTTGACGGCGGTGAGGTAGAGCCCCGAGCGCATGGTGGCCCAGTAGACCTCGAGGGCGCGCGGGTCGTTGTCGCAGAGGAGGGCGATGTGATCGCCCCGGCGCAGCCCCGCGGCCCGCAGATGGTCCGCGAGCCGCAGGGAGCGTTCTTCGAGCTGTCCGTAGCTGAGGGTCCGTGTGCCGTCGGCGGTGACGACGGCCGTCCTTGCGGGGTCGTACGCTCCCGGATGCATGCGGGCGAAGGTACGCGCCCGCAAGGGGCGCGGGGAACCACGCGACCGGCCACAAACAACCCGCGCCCGGCATCGGGACCTACCGGCTCACCTTCCGGGTGGCCCGCAGCCACTCCTTGTTCATCGCCGAGATGGACGGCAGCGGAATGCCCTTGGGGCAGGCGGTGGCGCACTCGCCGGTCAGCGTGCACCCACCGAACCCTTCCTCGTCCATCTGCGCGACCATGTCCAGGACGCGCGTCTCCCGCTCGGGGGCGCCCTGCGGCAGCACGTTGAGGTGGTTGACCTTGGCGGAGGTGAAGAGCATCGCCGACCCGTTGGGGCAGGCCGCCACGCACGCCCCGCAGCCGATGCACTCGGCGTGCTCGAAGGCGAAGTCGGCGTCCGGCTTGGGCACGGGCGCGGCGTGTGCCTCGGGCGCGGAGCCGGTGGGCGCGCTGATGTAACCGCCGGACTGGATGATCCGGTCGAAGGCGGAGCGGTCGACGACCAGGTCCTTGACGACCGGGAAGGCGGCGGCGCGCCACGGCTCGATGTCGATGGTGTCGCCGTCCTTGAAGGACCGCATGTGCAGCTGGCAGGTGGTGGTGCGCTCGGGGCCGTGCGCGTCGCCGTTGATGACGAGCGAGCAGGCGCCGCAGATGCCCTCGCGGCAGTCGTGGTCGAAGGCGACGGGGTCCTCGCCCTTGACGATGAGCTCTTCGTTGAGAGTGTCGAGCATCTCGAGGAACGACATGTCGGTGGAGATGCCGTCCACCTCGTACGTGGACATCGCGCCGTCGGCGTCGGCGTTCTTCTGGCGCCAGACGCGCAGGGTGAGCTTCATGCGTAGCTCCGCTGAGTGGGGTGGACGTACTCGAAGACGAGGTCTTCCTTGTGCAGGACGGGGGCGGCGCCGGTCTCGGTGAACTCCCAGGCGGCGGCGTAGGAGAACGCCTCGTCGTCGCGGGCCGCCTCGCCGTCGGGCGTCTGGGACTCCTCGCGGAAGTGGCCGCCGCAGGACTCGGCGCGGTGCAGGGCGTCGAGGCACATCAGCTCGGCGAGTTCGAGGTAGTCGACGATGCGGTTCGCCTTCTCCAGGGACTGGTTGAACTCCTCACCGGTGCCGGGGACCTTGATGCGGCGCCAGAACTCCTCGCGGATCTGCGGGATGCGCTCCAGCGCCTTGCGCAGTCCGGACTCGGTGCGGGCCATGCCGCAGAACTCCCACATGACCTCGCCGAGTTCGCGGTGGAAGGAGTCGGGGGTGCGGTCCCCGTCGACGGACAGGAGCAGGTTGAGGCGGTCCTCGGTCTCGGCCAGCACCTCCTGTACGACGGGGTGTTCGGCGCCGACCTCGTCCTGGTGCGGATGGCGGGCGAGGTAGTCGTTGATGGTGGACGGCAGCACGAAGTAGCCGTCGGCGAGGCCCTGCATGAGCGCGCTCGCGCCGAGCCGGTTGGCGCCGTGGTCGGAGAAGTTGGCCTCGCCGACCGCGAACAGGCCGGGCACGGTGGTCTGCAGGTCGTAGTCGACCCAGAGCCCGCCCATCGTGTAGTGCACGGCGGGGTAGATCCGCATCGGGACCTCGTACGGGTTCTCCGCGGTGATCCGCTCGTACATGTCGAAGAGGTTGCCGTACTTCTCCTCGACCTTCTTCCTGCCCATCCGCTGGATGGCGTCGGCGAAGTCGAGGTAGACGCCCTGGCCGCCGGGGCCCACTCCCCTGCCCTCGTCGCACACGTTCTTGGCGGCGCGGGACGCGATGTCGCGGGGTACGAGGTTGCCGAAGGACGGGTAGATGCGCTCCAGGTAGTAGTCGCGCTCGTCCTCGGGGATCTGGTGGGCCGGGCGGTCGTCGCCCTTGGCCTTCGGGACCCAGATGCGGCCGTCGTTGCGCAGCGACTCGCTCATCAGCGTCAGCTTGGACTGGTGGTCGCCGGTGCGCGGGATGCAGGTGGGGTGGATCTGGGTGAAGCAGGGGTTGGCGAAGTAGGCGCCGCGCCGGTGGGCCCGCCAGACCGCGGTGGCGTTGGAGTTCATGGCGTTGGTCGACAGGTAGAAGACGTTGCCGTAGCCGCCGGAGGCGAGGACCACGGCGTCCGCGAAGTACGTGTCGATCTTGCCGGTGATCAGGTCGCGGGCGACGATGCCGCGGGCCCGCCCGTCGACGACGATCACGTCGAGCATCTCGGTGCGGGGGTGCATCTCCACGTTCCCGGCGGCGATCTGCCGGGACAGCGCCTGGTAGGCGCCGAGCAGAAGCTGCTGTCCGGTCTGGCCGCGCGCGTAGAAGGTGCGGGACACCTGGACGCCGCCGAAGGAGCGGGTGTCGAGGAGACCGCCGTACTCGCGGGCGAACGGCACGCCCTGCGCCACGCACTGGTCGATGATCTCGACGGAGATCTGCGCGAGCCGGTGCACGTTGGACTCGCGGGCGCGGAAGTCGCCGCCCTTGACGGTGTCGTAGAAGAGCCGGTGGACCGAGTCGCCGTCGTTGCGGTAGTTCTTCGCGGCGTTGATGCCGCCCTGCGCGGCGATGGAGTGGGCGCGGCGCGGCGAGTCCTGGTAGCAGAACTGCACGACGTGGTAGCCCTGTTCGGCGAGCGTGGCGCCGGCGGAGCCGCCGGCCAGGCCGGTGCCGACGACGATCACGGTGTGCTTGCGGCGGTTGGCCGGGTTGACCAGCTTCGCCTGGAAGCGCCGGGTGTCCCAGCGCTCGGCGATCGGTCCGGAGGGCGCCTTGGTGTCGGCGAGCGGTTCGCCCGTCGCGTACGCGGAGTACTCACTGGGTTGGGTCATGGGTCAGCTCACCAGTCCGGTCATGACGGCCACGGGTACGGAGACGAAGCCGAGGGTCAGCACCACGGCGAAGCCGTTGGCGAAGGGCTTGAGGACGCGGTCGCGGGTGGCGGTGCCGACGCCCAGGGTCTGCGCGGCGCTCCACAGCCCGTGCCGGACGTGGAAGCCGACGGCGGTCACGGCGACGATGTAGATGACGTTGCCGTACCAGGTCGAGAAGGTGTCGATGATGTTCTGGTACGGGTGCAGGTGCTGGTAGGAGCCGGGGTGCACGGTGCCGGTCGTCAGGTCGAGGATGTGCCAGACGATGAACAGCGCGATGATGATGCCGCCCCAGCGCATGGTGCGGGTGGCGAAGCTCGCCTCGCGCCTCTTGTGGACGTACTTGGTCGGGCGCGCCCTGATGTCGCGGCGGCTCAGCTGGTACGCGGAGACGGCATGCGCGACGACGGCGGCGACGAGCACCACGCGGATCAGCCAGAGCGTCCACTCGTAGTGCATGAAGGGCTCGCCGACCGTGCGGAGCCAGTGTGCGTAGTGGTTGATCTCCGACGGGCCGAAGAAGATCTTCAGGTTCCCGATCATGTGCACGAAGAGGTAGAGCAGCATGATCAAGCCGCTCACCGCCATCACCGTCTTCTTGCCGATGGTGGAGTCCCACAGCGTGCGGGTCATGGACGGCCGTTTGTCCGTCCGCGTTGCCAGAGCCATGTCACAGACGCTACGGCCGAAGGTCCCGATCGGTCCAAGAGATGGTTCGGCTCATCTCGATAGCCCGAGCCTATCGATCGACGTATCGTTGCCGTATGCAATTCCAGCAGCTGCACTACTTCGTGGCGGTCGCCGAGGCGCGGCACTTCACCCGCGCCGCGGAACAGGTGCACGTCTCCCAGCCCTCGCTCTCCCAGCAGATCAGGGCCCTGGAGAAGGAGCTGGGCGCGGAGCTCTTCAGCCGGGCGCGCGGCAACATCGCGCTGACCGACGCGGGCGAGGCGCTGCTTCCGCTGGCCCGCCGGATCCTGGCCGACGCCGACACCGCGCGGATCGAGGTGCAGGAGCTGGCGCAGCTGCGCCGCGGCCGGATCCGTCTCGGCGCGACCCCGAGCGTGTGCACCGGTCTGCTGCCCGAGATCCTGCACGCGTTCCACGACCGGCACCCGGGCATCCAGCTCCTCATCGAGGAGGGCGGCTCGCACGATCTCGTACGGGAACTCGCGCGCGGCGCCCTCGACCTGGCCCTGGTGGTCCTGCCGCTGCCCACCCCCTCGCCGGCGCTCACCACGGTCGAGCTGCTGCGCGAGGACCTGGTCGTGGTGTCGTCGCCGGAGTCACGGAGCCTCGGCCGCTCGGTGCAGATCGCGGATCTGCAGGGCGAGCGGCTCGTGATGTTCCGGCACGGCTACGACCTGCGGGAGCTCACCGTCACCGCGTGCCGCGCCGAGGGGTTCGAGCCGGAGTTCGCGGTGGAGGGCGGCGAGATGGACGCGGTGCTCGGCTTCGTGCGGGCCGGGCTCGGGGTCGCGGTCGTGCCGCGCATGGTCGCGGAGCGCGCGGGGCCCGACCTGCGGGTGACGCCGCTGGCCAGGCCGAGCCTGCACCGCACGATCGCGCTCGCCCACCGCAGCGACGTGGCGCCGCCGCGGGCGGCGCGGGAACTCCAGCGGATGCTGCTGGCGCGCTGACGCGCCCGGGACGACTTCGGCCTCAGCGCTCCAGCGCCGCCAGGCCTTTGCGCAGGTCCTCCGCGTTCATCACCGGGTAGATCTCTATCTCCGCGCCGACCTCGCCGAAGAGCGGCTCGGTGATGGACGGCAGCTCCGACGTGTCCTGCATGTCGAAGACGAAGGTGCAGCAGCGGCCGCCGTCACCCGGCCCGAAGTAGGCCGCCTCCGGCTGCAGCCGCTCCGTCAGCGCGCCCACCATCTTCGGCAGGGCTCCGCTCTTGATCGCCTCGTTCGCGGCCTGGGTGTCCAGACGTGCTCTCAACATGACCCTCATGGGACTCACTTCCTCCCTTCCAGAGTCCCGCCGTCCGCCCCGCACCGCACCTCAGGCGGGGCGGTGTCCGGGGCAGCGGTGTCCGGGTCGGCGGTGTCCGGTCCGGCGGCGTGCGGGAGTCAGCTGATCGCGTCCGCGAGGGCCAGTTCGTGCAGCTGGTCCGGCGGGCCGGGCCGCGCGTAGTACCAGCCCTGTGCCGTGTCGCAGCCCAGCTCCCGCAGCTGGTCCGCCTGGGCGCCCGTCTCGACGCCCTCGACGGTGACCGCGAGGTCGAGGCTGTGGGCGAGCGCCACGATCCCCTCGACGATCTTCAGGTCGACCGGGTCGGCGGGGAAGTGCTGCATGCCCTGGGTGAACGAGCGGTCCAGCTTGAGCACGCTCACCGGCAGCCGCCGCAGGTTGGCGAGGTTGGAGTAGCCGGTGCCGAAGTCGTCGAGCGCGATGTCCACGCCCATCTCGGCGAGCCTGCGCAACGGCTTGAGCAGGTCGTCGTCGGCTCCTATCAGCGCGGACTCGGTGACCTCCAGGCAGAGCGCGCCCGGCGCCAGGCCCTCGCGCTCCAGGATGTCGACCGTGTCGGAGACCAGGCCCGGGTGGGTGAGCTGCATGGGCGAGAGGTTGACGTTGACCCGCAGCGGCCCGGCGTCGCTGTGCCGGGCCTCCCAGCGCCGCGCCTGGCGCACCGACTCCTCCAGGACCCAGCGGCCGAGCGGCACGATGAGGCCGGTGTGCTCGGCGAGCGGGATGAAGCGGTCCGGGCCGATGATGCCGTGCTGCGGGTGGAGCCAGCGCACCAGCGCCTCCGCACCGCGCACGCTGCCGTCGCCCAGGTGCACGAGCGGCTGGTACTCGATGAAGAACTCGCCGCGCTCCAGGGCCGCGGGCAGCGCGGTGGTCAGACCGTGCCGGGTGATGGCGCGGGCGTCGGCCTCGGGGTCGGCGAGTTCGTAGCGGTTGCCGCCCGCGGACTTGGCGCGGTACATCGTGATGTCGGCGCTGCGCAGGACCTCCGCCGCGCCGCGCTCGCCCGCCGGGCCCTCCACGATGCCGATGCTGCCGCGCACGGTCAGCTCGCGGCCGTCGACGCGGATCGGGGTGGCGAGCACGCTCATGATGCGGCCGGCGAGCTCGTCCACCTCGGTCTCGGTGTCGGGGCCCGTGGTGAGCGCCACGAACTCGTCGCCGCCGAGCCGGGCCACCATCTCGCCGGGGGCCGTCGCGCAGGACTGCAGCCGGTCGGCGACCTCGACGAGCAGCCGGTCGCCCGCCGCGTGGCCGAGGCTGTCGTTGACGGTCTTGAAGCCGTCGAGGTCGAGGTAGCACAGCCCGAACCGGCCGCTGCCGCTCGCCGAGAGGGCCTTCTCCAGGCGCTCGAAGAACAGGGTGCGGTTGGGCAGGCCGGTGAGCGCGTCGTGCGTGGCCTCGTACCGCAGGCGGAGGTTGAGCAGCCGGCGCTCGGTGGTGTCCTCCATCAGCGCCAGCTGGTACTGCGGCATGCCGTCCGCGTCGCGCAGCAGGGAGACGGTGAGGTTGGTCCACAGGACGGTGCCGTCGGGGCGGTAGAACGCCTTCTCCACCCGGTAGTGCTCGCGCTCGCCGCGGACCAGCTCCTCGTAGAGCTTCCAGACGTGCGGCGAGTCGTCGGGGTGCGTCCACTCCCCCACGTTGCGTCCGCGCAGCTGGTGCTCCAGGCCGCCGAACATGCGGATCAGCGCGTCGTTGACCTCCAGGACCGTGCCGTCCAGGTCGGCGATGCCGATGCCGATCGCGGCGCCGTGGAAGACGGCACGGAACCGCGCCTCGCTGGCGTGCAGGGCCTCGGCGACGGCGCTGCGCGCGCTCAGGGCGGCCCGTGAGATCGCCTCCTGCTCGACGAGGGTGCGCTCGCGCAGCGCCTGGGCGAACCCGGCGGCCATGGCGTGCTGGATGCGCGCGGAGCGGGCCCGCAGCTCCTCGCGCGGGCCGTCACCGCCGCAGTACAGGACGAGGTAGGCGTCGACGCAGTCGAGCGTGCGGCTGAGCGCCTCGGGGTCCGTGCAGTGCGTGCCGACGAGCGCGGCGCCGACGGCCTGGCTCTCCGCCGCGTCGAAGACCCGCGCGCGCAGCGCGTCGCACAACCGCCGGGCGAGCGGCACGAGTTGCTGTTCGAACTCGGGACGGGTGAGCGAGGTGGCCGTCACGGGGAAGATCGCACGGCTCCAGATGGTGGCGAACCTGCGGATTCTCCCCTCCGGTCCGTCCTGCTCGCCGCTCAACGCTTCCGTCCCACGCCCGCGAATCCCGAGAAGGAGTAGGGATCCTCCTCCTCCGGGGCCGTGTCGGGCCGCCAGTGCGGCATCGGCACCAGGCCGGGTTCCACCATGTCGTATCCCTCGAAGAACCGCGCGATCTCGTCGCGCGAGCGCATGATCAGTGGATTGCGGATGTCCTTGTATACACCGACCGTCCGGCCGGCCTGCTCGGGGGGAACGGGGATCCCTTCGTACGAGGCGTGGCTGACGACCAGGAGGCTGCCGGGCGCCGTCGCATCCCGGAGCTCTGCGACCGCCGCACGAGGATCGTACGCGTCCTCCAGGAAGTGCAGGACGGCGACGAGGAGCACCGCCACCGGGCGGTCCAGGTCGAGGACCTCGGCCACCTCCGAACTGCCCAGAATGTCCCGGGGCTTGCGCAGGTCGCCGGCGATGGCCGCGGTCCGCTCGGTGCCCTCGAGGACCGCCTGGCCGTGCGCCACGGCGACCGGGTCGTGGTCCACGTAGACGACGCGTGCCTCGGGGCTCGCCTGCTGCGCCACCTCGTGCACGTTGCCGAAGGTCGGGATGCCGGAACCGATGTCGAGGAACTGGGTGACACCCTGACCGACGGCGTGCCGCACCGCGCGCCGCATGAAGGCCCGGTTGGCCTGCATGACCTTCGGCAGCCCCGGCATGAACTCCATGGCCTTGCGGGCGGCCTCCCGGTCCACCTCGAAGTTGTGCGAACCGCCCAGGTAGTAGTCGTAGATGCGGGACACGCTGGGCATCGAGATGTCGATGCCCAGCGGTGCCCAGGCGGGACGCTCCATCAAGACTCCAAGGCGTAGGGGGGTGGCGCAGGCGTTCCGATGTTCGAGGGTGAGGCTACTGATCGTCCGCCAAGGGGGCGAGTCAAAACGGAAATTGGCCGTCCGTTCTCGGTCACTGCCGTTGGCAAGTGCCGTGCGCCACACCACGGACCGGCCCGCCCCCTCCCTGTGATATGGGAGGAGACGGGCCGGTCTGTCCGAGCGCCGTGCGGGTTACTTGGCGGCGCCCACCGGCTTTCCCTGTGGGCTCGCGGCGTACCAAGTGCCGCCCACCCCTTGGCCGTTGACGTCGCCGGGCTCCTTGTCGCCCGCGAAGGTGTACAGCGGCCAGCAGTTGATCGTCTGCTGCTTCTCGCCGTCGGGCCGGTTGAAGACGGTAAAGCCTTTCTCGAGGATTCCTCGAGTGTCGTTCTTGGCGACGGGCGCCACGACGGGCCACTTCTTCAGGCACGCGCCGGTGCACGCCGACTTCATCGGCCAGGCGGAGTCCTTGGTGAAGCGGTAGACGGTCATGCCGTTCTTGTCGACGACGATCTCGCCGAGCCCGGGGTCCTTGCGGGTGGACAGGCCCGCCGGGTCGACGGGTGCCGCGCCGGCGGCCGAGGGCGCCGCCTTCTTGCCGTCGGGGGCGGCGGCGTGCCAAGTGCCGCCCACGCCTTGGCCCTTGGCGTCGCCGGGCTTGGTGTCCTGCGCGTACCGGTACATCGGCCAGCCGTCGATGGTGAGCTGCTTGGTGCCGTCGGCGGTGGTGACCTCGCCGAGCAGCGACGCGTCGACGCCGGGCGCGACCTGGGCACCGTCGGCGGGGACGGCGGGCCACGTCTTGAGACAGGCGCCCGCGCAGGCGGACTTGGGCGGCTGGGCGGTGTCCTTGTCGAAGCGGTAGAGGGTGAAGCCCGCGCTGTCGGTGACGACCTTGCCCAGCTTCTTGCTGTCCCACACCGCGAGTTGCCCCGCGGACTTCGCCTCGGCGTCCTTGCCGGCGGCACCGGAGTCCGACCCGTAGCCGTCGTCCGACCCGTACGCGTCGTCCGCGCCGTAGCCGTTGTCCTTCGCGGGCGCCTGGTTGCCCACGTTCTGCCCGTTCGGGGACTGCTCGCCCTTTTCCTGGCCGCACGCCGTCGTCAGCGCCAGCAGGGCCGCGGCTGTCGCCACGAGCGAGGCGCTCCGCCAGGCCCGGGGGGAACCCCCACTTGGATGCAGCATCGTTGACTCCCACTGTCCACAGAGGTGTTGTGGCGCCCGATTGCGTCACACATGGCCCTAGGTACGGGCGGGAGCGGCCGTCGCGTTCAGCCGCGCCGCAAGATTCTTGACGCGGTCGGCCCGCCACCGAGACAGGTCACGTGGCGTCAAACCTCTTGCGTGCGCGCATACTTCCTTCGGGTCAATCGAGGGGTTCTCTGGCGTGGCGGACCGATCCGCGGCCCATGCTCCCCGTCGTGCACCGAACTCAGCGGGCCTTGTCACCTCTCGTCACACGCGTGTTGGCGCTCGTCGCACTGGCGTTGCTGCTCGGTGCCTCGTCGGCCGTCGGCACCGCCTCCGCCGACAACTGCGCCTATGCGTCGATCAACCAGGGCGGCGGCTCCTCCGGCGGCACGGTGGCCGTCTCGGGCGACGGCGCCCACTGCCACGCCGGGCATACCCATCACCCGAAACCGCCGCCCCCACCACCACCTCCGGCACCCCCGCCACCGCCACCGCCGCCTCCCCCACCGCCTCCTCCGCCCCCGAAGCCGCGCCCCCCGCAGCCGCCTCCGCCTCCGCCGCCGGCCCCCGCGCCGCCGGAGCCGACCGTCCGGCCCGCCGCGCCACCACCGCCGCCGCCCCCGCCCGCTCCGGCCGTCAAGCCGAAGCCGCGGCCCAAGCCCTCCGTCACCCCACGGCCCACGCCGTCTCCCCCGTCCGTGTCATATCCGGCGTACCACGCCCCGCCGCGCAGGCACCCCCCGCGCAGCGGCCCGTCCATCGTCACTCTCACCCTGCTCATCACGGCGCCCGCGGTGCTCGCCGTCGCCGCGCTGCGCCCGCGCTGACCGCCGGAGGTCTCCATGTCGGAATGGCTTGTTCTCACCCTCGCGATGGCCGCCGCCTGTGTGGTCGTGCTCGTCGTGACGCTGCTGCGGCACCGCAGGACCGGCGCGGACTACGACGCGTCGGAGACCCCGGACGTCATCGAGTACATGACGATGATGATCGGCGTCGTGTACGCCATCGTCCTTGGCCTGGCCATCGCGGGCGTCTGGGAGGCGCGGGGTTCCGCCCAGGAACACGTGCGCCAGGAAGCCCAGGCGCTGCACGAGGTCTCCGAGCGCGCTCGGGTCTATCCGGAGGACGTCAGGGAGCGGATCCGCGCCGACGTACGCGCGTATGTCAGCCATGTGGTCACCACCGAGTGGGACACCATGAAGGACAAGGGCGAACTCACCGACAGCGGCCAGGAACTGCTGACCCGCGTTCGCCACGACGTGACCGACTACCAACCGAAGTCGGACTACGAGGCGCAGGCGTATCAGCCACTCGTCGACGCGGTGGCGGCCGCGGACGACGCGCGCAGCGCCCGCGCGGACAGTACGGGCGCGACCATGCCCGGGGTGGTCTGGTTCGGCCTCATCATCGGCGGGCTCGTCACCATCGGCATGATCTTCGCCCTGCAGATCCGCCGCACGCCCCGCGAACTGATCCTGGCGGGCATCTTCTCCGCGCTGTTCGCCTTCCTGCTCTTCCTCATCTGGGACTTCGACGCGCCCTACAGCCGCGGGATCGCCGCGACGGCCCAGCCCTTCCACTCCCTGTTCCCCGGGCTCGGGGGCTGAGGCGACGCCGCCGGGGCTGACGCGACGCCGCAGGAGGGGGAGCCGCCGGTCCGAACCGGTGCTGTTGCCGGATTCATCCCGATTGTTATGGTTTTTCTGTACGTGCTCCCCCGGGGGCCGGCCTGCTGGCCGGCCCCCGGGGCCGTGTCACATGGAGCCGAACGGAACGGGGACGGGCGTGGAGCGGGTGCCGATGGCCGCCGGGCCGCTGGACTGGTCGCTGGTCGACGGGGCGGTGCCGCTCGTCGTGCAGATCCTCGGCGCCCTTGCACTCGCCGCCCTCCTCCTCTCCCGTGACCGCCGCTGGTGGACCCGGCTGCTGCCGCTCGCCGTCGTCACGGCGGCGCTCCTGACCGTCCTGGTCAAGCTCACCGTCGACGACTGGTGGCAGCCGTTCCCCGACGAGCTCCCCGGCGACGTGATGGTGTGGCTCGGCGTCGCGATCCTCGGGGTGTGCCTGGCCCTCTTCCGGCTGCCGACGCTGCGTCTGCGCGGGCGGGCGGGTGCCCTGGTGGCCGGCGCGCTGGTCGTGGTGCTCGGGCTCTCCGAGGTGAACATCCACTACGACAACTACCCGACGCTGCGGACCATGCTCGGCCCGCAGGACACCGTCAGCCTCAAGGACGCCACGGGTGGCAAGGAGCCGACGGTCGACGTGCCGCCGGGCAAGGCGCTGTCCGAGGTGTGGCGGGCGCCGGCCCGGATGCCCGCCAAGGGCACCGTGTCCACCGCCTCCGTGCCGGGCACGAAGTCGGGCTTCAAGGCGCGCGACGCGTACGTCTATCTGCCCCCGGCGTACCACACCTCACCCCGCCCGCTGCTGCCCGTCCTGGTGCTGATGGCCGGCCAGCCGGGCTCCCCCCAGGACTGGATCACCTCGGGCCAATTGCCGGACATGATGGACGACTTCGCCGCCCGGCACGCCGGTCTGGCGCCCGTCGTCCTGGTGGTCGACCCGCTGGGCTCCCCCTTCGACAACCCGCTGTGCATGGACTCGCGGCTCGGCAAGGTGCAGACGTATCTCGCCGAGGACGTGCCCGACTGGGCGGCCGCCCATCTGCAGACGGCCACGGACCGCTCCCACTGGGCGGTCGCCGGGCTCTCCAACGGCGGCACCTGCGCCCTGCAGCTGGCCGTCAACGCGCCCCGGCGCTTCGGCACCTTCCTCGACATCTCCGGCCAGGACGAGCCGACGCTCGGCAGCCGCAAGAAGACCGTCGACGCGGCGTTCGGCGGGGACGAGGCGGCGTTCGAGAAGGTCAATCCGATGGACGTGATGGCGCGGCGGACGTTCCCGGACACCTCCGGCGCCTTCGTCGCGGGGACCGACGACTCGACGTACCGGCCGCAGGCGCTGAAGGTCTACGCCGCGGCGAAGAAGGCCGGCATGAAGGTCGAGCTGGTCCAGCTGCCGGGCGGGCACAGCTGGCAGGTGTGGCGGCCGGGGCTGGAGAAGCAGCTCCCGTGGCTGGCGTCGCGGACGGGCCTGACGCCCTGACTCCCCCCGGCGGCCTCGCCCCCTCACGCCCCCGAGCGCCGGACGCCTTCGCACGGCCCGGTGTGCCGTTCGCGGAGCCGCGCCGTCGGGTTCGCCCGACCGGCCCACCCCTATGCCCCGTTTGCCCGACACGGATCGCGGCCACCGAGGACCGAATTTAGCGTTTCGGGCATCGAGGTGCATTCAAGACACCAGCGGAAGAAGAGTCCGCGACTGCTCCTCGGGGACCCGGAGGATCCACCATGCGCGCGATACGCGTCGCTTCGGCCGCTCTGCTCACCGCTTCCGCACTCGCCGTGACGGCCCCGACCGCGTCCGCGGCCGCCCTCGGCGAGGAGAACGTGACCGCGTTCGGCTTCAGCGTCTCTCCCAGCACGGTCGCCGCGGGCGGCCAGGTCACCCTCAACGTCGACGGCTGCGACGGCGAGACCAAGGTGACCTCCGGCGTCTTCGAGGACACCACGATCCACAAGGGGCAGAAGTCCGCCACCGCCCAGGTGTTCTGGGACGCCAAGCCGGGCGCCATGTACGAGGTGACGTTCACCTGCAACGGCAGCAACCCCGGCAGCGACAAGACCGACCTCACCATCGCCACCGGCCGCCCCGACCACAACAGCCACCACCCCGACCGACCCGACCACCCCGACCACCACGCCCACAAGGGCGTCAAGGCCGGCACCGGCGGCAGCTTCGGCGGCTTCGACCTGCACGAGATCGCCCTCGGCGGCGCCCTGATCGTGGGTACCTTCGGCACCGCGTACTACAAGATGCGCCGGCGCACCGGCGGGGACCACTCCTGACCGTGGCCGGGCAGCGCTTCGCCCCCGGGACGTCTCCAGATCCCGGGGGCGCCGCACTCTCGCCCGCGGTGCGGGCACGCCGGGCTCGGGGCGGAAGGGGGACGCGCCGGCCCGGCCGGACCTCAGATCCTGTTCTCGGCGCGGCGACGCATCCAGAAGACGCCGCCGCCGACCACCGCGGCGGTGACCAGCGCGCCGCCGATGACCATGTCGGTGCTGGTCGCGCCGGTGTGCGTGCTGCCGCCGATGCCGCCGCGCACCCCGCCGTGGATGACGGTGAAGGCGGCCGGGCGGACCAGGCTCTTGCCGCCGCAGTAGGCCGTGATGTCGTACGCGCCGGGGCGGGCGTGCGAGTGGATGGTCGCGGTGGCGCTCGCCGACGTGCCGCCCGGGATGGAGTGCAGGTGGGCGTCCGGGAAGGCGGGTGACGTGACCTTGCCGCCGGACTGGCAGGAGGACCCGTCGACGGTGACGGTCAGGTGACCCCCTCTCGGGATCACGCTGGGCATCGCCACGATGTTGGTCGGGTCGGCCCAGGCGGACGCGGTCGGGGCGGCGAGCCCGACGACCCCGACGGCCGCGGCGGCGGCCGCGAGGGCACGAGTGGTCCGCATACGGGATGTACGCATGGCAATCCTCCGCGGAAGACGCCCCGGGGATACCGTCCCCGGTCGATCGGCGAGAGCGCCTCCCAGACTGACCCTCAGACGCGGTGCGCGGGGCCGCATGTCGGCGATCGGCCGTCCTGGTGAGACGACACGCCGGGGCGCGTCCGCGCAACCCGACATCACCGCAGGTCACGGACCGTCAGAAATTTCCTGCCGGGCGCGACTCGGATGGCGCACCCCGGTCCCCGCGCCACCCGTTCGCTCCCGCCCTTTCGCACGCCGCGCGCCCCGCGCTTAGCGTGCTGGTACGCGCAACGGACGCGGCACGCCTGCCGCGTTGAGAGGGGATAGAGAATGCCTTCGTCCCATCCGGCCGACGATTTCGAGTTCCAGGAGGCCCAGGCGGACGAGAAGCCGAGGAAGCGCGCCCCGTGGGGCGCCATGGCGCTCGTCCTGCTGACCGGCCTCGCGCTGATCCGCAACGGCTCCGGGGAGTTCGACGTGGGCCCGCCGCAGCCCGCCTCCGCGGCCGCCGCCGACCGCACGCCCGACGCGGTCCCCGGCGCTCCGGCGCCCCTGACGTACTCGCCGGCCGAGCGCGTGCGCATCAAGGGCATCCAGGTGGACGCGCCGGTCATGCAGGTGGGTCTCGACTCCGAGGGCTGGGTGGACGCGCCGCCGCCGGACGACTCCAATCTCGCGGGCTGGTTCACCGGCGCCGTCTCCCCCGGCGAGAAGGGCACGGCCGTGGTCGTCGGCCATGTCGACAACCAGCGCGGCCCCGCCGTCTTCTACGGCCTGGGTTCGCTGAAGAAGGGCAACCACATCGAGGTCAGGCGCCAGGACAAGAAGACGGCGATCTTCAAGGTCTACGGCGTCGAGGTGTTCGACAAGGCCGACTTCCCCGGCGAGCGCGTCTACGGCAACAGCGGCACCCCCGAACTGCGCGTCATCACCTGCGGCGGCGGCTTCTCCAAGCAGGCCGGGTACGACGGGAACGTCGTGGTCTTCGCCCGTCTGATCGCCGTGCGCTGACACGGACACCAGGCGGGCGTGCGGCCCCGCCGCCGGGTTCTGGCGGCGTGTCAGGTGAAGTGGGGGTGCGGGAGCGTGATGCGGTAGCCGGAGTCGAGGAGCTGCGGGAGATAGCTGCGCAGGGCCTCGACGCTGCCCGAGCGGTCGCCGCCCGCGTCGTGCGAGAGGACGACGACGCCCGGTCCCGCGCCCGCGTGCACGCGCCGCACGATGGTCTTCGCGCCGGGCTCGGTCCAGTCGAGGGTGTCCACGGTCCAGGCCAGGGGCTCCATGCCGAGGGCGGCCCCGATCTGGAAGGCGTTGCGGTTCCACGCCCCGTAGGGCGCCCGGAACCAGGTGGGGACGTCCCCGGTCACGTCCTCGATGACGTCACTGGTGCGCTCGATCTCGTCGCGCATCGCCGCCCGGCTCATCCGGGTCAGCAGGGGGTGGGTCCAGGTGTGGTTGCCGATCAGGTGCCCGTCGTCGGCCATCTCGCGCAGCAGGTCCTTGTTGTCGACGGCCATCTCGCCGCAGACGAAGAACACCGCGCGCACGTCGTGTTTGCGCAGCGTCCGCAGGATGCGCGGGGTGTAGCGCGGGTCGGGCCCGTCGTCGAAGGTCAGCACCATCGACCGGTCGCGTCCCGGCATCCGCAGGATGGGGGCCTTGCGCACGTGGGGCAGGGCCCGCCGGGAGCGCGCCGGGCCGTACCCCGCCATGGGCTGCAGACGGTACGCGGAGGGCTTGCGCGCTCGCGCCGCCTGCGGGCCTCCGGCGGGGCCGCCTTCGGAGGCGGAGGGGCCCGGGGCGGGCGGCCGGTCCGTGGCTCCGCATCCCGCGGCGGCCGCGCCGAGCCCGAGGACCGCGGCGGTGCGGAGCAGAATCCGGCGCCCTGGTGTCAGCTGATCGTCTTTCATGACTAATCCGTGGCACGGCCGGAGGCCCGCGCCGCACATCAACACCGGGGCGGCCCCCGAAAACACCCGTTCAGACGCGGCGGACCAGGGGGAAGGGCAGGGTCTCGCGGATGGTCAGGCCGGTGAGGAACATGACGAGCCGGTCGACGCCGATGCCGAGTCCGCCGGTGGGCGGCATCGCGTACTCCAGGGCGTCCAGGAAGTCCTCGTCGAGCTCCATGGCCTCGGGGTCTCCCCCGGCCGCCAGCAGCGACTGCGCGGTGAGGCGCCGGCGCTGCTCCACGGGATCGGTCAACTCGGAGTAGGCGGTACCCAGTTCCGTGCCGAAGGCGACCAGGTCCCAGCGTTCGGCCAGGCGGGGATCGGCGCGGTGCTGGCGGGTGAGCGGGGAGACGTCGGTCGGGAAGTCCTTGTAGAAGGTGGGCAGCGTCGTCTTCTCCTCGACGAGCCGCTCGTACATCTCCAGGACGACGTCGCCGCGGCCGTCGTCGGCCGTGTACGGGACGGCGGCGCGGTCGCAGTGCCGCTGCAGGCCCTCCAGCGGGGTGTCCGCGTCGACCTCCTCGCCGAGCGCCTCGGAGATCGCGCCGTACACGGTCTTGACCGGCCAGGGCCCCGAGATGTCGTGCTCGACGAGCCGTCCCGCTCCGTCGGCCTTGCGGGCCACGGGTGAGCCGAACGCGGCGGTCGCCGCGCCCTGGATGAGCTCGCGGGTGAGGTCGAGCATCACGTCGTAGTCGGCGAAGGCCTGGTAGGCCTCCAGCATGGTGAACTCGGGGTTGTGCTTGTAGGAGACGCCCTCGTTGCGGAAGGTGCGGCCCATCTCGAAGACCTTCTCCATGCCGCCGACGCAGAGCCGCTTCAGATAGAGCTCGGGGGCGATGCGCAGGTACAGGTCGAGGTCGTAGGCGTTGATGTGGGTGGTGAAGGGGCGGGCGTTGGCGCCGCCGTGGATCTGCTGGAGCATCGGCGTCTCGACCTCCAGGTAGCCGCGTTCCAGCAGGCCCTGGCGCAGCGCCTGGACGGCGGTCGAGCGGGCCCGCACCACGTCCCGCGCGCCGGGGCTCGCGACCAGGTCCAGGTAGCGGCGGCGGACCTTGGCCTCAGGATCGGTCAGCCCGCGCCGCTTGTCGGGGAGCGGGCGCAGGCACTTGCCGGTGAGCCGCCAGTCGGTGACGAAGACGGTCAGCTCGCCCCGGTCGCTGGTGCCGACCGTGCCGGTCGCGGTGATGTGGTCGCCGATGTCGGTGGCGGTGGTGAAGCGGTCCAGGACGTCGGCGCCCGAGGCGTCGCGGGCCAGGGCCAGCTGGAGGTCGCCGGACCAGTCGCGCAGCACCGCGAAGACGATGCCGCCGAAGTCCCGTACGAGCATGACGCGTCCCGCCACGGTCACCTGCTGCCCCGTCAGCTCCCGGGTGACGTGCGCCAGTTCGTGGCTGCGCGGGGGCAGGCCCACCGGGTAGGGGTCGACGCCTTCGGCCCGCAGCCGGTCGAGTTTGCGGTGGCGGATGCGGATCTGCTCGGGGAGCTTCGACGCGGGGTCGGCGTCGGTGGCCTCGCCCTGGCCGGCCAGGCCGAGCGCGGCGATGGAGGGGAGCCCCTCGGTGGTCGTGGGCCGGTTGACGCCCCGGGGCTTGTGGCCCTTGCCCCAGAGCTTGCGCAGGGACGGCACGGAGACGAAGCCCTCGGCGATGCCCGAGGCCAGGCTGATGCGGGCGAGGGCGCCGCTGTCGCCGTAGCAGATGAACCGCGGGTACCACTCGGGGTGGTACTTGGCGTTGGAGCGGTAGAGCGCCTCCAGCTGCCACCACTTGGAGAAGAACAGGAGCAGCTTGCGCCACAGCCGCAGGACGGGCCCCGCGCCGATGCGGCCGCCCTCCTCGAAGACCGAGCGGAAGACCGCGAAGTTCAGGGAGATGCGGCGCACGCCGAACTTGGGCGCGGCGGCGCACAGTTCGGCGACCATGAACTCCATGACACCGTTCGGTGCGGTGCGGTCGCGGCGCATCAGGTCCAGGGAGACGCCGTCCCTGCCCCACGGGACGAGGGAGAGCAGCGCGAGGAGCTTGCCGTCGGCGCCGAGGGCCTCGACGAGGAGGCAGCCGCCGTCCTCCGGGTCGCCGAGCCGGTCCAGGGCCATGGAGAAGCCGCGCTCGGTCTCGGTGTCCCGCCAGGCGTCGGCCTTGTCGATGATCTCCTCCATCTCCGCGTCGGAGAGGGTGGAGTGCCGGCAGACCCGGGCGCTCGCCCCGGAGCGGCGCACCCGGTTCACGGCCTGCCGGGTGACGCGCATGTCACGGCCGTCCAGGTCGAAGCCCGCGACGTGCAGGATCGCCTCGTCGCCGAGCTGCAGCGCGCCGAGCCCGGCGCGGGCGTACGCGGTGGCGCCGTCCTCGGACGCGCCCATCACGGCGGGCTGCCAGGCGTAGCGCCGGGCCACGTCCAGCCAGGCGCCGATCGCGTGCGGCCAGGCCTCGCGGTCGCCCACGGGGTCGCCGCTGGCCAGGCAGACGCCGGCCTCGACGCGGTAGGTGACGGCGGCCTTGCCGCTGGGCGAGAAGACGACGGCCTTGTCGCGCCGGGTGGCGAAGTAGCCGAGCGAGTCCTGCGCCCCGTACGTCCCGAGGAGCGCCCGGATCCGGGGTTCCTCGTCGCCGTGCAGGGCCGCTTCCATGCGCTGGGAGCGGAAGAGCGTGGCGGCGGCGTTCAGCAGGGCGAGGGCGCCGAACAGACCGAGCCAGAAGTACAGGCCGCGCGGCGGGGCGCCGTCGAAGTAGTCACCGCCGTGGATCAGCCCGCCGCAGACGCGGTTCGCCGCCCAGAGCAGCCGCTCCCCGCGCACCAGCGTGCCGGGGAACAGCTCGACGAGACCCCAGCCCAGCAGGATCGCGACAACCAGTCCGGCGGCGAGCACCGCGACGGCCCGCCGCACCGCGCCGCGCCGGGAGTCCGCGGAGAACTCCTTGCGGGCCAGGATCAGCAGCACGAAGGCGAGGGAGCAGACGACGAAGGACGGCAGCGACTCCGCCCAGAAGCCGAGCGCCGCGCCGAGCACGTCGAAGGCCAGGAGCAGGCCCAGATAGATCACGACGAGCCACCAGGCGACCTTCTTGCGGGCGGCGGTCGCGGCGGCGAGCAGGAAGAGGAAGACGGCGTACGCGAGGTTGGGGCTGACCGGGACCGTGACGAGGTCGAGGACGCGGATGACCGGCTGGAGCAGCCGGCGCAGCGGGGAGATCACCGCGAGGACCGCGCAGAAGACGCCGAGGACGCCGAAGAAGGTGGCGAACCCCTCCGGGACCCGGCCGAGGAGGCCGTTCCGTGCCCGGATCCGCCCGGTGGCCTCGGGTTCCTCCGTGCTGACCGTCATGGCACGACTCTAGGAAGAGGTGGGCCGCCGCGCGCGTCGAGCGGGGCGGTACGGGGCACGGGGCGAGCCGGGTGGGACGGGGAAAGGACAAGGGGGCGGGCCGGGTGGGCGGCCCGGCGAGCAGGCGGTATGACCGCCTCCGCTAACCTCTCGGCGTGAGCGCAGATGAGTCCCAGCAGTTCGAGTCCCAGCAGTTCGAACGCGGCACCGACGGCCCCAAGGTGATCGTCGTCGGAGTCGACGGCTCCGACACGTCGCTGCGGGCGGCGGCGTACGCCGGAGGCCTGGCGCGGCGGCAGCGGGCCCTGCTCGCCGTCGTGTACATCCAGCCGGTGCTGGCGGCGGGCGCCGCGTTCGGCGCGCCGGTCGCCGAGACCACGGACGAGATCGCGGAGGCGCTGATCGCGGAGATCCGGACCGCCACCGAGCGGGTGAAGGGCATATTCGACGTCCGCTGGGAGTTCCACACCCTGCGCGGCGACCCCTACACGGGTCTGGTCACCGCGGCCGACGACCTGAAGGCGGACGCCGTCGTCGTCGGCGCCTCCGAGCAGGCGGGCCACCGCATCGTCGGCTCCGTCGCCGTCCGCCTGGTGAAGGCGGGACGGTGGCCGGTCACCGTGGTGCCGTAGGGGCACCGCACCCGGCAGCCCTGCGCTGAATGGGCCCGTCCGCGAGAACCTCTCGTACGCCCGAGGTGTGGCGTCTTCCGTCCCGGCCCGGGCTGGGCCATCATGATCCGCCATCAGCCGACTGCCGTCAGCGAAGAGGTGGAGCTCATGCCGGGACTCCGGATGGGACAGGGCGTACTGCGCCGCAAGCCCATCGGACACATCGACGAGACCGAGGCGGGGGCGGGCGGCGGACTCACCCGGTCCCTCGGTCTCTGGCAGCTCACCGCGATCGGTGTCGGCGGCATCATCGGCGCTGGCATCTTCACGCTCGCGGGCACCGTCGCCAACGAGAAGGCGGGGCCCGCGGTCCTGATCTCGTTCCTCATCGCGGGTGTGGCGAGCGCGGCGGCGGCGTTCTCCTACGCCGAGTTCGCGGGGCTCATCCCGAAGGCCGGGTCGGCGTACACGTACGGCTATGTGGTGCTCGGCGAGCTCACCGGCTGGTTCATCGGCTGGGACCTGCTCCTGGAGTACACGGCGATCGTGGCGGTGGTCGCGATCGGTATCTCCGGCTACTTCAACTTCCTGCTCAACGAGATGGGCGCCGAGCTGCCGAAGTGGATGCTGGGCGCGCCCGGCACGGGTGACGGCCACAAGGTCGACCTGTTCGCCGCGGTGCTCTGCCTGCTCATCGCCTACCTGCTCACGCTCGGCATCAAGAACGCGGCGCGCTTCGAGATGGTCGTCGTGGTCCTGAAGGTGCTCGTCGTCATCGTGGTGATCGGCGTCGGGTTCTTCCACGTCAACACCGGCAACTACGAGCCGTTCTTCCCCTTCGGCGTCAGCGGCGCGTTCACGGGTGCGGCGACCGTCTTCTTCGCCGTCTTCGGGTACGACGCGATGAGCACCGCCGCCGAGGAGTCCAAGGACGCCCAGCGCCACATGCCGAAGGCGATCCTCTACTCCCTCGCCATCTCGATGGTGCTCTACGTCCTGGCCTGCCTGGTGCTCACCGGCATGCAGGGCTACAAGGACATCGATCCGGAGAGCGGGTTCTCCACCGCCTTCAAGTCCGTGGGGCTCGGCGGGCTCGCCGACGTCATCGCCGTCGGCGCGATCATCGGCATCCTCACCGTGATGTTCACCTTCATGCTGGGCGTCACGCGCGTGTGGTTCTCCATGAGCCGCGACGGGCTGCTGCCCAAGTGGTTCGCGAAGACGCACCCGACGCGGCACGTGCCGACGCGCGTGACGTGGATCGTCGGGTTCGCGTCGGCCGCCATCGCCGGGTTCCTGCCGATCGGCGAGGCGGCCGAGCTGACCAACATCGGCATTCTGCTGGCGTTCGTCGTGGTGTGCGTCGCGGTGATCGTGCTGCGCTACAAGCAGCCCGAGCTGCCGCGCACCTTCCGCTGCCCCGGGATGCCCGTGGTGCCCGCGCTCGGGGTCATCTTCTCCATCTGGCTGATCACGTTCCTGGAGTGGCAGACCTGGGTGCGGTTCGCCGTGTGGTTCGTGATCGGCCTCGTCGTGTACTTCGGCTACTCGTACCGCAACTCCGAGCTGGCGAAGGCGGACCGGGCCCCGAACGGGAAGACCGGCGGGTGACGCCCGTCAGGCGCTCTGCTCGATCGACTTCTGGAACTCCCGGGCCATCTGCTCCAGGCCCTTGTTCTTCCACTCGGCCCAGAACGGCTTCCACTCACTGAGCTTCTTGCGTCCGCTGACGATGTCGTTGACCAGGTCGGTCGCCTCGGTCGACATGCGTCCGTAGTGCTGGGTGTACGCGTCCGAGTAGTGGCCGACCGTCGGGTTGCGCACGGCGGTCTCCACCAGCTTCTGCTCGGCCGCGTACACGTCCTTGACGTCCCTGGCCCGCTCGGTGCCCGGGAAGCTGGAGGCGATGATGGCGAACGGCGAGGTCGTCGCCGTCGCGAGGCCGCTGTAGAGCCCCTCGACCTGCTGCTTGCCCTGCTTGGTGCGGTCGGGGAAGCCGTGCTCGTCGTACGTGAAGTCGTCGCCCTCGGAGCCGTACTCCAGGAACTCGCGCTCCTTGGAGCCGAACGGCGCCGCCAGGTAGTCGAGGACGCGGAGCAGCATCCGCACCCGCTTCTCGTCGCCCTTCTTGATGGCGGTGTAGCCGATGGTGCCCAGGTGGTAGTGGTGGTTGGGCTTGTTGCCGCCGGCGGCGAACGGGATCATGATCTCGGTGGCGAGACCCGGGTCCTGGACGCGGATCTCCTGCCGCGCGTTGTACGGGTTGGCGTGCACCGTGGCGCCGATGGTGCCCTGCGCCATCTTGATGTAGGCGTCGGCCATCTTGGGGTTGCCCGGGTAGAAGACGCCCGCCCTCTTCAGCTTCAGGACGAAGTTGAGTGTCTCCTCGTACTCCTCGGTGTCCTGGAACCAGGTCAGGGAGCCGTCCTTGTTCTGCCGCCACTTGTTCGGGGCGCCGAAACACTGGCTCAGCACGCTCGCGGCGTTGACGTAGATCGGTTCGAGCGCCCAGGTCTTGCCGCCGGTGACCTCCTTGCACTTGGCGAGGAACTCCTCGGGGCCGCTCGCCTGCAGGCCGTCGGCCTTCGCCCAGACCTTCGGGTTGCCGGCGTAGACCTGGCCGAACGCCGGGTAGGGCACGGGGGCGCCCCAGATCTTGCCGTTGACGACGGCCGTCTTCCAGTGCGCCGGGGTCATCGCGGCCAGGTTCGGGTACGTCTTCACCGCGTCGCCCGAGACGTACTCGGTGATGTCCGCGCACTTGGCCTCCAGGAGCTCGGCGACGTGCTGGATGCCCTGGTTGGGAGGTATCCAGAGCAGGTCGGGCAGGTCGCCGCCCGCGATGGTCGCGGAGAACTTCTCCTCGTAGCCGGGGTCGGTGCCGAGAACGGCGGTCAGGTCGACGCCGAGTTCCTTGTCGAGCCTCTTCCAGTACCCGTTGGAGCCCTTGGGGGTGGGCGGCTGGGTCCAGATCTCCGTGAGCATGGTGATCTTCGAGCCGTCGCCGGGGGTCTTGGCGACGCTGCGGACCAGCTCCTTGGGGTAGGAGAGGAAACCCGCGGAGAGGCCGCGCGCGTTCGGGGCGAGGTCCGGCTCGATCTTGTCGAAGGGGACGTGTGTCGGCAGCTTCACCTTGGACGACGCCGCCTCACCCGTCTTCTTCGCGGACGAGCCGCACCCGGTCAGGGAGGTGGCGGCCGCGCCCGCGGCGACGGCGGTGGACAGGCTCAGAAAGGTGCGTCGGGACATGCCTGGCATGGGAATCTCCGCGGATGAGGTCTCGGGTGGGGGGGGCGGCGCGGGCGGGTGGTCAGCCCTTGATGGCGCCGGTGAGCACGCCCTTGGTGAAGTACTTCTGCAGGAACGGGAAGAGCCCGAGGATCGGCAGCAGCGCGAGCATGACGACGGCCATGGACAGCGACTGCTGCGGCGGCATGTGGGCGATGCCGAGCTGGTCGCTCGTCATCGACTTGTTCTGCACGACGTAGGTGCGCAGGACCAGCTGGATGGGCCACTTGCCGGAGTCGTTGAGGTACAGCATCGCGTTGAAGAAGGCGTTCCAGTACGTCACCGCGTAGAAGAGGCCGACGACGGCGACGACACCTTTGGAGAGCGGCAGCACGATACGGGTGAGGATCCGCCAGTCCCCCGCGCCGTCGATGCGGGCCGCCTGGTAGAGCTCCTCGGGGATGTTCATGAAGAACGCCCGCAGGACGACGAGGTTGAAGGCGTTGATCAGCACGGGGAGGATCAACGACCAGTAGGAGTCGAGGAGTCCGAGCTCCTTGACGACCACGTACATCGGGACCATGCCCGGCGCGAACAGCAGCGTGAAGAGGACCATCAGCAGGATCGGCTTGCTGCCCGGGACGCCTCGCTTGCTCAGGGCGTACGCGAGGCCGATCGTCGTCAGGAGCGACAGTGCCGTGCCGACGACGGTGATCAGGACGCTGACGATCACCGCGCGGCTCACGATGCCGCCGGACAGGATCGTGCGGTACGCCTCCAGGGTGGGCTCGGTGGGGAAGAGGACGAAGCCGCCGGACTCGGTGATCTCCTTGCGGGAGGCGAGGCTGGTGGAGAGCACCGTGAGGAAGGGCAGGACCATCACGGCGCAGATGACCGTGATGACCACGGCCTTGGCGGCCGAGCCGATCTTCGTCGGTGGCTCCTCCCAGGCCGGGCGCTCCTCGCGTATCCGCCGGCCCTGGGTGCGCAGGGGAAATCCGAAGCTGCTCATTTGCTGTACACCCCGTGCTCTCCGAAGGCGTGGGCGACCTTGTTGGCGCCCCAGATCATCAGGGCCCCGATGACGCCCTTGACCAGGCCCGCCGCGGCGCCGACGCCCCAGTCGCCGTAGACGACACCGTGGTAGTAGACGTACGTGTCGAGGACCTCCGCGGCGCGGGCGCCGACCGCGTCACGCTGGAGCAGGAACTGCTCGAAGCCGACGGAGAGCACGTCGCCGAGGCGGAGCACCAGCAGCATGATCGTCACGCCGCGGACGGCGGGCAGCGTGACGTGCCACATCCTGCGCCAGCGTCCGGCGCCGTCGACGGCGGCCGACTCGTACAGGCTCTGGTCGACGCTCGCGAGCGCCGCCAGGTAAATGATCATTCCCCAGCCGATGTCCTTCCAGATCACCTGGCCGGTGATCAGGAGCGGAAAGGTGCTGGGGTCGCTCATCACGTCCAGCGGCGACATGCCGTGGTCGCGCAGGTAGTTGCTGAACAGCCCCGCGCCGCCGAGCACTTGCTGGAAGAGCGCGACGACCAGGACCCACGAGATGAAGTGCGGCAGATACACGATGGACTGCACGAACTTCTTGACGCGCGGGCTGACCAGGCTGTTGATCAGCAGCGCGAGGGCGAGCGGGGCCGGGAAGAAGAAGATCAGCTGGAGCGCGGCGAAGGCCAGGGTGTTGCGGACCGACTCCCAGAACGCCGGGTCGGCGAACAGCTCCTGGAAGTTGGCGAGACCGACCAGCGGGCTGTCCTTGAAGCCGATGAAGGGCTGGTAGTCCTGGAAGGCGATGACGTTGCCCAGCATCGGCACGTAGAAGAACCCGATGAAGAACAGCACGCCCGGGGCCATCAGGGCGAGCATCACCCAGTTGGTGCGCAGCCGGACCCGGAGCGGGGCGCGCAGCCGCAGCTTCGGATCCGGTTTCCCGGAGGGCGACTTGGACGTCGGACTCGACGTGGACGCGGGTGGTGACGCGGCCTGTGGCCTGCGTCGCGTTGCAGGGGATGTCACACGTTCTCCCTGGCCTGACGGCATGACGGCATGGGGTGGCACCGGCAACGGCTTCTCGTCCGCCCTGGGACGGATCCAATTAAGAAGCCAACTTGCCGAAAGTGAGCCACATCATGGAAGGGCTTCTCGCGCCCGTCAACCACCTGCGGGATCTATGGGGTTGGACTTTTCTGCGCGGCGCGTTCGGTCTGCTCCATCTGTTCCAGGTGGTGCAGTGCGAGGCGGGCTGCCCCGATTGCGGTCGATTCCTCACCGAGCACGGAGGTGAGCACCTCGGGTGCGTACGGGCAGTTCTCGGCGAGCCGGCGCGCGAACGGCTCGCTCAGCAGGGTGCCCGCGCGGGAGATGCCGCCGCCGAGCACGACGGCCCGCGGGTCGAGCACGGCGACGTGCCGGGTGAGGCTGTCGGCCAGGCACTCGGCGAAGGCGCGCAGGGTGTAGCGGGCACCGCCGTCGCCCGCCGCTGCGGCCGTGACGACGGCGCGCGCGGCGTTCTCCCTGGTGGGCCTCTCCGCACCCTGGTGTCCGGCGAACCAGTCGAGAAGTCGCTGGTAGGAGCGTTCCCAGCCATCGCCCGCGACCATTTCGCCCGCCGCTCCGTGCCGGCCTCGGTGCAGCTCTCCGCGCAGCCACAGACCGATGCCGAGGCGGTTGCCGACGTACAGGTACACGCAGTCGCGCACCGCGACGCTGACGCCGCCCGCGCACTCGGCGAGGGTGGCCAGCTGGATGTCGTTGCCGACGACCACGGGACCGTCGACGCTGCCGGCGAGCTCCTTAGCCAGGTTCATCCCGGTCCACCCCGGCAGCGAGTCGCTCACCGCGACCCGGCCCTCGGTGTCGACCATGCCGCTGGTGCCGACGCCGGTGGCGAGCGGGCGCACGTCGGCCGCCTCCGGCCCGGCCAGGCAGCCGGCGATGGCGGTGCGCACGGCGTCGAGCCGGTCGCGTGCGCCGAGTTCGGGCGTGACGGCCACGCGATGGGCGGCGACCGTGCGGCCGAGCAGGTCGGCGGCGATCACCAGGATCTTGTGCGCGCCGATGTCCACGCCGAGGACATGGCCCGCCTCGGCGCGGAACCGGAACCTGCGGGCCGGGCGGCCGACGCCGCCGCTGCCGGGGCTCAGCTCGACCAGCCGTCCCTGGCGCAGGAGTTGGGCCGTGAGGTCCTGGGCCGTCGGCCGCGACACGCCGATCAGGGCGGCCAGCTCCGGCACGGTGATCTCGTCGCGCTCGCGCAGCACGCGCAGCGCGGCCGCCGCGTTCAGCCGCCGCAGCAACGACGGATCACCGCTCAACGGGTCGCCGCTCATGGGTCCCTCCCCCTTGACAGCAAGATCGGTTGCTCTCAGCGTGACCCGGAGCGATTGAGAAACTTACCTAACAAACCGCGCCCTGGGGAGCACTGATGGGTGAGACAGAGCCGCAGCCCGGCCGTCCCGAGCCGCGACCCGGACGATCCGAGCCCGAGCGCGGCCATCCCGAGCTGGAGTGCGGCATCGGCCTCTGGGATCAGGACGTCCACGGAAATCATCGCCTGTTGGTGGACGTGGCGGCCGCGGCCCCCGCCGTCGCCGCCGAACTCCCCTGGCGCCGCCAGGAGATGAGCGTACGCTCCGTGCTGGGCGACGTGGACGTGATCGTGCTCGCCCCGTCCGGTCTGCGGGTGCACAACACGGTGGCCGTGGAGGTGACCGAGGAGCGCGGCCGGATCGCCTTCGAACCGGTGGAGGGCCCCGGGGCGTACGCGGTGCACTATCTGCCGTACGCGCACACCGGCAAGCCGTACTACCCGCAGGCCGCCTACCGCCCGCCCACCCGCACCGCGGACCCCGGCTGGGCGCACCGCTGCGGCCTGGGCGGCACCGGGCCCGGCGGACCGGCCGCCGGCTGGGCGCTGCTCCCCCGCGCCGAGGCCTTCCGCTACGAGGCGGCGAGCGCCGTCGACTCCTTCGCCCCGATGGGCTTCGCGGCGACCGCCGCCGAACGCCGGGCGGTCCAACGCGCCCACGAGGGCGAGGCGTTCGTCCTCTACGGCGAGGACCGCGCCCACCCCCTCGGCCGGTACGGCAGCCTGCCGGCGCGCTGGGCGCGGGCCACCCCGGGCGCTCCGCTCGCCGGCACGGCGGACCGCGGCGAGTTCTACGCGCTGCAGGTCGGCGTGTTCGCTCTCACCGACCTCGCGGACGTGCGCGCCGAGGTGCGGGGGCTGCCCTTTCCCGTGCGGTGCCTCAGCACGAACGGCACCGACGCGCGGGGCAGCACCTTCCGGCGGGAGGTCACGGTGCCCGCGGGCGGGGTCAGCGCGCTGTGGCTCGGCGTCGACGTGCCCGAGCAGGCGAGGCCCGGCCGGTACGAGGGGGAGATCGCCGTCCGCGCGCAGGGCATCCCTGAACGCACCCTGCCCCTGCTGCTCACCGTCGGCGAGGACGCGGTCGCCGACCACGGCGCGGGCGAACCCGCCCGGCTTGCCCGCCTTCGCTGGCTCGACTCGACGCTGGCGCAGGACGACGAGGTGGTCCCGCCGTTCACGCCCGTGCGGGTGGACGGGGACCGGCTGGAGATCCTCGGCCGCACGGTCGAGCTCGGCCCCGACGGCCTGCCCCGGCGCCTCACGTCCACGTTCACCCCCTCCGTGACCCGCGCCGACGGTCCCGGCCGCGCGCTGCTCGCCGCCCCGGTCACCTTCGACGTCGGTAGGCCCCTGGAGTACGCGCCGCTCACCCTCGACCAGCCGGGACCGGCGCGCGTGCGCTGGACGACGACGGCCACCGGCCGCGACGTACTCCTGCGCACCGAGGGCGAGTTGGAGGCCGACGGCTTCCTCGTGGTGCGCGCCACCGTCGAGGCGGGTGCCGACACCGAACTCGACGTCCGCCTGGACGTGCCGCTGCGGGAGGACGTCGCGCGGTACGCGATGGGGCTCGGCCTCACGGGCCGCGCCTGCCCGGCGACGTACGACTGGAGCTGGCAGACCCCCACCCGCAACCAGGACGCCCTCTGGCTCGGCGACCCGGCCGCGGGCCTGCAGCTCTCGCTCCGCGACGAGCACTACGCCCGCCCCCTGAACACCAACTACTACCGGGAGAAGCCCCTGGCCACACCCCGCTCCTGGGCGGGTGACGGGGACGGCGGGGTGCGGCTGCGGACGGAGGCCGGGGTGCGCCGCCTCACCGCGTACAGCGGGCCGCTGCGGCTGCGCGCGGGTGAGAGCCGCCGCTTCGAGTTCCGGCTGCTGCTCACCCCGTTCAAGCCGCTCGACCCGGCGCGTCAGCTCGCCGAGCGGTACTACCACGCGTACGCCGCACCCGAGGAGGTCGCGGCGTACGGCGCGAACGTCGTCAACCTGCACCACGCCACACCCCCCAACCCCTACATCAACGACCCGCTGCTCGCCGCGGAGACCCTGCGCGCCTACACCGACGAGGCGCACCGGCTCGGCGTGCGCGTGAAGGTGTACGACACGGTGCGCGAACTCACCCGGCACACACCGGAGTTGCCGGTGCTCGCCGCGTTGGGCGACGAGATCTTCGCGCCCGGCCCCGGCGGCGGCCACGCCTGGCTGCAGGAGCACCTGGGGCGGCGTCACGTGCCGGGGTGGGTGGCCCCCGACGTCGGCGACGTCGCGGTGGTCACCTCCGGCGACTCGCGCTGGCACAACTCCTACGTGTGCGGCATCGAGCGGCTGCGCCGGGTGGTCGGCGTGGACGGTCTGTATCTGGACGACGTGGCGTACGACCGGACCACCATGAAGCGGGTCCGCAAGGCGCTCGCCCGGTCCGGGGAATCCGCGCCGCTGGTCGATCTGCACTCGTGCAACCAGTTCCGGGAGCCGGACGGTTTCTCCTCGAGCGCCAATCTCTACGCGGAGCTGCTGCCGTACGTCGACCGGCTGTGGCTCGGCGAGCTCTTCGACTACGACGACGGGGACGGCGCCGACCCCGCCTACTGGCTGGTCGAGATCTCGGGCGTCCCCTTCGGGCTGATGGGCGAGATGCTGGAGGGCGGCGGCAACCCGTGGCGCGGCCTCGTCTTCGGCATGACGGCGCGGGCCCCGATGACCGATGTACGGCCGCTGTGGCGGGCCTTCGACCGGCTGCGGCTGCCGGAGGCGGAGATGACCGGCTGGTGGGCGGGTGAGCCGCCGGTGCGGACCGGCAGGGACGACGTCCTCGCGACGACGTGGCGGGGTCCCGGCGGGACGGTCACGGCGCTCGCGTCCTGGGCGGCGGGGCCCGCCGAGGCCGTGCTGAGCACGGACTCCGGTCCGGTGGCGGCGTACGCGCCGGCCGTCGAGGGGTTCCAGCCGGAGCGGTCGTTCGCCGCGGGCGAGCCGGTCCCGGTGGCCCCGGGGCGCGGCTGGCTGCTGCGGATCGCGCCGCCCGCGGACGGGGCCGCCGCGGCTACTTCCCCATGACCAGGCCGTCCTTGCCGGCTCCCCGGCTCAGGACGACGCGGCGGATCCGGTCGCGTACGTCGCTCACCTCGGCGCCGCGGTCCAGCGCCCGGTTGAGGTTGACGACGCGATTGGCGTCCGTGTCGAACAGCATCGGCAGGAACTCGGCCTTCTTCACCTGCCAGCGCTCCCCGTCCTTCGCCGGCGGCTCGAAGGTGAAGCGGCCGATGGTGCCCTGGTTGCCGCGCGGGTCGGGCTCGTCCTCGTGGTTGATCATCGCGCCGGCGATCTGGTCGCCCATGCCGTAGATGACCCAGGTGCCGTTCACCTTCTCGTAGGCCTGCGGCACATGGGCGTGTGTGCCGAGCAGCAGATCGATGTCGGGGCGCCCGTCCGTGCGGGACGCCGTGAGCTGTTTGCCGAGGGTCAGCTGTTGCCGGTCGGGTTCGTCCTGCCACTCCGTGCCCCAGTGCATGCTGACCACCACGACGTCGGCGCCCGCCTTCCGTGCCGCCCGTGCGTCCGCGACGATCTTGGCGCGGTCGATCAGGTCGACCGACCAGGGCTTGCCCTTGGGCAGCGGATAGCCGTTCGTGCCGTAGGTGTACGCGAGTTGGGCGACCTTCGCGTCGCCGGCCCGCAACCAGGCCGGGCTCTTGTCCTCCGCGGCGGTGCGGGCCGAACCAGCGTGTTTGACACCCGCCTTGTCCAGCGCGTCCAGGGTGCGGCGGATGCCGTCGGCGCCGTCGTCCAGGGTGTGGTTGGAGGCGGTGGAGCACGAGTCGTACCCGGTGGCCTTGAGGGCGCGGGCCACTTGAGGCGGCGACTTGAAGGCCGGGTAGCCGGAGTAGTCGCCGTCGGCGCCGTAGACCGTCTCCATGTGGCAGATCGCCAGGTCGGCCTGGGACACCACCGGCTTGGCGCCGGCCAGCATCGGCGCGAAGTCGTAGCCGTCGCCGTCCGCGTCGGCGTTGGCCTGGCGGATGATCGAGGCGTGCGGGAGCACGTCTCCGGAGGCGACCAGGGTGAAGGGGTGCCGCTGGGCGGCGGACCCGCCGGCCGGGGACCGTGCCGAGGTGGTCGCCCACGGCTGGGCGGAGCACGCGGCGGCCCCCGCCAGGCCGGCCAGCAGCAGGGCCGCCGCGGCGGCGGTCGCGGGGCGCGGACGCCAGGCGAGGCGTGTGATGACCGAGGTCGGAGGGGTTCTTGTGGGCCGTGAGATCCGTACGCGGTGCGTCATGGGTGGGCTCCGTGGCTGGGGCGTTATCCGGCCAGATGAATCCACATACGGAAATCACATCAAATCAAGAACCATTGCCGTCATAGTCCCTGAAACGGAGTCAAAGGGACGACCCTGTGACGAGAACAACACGAGAGGGCCCACCTGCGGTGAAACGGAAGGCCGGGTCAAGGGTCGGTAAAGCGCCTTGCTCCGCACCCCTCGCGGGTAATCGGCTGTCCTCACCGTGTGCCGGACAGGGGGGCCAGAGGCCGGTGACGCGCACGGACCGGAGGAAGGCGGAGCGGATGCGGCACGAGAGCAGAGGAAACACGGGCGGGCCCCAGGGCGGCGAACTGGCCGTCCCCATGGCGTGGTTGTACGCCGAGTACATCGCCGACGAGTTGCTGCGCACCGGCGATCTGATGCCGCCCACCTCCTTCGAGTACCGGGCGGGGCGCGACGCCCTCGCGCTGACGATCTTCCTGTCGGACAGCAAGGGCGAGCTGTCCGGCATCCGCGTGGTGTCGCAGCTGGAGACCTGGCTGACCCTGACCGCGTACGGCCAGCCGTGGCAGGACTGGGTCCGGGAGCGGCTGGCGCAGCGCACCGTGGACGCCGTCGCCGCCGGCGGCCCCCGGCCCGACCTGGAGCTCGCCGACCGGGCGTGGCGCTGGCTGCAGGAGACCGAGCTGCTTGCCCCGGACCTGGACGCCGTGCCCGGCCGCGCCGGACAGGGCGAGGAGGACGGGCCGAAGGTGTGGACCCCGGCCTGGCGCCTCGGACTGCCGCTCGGACACCTGGCGATCCATCTGTTCTGAGCCCCGGCGCGGCCCTTGAGTGATTCCGCGGCCCCGTGCGTACCGGAGGGCGAGCAGCACCCCCACCGACACGGAACGGCAAGGAACACCATGAGGTCCCTGGAGCGGCATCGTGACGCGGGCGCCTACGCGCTCGGCCTCCTCGACGCGGCGGACGCCTTCCGCTTCGAGGACCACCTCGCGGACTGCCCCGCCTGCCTCCTCGCGCTCGACGAACTCTCCACGACGACAGGCCAGTTGGAGCTCTACTGCCGGGTGACACCGATCGCCGTCGAGCCCTGTGCCGCGCCCTCCGCGGGCCTGCTGGACGGTGTGCTGCGGGAGACCGCACGGCGGTACGGCGCGGGCCGCGGACGCCGCGTCGGCGCGGCCGCCCTCTGTGCCGTCCTGGTGGCCGCCGCCCCGGCCCTGGCCGCGCTGACGACGACGGCGCCGGAACCGGTGCGCATGAGCGCGCGGGACCCGCGCAGCGGGGCCACCGCCACCCTGACCGCGCGGGACCGTGTATGGGGGTCGGAGATCGGGCTCACGGTGCGGGACGCGGCGGCCCGCGGGCGGGTCTGCGAACTGGTGGCCGTCGCCGCCGACGGATCCGAGCAGACCGTCACGACGTGGCGGACGCCCGAGCGCGCCGTGCGGACCCGGGGCGCCTCGGCGCTGCGCACCGGCCGGACCGTGCGGTACGAGGTGCGCACGGCCGACGGGAAGACACTGCTGACGCTGCGGCGTCCCTGAGGGCCCGTGTTCGGCCCCCCGCCCGCGCCGCGAAGCCCGGTCGGTGCGCTACTTCACCCGTACGCCACTTCACCCGTGCGTCACTTCAGCAGCCGCGACATCCGCCGGTCCGCGAGCAGCTTCCCGCCCGTCTGGCACGTCGGGCAGTACTGCAGCGAGGAGTCGGCGAAGGAGACCTCGCGGATCGTGTCGCCGCACACCGGGCACGGTTCCCCGGTGCGGCCGTGCACCCGCAGGCCGCTCTTCTTCTCGGCCTTCAGCCGGCCCGCCGCGACGCCGTGCGAGCGCTCCACGGCCTGGTTCAGCGTATCCAGCAGCGCCACATGCAGCCCATGGATCTCCTCCTTCGCGAGGCTCGACGTGAGCCGGAACGGCGACATGCGGGCCGCGTGCAGGATCTCGTCGCTGTACGCGTTCCCGATGCCCGCGATCAGGCTCTGGTCGCGCAACGCCCCCTTGATCTGCCGCCGTTCACCCGACAGGAGCTCCGCGAACCGCTTCTCGTCGAAGTCGGGGGCCAGCGGGTCCGGCCCCAGCCGCGCGATGCCCGGGATCTCCTCCGGCGCCTCGGTGACGTACACCGCGAGCCGCTTCTGGGTGCCCGCCTCCGTGAGGTCGAAGCCCGCTCCCGACTCCACGGCGACGCGCAGCGCCAGCGGGCCCTTGCCGGGCCGCGGCACGCCCTCGGGCAGCCGGTCGTACCACCGCAGCCAGCCGGCCCTGGCGAGATGGGTGACCAGGTGC
Organism: Streptomyces sp. NPDC041713; assembly: GCF_055591085.1. Lineage (NCBI taxonomy): Bacteria > Bacillati > Actinomycetota > Actinomycetes > Kitasatosporales > Streptomycetaceae > Streptomyces > Streptomyces sp. NPDC041713. The sequence continues at coordinate 124,601 of NZ_JBVIZY010000004.1, forward strand.
GGTCCTCCGGTGTCGATGTCGAGGAACTTGCCGTGCCGCTCCACCGCGGTGACGGTACGGCCCTCCAGGGCGGTGAGCGGCGGGTCGTACGTCTTGAGGACGCTGATCGCGGCGGGCAGCACCCGCTCGATCTCCCGGCCGACCAGGTGGTCCCGCAGGAACTCCTTCAGGGCCTCGACTTCTGGCAGTTCAGGCATGGCTCTCCCTCAACCCCTTTGCTTCTCGGCCGGCATGACGAATTCGCACCACACGCACTTGCCGCCGCCCCGCGCTTCCACGCCCCACCCGTCCGCGAGCCGGTCCACCAGGAGCAGGCCGCGGCCGGAGACCCCGTCGTCGCCCGCGTCGCGACGGCGCGGCAGGGCGCTGGAGGAGTCCTCGACGTCGACGCGCAGCCGCCGCTCGCTGCCGCTCAGGACCCGCAGGGTCACCACCGCGGCGCCGTCGGTGTGCATCAGCGCGTTGGTGATCACCTCGTCGGCGACCAGCTCGATCTCGTCGGCCCGCTCGCCCGCGCCCCAGGCCCGGACGGCCGCCCTGATCATGTGACGGGCGTCGGCGAGTGCCTCGGGGTCGCTTGGCGCCACGTGCTGCTGGAGGCGGCCGCCGGAGCGCGGCGCGTCGACGGCGTGCCGGCGCATCAGGAGCAGCGCGGCGTCGTCGTCGCCGCCGCGTCCGTCGACGATGCCGCAGAGCCGGTCGGCGAGGCGCTGCAGATCGCGGGGGCCGACGGCGGCGAGCTCCGCGAGGGCCCGCATGCCGTCGTCCAGGTCGGCGCCCGGCTCCTCCACGAGCCCGTCGGTGCAGAGCAACAGCGTCTGGCCCGCGTCGAGTTCGAGGGTGGTGACGGGATAGTCGAGCCGCCCGAACTCGGCGGACAGGCCGAGCGGCAGCCCGCCCGCCACCTGCACCCGGCGACAGGAGCCGTCGGCTAGCTGCACCAGCGGGTCGAGGTGGCCCGCCCGGACGAACTGCACCACGCCGGTGGACAGGTCCGCCTCGGCGTACAGACAGGTGGCGAAGCGGTCGGTGTCCAGTTCGTGCAGGAAGGTGGAGGCGCGGGCCATGACGGTGGCGGGCGTGTGGCCCTCGGCGGCGTAGGCGCGCAGCACGATGCGGAGCTGGCCCATGACGGCGGCGGCGTGCGTGTCGTGGCCCTGGACGTCGCCGATGACGGCCCCGACCCGGCCTCCCCCGGAGGGGGCGCCGCCGGGCAGCGGGATCACGTCGTACCAGTCGCCGCCGATGTCCCGGCCGAGCGCCGCCGAACGGTAGCGCACGGCGATCTCCGCGCCGGGGACGCCCGGGATGCTGCGCGGCAGCATGGCCTGCTGGAGGCCCTGGGCGAGGTCCTTCTCCTGCTCGTAGAACATGGCGCGCTGCAGGCTCTGCGCGATGCTGCTGCTCAGCGCGACCAGGACGTTGCGCTCCTCCGTGGTGAAGCCGGTCTTGTCCTGGTAGAGCAGGCCGAGGACGCCGACGGCCCGGCCCTGCGCGATCAGCGGCAGATACGCGGCGGCGGTGATGCCGAGTTCGTCGATGTGCGGCCACAGCAGCGGGTAGGACTCGGCGAAGTCGTCGGCGGTGTCGATGTAGCGCGGGGCGAGGGTGCGGACGACCTCGCTCATGGGGTAGTCCTCGTCGACGCCGGTGAGGCGGGTGCCCTGGACGTAGCTGCCGGCGGGCCCCTCGGCCACGAGCCGGACGCGGCCGGCCTCGACGAGGCCCATGACGAGGTTGGACGCCCCCAGGTGGGCGAGGCCGCGGGTGTCCCGGAGCACGTCGATGACGTCCCGTACCGTGCGGGCGTGTGCCAGCGCCGCGGTGGTGCTCTGCACGAGGGTCGTGGTGCGGCGCCGCTCGGCCTCCTCGTCGGCGCGCTCGGACAGGGCGGCCGGGCTGTCGCCGAGTTCGCGGGTGGCGTCCCGGACGATGCCCAGGATGCGGTGGGGCCGGCCCGTCGCGTCGCGCTGGATGCAGCCCTGGGTGTGGGTCCAGCGCAGCGATCCCGAGCGGCAGCGGATCCGGAAGTACGCGCCGTAGGTGTCGCTGCCGTCCTTCAGGGCGTGCGAGACGGTCTGGTCCAGGCGGTGCGCCTCGACGGTGGGGACGCGGAAGGCGAGGCTCTCGGGGCGGCCGTCGTACTCGTCGGGGTGGACGTCGAAGACCTCGTGGGCGGTGGCGTCCATCGTCATGTGGCCCGTGACCAGGTCCCAGTCGAAGCGGCCCATGCGCAGCACTTTCCCGTACAGCGAGAGGAAGCAGCCGTCCGACTCCCCGGCCGGCTGCCCGCAGCGGCAGTGCCCCGCCGGGTCGTGCTCCATGCGCCCACGCTAGGCGGAGGCCCGGACGCCCGCACGCGGGGAGGCTCAGGTGTCGAAGGTGCCGGGGTCGCTGTCGGAGAAGGGGTTCGGGGACAGGAACGGGTCGTCGGGCACGAGCCCGTCCCCCTCCGGCGTCGGCGGCTCGGTGAGGTCCTCCGGGGCCGGGGGCGTGTCCGACGGCGTCTCGGGCGTGGGGCAGCCGGGCGGCAGTGACGGGGAGGGGTCGGTGGGCGTGCCGGACGGTGTGTCGGACGGCGTTCCGGTCTGCGGCGGGCAGTCGGTCGAGGAGCCGTCCGGGTCCGGGTCCTGGTCCTGGAACGGCTCGGTGGGCCCGTCCGGTCTGCCGCTGCGATCCTGCTCGCCGGGTTCGGTGGCGTCCGGGTCCGTCGGGTCGGGGTCCGTGGGCGGGGTCGTGGGCGGCGGGGTGGTCGGGTCAGGTGAGGTCGGCGAGGGCGTCTTCGGGGAGGGCGTGGGGGGCTTCGGCGGCTTGGTCTCACGGTCGTGGCGGGCGTGCTCGTCCCCGACCTTCCGCTCGATCCAGGTGTGGTCGACGACGTCGACGATGACGAGGTGCGTGACCGGCCGGGGCGCGGGGGTCACGACGACCACGCGCGAGGCCTCGTAACCGCTCCACGCGCGGCCGTTGGGGCGGGGCGTGTGGTGGAGGGCGGCGGGCGGCTTCAGCGGGTTCCCGCACGCGCAGCGCACGCGCGGCAGGCCCCGGTCGTCGACCAGGACGGCCGTGCCGGACTGCAGGACGGACTGGAAGCTCGTCGCGGAGCCGTCGCGGTAGCCGTGGTTGGTGACGCGCGTGTCGGTCCGCAGGACGACGGGGGTCAGGCCCCGCAGATACTCCGGCACTCCGGCCCGTTCGATGCCCGACGCCGCCGCGAAGGCGCGGGCCTTGGCGCGGTCGGCGTCGAGGAAGCGCACCTGCCGGTCGACGTCGCAGCTGCCGAGGGCGTGCGTGCCACCGTAGAGCCCCGCCGTCTCACCCGACACGGTGCGGGTGCCCTGCGGGGTGGCCGATCCCGTCGGCGAGGGCTGCGGCGAACGGGTGACGGGCGGCGGGGGCGCGGCGTCCTTCGCGGTGGAGTCGGTGAACGGGTCGGGGCCCTGCGCGGCGACCGGCTGCAGGAACAGTTCGCCGCCGTCGCCCGCCGACTTCCGGTCGCCGTCGCCGGAACAGCCCGCGAGCGCGAGGGCCGCGGATATCGCGAGGACGAACGCGTGGGTCCTGGTGGGTGTACGCACCGGTTCTCCCGCCGTTGCCGTGCCGTCCGCCCCTGGTCCGGGGAGACCTTGCGTCATTGTCTGCAGGGGCCCCGACGGGCCCGCAAGCCGAACCGGACCACCCGGCACGCGGGCCCAGGACTCCCCCGGCGCCCCTGTGCCCTCCCCCGGTCCTCACTGCCGTAGGGCCTGGCCGGCGGCACAATGGGGCCGTGGAGTGGTTCACGGCTGACACGTACTGGCTGAGCCGGCTGATCGTCCAGCGGCTGCTTGCCGCGGTCTATCTCGTGGCCTTCCTCGGCGCCGCCCTGCAGTTCCGTGCGCTCATCGGGGAGCGCGGGATGCTGCCGGTGCCGCGCTATGTGGAGCGGGTGCCGTTCCGCCGGGCGCCGAGCCTGTTCCAGCTGCGCTATTCGGACCGGTTCTTCGCGTCGTGCGCCTGGCTGGGCTGCGTGGTGGCGGTGGCGCTGCTCGCCGGGCTCGACGGGCACCTGCCGCTGTGGGGCGCGATGGCGCTGTGGCTCGTCCCGTGGGCGCTGTACCTCTCCATCGTGAACGTGGGGCAGACCTGGTACGGCTTCGGCTGGGAGTCGCTGCTCCTGGAAGTCGGCTTCCTCGCCGTCTTCCTCGGCAACGACCGGGTCGCACCGCCCGTCCTGGTCCTGTTCCTGCTGCGGTGGGTGCTCTTCCGCGTGGAGTTCGGCGCCGGGCTGATCAAGATGCGCGGGGACGCGTGCTGGCGCGAGCTCACCTGCCTGGACTTCCACCACGAGACACAGCCGATGCCGGGCCCGCTGAGCTGGTTCTTCCACCATCTGCCGCGACCCGCGCACCGGGTGGAGGTGGCGGCCAACCACGTCACCCAACTCGCGGTGCCCTTCCTGCTGTTCACACCCCAGCCGGTGGCGACGGGTGCGGCCTCCCTGATGATCGTGACCCAGCTGTGGCTGGTCCTCTCGGGCAACTTCGCCTGGCTGAACTGGCTCACCATCGTCCTCGCCGCGTCCGCCCTCGACCTGTCCCCCTGGCACACCGCTCCCGATCTCGCGGACCCGCCCCTCTGGTACAAGGTGGTGGTCGTCGTCGTCACCGCGGCGCTCCTGGCGCTGAGTTACCATCCCGTGCGCAATCTGCTGTCCCGGCGGCAGGTCATGAACACCTCGTTCGACCCGCTGCACCTGGTCAACTCCTACGGCGCGTTTGGCAGCGTCAGCCGGGTGCGCCAGGAGGTCGTCATCGAGGGCACGGCGGATCCGGTGGCGCGCGAGGACTCCGACTGGCGGTCCTACGAGTTCAAGGGGAAGCCCGGTGACGTACGGCGGTGGCCACGGCAGTTCGCTCCCTACCATCTGCGCCTGGACTGGATGATGTGGTTCGCCGGGCTCTCCCCCGCCTACGCCAGGTCGTGGTTCGGCCCGCTGGTGGAGCGTCTCCTGGACGGCGACCGCGACACGCTGCGGCTGCTGCGCGGTTCACCGTTCCCGCCCGACGCCCCGCCCACGTACATCCGCGCCCGGCTCTACCGCTACCGGTACACGACGTGGCGCGAGCGGCGCGAGACGGGGGCCTGCTGGGAGCGTACGTACGTGCGTGAGTTCCTGCCCCCGACCCGGCTCGCCGCGCCGGCCCGGGGGCGGTAGGGCGGGCCCGGGGACAGTAGGGCGGGCGTCGCCCTCATACCGGGGCCGGGAGGTCCATGAGGGCCAGCCTGTCCGGGGCGGTCACGGCGGTGACCTCGGTGATGACGCCGTCCGCGACGGTGAAGACGAGCAGGGCGCGCGGGGTGCCGTCCGCGTTCCAGGAGAGCACTCCGGGGCGGCCGTTGACGGTCGCCGCGACTCCCGACGCCGCGCTGCCCGCCACCCGCGCGCGGGTGGCGACCTCGGTGGCCCCGAGTGTGACGGACGTGCCGCCCCCCGGAGTGTGGACGGTGAACCTCACTTCGGGGTGAAGGACCTTCAGGAGTTCCTCGAAGCGACCGTCGCCCGCAGCGGCCAGGAAGGCCCGGACCACCGCGCGTCGCTGCCGCATGTCGTCCGCCGCCGGCCGGGCGGTCCGGCCCTGCCCGACCTTTCTGCGGGCCCGGCTCGTCAGCATCTTGGTCGCGTCCACTTGCCGAGTATCGCGGCGATCTCGGCGTGCGGCACGGCGAACACGTCGTGCAGCACGAACGCCAGTCGTTCGTCCGGGCGCAGCGAGTCGAGGACGGTGAGGAGCGCGAGGCCGACGGAGTCCCCGAGCGCCACGAGTTCGTCCGGAGCCGGGGTGTCGTCGAACGTCACGGTGAACTCGGGGAGCGGGTCGTCCAGGGTGAGCTGCGGCCGGTTCCTGCCCGACCGCAGCACGTCGAGGCTGAGCCTGCCGACCACGGTGGTCAGCCAGCCGCCGAGGTTGTCGATGGTGCCGGCGCCCTGGCGGGAGAGGCCCAGCCACGCCTCTTGGACCACGTCCTCCGCGTCGGCGTGCGAGCCGAGCACGCGGTGGGCGACGGCCTTGAGCCGGTCCCGGTGGGCCTCGAAGGCCTCGGCGACCGAGTCCGCGGGTGAGGTGTGGGGCAGCTCCAGCGGGCCTCAGATGCCGTACACGCGGCGGGCCGTCCCGCCGAACACCGCTGCCCTCCCGTCGGCGTCGAGGTCCTGAGTCAACAGCCGTGCCGCGTCCAGGACTTCGACGTACCGCGCCGCCAGCGTGCTGACGGGCCAGTCCGAGCCGAACATGAGGCGTTCGGGTCCGAAGGCGGCGAGGACGGTGTCCGCGTAGGGCCGCAGGTCGTCCACCGTCCACGTCCGGTGGTCGGCCTCGGTCACCATCCCGGAGAGCTTGCACACCGTGTTGGGGCGGGCGGCGAACGACCGGACCGCCGACGCCCAGGGTTCGAGGGCGCCGGAGGCGATGGGCGGCTTGCCCATATGGTCCAGGACGAAGGTGAGTTCGGGGTGGCGCGTCGCCGCCTTCGTGCAGGCGGGCAGGTGGTGGGGCAGGACGACGAGGTCGTAGGCGAGGCCCGCCGCGGCGACCGCGGCGAGTCCGCGGTGGACGTCCGGACGCAGCTGCCACTCGGGGTCCGGCTCGCTCTGCACCTGGTGACGGATGCCCACCAGGTGCCGCCCGCCCGGGAGTTCGCGCAGGGCGGCCAGCGTGTCCGCCACGTCCGGGCGCGTCAGGTCGACCCAGCCGACGACCCCCGCGACCAGGTCGCTTTCGGCCGCCAGAGCCAGCATCTCCGGAGTCTCCTCCGGTACCGTGACCGTCTGCACGAGGGCGGTGGCGGTGACGCCCGCCGCCCGGGCCTCGGGGGCCAGGTCGGCCAGGGAGAAGTTCCGGCGGATCGGCGCGAGGGCCTCGCCGGTGATCCAGTCCTGGTCGCGCACGGACAGGTCCCACACGTGGTGGTGGGCGTCGACGAGGGACGGCCCGGGGACCGCGGCCCCGGCCCCCGTGCCCCCGGTCACGGCAGCTCCCACACGACGGGCAGGCCGGCCGCCGCGCCCTCGGCGGAGTAGTCGTGCACCACCTCGAGCAGCTCCGCCATGCGGGCCTGCCAGGCGATGTTGACCGGCAGCTTCGCCAGCTCGGCGAGCATCCTGCCGTAGTCCTCGCACTCCAGGACGTGGAACAGGTCGGTGCCGCCGCGCCAGATGGTCCAGGAGGAGACGCCCACGGCGCGGATCGCGGCCGTGAGCTCGGCGGGGACCGCGCGGTGGGCGTCGTCGTACTCCTCGACGCGGTCGGCGCGGACCTTGGTGTGCAGCGCGACCTTCATGAGCGGACCTCTCCTCGTACGTCACTCGGTCGTACGTCACCGGGCACGGGAACCCGGGACGGTAGCAGCCCCGACGCGCGGGCCTCCTGCCAGAACTCGTCCGGCACCCGGGCCCCGAACTGCCGTGCCGCGTCCGTGACGTGCTCCGGGGCGTGGATGCCGACCAGCACGCTGGCGACGGCGGGGTGGCCGAAGGGGAAGGCCAGCGCGGCGGCCCGCAGCGTGGTGCCGTGCCGTTCGGCGAGGGCACCCAACGCGCGGGCGCGCGCGATGAGTTCGGGCGGCGCTTCGGTGTAGTCGAAGTGTGCGCCCGGCCGGGGGTCGGCGAGCAGCCCCGAGTTGAAGACGCCGCCGATGACGACCGACGCGCCCCGCTCGCTCGCCGCCGGGAGCAGCTCGGCGAGGGCGGCGTGGTCGAGGAGGGTGTACCGGCCGGCGCAGAGCACCGCGTCGACATCCGTGTCGCGGACGAACCGGGTCAGCATCTCCGCCTGGTTCATGCCCGCTCCTATGGCGCCGACGACCCCCTCGGAGCGCAGCCTCTCCAGCGCCGGGTAGCCCTCGCGGAAGGCCTCCTCGGCGTGGTGGTCGGGGTCGTGCAGGAAGACGACGTCGATCCGGTCGAGGCCGAGGCGGGCGAGGCTCGACTCGATCGAGCGGCGCACGCCGTCCGCGCTGAAGTCCCAGACCCTGCGGTGCGTCCGCGGCACCGCGAAGCCGCCGTCGGCGAGATCGTCGCCGCGCACCTCGTCGGCCGGCTCCAGGATCCTGCCGACCTTCGTGGACAGGACGTACGAGGAGCGGTCCCGGCCGCGCAGCGCGGCGCCGAGCCTGCGCTCGGACAGGCCGAGGCCGTAGTGCGGCGCGGTGTCGAAGTAGCGGATGCCCGCGTCCCAGGCGTGGTCGAGGGCGGTGGCGGCCTGCTCGTCGGTGATCGGCGCGTAGAGGTTGCCGATGCCCGCGCCGCCGAAGGACAGCTCGGTCACCTCGACGCCGCCGGGGCCGAGCGGGCGCCGGGCCAGGACGGCGCTCACGAGGCCGCGGGGCGGAGCCGCAGTCCCTGCATGCCGCCGTCCACGGCGAGCGCGGTGCCGGTCGTGGCGCCCGAGAGTGGTCCGGCCAAGTAGGCGATGGCGCCCGCGACTTCGTCCGCCGTGACGAGCCGCCCGCTGGGCTGGCGGGCGGCCAGTGCGACCCGTTCGGCGGCCGGGTCGGGTGCGGCGTCCAGGAGGCGGCCGATCCACGGGGTGTCGACGGTGCCGGGGTTGACGCAGTTGACGCGTATCCCTTCCCGTACGTGATCGGCGGCCATCGCGAGGGTGAGGGAGAGCACCGCGCCCTTGGACGCCGCGTACAGGGCGCGCTGCGGGAGGCCCGCGGTGGCGGCGATGGAGCAGGTGTTCACGATCGCCGCGTGCGAGGACGCCCTCAGGTGTTGCAGGGCGGCGCGGGTGGTGCGGACGATCCCGAGGACGTTGACGTCGAGGACGGCGTGCCACTGGGCGTCGTCGTTGTCCTCGACGGTGCCCTGTGCGCCGATGCCGGCGTTGTTGACCAGGATGTCGAGCCCGCCGAGGTCGGCGGCTGCCGCCGCGACGGCTTCCCGTACGGACGCGTCGTCGGTGACGTCGGCGGTGTACGGGTGGAGGGGCTTGTGCACGCCGCTCGGGTCGCGGTCGACCACGGCGACCTGGGCGCCGTGTGCGGCGAGGAGCTCGGCGGTGGCCCGGCCGATGCCGGAGGCGCCGCCGGTGACGAGGGCGTTGAGCCCTTGGAAGTCGGTCATGCGGCTGCTCCCTTGTCCGGTGCGAGGTCGGGTCGAGCGAGGTCGGGTCGTGCGGCGAGGTCGGCGGCCCAGAACGTGCCGCCCGGGTAGGTGTACGCGGCGATGGATTCGGCCCGCATCGTCGCGGAGAAGCCCGGCGCGGCCGGGGCCGTGTAGTGGCCCGCGCGCAGCACGACCGGGTCGGTGAAGTGTTCGTGGAGGTGGTCGACGTACTCGATGACGCGGTCCTGCGTGGTGCCGGCGAGCGCCACGTAGTCGAACATCGACAGGTGCTGGACGAGCTCGCACAGGCCGACGCCGCCCGCGTGCGGGCAGACGGGCACGCCGAACTTGGCGGCGAGCAGCAGGATCGCGAGGTTCTCGTTGACCCCGCCGACCCGGGCCGCGTCGATCTGCAGGATGTCGATGGCGCCGGCCTGGAGGAGCTGTTTGAACACGATGCGGTTCTGCACGTGTTCGCCGGTGGCGATCTTGACCGGGGCGACGGCGGAGCGGATGGCGGCGTGCCCGAGGACGTCGTCGGGGCTGGTGGGTTCCTCGACCCAGTACGGGTCGAACGCGGCGAGCGCGCGCGTCCAGCGCACCGCCTCGTCGACGTCCCAGCGCTGGTTGGCGTCGACGGCCATGCGGATGTCGGGGCCGATGGCCTCGCGGGCGGTGCGGCAGCGGCGGATGTCGTCGTCGAGGTCCGCGCCGACCTTGAGCTTGATCTGGGTGAAGCCGTCGGCGACGGCCTGCCGGGCGAGCCGGGTGAGCTTCTCGTCGCTGTAGCCGAGCCAGCCGGGCGAGGTGGTGTATCCGGGGAAGCCCCGCTCCCGGAGCAGCGCCGTGCGCTCCACGGCGCCCACCCGTCCCGCGTGCAGCAGGCCGAGGGCCTCCTCCGGGGTGAGCGCGTCGGCGATGTAGCGGAAGTCGACCTGGGAGACGAGCCATGCGGGGGTGGCGTCGGCGAGCAGCTGCCACAGCGGCTTGCCCGCGCGTTTGGCCGCGAGGTCCCAGGCGGCGTTGACGACCGCGCCGATGGCCATGTGCATCACGCCCTTCTCGGGGCCGAGCCAGCGCAGCTGGCTGTCGCCGATCAGGGCGCGGTTGACGGTGCCGGGGTCGGCGCAGACCTCGTCGACGGGGCGGCCGATGACGTGGTGGCGCAGGGAGTGGATGGCCGCGACCTGGACGTCGTTGCCGCGTCCGATGGTGAAGGTGAAGCCGTGCCCCTCCAGGCCGTCGGCGGCGTCGGTGCGCAGCACCACATAGGCCGCGGAGTAGTCGGGGTCCGGGTTCATCGCGTCGGAGCCGTCCAGCTCCCGTGACGTCGGGAACCGGATGTCGTAGGTGTCGACCGCGGTGATGCGGGCGGGGGTCGGGGACACAGGAGGCCTTTCCGGAAAGGGGCGGGGCGCGGGGAACCGGTGGTCGGTCAGTCCTGTGCGCGGCCCGTGGTGACGCGGGCGATCATCAGGGCGACCAGGATGATTCCGCCGTAGATGGCCTGGATCCAGAAGGACGGCACCTGGGCGAGGGTGAGCAGGTTCTGTACGACGCCGAGCAGCAGGACGCCGGTGAGGGCGCCGGACATGGTGCCCTTGCCGCCGTCGAGACTGATGCCTCCGATGACCGCGGCGGCGAACACGGTGAAGATCATGTTCTGGCCCTGGTTGGCGTTGATGGCGCCCACGTAGCCGGTCTGCATGAGGCCGCCGGCCGAGGCGAGGACGCCGGCGACGACGAACACGCCGAGCATGACGCGTTCGACGCGGATGCCGGCGGCGCGCGCCGCGTCCGGGTTGCCGCCGATCGCGTACAGGGCGCGGCCCACCCGGTGGTACTTGAGGACGAAGCCCGCGATGCCGAAGGCGGCCGCGGCCAGCCACACCGACATGGGGATGCTCAGGAAGGTGGTGGTGGCCAGGGTGTAGAAGGCGTCGGACATGCCGAAGAGGGTCTTGCCCTCGGTGGCGCCGACGAGCAGGCCGCGCAGCACGATGAGCATGGCGAGCGTCACGATGAACGCGTTGAGCTTGAGCTTCACGACGAGGATGCCGTTGAAGGCGCCGATGACGGCGCCGACCAGCAGAATGGCGAGGATGCCGACGGCGGCCGGCAGGTCGGTGCCGAACCCGGCCTGGGCGGCGGGCAGGACGAGGAGTGCGCCGACGGCGGGTGCGATGCCGACGACCGACTCCAGGGAGAGGTCGAACTTGCCGGTGATGAGGACGAGCGACTCGGCGAGGACGACCATCGCGAGCGCGGCGGACGCGCCGAGGATGGAGATGAGATTGCGCTCGGTCAGGAACGAGTCGTTGACGAGCGCGCCGAACAGCATGAGGAGCAACAGGGCGGGGACGAGGGCGAGTTCGCGGGCCCGGCGCAGGACGATGCTCTTCGCTGCGCGGGCTTGTACGGGGTGCTTCGGTACGGCGGTTGCGGGCGCCGACTGGGCCGACGGGGCCTTGATGTCAGCCACGGTTGTCTCCTTGTTCTTTCGCCGCGGGACGGTGGGGGCTTGTCGCGCAGTTCCCCGCGCCCCTGTCGGGACCCACGCCCTCGATCGATGCGATGAGGTCCTGGTCGGTGAAGCCCGCCTCGTACTCCGCGACGATCCGGCCGTGGAAGAGGACGAGGACGCGGTCGCAGCGGCGCAGGTCGTCGAGTTCGTCGGAGACGACGAGGACGGCGGTGCCGTCGTCGCGGGCGTGGTCCACGCGGGCGAGCAGCGACTCCTTGGACTTCACGTCGACGCCCGCGGTCGGGTTGATGAGGATCAGCAGGCGGGGGTCACTGGCGAGGGCGCGGGCCATGACGACCTTCTGGGCGTTGCCGCCGGAGAGGTCGGAGACGGGCTGGTCGGGGCCCTCCGTGTGGATGTCGAGCCGGTCGATGAGTTCGTGGGCGAAGCGGCGTCTGGTGTCGGTGCCGACGAATCCGTGGCGGCCGAGCCGGTCGAGGACGCTCATCGTGGCGTTGTCGCCGATCGTCATGCCGAAGACGAGGCCCTGGCCGTGACGGTCGCGCGGCACGCAGCCCACCCCGGCGCGCAGGGCCGCCCGCACGTCGCCGAACGGCAGGGGGCGGCCGTCGAGCCGGGCGGTTCCCTGGGTCGGCGTGTGCAGTCCGGCGAAGCTCTCCGCGAGGTTGATCTTGCCGCTGCCGCTGGATCCGGCGAGGCCGACGACCTCGCCCTTGCGGACGGTGAGGTCGATGTCGGCGTACGACTCGCTGGTCAGGCCCTCGACGTCGAGCAGAACCGGGGCGTCGGCGGGGACCTCGGTGCGGGCCACGGCCCGCTCGGCCTCGGCCTGTTCGGCGATGACCTCGCCCGCCATGGCCTCGACCAGGGCGGCGCGCGGCAGTTCGGCGACGGGAGCGCTGGTGATCCAGCGGGCGTCGCGCAGCACGGTGACGGTCTGGCACACCTCGTACACCTCCTGGAGGTGGTGCGAGATGAAGAGGAAGGTCACGCCGGATTCCTGCAGGGCGCGCATGCGGGTGAAGAGGCGCTCGATCTCTCGGTTGTCGAGTTGCGCGGTCGGCTCGTCGAGCACGATGAAACGCGCGCCGAAGCTCAACGCCCGCGCGATCTCCACCATTTGGCGGTCCTCGACCTTGAGGTCGGCGGTGCGCGCATCGGGGTCGACGCGCACGTCCCAGGTGTCGAGGAGCGCCGCGGCCTCGGTCCGCAGTCTGCGCCAGCTGATGAGTCCGCCGCGGCCTTCGGGCTGCCGGTTGATGAAGAGATTCTCGGCGACGGTCAACTCGGGGACGACGGTGGGCTTCTGGTAGACGCAGGCCACTTTGCGGCGCCAGGCGTCGCGGTCGGCGAGGGGCGGGGCGGGCTCGCCGTCGAAGCGGACGGTGCCCGCGTCGGGTGCCTGGAGTCCGGTGAGGACGGTGACGAGGGTGGACTTGCCCGCGCCGTTGCGGCCGACGAGGGCGTGCGACTCGCCGGGCAGTACGGTGAGCCGGCCGTCCTGCAGCGCGACGGTGGGTCCGTACCGCTTGACGATGCCGGACGCCTCGACGAGCGGGGTCACGTCGCCCCGGCCGGCGGGGGGCTTGGTCATCGGGATGCTCATGTGACCGTGTTGCCCCACAGCTTGGCGTCGTCGACGTTCTCCTTCGTGACCAGCGGCGCGGGCAGTTGGTCCTCCAGCACGCCGCCGGGCAGCTCGACGATCTCGGAGTCGTGGTCGGTCGGACCGGGCTTGAACTTCTTCCCGTTCATCGCGGCCTTGATGTAGTACATGCCGTACTTGGCGTAGGCGTCGGCGGGCTGCGAGACGGTGGCGTCGATCCGGCCCTTGCGGATGGCGTCGAACTCCTGCGGGATGCCGTCGTTGGAGACGACGGTGATGTGGCCCTTCTCGCCCGCCTTCTTCAGCATCCCCTTCGACTTCAGCGTCTGCAGGGTGGGGGCGAGGTAGACGCCGCCGGCCTGCAGGTAGATCCCCTTGATGTCGGGGTGCGAGTTGAGCAGCGTGTCCAGCTTGGCGGCGGCGGTGTCGGACTCCCACTTGGCGGGGATCTCGAGCACCTTGAGCTTCGGGTACTTCTTCTTCACGCAGTCCCGGAAGGCCTTGGAGCGCTCACGGCCGTTGACGGACGCGAGGTCGCCCATGACCTGCACGACCTCGCCGGTCTCCACCTGCTTGCCGAGGTAGTCGCAGGCCTTCTCGCCGTACGCGACGTTGTCGGCCCGCACCACCATCGCGACCTTGCCCTTCTCGGGCGCCACGTCCACGGCGACCACCGGCACGCCCTTGCGCTCGGCCTGGTCGAGGCCCGCGGAGATCGCGGCGCTGTCGAGCGGCGCGACGACGAGTCCCTTCACGCCCTGGTTGAGCTGGTTGTTGATGTCGGTGATCTGCTGCGAGGGGTCGCTGTTGGAGTTGACGGTCTTCATCGCGTCGACGTCCTCGGACTTCGCCATCTTCGGCACGTAGTCGTTGTACGACTGCCAGAACGGCGAGGTCAGCAGGGGCAGGACCACGCCGACCTTGCCCTCACCCCCGCCCCCGTCGCCGGGCGCCGCGGTGTCCTTCGTACTGCCGCACGCCGCGAGCGCCAGGGACGCGCAGGCGGCCGCGGCGGCGGCGCGCACCGCCCGCGACGTCCCCGCCCTGCCGGGCCTGCTCCTGTGCCTGTCGCGCACTTTCCTGCCGGCCATCTGACGGCTCCTCATCGAGGGGGGAACGAACGGGGATCGAGCGTGATCAAGCGCGTCCGAGGCCGCGTCGAGCGGCCACCGGGACCCGATGACGCGAATATTTATCAGACCACTTGGCACCCACAACACCCCTCGTCGGCAACTTTCCGCGCCGTACGGCCGTAGTGGTCGGACCACTTCTCTGGCTAGACTGCCGCGCACCCGTCCAGTGGAGGAGCGTTACGTGGACCAGCCGGACCAGTCCGCCCCGCAGAAGGGCACCGTGACGCAGCGGGCCATCGAGCAGATCAAGGCGATGATCGGCGAGGGCCGCCTAGAACCCGGCCAACGCCTGCCCACGGAACGGGACTTGGCGGTCCAGCTGGGCATTTCGCGCTCCTCCATGCGGGAGGCGATCCGGGCGATGACGGTGCTCGGAGTCCTTGAGGCCCGGCACGGATCCGGCATCTACGTCACACAGTTGGAGGCCGGCGACCTCCTGGAGACCTTCGGGGTGGTCGCGGACCTCTCCCGCGGGCCGCGCCTGGTTGAGCTCCTGGAGGTGCGCCGGGTGCTGGAGTCCACTGCGACGGCGCTGGCCGCCGCGCGGATCTCGGCGGACCAACTGGCGGACGTGGAAAAGCACTTGGAGGCGATGAACGCCACCGACGATCCGGAGGAGATCCTCTCCCACGACCTGGCGTTCCACCGCACGATCGCCTTCGCGGCCGACAACGACACGATGGCCGCGATCCTGGAGGGCCTCTCGTCCCGCACGTTCCGCGCCCGTGTGTGGCGGGGCTACCAGGAGGAGGGCGCCTTCGAACGCACCCGTCGCGAGCACGCCCGGATCCATCGCGCACTCGTGGCCCGGGATCCGGAGGCGGCACGGGCCGCGGCGGCGGCGCACGTGGGCGAGGTGGAGGAGTGGCTGCGGGCTCAGGTGGAGGGCTGAACCCCGCGCGACCCGCGCCCTGGCACGGTAACCGTCAGCCGTCAGCCGTCAGCCGTCAGCCGTCAGCCGTCAGCCGTCAGCCGTCAGCCGTCAGCCGTCAGCCGTCAGCCGTCAGCCGTCAGCCAGGGTGCGCTCGATCCGGGCGACGAAGGCGCGCCAGCTCGTCGAGCTGTGCCTCGTAGTCCGGCAGGCCGTTCACCTCGCCGAGGCGTAGCCAGGCCACGGTGCTGCCCACCCGGACGACGGCCATGGCGTTCGTGCTGTCCTCCGGTTCCTTGTAGTACGTGAAGGTCGAGCTCTTGTCGCCCAGGGGAGGCAGCGACAGCGGTGTCGTCCTGTCGCAGCCGGACTGCTGACGGACCAGCTGCTCCTGCATGCGCTCCGCCTGGTCGGGTGACGTGCAGGCGTGGAGCTGGAACTCGGCCCTGACCGCTCCGGACCCCGACGACATCTCGTACCGCGTGCCTCCCATGTGGCAGCCGCCGGACCGTTCCGCCTCCACGGCACCGGCCGGGCTCTGCTGGGACCAGCCGGGCGGCATGTCCTTCCGCGTGGGCAGGGCGTCGCGCGTCTGCGCCACGGTCAGGGCGCGCGTGCGGTCGGCCGCGTCATCGCCGGTGTCGGCGGCCTTCTCCTCTTCGGCCGAGCCCTTGCCTTCTGCCGTGCCCTTGCCGTCGTGCTCGCCGCCTTCTCCGCTGTCCTGCGCCGAGGTGCCCCGCGGGCCATCGTCGGCGATGAGCCGCGTCCCCCCGTACACGCCGAGCGCCACCAGGGCCAGCAGCAGCACACCGATCAGCGCCAGGACGGTGAGCGCGCCCGGGGTCTTGTTGACCGTGATCGGACCGAGCGCGATGTGGCTGCGCGTGATCGTGCTGCGGTCGATGACCACCGCGTCCCGGTTGTACGTCGTGGGGGCGTTGAGGTGCAGGGCCAGCTGCCGCCCCAGCGCCGGATCCGCCTCGATCTCCTCGCGCAGGACGGTCTGGGCCTGCGACTGGGCGGATGCGCTCGTCCCGTCCCCGTCGATCCCCTCCAGCGCCGCACGCCCCCGCTCCGTGCGGGCCAGACGTGAGCGGACCAGCTCGGTGACAGCGGCCCCGGCCCCCTCCCCACGCCGGTCGCCGCGCCGGTCGCCACCGCGCTGACGACACCCACCGCCAGCATCGCGAGCTCCGTCGACTCCATGCCACACCCCCGTTGCGCGACAGCCTCAGGAGCTCATCATGTTGCACCGGTCCACGGGTGGCACCCCTGTCCCCGCAGGGCGGCCGAAAGAAATACGGGAGACCCGAGCGGGCCGGTTCTGACACCATCCCCGCGTGATCACCGATGCGCGCGCCACCCCGTCCACCCCGTCCCCGCTGTCCGCGCTGTGCGCGACCGTACGCAACAACGCCCTCTGGTGCGACGCCGTCTGCCGCTCCCACGGAGTGCCGGGTGCCGTCGAACGAGGCGTGTGGGCAAGCGCTTTGCGTACGCCTCCGCTGTACCCCGACGCCGTGACGCTCTCCCCCGCCGCGACACCCGACGACGTGCTGTCCCGCATCGACCTCTCCTCCCCCGGCGCCTCCGTCAAGGACAGCTTCGGCTCGCTGGACCTGTCCGCGGCCGGCTTCGAGGTGCTGTTCGAGGCGCGGTGGATCCACCGCGCGGCGACGGAGCCCGCACCGCCGTTGCGAGCCGACCGATGGGGGCCGGTCGAGGGCGCCGCACGACTGCTCGCGTGGGAGGCCGCGTGGAGCGGTGACGGGGAGAGCGGCGGTCTGTTCCGGCCCGCGCTGCTCGACGACGGAGCGGTGTTCCTGGCGCCCGCGGGCACGGGCCCCTCGGGCATGGACCCCGTGGGCACGGACCCCGTCACCGCGGGCGCCATCGCCTATCCCGGCGCCTCCGTCATCGGCATCTCCAACCTCTTCGCCGCCGACGGCGACCTCGACGCCGCCTGGCGCGGCTGCCTGCGGGCCACGGACCGGCTGTGGCCGGGGGTGCCGGTCGTCGGGTACGAACACGGCGACGACCTCACCGCCGCCGAACGTCAGGGGTTCACCCCCGTCGGCCCGCTGCGCGTGTGGCTGCGGACCGAGGCGTGAATGAACCTCTCCGTCGCGTCGCCGTGACGGATGTGCCTTCCACACGGCCAGGACGGGGGAGTTCACCGCCGACGACCACACCGCAGAACCACGCCGAGCCCTGCGGACCCGGCGTGACCCGGCGTGACCCGGCGTGGTCCGGCGTGGTCCGGCGTGATCCGGACGAGGGGACCTGCCCCTCAGCCCCGCGTGAACCGCAGCGTCACCAGCTCGAACGGTCGCAGGGACACCGTCACCGCGTCGCCCGCGAGTTCCGGTGCGCTCACCCCGTCGAGCGGCCGCTCCAAAAGGTCCGTCACCGCCACCGAGCCCACCGTGAATCCGGCCGTCAGCGTGGCCTTCGTCCGGCCGCCGTGGGCCTCGTGGAAGCGGACGACCACGTCGCCGCTGCCGTCGTCGGCGAGCTTGACCGCGGTGACGACCACCACGTCGTTGTCGACCGTCACCAGCGGGGCCACCTCGGAGCCGCCGCGCACCCGCCGCTCCGGCAGGTTGATGCGGTAGCCCTCGCGCACCGCGTCACCGATCCCCGCGCCCGGCACCAGGGCGTGCCGGAAGCGGTGCACTCCCTGGTCGGTCTCGGGGTCGGGGAAGCGCGGGGCGCGCAGCAGCGAGACGCGGACCGTGGTGGTCGTACCGCAGTCCTCCTCGCGCACCGTGCGGGTCACGTCGTGCCCGTACGTCGAGTCGTTGACCAGCGCGACGCCCCAGCCCGGCTCCTCGACGTGCACGAAGCGGTGGTTGCACGCCTCGAACTTGGCGGCCTCCCAGCTCGTGTTGGTGTGCGTGGCGCGGTAGAAGTGGCCGAACTGCGTCTCCGAGGCGTACCGCTCGGCGTGGACGTCCAGCGGGAACGCCAGCTTGAGGAACTTCTCCGTCTCGTGCCAGTCCACCTCGGTGTCGATGTCCAGGCGCCGGTCGCCGGGGGCGAGCGAGAGCACCTGGGTGAGCCGGGAGTCACCGAAGCCGCGTACGACACGGACCGACGCGCCCTCGCCCGGCTCGACCACGTCGGCCTCGGCCAGGTCCGTGACGGTGTTGCGGTAGAACTCGTCGACGTCCCACGCGTCCCACATGTTGGGGAAGTCGGCGTGCAGTTGGGGCAGGTTGGCCGCGCGGCCGGGCGCGATCGTCTCCCGGTCCGCCGCGATGTCGTACGCGGACACCACGAGGCCCCGGCCGTCGATCTCCACCCGCAGCAGGCCGTTGTCGAGGACGTAGCCGCCCTCCTCGCGCGGGGTGATCGTCGCGTCGCCGTCGACGACGGCGGTCCGCGCACCGCCCGCGGGCACCCCGTCGCGGGTGTGCGGCGTGGAGTTGAAGACCAGCGCGCCGGTGCCCTCACCGGCCAGTGAGCGCTGCGCCTTGTCGATGATGCCGTTCAGCTCCTGGGCGAGCGCGGCGTAGGTGGCGCGGGCCTCGCGGTGCACCCAGGCGATGGACGAGCCGGGCAGGATGTCGTGGAACTGGTGGAGCAGCACCGTCTTCCAGACGTGGTCCAACTGCTCGTAGGGGTAAACGAAATCGGGGTTGCGCACGGCGGCGGTCGCGGCCCACAGCTCCGCCTCGCGCAGCAGGTGTTCGCTGCGCCGGTTGCCCTGCTTGGTGCCGGCCTGGCTGGTGAGGGTCGCGCGGTGCAGTTCGAGGTAGAGCTCGCCGACCCAGACAGGCGGGTTCGGGTACTCGGCCTGCGCCTTCTCGAAGAACGTCTCCGGCGTCTCCCACGCGACGGTCGCCGAGCCCTCCAGGTCCCGCAGGCGCGCGGCCTTGGCGATCATCTCGCGGGTGGTGCCGCCGCCTCCGTCACCCCAGCCGGTGGGCGCGAGGGAGTGCCGTGCGACGCCCTTGTCCTTGAAGTTCTTCGCCGCGTGGGCGATCTCGCTGCCCTTCATCGAGCAGTTGTAGGTGTCGACGGGCGGGAAGTGCGTGAAGATGCGGGTGCCGTCGATGCCTTCCCAGTTGAAGGTGTGGTGCGGGAAGCGGTTGGTCTGGGACCAGGAGATCTTCTGCGTGAGCAGCCACTTGGAGCCCGCCGCCTTGATGATCTGCGGCAGGCCCGCGGCGAAGCCGAAGGTGTCGGGCAGCCACGCCTCGTCGTTCTCGACGCCGAACTCGTCGAGGAAGAACCGCTTGCCGTGCACGAACTGACGGGCCATCGCCTCCGAGCCCGGCATGTTCGTGTCCGACTCGACCCACATGCCGCCCGCGGGCACGAACCGCCCGTCGGCGACGGCCTTTTTGACCTTCGCCCACACCTCGGGGCGGTGCTCCTTGATCCATGCCCACTGCTGGGCCTGGGACATGGCGAAGACGAAGTCCGGCTCGTCCTCGATGAGCGCCGTCATGTTGGACGTGGTGCGCGCGACCTTGCGGACCGTCTCGCGCAACGGCCACAGCCAGGCGGAGTCGATGTGGGCGTGGCCGACGGCGCTGATCCGGTGCGCGGACGGCTCGGCGGGCGTGGCGAGCACCTCGGCCAGCTCGGCGCGGGCCGCGGCGGCGGAGCCGCCCACGTCCTGGATGTCGACGGCGTCCAGCGCGCGGCCGACGGCGCGCACGATGGCGTAGCGCCGCCCGGAGTCCTCGGGCAGCTCCACCATCAGCTCGCCGAGCACTTCGAGGTCGATGACGAGCTGCCAGACCGTCTCGTCGAAGACGGCGAGGTCCATGCGCTCCAGCTTGTACTGGGGTTCGCTGCCCGCGGTCTCCTTGTCGCCCAACTGGGTGGGCAGGAAGGGGTGGTAGTCGAGGATGACCGGGTTGGAGGCCGCCTCGACGTGCAGCCGCACCTCTTCGCCGCCCTCGGCGGGCGCGGCGACGCGCACCCACTGGTTGCGCGGGTTGAGACCCTTCACCGGGGTGCCGTCGGGGCGGTAGACGAGCCCCTCGCACTGGAAGCCCGGCATGTTCTCGTCGAAGCCGAGGTCGAGGATCGCCTCGACGGTCTTGCCCGCCCACTCTTGCGGCACGGTCCCGGTCACCCGGAACCAGCTGGTCCCCCAGGGCGCGCCCCACCGCTCCCCCACGGCGGTCGGCGCCGGCTCGGCGGCGAGCCCTTCGGCCACCGGCACCGGCTCGCCCGGCGCGTTCCACACCGCCACGTCGAGCGGCACGGAGGCGGGATACACGGCGGGCCTGATGCGCTCGTCCAGAACGCGCTTGAGGCGGGCTTCGACCAAGGTGCGGTCGTCATGCATGAGGGGTCTCCCAGGGGATAGTCAGCCCGTCCGCCGTTTGAGGACGAGCGCGAAGCGCGATCTACGGTGCGATGTCGCGGGCTAGCTCACCACCTCCGGCGACACGACCTCCGTGATGCCCCGCGCAGCGAGATACGCCGCGTCGGCGGCCCGGCTCGCGAGGACGACCGTCGGCCGCACCCCGTCGGCCACCAGGCGGGCGAACGCCTCGAAGACCACCCCGCCGGGGGCACATTCGGACCGCCGCGCCGGGGCGTCGTCCACGACGAGCGCCGTCGTGCGGGTCGCCGGCGCGCAGGTGCGCCCGCGCCACTCCTTGGCGATGCGGGCGATCGCGGCGCCTGCGGGCTTGACCTGTCCGTCGTTGGTCAGCAGCCCGAGGCTGTACTCCAGCTCGGGAAAGTCCGCGAGGTCCCGCGAGACGTCGTGGGAGCACCACCACGTGACGCCCCACACGTCCTGGCAGTCGAGCGCGGCGGCGATCGTCTCCTCGGTGAAGGCGGCGGCGTGCTCGGCGGGAATCAGCGGCGCGGGCGCGCCGACCTCCTGCAGCCAGACGGGCCGCCCCGGATCGAGCGCCCACGCCTTGGACAGCTCGATCATGTACGCCGCGTGGTGGCGCGTGGCCGTGCCGGTGCGCCCGTGGCGCTGGGCGGTGCCGTTGAAGACCCAGGAGTGGACGGCGGTCACCGCGCCGAGCCGGGCGGCCTGCGCCGGGGTGAAGGGCTGGTCGTCCTGGTACCAGGCGGCGTCGTACTCGGCGTGCAGATGCAGCTTGCCGGGGGCGCCCTCCTCGCAGGCGGCGAGGACGGTGCGCAGCCAGGTCTCCGCCTGCTCCGCGGTGATGCGGTCGGGGTCGGGGTGCGGGCCCGCCGAGAACTGGTTGATCTCGTTGCCTATGGTCATGCCGATGAAGTTCGGCCGGTCGGCGAGCGCGCCGGCGAGCGTGCGCAGGTACGCGACCTGCCCGGAGACCACGTCGGGGTCGGTGAAGATGTTCCGCCGGTGCCAGGTCTGGGTCCATGCGGGCAGGAAGTCGAAGCTGGACAGGTGCCCCTGGAGGCCGTCGACGTTGACGTCGAGGCCGCGTTCGGCGGCGGCGTCGGCGAGCCGGACCAGCTGCTCGACGGCGCGCGGGCGTATCAGGGTGCGGTTGGGCTGGAAGTACGGCCAGATCGGGAAGACCCGGATGTGGTCGAGGCCGAGCGAGGCGATCGCGTCGAGGTCGGCGCGTACGGCGTCGATGTCGAAGTCGAGCCAGTGGTGGAACCACCCTTGGCCGGGCGTGTAGTTGGCGCCGAAGCGCGGGGGGCCCGCAGGCGGCGCGGAAGGCGATGCGGAAGACAAGTGCGGATCCTGGTTCTGAGGGAGTTCGGGTGGCGCGGCGGCTCAGCCCTTGACCGCGCCCTCGCCCACGCCGCGGAAGAAGTACCGCTGCAGGCAGGCGAAGAGGACGATCAGCGGGAGCACGGCGATGACCGTGCCCGCGGCGACGAGGCGCTCGTCGTTGGCGAAGGTGCCGTGCAGGTAGTTGAGGCCGATGGTGAGCGTGAACCGGTCCGGGTCGCTCAGCACGATCAGCGGCCAGAGGAAGTCGTCCCAGGCGCCCATGAAGGCGAAGATCGCGACGACCGCGAGGGTGCCCTTGACGGCGGGCAGCGCGATGCGCAGGAACCGCTGCCACACGTTGGCGCCGTCGACGAACGCGGCTTCCTCGATCTCGTAGGGCACGTTGAGGAAGGCGTTGCGCATCAGCAGGACGTTGAGCGCGGAGACGCAGCCCGGCAGCAGCACACCGATGAGGGTGTTGTTCAGGCCGAGCTCACGCATGGTCGTGAACTGGGCGATGATGATGCCCTCGACGGGCACCAGCATGGCCAGGATGAAGACGACCGTGGCCGCCTTGCGTCCGCGGTAGCGCAGCCGGGCCAGGGCGTATCCGGCGAGGGTGGCGCCCACGCAGTTGGTGACCACGTTGGCGGCGGCCACCTTCAGGGAGTTGAGCGCGTAGTCCCAGACGGGGATGGTGGCGGCGACCCGCTCGTAGTTGTGCAGGGTCGGGTCGGCGGGCAGGAACTTCGGCGGGGAGCTGAAGATGTCCTCGTGCGGCCCCTTCAGGGACGTGGAGAGCTGCCAGAGGAACGGCCCGATCATCAACGCCAGTACGGCGAGCAGGAGTACGTAGCGCAGGACGATCTCCCACACGGGCATCCGGCGGCCGTTCTCGTCGGTGACGCGGCGCCGGGCTGTGCGGGGCGCGTCGGGCGCGGGCCGCCGGGCGGCGGTCGCCGGTGTCTTCTCGACGGTGCTCACGCGTCCTCCTTCCGGTCCGCCCGCAGCACGAGCAGCATCAGTGCGACGGTGACGACGAAGACGACGACCGAGATCGCCGAGGCGTAGCCGACCCGTCCGGTCAGGCCGGTGCCGACGCGCTGCACCAGCATCACGAGGGTGGTGTCCTCGCCGGCCGGGCCGCCGGTGGGGCCCGCCATCAGATAGACCTCGGAGAACACCTTGAAGGCGGCGACCGAGGAGAGCGCGCCCACCAGGACCATGGTGGAGCGCACGGCGGGCACGGTGACGGTGAGGAAGCGGCGGACCGCTCCCGCCCCGTCGACCGCCGCCGCCTCGTGCAGCTCGCGCGGCACGTTGGCGAGCGCCGCCAGATAAATGATCATGTAGTAGCCGAGGCCCTTCCAGACCGTGACGGCCATGGCGCTGAACAGCAGCAGCCACTGGTCGCTCAGGAAGCCGACCTTCCCGACGCCCACCGCCTCCAGGAGGGCGTTGACCAGGCCGCGCTCGTCGAGCATCCACACCCAGATCAGGCCCACGACGACGATCGAGGCGACCACCGGCGTGTAGCAGGCGGACCGGAAGAAGGTGATGCCGGGGATGTGCTTCTGGACGAGCATCGCGAGCAGCAGGGGCAGCAGCACGAGCGCGGGGACGACCACGAGGACGTAGATCGTGCTGTTGCGCAGCCCGATCCAGAACATGTCGTCGTGCAGCAGCTCCTGGAAGTTGGCGAACCCCACGTATTCGCCCGGCATCAACGTCCGTTTGTCGGTGAAGGAGTTGTTGAGCGTGCTGAGGAACGGATAGAGGATGAAAACGGCGACGATCACGAGCCCGGGAGCGGCGAACAGCCAGGGGCTGGTGGGCAGTTGACGCCTGATCTTGGCGGGGGCGGTACGGGTCTTCATGGCTGACGTTCCCTGGTCATGGATCGGCACAGCGGCAGCGGTCAGCTCTGGCTCAGCAGCCGGTCACAGTTCTTGACAGCGTTGTCGAGTGCTTCCTTGGGGCTCTCCTTGCCCTGCAGCGCCTTGGCGACGGCGTTGCGCAGCTCGACCTTCATCTGCTCGCTGAACAGCACGGGCGTGTAGTTCACCGCGGTCTTGATGGACTTCGCGGCGGCGACCCTGACCCGGGTCTCCTCCTTGCCGTCCTGCTCGGTGAAGTACGGGTCGTCGAGGGAGCCCTGGGTGCTGGGGAAGATCGCGACCTTCTTGGCGAACTCCATCTGGTGCCGGGCGTCGGTGACGAAGTGCGCGAAGGCCACGGCGGCCGGGGTCTGCTTGGTACGGGCGTTCACCATCACGCCCATCACGTACATGTTGTCCTTGCCGGTGCTGCTGATCTGCGGGGTGATGCCGATGTTCTTGTAGAGCTTCGGCGCCTCCTTCTTGAACTTCTCCAGGTCGAGCGCGCTGCCGGGGTTCATGGCGACGGCCTCGGTGAGGAACTTCTTGCCGGTCGACTCCGGGGTGGCGGTCAGGGCCTGCCCGTCGAGCGCCTTGGCGTCGTACAACTTCTTGTACTCGGTGAGGAGTTCGACGCCCTTGGCGTCGTTGAAGGTGAAGCCGGTGCCTTCCTTGTTCATCAGCGGGACGCCGTAGCGGCCGAAGTCCTCGATGGTGGGGACGTTGGCGAGCGTGGCGACCTTGCCGTCGCTCTTCTTCGCCAGCCGCAGGGCGTCGTCGAAGAGCTGGTCGTACGTCTTCGGGGGCTTGTCCGCGTCGAGACCGGCGTCCTTGAAGAGCCGCTTGTTGTAGAAGAGCGGGCCGGTGTTCAGGTACCAGGGGAAGGCGTACGTGCCGTCCATGCCCGGTATCTGGTGGCTCTTCCAGGCGCCGGGGAGGTACTCCTTCTCGTACTTGCCCGCCACCTTGCCGAGGTCGAGGGCGAGGCCCGCCTTGGCGAGCGGGGCGACCAGGTCGGGCGAGACGTTGACGACGTCGGGCAGGGTTTCCGCGGCGGCGTCGGCGCTGATCTTGTCGGCGTAGCCCTCGCCGGGCTGGTCGACCCAGCGGACGTCGGTGCCGGGGTACTTCTTCTCGAACTCGGCGACCAGGCCCTCGAAGTAGGGCTTGAAGTTGGCCTTCAGGTTCCAGGTCTGGAAGGTGATCTTGCCTTCGATCTTCCCGGAGGCGTCCTGGGAACCGCCGTCGTCGTCGCCGCCACAGGCGCTCAGCGGCAGCAGGACGGCGAGGACGGCGCCTGCGGCGACCGCTCTGCGAGGGATGCGGGAGATGCGCACGGTGAAACGGCTCCTTTGCTCGGCCCAGCGTGAGAGAGGCGGTGACTGCAACCGTCCCGACCGTGCAATCCGCGCCGAGGCAGACCCTGCACGCAGCGGTGGAGCAAAGTCAATGGATTCGGGACACGGAATTCGAAGAGTGTGCGATCGACCGGCCAACACCGCAGGTCACAAAGGTGCGTTGGAGGCCTTGCGGCAGATGACTAATGCGCTTTAGAGTCCAGCCACTCAAGCGCATTAGTATCCGGGAGCCAGGAAAGGGGCAACGGGTGCAAGGCAAGCGGTCACCGGCACGTCGGCCGACCATGAAGGACATCGCGCGCCGCGCCGGGGTGTCCGAGAGCGCCGTCTCCTTCGCGCTCAACGACCGGCCCGGTGTCTCCGCCATCACCCGCGACCGGGTGCGCAGGGTCGCGGAGCAGCTGGGCTGGCGGCCCAGCACGGCGGCGCGCGCCCTGTCCGGCGAGGGGTCGGCGACGGTGGGCCTGGTGGTGGCGCGGCCCGCGGCGACCCTGGGCGTCGACTCGTTCTTCCTGCAGCTGATCTCGGGGATCCAGGAGGTCCTCGCGGAGCGGCACCTGGGCCTGCTCTTCCAGGTGGTGGAGGACGTGGCCGCGGAGTGCGCGGTCTACCGCCGCTGGTGGGCCGAGCACCGGGTGGACGGCGTGCTGGTGGTCGACCCGCGCACGGACGACCCGCGGCCCGCGCTGCTCGACGAGCTCGGGCTGCCCGCGGTGGTGACGGGCGGCGTGCCCGACCCGGACGCCGGGCACCCGGGCTTGTCCACGGTGTGGGCGGACGACGCGGGCGCGATGGCGTCGGTCGTCGGCCACCTGCACACCCTGGGACACCGCCGCATCGTGCACATCGCGGGCATGGAGGGGCTCGCGCACACCGAGCGCCGCATCCGCACGCTGCGCGTCGAGGCGGCGGGCCGGGGCATGTCGGGGGTGCGTTCGGTGACGACGGACTACTCGGACGCGGAGGGCGCCGCGGCGACCCGCCGGGTCCTTCAGGCCGCCGAGCCGCCGACCGCGCTGGTGTACGACAACGACGTGATGGCCGTGGCCGGCGTGGCCGCCGCGACCTCCCTCGGCTTCGCGGTGCCGGACGACCTCTCGGTGGTCGCCTGGGAGGACTCGGCGCTCTGCCGCATGGTCCACCCGTGGCTGACGGCCCTCTCCCGGGACACGGTGGCCTTCGGCCGCACCGCGGCCCGCGAACTCCTCGCCCTGCTCGACGACGGCCCCGCGGCGACGGTCCAGGTGCCGCTGCCCCGGCTCATCGAGCGGGAGAGCACGGGGCCGGTCAGGGACTGAGCCGGGCCGCCGCCCGGGTGGAGGCCGTTCGCCCGGGCGCCGACCGCTGCCCGGGCGACGGTTCTCATGCGCCCGGGGGCGCCGGAGGCCAGGGCAGCGCGGCCAGGATCGGCAGCAGCGACTCCTCCTCGTAGTCGAGATGAGCGACCAACTCCGTCGACATACGGGCGAGTTCGGAGCGGAAACGGGCGGGGTCTGCTCCGTCGATGTCCGCGAGGAGCGCGGCCAGCTCGCGCTGGATCCGGGCGATCACCCGGTGTTCCTCGGCAAGCCGGTCGAAGGTCTCGCGCAGCTCCGGGTGGTGGTGACCCATCACGGGAAAGAGGTGCGCGTCCTCGCTGGTGTGATGGAACTCCAGAGCGTCGCAGAAGGCCAGGCAGTGCTGGCGGATCTGCAGGCCGATGCCCGGCTTCGGCGGCGCACCCTGCCCCTGATCGGCGGCGAGCACACCGAAGTACGCCTCCGTCTCCTCGCGCACGTGCCGGAGCTGTCCGCGCAGCCAGAGGTGGACCTGGGTCATCTTGTCCGCGAAGGTGGCAGCACCTTCGGGGATGCCGGCCTCGTGCGCGGGCCGCTCCAGGACGACGACGGGCAGGACGCGGCTGGTCCGGTCCTGGTAGTCGCCGTAGCCGGGGGCGGCGGCCACCACCCGCTCGAAGAGGTACTCGCGCCGCTCCCCCTCGGTGGGGACGGCGATCGCCTCGAACGTGTCGGTGCCGAGTTCGACGGTGACCGTGGGGTGGGCGAGGACGTTGCGGTACCAGTCGGGGTGGCGCGGTGCGCCGAGGTTCGACCCGACGACCAGGAGCAGGCCCTCGGCGCGGACGAAACCGAGCGGCGTG
This sequence comes from Streptomyces sp. NPDC041713, assembly GCF_055591085.1. Taxonomy (NCBI): domain Bacteria; kingdom Bacillati; phylum Actinomycetota; class Actinomycetes; order Kitasatosporales; family Streptomycetaceae; genus Streptomyces; species Streptomyces sp. NPDC041713. The sequence goes on from NZ_JBVIZY010000004.1 coordinate 151,796, forward strand.
GTGTGCGGCTCACCGGTCTTCGCGCCGGTGGTCGTGAGCAGCAGGAGGTCGCCGCCTTCGAAGGGGCCGCCGACCTTCCCGCCACCCGCTCGGAACTCGTCGATGACGGACTGGTTGAACGGGGCGGGCGCGGGCGCGGAGCCTGCGGTGGCCGGGCGGTCGGGCGTGGAGTGCGTGGGCGTTGAGTGCGTGGGCATGACGGTGTCAGGTCTCCGTACAGGGGGTTCGCGCCTCGGAGGACACTCGGAGGCGCGGTGGGTGAGAGGGAACGCCACGCGCCGGAGGCGTGGCCGGGGCGCGCGAAGACGCACGGTCAGGCGGAAGCCCCGGGGTGTGAACTCACGACGTATCCATCGGCGTCGTCCTTGAGTGAAGGTGCTCGCCCGATCGCCGACCTGCCCACTGCTCTTCGGTCGGCGCCACGCGGCACGAGCACCATTACAGTCATCCACTCCCCTGCATGTCAACGGGAGCCGGAGGCCTGCGCCCCTGGTCGGGGCCTCAGACCTCCGACCGGTACAGACCGAACTCCGCGATCCGCACCCCCGCCCGCGACCGCGTCACCCGCAGCCGCCACCGCCGCGCCGTCACCGGGGCATCGAGTCTCAGCACGCGACTGGCGCCCACGGTGTCCACCTCCGTCACGGCCCGCCAACCGCCGTCCGCGTACGCCTCGATGACCGCGTGCTCCAGTTGCTGCCCGTGCCGGATGTCCTCGGCGAGGCGGATGCGGTCCACCGCGCGGACGGCGCCGAGGTCCGCGGTGACGGTCCCCCTCTTGTGATCGTGCCGCAGCGGCGTTCCGCCCGCGAGGTCCTCGGGCAGCTCGCTCCGGATCCGCCGACGGAACTCGCGCAGCCGCACCGCATCGGCGTCAGGCAGCAGCCCGCGCCGGTCCGGCGGGATGTTGAGCAGCAGCACGGAGTTGCGTCCCACCGACCGGAACCAGATGTCCGTCAACTCGTCGACGCTCTTGGGCTGTTGGTCGTCGTGGTAGAACCAGCCGGGCCGGATGGAGACATCGCACTCGGCGGGCCACCACTGCAGATACTGGGCGACGGAGCACGCCTCGGCGAGCGCCGCGCGGCTGCCCTGGTCGGGGGCGTCGTACGGGAGGGCGTAGTCGATGCTGCCGTTGCCGGAGTCCTTGACGGGGACGACGCTCCACTCGTTCTCCCGCGCGAGCCCGCCTTCGTTGCCGACCCAGCGGACGTCGGGGCCGCGCACCGCCATGGTGGCGTCCGGGGCGAGCGCACGGATCAGCGCGTACCAGCTGTCCCAGTCGTACGTCTCCACCTTGTCCGGCGGGATGCGCCCCTGCGCCCCGTCGAACCACACCTCGTCCACGGGGCCGTACTCGGTGAGCACCTCGTAGAGCTGGTTGAGCATGTGGGCGCCGTAGTCGGTGGCGTCGAGGGTGAAGGTGCGCGGATCGTCACCCGCCCGGTCGTCGTCCGGGACGAGGGTGGGGATGGTCCGCGGGGATCGCTTGCTGCCGTTGGCGTAGACGCCGTCGAGGTACTGGTTCTCGTCGGCGGGCGAGATGTAGACGCCGACCTTGATGCCGTACCGCCGCAGCGAGTCGGCGAACGAGCGCAGCGCATCGCCGGTGCCGCCGCGCCAACTGCTGCTCGCCACCGTGTGGTTGGTGTAGCGGGAGGGGTAGAGCACGAAGCCGTCGTGGTGCTTGACGGTGAGGATGGCGAGCCGGAAGCCGCCGTCACGCAGGGCGCGGGCCCACTGGTCGGTGTCGAGTTCCGCGGGCTGGAAGACGTCCGGGTCCTCGTCGCCGGTGCCCCATTCGAGGCCGGTGAAGGTGTTCACGCCGAAGTGCAGGAAGGCGGTCTGCTCCAGTTTCTGCCAGGCGATCTGGCGTGCGGTGGGGCGGACCCGGGAGGCCTTGGCGACCAGCGTGGCGGGCGTGTCACCGGGGCCGACCGGGATGCGGTGGGGTGATTCGGCGCTTCCGGGTCCGCCGGTCGCGGCCGCGGGGAGCGGGGCGCCGGACGCGGCGACGGCCGTGGTGACGGCGGCGGCCATGAAGAGGCGTCTGCTGACGGTCATGGGGTGCCGATCTCCTTCGGAGGCGGGGGTCAGTGCGCGCGCAACGTCCAGGCTGCGGGCCGCTGTTGGTCCGGTGCGTACTGGACGAGTCGGCCGTCCTGCGTGACGTGCACGGCCATGCGTGTGATGGCGTTGGTGATCCGGAGGCCGCCCGGCGCCTTCGCGAGTTCCCACCGCTGCAGGGTGTTCTTCCTGTCGCACGTCTCCTCGGTGACGGCGGTCCCCGGCTGCAGCGGCACGTTGAGCGTCAGCTTCCCGCTGCGGGTCTCCAGGCACTTGCCGCTCACCGTGGACCGCAGCGTCAGGTAGCCGTCGGCGGTGCGCTCGACCCGGACGTCGCGGGGCTCGGCACGTCCGGCCGTGTCCTGCAGGGTGTACGTCCCGTCGGCCACGGGCGACTTGGTGAGGTCGCGCCACCCGGGTGCGTGGCCCACGGACTCGGCGCGGGCGGTGAACTCGCCGTACGTCGGGTCCGGGTGAGCGGCTCCCCAGGTGACCTGCGCGACATGGGCGAGCGGCAGCGCCATCGCGGCCGCGACCTCGTTCTCGGTCTCGCCGCGGCCGTTGTCGGGCCACAGGCTGATCTTCGCGCCGGTGACGCCGCCGCCGGTGGCGAGTTTCTCGCCCTCGAAGCTGCGCGGGTCCCACTGCTGGTCGTACAGCTTGCGGGTGTCGGTGTGGAAGCCGCCGCGCACGAGGTAGAGCGCGTAGGCGGCGTTCATCAACGGGTGACCCTGCGCGATGAGTCGACTGGGTTTCGTCTTCACGTCGAGCCAGTGCTCGACGGTGGTGCCGGGTGCGACGGGCACGGTGTTCGCGCCGGTGAGACCGTCGTTCCAGATGCGCAGGTGCCTGCCCTTGCTCGTGACGTACGCGTGCACGCGGTTCACGAAGTCGATGAAGGCGTCCTGCGGGGTGGCGTTCGCGCCGTACTTCTTCCTCGCGTACTCCAGGATCTGGGGGTACTTGGCGAAGTCGGAGCCGAGCATGTACTCGTCGGCGCCCATGTGCCCAGACGTCGCCGGGAAGACGTCGGCGTACTCGTCGACGAGGCTCGTGTAGTACGCGAAGGACGCGTCCTTGGTGATGTCCAGGCGGGCCGGCTGGCGGACGCCGTCGGAGTCGGTGAGCTGCAGGTCGGGGCGGTTCTCCAGCCACGGGTCCAGATGGCCCGGCGAGTTGATCTCCGGGACGATCGTGACGTGGTACTTCTCGCCGAGCGCGACCAACCGCCGCAGTTCGCTCTTGGTGTAGTAACCCCAGGAGTTGGCCTCGGGGTGCGCGTCGCTCTTGACCTTGAGCTCAAGGAGCAGCTGGTTCTGCTTGCGGTACGCCATCTCGCGGACGAGGTTCTCCAGCCAGGGCGTGGAGATGTGGATGTAGCAGGCGCAGACGCCGACACCGCGCTCCTTGTAGTGGGGCACGTCGACCGTGCGCCCGGCGGGGACGCGGTCGTTCTGGGCGAGGAGTTGGAGCAGGGTCCGGGTGCCGTAGAAGGCGCCTGCCTCGGTGGCGCCGGTGATCTCCAGGCGTCCGCCCACCCGGAGTTCGTACCCCTCGCCGCCCAGCGGCTTCCGCGCCCGGTCGGCGTCGATCACGATGTCCCCGGGGCGGGGCTTTCCGTGCGTCAGGGCCGGGTGGCCCTCGCCGGCGGCGCGCAGATCGTCGGCGAGCGTGGCGGCCACGCGGCGCGAGGCGGGGTCATGCGCGACGAGGCGGGTGCCGGGCCCGTAGCGGTAACTCCCCTCGGCGGGCGTCCAGTCGGTGAGGGCGGGCACGGTGCGCGGTGGATCCGGGGCGGCGGGGGCCGAGGCGCCGGCGGCCGGGAGCGGGGCCGCCACGACGAGCAGAGCGGCGGCGAGGAGTGAGCGCAGTGCGGTCATGAGGTCCGATGATTCAAGCGCCTCACGAAGCTGTCAATGCATCGTTCTCTGCGAGGAGTTGGACATTTGCGCGGGCGTCGGCCGGTGAATCAGAGGCAACCCCCCACGGTTCAGTACGCGCACACGGCGATCCATCGGATGAATTCTTACTTGCTACGGGACGTCGACGCCCCAGACACAGACGCCCCTGACGCAGACGACCGGACACACCGGTGCCCCCGGCCTTCGGGAGCCGGGGGCACGTGGCGAAGCGCAGCGGACCGACACCGGGGGCTTCCCGGAGCAGCTCCGGATCAGTCGATACCGGGGAGGATGTGCGGCTCGGCGAGGTCGTCCTCGTAGCCGGCCAGACGGATCGGGGCCGCCTTGGCCCACGCCTCCAGATTGCGGAGCTTGTGGGGCCGTCCGGCCCGTTCACCGCCGCGTTCCGCCGGTCGATTTTCGTGCTTCGTCAGATCTGGTGTCACCGCGCACTCCTTTGTGTCGCGTAACGGAAGGACAGAGGCAGTTCGGTCGCGGTGGCGCCGGATTCTGGCGGGACCGCGGCCGTGGTACCAGCCTGTCCCGGGGCGGCCGAGGGAGGCTTGTGGCTCCCTGGTGGCTGCCCGCTCGCCTTAGGTTAACCAAATGAGCGAAGCCGCGCTCGATGGGGCCCCAAAGACGGGGATGAATTCCGGACAAGGACGGACCAGACGGCGCACGGAACCGGCAGGTCAGAAGTGGCGCCGGTGACCGACGGCGACCGGAGGGCCAGGTTCCACCAGTGCGGCGAACTCACCGGAGCGGGCCGAGGGGTTCATCGCCACCGCGCGTCACACCCGCGGGATCAGGCCCGTCACTGCTCACAGGGCGTACGACTGGCGCGAAAGGGCCGCACGCGGACCGTCCACAGTGACGGACGCCACACTCCCCGCCGCACGCCGCACGCCGCACGCCGCAGCCCGTGCGCCGCTGACCGCGCACCGCAGACCACGCACCCCGACGCCGACCCCGGCCCGGCCCCGCCTTCAGCTCCCTACCCAGCCCGGACTACCACTTCCCGGGCGCGTAGTCCTTCATGAAGACCCCGTACAGGTCCTCGCCCGCCTCACCGCGTACGACCGGGTCGTACACGCGGGCGGCGCCGTCGATCAGGTCGAGCGGGGCGTGGAAGCCCTCCTCGGCGAGGCGCAGCTTGTCGTAGTGCGGGCGCTCGTCCGTGATCCAGCCGGTGTCGACCGAGGTCATCAGGATGCCGTCGGACTCGAACATCTCCTGGGCGCTGGTCCGCGTCACCATGTTCATCGCGGCCTTCGCCGCGTTGGTGTTCGGGTGGCCCGCTCCCTTGTAGCCACGGCCGAAGACGCCCTCCATCGCCGAGACGTTGACGATGTACGCGCGGCCGCTCTCCGCCTTCTTCGCCGCGTCGGCCATCGTCCGGCGCAACGCGCTGATCAGGATGAACGGCGAGGTGTAGTTGCAGAGTTGGGTCTCCAGCAGCTCCACGGGGGAGATCTGCTCGATGGTCTGCACCCAGGTGTTGCTGTCGACGACGTCCGGCACCAGGCCGCCCGCGTCGATGGCGGTGCCGTCGAGGTGCCGGGCGACGCTGGCGTTGCCGGCGACGAGCGCGAGGTCGGCGACCTGCTGCGCGTCCAGACCGCTGGTGCCGACGGGCAGGGCGGCCAGGCCGTCCACCGCTCCGGAGTTGAAGGCGCCGATCACGGAGTGCGCGGGCAGCTCACCGGCGGGCAGCGGCGCGCTCTCGCCGTCGACCAGGGCGGCGTAGGCGGACGGCAGACGGCGCACGGTCTGCGTCGCGTTGTTGATCAGGATGTCCAGCGGGCCGGCGTCGGCGACCCGCTCGGCGAGGGACACCGACTGCGCGGGATCGCGCAGGTCGATGCCGACGACCTCCAGCCGGTGCAGCCAGTCCGCGGAGTCGTCCATCGCCTTGAAACGCCGGATCGCGTCCTTGGGGAACCGCGTGGTGATGGTCGTGTGGGCGCCGTCCCGCAGCAGCCGCAGCGCGATGTACATGCCGATCTTGGCGCGGCCACCGGTGAGCAGGGCGCGCTTGCCGCTGAGGTCGGCGCGGGCCTCGCGCCGGCTCCGGTTCAGCAGCGCGCACTCCGGACAGAGCTGGTGGTAGAAGTAGTCGACCTCCACGTACCGGGCCTTGCAGGTGTAGCAGGAGCGCGGGCGCTGGAGTATCCCCGCGATCCGCCCCTCCTCGGTCCGCGACGAGGGCAGCAGGCCCTCCGTCTCGTCGTCGATGCGCTGGGCGGAGCCGGTGGCGGTGGCTTCGGTGACGGCCTTGTCGTGGGCGGTCTTGGCGGCCCGGCGCTCCTGACGGCGGCGCTGCTTCACCGTCCGGTAGATCCCGGCGGTGGCCCGGCGCACGGCGATCGCGTCGGGGTGGTCGATCTCGAGCCGGTCCAGCTCGTCGAGCACGCCGAGGCAGACGGCGAGACGGTCGGGGTCGATGCCGGGGCCGTACGCCTCGTGCTCGACGGTCCCCTCCTGGCCTTCGTCTGTCACCGTCATCGCCGCTGTCCTCGTGTCATTCCGTGCCACGGCGCATCTGGTCGCCCGCGGAAGCTCCAAAAGCGGAAGTTTACGTAGCGGTGGCCCCGCTCTCCAAACCCACGCCCTGTGCGCACACCGTCACCGGCGACGCGCACGGACCGAGGGGGTGCCCGGCGGTTCGGAGGCGGGCGGGGATCACCGCACGACGGGCGGCGCGGCTCCCTCCGACGTCCCCCACTCCGAGGGCTTCTCCCCCACCGTGAAGGAGAGCACCCTGGCGTCCCGGATGTCGTCCGTGGTCAGGTACGTCGCCTCGTGGGCGACCCCGTCGACCCGCGCCGACCGGATGTACCGGCTGCTGTCCGAGGTGCCCGGCGCCTTCACCGTCAGCGCGCCCCGCGGGTAGTAGCGGCGGTCCAGGCGCAGGTCGACCCGGTCGAAGACGGGCGTCGACAGGCCCCAGGTGTCCGTGCCCGGCTGGACCGGGAAGACGCCGATCGAGGAGAGCACGTTCCACGCCGACATGGTGCCGAGGTCGTCGTTGCCGGTCATGCCGGTCGGGGCGTCCGTGAAGAGGGTGAGCGCGGCGTGCACCACGTCGGTCGTCTTCCACGGCTGGCCGGTCGAGAGGTACGTGTACGGGGCGATGAGGTCGGGCTCGTTCTGGGGGTTGTACTTGTCGGCGTTGTAGTAGTCGTAGGGGCCGTTGACCCACACCTCGCGGGCGGTCTTCGCGGGATCCTTGAGCAGCTGCTCGTAGGCGAAGAAGGAGTCGAGGCGGTCGGTGGCCGTCCGCTTGCCGCCGATCAGGTCGACCATGCCGGGGATGTCCTGCGGGACGAGCCACTGGTACTGCCAGGACGTGCCCTCGTGGAACCCCTCGCTCTTGGCCGGGTCAGCGGGCCCGGTGAAGGCCCCCGAGGCGTCCCGCGCGCGGAAGAACCCGGTCGAGGCGTCGAAGATCTTCCGGTAGTTCTGGGCACGCGCGGCATAGCGGCGGGCGTCCGCGTCGTGCCCGAGCTCGCGCGCCATCGCGCCCAGCATCGCGTCGGACAGGGCGTACTCCAGCGTGGCGGAGGCGCCGTGGTCGTAGTCGGAGTCGCCGGGCTTGGCGTGCGGGCGGCCCTTGACGTACGGGGCGAAGCCCTCGGCCAGGTACTCCTTGTTGGCCTCGCGCCCGACCGGCGCGGAGTCGGCGGGCGGCACCCCGTCGGCGTTCTTCTTCAGCGCGCGGTACGCCTTCTCCTCGTACCCCTTCAACAGGCCCTGCTGGTAGGCGTTGGTGAGGAAGGGCGTGATCGGGTCGCCGGTCATGATGTTCGTCTCGACCGTGCCGTAGCCCCACTTCGGCAGCCAGCCGCTCTCCTCGTCGATCTTCAGGACGGAGAGCGCCATGTCACGGGACTCGCGCGGCGCGAGCAGCGCGAGGAGCTGGGCCTGGGTGCGGTAGGTATCCCACAGGGACCAGTTCTGGTAGTACGTGAAGCCCTTGGCGCGGTGGGTCTTCTGGTCCCAGCCCGTGTAGCGCCCGTCGACGTCGCTGCCGATGTTCGGCGCGAGGAACGAGCGGTACAGCGACGAGTAGAAGGTGCGGCGCACGGTCTCGCCGCCGCCCCGCGCCCGTACGTCGTCCAGCCGTCTCTCCCACGCGGCGCGCGCCGCGCTCGCGACCCGGTCGTACGAACGGCCGCCCTCAGCACGGAGGTTGCGGGCCGCGCCCGACGCATCCACGTACGAGATGGCGGTCGTCGCCTCGACCGTGCGGTCCTTGCCGGTGTCGAAGCGGACGAAGGCGCCGGTGCGCTCCTCCCCCGCCGAGGTCTCCTTCGCACCCTCGGTGACCTCGGCGCCCTTCCACGTGCCCGACGTCGTGAAGGGGCGGTCGAAGCGGGTGAGGGTGTGCAGCGTGTACGGCCGGGTGTCCTGGCAGAAGCCGCTGCCGGTGATCGAGGTGCGCACGGTGCGGTGGTCGAGGATCTCGACCTTGGTGCGCACCGTCTTGTGCAGCGACTGCCCGGCGTTCAGCAGGACGTTGGCCTTGGCGGTGGCGGGGAAGGTGTAGCGCTGCACGCCGGTACGGGCGGTCGCGGTCAGCTCCGCCTCGATGCCGCCCTTGAGGCCGACGCGGTAGCGGCCCGGGCTCGCGCTCTCGTCGTCGTGGCTGAACTCCGCGGCGTACTTGGCGTAGTCGGTCTCCGTCACGTCGCCCGTGGTGGGCAGCGTCGGCAGGTCGCCGCCGAGTCCGCAGCCGACGCCCGAGAGGTGGACCGCGGAGAAGCCGCGGATGTGGGTGTCGGAGTGGTCGTAGCCGGTGTTGTGGCCGGTGTCGGGCGAGAGCTGCACCATCCCGAAGGGGACGGCGGCACCCGGATAGGTGTTGCCCTCGTTCTCGGTGCCGATGAACGGGTTGACCAGGTCGGTCAGCCGACCACCGGCCGGTGCGCGCGCCGCGTCCGCCTGGGCCGACGGCATCGCCAGGGCGCCGCCGCCGAGCAGGGCGGCCAGCGCCGCAACCGTCCCCGCGCCGCGCAGCCGCCGGGTCCATCTCATGGTGGGACTCATGGGGGAACGCCTCCTCGAAGGCCTGCGCCGAGCGCTTGGGACAACGTTGTCAGAGCCTGTTTCGCGATCATTCTTGGGTTGTCGGCGTGTACCCGTCAAGGGGTCTGCGTCGGACGGGACCGGCCCCCGGCCCGCGCGAACGGCGGACCGGGGGCCGACGGGCTCAGGAGCGTGTGCAGCCGCCCACCGTGGCCTGCGACGCGTCACGGATCAGCGCCTCGTGCGCCGCCTTCACCCGCTTCACGTCGGGCTTGACGACCTTGCGGTCGTAGGTGAGCAGACCGTTCAACTCGCCCTCCACATCGGTGATCTGGGTGTAGACGGCGCCGTTGCTCCCCTTGCAGGCGAGCGCCCGCACCTCGTCGAGCTTGGCGATGTAGTCGTCCGTGTAGGTGGCCGGATCCACGTCGACGTAACTCTGCTGGACGGCCCAGGCGTGGCCGGGCACCGCGAGGCCGAGCCCGCCGTACTCGCCGCTCACCAGGGCCCGTTCGCCGTCGGGGTGCGGCGGCAGCGCCGGGCTCGGGTAGCCGTGCTCGTCCATGATGTCGCCGGCGTTCCCGTCCGCGCCGAGGTTGAGCCCCGACATGTTGTTGACCAGGCGTGTCGGGTCCCAGGACTTGGCCTGTGCCGCGACACGGCCGATGTCGTACTGGCCCCAGCCCTCGTTGAAGGTGACCCACATGACGACCGACGGGCTGCTCGCGTGCTCGTCGATCATCTGCTTCATCTCGCGCTCGTACTCGGCGCGGGCAGCAGTGTCGGGGGTGCGGCCCGCCTCCATGGCCGGCATGTCCTGCCAGACGAGCAGGCCCAGCTTGTCCGCCCAGTAGAACCAGCGGTCCGGTTCGACCTTGATGTGCTTGCGGACCGAGTTGAAGCCCATCTCCTTGTGCATCTTCAGGTCGTACGCGAGCGCCTCGTCGCTCGGCGCGGTGTGCAGGCCGTCCGGCCAGAACCCCTGGTCGAGGGTGGCCATCAGGAAGACGGGTTTGCCGTTGAGGACGGTGCGCGGGGTGCCCTTCACCTTCTCGACGGCGATCGACCGCATCCCGAAGTAGCTGCTGACGCGGTCACCCTTGCCGACCCGCACCTTCAGGTCGTAGAGGAACGGGTCGTCCGGGGACCACAGCCGCGGGTCGGCGATCCTGAGCTTCAGGGGCTGCCCGGTGCGCCCGCTGACCTCCGCGACCTTCTTGTGGCCCTCGTACGCGGCGGCCGTGAACGGCACACCGTCGCGCACGCCCCGCGCCTCCACGGAGACCTGCTTGCCCGGGACGTCGGGCGTGATCTTCAGGGAGTCGGCGTGGTCGGCGGCGACCGGCTCCAGCCACACGGTCTGCCAGATGCCGGAGGACGGGGTGTACCAGATGCCGCTGGGGTCGAGGCGCTGCTTGCCGACGGGCGGGTTGGCGCCGTCCGCCGCGTCGGTCGGGTCGTACACGCCGACGATGAGCTCCTGGGTGCGGCCGGGCTTCAGCGCGTCGGTGACGTCGGCGCTGAACTTGTCGTAGCCGCCCTTGTGTTCGGTGACCTTCTTGCCGTTGACGTACACCTCGGACTGCCAGTCGACGGCGCCGAAGTTGAGGTTGAGCCGCTTGCCCGCACCCACCCGCCAGTTCTTCGGGACCGTGAAGGTGCGGCGGTACCACATGCGGTCCTCGTGCCGTTCGAGGCCGGAGAGCTGGGACTCCACGGGGTACGGGACGAGGATCTTCTCGGCGAGCTTCTTGCCGACCGGGGGCTGCTCGCCCGGCTCGGCCGCGGCGAACTGCCAGGAGCCGTTGAGGTTCTGCCAGTCGGCGCGCTTCAACTGCGGCCGGGGGTACTCGCGGTGGGCGTTGCCGGGAGTGACGTCGTCGGCCCACTTGGTGCGCAGCTCGTACTCGGAGTGGTTGGGGCCGCTGGTCCAGAACTGGCCGACGGCCTTGCCGTCCGTGCCGGTGAGGCCGCCCTTGCCGTCGTAGCGGATGTCGGCGAGGCCGGGCGCGTCGCCGCCCTTCTTGCCGACGACGGGTTCCTTGAGCTTCACGAGAAGGCTGCGCCGGTCGGCCGGGTCGGTCGTGACGGTGCCGAGCGGCCAAGTGGCGCCGCCGATCACGGCGTTCAGGTGGTCGGTGAGGCCGGCGGGCGGTGCGGCGAGCGGCTGGGCGAAGTCCAGCTTGAGGCTGCGGCCGTCCCGCAGGACGGTGGCGTCGATGGCGCCGTCGTAGTCGAAGTCGGCGGGGATGCGCAGGGCGGAGCGCGGGACGGCCTTCTTCTCACCGCCGGGCGGCGTCCACTTCAGGCGCAGGTTGGAGCCGCCGTAGTGCTCGAAGTACTCGACCTTGATGTCGTAGGCCTTGCCGGCCTGCAACTCGACGCCCTGGGAGGTCTGTTCCTTGTCCCAGTCGTCCTGCCAGTGGTCGATGGCGAGCTTGCCGTCGACCCAGAGGCGGAAGCCGTTGTCGCCGATCATCGAGAAGGTGGTGGCGCCGCTCTTCTCGGGCACGATCCGGCCGGTCCAGCGGACGCTGACGTCGTCGGCCTGGCCGGTGGTGGCCTTGAGGCGGGACTCCAGGTTGCCGAAGTCGATGTTCGGGTCGAGGCCGGTGGCCTTCAGCTCGTCGAAGTCGAAGGTGCCGGGGGCGGACTGGGTGTAGTACTCGCCCTTGAGGCCGTGGATCTCGACGGGGTCGTCGTCGGCGTTCGCGGCGGGAACGGAGGTGAGTCCCGCGACGCCGAGGGCCCCTGCGAGCAGCAGGGCGAGGTGTCGGCCGAGACGGGCGGGGCGTCCGGGATGTCGTCTGATGCGCACGGATCCTCCTTGGTGAGGAAGGGTGGCGGCTCGTCGCTGCAGTCTGTACAACGAATCTGTACAACGTTGGAAGGAACGGCAGTTGGCATGACAGCACGCTCTCCGGCGCGCTGTCCAGGGTCACGACAAACGCCCCGGAGGACCGGGCGCACCCACCGACGCAGGGAGACGCAGTGCGGGTAAGCCTCAAGGACGTCGCGGAGCACGCGGGGGTCTCGATCAAGACCGTCTCGAACGTGGTGAACAAGTACCAGCACGTCACCCCGGCGATGCGGGCCCGCGTGCAGGAGGCCATCGACGAGCTCGGCTACCGCCCGAACTTGACGGCGCGTCACCTGAGGAAGGGCCGCACCGGCATCATCGCGCTCGCCGTCCCCGAGCTCGGCAACCCCTACTTCGCCGAGCTCGCGGGCGCCGTCATCGACGCGGCCGCCGAGCACGAGTTCACCGTCCTCCTCGACCACACCCGCGGCGAGCGTGAGCAGGAGGTGCTGGTCAGCCAGGGCTTCCGGGCCCGGGTGATCGACGGCCTGATCCTCAGCCCGCTGGAGCTGGAGTCGGAGGACCTGCGCGGCCGCGAGGACGACGTGCCGCTGGTACTGCTCGGCGAGCGCGAGTACGACCTGCCGCACGACCACATCGCGATCGACAACGTCGCCGCGAGCCGCGCCGCGGTCCGCCACCTCATCGGGCGCGGCCGCACCACCATCGCGTTCCTGGGCGCCCGCACGGACTCCGCGAACCGCCCCGCCCATCTGCGACTGGCGGGCTGGCGCGAGGAGTTGACGTCGGCCGGGATCAGCGCCTCCGAGAGCCTGGTGGGCCCGGTCGGCGGCTGGGACCGCTGGGACGGGGCCAAGGCCATGGCGCGGATGCTGGACTCGGGGGTGCGGCCCGACGCGGTGTTCGCGTACAACGACCTGGTGGCGATCGGCGCGATGCGGGTGCTGCACGAGCGGGGACTGCGGGTGCCGTGGGACGTGGCCGTGGTGGGCTTCGACGACATCGCGGAGGGCCAGTTCGGGGCCGTCACGCTCACCACGGTGGCCCCGGACAAGCAGGCCATCGCCCGGCTGGCCGTCGAGTCGCTGCTGCACAGCCTGGCCCATCCGCAGGAGCCCGCGGGACGCGAACTCATCGCGGACTTCCGGCTGGTGGAGCGGGAGAGCACACTGGGCCGACGCTGAGCATCCCCTCCCTCCCGCCCGGACGCCGCAGGCCGCCGAAGCGTGCGCGGAGGGTTTACAGGCCCCTTTCAACGATGTAAAAAGCTCCCCGTACCGCCGAGTCGACCGCAAGTGCCGTCTTTCCCGTGAGCGCTCTCAGTGCCGGGGCCGTGCCGTTTGGGGACTTCCATGAAGCCGACCACACTCCTCAGCCGTACCTCTGCCAGGACCCTTGTCGCCGCCGGCCTCGCCGCGGGCCTGTTCTTCGCCGCCGGCTGCGCGAAGTCCGAGGACGACGGGTCCGACGGCTCCGGCGGCTCCTCGCAGGACCAGGGCGACGCCGGACAGGAGGTCTCGTCCTCGGGCAAGGGCAGCGGCAAGACCTGCACGATCGACGCGTACGGCGGGAAGAAGCTGGACCTGAAGGACGCGACCGTCGGCTTCTCCCAGTCGGAGAAGGAGGCCAACCCCTTCCGCATCGCGGAGACCGCTTCCATCCGGGCCGAGGCGAAGAAGCGCGGGATCAAGCTCCTCACCGCCAACGCCCAGTCGCAGTTCTCCAAGCAGATCAGCGACGTGCAGGACCTCATCGCCAAGGGCGCCGACGTCCTCGTCGTCGCCCCGCTCAACTCCGACGGCTGGGAGCCCGTGCTGCGCGCGGCGGGCGCCAAGCACATCCCGATCGTCACCATCGACCGCAAGATCAACGCGGCCGCGTGCAAGGACTACGTGAGCTTCATCGGCTCCGACTTCGTCGAACAGGGCAAGCGGGCCGCGGACCGCATGATCGAGACGACGGGCGGCAAGGGCAAGATCGCGATCCTGCTCGGCGCGGCCGGCAACAACGTCACCACCGAGCGCACCAAGGGCTTCGAGGACCGGATCAAGGAGAAGGCCCCGGACCTGAAGGTCGTCTTCAAGCAGACCGGCGAGTTCGCCCGCGAGAAGGGCCAGCAGGTCACCGAGCAGCTCATCCAGTCCAAGCCCGACATCACCGGGATCTACGCCGAGAACGACGAGATGGGCCTCGGCGCCGTCAACGCCCTCAAGGGCGCGGGCAAGAAGGCCGGCGACGTGAAGATCGTGACCATCGACGGCACGAAGGGCGCCGTCCGGGGCATCGTCGACGGCTGGATCGACGGCGTCGTCGAGTCCAACCCGCGCTTCGGCCCGCTCGCCTTCCAGACCCTGGAGACGTTCACCAAGGGTGGCAAGGTGGCGCAGGACATCGTCATCAAGGACAACGCGTACACGAAGAAGAACGCCGCGTCGGACCTCGGCAAGGCCTACTGACATGCTGTCGGTGACCGGCCTGACCAAGACGTTCCCCGGCGTGCGCGCCCTGGACGCGGTCGACTTCACCGCCCGCGCGGGCGAGGTGCACGCGCTGATCGGCGAGAACGGCGCGGGCAAGTCCACGCTCATCAAGGTCCTGACGGGGGTGTACCGGCCGGACGCCGGCGAGCTCCGTCACGACGGCGCCCCGGTGCGGTTCGCCACCCCGCTCGAAGCGCAGCACGCGGGCATCTCCACGATCTACCAGGAGGTCAACCTCGTCCCCCTGATGAGTGTGGCCCGCAACCTCTTCCTGGGCAGGGAGCCGCGCGGACGGCTCGGTCTGATCGACTTCCGGCGGATGCACCGGGAAGCCGACGAGGCGCTGCGCGGTCTCGGCGTCCGCGTCGACGTGCGCCGTCCGCTGCGCGAACTCGGCGTCGGAGCGCAGCAGATGGTGGCGCTGGCCCGCGCGGTCTCGGTCGACGCGCGCGTCGTCGTGATGGACGAGCCGACGTCCTCGCTCGAACCACGCGAGGTGCGCACCCTGTTCGGCGTGATCCGGATGCTCCGCGAACGCGGCATCGCGGTGATCTACGTCAGCCACCGCCTCGACGAGCTGTACGAGGTGTGCGACACGGTCACCGTGCTGCGCGACGGCAAGGTGGTGCACACCGGCCCGCTGGCCGACCTCGACCGGCTGCGTCTGGTCGCCCTCATGCTGGGCCGGGAGATCGAGACGGTGCAGGACGAGGGGCTCACCCGGTTCACCGGAGACCACGAGACGCTGTCCGAACCGGTGCTGCAGGCCGAGGAGTTGACCGTGCGGCACCGGCTGGACGCGGTGTCGGTCACCATCAGGCCCGGTGAGGTGGTCGGGCTCGGCGGGCTGCTCGGCTCGGGCCGCAGCGAGACGGCGAAGGCCATCGCGGGCGCGTTGCCCCCCGACTCCGGACGTGTCGTGCTCGCGGGCAAGCGGATCCGCACCGGTTCCACACCGGCCGCCATCCGGGCCGGCATCAGCCTCCTCCCGGAGGACCGCAAGGCGGAGGGCGTCGTCCCCGGCCTCTCCGTCCGCGAGAACATCGCCCTGGCCGCGCTCCCCCGCCTGTCCCGCTTCGGCCTGGTCCACGAGGAGCGCATCGACACGATCGTGGACACCTTCATGAAGCGGCTGCGCATCAAGGCGTCGAGCCCGCACCAGAAGGTCGGCGAGCTGTCCGGCGGCAACCAGCAGAAGGTGCTGCTCGCCCGCTGGCTCGCGATGCACCCCAAGGTGCTCCTCCTCGACGAGCCGACCCGCGGCATCGACGTCGGCGCCAAGGCCGAAGTGCAGGGCCTCATCGACGAGTTGGCGGCGGACGGGCTCGGCGTGCTGCTCATCTCCTCCGACATGGAGGAGCTGATCGAGGGCTCGGACCGGGTCGTCGTCCTCAAGGACGGCGCCGTCGTCGAGGAGCTCACCGGCACCGACGTGACCGAGGACCGTCTGCTCCGCGCCATCGCCACCCCCCAGACCAGCACCGGAGGCCGCGGTGAGTGACCCCTCCCCCACCGCGCTCGTCGCCCCGCCGGGGCCGGGCCCGAGCGGCGCCGTGCTGCCCCGCGACCGGGAACGCGTGCTGCGCCTCCTCCAGGACTACGGCGTCTATCTGGGCGTCGCCGTCCTCCTCCTCGTCAACATCCTCTTCACCCCGCACTTCGTCTCCGGCGAGAACTTCCGCACCCAGGCCGTCCAGGTCGCCCCCGTCCTGGTGGTGGCGCTCGGCATGGCGCTGGCCATCGGCACCGAGGGCGTCGACCTGTCCGTCGGCTCGGTGATGGCGCTCTCCACCTCCCTGATCTCGCTCTACCTCGGGTACGGGATGTGGATCGCCCTCATCGTGGCGGTGCTCGGCGGCATGGCGGTCGGCACGGCGAACGGCTCGCTCGTCGCCTTCATCGGCGTCCAGCCCATCGTGGCGACGCTGGCCCTGATGGTCGCGGGCCGCGGCCTCGCCCTGGTGCTGCTCCCCCAGCTCAAGGAGGTGCGCGACCCGACCATGGCCTCGCTCGGCTCGGGCGACCTGGTCGGCGTCCCGTACGTGGTGCTGATCGCGGCGGCGCTCGCGCTGATCGTCGCGTTCGTGGTGCGCCGCACCACTTTCGGCCGGCAGCTGCTCGCCATCGGCGACAGCCGTCCCGCCGCGCTCCTCGCGGGGCTGCCGGTGCGCCGCGTGCTCATCGTCGTGTACGTCGTCTCCGGCGCCCTGGCGGCGCTGGCCGGCGTCCTCGCCACCGCCCGGCTGAACGCGAGCGACCCCACCTCCCTGGGCAACCTGATGGAGCTCTCCGCGATCACCGCGGTGGTGGTCGGCGGCACCCCGCTGAGCGGCGGACGCGTCCGCATCGGCGGCACCGTGGCCGGAGCCGTCCTGATCCAGCTGCTCACGGCCACGCTCATCAAGCACGACCTGCCGCCGTCGTGGACGCAGATCGCCCAGGCCGTGGTGATCGTCCTCGCGGTCTACGCGGCGCGCGAGAGGGGCAAGCGATGACCATCGGCACGAAGGGTCCGGCGGACCCCATGAGCCGACCCGTCCAGGAAGAGCAGGTGAGGGAGCCCTCCCGCTCCGAGCGGCTGAGCGCACTGGCCCAGCAGCACGGCGCGCTGGTCACCCTGGTCGTCGCGGTGCTGGCCGCGTCGATCGGCTTCGACACGTTCCTGACCGGCGACAACCTGGAGAACATGGCGGTGTCCTCCGCGTTCCTCGCGGTGGTCGCGCTCGGCATGACCTTCGTCATCGTCACCGGCGGCATCGACCTGTCGGTCGGCTCGCTGTTCGCCCTCGGTGGGGTGCTCGCCGCCTGGGGCTCGCGCCACGGCACGGCGGTCGCGCTGCTCGTGCCGCTCGCCGTCTGCGGCCTGATCGGGCTGGTCAACGGCCTGTTGATCGCCCGCTCCCGGCTCGCGCCGTTCATCGTGACGCTCGCGGCGATGCTGGGCGCGCGCGGCATCCTCCTGTCGGTCACCGACGAGGGCTCCAGGACCTACCTCGTCGACAAGGACTCGTTCTTCGCGACGCTCGGGCAGGGCAAGGTGCTGGGGGTCGGCGCCCCCGTCTGGATCACCGTCGGTCTGTTCGTGGCGGGCGCGGTCGTGCTGCGTCGCACCCGGTTCGGCCAGTACGTGTACGCGGTCGGCGGCAACGAGGACGCGGCGGCGCTGATGGGTGCCCCGGTCGCCCGTACGAAGATCACCGTCTATACGCTCTCGGGGCTCTGCGCCGGCCTCGCCGGGGCGCTCAACGCGGCGTGGCTGGTCTCCGGGGTGACGATCCTCGGATCCGGCATGGAGCTGGAGGCGATCTCCGCGGTCGTCATCGGCGGCACCCTGCTCACCGGCGGATTCGGCTTCATCAGCGGGTCGTTGGTGGGCGTGCTGCTCCTGAAGGTCATCCAGAACGTCATCAACCAGATCGGCTCGCTCGACTCGGCCTACCAACAGGTGGTCAGCGGCGCCTTCCTGGCGGTGGTGGTGATCGCACAGACGTGGCTGGGGCGCCGCCGCAGGGTGCTGTGACCATCGGGACTCACATGGGGACGATCTGGCCCTTCCCGAGCGCTATCACTCCACCCTTCGACACGGTGTACAGCTCCTCGTCTCGCTCCGGGTTGACCCCGATCGTGGCGCCGGGCGGCACGTCGACGTTCTTGTCGAGGACGGCGCAGCGCACCACCGCGCCCCGTCCGATCCGCACGTTGTCGTGCAGGACGGCGCCCTGCACCACCGCGCCCTCCTCGACGGTCACCCCGGGCGAGAGGACGGACCGGGTGACCTGGCCGCGGATGACGCAGCCGGGGCTGACGATCGACTCGCCCGCGATGCCGCCCGCGCAGAACTTGGCGGGCGGCAGACCGTCGGAGTGCGTATAGATGGGCCAGCGCCGGTTGTCCAGGTTGAAGACGGGCTGGTCGGAGATCAGGTCCATGTGGGCTTCGTAGTACGAGTCGAGGGTGCCGACGTCGCGCCAGTAGCCGTGGTCGCGCGGGGTCTCGCCGGGGACGTGGTTGGAGTCGAAGTCGTACACCTGGGCCAGGCCGCGCTCGGTGAGCAGCGGCAGGATGGAGCCGCCCATGTCATGGGCCGAATCCTCGTCCTCCGCGTCCTGCTGTAACGCGTCGACCAGGGTCTTGGTGGTGAAGAGGTAGTTGCCCATCGAGGCGTACACCTGGTCGGGGGCGCCGGGCAGGCCGGGCGGGTCGGCCGGCTTCTCCAGGAAGCGGTCCACCTTCACGCCGTCGCGCGCGGGCGTGATGACGCCGAACGAGGACGCCTCCGCGCGCGGCACCTTGATCCCGGCGACGGTGACCGCCGCCCCGTTCTCGACGTGCTGCTTGAGCATCTGGCGCGCGTCCATGCGGTAGACGTGGTCGGCGCCGAACACCGCTATGTAGTCCGGCTGTTCGTCGTGGACGAGGTTCAGGGACTGCAGGATGGCGTCGGCGCTGCCCAGGTACCAGCGCGGGCCGAGGCGCTGTTGCGCGGGGACGGGGGTGACGTAGTTGCCGAGCAGCGACGACATGCGCCAGGTCGTCGAAACGTGCCGGTCCAGGGAGTGCGACTTGTACTGCGTCAGGACGCAGATGCGCAGGATGTCGGCGTTGACGAGGTTGGAGAGGACGAAGTCGACGAGGCGGTAGGTCCCGCCGAACGTGACGGCCGGTTTGGCGCGGTCGGCGGTGAGCGGCATCAGCCGCTTCCCCTCGCCGCCGGCGAGCACGATTCCCAGCACCGAAGGTCCACCGCGCATCCCGGCCTCCTACTTGTCGGCTATCTGTCGGCGTGCAGGATCTCCTCGTACACCTCGACCGTGCGCCGGGCGACGGCGTCCCAGCCGAACTCGCCGAGCGCTCGGCGGCGTCCGGCGGCCCCCATCGCGGCGGCCAGGCCCGGGTCGGTGGCCAGTCCGTTCAGTTGTCGCCCGAGGTCGCGCTCGAAGCCTTCCGGTTCTTTCTCGTCGTACGGGACGAGTACCCCCGTCGTGCCGTCCTGCACGACTTCCGGGATACCGCCCACGCGCGAGGCGACGACGGCGGTGCCGCACGCCATCGCCTCCAGGTTGACGATGCCCAGCGGCTCGTACACCGAGGGGCAGACGAACACCGCGGCGTGGGTGAGCAGTTGGACGATCTGGGGGCGCGGCAGCATCTCCGGGATCCACTGGACACCGGCGCGGGCGTGGCTCAGCTGCTCGAAGAGCGTGCGGAACTCCGCGTCGATCTCGGGGGTGTCGGGCGCTCCCGCGCACAGCACGACCTGGACGTCGGGGTCCAACTCCCGTACGGAGCGCAGCAGATGCGGCACGCCCTTCTGCCGGGTGATGCGCCCGACGAACAGGACGTACGGCCGGTCGCGGTCGATGCCGAACCGCTCCACGACGTCGGTCGCGGGGTCGGGCCGGTAGAGGCCGGTGTCGATGCCGTTGTGCACGACGTGAACCTTCGCCGGGTCGACGGCCGGGTAGCAGGCGAGGATGTCCTCGCGCATCGCGCCGGACACCGCGATCACCGCGTCGGCGGCCTCGGCCGCGGTGCGCTCGGCCCAGCTCGACAGGGCGTATCCGCCGCCCAGTTGCTCCGCCTTCCAGGGGCGCAGCGGCTCCAGGGAGTGCGCGGTCATCACGTGCGGGATGCCGTGCAGCAGCTTGCCGATGTGCCCGGCGAGGCTCGCGTACCAGGTGTGCGAGTGGATCAGCTCGCGGTCCGCGAGGGCCGCCGCCATGGAGAGGTCGACGGAGAAGGTGCGCAGCGCGTCGTTGACTCCGTCGAGCGCGGGCCACGCGCCGTGCCGCCGCAGGCCGTCGGACGCGCCCTCTCCCCAGCAGTGCACGGCGAGGTCGGTCAGTGAGCGCAACTCCCGTGCCAGGAACTCGACATGGACGCCGGCCCCGCCGTAGACGTCCGGTGGATACTCCCGGGTGAGCAGTCCCACCTTCACGCAGAATCCCCCGTCGTCCGCCCGATGCCGGCCGCGCACCTCATGGTCACCCAGACGGGGCCTCGGGGGAAGACCGCTGCGGCGGACGATCGAAGCAGCAGTCGCCGCACAGCCCGCCGCCCGGGCACCGGTAGTAGAGGCAGCAGCTGCGGCGGCGGAAGGCGGTCCCGCGCAGGGTGCCGGTGGTGCGCAGGTCCGGGTGGGCGAAGAGTTCGGAGGCCAGTGCCAGGGCGCGCTCGCCGACTTCCGGGCGCCCCGACCGCGCCGCCCAGCCGGACAGTTCGCGTACGGCGCCCGCGAGCGCGGAGCCCGCGTTGCCCCACAGCAGCCCGGCGGAGATCCGGTACCGCGCCCGCAACGCCTCGGCCAGCGGCGCCAGATGCCCGTACTGCACGACGTCCCGCACGCTCGCGGCGTCTCCCGGCAACGGACGTACGCCGGTCAGCCACAGGTCGTCGGGCGAGGAGCCGTCGGCGTCCCAGGCCAGCCGTTCCGGATCGAGGTCGGGCACCCGGCCGAACAGCGCGGCGGAGCCGAGCGCCACGGACCAGAGCCGGGCGGCGAGGCCAAGCTGCGCCACGGACACCGCGATGCGGTCCTCGGGGGCGCCGAGGCGCTGTGCGACCTTGCGGACACGGAAGGTGAGCGGGTCGGCGCCGGACGTGGGCGCCGCGTACGCCTGCGCGAGCGGCCGCGCGCCGCCGCCAGGCACCGGAGCCCCGCGCAGGGCGAAGAATCCGCCGACGGAGCCGAGTTCTGCCAGGTCGATGAGGGGGGTCACGACAGCAGTACAGCAAGCGTCGCCGCGCCGTACGCGCGCGGGGTGGCGATGTGGGTCACTCTCCGCGCCCAGGAGGTAACCCCTCTTGGGGAGGACTTGATGAAGGTCGTACTCCATCGGCAGTAGGACCAATTGACTGCTCAGGTACGACGACTTACGGCGGTTTCGGAGTCATCGTTGTAACTATGGAAGCAGACCGTTCGCCAGACCGGGATCACCGGACGCACCGCGCCGCGCGGAGCACCTCATGAGTGCTCTGGCGCTGTCCGTGCTGCTGTCCCTCGTGTCCGCCGTGGCGTACGCCGGCGGGGCGATCCTGCAGGAGCGCGTGGCGGCCACGACACCGGGGCAGGGCTACGCGCCGCTGCGCCGGGGCGCCTGGTGGACGGCGATCGCCCTCAACGGCCTGGGCGCGCTGCTGCACGTGGTGGCGCTCGCCTACGGCCCGCTCAGCCTGGTCCAGCCGCTCGGGGCGCTGACCATCGTGTTCGCCCTGCCGATGGCCGCCGTGTTCGTACGGCGCCGGGCCGGGGCCACCGCGTGGCGCGGCGCACTCATGGCGACGGTGGGCCTCGCGGGCCTGCTCTCCCTCACGTCCTCGTCGGACTCGCAGAGCCTGGCCGACGCGGAGCGCGTGGTGCTCGGGCTCGCCACGGGCGGCGGCGTGCTCGCGCTGATGGGGGCGGCACACGCGGTGCACCGGCACCCGGTGGTGCGCAGCGTGCTGCTGGCCTGCGCGGCCGGTGCGGCCTTCGGCATCGCCTCGGTCTTCACGAAGACGGTGGCGGTGGACTGGGACCGGGACGTCGCCCTCCTGCAGCAGGTGCCGACGCTCGGGGCCATCGCGGTCCTCGCGGCGGCCGGTGTGCTGCTCTCGCAGGCCTCGTACCGGGGCGCGGGCCTGGCGGCGCCGCTGTCCACGGTGACGGTGGTGAACCCGGTGGTCGCGGCCGCGGTCGGGCTGACCCTGTTCGGAGAATCCTTCCGCCACGGCGTCGCGGGGACGGTGCTGGCGCTGGCCTGCGGTGTCGTCGCGGCCGGCGGTCTGGTCCTGCTGACGACCGAGCGGATCGCCCGGGAGACCTCGACGGTGACCGTGGCCCAGGGCGGCCCGGCGGCACCGGCCGCTCCCGCGGCGGAACGGCTGGACGCCCGCGACTCCGCCGCGGGGACGGGAGAGGGCTCCCCCACCCCGCCTCCGGCCACGTCCGTGCTGCCCGGGGTTCCGTCGCAGCCGCCGTCGTCGGCCCACCGCAGGAGCCGGTCACGGCATCCGCGGCGCCGCGAGCACATCGCGTCCTGAGGTCACCCCGCCGGGCAGGACCGCTCAGATCCGTACGCCGCGCGCCCGCAGATACGCCAGCGGGTCGACGTCGGAGCCGAAGCCGGGCCCCGTCCGCACCTCGAAGTGCAGATGCGGGCCCGTGCTGTTCCCGGTGGATCCCGACCGGGCGATGCGCTGTCCGGCGCCGACCTGCTGGCCGGCCTTCACGGAGAGCGCCGACAGATGGCCGTACTGGCTGTACTTGCCGTCGGCGTGCCGGATGACCACCTGGTAGCCGTAGCTGCCGCCCCAGCCCGCGGAGACGACCCGGCCCGCGGCGACGGACTTCACGGACGTCCCGGTGGGCACGGGGAAGTCGACGCCCGTGTGGTACCCCTTCGACCAGGAGCCGCCCGCCGCGCGGTAGGGCGTGCTGGGCGAGGCGGAGACGGGGGCGAAGGCTCCGGCGGCGGGCTTGTGCGCGCGGGACGCGGAGTCCGGCGAGGGCCGCGACTTCTCCCGCTTCTCGGCGGCCGCCTTCTCGGCCGCTTTGCGCTCCGCGGCCTTCTTCTCCGCGGCCTTCTTCTCCGCGGCTTTGCGCTCGGCCGCCTTCTTCTCCGCCGCCTTGCGCTCCGCGGTCTGCTGCCGGGCGCGCGCCTCGGACCGGTCGCCGCTGGGCTCGGCGGCGCGCTCCTTGGTCCCCTGGCCGGTCCCGCGCCCGTGGACGGAGAGCCGTTGCCCCGGCGTGATGAAGTCGGGGTCGTCGCCGATGACCCGGCGGTTGGCGTCGTACAGCTGCTGCCAGCCGCCCCGGATCCGGCGCTCGCCTGCGATGCCGGAGAGCGTGTCGCCGTGGACCACCGTGTACATCTCGGCGGTGCCCGCGGTGGACTGCGGGGTCACCTCGGGCTTGACGTCCTTGACGTGGCGCCCGGAGCGCTCCGGTGTGCGCGGCGCACGGGCCGGGGTGACGTCGGGGGCGCCGCCGCCGCGGGTGAGTCCGGCCTTGGCGGAGCACACCGGCCAGGCGCCCGGGCCCTGCGCGTCCAGGACCTTCTCGGCGACGGAGATCTGCTGGCCCTTGGTGGCCCGGTCGGCGCGCGGGGCGTAGGCCGTGCCGCCGTACGCCTCCCAGGTGGACTGCTTGAACTGGAGCCCGCCGTAGAAGCCGTTGCCGGTGTTGACGCTCCAGTTGTTCCCGGACTCGCAGGCCGCGACCTTGTTCCAGGTGTCGACGTCGGCCGCGCCCGCCGTGCCCGCGACGGTGAGCGGGAGCGCCATGCCCGCGCCGCCCGCGGTGACGGTCAGTGACGCGCGGTTGATGCGGTTCGGCTGATACCGGCGGTGCCGGCCCCGTACGGCCATGGGAGGCCCCCTCAGACACACGTCGTCACGGATTGCACACAGCGGACACACGACAAGCCCGAAAGCTAGCCGGTCCCACCGATCCGTGACAAGAGCCCGACACCGAGGGGGAGTTGAAAGAACGACGAGTGCCCGCGCACAGGAATGCGCCGTCTCTCATCCCCTCAAGTACTGCCCGAGCCATCGGAGTTGGACCCCTTGCTGGTAGGGGCCGCCTCCCTCGTGCTCGTTGAAGGCGTACACCTCGATCGAACGCTCGCTGCCCGCATAGGCGTTGAAGGCGGCGAACACCGTCGAGGGCGGGCAGATCTGATCCTGCAACGCCGTGGAGAAGAGGGCGGGCGCGCGCCCCCGGGCGGCGAAGTGCACGCCGTCGAAGTAGGACAGGGTCTGGAAGACACGTTCCCGACCGTCCCGGCGTGCCTTCAGATAGAGCCCGATCTCGCTGTACGGGGGAAGGCCCGTCAGGGTCGCCGCCCGCGGAAAATCGCAGAGGAAGGGCACGTCGGGCGCGATGGCGGCCAGATCCGGCACGAGCCCGCCGACCGCGAGGGTGAGACCGCCGCCCTGGCTCGTCCCGAGCACGGCGACCCGCGAGGCGTCCACGCGCGGATGCTCGCGGACCGCCTCGACGGCCCGTACGGCATCGACGTACAGCCGTCGGTAGTAGTAGTCGTGCGGGTCCTCGATGCCGCGGGTCATGAACCCCGGGTACGCGGGCCCGCTCCCCACCGGATCCGGGGTGTCGCCCTGCGCCCAGCCCGCGCTGCCCTGCCCCCGGGTGTCCATCACGAGGTGCGCGTAGCCGGCCGCGGCCCACAGCAGATGCATGTGCGGCAGCCCGCGCCCGCCGCCGTAGCCGATGTACTCCACGACGGCGGGCAACGGCTCCCCGTCCTCGGTACCGGCGGGCAGCACGAGCCACCCCTTGACGGGGTGCCCGCCGAACCCGGCGTAGGTGACGTCGAAGACGCGGACGCCGGTCAGCGGCAACTCCATTGGCTCGAACCGCGCGCCCAGCTCGTGCTCCCGCGCCTCCTGCAATGTCTTCTCCCAGAAGGCGTCGAAGTCCTCGGGCTCGGGGAGGTCGGGCCGGTACCGGCGCAGGTCGTCGAGGGGCAGGTCGAAGTGCGGCATGGGCGGCGGCTCCTCGGACGGGTGGACGGGCGGGGAGTGGCTCAGGGTAGGGCAGGGGGTTCGCGCCGGGCAGGCTGACGTGGTGTTTTCGGGCGGGGTTCGGGCGGTGTTTCCTGGGCGGTGGGCGCGCTCGGGTCCCGTGCCGGTGAGGGCGCGCCGGTCGACGGGTGAAGGTGCGCCGACCGGCAGAAGACAGCCGAAGGCGGGGGCATGGGCCCGCTCGGGCCACGCCCCCGCCTTCCGGGGGTAGATCTACACGTCCGGCTGCTTCTGCCGGCGACTACCTCATCGGCCCGGGTTGCGGCTCGGGCTCCGGGTCGGGACCCGGCTGGGGAATCGGCGCGGGCGGCGGGTCCGGGCTGGGCCGGGGCTCGGGGTTCGGCACGGGATCCGGGGCGGGGAAGGGCCGCCCGGGCTCCGGCGGTACGGGGTCGGGGTCCGGGAACGGCCGGGCCGGGCCCGGAGTCGGCACGGGATCAGGGTACGGATGGGTCATTGCACTCCTCCAGCCATTGGTACGCCGGTCCAGCCAGTGGTACGCGAGCGGCTCCTCCCCCGCGTACCCGGCACCCCCGCGCCCAAGCCTTCCACGGTTCCGCACGCCTCGCCCGTGACGCTCACCCGGACCGACGAGACGCCATCGGGACCTACGAGGTCCGGACCTACGAACGGCTGTCGGGACCCACGAGGTCGGACCTACGAGACGCTGTCGGCAACCAGCGCGGCCGCCGCCGCAAGCCCCGGCCGGGGGCTGGAGAACACCGGAATCCGCACCTCCGGAACGAGCGCCTCCGCTCCAGCCATGGAGGCCTGCGCCAGCACGATCGCGTCGGCGTCCCGCACGGCACGTACGGCCCGGGCCACACCCCGCGCATACCCCTCGGAGTCGCCCGCCTCGAACAGCTCCCACACCCCGTCGATCAGCTCGGCACGCACCGAAACGGCGCGGCCGGCCCGCCGGGCCTCCTCCTCGACCAGAGCCGTGGTGGGCCCGAGCGTGGACGCAACGGCCCCGAGGACGACGATGCGGGAGCCGGCCGCGACGGCACGGGCAGCCATGGGCCGGTCGACCCTGATCACGGGGACCGCCATGTCCCGACCGACAGCCTCGGCGACGGCGCCGATGGTCGAACAGGTGCACAGCATGGCGCCGACCCCGTCCCTGGCCGCCCGCACGAGGGCGTCCCGCACGTCGAGGGCGACCGCGTCCGGACCTTCCTGACGCGCGCGGATCAACAGCTCTTCCGCCACATGGTGGCGGAGCTCCAGCTCAGGGTGGTCGGCGTCGCGCAGGCCGTCGAAGACGGGGACGTGGACGGGCGAGGTGTGCAGAAGGGCGAGGGAGACGGACGACGACATCTGCCGGCGGGACACGTCCTGCCCACGCCGCACATGCCCCTGCACCGCCCGCTCCCGCCTCACTCCCCGCCGGGGCCCCGGGCTGCCGTCGCTCACCACGGCGAGGGTTCCGTCCGAGCCTGTCGCACGCACCGCACCCGGTCGTCCCGCAGGTCGATACCGCTCATCCCTCTCCTCACACGTCACACGCGAGCCGCCCCGGAGAGGAGTCGTACCGAACGGAGGCCCGGTCAGACGGAGACCGGGCGGCTCGCCGGATTGCGCACCATGTCCGGGGCGCCCGGCACGGGCTCCGCCGGGTCGTTCCCGAGGGCCACCACGCGGTTGTCCTCGTCGACGTGCACGACCCGCGGCCGCAATGCCCGCGCCTCGGCGTCCTCCACCTGGGCGTAGCCGATGATGATCACCTTATCGCCGGGGTGCACGAGGTGCGCGGCCGCGCCGTTGATCCCGATCACCCCGCTCCCCCGCTCGCCCTCGATCGTGTACGTCTCCAGACGGGCACCGTTGGTGACATCGACGATGTGGACGAGCTCGCCGGGCAACAGATCGGCGGCGTCGAGCAGATCCGCGTCGATGGTGACGGACCCGACATAGTGCAGGTCGGCCTGGGTCACGGTGGCGCGGTGAATCTTGGACTTGAACATGGTGCGCAGCATCGGGGCACTCCCACAAGTAGGCTCCCTGCCCGCATTTTTGCAGGTCAAGGGCTGTTTCCATACCCTACAACGAGTCGCATGTTTCGGGCATTTGTCCCCGGGTTCTCCAGGACTCATGCTGACCACTTGCTGACTTTTCTGCCGCCCGGTTCAGGCTGCCGGGGTGGGCTTCACCCACTCTTGCGGGCCCCACCTTGGCGGTGCCCCAAGCCTACGCAGCCCCTCGAAGGAAGTCCGTGATCACCGTCACGCGAGCGGTCCGGACGATGAACCGCCTGCGCATCGCGGACAGCACGTTCGACCTTGTACGGCGCCACCCGGCCAGCCAGCGAGCCATCGTCAAAAGTTTCTCGTCCGGGCCGAGCAGGCCGTCGATGGAGTCCTGTGGCGCGATGACTCCGGCCGCCTCGAGGGCTGGGCGCAGCAGGTCGGGCTGGGTTCCGGCGGGGTCGTAGCCGGCTCCCAACTCGAAGTGCGGCTGTGCCTGGCCGTCGGCGTGTTAGCTGAAGAAGGAGGGCGGGCCGTCCGGGCGCGGATCGAAGATCAGTACCTCGGCGTCACGCGAGACGGCCGGGTCTAGCGCCCAGCCTTCGCTGCCTCCGCTCTCGACGATGAACGCCCAGTCACCGGCCTGTCCGATGAGCCCCGCGCAGTAGACGTGGGTCAAGTCGACCATGCTGGAGGCCTCCTGGAGGATCGCAGCGGGTTTCATCTCCACCGGCTCGTGGTCGGTCATACGCTCGACGAGTTGCCGCGGGCTGAGTCCGCGGGCACAGGTGATGTACAGGCTTTCGGCGCGCCAGGCATCGGCGATCCATTCAAGGCCGTCAGGCATGGCCACCTTTCCTCCTATGGGGGAATGCGTGGCCGGTGGGGCACCGCGTAAGGACGCCCCACCGGCGCTCAGCAACCTACGGTTTGGGAACGGCGCACGTCACGGTCGGCTTGGATACGTCACAATGCGCGAAGTTGGGGAAGTCCGCCCAGTACGGGTCCTGGTCCAGCAGGCGGCACTTGCCCGAGAAGCCTCCGCTGAATGCTCCTCCCATCGAAGTGGGGTTGAGCCAGCCGGACATGGCGGAGCAGCCATGCGGACGTCGTCGTACAGGTGCCATTCGCTCTACTTGACCCTGGTGGCATAGGTCTGCACACAGTCCTTGCCGGTGTCGACCTCGTTCATGCCGCCCGTGCCGGCGGGCAGGCCACCGAAGTCGTATGTGGGAGCGTGGCCCCGGCGCACGCCATGCTGCCGTTGACGGTGTGGTCGGTGTCGTGCGAAGCGTGCCGGAGTTGAAGGCGACCACAGAGACGACCTTCGTCCCGACGAGCGGGAGGGCAGCAACGCCCCGCCCGCGAGGTGCAAGATCCATCGGGTCATCAGGGAGTCCGCCGAAGCCACGCCTGTAGAGAATCCGGCGAGGTGTGTTTTCGGTCCACTTGGCGAACCCGCAGCTCAGGCCAGATCCAGAGACAGCTGCTCCTACGCGACGGGACACAGGCACACGCCGCCGAGCAGGCGGTGCCACGGTCACGGGATGTCGAGCAGGACCTTCCCCACGACACCCTGCTCAAGCGCGGCGTGGGCGTCAGCGACGCGCTCCAGCTCGAAGCGGTGCAGCGGCAGCCCGGCTTCCTCGCCCACCCGCAGCGCCCGCGCGCCTACGGCCGCCGCGACGTCGGTGACTGCCTGCTGCTTCGCCGCGGGTGGCACGGTGTAGACGAAGACGCTCTGCCAGCGCAGGTTCGCCGACAGCGAGGAAAGCACCGGGACGGACAGCCGTTCGCCCTCGCCACCCGAGTAATAGGCCACCACAGCACCCCGGGCGGCCACCGCGATGTCGAGCTCCGTGTTGGCGCCCGGTGCGACCTCCACGACGATATCGACGCCCTCGGGAGCGAAGTCCAGGATCTCTGCGGCCGCGTCCTGCGTGCGGTAGTCGACCACCCGGTGGGCACCGGCCGCGCGCGCCAGCGCGGCCTTGACCGGGCTGCTGACCGTGGTGATGACACGCGCTCCGGCCCAGTGGGCGAGTTGGACGGCCGCGTTGCCGACGGCGCCGGCGCCGCCCGCCACCAGCACGGTGGTGCCCCGCAGGGTGCCGGGCGCGATACGCCTCGGTCCGCCGTCATGAACGGTCAGCGCGCGGTGGGCGGTCAGGGCCGGTACGCCCAGGGCGGCGCCGAGTTCGAACGGGACGTGGTCGGGCAGGGTGACGGCATGCCGGTCGGGGACGAGTGTGTACTGCTGTGCCGTCCCCCAGGGCCGCTCCCACGCGGCCTCCCAGATCCACACCCGCTGTCCGAGCCGCTCCGGGTCGACCTGTGGACCGACGGCATCGATCACCCCGGCGCCGTCCTGGTGGGGCACCTGCTCGTTCATGCCCTGCGGCAGCGCGCGTCTGCGGCTACGCCAGTCGGTGGGGTTGACGCCCGAGATGTGCACACGGATCCGTACCTCGCCGGGGCCGGGCTCGGGCACCGGACGCTCGACGAGCTTGAGGACCTCGGGGCCACCGGCAGCCGTCCGGATGACGGACTTCATCTCCCACCCTTCCTTTCGTTCCCCCCTGGGGCAGTTGGTCAGCACCTGGGGAGGAGACCACTCTGTATCGGGGTATCGGGCACCCTCTGAACCCCCTTGCGGAGCGGGGTATTCCGAGCGCCTCGACGAACCCTGCAGAAAACCCCGCATTGCCGGGTCGCACAGTGCGTCGCCCGCGGAGGCGCACAGATCGCGCGGTGGCCAAAAGCACTCAAGACAGCAATTCCGCGACACGGCGCGGAGTGAGCGAGGACGAGCAGTCCAAGGCGTGGCCCGGCACGAGCAGTTGAGGGGCTGACAGCCTCGACCGGCGGAGACGGCAAGCGTCAGGATGCTTCGCCGGACCACGCCGCGGCGTCCCGCGCCCGCTCCAGGAGCAGCAGTGCCGCGTCCTCACGTGCCCTACCTCGATAGTCCAAAACACGGCTTATGAGTTCATAGGCCCGAACAAGGTAGTGGAAATATGGACAACTGAGAAGGATGGGTGACTCCACGTCAGAGCGACAGATTTGGCTCTCCCTTGAAGCACCTACGCATGGCAGTCCTGGCCGCCGTCTCGATGGCCACCCCGACGCTTCTGGTCGCTGCACCCGCGGTGGCAGAGGCCGGCCCGCCTGCCCTCTCCATACCGGAACCTGCTCCGGAGACCGGAAGCCCGGAGCCCCCGGCAGGGCAAAGAGAGACGTCAGTCGGTGATCCGGCCGGCCCCGGTGCCGCGGCATCGCCCCAGCCCCCTGCGGCACCCAAGGCTCCCGGGACACCCAGGACACCTCAGACACCCGAGACAAGGACCAGCGCGGCGGCGCCCCCAGCCGGAGTTCCCGCCGAGCCGACGCCGGACACTGCCGGGCCGGTGCCGACCGGTGCCCCCGACACGCAGCCCGAAGCGACCAACACCGTGGACACGACCCCAGGAGAGGAGCCGGGCAGCGAAACCCGGCCGCCCTCCCCCGCCACCGCCCCGGACGACACCATCGAGCCGACCGGGGCCGCCGAGTCCGTCACGCCTGCCCAGCCTGCCGCCAGGCTGGTCCGGAAATCCGCAGAAGACCGGGCCGTAACCGGGAAATTGGGTGAGGCACTGACCACGACCCTGCACGGTCTGCCCAGCAAGGTCGTGCCCGGCTCCGGCTGGAAGAATTTCACCTTCCGCGCCATCAATTCCTCTGCCAAGGCGATCAAGTCGGTCGACGTCTCTACCCAGTTGGCGGCCATCGACCACCTGGGCCGCGACAGGTGGCACCTGCTGACCCTGCAGTGGTACGACGAGGACGCCGGCGTCTGGAAGACGGTCCACCCCGACATCGGCTTCGGCACGGTCAAGGGAGAGTGCTGGGGGCTGGGACTGACGTTCTACTACGGCAGGGAAGAGCGGCTGCGGGGGATTTCGGTCGACGCCCTGAAGGGCCCTCAGGTCTACGCGGACGGCGTCGCACTGGTCGGCCGGACACCCTCGGAGCTCGAACAGTGGATCGTCGACCGCGCCGGAATCCGCGAGCCCTTCTCCGAACTGTTTTACGCGAACCTCGGTGAACCCGGATCACGGAGCCTGGGCGTCGTGATCGGCGTCCAGCGGTCGGGGGACCATCTGCTCACCCGACCGGTGTTCCTCCCCGCGGAGGCCATGGACGCACCGGTGAGCTTCCTGCCCCCTGAGGCGTGGACGATCCACTGACCAGAACCCGCCCTTGCATCCCACTGCATCCCGCCGAGATGCCGACGGAGGCGGCCGGGAAGAGGCCGTACCCTTCCTTGACGATGGGCCGGTGGTGCAGTTCACCGCCCCACCGGACGCACCGGACGCACCGGACGCACCGGCCTCGGCATCGCCGTCGATCGCCGTCGATCCCGCCTGGGAGCTGGTCGTTGCCGCCCGAGAGCCACCCCGCCATGGCCTGGACCGACTTCCGACGCCCCTCCAGCCTCTGTTCTTGACCAGGTCGTATGCGGAGTCGTGATCATTCAGGTGTCGAAGACTGCGGATCCAGATGATCGAGCCATAGAGCGGGGTCGGCGCAGCCGCCCGCGATCACACCCCGACCGCTCCGTCGATCCGTTCGCGGATCAAGTCGGCGTGTCCGTTGTGACGGGCGTACTCCTCGATCATGTGGATGAGTACCCAGCGCAGGGAGACGGTGCCCCGCCAGGGGTCGTGGCCTTCGATGTCGAGATGCGCGGCCTCGGCGACGAATGCTTCCGCGAAGGCGACTTCGGCATGCCAGGCTGCCCATGATGCGGCGGTGACCTCGGGGGCGGCGCCGTCGAAGTCACCTTCGGGGACATCCGTGGAAGAGAAGCGCAGCTCGACGTCGTGTCCGGCGAGTACGGCTCGGAACCCAGCGGCGTTCCACGTCGGCGAGGTGTCGGATGAGCCCAAGCAGGGAGAGCGAGGACGGGGGCACGGACCGCAGGGCCAACTCCGGTCCAAGACCGGAGCACTTCAGCTTCAGGGTGGCCCGCTGGGCGTCCAGCACGGACGCAAGCGTGCTTCGCTCGTCACCGGTCGCGGGGCTGCTGAATCGGTGCTCGCTGCCGGTGCCGGTGCCGGTGCCGGTGCCGGTGAACAGTTCGATCCGTCGGTCGGGAATCTTCATGCCCGCATCATGGCTTTGGGTGACCGTTCTTGAAACCCGCGGTGCGGTTCGGGGACTTGTGCGCGGGCTGACACGGCTGGGGCCTGCGCGGAGTCGCGGCCATCGGGTTCAACGACGAAGGTCGACGTTCACCGTCGCCGCGTCAGCGTAATCGTAGCCGTCACACAGTTACGCACCGCGGAAGAACGCGTGGCACTGCCGACCGGACAGCACCCACACCGCCCACCAGGACGCACGCCGCCAGTCGGCGTACGCGGCACAGTGCGCCGCCAGGTCGACGCGGCCGAGCACTTCCGAGGGCACTTCCCGCGTCGTGGTGTCCATGGGTGCGGTGGGTCAGGACTTGAGGTGGCCCAGTGCGTTGATCACGGCAGCGATGGCGGGCTCGGCGGCGCGGTCGCGGTGGTGGGCTGCCATGAGGGTGACGTGCCATTCGGGCATGTCGCTCACATCGAGTTCGACCAGGGTACGGGCGGCGAGGTCGCGTTCGACCGTGGCGCGGGTGAGGACGGCGACGGCCTGCCCGGAGCGCGCGAGATCGGCTGCCGTCTCGGCGGAACTGATGCGGTAGAGCTGATGCGCGCGGGTGGGGGCATCCAGGAGCAGTTCGTGAAAGAGCTGCGCACCGCTGCCCCAGAGGTTCACGGCGAGAGGGTGGCCGCTCAGCCCTGCGGTGTCGCAGGGGCGCGACGCGAGCGGGTGGTCGGGGTGGCAGACCGCGATGACCGGCTCTCTGCGGAACGTGTGCAGCCGTACCTCGTGAGCGTGCGGCATCGGCAGTGTGATGGCGATGTCGGTCGCGCCCGCGGCCACCCGCTGGAGTGCGTCCTGACTGTGCTGGTCGTCGACCACGACAGAGTATCTGAGCGGCTGCAGGGCACCGATGACGAAGGGGACGGCCAGCGGTGCGTAGCTGGCGTGAGTGGTCACGTGCAGGGTGCCCTGGGTGTCGTCCTCCCGCGCGATGTCCAGGGCCCGGCCCGCCAGATCCAGACACCGCTCCGCGTGGGGCAGCAGCCGTTCCCCCGCGGGCGTCAGCGACACTCCTCGGCTGGAGCGGTCGAGCAGTGGCTGACCGACGAGCCGTTCCAGTCGGCGCAGCCGCTCGCTGAGGGACGGTTGCGCGACGCGCAGCTCACGTGCCGCGCCGGACAGTGAGCCGACGGATGCGGCGGTGACGAAGACGCGCAGGTCCGCGAGTTCCATGGCCATAGGTGCAGCCTATGGCCAGCCCCCTCCGATCATGGGGTTCTGTGTGGCCGTCGGCGCTCATAGCGTGCCGGTATGCCATCCCTTGTGAGGTGAGGAGCCTCTCTTGCACGAGATATACGAGACCGTTGTAGAACTCGTCCCTGCGGTTACGGACGATCTGCCCGGGATCGTCGCCATCCAGAATCACCTGGCCGCGACCTCGCACGCCCGGTTCGCCACCAGACCGCATCGCGTGGAGGAGCGGCGGGACTGGTTCGCTCAGTTCGCGGAGACGGGTCCGTACCGGATGCTCGTCGCCCGGCGCGGCAACCAGGTTCTCGGTTATGCCTGCAGCCAGTGTTACCGCGATCAGGACGCTTTCCGGGAAACGGTCGAGGTGAGCATCGGACTCGGCGAGGACAGCAGAGGGCAGGGGCTGGGGACCGCCCTCTACCGGGCGCTCTTCGGCCTCCTGGCCGATGAACCGGTGCATGTCGCCCTCGCCGGCATCGCCCTGCCGAACGACGTATCGGTGGCTCTGCACCGCAAGTTCGGCTTCGCCGAAATCGGAACCTTCCACGAGTACGCCGTGAAGAACGGCCGGTACCTGAGCTCCCTGTGGATGCAACGCCTGCAGTCCACGCCGTTCCCGGGACCGGACCAGAGCTGACTGGTCCGCGACTGGTCCCGTGATGGTGTGCCAGGGTCCGACGAGAAGACGAGGATACGGGGCGGGGCCCGAAAGAAAGGGGTGGGCCCCGCCCGGTCCGGGCGGAACCCACCCCTTCATCTACGGGTTCTACGGCTGCGGGGCGCTCACATGGAGGCCGACGGTGGGTGGCTCTGGTCGGAGGCCGGTGCGGTGGCGGCATCGGCGTCGAGGAGCTCGTCGCGGAGCTCACGGATCCGCCGGATGCCCTCGTCGCGGCTGTCGGCCATGTTCAGGACGTCGGTGACACCGGTGACCTCGAAGAGCCGCGAGATGCCGGGCTGGTAGGGGCCGGCAAGCACGAAGGGCCGTTGGGCGTGCTGGTGATCGCCGTGGGCGCGCAGGATCACGTTGAGCTGGGTGCTGTCGGCGAAGGTGAGGCCGGACAGGTCGAGTAGCGTCCCGTCTGAAGGGCCCTCGGTGAGGGCACGGGACAACGCGAGCGTCGCCTCGGTGGTGTCTTCGAGGTCCAGCTCGTTGCGGAAGCAGACGACGGTGACCCGGTCCTGTCGGGTGACGTCGATGCTCTGTCTGTCGAAAACCATGCCCAGACCCTCCCACACGTCTGGGAGCATGTGACCGGGGAATGTGCCAGAAATCGTGGGCCAAGGCTGAGGACGGAGCGGGGCGTTCAGGACGTATCCCCGTACGGGAACCCTGTCCCGGCAAGGCGGGCAGGGCCCAGAAGGGCGTGAGGCCCGCGCCTCCGGGCAGGCGGAGGTATACCGGAGAAACGAAAGCGGTGACCGAACATGAACGGGGAAAGGGCCAATGCCGGGATGGGTGTAGCCGAGGCAGTGGAATCAGTGGCGACAGACGAAATCAGCTGTGCGGATGCCCGGTCCGCGGTTCGCTCGGCGCTGGTGGAGGTGTGTAGCGGGCTGCCGCGGCCCGAGGCGCAACGCCTGCGCGACGACGCGCTGCTCGTGGCGAGCGAACTGGCGGCCAACGCCCTCCTGCACGCCGGCGGTGTGACCCGCTTCGGCGTCTCCATAGAGGGTGCCGAGCTGCGGTTGCGGGTGGGGGACGCCAGCCGTGAGGTGCCGCAGCGGCAGCCGACGGTCCGGGGCAGGCCGGGCGGGCACGGCTGGATGGTGATCCAGCGCCTGTGTTCGCGCCTGGACGTCGAGGTGGAGCCGGACGGAAAGACGATCACCGCCGTGCTGGCGCTGCCCGAGCCGCTGGCATCGGCGCCCGCCTCTGCCGGAATGTGATCTGGCATACCCACACACGATGCATGGCTCGTCGAGCTGCGGGTAACCGCAAGCACGCGAGCAGAGCAAGCGCCAACAGAACAGGGCCAGCAGGACACGGCCGACAGAGCAAGACCGGCGCGAGCAGAGCAAGCAGCAATATCAGGTCTACGAAAGGGGCGGGACACCATGAGCAGCGTGGCAGTCGACGAACAGAGGCACACCGCGACCCGGGCGGTCCAGGAGTCCCTGATCGAGCGCGCCTACGCCGACCCCTCCTCGGTCCGCCCCACGGATGCCCGTGAGATCGGCCGGCACTTCTTCGACCGTCTCACCCATCTCGAAGAGGGCACGCGCGAGTACAGCTACGTGCGCAACTGCCTGATCGAGATGAACCTCTCCCTCGTCCAGTACGCGGCCTCCCGCTTCAAGCACCGCGGACAGCAGGAGATGGAGGACATCGTCCAGGTCGGCACCATCGGCCTGATCAAGGCGATCGACCGGTTCGAGCTCACCCGCGAAGTCGAGTTCACCTCCTTCGCGGTGCCTTACATCACCGGCGAGATCAAGCGCTTCTTCCGCGACACCTCCTGGGCGGTGCACGTGCCGCGCCGGCTGCAGGAAGCCCGTATCGAACTGTCCAAGGCCACCGAGGAGCTGCGCACCCGCCTCGGCCGCTCCCCCTCGACGGCCGAGCTCGCGGAACTGATGCAGCTCGACCCGTCCGAGGTCACCGAGGCGCAGAAGGCCTCCAACGGCTACAGCAGCGTCTCGCTGGACGCCGCCGTCGCCGGCAAGGACGACGAGTCCGACACGATGCTCGCCGACTTCATCGGCGTCGACGAGGACCGCTTCGAGCTCGTGGAGAACTTCCACTCCCTCGCTCCCCTCATCGCGGACCTGGACGAGCGCGAGCGTCGTCTGATCCACCTCCGCTTCGTCGAGGAGCACACCCAGAGCGACATCGCCGCCGAACTGGGCTGCTCGCAGATGCATGTCTCCCGTCTGATCAGCAAGCTCATCGCCAAGCTCCGTACCGGCCTGGCGGCAACCGAGTAACCCCTCCCCTCCCCCGACTCGACCTGGAGCTCCGTGCCGCCCACCGGCGACCACGGAGCTCCTTTCGGTCCTAGGGGCCGAGGGTCCGAGGGCCCGAGGGCCGTGGGCCCGATAGCGAGTCGCGCCCACGCCTCGCCTCAACCCGGCCGTGGCGAAAGTCTGTTGACGTTGCTCGGAGCCGTGGTCGACCATCGGTGCTCATGGTTCGAAGTGAGATGTGGGACGCCCAGACCGCGCAGAGCTACGACACCCCGGGGACCGGCATGTTCGCACCGGAGACCCTGGGGCCGACGGTGGAGCGTCTGGCGGAGCTCGCCGAAGGCGGGCGGGCGCTGGAGTTCGCCGTCGGGACCGGCCGGGTGGCGGTGCCGCTCGCGGAGCGGGGGGTCGCCGTCAGTGGTATCGAGCTGTCGGAGCCGATGCTCCACCAGCTGCGCACCAAAGCAGACGAGACGGTCATCCCGGTGGTCGTCGGCGACATGGCCACCGCGCAGGCCCCGGGCGAATTCCGGCTCGTCTATCTCGTCTACAACACCATCTCCAACCTGCTCACACAGGCCGAGCAGGTGGCCTGTTTCCGCAACGCCGCACGCCATCTCGCGCCGGGCGGGCGCTTCGTCGTCGAACTGTGGGTCCCCGAGCTGCGCAAGCTGCCGCCGGGACAGCAGGCCGTGGTCTGGGAGTCGACGGCGGACTACATCGGGCTCGACACCTATGACGTCCTGCATCAGCAGGTCGTCTCGCACCACTTCAAGTTCGACGCCGGGACCGGCCGACAGGCCCTCCTGTCTCGCAGCCCGCACCGATACATCTGGCCGGCCGAACTCGACCTGATGGCCGAGCTGGCCGGCATGACGCTGGAGTGCAGGCACGCGGACTGGACGGGGCAGGAATTCACCGCCGAATCACGCTCTCACGTATCGGTCTACCGGAAGACCACCGCACGCTGACCGAGCGCGTCGGCGGACCTCAGCCGGCCGAGTCGGACGAGTCGGCCAGTCGCCGCATGATCGTCATGAGTTCGTCGGGCGGGGAGATCCTCATCGACCGGCTCTCCTCGTCGAAGGACGTGATCGATGTCAGGGTGCCGGCGCGCCACCAGAACACCCGCGGGGAGAGGCGCCCGGGGCCGTCCTCGTAGGCGCCCAGCCCGAACTGTGCCAGGGAGTTGACAGCCTCTCCCACGTGCTCGTCGGCGAGCGGGTAGAACAGGAGGTTGTGCCGGTTCGGGACGACCAGCAGCACGCCCTCCGCCGGTATCGCGGGTCCGCCGGCGGCTCGGACCGCCTCTTCGAAGACGAGCACCTTGCTGGCCGCGAACACCGACTCCGGGTGACCGAGAAGGTGAAGGACCGCCCCACCGGGAAGATCGACGGTGTCGTAATTGACCGGCTCACTCAGCAAGTTGCTCCACGCGGCGGTCTCCAAAGTGCCCCGCTCGACGAGGGCCACGTCGCGGTCATCGAGGACGCGGACGTTGTCAGGGCTGTCGAGGGCGATACCCACCAGGAGATCCGTGGCCAACGGCCGCAGATAGCTGAACTGCCCTCGCGCTTCCGCAGGTATCGACTCCTCGGCAACCAGCCTCAGGTACACACTGCGCAGGGAGTCCGGGGCGCTGTTGTGCTCGGTGGGATCTGACAGGTAACTCATGCGTAATTCCTTGGGTATTGATGGGTTATCAGGCCGGGCGGAGGCAGCGGCTTGCCCGACCCGGCCTCACTCACACGACTCACACGGCTCACGCGTGCGAGAAATCCTCCAACCGCTTCCTGCCCCGCAACGACTCGGGCAGCAGCGCCCGGACGAACTCCTCCTCGGCATCCGGCAGTAGAAGGGCCTGCCTCAGCAGTCAGCGGTGGGCATCGCTTCCGGGGCGACGAGCAAATCATGGCTCGGCACGCGCGGCGGACAGTTGAATCGGCCGTTCGTCAGCGGGTCGTCCGGATCACGTCCCCGCTTGGAGGCGCAGGCCCGCCAGGGTCAGGTCCAGGGCCGCCAGGAACTGGTCGCGGTCGTCGTGCCCGGCGAACTCGTCGACGATCTGGTGCACGAAGGGGAAGTCCGTCGTGTCGAGTGAGCGCCACTTCTCGGCGAAGCGATTGAGGAAGACGTCGCGGTCCACTTGGCCGTCGAGCAACTCCTGTGGGATCTCCATGCCCAGGTCGGCCGCCGTGCCGACGACGACCCCCGTGATCGCCGAAACGGCGTGGAACCGTTGCCGGGGTGTGAGGTCCAGGCGGAGTGTCTGCTCGCCGAGCTTCTCGTACAGCCGCAACGAGTGGCCCTGGACGTCGGTGTTGCGCATGAAGTACGCCGACAGCCAGGGCCGGTCGATCATCGCGTCGAACAGCGTGACGGCCATCGCGCGGAGGTCGGCGATCGGGTCGTCGCCGAGGGGCTGGTCCTCCACGGCGGCCAGGATCTCCCCGATCGCGTGGTCGGTGGCGCGGTCGAGCAGTTCGTCCTTGTTCGAGACGTACCAGTAGATGGTGCCGACGCCGGTGCCGAGGCGGGCGGCCAGGGCCCGGAAGGTCAGTGCTGATCCGCCGGCCTCGTCCAGGAGGGCGACGGCTGCGGTGAGGACGGCCTCCATGGAGTGCGAAGCGCGCCTGCGTCCTCGGGCGGGGGCTTCGCCGGGGCGGGTTCGCGGGGCTGTCATGACACCCATCCAATCATGAATTGCGCGACATCGAACTGCGTTCTATAGTCGAACGACGTTCCATCATCGAACAACGTTCGTTCATCGAATACTGCTCCACGTCGAGCGCGCTGTTCCACGTCGAGCGTCGTTCCGTGAACGACGACCGTTCAGAGAGGAGGCCGGCCATGACCACGACAACCGAACCCGCCGAGCCCGAGTCCAAGCCCGCCATAGCCCACACCTATCCATCGCTGCGCGCGGCGTGGATTCCACTGGCCGCGCTCTGCCTGGCCTTCTTCGTCGAGATGGTCGACAACACCCTGCTGTCGATCGCGTTGCCCACGATCGGCCGTGACCTCGGCAGCGGTACGACCGCCCTGCAGTGGGTCACCGGCGCCTATTCGCTGACGTTCGGTGGGCTCCTGCTGACGGCGGGATCCTTGGCCGACCGCTTCGGACGCCGACGCGTGCTGCTGTTCGGCCTCGCCGCGTTCGGCCTGCTGAGCCTCTGCGTCATCGCCGTCGACTCCGGCGCTCAGCTCATCGCCCTGCGGGCCGGGCTCGGCGTCGCCGCCGCGGCCATGGCGCCCATCACCAACTCGCTCGTCTTCAGACTGTTCGACGACCAGGCGCTGCGCATGCGTGCGATGACCCTGATGATCGTCGTCGGGATGTCCGGGTTCGTCCTCGGCCCGCTCCTTGGCGGCACCGCGCTCGCCCACGTGAGCTGGCAGTGGCTCCTGCTGATCAACGCGCCGATCGCACTGATCGCCGCCATCGGCGTGCGGCTCGGCGTCGCGGCCGACCGGCCCGAGGATCTCACCAAGGACCGGCTCGACCTGCCGGGCGCCGCCTTGAGTGTCCTCACCATCGGCCTGGCCTGCTACGCGCTGACCAGCGGTGTCGAGCACGGCTGGCTCTCCGCCACCACGATCGCGTCGGTTCTCGGCGCCGTGGCCGCGGGCATCGCGTTCGTGTGGCACGAGCGCCGCAGCAAGGCCCCCATGCTGGACCTCAGGATCTTCTCCCGCGGTACCGTGCGCGGCGCGGCCATCGCCCAGGTCGGAACGTCCATCGCGATGGCCGGCGTGATGTTCGGGCTCATCCTCCACTTCCAGTACGCCTATGGGTGGAGTCCCGTGCGGGCCGGCCTGGCGAACCTGCCGATCATCGTGACCATGATCATCGCCACTCCCCTGTCGGAAGGGCTCGCGAAGAGGTTCGGCCACCGCATCGCCTGCCTGGTCGGCGCGGCCTGCCTGGCCGGCGCTCTGGCCGGCCTCGCCTGGGGTGTCGAGCACGGCTACATCGCCATCGCGGTCTGCATGGTCGTGATGACCGTCGGGCTGCGCACCGTCATGACCATCTGCGCCATCGCCCTGGTCGAGGCGATGCCGGAGAACCGCACCTCGATCGGCACGGCGCTCAACGACACCGCCCAGGAGGTCGGCACCAGCGTCGGCACCGCGATGGTCGGCACCCTGATCGCCGCCCTGGTCACCACGCGGCTGCCCGCAGGTGCCTGGAGCAGCGGCCTCGTGCAGTCCTTCTTCCACGGCGAGCGCATCACGTACGGCGCCCTGGCGGTGATCGTCGGCGTGATCGCGGCCGTCGGCGCCTCCACCCTGACCGATTCGCACTCCGTGGAAGAGGCTGCCTGAGCGTCTACGGGCTCGGCTGTGCCCGTCTGCGTACGCGAGCGGGCTCTCCGGGGTATTCGGGGTATTCGGGCGTCGGCCCGCTCCCGGTGACACGTTCCCGGGGTTGCCCCACCCCGGATCCGGATGGTCGAGGCGCAGGCCCAGGACGACGACG
The DNA here is from genome assembly GCF_055591085.1 of Streptomyces sp. NPDC041713. Taxonomy (NCBI): domain Bacteria; kingdom Bacillati; phylum Actinomycetota; class Actinomycetes; order Kitasatosporales; family Streptomycetaceae; genus Streptomyces; species Streptomyces sp. NPDC041713. The sequence goes on from NZ_JBVIZY010000004.1 coordinate 192,343, forward strand.
TGCGGGCCGTCATCCCTACGGCGCTCGGCACGGCGAACGACGGCTGACGGTGGCATTCGGCCACCCGAAGGGCGGTCCGGTGCGGGGTTTGTTCTCCCGCACCGAGAGACCCAGGAACCGCCTTGGTGTGAACGACTGTTCATTTCGGGCCTGTTGGAGCTCCTCAGGTGGCCGAGACGCATCGCTGTCCTGACCTTGAGCGGCCGGGTGACTCACATCTACGCACAGGCCTACCGCTGACCAGCAGCGAGATGGCTGTTGGCCGACGTCTCCTTGCGGCCAAGCCCAGCGCCGATTCCATCGTCGCCGCGACCGCTCCGTCACCCGAGGTCACCGCCGGAAGCCGCTCACCGGCTCCCCCGCTGGCCGAAAACCCCCGTCGGACTCAGAACCACGGCCAGCACCCACCGCGCTCACCGGCCGAATCCCCTTGGCTCGATAGTGGCCTTGACCATGATGAAACGTGACAGAGAGCCTGTTCGGGGACGGAAGACCCAGAAGCCTACTCCCGTTTCATCTTCCACTCACGCATGGAGGTTCCATGGACATCGAGATGAACACAGAGATCGAGAGCGACCTCGGTGAACTCGAGGTACTCGAGATGGATGAGCTGCAAGTCAGCGGTTCGTCCACGGCCTACAACTACATCGCCAAGAACGCGGACCGCTCCTCGGACATACCGGCCGCCTGACCGGTCCGACTGAATCGCTCCGCGAGGGGCTCACAAGTCGAGGTCCGAGCTCCACCCGCTTGTGAGCTCCTTCGGTGCCGGTCGGCCCTGTCGACCGTGGCCCGCCGATTCCGACCCCGACGGTTCTGGACCCCACAGGTGCGTCCCCGCACCTCGCGCACCCGGTCGGCTCCACCGTCCGGATCAGGACGGATGGCATGGATCTCTTGCTGCTCTTTCCGCCGTTGACGGAGGCGACCCTCTTTCCGTATCTGAGCTTGCCCTATCTCGCCGGTCACGTCCGCCGGTCCGGTTACAGCGCGCATCAGGTCGACCTGAGCATCGAACTCGTCCATCGGCTGCTCGACGGGCCGGCGCTCGAACAGGAGGCCGCCGCCCTGGACACGGCGCAGGAGCTGCCCGTCTGGTACCGCGCGGCAGTGGCCGACGCCGCCCTGCAGCATCTCGGGGAGATGCGTGACTTCGTCCTGACGAAGGATCCGGCGCCCCACCTCGGCCCCGTACGCGCGGTGCGACTCGCCCGGCAGTCTGCCCAACTGATGCTGAGCGCCTCGCCGTTGTCGCAGGTGTGGGACGACTTCGCGGCACTCGACCAGGCGGTGCTTCACCTGTCCGACGTACGGGTCGATTCACTCGACTTCGCGAGCCGGACCTTGCATGCCCTTCTGGCCGACGCCCTCGGCACCTCCGTGCCTCGTGCGGTCGGTATATCCGTCGCCTTCTTCAGCCAGTTGGCGCCGGCGCTGCTCATCGCCCGATGGATACGGCAGCTTCTCCCCGGGACGCCCATTTGCCTCGGCGGACAGCAAGTCATGCTGCGGCACGACGAATTGGCGGCGATGACCTCCGTACGTACCGCAGTCGACGCGCTCTGCGTCACGGCGGGCGAAGAACCCCTGGAGCGTTGGCTGGCCCATCTTACCGGCAAGACACCCTGTCGCACCGGCCAGGTGCCCTGCTCCGACGTGCCGGGAATGCGATGGCTGAACCCCCATGGCGCGACGCCCCCCAGCCGACCGCCCACGCTCCACTTCAAAGATGTCGGCGCACCCGATTACGACGGGTTGAAGGTGCACTCCTATCTCAACGACACCGTCGTCCTCTCCATGGTGTCCTGTGTGGGCTGTTACTGGGGGCGCTGCGTCTTCTGTTCCTACGGCAACAGATCCCTCGAACGCGGGGCCTACCAACAGGGTTCTCCGCAACAGCTCGCCGACACGGTCCGCCGGATCGTGCAGAGCACCGGAATCGACTTCGTCACCGTCGTCGACGAGAACACCAATCTGCGACTGCTCGCCCGCACCATGCGGCTGGTGCGCGAGAGCGGTCTCCGTGTCCGGTTCAACACGCGCAACCGTCTCGAACCGATCCTGCTCGACCCGGGCTTCTGCAAGGAACTGGCCGAACTCGGCTGTGAGGGAATGGCCGTCGGCTATGAGGGCGTCACTCAGCGACTGCTCGACAGACTGGACAAGGGCGTTCGCGCAGCGGATTTCCAGACCATCCTCGACAATCTCGCGGCAGCCGAGATCCGGGTCAACTTCTCCGTCATGGGCGGGCTGCTGGACGAGAGCGAGGAGGAGGCCGAGGAGTCGCTCCGCTTCCTCGAACGCAACCGTGAGAAGTTCGCCGTCGACGCCTTCGAGCTCATGGTGGCCGAGCCGGGAACCCTCCTGGTCGCGGACCCCCAGCGCTACGACGTGCTCCTGGACGGCTCCGACACCTTCGCCGACAACCGCGAACTCAACTACTTGGGCGGCAGGTTCGGCAGACGGCACACCACCGTCGGCGGACCCGCCCGCCCCGACATGCTGCGGCGGCTGAAGCACGGCATGCGCCGGATCGCCGCGGCCGCAGACGGTCCCGTCGAAGCCGCCGCACAGCGCTCGGCACAGCACAGTGCGCTGCGCCCGCACCCGTGGATCCGCTGCGCTCCACCGAGGTTCGACACCCAAGGGCCGGGCGGTGGTTCGGGCTTGCTCGCCGATCCGGTACGGGAGCAGGTGTACTCCCTCCCGAAGAGCCACGTGGCCTGCGGTACCGCGCCCGGCGAACCCCTGATCGCGACCAGTGCGCACGGCCGGACCATGCTCGGCAAACTCGCCGCCGCGGACGTCGGAGTCATGTGCGACGCACCGCGACCGGCCGTCACCCGCCCGTCACGCTGAAGGAGTCACACGGTGCACATCACCCTGGTCAACATGCCCTGGGCCTCCATCGACTTCCCTTCCCTGGCCCTGGGACTTCTCAAGCGTCGCGTCGCGGACGAGTTCCCGGACAGCCGCGTCGACGTCGTGAACGCCAACCTGGACTACCTCGACTGGATCACCGCACGCGCGGGCCTGACGCGCGAGGAGTACAACTTCTGCTGGGACTCCTATTTCACCGGCTACAGCGAGTGGATCTTCTCCTCCGCCCTGTACGACGATCCCCAGTGGCGCAATGCGGAATTCGCGGACCTCGTGGCGGGTTCGGTGCCGGGAGACATGCTGAACAAGGGGCGGCAACTGCACGCGCTGGCCCCCGAGTACGTCGCGTCCCTGGTCGGCCGCATTCTCGCCGAGCGGCCCGATGTCGTCGGCTTCTCGACGACCTTCGCGCAGAACAGCGCCGTCCTCGCCGCGGCCAGGCTCATCAAGAAGACCGCGCCCGAGGTGTGCGTGGTGCTCGGCGGCGGCAATTGCGACGGCCCGCAGGGGGCGGCGCTGCACCGCGGCTTTCCTTTTGTGGACTACGTCAATCGCGGTGAGGGCGAGGTGTCGTTCACGCGGCTCCTTTCCTGTCTCCGCGACGGGTCGGACCCCGGGGACATTCCCGGGCTCTGCTGGCGCGACGCGGACGGGACCTCGCACGCGAATGCCATGAGCGCGGCCCCGCTGCCCGCGTCCGCGCTGGTCACGCCGGACTACACGGACTACTTCGAGCAGCACGCGGCATCCCGCGCCAGGGCCATGGCCGAGCCCCATCTGGTGCTGGAGAGTTCACGCGGCTGCTGGTGGGGCCAGAAACACCACTGCACCTTCTGCGGGCTCAATGGTTCGTTCATGGAATTCCGCAGCAAGAGCCCGGATCACTTCGTCGACGAACTGCTCGCGATGACGGAACGCCACCAGGTGCTCAATGTCGCCGTGGCCGACAACATCCTCGACATGACCTATCTGCGGTCGGTGGTGCCGAGGCTCGCGGAGGCCGAATGCGATCTGCGCATCAGTTACGAGATCAAGTCCAACATGCGCCGCGAACAGCTCGGCTCCCTCGTCGCCGCCGGCATCCACTACGTACAGCCCGGCATCGAGAGTCTCAGCGGCCGCGTCCTGAAGATCATGGACAAGGGGGTGACCGGCTGCCAGAACGTGCGGATGCTGCGCGACGCGGAATCGGTGAGCCTCGGCGTCGTATGGAACTACCTCTTCGGCTTTCCGACCGAGACCGAAGAGGACTACGACTCGGTGATCGACCAGTTCCCCGCCATCCATCACCTCGCTCCGCCCAACGGAGTCACCCGTATAGCCATCGAGCGCTTCAGCCCCTATTTCAACCGCCCGGAACTCGGCTTCGGCGACCTGCGGCCCGCCGCCCACTATGCGGTGATCTACGACCTTCCGGAGTCCGAACTCCGCGACATGGCCTACGTGTTCGACGCGGCGCACCAAGGCATCTCCACCACGCACGCGGAGCGGCTGGAGAAGGCCGTCGAGACCTGGTGCCACGAGTTCCCCCGCGGGCGGCTGACACAAGTCGACCTGCCGGATTCCATCGTCCTCACCAACACCCGGCCCGGTTTCGCCTGGAGGACGCTGAGCATCGAGGAACCCTGGGAGATGGCCGCCTTCCGTCTGCTGGAACAGCCTTGTACGAGCGATGTGTTGACGAAGAAGCTCCGGGAGAGTGAACACGACGTCACCGCGGAGGACGTGTCGGCCCTGCTGGCCCACTGGCGCACGCTGGGCCTGCTCTTCGACGACGGCGGCCAGAGCGTGCACGTCGTTCCGTACGCCGCCAATCAGGATCTGATGCGCTGGGTGACCCGCGAGGGCAGCCCGGCGCTGGTGCCCGCGCTGCTCGACGACGCGGGCAGCCGCATACCGGGAGCGAGCGCGGTAACGGCACCAGCGGCAGCGACAGCGACGGCGCTTCAATGCTGGCGGGAACGCGACGAGGTGGCGCGCGCCCGGGACGGCATGTACCTGGGCGAGCTCCGGTACGAGGATGCCGCGGTGGAGACCGTGTCGGACCTGGTCGCACGGGGCGCCCGGCATGTCGCCCTGCCCGAGCCCGTGGTCCTCGGCCCCGGTGATCTCGACAGCGACCGGAGGGCGGTCCGGGGGCTCACCCATGTGCGGGAGTCGACCGGGCACGGTGTCTCCGTCGACTGGGATCTGGACCTCGGCGCCGAGATCGGTCAATGGCGGCTGTTCAGCCACCTGTATCCACCGCGTTCAGTGGCGGGCCCCGACGGTGACGCCGTCCTCGACCAGTGGCGTGCCACGTTCCACATGAACAAGTGCGGCTACCGGCGCGGCAGGGGCTTCGTCGAGGTCACCGACCTGCGCCACGGGACGCAGCGGCGCGTCGTCATGCGCAAGGTGCACAAGGGCAAGCTGACGTCACTCCTCGACGGTGCCGCGGTCTCGGATTTCCGGCCGCAAGAGATCGAAGCGTTCGTGAAGGCGGGTCTCGTGCACCGGGTCGGCTCCGTTCTGTGGTGGCTGCCCTCCCGCATCTCCCGCTGGCCGGTCGTGCGCTGAAGAAGACAACCGTCAGCAGAGGGGAATCGACCACCATGCCTCACGGCGAAGCCGATGTGCCGCTGCGCTCCCTCAACGCGGCCGAATGGGACCGCACTTACGGTTCCGCCAGCCCGGGCTGGGACGAGGAGCCGCCGCCCGTGCTCGGTGAACTCCTCGCCGAGCACGCCCCGCCCCCGGCCCACGTGCTGGACGTCGGCTGCGGGCTCGGCACCACGGCGCGGTGGCTCGCCGACCGCTCCTACACCGTGACGGCCTGCGACTTCTCGGCCCGGGCCATCGACGCGGCGCGGCGCCGCACTCCGGCAGGTTCATCGGTGCGGTACGAGGTCCTCGACATCACCGGCCACACTCCCCCGGAGCCGTTCCCCGTGGTCCTTGACCGCGGTGTGCTGCACACCCGCCCCACGCGGCACGAGCGTCGTACGTTCGCCGCGGCGATGGCCCGGATGTGCCGGCCCGGCGGGCTGTGGATCCATGTCGGGGCCGCCGCGCTCAGCGAGGAGGACGCCCTCGACCAGTCCAGCGGACCCTCCTGGACCACCGAGGGGACCTTCCGCTCCACCGTGACCTCGTGGTTCACGGTGCTCGACCTGCGCATCGCGGATTTCGGCCGCCGGAAGGGCGTGACGGACTGGCCCGCCCGGTACGCCGTACTCCGGCGGAACGAGGACTGATTGGGCGGAGAGCTGACCGGGCGGAAACCCGACCGGCCGGAGAACCGATCGGACGGAGAACGGTCGCCGCCTACTTCCCGCGCAGCAACGCGCACACGAAGTTCTCCTCCACCGTCCGCAGCCGCGCCAGCAGCTTCGGCTTGTTCGTCTTGTTGATCTGGGTGGTGAGGGAGACCGTCAGCGACCGCTTGCCGTCCGGGGTGGCGGCGATCAGCTGCGTGTAGCCGGGAAAGTTGCCCGTATGGCCGTACACCACGCCGCAGCGCGTGCTGTACCGGAAGAGGGCGAGACCGGCCTTGTTCTGCCCGGGGCCCGCGGGTTCGGACGCGCCGTTCACCCAGTGCAGCTGCTGGTCCCGGGTCCGGCCGGAGATCAGCTTTCCGCCCGCGTAGCCGCGGATGAAGGCCGTCATGTCCTTCGGCGTCGAGATGATCCCGCCCGACGCCCACACGCCCGACGCGCTCAGCACCTCGCTGACGTCCTCGGGCGGGTTCGACGGGGTGACGTCGTAACCGTGCATGTACGGCTCGGGCATCCGGTAGCCCTGCGGCAGGCTGGTACTGCGCAGGTCCAGCGGGCGGTACACGAGGCGGTCGAGCAGGGTCTCGTAACGTTGTCCCGTCGCCGCCTCGGCCATCAGGGCCACGGCGATGTTGTCGGAGTTGGAGTACGCGTACCGGGCTCCCGGGCGGAACGCCAGCGGCTCGTCGGCGGCGAAGTCCAGCAGCCGGCGGGAGTCGAAGTGGCGGCGCGGATCCTCGGTCACCAGCTTCAGGAACTCCGGGCTCGCGCTGAAGTCGGGCAGGCCGCTGGTGTGGTTCAGGAGCTGGCGCAGCGTCACCCGGTGCCAGGCGCGCGGTTGCCGGGGAAGCACCTTGCCGATGGTGTCGTTCAGGCGCAGCTTGCCGCGGTCGACCAGCCGGAGGGCGACCGCGCCGCTGTATGCCTTGGCCGTACTGGCGATGCGCATGTGGTCGGTGACCCGGACCGGCCGGCCGGAGCCGGTCTCGGCGACGCCGGCCCGGTACACCTCCGTGCGGGATCCGCGCTTGAGGACGGCGATCGCTCCGGGCGGGCCGTCGGGCGCGGTGGTCAGTTCCCGCAACTGCTGTCGCAGTGCGCGGCTGTCGTCGGCGGGGTCGGGAGCTTTGGCTGCCTGGGCCGGGGCCTGCACGAGGCCGGTGACACAGGCGGCGGCCAGCAGGGCGACGAAGGGGAGGCGGAGCTGCGGGGATCGGGAAAGCGGCACGGATGGCTCCTGGAGCGGCAACGCGAGGGGACGGGCGTCCAGCTTCACCCGGCGGGCGGGAATCCGCGCGCGGCTCTGCTCCATCCGGCCGTGAGTCCCGTTGTACGGGTGTACGGGTGTACGGGTGTACGGGGACGGTACGCGGGTCCGCGCCGAGCCCAGCCCCGCCCCCTCCCCGCTCAGCCCACCACCGTGACCCGTACCCCCAGGTCGCCCAGGGCCGCCAGTTCCCCGGTGGGTGCGTGGGAGTCGGTGATGAGGGTGTGCACGCCGGCCGCGGGGCAGATCTTGGCGAAGGTGGTCCTGCCGATCTTGGAGTGGTCGGCGACCACGACGGTACGGCTGCCGTGGGCGGCGAAGGCGCGGTCGGTCGCGGCCTCCAACTGGTCGTACGTGGTGCAGCCGTGGGCCGCGCTGATGCCGTCCACGCCGAGGAAGGCGATGTCCGTGTGGTGGTCGGCGAGGGTCTTCTCGGCGATGGGGCCGACGAGTTCGTAACTCTGGCTGCGGGCGGTCCCGCCGATCACGATCAGCGTGACGTGCGGGCGGAGCACCAGGTTCGCAGCGATGTTGACGGCGTTGGTGACGATGGTGACCGGTCCCCGGTCGGCGAGGATACGGGCTACTTCTGTGGTGGTGGTGCCACCGGTGAGGCCGACCACCGCGCCGTCGGGCACGAGGGCGGCGGCGGCCCGCGCGATGGCCTGCTTCTGCGGGGAGCGCTGGTCGGCACGGTGCTGGAGCGGGAGTTCGATGCTCGATCCGCTGGGGAGCGCGCCGCCGTGCGTACGGTCGAGCAGCCGCTGGTCGCTCAGGTGCCGCAGATCGCGGCGGACCGTGGCCTGCGAGACGCCGAGCAGCCGCGCAAGCTGCGTCACGTCGGCGCTGCCCTGCGCGGCGACGTGGTCGAGTATCCGCGCGTGGCGGTCGCTTCTGAGCACGCGGTGAGCATAGCTCTGACGAGCAGGTTCGCTCAGGGATCGCGCACAATTAACGCGTACTGATGCGTGGTTGAACGGTGATTCGGTCAAAACCGATCTCTTGACATGGCCGAGGGGGATCGCTTTACTCCCTGGCAACGCCGGTGTCGAGCACGCGGCGCAGAGGTACGCCCAGCCGGTAGTTGGCCTTCGCCATGAGCCCGGACTGAGTCGCCAGGGCCCTTCGCGGGTTCCGAGGCGGGGACGTGCCCCCCACAGCTGGAGCTCACCGATGAGCCTCAACCATGTTGTGCGCAGGTGTATGACGGCGGCCGCGGCCCTCACGGCCACCGCGGCGGCCTGCCTGCTCGCCCCCTCCTCCGCGGCGGCCGGTCCGTCGGACGTCGAGCTGCCCTCCCCGCGGGCCGGCTTCGACTACCAGATCGGCGGCGCCTACACCCCGCCCGCCGGCGTGCGGACCGTCAGCCGTGACTACGGCGCCTCTCCCGCCGCCGGTCTGTACAACCTCTGTTACGTCAACGCCTTCCAGGCCCAGCCGGGCGCCGAGCAGGAGTGGGACCCCGATCTGCTGCTGCGGGACGCGAACGGTGACGTCGTCTACGACGGCGACTGGGGCGAGGCCGTCCTCGACATCCGTACCGCCGGCAAACGCGAGCGGATCGCCGCCAAGGTCAACGGGTGGATCGACTCCTGCGCCGACAAGGGCTTCCAGGCCGTCGAGCCCGACAACTACGACACGTACACCCGCTTCCCCGACCACCTGAAGGCGGGCCAGGCCAAGGCCTTCATCGCGCTGCTGTCCGCGCACGCCCACGACAAGGGGCTGGCCGTCGCGCAGAAGAACACGCCCGAACTGGCCGCCGACCGCGAGGAGACCGGCCTCGACTTCGCCGTCGCCGAGGAGTGCGGGGAGTGGGACGAGTGCGGGAAGTACACGGACGCGTTCGGTGACCACGTCCTCGTCGTCGAGTACTCGGCCGACGGGCTGCGCAAGGCCTGCGCGGGCTGGGGCGACCGGCTGAGCATCGTCCGCCGTGACGTGGGCGTCTCGCCCGCGGGCGGGAGCGGGTACCTCCGGCAGACCTGCTGAGCTGATCGCCGGATCGCCGACCGCCCGGGTGCCGACAGCCTGGTTCCGTTCCCGTTCCGGACGTCCGGAACCCGGCCGCCCCCATCCCCCGCGCCCCCTCTCCCCCTCGCGCCCGACCCCCTGGAGGTAGTGATGTCAGCAGTCCCCCGCGCGCCCGGCGCCGTCTCGCGGCGCGGTGTGCTGCGCGTCGGCGGTGCCGGTGCGCTCGCGGCGGCCGGCGGCGGCCTGGCCGGCTGCGCGGCGGGCGCCGCCGACGGGGTGGGCGACGACGGCCGCGTCACGATCCAGATGTGGCACGGTCAGAACGACACCGCGGCCAAGGTCATCAAGAGCCTGGCCGCCGAGTTCGAACGCGCCCACCCCGACATCCGCGTCGACATGGGCGGCGGTGTGCTGGCCGACGCCATGCTGCAGAAGGTGACGGCCGCGCTCGCCTCCGGCGCCTACCCCGACATCGCCTACGTCTTCGGCTCCGACCTCGCCAGCGTGGCCCGGAGTCCGCAGGTGGTCGACCTGACCGAGCAGGTGCAGCGGGGGCCGACGCCGTGGCGCAACTATCACGCGCCGGCCCGCGAGGCCGTCACGATCAACGGCCGGGTCCGTGCGGTGCCCGCCCTCCTCGACGCCCTGGCCGTGGTCTGCAACAAGAAGGTGTTCGCAGAGGCCGGCGTCGAACTGCCCGAACCGGGCTGGACCTGGCGCGAGTTCACCGAAACCGCGCGCCGCCTCACCGACGCGGCCAAGGGGCGGTTCGGCACCGGCTGGCCCGGCACCGGCGACGAGGACACCGTGTGGCGGCTGTGGCCGCTGGTGTGGGACCTCGGCGGCGAGGTGATCGCGGAGGACGGGCGGAGCATCGGCTTCGAGAAGGAGGGCGTCCGCGCTCTGGATGTCGTCAAGGAGCTGGCGGACGACAAGAGCGTCTACATCGACCCCAAGCCCGGCAGCGAGCAGATGTACCAGGTCTTCCTCTCCGGGCGGATGGGCATGGTGCCGACCGCGCCCTGGCAGCTGCCCGACATCGAACAGGCCCACCTCGACTACCACGTCGTCCCGCTGCCGACCTTCAGCCGCCGCCCCATGACCATCTCCGGACCCGACACCTGGACGCTGTTCGACAACGGCCCCGCCCGGACGAAGGCCGCCCGCACCTTCGTCACCTGGCTGACCCAGCCCGCCCAGGACAGCCGCTGGGACGTGGAGGCGGGCAGCCTGCCGCTGAGCCGCCGCAGCGAGAACCGCCCGGCCTGGCGCACGCACTCCGCCCGTACCCCCGGCCTGACCGTGTTCACCGAGGCGGTCGCCTCGGCACGCGTACGCCCCGTGCACCCGGCCTACCCCCGCGTCTCGCGCGCCCTCAGGCAAGCCGTCGTCGCCGTACTGCTCGGCCGCAAGAGCCCTGCGGACGCGGTGCGTTCTTGCGCCGAGGAGTCCAACGCCGCTCTGCTGATACCGCGTTGAGGACCTGACATGCCCCGACTTCCCGCACCGCTGACCCTGCCGCAGCACCCGAGAGAGCCCAAGGGCCCGAAGGAGTACGCGCAGTTGCAGGGCTCCCGCAATCAGAAGGAGCCGCACAACCGGCCGGAGCCGCGTGCCCTGCGCCGACGACGCGGCAAGGAGGCGGCCACGGCCTGGGCGTTCGTCTCGCCCGCCGTGCTCGTCATCCTCGGCCTGAGCGTACTGCCGGTCATCTGGTCGCTGCTGCTGTCCTTCCAGGCCAACGACCTTGTCACACCCAGCCGTTGGGTGGAGCTCGACAACTACCACGCCCTGCGCCAGGACCCGAACTTCCATCAGGCCGTGCGGAACACCGTCCTCTACACGGTGTTGTACGTGCCCCTCAGCATCGCCATCGGGCTCGCCCTGGCCCTCGCGCTCAACCGGCGCATCCGTTTCGTCGGGCTCTACCGGACCCTGTTCTTCGTCCCGTTCGTCATCTCCGCCACCGCACAGGGCGTGCTCTTCTCCTTCATCCTCGACCCGGAGTTCGGGGCGGCCAACTCCCTCCTGCATCACGTGGGCGTCTCGCCGCAGGGCTTCCTCAGCGACCCCGCGCAGGCGCTGCCCCTGCTGGTCGTCATCACCTTGTGGAGCGGCACGGGCCTGTGCACCGTCATCTATCTGGCGGCGCTCCAGGACGTGCAGCAGTCCCTGGTCGAGGCCGCGCGGCTGGACGGCGCCGGGCGGGTCCAGATCCTGCGGCACGTGACGCTGCCCGCGCTCACACCCGTGAGCGTGTTCCTGCTGCTGTGGCAGACCATCCAGTCCCTGCAGGTCTTCGACCTTGTCTACGTGACCACCAAGGGCGGGCCCCTCGGCTCGACCACCGTCATCGTCTACTTCATCTGGGAGCAGGCCTTCAAGGAGTTCACCGCCGGGTACGGGGCGGCCGCCGCCTACGTCCTCGCCCTGGCGCTGCTGCTCGCGGCCCTCGTGGTGCGCGTGGTCCGCCGCGAGCGCACCCCTCGTACGAAAGCAGCCGCCTCATGACCGCGACCACCACCGAGCCGTCACCGCTCACCTCCCGTCCGACGGCCGCGCCGACCGCGCGGCGCCGGCCCCGGCTCCCGTTCAGCGGCCGGCATCTGCTGCTCGCGCCACTGGCCGTGCTGTTCGCGCTGCCGCTGGTGTGGCTCGTGCTGAGCTCGCTGATGAGCGACGCCGAGATCAACCGCTTTCCGCCGGCGCTCTGGCCCTCGAAGATCGACCTGGGCGGGTACGGCTACGTCCTCGGCAACGCCATGTTCCCGCGCTGGCTGCTGAACTCGGTGATCGTCTCAGCAGTCGCCGTCGCCTCCAACCTCGTGTTCGGGGTGCTCGGCGGCTACGCGTTCGCCCGGATGCGGTTCGCCGGTTCGCGGGTGCTGCTCGTCCTGATGCTGGCGACGATGGCGATCCCCTTCCAGCTGACGATGATCCCGACCTTCCTGGTCATGAAGAAGCTCGGGCTCATCGACACGCTCGGCGCGCTGATCGTGCCCGCGCTCGTCACGCCGTTCGCGGTGTTCCTGCTGCGGCAGTTCTTCCTCTCGCTCCCCCGCGAGCTGGAGGAGGCCGCGTGGATCGACGGCTGCTCCCGGCTGCGGGTCATCTGCTCGATCGTGCTGCCCCTCGCGAGGCCCGCGCTCTCCACGGTCGCCGTGCTGACGTTCCTGACCACGTGGAACGACCTGACCTGGCCGCTCATCGCCATCAACCACGACACGCAGTACACGCTGCAACTGGGCCTGACCACCTTCCAGGGGCAGCACCACACCCGGTGGTCGGCGGTGATGGCGGGCAACGTCCTGACGGTCCTTCCGGTGCTGGTCGCCTTCCTCTTCGCGCAGAAGGCCTTCATCCGTTCGGTGACGTCGAGTGGTCTGAAGGGGTGAGGCGAGCCCCCTCGACTCACGCCCGCCGGCGCGACCGCCCTCCGCCGCCTTCTTTCCTTCCTTACGTCCGTCCATTCGAAGGACAGCGATGCCCACCCCGTACGACCTGCTCGTCATCGGAGACGCCAATCCCGATGTCGTCCTCGGCCCACTCACCGAACCGCTCGCCTTCGGCCAGCGCGAACAGCTCACCGACTCCGGATCCCTCGTCGTCGGCGGCTCCGCCGCGATCATGGCCTGCGGAGCCGCCCGCCTCGGCCTGCGCGTGGCCTTCGCGGGCCGCGTCGGGGACGACGACGCAGGCCGGTACCTGCGCGACGCCCTCACCGCGCGCGGTGTCGACACCCAAGCCCTGACCCTGGACCCCGACCGGCCGACACCGCTGACCGTCGTCCTCACCCGCGGCGACGACCGCGCCATCCTCACGGCGCCGGGCACCCTCACCACGACCAGCGGCCGCGACGTCCCCCGTGCGTTGCTGGCCCACACCCGGCACGTCCACGCGGCCTCGTACTTCCTGCAGCCGAGGCTCGCCAAGGACCTGCCGGAGCTGTTGCGCGCCGCCCGCGGCCACGGTGCCACGACGTCCCTCGACACCCAGGACGACCCGTCCGGGCGCTGGGACGGGGCCGCCCTCGACGCGGTCCTGGCGCAGACCGACATCCTGCTGCCCAACGCCCGCGAGGCCATGCACCTCGCGGGCCCCTCCGCCGACACCCCGCAGCGGGCCGCCGCGCTCCTCGCCGGCCGTGTCCCGCTCGTCGCCGTCAAGAACGGCGCGGACGGCGCCCTGTGCCACGACGGCCGCTCGCTGCTGAGCGCACCGGGCATCGCCGTGACGCCGACGGACACGGTCGGCGCCGGGGACAGCTTCGACGCCGGGTTCGTCGCCGCCACGCTCCGCCGTCAACCTCCGCACCGGGCACTGCAGTTCGCGGCCGTGTGCGGAGCCCTGTCCACGAGGGCGCCGGGTGGCACGGCCGCCCAGCCCACCTGGGACGAAGCCCTCGCCCATCTCTCTCCCACCGGAGCGCACGCGTCATGACCCGACCCAAGATCGTCTTCATCGGCGCAGGAAGCGTCGTCTTCACCCAGGGGCTGCTCGCCGACCTCTTCGCCTTCCCCGAGCTGAAGAACGCGCACATCGCCCTGCACGACATCGACGCCGAGCGGCTGGCCACCGCCGAGGCCGCGGCCCGCCGCATCGCGCGCGAGCTGCGCGCCGATCCCCGCATCAGCGCCCACGCCGACCGCAGGGAATCCCTGGCCGGCGCCGACTTCGTCATCAACATCGTGCAGATCGGCATGGGCGAGTCCACGCGTACGGACTTCGACATCCCCGCCCGGTACGGGGTGCGGCAGACCATCGGCGACACCCTCGGCGTCGGCGGCATCTTCCGCGCCCTGCGCACCTTCCCGTTCCTGAAGCGGCTCGGCGAGGACATCGCCGAACTCTGCCCCGACGCCTGGCTGCTCAACTACACCAACCCCATGGCCATGAACGTCCAGTACCTCACCGAGGCCACCGGCCTGACCAAGGTGGTCGGCCTGTGCCACTCGGTGTACTGGACCATGCAGGACCTGGCCAAGCTCGTGGGCGTCCCCTACGAGGAGATCACCTACCGGGCGGCCGGCGTCAACCACCAGGCGTGGGTGCTGCGTTTCGAGCACGGGGGCACCGACCTCTATCCCCGCCTCGACGAACTCATCGCGCAGGACGAGCAGTTGCGGCGCCGGGTACGGGTCGACATGTACCGGCGGCTCGGCTACTACCCGACCGAGACCAGCGAGCACTCCTCCGAGTACGTCCCCTGGTATCTGCACCACGACAGCGAGATCGAGCGGTTGCGGCTGCCGCTCGGCGCCTACCTCGGCATCGTCGACGAGAACGTCGCCGAGTACCGGCGCACCCGCGACGCGCTCGCCGCCGGTGCCCCGCTCGCCGTCGAGGGCACCCTGGAGTACGCCCCGCAGATCATCCACAGCATGGTCACCGGCACGCCGCGCACGGTGTACGGCAACGTCCCGAACCGTGGCCTGATCGACAACCTGCCGGCCCACGGCGTGGTCGAAGTGCCCTGCCTGGTCGACGCGGCGGGCATCCAGCCGACCCGCGCGGGTGCGCTGCCGCCGCAGCTGGCGGCGCTCAACCGTACGTATCTGAGCATGAACGACCTCGTCGTCCGTGCGGCCGTCGACGACGAGCCGCGCCACATCCGACACGCGGCCATGACGGATCCGGCCACGGCGGCAGCCTTGACGGTGGATCAGATCTGGCGCCTGTGCGACGACATGGTGCGGGCACACTCGGATCTTCTGCAGCCGGGGTTGCGGGTGACGCTGGTGGACGACTGAGCCCCGGGGGTGGCCCGAGGGGATGGCGCCGCGGGTCACCGTGGCGTCGGCTGACCCTCCTCCATCCGAGTACCCGCTCGTCGCGCCGCCGCCCCCCCTTCCCACTCACATACCTGTCCCGCTCACCCCGTAAGGAAGCGACCTTCATGTCCGACACGCCCCCCGCATCCCTCACGAGCCAGGAGATCGCCACTCAGCCGCAGTGCTGGAAGAACGCGCTCGAACTCCTCCCCGACATCGCCCCCGCACTGCCTGCGAAGGGCGAGCACGTCGCCGTGATCGGCTGCGGGACCTCGCTCTTCATGGCCCAGGCCTACGCCCACCTGCGCGAGGACGCCGGACACGGGCCCACCGACGCCTTTCCCGCGTCGGCCGCCCGACTGAACCGGCGCTACGACAGGATCGTCGCGCTGACCCGCTCCGGCACCACCACCGAGATCCTCACCGCACTGGCCGCCGCCGACCCGGCCGCCCGCGTCACGACGATCACGGCGGTGCCCGACTCGCCGGCCGCGCGCGTGGCCCACGACGTCATCGCGCTGGAGGAGGCCGACGAACGCTCCGTCGTCCAGACCCGCTATCCCACCACCCAACTGTTCCTGCTCATGGCCCACTTGGGCCACCCGGTCGAACAGGCACAGGCCGACGTCGTGACCGCACTCGGTGCCCCGCTCGACCCGGCACTGCTGGGCGCCGAACAGATCACGTTCCTCGGCGACGGCTGGCAGGCGGGGCTCGCCCACGAGGCCGCCCTCAAGGTGCGCGAGGCCGCGGCCCACTGGACGGAGTCCTACCCGGTCCCGGAGTACCGGCACGGTCCCATCGCCGTCGCGGGCCCCGGCCGGGCCGTGTGGAGCCTGTCCCCGCTGCCCGCGGAGCTCGCGCGGCGCATCGAGGCCACCGGCGCCCACCTGCGGCAGCCGGAGTTCGACCCGCTCGCGGAACTCGTCCTCGCGCAGCGCCTGGCCGTGCGGCTCGCCGAGGACGCGGGGCGCGACCCCGACCGCCCGGCCCACCTGACACGGTCCGTCGTCCTGACCTGACCGACACCGCGCTCGCTCGGCCGCTGTCGGCCCCCTCCCCCCCTCCTGCCCACTGTCCGTCGAACCCGGGACGCACACCATGCCTCTGGTCAGCCCGTACGACATGCTTCACAGCACCTTCGCCGCGGTGGGTGCCTTCAATGTGGCTCTCATCGAGCAGTTGGAGGCCATCCTCATCGGCGCCGAGCGGGAACGGCTGCCGGTGATCGTGCAGATCAGCGAGAACGCCGTCGCACACCACGGCTCCCTGGGCCCGCTCGCGGCGGCGGCCCGTACCGCTCTCGGCGACTCGTGCGTGCCGGCGGCCCTGCATCTGGACCACGCCACCCGCCCCGATCTGATCGAGGAGGCGGTCTCCCTGGGCTTCACGTCCGTGATGTACGACGGTGCCGCGCTGTCCTGGCAGGAGAACGTCGCCCACACCCGCCGCATCGCGCGCCACTGCCGGGAGCACGGCGTGTTCCTGGAGGCGGAGCTCGGTGAGATCGGCGGCAAGGACGGCGCGCACGCGCCCGGGGTGCGCACCGATCCCGGCGAGGCGGCGCGGTTCGTGGCGGACACCGGCGTGGACGCGCTCGCGGTGGCCGTCGGCACGTCGCACCACATGACGGAACGCACCGCCCGCCTCGACCTGGCGCTCGTACGGGAGTTGCGGGCCGCGGTGCCGGTGCCGCTCGTCCTGCACGGTTCGTCGGGGGCCGACGACGCGACGCTGGCCGCGGCGGCGACGGCAGGCATCCGGAAGATCAATGTCTCGACGCACCTCAACGCGGTCTTCACCGCGGCGGTACGCGATGAGCTGGCGTCCGCGCCCGAAGTCGTCGACCCCCGGCGCTATGTGGGCCGGGGGCGCGAGGCGATGGCCACGGAGGTGGCCAGGCTGCTGCGGCTCTTCGCCTCGTCGGTGCCCTCGTCCGTGCCTGCCGTAGATTGACGTCATGTCTTCTGTACTTGTGGTGGGTTACGACCCGCAGGCGATTCCCGGCGTCGACGCGGAGGGCCTTCGTCAGGCCCTGGACCAGGAACTGGCCCGGTTCGGGGAACACGGCATCGACGCGGCCATGACGCTGATCGTGTTCGGGGCGACGGCCGAGCCCACGCTCGTCGCGTCGCTGACCGAGCGGGCGTGGGACGTGGTGGTCGTCGGCGCGGGGATACGCAAGACGGAACAGTTGCTGCCGCTCTTCGAGCAGACGGTGAACCTGATTAGGCGTCACGCGCCGCAGGCGGCGGTCGCGTTCAACGCGGGTGGCGGGGACAGTCTGGAGGCGGCTCGACGCTGGCTCGACGCCTCAGGTCACCCGATGCGCTCCAACGCCTTGCGGGCTGCGAGGTAGCCGGCGATTTTGAACGCCAGCTCGTGGGAGCCGAACGCATCGGCGCGGGCGCGTCGCAGCACCACGCGCGTGGCCGTCACGATTCCGTGTTCGGGCAGGCTCAGTTGTTCCTGGATGCCGGCGGCGACGGCCGCGAAGAAGAGGGGCAGGTCCTCGGCAGGTTCGTACTCCACCGTGAGACCGCGGGCCGTCTGAAAGACGAAGCCCTCGGCCGCGGGCTCGAAGTCGACCTCGATCTCCGCGAATTGCGGCGCGCAGTTCTGCCTTTGATGCAGCACGCGCACGCCACGGATCGGATACGGCGGAAACCGAGGCGCCTGTGACGTCATACCGGAACGCTACCCAAAAGGGCAATGATCAGCTCGGCTTGACGGCCAACGTCGCGAAGTAGTGCGACATGTACTGGGCGGATGCGTTCGACTGATGCGGCGCTTCCGCGAAGCCGGTGAGGACGAACCCCGCGGCGAGTTGCCCGGCGATCTGGTCGGTGAGGGTGTGGCTGTATTCGAGCGGGGCTTCCGCGCCGAACTTCGTGGCACGTTCCTCGGCGGAGTAGTGCGTGACGTCGCTGTAGGGCAGCTTGTGCACGACGTTCAGCTCGCCGCGCTGGTCGAGTGCCTCGTGGTCGAACAGATACACGTCGGGGTTGAGGAAGCCCGCGAGCAGAGTTCCGCCCGGTCGCAGGACGCGGAAACACTCGCGCCATACCACCGCCACGTCCGGTACGAACGGGTTGGAGACCGGATGGAATACGACGTCGAAGGTCGCGTCACCGAAGGCGCTGAGGTCACGCATGTCGCCCAGGACGGTGCGCAGTTCGAGTCCGTCGCGCGCCGCCACCAGCTGATCCTGGCCGAGCTGGCGGGGCGAGTTGTCGAACACGGTGACCCGGGCCCCCGCGGCGGCGAGAATCGACCCCTGCTGGCCGCCGCCGGAGGCCAGACACAGCACATCCTTGCCGGTCAGGTCCGTCGGCAGCCAGGAGCGGTCGACCGGCTCATGCCCGATGAGGACAACCGCCCAGTCGCCCTCGCGGGCGCGCGCGACATCCGCGGAACTCACGGGCCGCGACCACTCGTTGCCGTCCTGGACACATTTGTCCCAGGCGGCCCGATTGTGGGCTACCGGATCGAGGCCGGTGTCACTGTCCTGCACGTCCAACTCCCTGCTACGGCCCAGCGGAGACTTGCGGTACTGCGGTCCTGCGGTACGGCAGGTTCGGTGCGGCCAGCCAACACGATGGCGGGGTGCGGGATCAACGAGATTAGGGGGCGTGGGGGTGTCCGGGGCTTCGACGGGTGGCTCGACGGCTGAGGCAGCGGGTGGTCCGTCGGGTGGGCGCGCAGCGGGTGAGCGGGCTGCGCGCCGATTGAGGCTACGATCTGGCGATCTCTTGTCGAAGCTGCTGGGTGAAGCGATGCAGGAGGTCCAACGTCTCCCGGAACTCGGCCCGGCGATCGTCCCTGCCCTCGGTGGGCCGAACGCTCCAGACCCGACGCGCGAGAGCATCGGCGAGATCGACGGTGTCGCGAGCGCACAGTAGGTAGAGGGCTGACCGCGCTTCCTGCATCCGGTTCGCCAACTCGTTGGCGCCGGGACCGCCGTCACCCAGCTGTGTTCCCTTCAGGCAGTCGAGTAGTTGAACGACAGCTGTGTTGAAGCCGGCCCCGGCCTTGAGCTTCTGTTCGCGGAGCCACATGCGGTCCTGTCGGCGCGCGGTGAACCAGGCACCGAACACGACCCCTATGAGACCGACAGCGGCCCCGATGGCCACGGACAGAACGTTCTCCATGGTCAGCTCCCCCCTCCCCCGACGTACAGCCGACGCCAGGCTACAGAGACCGTCTACCTTCTATCTCGGCCAACGCTCTGGCCTCGTCACCGCTCCAGCACTCAGCGCTGTCGTAGGCGTCAACGAACTCGACGAGGCGCACAGCCAAGAGCCCTGGGCTCCACTCAGACCGACCTCGCGGCCGACGGCCGGACGCCGAGCCACTGTTCCGCGCCGTAGGCCTCGTACCGTTCCTCCTCGTGGAAGCCCAGTCTTGATGCCAGGCGCATCGAGCGTGTGTTGGCGGTCTGCGTGGCGAGCGCCACCGGTTCATCCGGAAGCGCGGTGGCGAACCAGTCGAGTGCCGCCGCGCACGCCTCGGTGGCGTACCCGTGGCCCCACGCCTCCGGCAGGAACAAATAGCCGAGTTCGACCCTCCCAGTGGCCTGAGGCAGATGCCCCGTGTCTCTGTAGAGCGTGATCTGGCCGATCATGGCTCCGTCGCGGTCGACCATGAAACGGCCGGGACGTCGGGCGGGCAACCCCGGCATCTCACGCTCCAACTGATCACGCGATCGCGGTCCGCCAAGGTAGCGGCCCACCTCCGGCGACGCCAGCAGGTCTATGAGTGCGGCGCGGTCCCGGCGTTCCGGTTCTCGGAGCACGAGTCTCTCGGTCTGGATCGGGGCAGGGGTCAGGCGAGGGGGCCGAGCTCAGGCACGTCGAGCATGTCCAGCAGCCAATCACCGAGCTCAGCTGCCATCAAGGCCTTCCGACCAACCGTCACGTCATACCGGTGAACACGACTCGCGCCCCATCCGTATCCAGAGGCCTTAAACGGTTCCAGGAGCCATACGCGGCTTCAGGCACCGTGCACGGTCCGGCACCCCCACAGGAGGCGACGAGTTGAGGCACAAGCGGATAACCAGGCGCAAGGCCGTCCTGACAGGAGCTGCTGCCATGAGCGTCCTGACGACGGCCCTGCTGTTGCAGCATGCCGACGCGTCGCAAACCGGGAAGCCCAGCCAACCCGGTCAGCACGGCAGACCCGACGTCGGGAAAGAGCCGAACGTGCGGAACAGTGCCCGCGAACTTCAGGCCGCCGCACACACGTTGGCCGAGCAGGCCACCATGCCCGGCACCTCGTGGGCCGTTGATCCCCGGACCCGTCAAGTCCTGGTCACAGCCGACCGTACGGTCGTCGGCAAGCGGTGGGACCGGCTTGAGGCGGTCGTCGGATCCCTTGGCGCCGGGATGGCCCGCATCCAGAAGTCCGCGGGCGAGTTCAAGACGTTCGCCGCAGGCGGTGACGCCATCTTCGGGGGTGGCGCGCGCTGTTCGCTCGGCTTCAACGTGACGACGGAGGACGGCAGCCCCGACTTCCTCACCGCCGGCCACTGCGCCGTCGCCGCCCAGGCGTGGTCGGAGGATGCGGAAGGCGCACCCATCGGTACCGTCCAGGCCGCGACGTTCCCGGGCGACGGCGACTTCGGCCTTGTCACCTACGACGACGCGGCCACGGACGCCCCGAGCGTCGTCGATACGGGGGACGGCCGCACCATCCAGATCGTCCGGGCCGCCGACGCGACGGCCGGGCTGGAAGTGTCCCGCATGGGCAGTACGACGGGCCTCCAAGACGGCGCGGTCACCGGACTCGACGCCACGGTGAACTACCCGGAAGGAACCGTCACCGGGCTCATCCAGACCGATGTCTGCGCGGAACCGGGCGACAGCGGCGGCCCATTGTTCACGGTGGACGAAGGCGGGGCCGGAAGCGCCGTCGGCCTCACCTCGGGCGGCAGCGGCGACTGCACTGCGGGTGGCGAGACCTTCTTCCAGCCCGTGTCCACCGCGCTGAGCGCCGTCGGCGCAGAGATCGGCGACGGCGACAGCGACAGAGACCGCGGCGACAGCGACTGACCGTCCAGCAGGGGGCAGGCCCCCGAGAGGCGGGGACGGCACCCGCACCACAGGCTCCTGCCCTGACCGGTAACCCCTCCGCCCCCGCGGACGTACTGCTGCGCCTGTCGGTGGCGGACATCGACCGGCGCGGCCTGTCCCGGCGCCCCGAGCTGCCCGGTGACGTCGCGGCCGCTCTCGCCGCCGACCCCGCCTGGGCCGTGCGGTCGGAACTCGCCGGGAATCCGCACCCTCCCGCCGCGCTCAGCGCACCCTCGCGGACGATGACGACCCACGCGTACGGGGCCCGACTGGCCGAAGGCGCCGAGTACTTCACCACGGTCGGGCCGCAGGGACGCCGACTCCCGGACCCACTGCCGTACGAGGTCTACGAACGAACAGTGGACCAGCTACAGCCGCTGGCACATGCTCGCCCACCCCCCGCGATGCGCCTCGTGGTCGATCAGGCGGGGTGGTGACGACGAGGCGATACGGACGTGCCTCTCCGAAAGCACGCCCCGCCCCTCCGCGAAGCACGGCTCGGCTCGGCTCTCTACTCAGCCAACTCCGGTTTCGCCGGGCGGCGTTCCGATCCCTCCGCCCGTTCCGTTCTCTCCCGCGCCCACCCCAACCGTTCTCGCCGCTTCCTCCACCCTCGCGTACCGGGCCCGCCGACCCTCCTCGCCGGGCTCCGCCGCCGCGTGTTCGGCGGTGGTGCCCGTGGAGCCATCGAGTTGTTCGCGCAGGATGTCGGCGTGGCCGGCATGCCGGCTGGTCTCGGCGAATATGTGCACCAGGATCTCGGTCAACGTCACTTCTGGCCGGGGCCACCAGGGCACGTGCCCCAGCGCTTCGCCTGCGAGGGTCGTGATGGTGGTGTCGGAGTGCTCCGCCACGCGGCGGTACCGGCCGACGATCTCCTCGCGGGTCTCCCGCTCGGTCGCCCACATGTCGGTGCCGCGCGCCTCGGGGTCGTCCCATCGGGGCAGGGGTTCCGGGAACGGGCGGTCGAAGACCTCGCCGAGGTACCTGGCCTCCCAGGTCGAGAGGTGCTTGACCAGGCCGAGGAGGTTGGTGCCGGTCGACGTCAACGGGCGTCGGATGTCGTACTCACTCAGCCCGTCGAGCTTCCAGACCAGCGCCTCGCGGAGGCTTCGCAGGTAGCGGTGCAGGGCTTCTTTCGCGGGTTCATCGATCACAGCCGAGGAGCCTGTCAGCCGCCCTCGACGACCGGCAAGGGAATAAGGCGAGCCAAGGGCGCACCCCGCGGGTCACCGTGGGCCGCCCGTGGTCAGGTGCGGCCGGGACGTCGGCCGGTGGGCCCCGCGCCGCCCGCAGGCCCCGCGGCACGCACCGCACGTCCGATCTCCAGCAGCAGCAACGCTCCCGCTCCGTCGATCCGCTCACGCCGGCCCGGCTCACCGACGAGGTCGGCCAACCACGCCATGCCGACTGGCTGTTCGCCTGTTCCATGCCCATGTCGGTCGCAGTCGGTTGTCATCGAGGCGCGGAAGATCGCCCGGGTCTGCTCAAGGAGCCGTTCGTGCGCGCCCCCGCGCAACAGGTGTTGTACGGCCAGCAGCTCCGTCTCCGCATGCGCGACCACACTCTCGGTGGTCGTCGGAGCGGTGGTCGTGGAACTGACCGTGTGGGTCCGCCAGTTGACGGTGACCGTGGTCAAGGGCGCCATGACCGCCCGTACGGCGGCGGCGAGTTCGGTGTGTTCCCGCCCCGTGAAGTCAGCGGTGGACTGGCCGAGCCGGGTCACCAGGCGCACCAGGCGTGAGCGGGCCGGCGCCGTGCCGGGCGGGTGGGCGAACCGCGCCAGCGGGCCGAGCGCCACGTCGCGGGTGACCTCCTGACTGCGGCGGCCTCGGCCCAGCCAGGTCTGCAGCGCCTTGAGGGCCTGCCGGGTGGGGACGGACTCGTCGCCGTACAGCCAGAGCCACAGCGGAAGTTGGGCCAGGGCGGTGGGTTTCGGCTGCTCGCGGCGGTGTTCCAGCAGGATCAGAAGCAGTCGCCGCTGGCCCGCGCTGTACTCGGCCTTGCCCGAACCGCGGTGCGCGGGGCGCGGGCGCGGATGGTCGAGGAGACCCAGGGAGACCCAGGTGCGGATCAGTCGCTCGTTGACGTCGGGGTGACCCGCGGCGTGCGCGTCGACGACGAGAGCGTCGATCGTGCCCGGCCCCTCGATGTGTTGCCAGTGCTGCACAGCCGGAAAGCTACAGCTGCTCCATGTCTCAACAATTTGTTCAGAATCAAGTGAAATCAGCGCCGACTTTCGCCTCAGAGGCAAGTGACCAGCGGTAATTGACCGTACGTCACCGTGTGGTGACACGAGCTGGTACGTACTTTTCGGTCAGGCGTCATGGCATGTTGGCGTGATGAGGCGGTACGGCGCCCACGTTGTGCGAACGATCTTGACCGGGCACGATGGCGTACCGCCGGGACCCCGTGCTCATCAGGGACGCGCGGAGACCGGACCCGGAAGGAACAGCGCATGATCCGGCTGGCCGATGCACCCATGACCTGGGTGGCGACCGGAGACAGCATCACCCAGGGGGTGCTGCACACGCACGGCGCCCGCGGCTGGGTGGAGCATCTGCACGAGCGCGTCCGGTGGCAGTTGAACCGCCTCACGGACGTCGTCATCAACACCGGCGTCTCCGCGTGGACGGCCACCGATCTGCTCTCGGCGTACGACCTGCTCGTCGGCCGCCACGAGCCCGACGTACTTTCGGTGTCGTTCGGCACCAACGACTGCCTGGCGGGCGAGGCCGGACTGCCCCGGTTCCATGACGCGGTGCGGGGCATCATCGAGCGGACGCGGCCCGCGACCCAGCTCGTCCTGCACACACCGGCCCTGGTCAGCGTCTCGGGCTCGGACCGGCGCGCGGCGCTTCCGGCGTACTGCCGGGCGGTACGGGAGATCGCCGCGGACACCGGCGCGCTGCTCGTCGACCACGAGGCGTACTGGCGGGAGCACCACGGCTCGGACGACCCGATCGCCTGGCTCGACGACCCGGCCCACCCCAACGCGGTCGGCCACCGGCACATGGCCGACCACGCCCTGCGCGTCATGGGGCTCGGCGAGCTGAACCCTCTCTAGCGCGGCGCGGCCGCTCGTGTGTCGTCCAGACGGGCGCGCTGCTCCTCGGTCAGCTCCAGGTCGAGCGCCTCGAGTGCCTCGTCGAGCTGGTCGAGGCGGCTGACGCCGACGAGGGGGATGACGGCGGGTGAGCTCTGCAGCATCCAGGCGTAGACGACCTGGCCGGGCGTGGCCCCGGTCTCCGCCGCGATCTTCGCGAGGACCCGCAGGGCAGGCTCGGTGCCGTCGTGCCGGTACTCGGCCGGGACGGGCTTGCTGCCCGCGTAGGCGCCGTTCAGCAGCGCGCTGTAGGCGAGCACGGTGAGATCGGGCTGCGTGGCGGCGTACGCGAGCGTCGGCTCGTCCAGGGCGACTTGGTAGTCGAAGTCCGCGTCGGGCGCCGGCGTCAGATAGGTGTGCCGCTGCTGGAGCGCGGTGAAGGCGGGCAGGTTCTGCCGCTTCGCCAGTTCCCGGGCCCGGGCGAGCCGTGTCCCGTTCTGGTTGCTCATGCCGACCTGGCCGACCAGACCTTCGGCGACGAGCGCGGCGTACGCGCCGACGGTCTCCTCCAAGGGGGTCGACGGGTCGTCGATGTGCCCGTAGAGGAGGTCGATGCGGTCGGTGCCGAGCCGCCGCAGGCTGCCGTGGACGGCGTGCCGCAGGGCCTTCTCGGACAGGCCTTCGCGGTTGGCGGGCCAGGTCCCCTCGCCGGCGGGCAGGGCGCCGGTCTTGGTGGCCACGGTCACCTCGTCCCGGATGCCGCGGGTGGCCAGCCAGCGGCCGAGGAGCCGCTCGCTGTCGCCGCCGTCGCTTCCCTCGCGCCAGAAGCAGTAGCAGTTCGCGGTGTCGATGAACGTGCCGCCCTTCTCGACGAACCGGTCGAGCAGCGCGAAGGACATGCCCTCGTCGACCACCGTGCCGAACGGCAGTGTGCCCAGGCACAGCGCAGAAACCCGTTGAGAACCCATGGTGTGATGACGCACGGGATACCCCCTCCTCAAGCCCACGAGCAGCCGCCGTCGTTCGGCGGTGATCGGGATCCTGGCACCTGGAGCGCGCTCCAGCGCAAGGCCTAGGCCAAGGCCATGACCTAGGGCTGGGGCCAGGGCTAGCGCTAGGTCATGGCCTGCCGGGTGCGCCGCGCGGACCGCGCGAGCCGCCCCGCACAATGGGCCGGGTCGGCCGACCCGGTGTACCCGGGTCGTCGCGCGGTATGGCGCGGATCACAGGAACTCCGCCGACGCGACGGAGAGAAATCACCGTGAGGGACTCAGAGAACGATTTGCGCAGACGTGTGAGAGCCGGGGAACGCGACGCGTTCGCCGAGCTGTACGACCAGTACGCGGGGGCCGTCTACCAGCACGCGCTGTGGCTCTCCGGCGACTGGTCGACGGCGGAGGACGTCATGTCGGAGACGTTCCTGGCGGCTTGGCGGGCCCGCGAACGGCTCCATCCGGACAAGGGCTCGCTGCGTCCCTGGCTGCTGGGCATCGCCACCCACAAGGTGGAGAACACCCGGCGCGGGCTGCGCCGCCGCCTGGCCTTCCTGGCCCGCCAACGGCGCCGGCCCGAGGTCGCCGACTTCGCTCCCGAGGTCGCCGGGCGCATCGACGACGCCCGCCGGCTGCGCGCCGTACAGGACGCCCTGAACCGGCTGCAGCGTCACGAGCGGGAAGTACTGACGCTCTGCGTGTGGTCGGGCCTCGACTACCGGCAGGCGGCGGAGGCGCTCGGCGTCCCCGTCGGCACCGTGCGTTCACGTCTGTCGCGGGCCCGCGCGAAGCTCGCCCGGTACGCCGACGAGGCGGCGGCCGAAGAGCGGGCGGGCCACGTGAAGAGCACGGCGAACGCGACGCGTTCGGGGAACGCGGCGAGCGCGAAGAACAGGGAACCGCGTGGCGCCCGCGGAGAGATGACTGGTGAAGCCGCACTCGCGGCCCTGCCCGTGCGGGAGGAAACGGCATGAACGACAGGGACACCGCCTCGACCGAGGCCCGGCGCACCGATGCGGACATCGCCGCCGACGCCGACATCCGGGAGATCGCCCGGCTCTTGCCGCCCCCTCCCCCTCAGGGTCTCCCGCACGGGCAGCACCTCCAGCACAAGGAACGACTGATGCGACGCATCGACAGCGACCAGGCCGAGCAGACCGACCGGGCCGCAACGTCCCGGCACACCGGCGCCGACCCGGCCCCCTCCGGCACCCGTCCCTCCCGCCGCCTGCTGCGCCCCGCGCTCCTGGTGCCGGTCTCCGCCCTCGCCCTCGGCGGCCTTCTCGCCGCGGGCATCACCCTCACCTCGGACGACGACGGGCCGGCCACGACGGCGACGCGGCGACACGACGCACGGGACATGCAGCCCGCCGCGGCGCTCCTCGCGCAGATCTCCGACGCCGCGGGCAAGGGTGACGCCCTGCGCGTGAAGGACGATCAGTTCCTCTACACCCGGGAGAAGGTCCGTGAGGCGGATCTCAGCAGCGGCAAGGCGGTGGTCGGTCCGCTCCGGGACTCCGAGTCGTGGGTCTCCCAGGAGCCGGGCCCGCTGCGCAAGCTCGGCCTGACCCGCAGCGACGGGGAGACCCTCCCCATCAACGCCGAGCTGGGCGACACCCACGGCACCCCCGCGGGCCTGAGCCGGCCCACCTACCGCTGGCTCTCCTCGCTGCCCACCGACCCCGAGAAGCTCCTGACGTATCTGTACGCGAAGACCCCCAAGTCCGAGCGTGCGGAGCGGGACCAGGCGGTCTTCGACCTCATCGGAAGCCTCCTCGGCGGAGTGATGCCCCCGAGGACGGGCGCCGCTCTCTACCAGGCGGCGGCCAGGATCCCCGGCGTCACCAAGGTGTCGGAGGCCCATGACGTCACCGGGCGCTCCGGGGTCGCGATCGTCCGAGACGACTCGACGTTCGGCGCCCGTACCGAGTGGGTCTTCGACCCGCAGGACTTCACCTTCCTCGGGGCGCGCAGCTACCTCGTCAAGGACACCCGGTACGGCAAGGTCGGCACCCTCATGTCCGCCACGGCGATCATCGACCATGCCGTGGTCGACAAGGCGGGCCAGGCACCCGCCTCCACGCGGACCTCGACACGGGAGGGCTGACCCGCACCCGCTCCGGTCACCTCGGCCGCCACGACGTTCCCGGTCGCGGCGGCCGATGGGGTCGTGGCCGCCCGATGTGGTCGCGGCGGTCATCTCCCGGCACCCCTCACTGGCACCTCACGAGGGGCGAAGTCGGGCAGAGCGAGGCACGAGTGAGCGGGCTGTCCCTGCGTGGGTGGCAGGGTGCTCAGACCGCGCAGCATGTCGTTCCGCTTCTTCAGGGCCGGGGCGGTGGTCGGGAAGAGTTTCGCGTCGCCCTCACCGATCAGGTCCTGGTTCCTCCTCACGAACTCACGGGTGCCGTGTTCATAGGCGGCGAGCCCCGCCGCCACATCCGGGCCGGCGAGGGAGTTCGCGAGCATGTACGCGCCGACGAGTGCGAGGCTGGAGCCCTGTCCGGTGAGGAACGAGGGCGCGTACGCGGCATCGCCCACCAATGCCACCCTGCCGCTGGACCAACGGTCCATGCGGATCTGGCTGACGACGTCAATGAACAGGTCGTCCGCCTCGTCCATGGCGGCGATCATGCCCGGGACCTCCCAGCCCGCGTCGGCGAAGGTCGCGACGACCAGGTCCCGCTGGGCCTCGGGGTCACGGAACACGTCGAACGGCGGCTTCGCGTGGGCGAAGTTCAGGAAGGCGTGCACCTCGTCGCCGTCGTCCACGGCGTAGAGCGCCGCGGCCCGGCCCGGGACGTTCCACATCACGGTCTCGTGGGAGAGGCCGAGGGTGTTGCGCATGGTGAAGACGGCGAAGCAGTACCCGAGGTAGCGGTGGAACCGCTCTTCGGGGCCGAACAGGGTTGCCCGGGTCCGCGAGTGCAGCCCGCCCGCACCGATCACGACGTCGAACGTACGGCTGCCGCCCCCACGGAAGCCCTCACTGAAGCCTCCATCGAAGCCCCCACGGAAGACGACATCGACGTGGTGCTCGCACTGGTCGACCGTGTCGACGGAGGTGTCGAACAAGAACTCCACGTCGTCGCGGACCGCCCCGTAGAGGGCGTCGGTCAGGTCGCCGCGCCGCACTTCGAGGTCCCGTCCCGCGACACTGCCGACGACGGCGTGCGGGTTGACCGAGGCCACCGTGTCGCCGTCCTCGCCGAGGAAGATGATCCGGCGCAAGTCGACCTGCACGTCCTGTAGTTGGCGCAGAATTCCCATCCTGCGCACCACCTCCAGTGCGGTGCCGCGCACGTCGACGGGGTAGCCCCCGCTCCTCGGTGCGCTCGCCTTCTCCGCCACCGTGACCGCGTATCCGCAGCGGTTCAGCCAGTACGCGGTGGCCAGGCCCGCGATGCTCGCGCCCGATATCAGGGCCGTGCGGCGGTGTGGGACACGGTCCCGCGACAACAGGTCGGTGTGGCTCACTGCTTGACTCCCTTGTTCATGGTGCGGACGGCGAGCAGGGACAGGGCCGTCAGGGCGCCGGCCACGAGGAAGCCGGTGACGAAGGCCGATTCGGCTGGATCCTTCGCCCCGGAGTGGGTTCCCGCGGCGAGGATGCCGCCGCTGACCTGGACGCCCGAGGCGAAACCGATCACGCGGGTCACCAGGACCAGGCTGGTGGCGATGCCGGTGCTGCCCTGATCGACCGAGGTGGCGGTCTTGACCACCATGGCCGTGATGCAGACGCCACTGGCCAGGGCGATCAACGCCTTGCCGACCATCAGGTGCCAGACCTCGGAGTGCAGGAACGCCAGGGCGATCAGGGTGCTCGTCATGAGGCCGATTCCCGCGGTGACCACGGCCGTCGAGCCGTACCGCCGCGCCGCGAGACCGCCGAGGGGTCCACTGATCGCCGCCGTGACGGCGCTGGGCAACAGGTACCGCCCGATGTCGGTCGAACTGGCCCCGAAGCCGAACCCGTCCGCGGACACCGCGAACAGTTGCGGGACGAGGTAGGTCGCCGCCGAGGTCCCGACACAGACGGCGAGCGTGACCACGTAGGAGCTGCGGATCGCCGGCTTGGCCAGCAGGTCCAGGTCGACCATCGGCGCGGCCGACCGGCGCTCCACGACGACCCAACGGGTCACGAGCACGGCGAGGAGTGCGACGAGCGCGCCGAACACGAGCGGCTGGTCGGCGGCGTCGGCAGCCGTCGCGAGTCCGGCCATGAGCGTCAGCAGGATGCCGCTCAGCAGGGCAAGGCCAGGCCAGTCCATCCGGGCGCCCGACCGGACCGGCGCGTCGTCCGGCATCACCCGGTGCACCCATATGGTCGCCACGACGATCGCGGCCGTCGGTATCGCGAACATCCAGTGCCGGGACAGTCCTTCGGCGATGGGCCCGGCCATCAGCGTGCCCAGCATGCCGCCGCCCACGAACAGACCGCTGACCACCCCGATGGCCACCTGAGACTGTCCGGCCGGGAGGTGCTTGCGCACCAGGATGAACGACAGGGGCATCGCGCCCACCATCGCGCCCTCCAGCATCTGGCCGAGCAGCAGAACAGGAAGGTTCGGCGCGAGCGAGGAGATCAGACCGCCGGCCGAGACGATCGCCATCAGCCGGAGCATGACCCACTTGCCGCCGCGGCGGTCACCGAGGTTGCCCGCTGTGGGGGTCACGAGAGCGCCGGTGATGAGCATGGTGATGCTGAGCAGTGCCCCTTGGGCTGTGCTCATCGACAGTTCGCGCTGCAGCAGCGGGAGCGTCGGTGTCACCACGGACTCGAGCGATCCGGTGGCGGCCGCCAGCATGCCGAGAGCGGCGACGGCGGGTTTTCCGATGCGTACGGGGTGAGTGGGCGGGGCGGGACGAGCCAGGGCCGTCGTCACGGACGCATCCCTGGGTTCGTGGTCGCGGTCGTGGTCGTGGAGGCGCTCGTATGCGTGCTTGTGGCCGTGGTCGTGCTTGTGCTTCCTCACATGGGCTCCCTTGTCTTGAGAGCCGGATGTTAGGAATCGGGCCGTTCCCCCCACATCACCCCACGGAGCCACTGTTGATGTCATACCGAGGGGTGAGCCGGTGCACCTTACGGGCAGAGTCGGGCCGCGCCAGGAATGGTCAACAGGTCAGGACCCGCCCGGCAACAGCACCGCCGAGTCCGGCTCCGGCCGAGTGGCGAAGCCCCCGGTGACGGTGAAGCGCTCCAGGTCGACGACCGCGATCCGGTTCGGTCCGAGCAGGGACACGTACGCCATGGGCCGATGGGGGTGGAAGGCCACCGCGGCCGGTGTGCCGTCGAGCGTGAGGGAACGGATCGGGCGCAGGTCGGTGCCGCAGAGGGTGAGCGTGCCGGCGACGATGTCGGTGACCAGGAGCCGCTCGTCGTCGACGGTGTAGACCCGCAACGGGTCCCCGCCCACCTTCCGGCTCCGCCGCACCTTGAGGGTGTGGGCGTCCAGGGCGACCAGCGTCGAGCTCTTGCGGGCGCCGACGAACAGCGTCTTCTCGTCCCGGCTCAGACAGCTGCTCTCGGGCAGCCGCCCGGGGGTGGCCAGGAGCGGCGGCACGGAGGCGTCGTGCGGGCGCACCAGGCTCACCGTGTGGGACAACAGGCCGGTGACATACGCCCGTTCGCCGTCGCGACTGAGGGAGAACAGGTGCGTCTTCACGCCGTGGGTGGGCACGGCGTCGGTCGGTGCCTCGTCCGTCGCCGGGGTGTCGAAGCCGAGCAGGACGGCCTTCTCCTCGCTCAGCGCGTACAGCCGGTCGTGGGCGTCGATCCCCATGCCGTGGACGCGGTTGAACGGCCGTGTGTCGATGGTGCGCGCCAAGGACCGGGTGGCCAGGTCGATGACGAAGACCGCGGCGCCGCCTTCGCCGACGGTGGAGGACATGCGTCCGCCGTAGTGGCCGACGTAGGCGAACCGCCGCCGCGAGTCGACGACCATCTCGTGCGGGTAGTGGGGCAGCGGGACGGTCCCCTGCAGCCGACCCGAGGCCACGTCGTAGAAGCCGACCGAGTGGCCGCTCTTCTCGACGACCACCAGCTCGTCCGCACGCGTCGCCCGGGAACCGGGCAGGGGCAGATCGGTCACCCATGCCCCCGTGCCCGCGCCCGCCGCCGCCTTGATGACCGTTCGACGTGTCGCCACGCTGCCCCACCCCACCCTGGTCTCGACGACTCTCGACGACTCTCGACGCTCTTTCGCCGCGCTCTCGACCGTCCGCCATGCCTCCGGGACCCGTGCCCCTGACATCCAGATCCTCCATCAGGTCGGCGCTCCGGCGCCGGGGTTCGGCTGGGTCGGCTGGACCCAGAGGCGCTCCGCGGGTGAGGGTGGGGCCGTGGATCATACGACGCAATCAGGTCTTTTCACCCGTAGATACGGGCCGTCGCCGCGCCAGGGCGGGCCCGTCGCCGTGCTCGTCCACGGTCTCGGCCTCTCGGGGCGGTACTTCGTTCCGCTCGCGCGACGGC
This sequence comes from Streptomyces sp. NPDC041713, assembly GCF_055591085.1. Taxonomy (NCBI): domain Bacteria; kingdom Bacillati; phylum Actinomycetota; class Actinomycetes; order Kitasatosporales; family Streptomycetaceae; genus Streptomyces; species Streptomyces sp. NPDC041713. The sequence goes on from NZ_JBVIZY010000004.1 coordinate 224,076, forward strand.
TGGCCGCGGGCGGGGCGACCGTACTGGTGCCCGATCTGCCGGGCAACGCGCGCTCGCGCCGCGCCGTCCGCCGCGCCCCCGAGGTGGGCGAGGCCGCGGACGTCCTCGCCCGCTGGTGCGAACAGACGGCTCCGGGGCCGAACCTGTTCGTGGCCAACTCGGTCGGCTGCCAGGTGGTCGCGTCCCTGGCGGCACGCCACCCGCACCTGGCGGACCGGCTGGTGCTGATCGGCCCGGCCCTCGAACCGGGGACGTCCGGCGTACGTCAGTTCGGTCGGCTCGTCGCGGACGCGCCCCGCGAGCCACTCGGGCTGCTCCCGCTCGCCGCGTTCGACTATCTGGCGACCGGCCTGCCGCGCTGCGCCGCCTCGTTCCGGCACGCCCTGCGGGACGCCGCCGAGGCATTCGAGGTGAACCTCTCCCGGGTGCGTGTGCCGACGCTCGTCGTACGGGGAGCGGGTGACACGATCGCCTCCGACGCCTGGATCCGGCGCGTGGCACACCTGGTCGGCCCCGAGGCCGGCGCCGCCACGGCCGCACTTCCGGGCGCCGCCCACGCAGCCCACTTCAGCGCGCCGGACGCCATGGCGGCACTGATCGAGAAGTTCACCTCGGGAGGAGAACCCCGATGAAGCCGTCGAAGACGTCCGACCCCGCCCCGTCCCGGAAACAGGAACGCCCGTCGCCCTGGCTGCGACTGTTGCCCGGCATCTCCCCCAAGCGCCGGGGGTTCATCCTGGCCTGGTGGGGGTTCGCCCTCACCTTCGGCGGGATGCGCCTGCTCACCTGGCTCATCCACATCGACGTGGCCGGGGTCGGTGACATGCAGGCGGGCGGGGTGCACATCCACCATTACGTGTGGGGCATCCTGCTGCTCGCGGCGGTGGGCGCCGCCGGTCTGGTCGACCGTACGGCGCGGGCCCGCGCGTGGATGGGTCTGGCGTACGGGGTCGGGCTGGCCCTGGTGGTCGACGAGGCAGCGCTGCTGATCAGTCTGGAAGACGTGTACTGGGACACGGAGGGCGGGTTCAGCATCGCCCTGGCCATCGCCCTGATCGCCGTCGCCGGGAGCGTACTGGCGGTCACGCGGGGGCGGCGCGCCTCCAAGAGGGACGACGACTGAGGAGACACTGCGACACTGCGGGCGCTGAGGGTGAGGGCGCTGTGTGCGCTGAGGGCGCGTAATGAAGAGCCTCATTCCTCCGGCCGCAACAGCACCGGCAACGTCCGCACACTGTTGCTGATGAACGAGGGCAGCGGTGCCAAGTCGGCCACAAGCCGGGCGAGTTGCATGTCCGGGAAGCGCTCGAACAGGGCCGGCAGCGCGATCTCCGCTTCGAGACGGGCCAGGGCGGCGCCGATGCAGTAGTGCGGTCCGTGACCAAAGGAGAGGTGCCTCCGCGGTGGCCGGGTGATGTCGAAATCGGCCGCTGCGGGGCCGTGTTGGCGGGGGTCTCGGCCCGCGGCGGCGTACGAGGCCAGGATCGCCTCCCCCTTCGGGATCACGGTGCCGCCGACAGGGATGTCGTCGAGCGCGTACCGCAGCGGGAAGTGGGCGACGGGCGAGTCCCAGCGCAGGGTCTCCTCGACCACCGCGGCCCAGCCGGCCCGTCCAGCGTCGGCCAAGGCGGCCCGTCCCGCGTCGAGCGCCTGCCGCTGCTCCGGGTGGGTGAGGAGCGCCTTGGTCGCGTTGGTGAGCAGGTTGAGCGTGGTGCCGTGACCGGCGACGATGACGAGGATCAGCGTGCCGATCAACTCCCGGGGCGAGAGCCGGTCTCCGCCGTCGTGAGCGGCCGTCAGATGGCTGGTGAGGTCGTCGCCGGGCCGCTCGCGGCGCAGCGTGACCAGTTCGGTCAGCAGCGCGTGCAGGGCGTTCCGCGTCGCCACCGTCTCCTCGGGGGTCGTCGTACTGCTGACCAGGCTGGCGGACAGATCGCGGAAATCGTCGAACCGTTCCGCGGGCACGCCCATCAGCCTGCCGATGGTGTTCATGGGCAGCGGGTAGGCGAAGTGGCGGCGCAAGTCCACTGCTCCGGGCGGGCGTTCGGCGAGTGCGTCCAGCAGGCGGTGGGTCTCGGCCTCGATGCCGTGGCGCATCGCCTCGACCCGTCGGGTCGTGAAGGCCTGTGAGATCAGGCCGCGCAGCCGGCGGTGGTCGTCGCCGTCGGCCGTGGTCATGCCGGGGTTGGTGACGAAGTCGATCAGCGGCCAGCCGTCGGGGACGCGACCCTCGCGCAGCGCCTGCCAGTGCGCGGGATTCTTGACGACGCGAGGATCGGCGAGCAGGTCCTGCAGCGCGTCGTGCCGGGTGATCACCCAGGCGGGAACGTTCCCGGGGAGCTCCACGCGTACGGCGGGCCCGAGTTCGCGCAGGGCGGCGTTCTCACCGTGCACGTCGGCCGCGGTCACGTCGAGGCGTATGAGCGGGGGGTGGTCGGTGGTCACTGGGCACCTTCCTCGTCTGGAGCCGGGCCTTGGGCCGGGTCCGGTGGCCGGCGGATCCTAGGCCCGCACTTGGGAGCCCACCGTCACTACAACGGGTCTGCTGTACGCCGACTGCCCACCATGGCACGCCAACCCGGCGTACAGTCACGGAAGTTGACGGGAGGGGAGCAGCGAATGCTTCATGACCTGGGCGAGCTCGGTCGCGTCGGCCGCGTGCTGCACGAGGTGATGGGCCTGCTCGAGGACGAGCAGAAGCGCCTTGAGCAGCTGTACGGAGAGACTCCGGCCGACGAGTGCGCCGCGGGCAGCCCCCGGCAGACGTTGCACGGGATCGGTGACCTCACGCGCGGCGTGAGCGACGCACTGCGGTACGTCGCCCTGGCCCTCGGCTATGTGGCGCTCGGCCTGGACGCGCGGGCCGACCACGCGGTGAAGATGGCGCGCATGAAGCCGGTCGGCGTCCCCTCCGGGGTGGACCGCATGGCACGGCCGCTCGGCGCGTCCACCGTGCGGGCGTTGGAGCTGATCGGCCAGCTCGACGACTTCTTCGCCGGTGGCATCGGGATGGCAGTCGAAGTGACGTTGGCCGCGCCGCAGGCGACGTACCCGCCGGACGACTGGGATGCGTACCAGCGCCAGCAGATGAACCGGCCGGACTGAGGGCGACACCCCCTCGTACAGAACGCGGGGAGGGAAGGGGGAGAGGCTGGCTCAGGCCTCTTCCCAAGTCACCGCGGCCGACGGACTCACCGCGGCCGAGCCCACCCCAGCGCCCGTCCGGGACGCGTGACGCGTGGCCGTGGGCCGCTCCCACACCGGTGGACGCAGCGTCATCAGGAGGTCGGCGAGGCCGCCGGGTGCCCGCCCGCGCAGCCGGGCCGCCGTGCGGACGGGGTGCTGGTCGGTGCGGGCGACGCGGTGGCCGCTCGCGACGAGCCGGCCCACCAGGTCGCGGTCCTCGCCGGTCGGCAGCGCGGCGAAACCGCCCACCCGCCGGTACGCCGCCGCGCTCAGGCCCATGTTCGCGCCGTGGACGTGCGGGTGCTCCCACGCCGTGGCGCTGCCGGTGAGCGGGCGGGTGCGGAAGTAGTCGGCGTCGTGCCGGGCGACGATCAGGGAGCCGGTCCGGGCGGGGGCGAGCCGGATGGTGCCGAGGACGGCGTCGTACCCGCGCCGGGCCCAGGCCATCTGATGCGTGAGCCAGTCCTCGGGCACGGTCGTGTCGGCATCCGTCATAGCCAGCCACACGCCCTGACCCGTCGAGGGCGGCGCCCACGGTTCCGTAATCCGCTCCCACGGTTCCGCGAAACGCCCGACCGCCGACCGTCCCACAGCCGACCGCCCCGCCATCCGCCGCCCCGCCGTCCGCCGCCCCGCCGTCGGCCGCTCCCCCGCTTCCCCGAGCCGCTCCCCCAGTTCAGCAGGCCGCTCCCCCGCATCCGCGAGCCGCTCCATCGCGTGATCGGCGCCGGCCGCGCGGGCGGCGCCGACGTTCCGCGCGTCGATCTCGACGACCTCCGCCCCGGCGTCGGTGGCCACCGTCGCGGTCGCGTCCGTGCACGCGTCCGCCGCCACCACGATCAGTACGGGGACCGGCGCCGCCCGCGCCGCCGCCCGGCGCAGGCTGTGCAGGCAGGCCCCGATGCGGTGCTGCTCGTTGTGTGCGGGGACGACGACGGCCAGCGCCGCCGGGGCCGGAGCCGAGGCAGGGGTGGAGGTCACGCAAGGCCCTCCGCGCGGGCGGGCGAGAGCGCCGGGCACCCGTCCGGGGTGTGTGCGTGGACGGTGAGGGTGAAGTCGGGGTCGTCGTAGCGGGCCAGCCGGCTCAGGCGCGAGCCCGGACTCCGCTCCGGACCCGGCAACGCGTCGAGGTGGTCGGCGATCTCCCGCCCCGTACAGGTGTGTTCGGCCACGGGGTGGTTCCAGTGCACCGTGACCAGGTGGCCTCCCGCGACCAGACTCTCCACGCTCCGCCGCAGCAGCCGGGTCCGCGTCGCCTCGTCGAAGTAGTAGAGGAGTTCCGAGAGGACCACGAGATCGAAGGTCTGCTCGGGCCACTCGTCGGGGACGGTCATCCGTTGTACGTCGACGTGGTCGAGGTCGGCCGTGCGCCGGACGGTGGACTCGACGGCCGACGGCGCGCGGTCGGTGGACAGCAGGTGGTCGCAGCGGCCGGCCAGCAGCTCGGTCAACACGCCTATCGAGCAGCCCGGTTCGAAGGCGCGCTCATAGCGCGGGCGGGGCAGGGCCGCAACGGTGAGCTGGTATTTCCGCCGGTCGTACCACCGCTCGTCGAGGTGCCAGGGGTCGGTGGCGCGGGCGTACTGCGCGTCGAAGTAGGCGGCGGGGGTGCTCATCGGATCACCGTCTCGAAGGCGCGGGTGTGGTGGGCGATCTCCTCTGCGGGAAGCACCGGCCCGACCTCGGGTCCGCGGGGCTCCAACTGGCTGGTGAAGCGGGCGAGCGCCGCCTGCTTCCGGCCGAGCGCCGCCTCGGAGAGCGGCAGGACGCCGCAGCGGTGCCACGGCACCCGGGAGTCGTCGGGCCGCGCCCAGTGCCACATCCACACCGGGTACGACCACACCGGGAGCGAGACACTCCGGCAGGCACGCAGGGCGGCCCGGCCCGCGGCCTCGTGGTCGCTGTGCAGGTCCGCCGCCCACGGCGCCACGCACACGGCGGCCCCTGTCCCGTCCAGGACCCCGCCGATCACGGTGGCCGCCTCGTGCTCGTACGCGTCGAGTTCCGTGTCGGGCAGCGCGGCGAACACCGGCTCGGGTACGGCTGGTACGGCGGGTACGGCGGGTACGGCTGATGCGTCGGATACGGGGCCGAGTTCGGCAAGCGCCGCCCGCAGCTCGTCCCGCCGCCGGGCGGCCAGTTCGGCCCGGGCGGAGGCCGACGCGGCGCCGTGGGACGCCTCCCCGTCGGTCAGGCACACGGTGTGCACTTCTACCCCGGCGACGAGCAGCGTGGCGATGGTGCCGCCGAAACCCAGGACCTCGTCGTCGGGATGGGCGGCCACGACCACGACGGGCCCGGCCGGGAGCTCCAGCTCCGGCAGCCCTTCGAGCAGCCCCGCGTCCCGCCACTCCGCCTCGGCGGTGCCCCGCGCGTCGATGGCGGCGGCGGCAGCCAACCTCGCACTCGTGCTCGTATGCGTGCTCATGGTCGTATGCGTACTCGTGCTCGTATGCGTGCTCATGCTCTCGGGATGGGTGGTCTGCGGCAGGCTCATCGTGCGGCTCCACCGGCCTCGGCCGTGGCCAGCCGCCCGAGTTGCGCGAGGTCCGCCTCGGCGTGGTGCTGGCGTACGTACACCGTCAGATCCGCCACCGCGCGCGCGTGCGCCTCGTCGTGGCACAGCGGCCCGGCACCGGTGGCACGCCCGACGCGGTCGAGCACCTCCGTGCACACCCTCTCCACGAACGCCCGCACCCGCAGGCCCCGCGCCCGCGCTTCGCCACGCTCGTCGAGGGGGTCGGCGTCGATGTCGTCCCCGGCCTGGCGCAGCAACGTGTCGGCGGTGTGCAGCAGCAGGTCGACGGCGCCGAGGTGGGCCGCCGCGTGGTCGTCGAGCCGACCCGCCGCCGCCCGCTCGTACAGCGGCGCGGCGACCGCGTGGGCGCCGCCGAGCCAGCAGGCGGCCACGCCGATGCCGCCGTGCTGGAAGCCTGGCCGGTCCAGGTAGGAGTTCACCTCGCCGACCGCCCGCGCGGGCACGTCCGCGAAGGACACTTCGAGGCTGTCGCTGCCGGCCATGCCGACGGCGGGCCACGTGCCCCGCACCGGTGTGACGCCGGGCTGCGCCAGGGCCACCGCGAAGAGCCGGTACCCGTCGTCGGCGTCGGCGCTCACCAGGGCGTGCGTGCAGGCGCGGGCACCGGAGCAGTACGGCTTGACGCCGCTGAGCGTCCACCCCCGCGCGGTCCGCGTCGCCCGGACGCCGGGGCCAGGTGGACGCGCCGCCCACACGCCCCACCGCTCCCCCGGCGCGGGCGCGGAACCCTCCACCTCGTGGAGGATCGCCGCCGCGTCCAGATGTCCCTCGGCGAGCCGTACCAGCGACAGGTCACGTCGTCCGAGCGCCGTGAGGGCGGCGAAGCGGCGGGCCGTCGACCGGCCGGGGAGCGGCACGTCGGCGGCTTCCCGCTCGACGAACCCCGCGAACAGGTCCGCGGTGCGCCGCTCCGCGCCGCCGAGCGGTTCTCGCTGCTCGACCAGTTCCGGGGACGGGGTGATCACGCGACCTCCTGCAGATCTTCGACGACACCGACACACGACCTGGTATCCGGAGGCTCTGGCTCAAAACCACCGGCCCCTGTGTGTGGCGTGGCAGACGGTGTGTGTGGGGCCCATGTGCGGCGGGGCGGGGTACGTGGATGAGGAGGACGTGACAGCGGTGGCCTCCACCGCCCACCCGCACCGGACCTCCCAGGCTGCGCCCCGCCCGTACGCGTCGCAACCTGGAGACATGTCACCGGACCCGGCCGACGCCCAGGCCCCGATCGTCGTCCACCGCCCGTCCCCGTCGGGCGGGCGGCGGGTGACGGCGCGCGGGCAGATCCTCGGTCTCGCCCACTCCGACCCCGACGTCGTGGAGTTCCTGCGCCGGGCCGGGCTGCCGGACGCGGAGGGTCTGCTCGACGACCCCGCGTGGGTGAGGTGGCGAGGGGGCCGCGCCCACCACTACGAGGCGGCCTAAAAGCAGCGGAGTCCCAGGTCAGTCGCTCGGCGCGGTGGTCCTGAAGCGGGCCCGGTAGGCGGTCGGGCTCGTCCCGAGAGTGTGCTGGAAGACGCGGCGCATGGTCTCCGAGGAACCGAGGCCGGACTCCTCGGCCACCTGCTCTACGGTGTCGTTGCCCGCTTCGAGGAGGGCTTGAGCGGCTTCCAGCCGTACGGATTCCAGGTACCGCCCTGTCGTCATCCCGGTCTCCCTGCGGAACAGCCTGCCGAGGTGGCGGGCGCTGACGCCGACGTCGCGTGCGAGGGACTCCAGGCTGTGCGGGGCTGCCGGATCCGTGCCGACGCGGTCCATCACCTGACGCACCACCGGGTGCCTCGCCTCACGCGGTGTCAGCCGGGCGCTGAACTGGGACTGCCCTCCGGGCCGCGCCATGAAGACGACCAGCTCGCGGGCCACGTCCCGCGCGAGGTCGGCGCCGTGGTCGTCCTCGACCAGGCACAGGGCGAGGTCGATGCCCGCGGTGACGCCGGCGGAGGTGATGACGTCGCCGTCCCTGACGAAGATCGGGTCCGTCTCCACGCTCACCTCGGGATACGCGGTGGCCAGCTGCCCGGCGAGCTGCCAGTGCGTGGCGGCGCGCCGCCCGTTCAGGGTTCCCGTCTCGGCCAGGACGAAGGCTCCGGCACACACCGACGTGGTCCGCCGAGCCCGGCCGACGACGTCGGTGACGAGGTCCACCAGGCTTTGGTCGGCGACGGCCCGCCGCCAGTCGCGCCGGCCCGGCACGACCACCGTGCCGAGCCGCGCGGGCAGCGCGTCCGGCGTGGCGTCGACGCCGATGCGCACGCCCGACGAGGTGCGGACGTCGGTGCCGGTCGGCGAGACGATCCGTACGTCGTATCGGGCGCCGAAGGCGTTGGCCGTGGTGAAGACCTCGACGGGGCCGGTGACGTCCAGCAGCTGCACGCCGTCGAATGCGGTCACCACGACCACGTGGCGCGTCGGTGTGCGGGCCGCTACTCGTCCCACGGGGAGTCCAGGATGGTGCGCACGAAATCCCCGCGTTCGAAGCCGGGCACGTAGTGCGCGAGCACATCGGCCTTCACGTTGCCGAACGTGGTCTGCGGCTTGGGCCGCACCCCTTCGGTGAAGGCCTCCAGGATGCGCTTCTTGAAGCCGGGGCGCGGGTGGGCGGCGACGACCGCGGCGCGGTCCGCCGCGTCGAGGTCGTGGTAGCCGATGCCGAGGACGTCGTACTCCACACCCGCGGTCACCAGCGCCACCTCCGGCTCCATGTACGCCGGGATGCCCGGCGTGGTGTGCAGGGCGATGGCCGTCCACACCCGTCGGATGCCGTCCTGCGGCACCTGACGTGCCTCCAGGAAACGCCGGGCCTCGTCGGCGCTGTCCACCTCGAAGCGCCGTCCGCTGGCGTGGAAGGGTTCGTTCAGGCCGAGGTCGTGGAAGATCGCTGCTACGTAGAGGAGTTCGGGATCGAAGCTCAGCTTTTGGCGGGCGCCCTGGAGGCTGCCGAAGAAGTACACGCGGCGCGAGTGGTGGTAGATCAGCTCGCCGGTGCTGTCCCGCACGAGCTCGGTCGCCTCCCGCGCGAGCCTGGAGTCCGGCACCCGCACCCCGGCGGGGGCGGAGGAGTCGTCCGTCATCGAAATCACCTGGTCCCTCGGTCCACCGGTCCCTCCGGCGACACCTCCAGTCTCCGGTGCGCCGGGGCGCCGTGCCATGGCTGTGGGGCCACATGCCCCACAGATACGGACACGGCCGCCACCGGGTCAGTGAGCCGCGCCCAGCCGCTTCCGTACGGGCGTGCCGGTGCGCGTGCGGTGGGCGAGGCGGGCCGTGCGGGTGGCGATGTCGACCGTGTACGCCTCGACGGTCATCGCCCGCCCGGACACCTTCAGGACCATGAAGCCGTGCTCGGAGAAGTTCTGCCAGGCCGACGGGTGGCCGAAGTGGGCTGTGCCGTCACCGGACTTGGCGGCCGCTCCGCACACGATCTGCCGGGTGCCGTCGGTGCGGGCGGTGGGCTCCAGGATCTGCAGGGTGTGGTCGTGCCCGGAGAGGATCAGGTCGGCCTGCCCGCACACCACCTCCTCGTACAGCTCCTTGAGGTGGATGCCGCTGGTGTAGTTGCCGATCACGAAGCCGTCGTACGAACCGGCGCTCCCGTGCTGGCCGTTGTTGAGATACGGGTGGTGGCCGAGCACGATCTTCCACCGGGCCCGCGACGCCTTGAGCGCGCCGTCCAGCCAGCTGCGCTGCTCGCGCATGTACCGGCCGTTCCACCAGTAGTGCGGGTCCATCTGGGCGACGTACGAGGCGACGGGGTTGGTGTCGAGCGCGAAGAACTCCACCACCGGGTCGCCGCCGTCGCCCGCGCCGGCCGGCAGGACCACGTTGTAGTAGCGGCTCGGCATGTACCAGCGGGGGGAGGTGGCGGCGTACGCGACCTCGCGGTCGCCGCGCGAGGGGTCGCCGCCGCTGCCCGGGATGAGGCCGGAGCAGTCGTGGTTGCCGAGGACCATCAACCAGGGGATGTCCAGACCGGAGTTGGGGTCCTCGAACTTGGTGCGGAACTCGGAGTCGTCGGCGGACTCGGGGCCGTTCTCGTAGATGTTGTCGCCGAGGCCGACCGCGAGGCCGATGCCTTCCGCACGGCACACCTCGCGGGCCGCGGCGGCGACCGCGTGCTGGGCCTCCTCGCCGGTACCGGCGTCACCGGTGAGCAGCACCGCGTACTCCCCGGCTCTGTTCGGTGCCGTCGGCAACGGGAACTTGCCGGTGCGGGCGGTGGCGGCCGCCGCCGCGGCCGGTGACCCGCCCGGTAGGACAGTCAGCGCGGCCGCCCCGGCCACCACACCGCCGAGCACGGCACGGCGGCCCGGCGCCCGCAACTGCCTGACCCGCTCCCCCACCGGTCCTTCGGCCAGGGCCGGGTCGGCCGTCAGCCACTGATCCTCCGTCAGATCCGCGCTCGGCGGTATCAACTCGTCGTCGCACATGGAGGGTTTCTCTCACGGGAGCGCGTGCCGATGGTGGGGAACCGATGAACTCCTGGTGGACGAATGGACACGGATCGAGCCCCGTGCCCGCGGTCCTCAGGCCGCCTCCACGACCTCGGGACCGTCCGACGGCTCGGTGCCCTTGGCGAACTGGGTGCGGTACAGCTCCGCGTACCGGCCGTCCAGGGCGAGGAGTTCCTCGTGGGTGCCGCGTTCCACGATCTGTCCCGCCTCGACGACGAGGATCTGGTCGGCGGAGCGCACCGTGGAGAGCCGGTGGGCGATCACCACGGCGGTGCGGCCCTCCAGGGCCTCGCTCAGCGCCTCCTGGACGGCGGCCTCGGAGGTGTTGTCGAGGTGGGCCGTGGCCTCGTCGAGGATGACGACCCGCTGTCCGGCGAGGAGCAGCCGCGCGATGGTCATGCGCTGGCGTTCGCCGCCGGAGAGGCGGTAGCCGCGCTCGCCGACCACCGTGTCGAGGCCGTCGGGCAGGGAGCGTACGAGGTCTTCGAGGCGGGCGCGCCGCAGCACGTCCCAGAGCTCGTCCTCGCTCGCGCCGGGCCGGGCGAGGAGCAGGTTGGCGCGGACGGACTCGTGGAAGAGGTGTCCGTCCTGCGTGACCATGCCGAGGGTGGCCCGCATGGACTCGGCGGACAGGTCCCGCACGTCGACGCCGCCGATGCGAACGGCTCCCTCATCGGTGTCGTACAGGCGCGGAAGGAGTTGCGCGATGGTCGACTTGCCCGCCCCGGACGAGCCGACGAGGGCGACGGTCTGGCCGGGTTCGGCGCGGAAGGACACGCCGTGCAGCACCTCGTCGCCGCCGCGGGTGTCGAGGGTGGCGACCTCTTCGAGGGAGGCGAGAGAGACCTTGTCGGCGGAGGGGTAGGCGAACCGCACGTCGTCGAACTCGACCGCCACGGGGCCCTCGGGCACGGGCACCGCGTCGTCCTTCTCCTCGATGAGCGGCTTCAGGTCGAGCACCTCGAAGACCCGCTCGAAGCTGACGAGGGCGCTCATGACCTCGACGCGGGCGCCGGCCAGCGAGGTCAGCGGCGCGTACAGCCGGGTGAGCAGCAGCGCGAGGGAGACGACGGCGCCCGCCTTGAGGGAGCCCTCAAGGGCGAAGTAGCCGCCCAGGCCGTAGACGAGGGCCAGCGCGAGGGCCGACACCAGCGTGAGGGCGGTGATGAAGGCGGACTGCGCCATGGCGGTGCGTACGCCGATGTCCCGCACCCGGTGGGCGCGCTCGGCGAACTCCGCGGACTCGTCGCCCGGCCGGCCGAAGAGCTTGATGAGGGTGGCGCCGGGCGCCGAGAAGCGCTCGGTCATCCGCGTGCCCATGGCGGCGTTGTGGTGGGCGGCCTCGCGCTGCAGCCGGGCCATGCGCGAGCCCATCCGGCGGGCGGGCACGACGAAGACGGGCAGCAGGACCAGTGCGAGCAGGGTGATCTGCCAGGACAGCGTCATCATGACGACGAGGGTCAGGAGCAGGGTGACGACGTTCCCGACGACTCCGGACAGCGTGTTGCTGAACGCCCGCTGGGCGCCGACCACGTCGTTGTTGAGGCGGCTGACCAGGGCGCCCGTGCGGGTGCGGGTGAAGAAGGCGACGGGCATGCGCTGGACGTGGTCGAACACGGCGGTCCGCAGGTCGAGGATGAGCCCTTCGCCGAGGTTCGCCGACAGCCAGCGGCTGAGCAGTCCGAGCCCGGCCTCGGCGAGGGCGATGCCCGCGATGAGGAGGGCGTACCGTACGACCACCGAGGAGTCGTCGCCCGAGACGATGGCGGTGACGACGTATCCGGCGAGGACCGGGGTCGCCACGGCGAGCAGTGCGGTGACGATGCTGAGCAGCACGAACTGCCAGATGCGTCGGCGGTGGGGCCGTGCGAAGACGGCGATGCGGCGCAGTGTGGCGCGGGCGAAGGGGCGGCGGTCCTGCTGGGCATGCATGACGCTGTACATCTGCGTCCATGCCGTCGTTTCCATGCTCATGCGGAAAACGTTAGAACCTCAACTAAACTTGAGGTCAAGCCCCGGCGGGTATTTCACCCGCCGGAACCGCCGTCTCCACCCCGGGGTGTCAGTGGCCGGACGACCCCGGCGCCTGCCTGCCCGGCGGTCGGGCCCTAGCCGAGTTCGAGCGAGGTGACGCCGAAGACCCGTTCGTGCGCGTACTCCCTGATCGGCCCGGTGTACATGCGGGCCGTGTCGAAGGTGGGCTTCATGCCGCGCGCCTCGGCGAGCGCCACCGCCTCCCGGTTGGTGTCGGGCACGTCGATCGCGACGGGGTCGCCGTCCGCCTCCGCGGCCAGCGCGTCGAGGAGCGCCTCGGCGTCGGCGCGGGTGTCCGCGAACAGCGGCCCGACCCGCCGGGCGTCGCGGCCGGGCCTGAGCACCCCGTATCCGGTGAGCCTGCCGTCGACGATGCGGGCGAGGGAGCGGTGGCCCGGGGCGGTCAGCCAGGACTCCAGGAAGCGCGGCCGGTCCGCGGGCAGGCACGCGCTGTCGTACGCGACGAGTGCCCGCAGGCCCGCCGCCTCCACGGGGCGTACCTGCCGGTCCGGGGCGTCGACCACGGGAAGCGTGCCGATGTACCGCTGTGTCCCGTGCTTCCACGCGAAGCCGGAGCGGCGGTAGTTGTCCTGCTGGGCCGGGACGCCGTCCAGTCCCACGGTCCGGTTGCCCGCGTGCGCGAGCCCCGCCCGCCAGGTGGCGAGGCCGTGGCCGCGGCCACGCAGGTCGGGGCGGACGAGGTAGCACCCGAGAAAGGCGTACGCGTCCCCGTAGTTGACCACGGAGATCGCGGAGACCGGTTCGCCGTCGACGCGACCCAGGAAGAACCCGTCCGGGTCCTGCGCGAAGAACGAGGGGGTGTCGGTGAGGCCGGGGTTCCAGCCCTCGTCCGCCGCCCAGCCCGTCACCACCCGCCAGTCGTCGGGCGTGGCCCGTGCGATCGTGAGCTGCCCGGCGGCCGAATCCGTCATCGCTGCACCCTTCTCGATCCGACGGGGCGCGGCGTGGACCACCGCGCCCCGGTGCATCCTGCCCGGACCCGCGTCAGCCGATGCCCGCCACATGACGCTCGCGCGCGGCGCCGAACCCGGCCACCACCTGCGGCACAAGGAGGACGAGCAGGAGGATGAGCGGCACGGTCCAGCTGTGCGAGACGTCGTGGACGGCACCGAGCAGGGTCGGCCCGGTGGCGGCCAGGATGTAGCCGAAGCACTGGGCCATGCTGGAGAGTTGCGCCGCGTGCCGGGCGTCGGGGGCCCGCTGCACGATGAACAGGAGCGCCAGGCTGATGGCCGCGCCCTGGCCGAGGCCGAGCAGCGTCATCCACAGATAGGCGCCGCCGACGGGCGCGGCGAGCAGTCCGCCGAAGCCGACGGCGCAGAGGACGGCGCCGAGCGCGGCCAGGGTGCCCGAACGCAGCCTCCGGCCCACGACGACCGGGGCGAGGAAGGAGCCCGCGATGCCGAGCAGCGAGGAGAAGGAGAGCATCCAGCCGGCGTCACCGGCGGCCATCCCCGCGTCCTGGAACACCGTCGGCAACCAGGCGGCCGCCGCGTAGTAGTTGAGGGACTGCAGGCCCATGTACGCGGTGACCTGCCAGGCCAGCGGGGAGCGCCAGAGGCCCCGTACGGGATGGGCCGCCTGCCGGGCCGCCGCCGCGCTCACCCGGGTACGGGAGCGCAGCTGCGGCAGCCACACGATCAGCGCCACGACCGCGAGGGCTCCCCAACACGCCAGGGTGGTGCGCCAGTTCATGCCGTTCGCCTGCTGTACGGGCAGGGTGACGCCGGCGGCGAGGGCGGCGCCGCCGAACAGCGACATCGAGTAGAGGCCGGTCATCAGGCCGGCCTTCGCGGGGAAGTCGCGCTTGATCAGGCCGGGCAGCAGGACGTTGGCGACGGCGATGCCGGCGCCGATGACGACGGTGCCCGCGAAGAGCGCGACGACGGAGTCGAGCAGGCGCAGCGCGGTGCCCGCGCAGATCAGCGCCATGGTGCCGAGCAGCGAGCGTTCCATGCCGAAGCGGCGGCCGAGCCGTGGCGCGAACGGCGCGAGCAGGCCGAAGCAGAGCAGCGGGAGCGCGGTGAGGAGGCTGGTCGCGGCGGCCGACATGCCGCTGTCGTCGCGGATGGTGTCGGCGAGCGGGGAGACGGCGACGAGGGCGGGGCGGAGGTTGAGTGCCAGCAGGACGACGCCAACGGCGAGGTAGAGCGCGCGGCGCCCGGCCGGCAGGGAGGCGGGGCTCGGAGGTGCGCCGGCCCCGGCAGACATGTGCCCGGCGGCGACGCCGACCTCCGCCGACGCACCCGCCGAGGCCGCGTCGGCCTCGGCGGAGGAACGCGCCGGGCCCGCACCGGGCGCCGTGGCGCCGCCGGGTGCGGCCCCGCCGGCGGCCGGTGCTGCTGTCTCACTCATGTACTGCTCCTGCTCCTGCTTCGCGTGCTGCTGGTCACTCATGTGCGGGGTCACTCACGTGCGGTGTGCGGCGTCGGTTGTGCGGGGTGCCGCGTCCGCCGCGTCCGGGTCGTCGTCGAGGGCGTCGCCGGGGCCGTCCAGCGGCTGCTCGCGCAGCGCGGCCATGCCCTCGGAGATGTGGGCGAGCACCGCGGCCTCGGCGGCCTCGGGGTCACGCGCCTCGATGGCGTCGACGATCGCCTTGTGTCCGGCGAGCTGGTGGCGGACGGAGTCGGGGACGGGTGCCCCCATGACGGACTGCACGGTGGAGCGCAGGGCGTCACTGAGGTGTCCGTACAGCTCGGCCAGGACGGTGTTGTGCGCCGCGTCGGCGACGGTGCGGTGGAAGGCCATGTCCGCGTCGACGAACGCCGCGGTGTTGCCGCTCTCCCAGGCCAGGGTGCGCTCCTCCAGCGCGGCCCGCAGCGTGGCGAGGTCCTCGTCGGTGCGGCGCTCCGCGGCGTACCGGGCGGCGTCGCGCTCAAGGCCCGCGCGCACTTCGTACGCCTCAAGGACCCCCGCCCTGCGCATCCTGCGCTGGACCGCGGCGCCGAAGTCGCTGTTGGCGCGCACATAGGTGCCGTCGCCCTGGCGGGGTTCGAGCATGCCGGTGTGCACGAGCGCGCGGACCGCCTCACGCACGGTGTTGCGGCCCACGGCAAGCTGCTGCACGAGCAGTGGTTCGGCCGGGATCTTCTCGCCGACCCGCCACTCGCCGTCGGCGATGAGGCTCTCCATCTGGGCGATGACGAGGTCGACGAGGTTGGTCCTGGCGGCGCTGCGCAGCGGCATCGGTCGGCACACCTTCTCTCCGGGACGCCCTACGGGCGCCACACCTGGGAACATCCCATGTATACGAGACATGGGAACATCCCATGTTTCCGCTGTCAACCGGCGTGGACACCGACGCGGGCGCGGGCGCGGGGCGGCACGAACGAGGACAACGGGGACCGCCCACCCGTCGCGCCGCAGGTTTTACCCGCCTCCATTGGTCTAGACCTTGACAGGTTCAGACCATTTCGCTTGAGTCGCGGCACCCCCATGGCGGCGCGGGCCCCAAACCGCCCCGCCCGTAAGGAGAGTTGGCATGATCAGACGCATCACCGGCTTCGCGGCTGCGCTCGCCGCACTCGGCGCGACGATCGTCCTCGGCCCGGCCGCCACCTCGGCCTCCGCCGCCGAGTGCGCGGCCCCGTGGAACTCCTCGTCCGTCTACACCGGCGGCAAGGCGGCCTCGTACAACGGGCACAACTGGACCGCCAAGTGGTGGACGCAGAACGAGACTCCGGGCCGCGCCGACGTCTGGGCGGACCAGGGCGCCTGCGGCGGCGGCACGAACCCGGGCGACCCCGACCCGTCCGGCTTCGTCGTCAGCGAGGCCCAGTTCAATCAGATGTTCCCGAACCGGAACTCGTTCTACACGTACCAGGGTCTGACCGACGCGCTCAAGGCGTACCCGGGCTTCGCCAACACCGGCAGCGAGACGGTCCGGCGGCAGGAGGCGGCGGCGTTCCTCGCCAACGTCAGCCACGAGACCGGCGGGTTGGTGTACGTGGTCGAGCAGAACCAGAGCAACTACCCGCACTACTGCGACCAGTCCCAGCCCTACGGGTGTCCGGCGGGCCAGGCCGCCTACTACGGGCGCGGACCGATCCAGCTCAGCTGGAACTTCAACTACAAGGCCGCGGGCGACGCCCTCGGCATCGATCTCCTCCACAACCCCTACCTGGTGGAGCAGAACGCCTCCATCGCCTGGCAGACGGGCCTCTGGTACTGGAACACCCAGAGCGGCCCCGGCACCATGACCCCGCACAACGCCATGGTGAACGGCGCCGGTTTCGGTGAGACCATCCGCGCCATCAACGGCACCCTGGAGTGCAACGGCGGCAACCCCTCGCAGGTCCAGAGCCGCATCGACCGCTACAAGGCCTTCACCCAGATCCTCGGCACCACCCCCGGCTCGAACCTCAGCTGCTGAGGTTCGAGCAGGCGACGGGACCCGCCGTGCCGGTGGATGTTTCCCCCGCGCACGGTGGGCACCCGGTCGGCGACCGCGGTCCGGTCAGCCCGTCGGGCCACCGGGCCGCACACCGATCTGCGAGGAGGTTCGGATGACCACCGCACGCGAGATCATGACTCCGGGCGCGGAGTGCGCCGGAGCCGAGGAGACCGTCCTCCAGGCGGCTGCCAAGATGACGGAACTGGGCGTCGGGGCGCTGCCGATCTGCGGGACCGACAACCGGCTCAAGGGCGTCCTCACCGACCGCGACATCGTGGTCAAGGTCGTGGGCAAGGGCAAGGACCCCTCCAAGGTTCTGGTCAAGGAGCTCGCCCAGGGCGAGGCGGTGACCATCGGCGCGGACGACGGCGTCGACGAGGTCTTCGCGACCCTGACCGGACACAAGGTGCGGCGGCTGCCCGTGATCGACGGGCACGCCCTGGTGGGCATGGTCGCGCTCGCCGACGCCGCCCGCGCCCTGACCGACCCCAAGGCCGGACAGCTCCTGGAAGCGCTCTCCACGGACTGATCCCGCCCTTTGTAGGCCGCGTGGGCCCTTCGCGGGGCCTTCGTGGGGCTTCGTGGGGCTTCGCGGGGCCTTCGTGAGCACTTCGCGGTACGAGGCCGCCGCCTCCCCGCATGCCACATCCCCGCATGCCGCCACGTGCGGGTCGGCCTACGCTGAAATGCCCCGGTACGTACCGCGCGGAGCCTGGAGGAACCGCATGCCCATCGCCACGGTCAACCCGGCCACCGGTGAGACCCTCGAGACCTTCGAGCCGCTCACGCCCGACGAGATCAAGGAGCGTCTGGCGGCCGCCGACGCCGCGTACGCGCACCACCGCACCACCGACTTCGCCGAGCGCTCCCGACTGCTCGAACGCGCCGCCGACCTGCTCGAAGAGGACATCCCGGCCATCGCGCGCACCATGACGACGGAGATGGGCAAGCCGGTCAAGGCCGCGAGGGCCGAGGCGGCGAAGTGCGTCAAGAGCATGCGCTGGTACGCGCGGCACGCCGAGTCGCTGCTCGCCGACGAACACCCCGCGCGGGAGGACGTGGCCGACTCGGGCGCCTCACGGGCCGTGGTCCGCTACCGCCCGCTCGGCGTCGTCCTCGCCGTCATGCCGTGGAACTTCCCGCTCTGGCAGGTCGTCCGCTTCGCCGCCCCCGCCCTGATGGCCGGCAACGTCGCCCTCCTCAAGCACGCGTCGAACGTGCCCCGCACCGCCCTCTACCTCCAGGACCTCTTCACCCGCGCCGGCTACCCGGAGGGCTGCTTCCAGACGCTCCTGGTCGGCTCGGGCGCGGTCGAGGACATCCTGCGCGACCGGCGGGTGGCCGCGGCGACGCTCACCGGCAGCGAGCCCGCCGGACGCGCGGTCGCGTCCGTCGCGGGCGACGAGATCAAGAAGACCGTCCTGGAACTGGGCGGCAGCGACCCGTACATCGTGCTGCCGAGCGCCGACGTCGAGCGCGCGGCCGCGACCGCGGTGACGGCCCGCGTACAGAACAACGGCCAGTCCTGCATCGCCGCCAAGCGCTTCATCGTGCACGCCGACGTCTACGACGCCTTCCGCGACCGGTTCGTCGCCGGCATGCGGGAGTTGACCGTCGGCGACCCGATGGACGAGGACACCGACGTGGGTCCGCTCTCCAGCGAGCAGGGCCGCGGCGACCTGGAGGAGCTCGTCGAGGACGCGCTGGGCAAGGGTGCCACCGCGCTGTGCGGCGGCGAGCGGCCGAAGGAGCAGGAGCGGGGCTGGTACTACGCTCCGACCGTCCTCGCGGACATCACCCCGCAGATGCGGATCCACCAGGAGGAGACGTTCGGCCCGGTGGCCACGCTCTACCGCGTCGCGGATCTGGACGAGGCGTTGGAGCTGGCCAACGACACGCCGTTCGGCCTGAGTTCGAACGTGTGGACCCGTGACGACGCCGAGGTCGAGAGGTGCGTACGCAACCTGGAGGCGGGCGGTGTCTTCTTCAACGGCATGACCGCCTCCCACCCCGGCCTGCCCTTCGGCGGCGTCAAGCGGTCCGGCTACGGACGGGAGCTCTCCGGCCACGGCATCCGGGAGTTCTGCAACGCCACGACCGTCTGGCACGGCGCTCAGGAGGGGTGAGCAGGAGGGGTGACCAGGAGGGCCGACCCGGCAGGGGGCGCCGTTCGTCAAGCGGTCAGCACGGAGTCGTCCATGGTCCTCGCGCCCGGCAGCCGGTGGCCCGCCGCGACGACGGCCGCGTCGACGTCACTGGTGCCGGTCGCGAGGCACAGGCTGTACGCCACGTCCTCGTACGCCTGTCGGCTCTCGGCACTTCCTTGATCGGCGCGGAGCAGAGCCAGAGCCTTGTAGCGCTCCAGCAGGTCTTCCAGGACGACGGGGTGCGCCAGCAGCATGGGGGCTTCCTCCGGATCGGGTGCGATGATCACTCAGACTCCCGCCTGCCCGCCCGCGACGACTCGAATCAAACACGCGCCCGCATTTCGCGCCCCCGTTTGTAGAGTCCTTGGTTCCTGGGCAGACTCATGATGTGGACGCGTCGAACAGGGGAACCGGGGACGGCCCGGGAACGCCCCCTCCGAGCGACGACCGCCGCGAGACCGAGAGCGAGCGCGCCGACCGCCGCTGGGGCGAACTGATCCAGGAGGTTCGGGTCGCGCAGACCGGCGTGCAGATCCTCTTCGGCTTCCTGCTGACCGTCGCCTTCACCCCGCGGTTCCAGGACCTGACCGACACCGACCGGACCATCTACGTCGTGACCGTGATCCTCGGCTCCGCGGCGACCGGGGCCCTCATCGGCCCGGTGTCGTTCCACCGCGTCGTCGCGGGCCGCAAGATCAAGCCGGCGGCGGTGCTGTGGGCCTCCCGGCTCACCTTCCTCGGCCTGATCCTCCTGCTCGGCACGTTGACGTCGGCGCTCCTGCTCATCCTGCGGGTGGCCACCGACGACACCGTGGTCCCCTGGCTGGTGTCCGGGGTCGTCGGCTGGTACCTGCTGTGCTGGTTCGTGCTGCCCATGTGGGCGCGCCACCGCCACACGACACCGGACTGAGCCGACCGGACCGACGCGGGCCGCGCCGGGCTCACCGTTCTACGCGCCCGCTTCACCGCCTCACGTGTCCGCGTTCTTGCCTATGTACAGCTCCGCGAAGGCCGCGGCCCCGGTGGACGAGGCAAGGAGCCGTCGCAGCCGGGCGTCCGCGACGCCCGCCTCGAACGGGTCGCCCGACGAGGCCCCGTGCAGTACGTCGGCGAACCACTGCGAGAACTCCTGGTACTGCCACACGCGCGGCAGGCAGTCCGCCGAGTAGCCGTGCAGGCCGCTCTCGTCGCCGTCCCGGGCGTGCGCGACGAGGGCGTCCCCGAGCGTCAGCGCGTCGTGCAGGGCGAGGTTCATGCCCTTCGCCGCGATCGGCGCCGTGAGGTGGGCGGCGTCGCCCGCCAGGTACAGGCGGCCGCGGGACATCGGCGCCACCACGTAGTTGTGCATGTCCAGGACGCGCTTCTCGACGATCCGCCCCTCGGTGAGCGGCGGCGCCCCGTCGGCGGCAAGGCGCGCGTGCAGCTCCGCCCAGACCCGCTCGTCGGGCCAGCCGGCCGGGTCGTCGCCGGGCGGGCACTCCAGGTAGTAGCGGGTGATCTCGGGGCTGCGCGCCATGTGCGCGGCGAAGCCCCGGGGGTGCAGCCCGAAGACGACGCAGTCCGAGGACGGCGGCGCCTCGGCCAGCAGGGCCAGCCAGCCGATGCCGTAGTCACGCCGCGCGACGACCGCGCCGTGCTCCTCGGTCAGATGGGCGCGGGTCACTCCGCGTGCCCCGTCACAGCCCGCCACGGCGTCACAGTCAAGCCGCACACGCTCGCCGGTGGCGGGATCCGTGTACGACACCGCGGGACGGTCCGTGTCGATGTCGTGCAGTCGTACGTCGCGCACACCGAAGCGGATGTCGCCGCCCGCGCGGTCCGCGTAGGCCCGCACCAGGTCCGTGACCAGCAGCGGCTGGGGGTAGACGAAGTGGCGGTGGCCCGACAGCTCGGCGTAGCGGAACCGATGGCGCTCCCCCGCGCTGCGGAACTCGCACTCGGTGTGCGTCTGCGCGCGTTCGAGGAGCGGCCCGGCCAGCCCTCTGCGCTCCAGGGCGCGCACCGCCCACTCCTCCAGGAAGCCCGCGCGGGGTCGCTGTTCGATGAACTCCCTGCTCTCCGTCTCCAGGACCACGCAGTCCACGGAGGCGGCGCGCAGGATGTTGGCAACGGTGAGTCCGGCCGGTCCGGCCCCCACGACGACGACGGTCATCCGAGCAGTATGGCGGTGCCCCCCGACAGCGGAAGCGGCGCGTCCGTCCTTCCGCGTCCGTCCTTTCCGCCCCGGGAGCCCCAGAGGTGTGGATCACCGCGGCCGGGGCACCCAGTTCCAGGACCGAAGCAGGCAACAATCCGCCCTGATCGCCGTATGTCACTACGTGTCACCGTTCGAGTGGTGGCCGACGCCGAACCGGCGGAGCGTGGAAGGAGGAGCACCCTCGTGGGGTTTCCGCAGACGGGAGATGCCGCATGACCACGCACACAAGGACCCCGATGCCGGCGCCGGCCCGCCCGGCGCCCATCTTCACCCTCCCGGGCGTGTACGCACCGCAGCACGACACCGCGCTGCTCACCCGCGCCCTGGATCGTGAAGACATCGGAGCCGGCACTTCCGTACTGGACCTGGGAACGGGTTCCGGGGCGCTCGCCGTGGCGGCCGCCCGGCGGGGCGCACGGGTGACGGCCCTCGACATCTCCTGGCGGGCCGTGCTGACGGCCCGGCTCAACGCGCTGCTCAGCCGACAGTCGGTCACCGTGCACCACGGCGACCTGACCACCAGGGTGCCGAGAGGGCCGTTCGACCTGGTCCTCACCAATCCCCCCTACGTGCCCTCGCCCTCCCCGATGCTGCCCCGGCGTGGTGCCGCGCGCGCCTGGGACGGCGGGCTCGCCGGGCGTCTCGTCGTGGACCGCGTCTGCGACACGGCGCCCCGGATCCTGCGGACCGGCGGCGTCCTGCTGATGGTGCACTCCGCGCTCTGCGACGAACAGCTCACGCTGGACCGGCTCGCGCTGCGGGGCATGAAGGCCGAGGTCGTCGAGCGGCGGCTCATACCCTTCGGGCCCGTGCTGCGCTCGCGCCAGGCGTGGCTGCGCCGGCGCCACCTCATCGGCGACGACGAGACGAGCGAGGAGCTGGTGGTGGTCCGTGCCGAACGCGTCTGAACGCCCCCGCCGCGTCACGGTCGACCCGGAGGGGCCGCTCCTGGTGGAAGGCCCGGTGGAGGTGGTCGCCGACGACGGGACCGTCTCCGTCTCGGAGCGCTTCGCCGTCGCGATCTGCACCTGCCGCCGCAGCCGTACGTACCCGTGGTGCGATACCAGTCACCGCAAGCGGGTCAAGACCCACGAGGAGAAGCCGTCCACCACCGAGACCGAGGAGCCGGAGGCCTCGTCATGACCGCCCCCGCCGAGACGACGACGCCCGCCGGGCCGACAGCGCCCGTCGAATCCCGTCGCCACATCCCCGAACTCCCCTCCCCGCGCGGCACGTTGTCCCGCGCCCTCGTCACCGCGCTGCGGGGCGAGGGTCCGGCCCCCGACCCCGGACAGGCGCAACAGGCCGAGCCGTACGGGGACGACCTCCAGCTGGCGCTCTACGTCCTCTACGAACTGCACTACCAGGGGTTCTCCGGAGTGTCCGACGAGTGCGAGTGGGACCCGGCCCTGCTGGCCCTGCGGCGCGCTCTTGAGCAGCGCTTCCTGGACGCCCTCGACGCCGACGTGCCGCGCTGCGAGGACGCCGACGAGGCGCTCGGCGCGCTCCTCGTGGAACCCGTCGGGCACGACGCGTCGAGCGTCAGCCACCACCTGCAGCGCGACGGCGAGCCGTGGCAGATGCGGGAGTACGCGGCGCTGCGCTCCCTGTACCACCTCAAGGAGGCCGACCCGCACGCCTGGGTCATCCCCCGGCTGCACGGCCGGGCCAAGGCGGCGATGGTGGCCATCGAGTACGACGAGTTCGGGGCGGGGCGCGCCGAGGACGTCCACGCCCGGCTCTTCGCCGAGCTCATGACCGATCTCGGCCTGGAGACGGCGTACGGCCACTATCTGGACGCCGCCCCCGCCGAGGTGCTCGCCACCGTGAACCTGATGTCCCTGTTCGGGCTGCACCGCGCCCATCGCGGGGCGCTCGTCGGCCACTTCGCCTCCGTGGAGGTGACCTCGTCGCCCGGTTCGCGACGGCTGGCGGCTGCCCTGCGCAGGATCGGCGCCGGCCCCGCCGCGCAGCGGTTCTACGACGAGCACGTGGAGGCCGACGCGGTGCACGAGCAGGTGGTGCGCCGTGACGTCATCGGCGGCCTGCTGGACGCCGAACCGGGGCTGGAGCCCGACGTGGCCTTCGGGGTACGCGCCACCGGTTTCCTGGAGGACCGCCTCGCCGCCCGGGTGCTGGCCGCCTGGCGCGAGGGGCGGAGCGTGCTGCGCGTACCGCTGTCCGACGCGCCCAAGGCCGCTGGCGCGTCCAGGACTCCTGGCGCTGTCGGCGCGTAGTGAAGGGGTCAGCCGCCCTCGACGCCGGTCACGTCGTGCGGCGAGCCGACCGGCTTGGACTCCGGTGAGCCGCGCTGGCGCAGATAGACGGAGAAGATGGCCATCGAGCCCACCGCGAGGAGTTCGGACTGCCAGTTCTGCAGCGTGCGGCCCCAGAAGTCGGCGGTGCCCAGGTAGCCGAACCAGCTGATGGGCGCCTGGAGTTCCCGCAGGTGCTCCTCGTTGTACGCGGCCGCGCCCGCCACCGACTGGGTCAGCCAGGAGAGCAGGAAGAACGTGCACATCAGGATGCCGAGGGACCGCGCGTACCAGGCCTGGCGCAAGCCTCCCGTCGAGGCGAGGGCGGGCGAGTCGGGCTGCGCGTGCGCGCCGACCTTCTGCCGCGCGTCGGACTCCGGGCCCGCCTTGTCGAGCTCCTTCGACTCGGGCGAGCCGCGTTGGAGCAGCCAGACGGTGCCGAAGATGTAGAGGAAGAACTGCAGGTACTCGGACTGCCAGTTCTCCGTCACGTCGACGGCGAAGTCGGAGGTCAGGAGGTAGCCGCCGAACGTCGTCGGGGCCAGCTCCTGCGCCACGAGCTGGTTGTTGAAGTCGGCGTGGCCCGCGACCGCCTGCCCCGCGAGGGCAAGCAGGAAGGCCACGCCGAACACCAGCGTCAGGCTGTTCTCGCGCAGGAAGCGCCGCACCCGGCTCACCGCCGCGTCAGCCCGAGCGCCAGGCAGTAGGCCAGCCCCGCCACCACCACCAGCAGATACAGCGTGAACATCGTCCGCACGCGTCAACCGCCCTTGATCAGACACTGATACGGCTTCTCGGGACGCGGCGTGCAGCCGGCGGCCGTCACCTTCCAGCCGTCCGGGAAGGACGACAGGAAGAGCGTGTCGCGGCCGGTCACGGCGCGCGCCTGGCGTCCGTACACGTCGATGTGGCGTACGGGGGACGCCGGGGGCAGCTTCGCGTCGGGCAGGGCCCGCGCGCACGGGAGTTCGGCGGACTGCTCCAGCTCGTCGAGGGTGCCGGGGGCGAGCGCCGCGCAGCCGCGTACGACGTCCGCGGCGCGCAGGCTCGCCTCGAAACGGTTCGCCGCCCGGCTCGCGGCGTCCTCACGCGCCTGGACGCCGCCGCAGCCGGCGAGTGCGCAGCACAGCAGCGCCACGGGCACGCCCAGCTTCGTTCCGCGCACCGTATTCGCGCTCCCTCACGGTCCCGTCGGTCGGTGGACGCCGCACCGCGACGGTGGTCCGTACGGATGCGGGTCCCCCGACGATGCCGTGGCCCGCCCGGGCGGACGCCTCCCGGCGATGCGACACGCGGGCAGGCGCCCGAACGGAGCGCGCCCGGTCAGCCCTGCCCGGTCAGCCCTGCCCGATCGGCGCGCCGTGCTCGGGGGCGGTCAGGCGGAGCTGTACGTCGACCTCCTGATCGCCGGACGCGGTGCCGACGGTCGCCACCACGAAGGCGGCCTCGAGAGCTTCGCGCAGGCGGGCGACCGCGACCGGTCCGCCGTGCAGGTCGGCGGTGACGGGGCCCGCGAGCAGGGTGCCCGGCACGTGGTCCGGGCACCGGTCGGCGAGGAAGCCGCCGGTCCAGACGGCGGGCCCGGGGTCCTCGGTCTGGCGCGGCGCGTCGGCGCCCCGGTCGGACGGGAAGTGGGCGCGCAGGACGGTGAAGACGGTGTCCGCGTCGGCCACCGAGCACTCGCCGAGGACGACCTGCACGAGGTCCGCGGACTGCGGGTGCGGGGCGGCCGGTGCCTGGTCGGGCGTGGGGTTCACGGGGTCGGTCTCCTTACGGTGATGCGGGGCGCAGGGTGCGTGGCCGCGGCGTGCGTGGACGCGGCGTGCGTGGACGCGGCGTGCGTGGGCGCGGGGTGCGTCACAGCTCCCGCAGCGCGGGCAGCAGCTTCTTCTCGGCCCACTCGATGAAGGGACGCTGGTGTTCGCCGCCCACCTGGACGAGGGCGATCTCCGTGAAACCCGCATCGGCGAAGGGGCGTACGGCCTCGACGAAGGTGTCGACGTCGTCCCCGCACGGGATCTGCTCGGCCATGTCCTGCGGGGTGACGAACTGGGTGGCTCCCGCGAACGCGGCGGGCCCGGGCAGTTCGGCGTTGACCGGCCAGCCCCCGACGGACCAGCGGAACTGGTCGTGGGCGCGGGCGATGGCCGCGTCCTTGTCGGGGTCGTAGCAGACGGGCAGCTGGCCGACCCGGGGCTTGCCGCGGCCGCCGTGCCGTTCGAAGGACTCGACGAGTTCGGCCTTGGGCTCGGTGGCGATGACCAGGTCGGCGTGTCGGCCGGCCAGTGCGCAGGACCGCTCGCCGGACACGGCGATGCCGATGGGCGGCAGCTCGTCGGGCAGGTCCCACAGGCGGGCGTTGGCCACGTCGAAGTGGGTGCCCTCGTGGTTGACGTTCTCGCCGGTGAACAGCCTCTTGATGATGTCGACGGCCTCCTCGAACATGTCGAGGCGGACCCGCGCGGCGGGCCAGCCGCCGCCGACGACGTGCTCGTTGAGGTTCTCGCCCGAGCCGAGCCCCAGCCGGAAGCGGCCCTCGGACAGCAGCTGCATCGTCGCGGCCTTCTGCGCGACGACCGCGGGGTGATAGCGGGTCGTGGGGCAGGTCACGTACGTCATGAGCGGGATGCGCGAGGTGGCCTGCGCCGCCGCGCCGAGCACGCTCCACGCGTACGGGGAGTGCCCCTGGGAGTCGAGCCACGGGAAGTAGTGGTCGGAGGTGACGGAGAAGTCGAAACCGGCCCGCTCCGCCGCGACCAGGTCGTCCACGAGCGCGCGCGGCCCCGCCTGTTCGGTCATCATTGTGTAGCCGATTTGCACCATAGATGATCGTTTTGCCGAATCGCCTCCGCTGAAACCTCCGACGGTTCGCGCGCCACCGGACGGCTGCGGACGCCGTGCCGGGGTATCCGGAGTACCACAGTCACGGACAGAGAGGCACTCCTTTGCGCACCGTAGGAGTGGAGGAAGAACTCCTCCTGATCGACCGCAACAGCGGGGAGCCGCGGGCCCTTTCCTCGGCGGTCCTGGCCCGGGCGGCCAAGGACACCGCGGAGAAGGCGGAGCAAGCGGAGAACGATGAGAACACGGAGACCGGGAAGCAGGACTGCGACTACCGCGAGCCCGAGGACGAGGCGTTCGAGAAGGAACTCCACGGCCAGCAGCTCGAATTCGCCACCCAGCCCCGGGAGAGCATGTCCGACCTCACGGACGAGGTGATCCGGTGGCGCGCGGACGCGGCCCGGCACGCCGGTGACGTGGGCGCCGCCGTCGCCGCCCTGGCCACCTCTCCCCTGCCCGTCAGCCCGTCGGTCAACACGGGGCAGCGCTTCCAGTGGATGGAGGAGCAGTTCGGGCTGACCACCCAGGAGCAGCTGACCTGCGGCTGCCACGTCCATGTGGCGGTCGGGTCGGACGAGGAGGGCGTGGCCGTCATCGACCGCATCCGCCCCTGGCTCCCGGTCCTGGTGGCGCTGAGCTCCAACTCGCCCTTCTGGCAGGGGCACGACAGTCTGTACAGCAGTTACCGCAGCCGGGTGTGGGGCCGCTGGCCGATGGCGGGCCCGACGGAGATCTTCGGCTCTGCCGAGCGGTACGAGCAGCAGGTGCAGGACATGGTCGCCACCGGAGTGCTGCGCGACCGGGGCATGGTCTATTTCGACGCCCGGCTCTCCCACCGCTACCCCACCGTGGAGGTCCGGGTCGCCGACGTCTGCCTGGAGGCCTCGACCACCATCCTGATCGCGGCCCTCACCCGGGGCCTGGTCGAGACGGCGGCGCGCGAGTGGCGTGCGGGCCGGCCGCCCGCCCCGCACGGCATCGCGCTGCTCCGCCTGGCCGCCTGGCGGGCCGCCCGCTCCGGCCTCGACGACGTGCTGCTCCATCCGGTGACCATGCGCCCCACGCCGAGCGGCGAGGTGGTGCAGGCGCTCCTCGATCACGTACGGGAGGCCCTGGAGGACTCCGGCGACCTCGACCTGGTCCGCACCACCGCCGCCCACCTGCTGAAGGGCGGCAACGGCGCGCGCGTCCAGCGGGACATCCTGGAACGGACGGGAAGCCTGGGCGACGTGGTCACGGAGTGTGTGCGCCGCACCCAGGCGGCGTAAAAAGCCGGCACCGGGCACGCGCGCGACCGTCATCGGGGAGATCGTTTGGAAGCGTGTGTCGCGGGCACACCGATGGACCGGCGCGCCGTCGGCAGTGGCGGGCGCGCCGATCCCCGACCCCGAGCGCGAGGTAGTCATGAGCGACCAGAACATGGCGGACGACGCCTACCAGCCCACCGGCGGCAACGAGGAGCAGGAGGACGCCGCGCCGCTCGACCTCCAGGACGCGGTGGACGAGCGCACCTACGACGACATGCTCGACGAGGGCTACTCGCCGCCCGAGAAGCCGCTGGGCGTGACCAAGACCGGCACCACGGCGGCCGAGCAGCACGAGGGCGAGTCGCTGGACGAGCGGCTGCGGCAGGAGGTGCCGGACACGGGCCAGGCCGACGGCGACGGCGACGGCGTCGGCGACCTGCCGGACGGCGAGGGCGAGCCCGTGGATCCGGAGGCCGGCGCGGAGCGCGCGGGCCGTCTGGTGGCTCCGGACGAGGGCGCCCACGAGGACACCACCAAGGAGGCCGTCGCCACGGACGAGGGCATCGACGGCGGCGCGGCGGGCGCAGAGGAGGCGGCAATGCACGTCGTCTCCGACGAGGACCTGCCGCCGGCCTCCGACGGCCGGGACTGACGTGTCCGCGGCCAAGGGCCGGGCCTGCCGGACCGCCCCGTGGGCGTCCGGCGGCCCGGCTCACGGCCGGGGGTTCACCCGCCGCCAGGAGGGCCGCGCGTCGTCCCCGCGCCGTCCGGCCACGGACGCGCACCGCCGGCACAGCACCTGGACGCGGTCCGCCGCGCCACCGGACTCCGGGATGACGTCCGTCCACGGCACGTGCGGGAAACGCCTGAGCTGCGACCGGTGCAGGGAGAGTCCGCAGACGCTCTCGTTGCGGCCGGGCTCCCAGGCGTGCGCCTCGCCGGCGGGCAGCCTGCCGCCGCCGTCCTCCTCGTCGACCCACTGACCGGACGCGGCCACCGCGTATCGCGTGGACCGGACCATCGGGACCACCTCCCACCGCTCGTGCCGGCCCTTCCCACGCTAGGCGGACCGACGCGCGTACGCGCCCGCCAGGACCGCTACGAGAACCCATTCCCCACCCGGAAGCGCCCCCTCAGGAGGCCCCCATGACCGCCCCCACCCCCGCCTCGTCCGCGTCGACCGCCTCCCGTACCGGAGTGGCCGTCGTCACCGGCGCCGACTCCGGCATCGGCCGGGCCACGGCCGTCCGGCTCGCCGAGGCCGGCATGGACGTCGGGATCACCTGGCACAGCGACGAGGAGGGCGCCCGCGAGACGGCCGAGGAGGTGGAACGGCACGGGCGGCGCGCCGCCGTCGCCCGGATGGACCTGACCCGGCTGCCCGACGCGGCGGACGCCGTCGACGATCTCGCCGAGCGCCTCGGCCGCATCGACGTCCTGGTCAACAACGCGGGCACCGGCACGGCCACCCCGTTCCTCGACCTGACCCACTCCGACGTGCAGCGCGTCGTCGACGTGGACCTCATCGGCCCGTTCCTGTGCGGGCAGCGCGCCGCGCGCCGCATGATCCGGCAGGGCGACGGCGGCCGCATCGTCAACGTCACCTCGGTGCACGAGCACCAGCCCCGGGTGGGCGCGGCCCCCTACTGCGCGGCCAAGGGCGGCCTCGGGCTGCTCACCCAGGTCATGGCCCTGGAACTCGCCGAGCACGGGATCACCGTCAACGCGGTCGCGCCGGGCGAGATCGCCACGCCGATGACCGGGCAGGAGGACACGGACGTACGAGGCGTGCGGCGCCCCGGCATTCCGCTCGGCCGCCCCGGTGACGCCCGGGAGATCGCCGCCGTCATCGCCTTCCTCGCCGGGCCCGACTCCTCGTACGTGACCGGCGCGTCCTGGGTCGCCGACGGCGGGATGGTCCGGATGGGGCCACAGGCCGGTTCGCACCTGGAGAGCGACGCGTGGCGGCGGCCATGAGGGGGCCGCGCGAAGAGGTGACGCGGTACGGCCTGCGGTATAAGGGAAGTCCGGCATAAGGGGAATCCGCCCGTGTCGAACCCCGCGGCCCGGGTACCGGTGGTACCTGGAACAGGGATCGACGGAGACCGGCGCGCCGCACGGTCGTGCGGACGGCCGGCGGCCGGAAACGGAGCAGCAGGTGACGCCGAACGCAGAAGGCACCACTCCCGACGCACACAAGCCGGTCACGGAGCTGCGTCCGGCCGGCGTGGCGACCGGGGGTTCCCCGCACCACGAGATGTGCGCCGACGAGCTTCCACCCGACCTCAACCAGGCCATCCTGGAGGCGACCAAGCAGGTCGCCGCCATCCTCAAGCGGCGCGAGCACGACTTCGCCCTCGCCGGCAGCGTCGCCGTCTACGCGCACGGCGGCACCGGCAACCTCCAGCACGACGCCGACTTCTGCATCAAACCCGAGGACGCCGAAGCGGTCGCGGCGTCGCTGGAGGAGGCCGGCCTTCCGGTCTACGCGCCGCCCGAGGACTGGCTCCTGAAGGCCAAGTGCCTGGGCCAGGACATCGACCTCATCTTCCGGCTCGCCTCCCGCCCGGTCTCCACGGAGCTTCTCGAGCGGGCCACCCAGCTGCCGGTGGACTCGGTGCACATGCCGGTCCTCTCGCCGACCGACCTGGTGCGCTCGCTGCTCGCCGCGTTCTCCGAGCACCACTGCGACTTCGGCGCCGTGCTGCCGATCGCCCGGCAGCTGCGCGAGATGGTCGACTGGGAGGCGCTGCGCGACGAGTACGGCGACACCCCGATGCCCGCCGCCTTCCTCTTCCTGCTCGAACGCCTGGAAGTCATCGCCCCGCGAGGAGGAGACCGATGAACGACCACGCCAACGTCGAGTACCGCATCGCGCACCTGCAGGACCGCCTCGCCGCCGAGGAACTCGGCGAGCTGGGCATCCGCATCGAGGCCCGCGGTTCGTCCGTGGCGGTCGTGGGGACCGTGCCCACCGCGCAGTGCCGCGAACAGCTCCTGCGCACCGTGCACGAGGAACTGGCCGAACAGACCGTCCACTTCGATGTCGCGGTGGCCGACGCCTCCGCCCCGGACCACCCGGAGGAAGTGACATGATCCGCATCGCGGCCGTGGGGGACATCCACATGGGGCTGGACAGCCAGGGGGTGTTCCGCCCCGCCTTCGAGACGCTCGACGACTGCGCGGACCTGCTCCTGCTCGCCGGCGACCTCACCCGGCACGGCACCCCGGAGGAGGCGCGGGTGGTCGCCCGCGAGGTCAGCGCTCTGCCGGTGCCCGTCGTCGCGGTGCTCGGCAACCACGACCACCACGACGAACGGCCCGACGAGGTCACCGCCGTGCTCCGTGACGCGGGCGTGCGCGTCCTCGAAGGTGAGGGCACGGTCGTCGAGGTCGGCGGGGCCCGCGTGGGCGTGGCGGGCACCAAGGGGTTCGGCGGCGGGTTCGTCGGCCGCTGCGGCAGCGAGTTCGGCGAGCGGATGATGAAGGACTTCATCCGCTACACCCGGCGCTGCGCCGACGGCCTGCGGACGTCCCTGGAAGAGCTCGCCGAGCAGGGTTGCGGCACGCGGGTGGCGCTCACCCACTTCGCGCCCGTGCCGGACACCCTCGCGGGCGAGCCCCTGGAGATCTACCCGTTCCTCGGCAGCTATCTGCTGGCGGAGGCCGTCGACGCGGCGGGCGCGAACCTGGCCGTGCACGGCCACGCCCACGCGGGCACCGAACACGGCATGACCAGCGGCGGCGTCCCGGTGCGCAATGTCGCCCAGCCCGTCATCCGCAAGGCGTTCAACGTGTACCACCTCAAGGAGCACAGCCCGGCGGAGGTGACGACCGCGGCCAGCGGCGGTTGACCGACGGTGCACGCCCGGCCCAGTGCGGGTCAGGGGGCGTGCTGGGCTCCAGGGGCCTGCTGGGCTCAAGGGGCCTGCTGGACGTCGCCCCGGGTGGAGGAGGCGACGGTGTCGCGGTGCGCGAAGTCGCCCGGCGGGATCCCCGGGTGGTGGCCGGGCAGCGGTGCGGCGGCGGTCGCGGCGGGGCCGAGGGTGAGCCGGGAGACGATGCGGTAGCGGTCGCCGCGGTAGAGGGAGTGCACGTACTCGACGGGCACTCCGTCCGTGTCCGAGGTGAGCCGTTCGAAGAGCAGCGCGGGTGACAGCTCCGGCACGTCCAGGAGCTCCGCCTCGGCCCGGGTCACCACGGTCGGCTCGATGGCCTGTACGGCTTCGCGCACGTGAACGTCGTGGTGTTCGCGCAGGTGCTCGTAGAGGTCGCCGTTCTCCAGCTCTTGGGCGCTCAGGCCCGGCACCAGGTCGGCGCGGATGTGCAGGTGCTCGATGGCCATCGGCGCCCCGTCGACGAGGCGGAGCCTGGCCACGTAGACGATCTCGGCGGCGGGCGAGAGGCGCAGCTTGCGGCCGACGCGGGCGCCCGCCTGGATCGTGGTGAACTCCAGGAGGCGGCTGGTCCAGGCGCCGGCGGCCTGCGGCACCGTCAACGCCTGTTCGCGGGCGACCAGTTCCTGGGTGATCTTCTGCTGGGCGACGAACATGCCGCGCCCGTGTTCGCGGACGAGAAGGCCCGCGGCGACGAGTTCGTCCACGGCCGCGCGCAGCGTCGGGCGGGAGACGCCGAGGGCCGCGCAGAGGGCGCGCTCGGAGGGGATGGGATCGCCGGGGCGCTGTGACTCGATGAGGTCGAGGATGTGGTCGCGGACCCGCTCCCGCTTGAGCACCGCCCCCGGTGGCCGCTCCGTCGCCCCGGTACCCCCCAGCCGCGCGTCCTGCGTGCCGGCGTCGACCGCCCCCTGCACGTCGGCGTTCACCGCCCACCCCCTCGCCCCGTAAGACCAGTTGCCTGACCAGTTGACCACACGAGTCCGGAGAGCGACAACTGACCAGCATTTACAGGGGGGTTGACGCCTTCATTGGTCCATGCCACCTTTCTCCATCACCAGAGGTCACCTGACCAGTCAGCCAACTGGTCAGGTCCGACTCCCAGAGGTGACCCGTGAAGCTCCGCTTGCTCGCCGGCCTGTCCGCGTTCGTCGCGGCCGCCGGGCTCAGTGCCTGCAGTTCCGGCTCCGGCGACGGGGTGTCCGGGGACGGCGGGCGGACCACCATCGACGTGTGGCTGATGCGCGACAGCGTCTCCACCGCGTTCCAGAAGCAGTTCGAGAGGGCCTTCGAGGCGGCACACCAGGACATCGACGTACGGGTGCAGATCCAGGAGTGGGACGGCATCGGCGAGAAGGTCACCGCCGCGCTGGCCAGCAACGACGCGCCGGACGTGATCGAGACCGGGAACACCCAGGTCGCCCAGTTCGCCCAGAGCGGCGGCCTGTGGGACCTGAGCGACAAGGTGGACGACCTCGGCGGCCGCCACTGGCTGAAGGGCCTCGCCGAACCGGGCACGTACGACGGCAAGCAGTACGGCATCCCGTACTACGCGGCGAACCGCGTCGTCATCTACCGCAAGGACCTCTTCGCGAAGGCCGGCGTCGACGCCCGGGCGATCAAGACGCGCGCCCAGTGGATCGCGGCGACGAAGAAGCTCGACAAGGGTGACCGGCAGGGGATCTATCTGCCCGGCCAGAACTGGTACACCCTCTCCGGCTTCATCTGGGACGAGGGCGGCGACCTCGCCGAGAAGACCGGTGGCGAGTGGCGCGGCACGCTCGACACGCCCGAGGCCCTGCGCGCGATGGCCTTCTACGAGAAGCTGCAGGCGCTCGGCAAGGGCCCCAAGGACTCCGACGAGGCGCAGCCGCCCCAGCACGAGGTGATGGCGAAGGGGCAGGTCGCCCAGATCATCAACACACCCGGCGGTGCCAACGTCATCGAGCAGAACAACCCTGCCCTGAAGGGCAAGTTGGGCTTCTTCCCGATCCCGGGCAAGACGGCCGGCACGCCCGGCACGGTCTTCACCGGCGGCTCCGACCTGGTGATCCCCACGGTCTCCGGGCACCGCGACGCCGCGTACACGTTCGTCAAGGAACTGACGGGCGACGCCTGGCAGAAGAAGCTCGCCGTCGCGATGAGCTACGTGCCCAACAAGACGACACTCGCCGGTGCCGTCGCCAAGGACCCCGGCGCGTCCGCGATGGCGGTCGGCGCGGCCGTCGGGCATGCCACGCCGAACACCCCGGGCTGGGCGGCCGTCGAGGCCAAGAACCCGGTCAAGGACTACATGACGGCCGTCCTGACCGGCGGGGACCCGGCGCACGAGGCCCAGAAGGCCTCCGACGCCATCACCTCCGCGATGAAGTCCGGATCCTGACCTCCGCCTTGAAGGGAGTGAGCGCCGTGTCGGTCGTCCGCGAGCGGACCGTACCCCGCCCCCTCACCCGGCCGCCCCGGGGCCCCACCCGGCGGACCCGCCGCGCCACCGGTTCCGGACCGTGGCCCTACCTCCTGGTGGCGCCCGCCCTCCTGGGCATGCTGTACCTGCTGCTCTACCCGCTGGCCCGCACCGTCCTGATCTCCTTCCAGGACTTCGAGCTGCGCCAACTCATCCTGGGCGACGCGCGGTTCACCGGTTTCGACAACTACTCGACACTGCTCTCCGACCCGCGCTTCTGGACGGTGGTGCGCCGCACCTTCCTCTTCATGGCGGTCGACGTCGTGCTGATCATGGTGCTTTCGACGCTGGTGGCCCTGATGCTGGAGCGGCTCGGCAGGATCTGGCGGACGGCGGTGCTCAGCGCGCTGGTGCTGGCCTGGGCCATGCCGGTGGTCGCGGCCACGACGGTCTTCCAGTGGCTGTTCCACTCCGAGTTCGGGATCGTCAACCACGCGCTCACCGGCCTCGGGTTCACCTCGTTCGACGGCTACCCCTGGCTGGCGCACGGGACGGCCGCCTTCGCGATCCTGGTGACGCTGGTGGTGTGGCAGTCGGTGCCGTTCGCCGCGATCACCCTGTACTCGGCGCTCACCACGGTGCCGGGCGAGCTGTACGAGGCCGCGCGCATCGACGGCGCCTCCGCCGCGCGCGTCTTCCGGTCGGTCACCCTGCCGATCGTGCGGCCGATCTTCATGCTGGTGCTGTCCCTCGAGGTCATCTGGACGTTCAAGGCCTTCGTGCAGATCTGGGTGATGACGCGCGGCGGCCCCGGCGACGCCACGACCATCCTGCCGGTCTACGCGGTCCAGACGGCGCTGTCGGGCCAGCACTACGACCTCGGCTCCGCGGCCTCCATCGTGACGGTGCTGCTGATGTCGGGCGTACTCGTCCTCTACTTCCGGCAGATGTTCCGACAGGAGGCCGAGCTGTGACGTCCCCGCGTGCCCTGCGCCGGCTGCCGCTGCACCTCGGCGCCGCGCTCACCGTGGTCCTCTGCCTCTTCCCCGTCTACTGGATGGTCACCACGGCCTTCAAGCCGTCCCGGGACATCCAGTCGGAGCATCCGCGCCTGCTCCCGCGGAGCTGGACGCTCGACCACTTCCGGCGGGCGATCGAGGCGGACGGGTTCGGCCTGTTCTGGCGCAACAGCGTCCTCGTCACACTCGGCGCGGTGGCGCTCTCGCTGCTCGTGGCGCTCGGGGCGTCGTTCGCCGTGGCCCGGATGCGGTGGCGGGGGCGGCGGCAGTTCATGCTCATGGTGTTCGTCGCGCAGATGGCCCCGTGGGAGTCGCTGATCATCCCCGTGTACATCATCGCGCGGGACACCGACATGCTGGACAGGCTGCCGACGCTGACGCTCGTCTACTTCATGATGACGCTGCCGTTCACGATCGTCGTCCTGCGCGGCTTCCTCGCGACGATCCCCCCGGAGCTGGAGGAGTCCGCGCAGGTGGACGGCTGCACCCGGCTCGGCGCCTTCCGCCATGTGGCGTTCCCGCTCCTCGCGCCCGGCCTGATGGCGACGTCGCTGTTCGGCTACATCACGGCGTGGAACGAGTTCGCGTACGCCAACTTCCTGATCATCAAGCAGCAGGACCACCGGACGCTGCCGGTGTGGCTGTCCTCGTTCCACAACACGTTCGGCACCGACTGGGGCGCCACGATGGCCGCCTCCACCCTGTTCGCGCTGCCCGCCCTCGTCATCTTCCTGCTGCTGCAGCGGCATGTGACGTCGGGGTTCGCGGCCGGCGCGGTGAAGGGCTGACCCGCCCGAGGCTCGCCCCGCACCCCCCTGGACCGACCCGCCACCCCGGGCCACCCCGCCCGCTTCCCTGGAGGTCCGCAGTGCCCGCACACCGCCCCGCACCGGTCCCGCATCCCACGCAACTCTCCTGGCGCCCCGGTCACTTCACCCTGGACGCCACGACGACGGTCCGGGCGACCTCCGGCGCCCGCCCCGCCCTGGAGCTGCTCCGCACCCTGCTCGCCGCGGCCACCGGACTGCCCCTGCTCCCTTCGCCCGCAGGGCAGTTGGTGCTGGCGCTCGACCCCCAGTTGCGCGGTCTCCGCGAAGAGGGGTACGGCCTGACGGTGGGACCCGACGCACTCCTCCTGCGCGCCGCCCACCTCACGGGCCTGTTGCGCGGCGTCCAGACGGTCCGTCAACTCCTGCCCGTGCAGGTGCTGTCGGACCGGCCACAGCCGGACACGCCGTGGGAGCTGCCGTGCGTCGAGATCACCGACGTGCCGCAGAGCGCCTGGCGGGGCTTCATGCTCGATGTGGCCCGGCACTTCCAACCGGTGGGTGTGCTGCGGAGATACGTGGACCTGCTCGCCCTGCACAAGATGAACGTGCTGCATCTGCATCTGACCGACGACCAGGGCTGGCGGATGCCGATCGCCGCCTACCCCCGCCTCACCGAGGTCGGCGGGCGGCGCGCCGAGTCGATGGTGGGCCCGGCGGGCGCGGCCCGCGGCACGGGTGACCTCGCCTTCGACGGTGTCCCGCACCAAGGCGCGTACACCCGGGCCGAGTTGACGGACCTGGTCACGTATGCCGCCGCGCGCGGCGTGACGGTGATGCCGGAGATAGAGATGCCGGGCCACGTCCGCGCCGCCCTCGCCGCCTACCCAGAGTTCGGGAACACTCCGGGGCGACGGCTCGGCGTCTGGACCCGCTGGGGCGTGTGCGACACCGTCCTCGGGGTCGGCGACCCGGTGCTCGACTTCTGCCGCACCGTCCTCGACGAGGTCCTCGACGTCTTCCCATCGCCGCACGTGCACATCGGCGGCGACGAGTGCCCCACCACGGAGTGGGCGGCCAGCCCCGCGGCGCGTGCCCGGGCCGCCGCCGAGAGCCTCCCGGACACCGGCGCGCTGCGCGAATGGTTCCTCGGCCGCATCGGGGCGCACCTCATCGAGCGCGGGCGCACTCCGACGGCCTGGGCGGAGACCGGCGAGGGCCTTCCGCCGGAGTTCACGGTGATGACGTGGCGCGACCCCGAGCACACCCGGATCGCACTGAAACGGGGCCACGCGGTCGTCAGCTGCCACCACCGGGCCGCCTACCTCGACTACCCGCAGTCCCACGCGCCGAGCGAGCCGCCGGGGCAGCCGGGCGCGGTGGTGGACCTGCGCTCGGTGCACGCACACGAGGCGGGGTACGGCCCGTACACCACCGAAAGCATCGGCAGGTCGGACTGCGTGGGCACACCCGATCCCCCCGGCCAACTCCTCGGCCTGCAGGCCCAGTTGTGGACGGAGTTCGCCCCCACCGCCGACCACGTCGACTACCTCACCTTCCCCCGCCTGTGCGCCCTGGCCGACCGCGCCTGGCACGGTGCCGCGCCCTGGCCCGGTGTGCACGCCCGGCTCCGGGCCCACGCCGCCCGGCTCGCCGCCCTCGGCCTGCGGCACGGCCCGCTCGACGACCCGTACTCCCCCGCGCCGTAAGCCTCACCCGCCCCGTAAGCCTCACTCGCACCGGAAGCCTCCCTCATACCGGAAACCCCACGTCCCCTCCCCCACCGTTCCGGAAAGGAACAGCCATGAGAAGGACGCACCCCACCGGATCGCGCACGCCGTCGGCATCGGCCGCGAAGCGCTCCCTCACGGCCGCCGTCGCCCTGGCGCTCGGCTGCGCGGGTCTCGTCGCGGTCCCGTCGCACGCCGCCGCGGCCACGGGCGATCTGACCATCCAGTACCACGCGGGCGCCACCGGAAGCGACCAGGCCGAGCCCTGGCTGAAGGTGAAGAACACCGGCAACACCTCCGTCGCCCTCAGCGGCGTCAAGGTCCGCTACTACTTCAAGTCGGACGCGGGCTCCCCGAGTTACCGCTTCGCGTGCTCCTGGGCGGTCAAGGGGTGCGCCAACGTCACCGGTACCTTCGGCACCCTCGCCCACCCGACCACCACCGCCGACCGCTACCTGGAGATCGGCTTCACCTCCGGCGCGGGATCCCTCGCCGCCGGCGCCGACACCGGCGACCTGCAGTTGCGCTTCCACCGCGCCGACTGGCAGGCCCTGAACCAGGCCGACGACTACTCCTTCGGCGCCGCGCAGTCGGCGTACGCGAACTGGTCCAAGGTCACCGCCCGGCTCGACGGTGCGACGGTCTGGGGCACGGCGCCCGAGGGCAACGACCCGACCGACCCCACGGATCCGACCGACCCGACCGACCCGCCCGGCGCCGGGGCCACCCTCTTCGACGACTTCACCTACACCGCGTACGACGACCCGAAGATCTCGGCGCACGGCTGGAACGTCCGCTCCAACTCCGGTGGCCCCGGCGTGCCCGGCGCGACATGGGTGCCGCAGAACGTGACGTTCCCTTCGTCGGGCGGCAGCACCGTGATGAACCTGGAGACGTCCACGGCAGGCACCGGCGCGAGCACCGAGCAGACGGAGGTGCTCACCAAGGCGATGAAGTTCAGGAACGGCACCTACGCGGCGCGCGTGAAGTTCAGCGACGCGCCCCGCGGCGGGCCCGACGGCGACCACCTGGTGCAGACGTTCTTCACCATCAACGACCTCAAGGCACCGATGGCCGACGACTACGCCGAGTACGACTTCGAGTATCTGCCCAACGGCGGCTGGGGCGAGCAGTCGAACATCCTGTACACGACGTCTTGGGAGACCTACAACCCGGACCCGTGGCAGGCCGTCAACCAGCACACGGAGAGCAGGCAGAGCTACGCGGGCTGGCACGACCTGGTGGTGACCATCGACAACAGCTCCATCCGCTACTACGTGGACGGGCAGTCGTTCGGCACGCATGACGCGGCGTACCTCCCGGAGCGGCCGATGTCGATCAACTTCAACCAGTGGCTGATCGACCTGGCCGGTCAGTCGAGCACCACGCCCCGCTCGTACGACCAACAGGTGGACTACGTCCTGCACGTCAAGGACCAGGTGCTGACCCCGGCGCAGGTGTCGACGAAGATCGCCGGCTACCGGGCGGCGGGCACGGCCTTCGAGGACACCATCCCGTCGCCGTGACCCCGTAACCTCGTGCACGCACACGTCGAGAGACGATGTGCGTGCACGAGGCGGGTCGGAGAAGCGGTACGTCGGGGAGGCGATGGTGCTCGGACGGAGCACGGGGTTGCTCGCGGGCGCCATGGCGGTGGCGTGCCTGCTGCTGCTCGGTCCCAGCGCGCCGAGCGGCGCGCTCTACGGCAGAACGCTGCCCGCCGAGGCGGTCAGGGACATCGTGCCGAACCGCGTCATGACGTGGAACATCTGCAACCCGTGCGAGGAGAACAACGTCGGCCGCGCGGCGGAGATCGCCCGCTACGCACCGCAGGTCATCGGCCTTCAAGAGGCGTGCGTACGCGACGTCGAGCGGATCCGGGACTATCTGGAGCAGCTCTACGGCCTCGTCTACCACGTCGAGTACGGGTCGGTTCTGCGCAATTGGGGCCGCTGCGGCGGCTGGCCGTGGAGTCCGGGAGGCTTCGGCCAGGCGCTCCTCTCGGCGGCGCCGATGACCGACCGCGTCCTGGTGGAGTATCCCGACGGCGGCTCCGAGGACCGCGGCTACCTGGCGGTCACCACGTCGGTGGGCGGCCGGCCGACCCGGGTCTTCAACACCCACCTCGCCCAACGACAGCAGGCGCCGGTCCGGGCCGGGCAGGTCCGGGTACTGGCCGCGGAGGTCGCCCGCCACGACCGCGCGGTCGCCCTCGGCGACTTCAACGCGGTGCCGTACTCCCCTGAACTCGCGCCGATGTGGGCCCTGTCGTCGGGTGCGGCGCCCGGCTGCCGGCCCGGATCGGCAGACGCGGACGGAAGCGACGTGAAGGGCGACACCGGCGGCACGGGAGAGGGCGCCTGTGAGCCGACCACCGACTGGCAGAGCACGTTCGACTACGTGTTCCTGCGGGGCCTCACCCCGCTCAGGCACCACGTGCGACCCTCCCCGTACTCGGACCACCACCCGCTCTACGCGGACGTGACGACCTCGGCGGACCGGTCGACGGCCCGCGAATAACCGTTTGCCCGCCGGTGACGCGGACGGATGCAATGTCCGCCATGGTCACCGAAGAGCGCAGTGCGTCGTCAACACCTCCCGGAGCAGGTCGGGACGACGGGTCGCCCGTCAGGATCGGCGCACTCGTCCCTCTGACGCGGCCCGGCTGGGTCGGCGCGGGGCAGCACCTGCTCGCCGGGCTCGAACTGGCCGTACGCGAGGTCAATGCCGAGGGTGGGATCGCCGGAAGGCCGCTGGAGCTGGTGGTACGGGACACCGCCGCCGACCCCGACCGGGCCACGGCGGCCGTAGACGAACTGGCGGACCTGGGCGTCGCCGCCCTGGCCGGCGAGTACCACAGCGTCGTGGCCCGCTCCGTCGCCACCCGCGCCGACGCGCTCGGACTGCCCTACCTCTGCTCGTCGGCCGTGCTGGACACCCTCACCGACCGGCCAACCGACTGGGTCGCGCGCCTCTCCCCGCCGCAGTCGCGCGGCTGGCGGACGTACGCGGACTTCCTCGTCGGAGCAGGCCACCGCCACGTCGCCGTGGCGACCCAGCCGAGCGTCTACTGGGCGGCCGGCACGCGGATCCTCCGGGACCATCTCACCGCACGCCGCGGCAGCGTCGTCGAGATCGACCTGAGCGAGACGTCCCCCGCGGACCTGTGCGACCAACTCGCCGACCAGAGCGCCACGGTCCTCCTGCTGCTGGCCGGCCACCCGGAGCCTGCCGTTCCGATCGTCACGTCGGTCCGCCGCGACCCTCGCCTCGCCGACCTCCTGATCGGCGCGCCGGCCGGACAGCCGGAGCTCGCCGAGTGGGACACGCTCCTGGGGGACGACGGCGCCGCGGTGCCGTTCCTGCGCTATCTGCCGGAGCGCCTGACGCCGCTCGGCACGCGCGTCGAGAGCGTATTGCGCGAGCGGCTGGGAGGGACGCCGTCCTTCGTCGCCTTCGAGGGGTACGACACGGTCGCCGTCCTGGCCGACGTGCTGCGCTCGCACGGCACGGACCGGGCGCGCACCGCCGGGGCCTGGCCGGACGTGGCCGTCGACGGCACCCGCGGGCGGATCAGCTTCTCCCGCGAGCCGGGCATCGACGTCTGGCAGTGGGCCCGGCCCCCGATCCAGGTGGTCGACCGCGATCCGGCGGAACGCGGGCGCTTCCGGGTCCTCCACACCGGCTGAGGGAGGCGCGCACACCGGGTGGCGGCCTGACCGGCCCGCCGCTCACCCGCGCCGACGCTCCTCCCGCCGCTGGATCAGCTCCTCGACCGCGCTCGGCAGCGTCGTCTCGAAGTCGATCAGCTTCGCCCACGTGGGCGTCACGACGATCCGGACCATGCCGTCGGTGTAGAGCGAGCGGATCTCCGCCTCCCACTCGACCCGCTGCTCGGGCGTCATCTCATACGTGCTGGTCGACTGGAGGTACTCGTCCGGGATGCCGTCGACGGGGTCGAGCTCCGCCCGGCCGCGGATGAGCAGGATCTTGGGCGGGTGCGACTCGGTGTCGATCGTCAGCGCGACCATCGGATTCGCGCGCAGCGAGGGGAGCTTCGGGGAGTTCTTCGGTGTGCACACGACGATCGTCGAGCCGTTCCAGGCGAAGATGATCGGAATGTTGCGCGGTGTACCGTCCTTGGCGACGTAGGCCATGCGGACCACGTCGCGCGCAAGAAGCTCCTGGCTGGTCGGCCGGTTGAGGACCTCGCTGATCTCGTTGGCGTCCACGGTGTGCCTCCCGTTGTCGGTGCCGTTGTCGGTGCCGTTCTCGTCCCACTCGTACACCGGGGACGGAACCGACGCCGTGTTCTCGACATCGGGCCGTGTTCTCGACATCGGCACCACGTGACACCCTGACCTCCGAGTGTCCGTGATCGTCGAGGAGGTGTGCCACGTGGCGCAACAGCAGCCGCGGGAGACCACCGGTGCCCCGGATGTCCGCGCCGAGGAGAGCAGGCTGCGCAAGGACCTCGGATTCTGGGGGCTCACCGCGATCGGCTTCTCCAACATCCTCGGCTCGGGCTGGCTGTTCGCCGCCATGTACGCCGCCCAGACCGCGGGACCCGCCGCGCTGCTCTCCTGGGTCGCGGCCGGCCTGCTCTGCGCGCTGGTGGCCCTGGTCATGGTCGAACTCGGCGCCACCAGGCCGGAAGGCGGTGGCACGGTCCGCTGGCCGTTGTACGCGAACGGCCGGCTTGTCGGCACCGTCGTCGGCTGGTCCGTCCTGCTCTCCGTGGGCGGCACCGCGGCGGAGATCAGCGCGATCATGC
Source organism: Streptomyces sp. NPDC041713 (assembly GCF_055591085.1). Taxonomy (NCBI): domain Bacteria; kingdom Bacillati; phylum Actinomycetota; class Actinomycetes; order Kitasatosporales; family Streptomycetaceae; genus Streptomyces; species Streptomyces sp. NPDC041713. The sequence continues at coordinate 265,977 of NZ_JBVIZY010000004.1, forward strand.
AGTACGCCGCGCACTACGTGCCCGGCCTCTACCGCGGCGGCACCCTCACCGCGTCGGGCCTGGGTGTCGCGGCCGCGCTGAGCGTGCTGCTCACCGCACTGAACTGGTTCGCGGTGCGGATGTTCGCGCGCGTCAACAACCTGGTCTCGGTGTTCAAGGTCGTCGTCCCGGTGCTCACGGTGGTCGCCTTGTTCCTGTCCGGCACCCACTCGGGCCGCCTCACGGACCACGGCGGATTCGCCCCGTACGGCTACGCGGCCTGCCTCACCGCGCTGGCCGGGGGCGGCATCGTGTACTCGGTGAACGGGTTCCAGGCCCCGCTCGACTTCTCCGGGGAAGCGCGCAATCCGCGCCGCAACGTGCCCGCCGCCGTCCTCACGGGAATCGGCCTCGCGGTCCTCGTCTACCTCGGGCTCCAACTCGCCTATCTGTACACGGTGCCCGACACGCTGCTCACCCACGGCTGGCAGGGCGTCAACTTCGAGTCGCCGTTCGGTCAGCTCGCCCTCGTGCTCAACCTGCACTGGCTCGCCACCCTGCTCTACGCCGACGCGGTGGTCTCCCCGGGCGGCTCCGCCTACGTGGGCGTCGCGATCGACGCCCGCCACACCTACGCCCTCTCGAAGAACGGACTGCTGCCCCGCTTCTTCATGCGCATCGATCCCCGTTCCGGCATCGCGCGGCGCGCCCTGGTCCTCAACCTCGCGGTCATCATCGTGTTCATGCTGCCGTTCGGCGGCTGGCAGGACATCGTGAGCGTGATGGGGGACATGTACCTGATCGTCTACGCCACCTCGGCGGTGGCCGTGGCGTCCTTCCGGGCCCACGACCGGGAGCGTGGCGTGCTCCACGCGGACGGCCGCATGCCGGGGGTCCACTGGATCGCCCCGGTCAGCTTCGCCGTGGCGACCGAGTTCGTCTACTGGTCGGGCTGGGACGACCTGCGCCTCGCCCTGCCCCTCGTCCTCGCCGGTGTCCCGCTGTTCTGGCTGCAACGGCGGAAGGCGGCGGACAGCGCCCCGGCCGCGGAGCTGCGCCAGGGCGCCTGGCTCGTGTTCCACCTGGCGGCGCTGACCCTGCTGTCGTGGCTCGGCACGTTCGGCGGCTCGGGACATCTGCCGGCGCCGTACGACTCCGTCGTGGTGGGCGCCGTCGCCTTCGCGGTCTTCGGATGGGCGGTGCGTTCGGGCGCCGCCCACCTCCGCACGAACCCCGCCTACTAGGCGCTCGACCGCGTCCGGGCACCGGGGCCGCCGCGCTGCGCCGTATGGACCCCGAGTTTCCCGGCGCCCCATGAGTCCCTCCGCCCGTCGGTGATGACGGACGGAAAGTGCGGGAAGGAGATCACGGAACGGAACTGAAGGAGGCCACCCATGGCGCACGACCGAGTCGGACTGGCCGCGATCCTCGCGGCCGCGGAGGACGCCGCACCGGCGGCGTCCCTCGATGTGGTGGCGCGGGATCTCCGGGACCGTTTCAGGGCGGAGTACGTCTCGTTCCTGTTCGTCGACATCGTCGGCCGCCAGATGGTGCGGGTCAGCGAAGAGGGCCAGGTGCCGCGTGCCGGCCACGCGGAACAGATCCCTCTGGCCGGCAGCGACTACGACGAGGTGCTGCGCAGTCAGAAGCTGGTGCAGTACCCCGCCGGCCCGAGGGGTCATCACGTGATCGCGCCGGTCACCAACCGGGGCGACACCATCGGTGTCCTCGAGCTGTACCTCCCCCACGTCTCACCGGACACCCTGGAGCAGGTGGAGGAGACCGCGCACGCCCTGGCGTACATCGTCGTCACCGACCGCCGCTTCACCGACCGCTATTTCTGGGGCCAGCGCTCCATTCCGGTCAGTCTGGCAGCCGAGATCCAGCGCCAGCTCCTTCCCTCGGCACCCTCCTGCGAGGCCGCCGAGTTCACCTTGGCCGCGGCGCTGCTGCCCGCCAACCACATCGCGGGTGACACCTACGACTACGCCCTCGACCACGACACCCTGCACCTGTCGATCACCGACGCCATGGGCCACGACGTGAACGCGGCGCTCATGGCCACCCTGCTGGTCAACGCCTCCCGCGGAGCCCGCCGCACCGGACACGACCTGGCCGAACAGGCCCGCCAGACCCACCAGGCCCTCCTCGACCACGGCCGCCGCACCCTGGCCACCGGCCAGCTGCTGCGCGTCTCCCTGGACGGCAGCGGCGCCCAACTCGTCAACGCCGGCCACCCCCGGCCGCTGCGCCTGCGCGCCGGCACGGTCGATGAAGTCGACCTCATCGCCAACCTTCCCTTCGGCGTCCCCTCCCCCACCCCCCACCGGGTCGAGAACCTCGACCTGCGCCCCGGCGACCGGCTCCTCCTCTTCACCGACGGCGTGCAGGACCGCCGGGCCCAGGACGTCGACCTGTCGGCCCTGCTCCGCGACACCGCCGACGAACACCCCCGTGAGGTCGTACGGATGATGACCACCGCGGTCTCCGACGCCTGCGACGGCGACCTCGTCGACGACGCCACCCTCATGTGTCTGGACTGGCACGGCGCCCACCCCGAAGGCCGCCACTCCCGAGCCGGCGCCAACAGCTAGCGCCCGGCTCTGACGGCGTGGTCGTGTTCCCGGTCGCGCCGGCACGTCCTGGAAACGATCGAGGGGCCGTTTCAGATCTCTCTGAAACGGCCCCTCGATCAACGACTCTCACGAGTCGGGACGACAGGATTTGAACCTGCGACCCCTTGACCCCCAGTCAAGTGCGCTACCAAGCTGCGCCACGTCCCGGTGTGTTCTGTGCGGTGCCCCGCGTGATCACAGGTAGAACTCTACCCCACACCGAAGGGTGCTCCGTTCTCCGGTGACCGCCGTCAGGCACGCGCGACAATCGGCGTATGAGCACTGCACCCGAACCGCACGACCCCGGCCGTGAGCGGGACCGCGACGAGGAAGGGCGGGCGCGTAACCAGCGGCCCCGCGACGGACTCGGCCGGCCGTTGCCCTACGGCTCCGACGGCGTTCCCCGGCAGCCCGAGGGTCTCGTCCGCGCCCCGGAGGAGTCCGTCGCCGAGGCGCAGGCGCTGCTGGACGCCGGGCGGCCCTTCCACGCGCACGAGGTCTTCGAGGACGCCTGGAAGTCCGGGCCCGAGACGGAGCGCGGCCTGTGGAAGGGCCTGGCCCAGCTCGCCGTCGGGCTCACGCATTCGGCCCGCGGCAACACCACGGGCGGGGCGCGGCTGCTGCTGCGCGGGGCCGGGGCGGTCTCGGCGTGGAGCGCGGAGTCCGGGCAGGAGCGGCCGTACGGGATGGACCTCGCGGAACTGGTCGCGTGGGCGGAGGCGTTGGCGGAGCTCCTGGGGCGGGAGGGCGCCTCGGTGGACGCGGCGGCCCACGCGCCGCGGCTGCGGGGTGGCTCGGCGGGCCGGGACCGGTAGCGCAGCGGGGGCGGGGTGGCTCGGCGGGCCGAGACCGGTAGCGCAGCGAGGGCGGGGTGGCTCGGCGGGCCGAGACCGGTAGCGCAGCGAGGGCGGGGTGGCTCGGCGGGCCGAGACCGGTAGCGCAGCGGGGGCGGGGCGCGGTCAGGCGGAGGGCGCGCCTCCCGTTCCGTCACCGAACCGGCCTCGCCCCGCATGCACACGCCCGGCGCCGGTGTGAGGGTGGCCGTGTGACCACCACCGATCAGCCGGCCGCGTCCGCTCCCGTCGAGGCCCAGGCGCCGCCCGTCCTCGACCGGCGGCGGCGCAACGTCGTCTTCGTGACGATCATGCTGGGCATGCTGCTCGCCGCCCTCGACCAGACCATCGTCGGCACCGCGCTGCCGACGATCGTGTCGGACCTGGGCGGGGCGGAGCACATGTCGTGGGTGGTCACCTCGTATCTGCTGGCGGAGACCGTGGCCACGGTCCTGGTCGGCAAATTCGGTGACCTGTTCGGGCGCAAGGTCGTCTTCCAGCTGTCGGCGGTCATCTTCATCACCGGCTCCTTCCTGTGCGGTCTGTCGACGAACATGACGCTCCTCATCGCCTGGCGGGCGATGCAGGGCATCGGCGCGGGCGGGCTCATGGTCACGTCCATGGCGCTGATCGCCGACGTCATCCCGCTGCGCGAGCGCGGCAAGTACCAGGGCGCGATCGGCGCGGTCTTCGGGGTGTCCACGGTGATCGGGCCGCTGCTCGGCGGTCTGTTCACGGACCATCTGACCTGGCGCTGGGCGTTCTACGTCAACGTGCCCATCGCGATCGTCGTGGTCATCGCCGCGGCCCGTACGATCCCCGTGGTGAAGTCCGCCCTGCGGCCCGTCATCGACTATCTGGGCATCGCGCTCGTCGCGGTGGGCGCGAGTGCGCTGATCCTGGCGACGAGTTGGGGCGGCAACCAGTACGCGTGGGGGTCGCCGACCATCATCGGCCTCTTCGTCGGCGGTCTGGTCGCCCTGGCGCTGTTCTGTGTCGTCGAGACGCGGGCGGCCGAACCGATGCTGCCGATGCGGCTGTTCGCGAACCCCGTCTTCACGGTCTGCTCGATCCTCAGCTTCATCGTGGGGTTCGCGATGCTCGGCGCGATGACGTTCCTGCCGACGTATCTCCAGTACGTCGACGGGGACTCGGCGACCATTTCGGGCGTGCGGACGCTGCCCATGGTCATCGGGCTGCTCATCGCGTCGGTCTTCAGCGGCAACGTGGTCAGCAAGACCGGCACGTACCGCATCTTCCCGATCGTCGGCGCGCTGGTGATGGCCCTCGGGCTCTATCTGCTCTCACTGATGGGCAGCGCGACCAGCACCTGGCTGGAGTCGCTGTACATGTTCGTGCTCGGCACCGGCATCGGGCTGTGCATGCAGGTCCTGACGATCGCCGTGCAGAACACCGTCCCGTACTCCGACCTGGGCACCGCGACGTCGGGCGTGACCTTCTTCCGTACGCTGGGCAGCTCGTTCGGCACGGCCGTGTTCGGGACCATCTACGCCAACACCCTCGCGCCCAACCTCAAGGACGGGGTGGCCGAGGCGACCCGGGCGAGCGGCGGTGATCCGGCCGCGATCGGCCGGGCGGCGCAGAACCCGGGCGGGGTGCACGAGTTGCCCGCGGCGGCTTCGGGGCCGATCGTCGAGGCGTACGCGGACACCCTGCACACCGTCTTCCTGTGGACCGTCCCCGTCGCCCTCGTCGGGTTCCTGGTGGCGCTCTTCCTCAAGCAGGTCCAGTTGCGCGACAGCGCCCGCATGGGCGCGCCGGACATGGGCGAGGGCTTCGCGCAGCCGATGAGCGGCGACTCCGGTCATCTCCTGGAGCGCGGCGTGGCGCACATCATCCGCAACGTCGGCATGAACACGGCGCGCGGCATCATCCGCGGCTCGGACACCCGCCTGGACATCGCGGGGGCCTGGGCGGTCATGCAGGTCTCGCTCTTCACCCGGATGGTCGGGCACGCCAGCCTCGGGCTGATCGCGGCCCGGCACCGGATCCCGCCCGAGGTGCTGGTACCCGTCTTCGACCGCATGACGGACGAGGGGTATCTGACCCGCACGGGCACGTACTTCTCGCACACGCCCGCCGGGGAGCGCGAGGCGGAGGTCATCTCCCGGGCCTGGGCCTCCTGGCTGGGCGAGGAGATCGAGAAGGACCTGGGAAAGCCTCCGGACGAGGAGTTGGTGGCGGCGGTCGACGTGATCGCGAAGCGGCTCCTGGCGGAGGACCTGGAACACGGCCTGACACCGGAGACGCTCTCCCCGGACTTGGCGGGCGCATCGGTGGCCGGACGCTGAGTTCCGGCCGGGGCTGTCACCGCAGGAGCAGTTGGAGGCCGCCCAGGATCGTTGCTGCGATCACCAGGCGTTCGAAGAGTCGCTGGTTGATGTGGTGCACCGTGTGCTTGCCCACGAGTGCGCCCGGCACCACGAAGAGCGTCAGGAGTGCGTCCAGGGCCAGTGAGTGGGCGTCGATCAGGCCGAGGCCCACGCTGAACGGCACCTTCGACGCGTTGACGATCAGGAAGAACCAGGCGGACGTGCCCAGGAAGCCCAGTTTTTTAAAGCCCGCCGAGAGCAGATACATCGACATCACCGGGCCGCCCGCGTTGGCGACCATCGTGGTGAAGCCGCCGAGTACGCCGTAGGAAGGGGCCTTGAGGCGGCTTGCCGGAGGGGGTTCGGGGAGCTCATGGGCGGCCTCCGTACGCGCCGTCGCTCTGCGGCGGGCCACCGTGACGCCCGCCATCAGGAGCAGGATCGCGCCGATGGACGTACGGACCACCGCGTCGTCGGCCCACGTCAGGAAGAGCGTGCCGATGACCACTCCCCCGGCGACCGCCGGGAACAGCCGCCACAGGGTGGGCCAGTGGGCGTGTCTGCGGTACGTGAGCACCGCCAGGACGTCGCCCGCGATGAGGACGGGGAGCAGGACGCCGGTCGACGCGCGGGCCGGCAGGACGGCGGCGAAGACCGCGAGGCTGATCGTGTTCGCCCCGCTGACGGCCGTCTTCGAGAAGCCGACCAGCATCGCCGCCGCGGCGAGCGCGGCGAACTGGCCGGCCGACAGGTCCCACGCGTCCCACACATCCCGTACACCCCACATACGGGCATTCTCACGCGCCGTAGTGGGCGCGCAGTTCCCGTTTGAGGACCTTCATGCTGGGGCCGAGCGGGAACGCGTCGATGAACTCGACGAGCCGGGGGTACTTGTGGCGGCCGAGGTGCTCCTTGGACCACGCGATGATCTCGCCCGCCGTCTCGGGCGTGGCCTCGGCGGCCGGGACGACCACCGCGCACACCTCCTCGCCGTGCACGGGGTCGGGCAGGCCGATCACCGCGGTCTGGGCGACGGCCGGGTGGCGCATCAGGACCTCCTCGACCTCGCGCGGGTAGACGTTGAAGCCTCCGCGGATGATGACGTCCTTCTTGCGGTCGACGATGGTCAGGAAGCCGTCGGCGTCCTTGGTGCCGAGGTCGCCGCTGCGGAACCAGCCGTCGACCAGGGCCTCGGCGCTCGCCTCGGGGCGGCCCAGATAGCCGGAGAAGACGTTGTGGCCGCGGACGACGACCTCGCCGAGTTCGCCGGTCGGCAGCAGTTCGACGCGGTCCTCGACGTCCGCGCGGGCGATCTCCACGTCGACGCCCCACGGCGGATGGCCGACGCTGCCGGGCCTGGTGCCGAAGTCGGGCTGGTTGACGGCGGCGGTCGGGGAGGTCTCGGAGAGCCCGTACCCCTCGTAGACCGGGGTGCCGAAGGCCTTCTCGAACCGTTCGAGGACGGCGACGGGCAGCGAGGCGCCGCCCGAGATGCAGATGCGCAGCCGGGGCAGACGCTCGGCGGCCTCGGCCGCGGCGGCCAGCCCCACGTACATGGTGGGCACGCCGTGGAAGGTGTTGACCTCCTCCTCGACCATCAGCTCGATGGCCCGCGCGGCGTCGAAGCGCGGCAGCAGGACCAGCGTCGCGCCGGCCCGCCACGTCGAGTTCATGGAGACGGTCTGGCCGAAGGCGTGGAAGAGCGGAAGCGCGCCGAGCGCGATGTCGTCGGGGCGCACGTCGTTGGCGTCGAAGGCGTTGACCGTCGCGTTCATCACCAGGTTGAAGTGGCTGAGCACGGCGCCCTTGGGGACGCCCGTGGTGCCGCTGGTGTAGAAGACGACGGCCGGGTCGTCGGCGTTGCGGGTGGCGTACGAGGCGAGGGGCTCGGTGGCGCGGGCCAGCGCCTCCAGCTCGCCCTCGTCGCCGAGGCGCACCATGCGCACCCCCGCGGCCTCGGCGGCGGCCGCGCCCGTCGCCGCCTGGGCGGGGTGGCAGAGCAGCAGGGTCGCGCCGCTGTCCCGCAGGACGTGTTCGACCTCGTCCGCGGAGAGCAGCAGATGGACGGGGACGACGACGCCACCGGCGGCGAGGATCGCGAAGTAGGCGCGGGGGAACTCCGCGGTGTTGGGGGCCATCATGGCGACGCGGTCCCCGGGCCGCACACCGAGCTGTGCGAGGGCGGCTCCCTGGGCGCGGGCCTGGTGCCACAACTCCCGGAAGGACAGCCGCAGATCGCCCTCGACGAGCGCGATGCGGTCCGGGTGGCGGCGGGCGGGCTCGGCGAGGATCGCGGCGAGGGAGAGCGTGGCCATGAGGGAGGGTGCTCCGTTTCCGTGGGCTTGCGGTGGATCACATTCCGGAGGGGGTTTGCGGTGCGGCACGTCGTTCCTGACGGTGGCGGCGCGCACTCGCCGCCGCCGTCAGATCGCGCCGCCGCCTCGGCGATGTCGGCGCGGAACCGTCGTCAGTCGCGCTCGACCAGGAGCGCGCTGCCCTGCCCCACGCCCACGCACATGGTCGCGAGGCCGCGGGTGGCGCCGGTGCGCCGCATGCGGTGCAGCAGGGTGGTGAGGATGCGGGCGCCGGAGCAGCCGAGGGGGTGGCCGAGCGCGATGGCCCCGCCGGACGGGTTGACCAGCTCCGGGTCGATGTCGAGGGCGTCGACGCAGGCCAGCGCCTGCGCGGCGAACGCCTCGTTGAACTCCGCCTCGTGCAGGTCCTCGATGCTCCAGCCCATCCGGTCGAGCACCTTGCGGGTGGCGGGGACCGGTCCGATGCCCATGACGTCCGGGTGGACGCCGGCGGAGGCGCCCGCCGCGTACCGCCCGAGGGATTCGAGTCCGAGGTCGTTCAGCGCCTCCTCGCTGACGAGCAGCAGCCCGGCGGCCCCGTCGTTCATCGGCGAGGCGTTGCCCGCGGTGACGGTGCCGTCCTTGCGGAAGACCGGCCGCAGACCGCTGAGCTTCTCGTACGAGGTGTCCTCGCGCACGCACTCGTCGGTGTCGACGACGGTGCCGTCCGGCCGGGTGACGGGGAGGAGTTCGTCGTCGAAGTGGCCGTCCTTGCGGGCGGCGGCGGCGCGCTGGTGGCTGCGGAGCGCGAACTCGTCCTGGCGCTCGCGGGCGATGCCGTACCGCGCGGCGACCTCCTCGGCGGTCTCGCCCATCGCGAGGACGCCGTGCAGGTCCTTCATCGCCGGGTTCGTCAGGCGCCAGCCGAGGCGGGTGTCGGCGGTCTCCATGCGGTGCGGCAGCGCCTCGTCGGGGCGGGGCAGGACGAACGGCGCGCGGCTCATCGACTCGGATCCGCCCGCGAGGACGATGTCCGCCTCGCCGGCGGCGACGGTGCGCGCGGCGGTCGTGACGGCTTCGAGGCCGGAGGCGCACAGCCGGTTCACGGTCGCCCCGGGCACGGACTCCGGGAGGCCCGCGAGGAGGGCGGCCATCCGCGCGACGTTGCGGTTGTCCTCGCCCGCCTGGTTGGCGGCGCCCCAGTAGACGTCGTCGATCCTGGCGGGGTCCAGCTGGGGGATGTCGGCGAGGAGGCCCTTCACGACGCCCGCTGCGAGGTCGTCGGGGCGGACGGAGGAGAGGGCGCCGCGGAGTCTGCCGATGGGGGTGCGGCGGGCGGCGGCGAAGTGGACGGTGCGCACGATACGGCTCCGGATCGTTCTGCGGGGTCTCGTTGCTTCGGTCTCGCGGGTCTCGCGGGTGGATCGAGTCGCTATGGGGTGGATCGAGTCGCTATGTGAATCGATACGTAAATTAGCGCTGCTAGTTTTGGAGTCTATGCGGGAGGCGGGGGCGATGGGAAGAGGGGTCCGGGCACGCCGGACCTCGGCGGGGCGTGCAGCCCATCCGTACCGCAGCGCGAGCCGCCCACCCGTACCGCAGCGCGAGCCCCTCATCCGTACCGCAGCGCGAAGCCGCTACCCCAGCGCGACCCGCACCGCGCCGCCCCTGGCGTCCACCCGCGCCGTCCAGCTCCCGGAGATACGGAACGGACGGTTCGGGACGGCCGGGCGGCGCAGTCCCGCGCGGTGCAGGGTCCTGCCGTCCTGCGTGATCACCAGAGCCGGGCGCGCGACGAACGCGGCGGTCCGCAGGACGAACCCCTCGCTCGGCTCGTCCTCGGTCAGCCGGTTCGGGGCGACCCAGGCGAGCGGCGCCGCGACCCGCAGCGGCACCGTCGTCGCCGGCCAGTCGCCGTCGTGGAGATAGCGCCGCACGGCCGCTGCCGCAACGCTCCCCTCGTGCGCCACCGCACGGGCCGGCTCGGCGGCGTGCAGGACGTTGCCCACCGCGAAGACGCCGCGCGCGTCGGTGCGGAAGGCGCCGTCGACCGCCGGGCCCCGGGTGCCGGGGTCCATCGACAGCCCGCCGCGCCTTGCCAGTTCGTGGTCGGGGACGAAGTCACCCGTGAACACGACGGTGTCGCAGGCGACCTGCGCGGTCCTGCCGTCCCGGTGCCGCAGCGCGACGCCCGAGAGGCGGCCTCGGCCGAGGAGTTCGGTGACCGTGGCGTCGGTGAGCAGCGGGACGCCGTGCCGCAGCCGGGCGTCGAAGGCGCGGGCCCGTGCCGCCTGGTGGTGCGGATGCTCGGTGACCAGCGCGGCGACGGTGACCCCGGCCCGCCGCAGCGTGTCCAGGGCGGCGAAGCTCACCGGCTCGGCGCCGACCACGACGGCCCGGCTGCCGACCCGCTGTCCGTGCAGGTGGACGGCCTGCTGGAGCTCGCCGGTGGTGAAGACCCCGGCGGGCCGGGTGCCCGGCACGAGGCGTGCGGCGCGGGGCCGTTCGCGGGCGCCGGTGGCGAGGACGACCGCGCGGGCGGTGATGCGTTCGAGGCCGCGCGGGCTGGTGGTGTCGACGGTGAGCGGCGCCGACCACGCGGTCACGCTCACCCCGGTCCGCAGGACCGCGCCGTGGCCCACGGCCGCCGCCACGCAGCGCTCCGCGTACTGCGGCCCGGTCATCCCGAGGCGTCCGAAGCCGCCGTGCAGACAGTGCCGCGGGACTCCGCCCGCCTGCCGTTCCCGGTCCACGACCTCGACCTCGCCGACGCCCGACGCGGCGAGCCCGGCCGCGGTGGCGAGGCCCGCGGGCCCCGCGCCGACGACCAGCACGTCGACGATGCGCTCGCGCCTCATCCGGTACCCAACTCCGCACCCCGTTCGTAGAGTTCCCGCACCTCGGCCCCGCAGTAGAAGCCCTGGCAGCGGCCGCTCCGTGCCCGGGTGCGACGGCGCAGCCCGTCGAGCGAGCCAGGCGGCACGGTCGACGCGAGCGCGTCGCGGATCTCGCCGCGGCTCACGCGTTCACAGTGACAGACCACGTCGCCGTACGCGGGGTCGGCCGCGATGAGGTCGGCGCGCTCGCAGGGGCGCGGGAAGGCCTCACCGAGGTTCGGCATGCGGACGGCGGGCAGCTCACGGGGCTCGGCCAGGTGCAGTCCCGTGGCGCCGAGGAGTTCGGTGACGTGGGCGGCGATGGCGAGGGACGCGGTGAGGCCGGTGGAGCGGATCCCGCCGACGGTGACACGGCGCTGTTCCTTGTGGACGCTGATGCGGTAGTCGTCGTGCTCGGTGGCGGCGCGCAGTCCGGCGTAGACCGCGGTGACCTCCTCGTCGAGCAGCTCGGGCAGGATCCGGCCGCCCTGCTCGCGCAGTGCGGCGATGCCGTCGGCCGTCGATCCGGTGGCCGTCTTGTCGTCCAGATCCTCGGCGGTGGGTCCGAGCAGGACGTTCCCGTACACGGTCGGCGCCACCAGGACGCCCTTGCCGAGCGCCGTGGGGACCGGCAGCAGGATGTGCCGCACCAGGTCGCGGGCGAGCTTGTCGAAGACGAGGAGCTGGCCGCGGCGCGGGGTGACGGTGAAGTCGTCGTGGCCGAGGAGCCGGTCGAGGGAGTCGGCGTGCAGACCCGCGGCGTTGACGAGGTACCGGGCGCGCACCGGGCCGCGCGCGGTGATCAGCACGTGCGGGTCGGCCGTCGGACCGACGTCCTCCACGCGGCAGTTGAGGAGCAGGTCCACGCCCGCGCGGACCGCCTGGGTGGCGTAGGCGAGGGTGGTGGTCCAGGGGCAGATGATGCTCTCGCCGGGGACGTCGAGCGCGCCGCGGGCGCCGGGGCCCAGATGTGGCTCGCGGGCCCGGACCTCCGCGGGGCCGATGATGCGGGCGTCCGTGTAGCCGTTGCGCTCCGCCTTCGCCAACAGCCCCGGCAGCGCGTCGAGTTGTTCGGCGTTCCAGGCGACGAGGAGTGCGCCGACGGGTTCGACGGGGATGCCCGTCTCGGCGGCGTACGCGGCGAGCAGCCGGCTGCCCTCGCGGACCAGGCGGGCCTCCAGGGAGCCGGGCACGGCGTCGAAGCCGGTGTGCAGGATCGCCGTGTTCGCCTTCGACGTGCCCTCACCGACGTCGTTCGCGGCCTCGACCAGGGCGATGCGCAGGCCGGGGCGGCGGGCGAGGTCACGGGCGACGGCCGCGCCGACGACTCCCGCGCCGACGACGGCCACGTCGTACGTCACGTCGGGCAGCGCGCCCCGCCTGACCACGGCCATCAGGGCGTACGTTCCGTCAGGGCGGTCACGGCGGAGCGGAAGCCCGCGAGGCGTTCGGCCGCCCGGTCCGCGTCGATCCGTGGTTCGTAGACGGCGGCGGGCCGCCACGCGGGGACCGCGTCCGCGACGGTGAGGGAGGGGTCGAGGCCGATCCGGGCGACGGCGGCCGCGCCGAGCGCGGTGACGTCGGGCAACGCCGAGACCTCGACGGGGAGTTGGAGCAGGTCGGCCTGGGTCTGCATGAGGAGCGCCGAGCGGGTCAGGCCGCCGTCGACGCGCAGGCTCGTCAGGGGCTCCCCGAGGTCGGCGGTCACCGCGTCGGCGAGCGCGGCCACCTGCGCCCCGATGCCCTCGCACAGGGCGCGCACCAGGTGGCCCGGGGTGGTGTCGAGGCCGAGTCCGGTCAGCGACCCGCGCACGTCACCGCGCCACCACGGCGCGGCGAGCCCCGCGAGGGCCGGTACGAAGGTGACGCCGCCGGCGTCCGGTACGGCGGAGCCGACGGGGTCGATGTCCTCCGCCCCCGCGATCACGCCGAGGTCGGTGAGCCAGCGGACGGCCGAGGCGACCGTGTACACCTGCCCGTCGAGGCAGTAGCTGCTGCGCCCCGCGAGCCGCCAGGCGACGCAGCTGACGAGCCCCGAGGCGCCGCGCCGCGGCCGCGATCCGGTCTGCGCGAGCAGGAACGCCCCGGTACCGTAGGTGCACTTGGCGCTTCCCGGCATGGTCACGTCCTGGGCGAGCAGGGCGGCCTGCTGGTCGACGAGGAGGCCGGTGACGGGGAGTTCGGGGCCGAAGGCGGTGGTCGTCCCGACGGGTCCTGCCGCGTCGACGACCTCGGGCAGCCGCTCGTCGCCGAGTCCGTACAGCTCCAGGGCGCGCGGTGACCACTGGACCGTGTCGAGGTCGAGGAGCTGGGTGCGGCCGGCCGTCGCGGCGTCGGTGACGTAGGCGCCGGTGAGCCGGTGGACGAGCCAGGCGTCGCTGGTCGTGACCACGCCGCGCCGGGTGCGGTGGCGGCGTATCCACGCCATCTTGGGCGCCGCGAAGTACGGGTCGAGCGGCAGCCCGGTGAGCTTCCGCAACTCCTCGGCGTGTTCGGCGAGTCCGGCGCAGACGGATGCGGCGCGGCGGTCCTGCCAGACGAGGGCGTCGGTGAGCGGCTTCCCGGTGTCCGGGTCCCAGGCGAGGACCGTCTCGCCCTGGTTGGCGAGGCCGACGGCGGCGACCGGCTCGCCCGCGTCGGCCAGCGCCGCGCGGCCCGCCGCGACGACGGAGCCGTACAGCTCGGCGGGGTCGGCCTCGACCAGGCCGCCGGGGAGGTGGCGGGGACGCACCACGGCCGCGCCCGCGCCGATCACGCCGCGTTCCGGGCAGACGACGAGGGCCTTGGTGCCGGACGTGCCCTGGTCGACGGCGAGCACGGGCCGCTGCGCCGAAGGCCGCTCATAGGTGATCACCGCGGCAGCGTGCTACAGCCGCCCGGAGGGCGTCAAGGGACCTGAATGACACGTTCTGCACACCAAATGACCGTTCGGCGTGCCGTGTTGACAAATCAAGGTCACAAAAGATCCACGAATGGCCTTGGCACCGGAAGGGCCGGATCTACACTGTCGGCCATGTCACATCCTCAACTCCCGTAACACCCGCATCGTTTAACCGTTCAACCTCCGCCCTCTTCCCCCAACAGAGGACTCATGCCCATGGCGTTAGGCCGCCCGGTGTACCACCCGGCAGGCCACGACGAAGCGCTGCGCGCGGTGCTCCAGGACCTCAGGACCGGTCGCTGGGTCTCCACGCGCAACCTGCTGACCGAGACACCCGACTGGGGGTTGTGGACGCAACGCACACAGGTCCTCGGCGCCGCCGTCGCCGGTTCCGACGTGGTGCGGGCCTGGCGTGCCGAGGAGCCGCACAGCGCGTCGGCCGCGGTGCTGCACGCCCGTGTCCTGGTGGAGCGTGCCCTGCGCGCGCACCGCACGGGGCACCACAAGACCAACGACCTGTGGCGCGAGGCCGTCGCCGCGTGCGGCGACGCGTCCGCCCTGTCGCCCGAGGACCCGGTTCCGTGGATCTGCCTGCTCGCCCTGGCCCAGCTCGACGTGGGCCAGCGGTGGGACGAGCACCGGGCGGCGCCGCCTGAGCCGATGCTCTTCCCCGGCCCCTGGCAGCTGCTCGCCGAGGCCGACAAGCGGGATCCGGGCAACCGCGAGGCGTACCACCGGATGCTGCAGTTCGTGTACGGGCGCCGCACGGGAGGCCCCCTCACCGAGGCGTACAACTTCGTGCAGTGGGCGTCGGCCGCCGCGCCCGCGGGATCAGCGCTGCACCTGCTGCCGCTCTACGTGCGCGTCGAGCGGTACCGCCGCGAGTCCGGCCAGGAGCAGGCCCTCGACCTGCACTGGATATCCGAGGACGCCACCCGCTCCGCGCTGCTCGCCCTGCAGCTGTGGTTCGACCACACGACGCCCTCCGCGACCTCGCTGCTCGACCTCAACTACCTCGCCCACGCCTTGTGGGGCGCGCACCAGTTCCACGACGCCTCACGGGTCTTCCAGGCCCTCGACCCGTTCTTCACCACGGTCCCGTGGGCGTACCGCACCCACTCCCCCGGCGACGCCGACGCCGCCGCCGAGGTCTTCGTCCAGGCCCGCGCCCGCTGCTTCAGCGCGTCCCGCGGCCCCGGCTAGCCCGCCCACCCGTCCCTTCTCCCCGCGCTCCCCCGCCGCTCCCCCCGGAGGTCCCACCGTGTCCCGCACCACCTGGTCGTCGAGCACCGTCCCAGCGCCACGCCAGGACGAGGAACAACGCCTGAGAGAACTCGGCTACCAGCCCGTCCTGGCCCGCCGCATGGGCGGCTTCGGCAACTTCGCCATCAGCTTCTCGGTCATCTCCATCCTGTCCGGCTGCATGACGCTGTACGGCTTCGGCATGAACACCGGCGGCCCCGCCGTGATGCTCTGGGGCTGGGCGGGCGTCGGCCTGTTCGTGCTCTGCGTCGGCATGGCGCTCGCCGAGGTCACCAGCGCGTACCCGACGTCGGGCGCCCTGTACTACATGGCCGACCGGCTCGGCGGACGCCGGTGGGGCTGGTACACGGGGTGGCTGAACCTGCTCGGGCTGCTCGGCGCGATAGCGGGCATCGACTACGGCGCCGCGCTGTTCACCGGCGCGTTCCTGAACCTGAAGTTCGGCTTCACGCCGACCCCCGAGAAGACCTTCCTGATCTTCCTGTGCATCCTGCTCCTGCACGCCGTCCTGAACCTGTTCAACGTGCGGCTGGTCAGCCTGCTCAACTCGATCAGCGTGTGGTGGCACGTGGCCGGAGTCGCCGTGATCGTCGGCGTCCTCCTGATCGTGCCGGACCACCACCAGTCGGCGTCGTCCGTCTTCGGCACGTTCGTGAACGACACGGGCTGGGACAACCCGCTCTACGTGACGGCGATCGGCCTGCTCCTCGCCCAGTACACGTTCTGCGGATACGACGCGTCCGCGCACCTGTCGGAGGAGACCTCCAACGCCTCGGTCACCGCGGCACGCGGCATCGTGCGCGCCATCTGGGCGTCCTGGATCGCCGGCTTCGTCCTGCTCGCCGGGCTGAGCTTCGCCATCCAGGACTACGTGGGCGCCCAGAACAGCTCGACCGGGGTGCCGCCCGCGCAGATCATGATCGACGCGATCGGCGAGTCCGGCGCGACGGCGCTGCTGCTCATCGTCATCGTGGCGCAGCTGTTCTGCGGCAACGCGGAGACCGCCGCGGCCAGCCGCATGGTGTTCGCGTTCAGCCGCGACAACGCGCTGCCCGGCTCGGCGATCTGGCGCAAGGTCAGCTCCCGCACCCAGGTGCCGGTGCCCGCCGTGTGGCTGTCGGTGGGGCTCGCCGCGGTCATCGCGCTGCCCTCCCTGTACTCGACGACCGCGTACACGGCGGTGACCGCCATCAACGTCATCGGCATCACGCCCGCGTACGCCATCCCGATCTACCTGCGCCTTCGCGCGGGCGACCGCTTCCAGCCGGGGCCGTGGAACCTCGGCCGCTGGAGCAAGCCGGTCGGCTGGATCGCGGTGGTCTGGGTGCTGTTCGTGACGGTGCTGTTCTGCCTGCCGCAGGTCTCCCCGGTGACCGTCGACTCGATGAACTACGCGTCGATCGCACTCGCCGCGGTGCTGCTTCTGGCCACCGTGTGGTGGTTCGTGGCGCGCCGCTCCTACAGCACGCCGCAGGCGTACGGTTCGGACCGCGAGCAGGCCGAGGTCGCGGAGAACATCGTCTGAGTCACGGTCACGGCCCGAGCCCGCTCCGCGGACGGCGTCAGCGACCGCCTGCCACCCGCACGATCGTGCCGGTCGCGTACGAGGCGTCGTCGGAGAGCAGCCAGCTGACGGCCGCCGCGATCTCCGACGGCCGGCCCGAGCGCCCCAGGGGGATGCCCGCGGCGAGCTTCGCGGGGCGCTCGGGGTCGGCGTGGAACTCGGTCCAGATCACGCCGGGGGCCACGGCGTTGACGCGGATGCCGTCGCCCGCGACCTCCTTGGAGAGGCCGACCGTCAGCGTGTCGACGGCGCCCTTGGCCGCCGCGTAGTGGACGTACTCGCCGGGGGCGCCGAGGGTGGCCGCCGCGGACGAGACGTTCACGATCGCGCCGCCGCCGTTCGCGGTCAGGTCCCGCACCGCGCGCCGGGCGCAGAGCAGATAGCCGAGGACGTTCACTTCGAGCGCCCGGCGCATGCCCTCGGCGTCGGCCTCCGCGAGGGGGCCGACGGGGCCGCTCACGCCGGCGTTGTTGACCAGACCGGTGACCGGGCCGAGTTCGGCGGCGGCGGTGTCGAAGAGGCGGTCGACGTCGGCCTCGTCGGCGGTGTCGACCTGGACGGTGACGCAGCGGCGGCCGGCCGCGCGGACCGCGTCGGCGGCCTCTTCGGCGGCCGCCTCGTCGGAGCGGTAGCCGATGACGACGTCGTGGCCGTCCTCGGCGAGACGGGCGCTGACGGCCGCGCCGATACCGCGGCTGCCGCCGGTGACGACGGTGACGGGGTGGTGCTGCACGGGGGACCTCCGGCTCTGGGTGGCTGACTGTCGCGCCGCCCGGACCCGGGGGTCGCCCGCGTCCGGATCACGCCGTCATCCTACGAAGCGGTGATCTTGACCGGTGGGCAGGGCGGGACGGCCGGTGGGCAGGTCCGCATCGAGCGGGATCAGGGTGGCGCGGCCGGTGCCGTGCCGCAGCCGCAGCAGATTGCGGCCGGGCTCCCACTGGACGACGCCGTGGTGGGCGCGCAGCTGGGCCCGCAGCCGTTCCGGGTCGGAAGTGCGGAGCGCGGCGGGGGCGCCCAGGGTGGGGCCGAGGAGGTGGAGCGGGATCAGGCCGTCGTCGCGTACGTCGTACGAGGAGAGCAGTACGTCGACCTGCTCGGCGGGCTCGTCGTGCGCGGCGTCGTCGGCCGCGAGGGTGGGAGTGGCGTGCTGGTGCGTCATGGTGCGCCTCCGGAGTCGTGGACCCCGGGTGTCGCCGACCCCGGTGATCCGCCGTTCCCCGTGCACGTCGCACGGGGCGGGTCGTCACCCGGGGCACCCGCGACGGAGCGGGGTGCCGTCCAGCGAGCCGGGGCTTGGCGCTGGAACTCGTGACCCGCACCGACCGTAACACGGTGTCCCGGAGGCCTGCCCGGGGTTTCTCACGCCCCGGGCAGGCGTCCGGGCGGGGCCTACGGTGCCTCGGCCGGGACGACCGCGTCCTCCGGGGCGGCCGCCTCGGCGGGCAGGCTGTCCATGAACGAGCTGACCGAGAAGACTGCGTTGCCGGGGCCCGCGGGGCCGTAACCGGGGGGCGACGACAGGCCGTTGGCCTCCATCGTGGCGCGGTAGGCCTCCAGGAGCCGCACGTGGTACTCCAGCGGGGCGCCCTGCGGGTTCGCCTTGCCGAGCGGCGTCGTGGGCTCGGGGCACCACGTGGTGAAGCGGGGCGTGATGCCGCGCGACATGAAGTACTGCAGGCCCTCGACGGTGGAGTCGATGGCCTCGTCGACCGTCTTGAAGCCGAACGGCTCGGCCATCTCCACGCCCGCGACGAAGTTGGGGATGACGTTGCGCGGCCCGAACACCTCGGCGGAGTCCAGGATGCGGCGGTGCCACTCGTCACGGCCGACGTAGCGCTCCTTGCCGGGGCAGTACCGCTCGAAGAGGTAGGGGTCCCACACCTCGTAGTTGGGGTGGTAGATCCGCACGCCGTAGTCGTGGAAGCGCTGCACGTCCGCCTTGGGCAGCGCCTGGGCGACGACCTTGCCGATCCAGCGGCCCGGGAAGCGCTCCTCGATGGCCTTCGCGTACTGGCCGTAGAAGTCGGCCTCGTCCTTGCCCTGGAGCTGTGTGGTGATGGCGCCGCCGGTGAGCGTGTACGCGGTGGACGACTTGTTCGTGTCGTACTTGTCGATGATGGCGAGGGCTTCGAGGACCTCGTCCATCGGCTTCACGCCCGTGTAGGGGCGGCCGGCCGCCTTCTGCTGGCGCCAGTTGTGGTTGATGTCGCAGTACTGGCACTCCTCCTTGGCGCCGAAGTACTGGCAGACCCGGAAGACCGTCAGGTAGATGAGGTAGCCCCACTGGATGGTGGGCGCCACCTCCATCACCGACTTGCCGTTCTCCAGCGTGTGCCGGTAGTAGTCCGGCATCGGCGGCAGGCCGACGTCGGAGATCCGGGCGCCGTCCAGGTACAGGCCGAGGACGCCGTGGTCGTCGGCGGCCACGCGGTAGGGCGAGGACGGGTTCACGCGGACCGAGACGACGGTGCGGCGCAGCTCGTAGGGGCCGCCGGTGAGGACGATCTCCTCGGGCGGTCGGCGCAGGGCCGCGGCGCCCAGTTCGGGGAGCGTGCCGTGGTCGAAGGAGAAGATGAAGTACGACTTCGGCTTGACCTCGCCGCCTTCGTTGTCGCTCAGCGCCGACTCGTCGAAGGCGATGCCGCCGCGCAGCAGATCCTCCTTGATGACGGCTTCCCGCGGCACGTGCGGGAACCGCTCCATGAGTGACTCGATGAGCTCGGTACGGCTCTCGCTGCGGCTTGGCATGGGCCGGGCACCTCGGATCTTGTCGGTCGATCTGTCCCGTCCACGCTAATACCCGGCCGATCCGTTCGGGACCGGGCTCCGGTCGTAGGGCGGTCGCACCGCGCGGCTATGCTTTCAAGAGTTTCGCCAGAACGCGGTCGAGCGCCTCGATGTCCTCGTCCGGCAGCTCCAGGAGCGCGTCGGGCGGTGTGGTGAGGATCGCGGTGGCGCGGGCGGCCGCGGCCCGGCCCTCCTCGGTGAGGTGGACCAGTTTGGACCGGCGGTCGTCGGGGTTGGTGATGCGTTCGGCGAGGCCGCGGCGGACCAGGTCGTCGACGATGACGCTGGTGTAGGGCGGGTCGCTGCCCAGCCGCACGGTCAGGTCCCGCAGCGTGATCGGGTCGCCGGTGAGGCGGCGCAGCGCCCTGATGCGGCTGAAGCTCATGCCGAGGCTATCGGCCACCGCCTTGCGCCGGTTGTGCCGGTCGAGCACCAGCGTGTTCAGGCCCTGCCAGACCCGGGTCGCCGTCCTGAGGGCCGCGTCGTCGGCCGCCTGCGGCTCGGTGTCGTGTGCGCGCTCCATCAGGCCTTCACTGTCTCCTTCGTCCCCTCCGCGTCCTCGGCGGCGAGCGTCCGCGCGGTGCGCCGGGCCGTTTCCCTGGCCCAGCGGCCGGAGGTGAGCGTACCCGTGACCAGCACGGCGGCGCCGCAGCCCCCGATGATCCACCAGGCCGTGCGGCCCGCGTCGGTGAAGCCCGCCGCGCCCGCGTGCACCCCGCCGGCCATGAGCGCGCCGATGACGGCGACGCCGAGGGACTGGCCGACCTGCCGGCTGGTGGAGGCGACCGCGGCGGCGAGTCCCGCCTGCGAGCGGGGCATCCCCGAGACGGCGGTGTTGGTGATGGGCGCGTTGACCAGGCCGAATCCGGTGCCGAAGAGCAGATACGCGACGACGAGCAGCGCCGTCGGCATGTGCGTGGAGTAGGTGAGGGCCTGCAGTACGGCGCTCGCGCACAGCGCGGCCCCCGCGAGCAGCAGCGGCGTGCGCGGCCCGCGCGCGGCCACCATGCGGCCCGAGACCGGCGCGGTGAGCAGCGCCATGAGGGCCATCGGCAGCATGAAGAGGCCGGCGTCCAGCGGGTCGAGGTGGCGCACGTTCTGCAGATACAGCGAGCTGACGAAGAGGAACCCGCCGAGCCCGGCGAAGGTGGCGACCGCGATGACGGTGGCGCCGGCGAACGGGGCGGAACGGAAGAACCGCAGATCGATGAGGGGGTCGGTGCGCCTCGGTTCGTACCGGAGCAGGCCGAGCAGCGCACACAGTGCCACGACCGCGCTGCCGGCGACGAGGGGCGAGGTCCAGCCGCGGGTCGGCGACTCGATGATGGCGTACGTGAGGGTGAGCAGCAGGACGATGACGAGTGCCTGGCCGACCGGGTCGACGCGGCGGGGGCGGGCCGCGCGCGATTCCGGGACGTACTTGCGGACGAGGAAGAGCGCGGCCAGACCGATCGGCACGTTGATCCAGAAGATGGACCGCCAGCCCGCCGACTCGACGAGCGCTCCGCCGATGATCGGCCCGGCGGCCATGCTGATGCCGACGACGCCGCTCCACACGCCGATGGCACGGGCTCGCCGGCGGGGGTCGGTGAAGGTGTTGCTGATGATCGACATGGCGACGGGGTTGAGCATCGAGCCGCCGACGGCCTGCAGGATGCGGGCGGCGACGAGCCAGCCGAGGCCGGGGGCGAGTCCGCAGAGCAGGGAGGCGGCGGTGAAGATCGCCAGTCCCGCCCGGAGCGTGCGGCGGCGGCCCACGCGGTCGGCGGTCGAGCCCGACAGCATCAGCAGGGCGGCGAGGACCAGCGTGTAGGCGTCGACGGTCCACTGCAGTCCGGAGACCGAGGTGTGCAGGTCACGCTGGATGGAGGGCAGGGCGATGTTCAGGATGGTGTTGTCGAGACTGACGATCAGCATGCTCATGCAGCAGATGGCGAGCACGAGCCAGGGCCGCGGGCGGGCGGCGTCCTCCGGCATGACGGGACTCCTCGGGTGGGTGCGCGGCGGGTTCGCGGGTGGGTGCGCGAGTGGGTGCGCTCATTTGTTTGTGTTGTCACAACCATTGTGAGGCTACAACTAATACCCGGAGCTGTCATGCGAGGTTGCGAGGCCGGCAAATTCCTACAGAGCCACCGGCACCCCGCTGCGGGCCGACGCGTAGCCCGCCTCCACTATGCGCAGCGTGCGCAGGCCGCCCTCGCCGTCGGCGACCGTCATGTCGTCCTCCGCGGGGCCGAACAGGAAGGCACGCAGCATGAGTTCGTCCAGGTCGACGCCGAACGGAACCTCGATGCCGCGCCCTTGCCGTTCGCTGAAGCCGTGCACGTTCTGGTCGAAGGCGTCCATCTCCAGGGTGGCCCGTTCGCCGACGACGGTGAGTTCGAGGCCGCCCCAGGAGTGGTGGGAGCGGGGGTGGGACCAGCTGCAGTCGATGGTGGCGACGGCGCCGTCCGCGTAGGTGACGCTGACCAGGCCGCTGGTCTCGGCGGCGACCTCGCCCGCGTACAGGAGGTTGTTGGTCTGGGCGTACACCTCCACGGCCCGCGCCTCGCCGAAGAGGTCGTCGAGGAGGTCGGCGATGTGCACCGTGTGGTCCATGAGGGCGCCGCCGCCGGAGAGTTCGGGCTCGGCGAACCAGCGGCGGGCGCGGGTCGGCATGGCGCCGTTGTTCGCGCCGGACACGGCGAGGATCCGTCCCGTCCGGCCCGAGGCGACGGCCGACTTCACGGCGGCGTACGCGGGGCTGAACCGCACCGGGTAGGCGACCGCGAGCCGCACGCCCGCGGCGCGGCAGGCGGCGACCATCGCCTCGCCGTCCGCCACCGAGGCCGCGAGCGGCTTCTCGCAGAGGACGGGCACGCCGTGCGCCGCGGCGAGCTCGACCAGCGGCCGGTGCCGGGCGTTCTCGGAGCAGACGATCACCGCGTCCGGGCCCCAGGCGAAGACCTGCTCGTACGTGTCCGCGTACCCGGTGCCCGCGGCGTCGGCGACGGCGCGGCCGCGCACCTCGCCGGGGGCGGCGCGGTCCGTGTCCGGGTCGCAGCCGAGGACCTCGATGCCGGGCATGCGGGCGAGGAGGCGCAGATACCCGGCGGCGTGGACGTGGGCGAACGACAGGACGGCGACCTTCATCGTGCTGCCTCCTCGATCTCGATGACGCGGCCGGTGCGGCTGGACTCCACCGCGGCCTCGGCTATCCGCACGGCCTCGACGCCGTCGCGGGTGCTCACGCGGGGTGCGGGTCCGCCGTCGCCGGGCCCGCCCTCCCGCCAGGACGCCGCGAAGTCGCGGAGTTCGGCGTGGAAGGGGCTCTCCGTCATGGGGCTCGACGGGATGCCCTCGTTGGCCGCCCGTACGCCCTGTGCGGTGATGCGGAAGCCGGGCACGGCGGTGGAGTCGTGGTGCAGCAGGCCGTCCCGGCCCGCGACCCGGAAGGTCGTACGGAACTGCTGGTCCGGCAGGCCCCACAGGCCGTTGATGTGGCTGACGGCGCCCGAGGCGTGGGTGAGGACGGCGGTGGCGGTGACGACCTCGGGCGGGGTGCCGGTGGCGCGTTCGACGCCGCGGGTCCGTGCGTGCACGCGGACCACGTCGCCCGCGAGCCAGCGGGCGATGTCGATGTCGTGCACCATCAGGTCCATGATGACGCCGCCGGACTGGGCCGGGTCGCCGAACCACGGCGCCCACTGGGGCCTGGCCCCGCCGCGCGTGAAGCGCAGCACGGCGAGTTCGCCGAGGTCGCCGCGGACGACGGCCCGCCGCAGGGCCGCGTACGCGGGGAAATAGCGCACCACATGGGCGGGATGGAGCCGCACGCCCGCCGCGTCGGCGGCCGCCGCCATCTCCTCGGCGTCACGGGCGGTGAGGGCGAGCGGTTTCTCGCAGACGACGTGCCGGCCCGCGGCGACGGCGGCGAGGACGAGGTCCTTGTGGGTGGGGGTGGGGGTGCAGACGTCGACGGCGTCCGCGTCCGCGAGGAGCGCGCCGGGGCTGTCCACGGACCGGACGTCGTGCCCGCGCCCGGCGTACTCGGACGCGAGCTTCTCGGCGGAGCCGTCGACGGTGTACATGCTCACCCGGGCGCCGAGCGCGAGCCAGCCGGGCAGATGGGCACGGGCGATGCCGCCTGCGCCGAACAGGCCGATGTGGAGCGGTGGCATAGAGGGGCTGCCTTTCCTTGCCGTGGGCAGTGCTGTGGACGTGCCGAGGGGGGCGGGTCAGGTCTTGGAGCCGGAGAGGGCGACGCTTTGCACGAAGTGCCGCTGCAGGAAGAGGTAGACGAGCAGCATCGGCAGGCTGGCGATGAGCGAACCGGCCATCATGACGGGATAGTTCGTCTCGAACTGGCCCTCCAGGGAGGTCAGTCCGGCGCTGATCGGCATCTGCTGCGGGTCGGTGTTGACGATGAGCGGCCACAGCAGGTCGTTCCAGGACCACATGGCGGTGATGACGGCCAGGGCGGCCAGCGCGGGCCGGATCAGCGGCAGCATGATGGACCAGAAGACGCGGAACGCCCCGGCGCCGTCGATGCGGGCGGCCTCCTCCAGCTCCCTGGGCAGCGCGAGGAAGAACTGCCGGAGCATGAAGGTGCCGAAGGCGCTGAACATGCCGGGCAGGAAGAGCGCGGGCGCGGTGTTCAGCAGGCCGAGCCACTGCACGATGTCGTACTGCGGAAGGACCAGAAGCGAACTCGGCACCATCAGGACGGACAGGAAGAGCGCGAACAGCGCGTTGCGCCCCCGGAATTGCATGCGGGCGAACGCGTAGGCGGCGAGCGAGCAGAAGACGAGCTGACCGAGGGTGCGCCCGACGGTGTTGATCAGGCTGTTGGTGAGCATCTCGCGGAACGGCAGCGAGGAGAACACCTCGTCGAAACTGGACCAGTTCCAGGTGTCGGGCAGGAACGTGGGCGGCACTCGTGAGGTCTCCGCGAGGGTCTTGAGCGCGGTGAGCAGCTGCCACAGGAAGGGGAAGACCATCACGAGCGCGCCGAGCGAGAGGACGGCGTGGGTGGCGAGGGATCCGGCGTCGAAGCGCCGCTGTCCGGCCGGTTTTCCGGTCGCGTCAGGCATAGTGCACCCACCTCTTCTGGAGCCGGAACTGCAGGAAGGTCAGACCCGCGATGACGAGCATCAGCAGGAAGGCGAGCGCGGCCGCGGCGCCCTGCGCGTTCTCCACGAAGGCCCATTTGTAGAAGAGGCCGACGATCGACTGGGTGTCTCCGATCGCGGGATTCTTCTCGGCCATCATGATGTAGATGAGATCGAAGGTCTGCAGTGAATTGATCATGCAGATGATCGAGGCGAAGAAGAGGGTGGGGCTGAGCAGCGGCAGGGTGATGGTGAAGAACCTGCGCAGCGCGCCCGCCCCGTCGATCTCCGCGGCTTCGTAGTAGTCGCGCGGAATTCCCTTGATGCCCGCCATGAAGATGATCAAGTAGTAGCCGGTGGTCGACCAGACGATGACCGTGCCGATCGCGTAGACGGCCGTGGAGGGGTCGGAGACCCAGTAGTGCCGGTCCACGCCGAACCAGCTCAGGATTTCGTTGAGAAGCCCGAAGTCGCCGTTGTAGAGCCAGTTCCAGACCAGGCCGACGGCGACCGGGAGGGTCACGAACGGCACGAAGTACAGGCCCCGGTAGACCGCGACGCCGCGCAGGCCGCGCCGGTTCAGGAGGGAGGCGACGACGATCGCGATCGGCAGCGCGGTGAGCCCGATGAGGGTGTAGATCAGGGTGTTGCCGAGGGCCTGCCAGACGGTGACGTCCTTGACGACGCGCACGTAGTTGTCGGTGCCGATGAACGTGTGGCCGCCGAACGCCCCGAATTCGGTGAAGCTGAAGTAGAACGTCTGCAGCAGCGGCCAGAAGTAGAAGACGGCGAAGCCGATGCCGAGGGGCGCGACGAACAGGTACGCGGTCTTGTCGTTGCGGGACCGGGGGCGGGAGCCGGACGCGGTGGCGCGGCGTTCGGCCGCTTTCGCGGCGGCCGTGGCGGGAAAGACACTCATGAGTCGCGTTCCTCCTTCAGGGCCCGGTCCATCTGTTCGCCCAGCGTGCGGGCGGCGCTCTCGATGCCGCCCTTTCCGCTGAACGCTGCGCCGAGCAGCGGGTATTGGAGGTTCTCCCACACGGCGGTGTTCCTGGAGCTCGGATAGGGAACGCCGTACTTCTGCATCTCGATGAAATGCTTGAGGTCGAATTCCGGCATCGAGGTGAGCCAGGCGTCCTGCGTTCCCTCGTACGAGGAGATGGTGACGCCCGCCTTCGCCTGGATCTCGGCGGCTTCCCGGCCGGCCATGAAGTGCACGAACTTCCAGGCCGCCGCCTTCTCGCGGCTCTTGGCGGAGATCACGTTGGCGAGGCCGTGGATGATGGTGGCCCGGCGCCGCCCCTTGGGCAGCACGGCGATGCCGCCGTGGTCCTTGAGCGCGGGCACGGCGTACATCTGGCCGGCCATCGCGGACAGGTCGTAGTTCATGGCGACCTTCTCCGACCAGTAGCGCACCCGGCCGACGGACTCGGTCATCGCGCTCTGCGGCGGCGACCAGCCCCGGTCGATCATGTCGGTCAAGAAGCGCAGGCCCTCGATGGACCGGTCGTCGCCGAAGCCCGAGCGGCCGTCCTCGATGACGTATCCGCCGGCGCCGCAGACGGCCGGGTAGATCTTCATCTGCCGGTCCATCTCGGCGGCGAAGCCGTGCACGCGCTGGTGCGGGTCGGTGAGTTCGGCCGCGGCGTCGCGCACGTCGTCCCAGGTCCAGTCCGCGTCCGGGTAGGAGATGCCCGCCTTGTCGAACAGCCGCTTGTTGTACCAGAGGCCGATGGTGTCGAAGTCCTTGGGAAGGCCGTACTGCGTGCCGCGGTAGGAGTAGAGCTCGACCAGGGCCCGCGGGTGGCGGTCGACGGGAGTGGCGTCGGCCTTGATGTGGCCGGACAGCGGTTCGAGGACGCCACTCGACGCGTACAGCTGGATGTTGACGGCGTTCATCCAGAAGACGTCAGGGGCGGTGCCGCCGCGCATCGAGGTCTTGAGGGTGGTCCAGTAACTCGACCACGGGGTGAGCTCGATCCGCACGGAGATCCGCGGGTTCGCCTTCTCGAACGCGGCGATGATCTTCTCCATGCCCGGCACCTGCGCCGGATCCCACATCCCGTACGAGAGCGTCGTGCGGCCCCCGCCTCCGCCGTCCGAGCCGCCGTTCCCGCCAGAGCAGGCGGCGAGCAAGGGGGCCGCGAGCGCCCCGCCGAGCAGTGTCCTTCTGCGCATCCGCGCCTTCGCCTCCCAGGAAGTCGTCGGGCGCCGCCGCGGTCCGCTCCCGTCGCCGGGCGCGCCGTCAGGACGCCGTGTCCGCGAGCAGTTCCTCCTCCACGTGGTCGAGCGCCTTGCGTACGGCGCCGATGGCCACGCCCCGCTCGCCGAGCGAGCTCAGCGCGATGCGCGGGACGTGCAGGGCCAGGGGGCGCAGCCGCTCCTGGAGCAGCGGCACCAGGTGCCGGCCGACCGGGGTGGCCCCGCCGGTCAGCACGACCAGTTCCGGATCGACGGCGAGACAGAGCGCGGCGACGCCCGGGGCGAGCCGGTCCGCGAACTCCGCGACGGCGGCCAGGGCCCGCGGGTCCGCGGTGTCCGCGGCGCGGGCCAGCGCGGCGACCTCGGACTCGCCCTCGCGCCGGGCGCCCGGCCATCGCAGGGCCTCCTGGGCGGTGTTCAGGCCGAGCAGCGGCAGCAGTCCCAGTTCGCCCGCACCGCCGCGTCTGCCCCGGTGCAGCCGGCCGCCGATGGTGAGGCTGCACGAGACGCGGTGCCCGGTGAGGACGCAGACGACGTCGGCGGCGAGGGTGGCCGCGCCCTGCCACCGCTCGGCGAGGACCGCGAGGTTCACGTCGTTCTCGACGAGGGTGTGGCCGGGCCCGTCGTCCTCGATCAGCCGCCCGAGGTCGACGCCGGACCACTCGGGCACCACGACCGAGGTGACGACCCCGCCCGTGTCCACCACCCCGGGCACGCCCACGCAGCGGGCGAGGACGGTGGCGCGGCGCGGGGCGTGGGCGTCGAGGAAGCTCTCCGTCTCGTGGCGCAGCAGTTCGAGCCGGGCGCCACCGCCCGCTTCCGGATCGATGTCGCGGCGCTGGGCTGCGAGGACGGTGCCGCCGAGGTCGGCGAGGAGCAGCACGACCTTGTGCAGCCCTATGTCGACGCCGAGCACGTGTCCGGCCTCGGTGCGGAAGCGGAACCGGCGGGCGGGCCGCCCCGGTGTGCGCCCGCCCGGTCCGTCGGCCGCCTCGCCGACGAGCCCGCGCTCGGCGAGCTCCTCGACGGCGGCTTCGACGGTGGGGCGGGACAGCCCGGTGGCGGCGGCGAGTTCGGCGAGGGTGCGGGGGCTGCGGCGGTGGAGGGCGCGCAGCACGACGGTGGTGTTGAGCCGCCGCAGCGCCATCAGGTCGTGCCCGCGTGCCGTGTTCCGCATCAGTGCTTCACCTCATGTCCGTGCGACGGCAGCCCTGTTGACGGGCCGCGATGTCCGGCGGCACACGGAATTGGAAAGGAGACTTGCATAACTCGCCGGGCCCGGGAACCCCTTCGACGGGACGGGTTCGGCGCGGGGTGCGCGCGGCCGCGCGGGCGGCTCCGGAACGGGTCGGTCCGCCGGTCGGCGGGCGTGGCCGGTTCGTGAAGATCCAGGTGGGGGCACGTGTGCCCGGCGGCGCCCGATGGGGCAGGATGACGTCCGCGCGGGGCCGGGTCCGCCGGCCCGGCGTGAACCGAACTCCCTGAATCGAGCAGGTATCTCAAGGTGACGTCACATCACATGCGCCGCGTCACGGGGTCATCGCCCCGTACGGCGGAGTACGTGCCTCATGCCGCGTACGCGTCCCGTACGGCGGATCACACGTCCCGTACGGCGCGCCGCGCCGACCGTCCGACGCGATGCGCGTCCCGTACGACGGGAGCAGTCCGATGACCCGTGCCCTCACACTGCACGACTGGATAGCCGCCGGGATCGCGGTGGCCGCGGGCGTCCTGGCCGGGCTGCTGCTGCGCGCCCTGCTGCGCTGGCTGGGCGAGCGGGCCAGCCGCACCCGGTGGAGCGGCGACGACGTCATCGTCGACGCCCTGCGCACCCTCGTCCCCTGCGCGGCCATCACGGCCGGCATCGCCGCGGCGGCGGGCGCGCTGCCGCTCGCACCGCGCACCGGACGCAACGTCACCATGACGTTGACCGCACTGCTCATCATCGCGGCCACGCTCACGGCGGCCCGGATCGTCACCGGCCTGGTCAGGGCCGTCGCGCAGTCGCGCTCCGGGGTGGCGGGGTCGGCCACCATCTTCGTGAACATCACGCGGGTCGTGGTGCTCGCGATGGGCTTCCTGATCGTCCTGCAGACCCTCGGCGTCTCCATCGCGCCGCTGCTCACCGCGCTGGGTGTGGGCGGTCTCGCGGTGGCCCTCGCGCTGCAGGACACGCTGGCCAACCTCTTCGCGGGTGTGCACATCCTCGCCGCGAAGACCGTCCAGCCCGGCGACTACATCCAGCTCAGCAGCGGCGAGGAGGGGTACGTCGTCGACATCAACTGGCGCAACACCGTGGTCCGGCAGCTCTCCAACAACCTCGTGATCATCCCCAACGCCAAGCTGGCCGGCACCAACATGACCAACTTCAGCCGCCCCGAGCAGGAGATGTCGATCACGGTCCAGGTCGGGGTGAGCTACGACAGCGACCTGGAGCAGGTCGAGCGGGTCACGACCGAGGTCGTGGACGAGGTGATGACCGAGATCACCGGCGCCGTCCCCGACCACGAGGCGGCCATCCGCTTCCACACCTTCGGCGACTCGCGAATCAGCTTTACCGTCATCCTCGGCGTCGGGGAGTTCAGCGACCAGTACCGGATCAAGCACGAGTTCATCAAGCGCCTGCACCAGCGCTACCGCGCCGAGGGCATCCGGGTCCCGGCCCCGGCGCGCACGGTCACCGTCCAGCAGGGCGAACTGCCCCCGCCGCTCGGCATCCCGCACCAGCGGGACGCCTCGGTCTCGCCGCGCCTGCACTGACCGTCTCCCGCCGCCGCGACCGGGTGGCTCGTCACACCATCCGGTCCACCGCACCGTCCGGCCCGCCGCACCGGACGGTCACCCGCTGCGCCGAGTGGCCGACCGCTCGGTGGCGGCCCGCCCCACCGCGTGATCCGATCGCGGGCATGGGGCACGACCACGGCCCGGCCGCGGCGACGGCGGGCGGCACGCTCAGCGGCACGTACCGCAACCGCCTGCTGTGGACCATCGGCATCAGCGGTGCGATCACGCTCCTCCAAGTCGTCGGCGCGCTGCTGTCCGGCAGCCTCGCGCTGCTCGCCGACGCCGCGCACAGCCTGACCGACGCGGTGGGCGTCTCGCTGGCCCTCGGCGCCATCACCCTCGCGCAGCGCGCGCCGACACCGCGCCGCACCTTCGGGTTCTACCGGGTGGAGATCTTCTCCGCGGTCCTGAACGCGCTGCTGCTCGTCGCCATCTTCGTCTGGGTCCTGTGGTCGGCGATCGGCCGGTTCAGCGAGCCGGTGGAGGTCAAGGGCGGCCTGATGTTCGTGGTCGCGGTGGGCGGCCTCCTCGCCAACCTGGTGGGGCTATGGCTGCTGCGGGACGCCAAGGACAAGAGCCTCAACCTGCGGGGCGCGTACCTGGAGGTGCTGGGCGACGCGCTCGGCTCGGTCGCGGTGATCGTGGGCGGTCTGGTCATCCTGCTGACCGGGTGGCAGGCCGCCGACCCGATCGCCTCGATCGTCATCGGCCTGCTGATCGTGCCGCGCGCGTACGGGCTGCTGCGGGACTCCGTGCATGTCCTCCTTGAGGCGACTCCGCAGGACGTCGACCTCGGCGAGGTGCGCCGGCATCTGCTGGAGGAGCCGGGTGTGGTCGCCGTGCACGACCTGCACGGCTGGACGGTCACCTCGGGGATGCCGGTGCTCACCGCCCACGTGGTGGTGACCGAGGCGGCCCTCGCGGACGGCTACGGGGAGCTGCTCGGCCGCCTGCAGCGGTGCGTCGGCGGCCACTTCGACGTGGCCCACTCGACGATCCAGCTGGAGCCCGAGGGGCACGTGGAGGACGAGGCGGCGCTGCATACGTGAGCGGGTCGCTCGGCACGCTCACGTGCACGGGCTCTCAGCGCGGCCGCGCCCCGAAGGCTTCGGCCACCGCGTCCCGGACCGCCGCCTCGGCGGGCGCCGCGACGCCCCGTGCGGCGGCCATCTCGGCGAGGGAGGTCATCGCCACCTCGGGCAGCCCGCACGCGGTGAACCGTGTGAACTCGTCCAGGTCGGACGCGATGTTGAGCGCGAAGCCGTGGCTCGTGACGCCGCCGCGGATGCGCATCCCGATCGAGACCAGCTTGGCGTGGCCCGGCGTCCACACGCCCACCAGGCTCTGCGCGCCGGACGGGGTGTCGCGGCGCACCGCGTCGAAACCGAGGGAGCCCACCGCGTCGATCAGCGCGTTCTCCACCTGGCGCACGATGTCGCCGGGGCCGCGCTCGCGCAGATTCAGGATCAGATAGCCGACGAGCTGGCCGGGGCCGTGGTAGGTGGCCTGGCCTCCGCGGTCGACCTCGACGAGCGGGACCGGTGAGTCGGCGCGCGGCAGTTCGTCAGCAGGTGTACGGGTGCCGTAGGTGATGACGGGCGGGTGGGTCAGCAGGACGAGACGGTCACCGAGAGTGCCGGCGCGGCGCTGTTCGACCCAGCCCCGCATGGCCTCCATGGCGTCGAGGTAGGGGACCTCGCCCAGATCGACCCGCTCCAGTTCCCGGGCGCCCACCGCGCCACCTCCTGTACCCGCCGACTCGCACACGCACTCGTCTGCTCGACCAACCGAACCGGCCGGCCCGGCGGGACATTCCCGCCGTACGAGATGAGCCCCGGACCCCCAGTATCCGCCACCACGACCGCCTGCGCGTCGAATCGCTGCAATGTGGGGCGAGTTGCCTATGTTGATCCGGCGCGGGCACGCGCAGTGCCACGCGATTCCCCCTCCCCCGCCGCGACTCAACACCGCGGACTCGACACTGCGGGCTCAACGCCCAGACACGGATGCCACGTTGAAGTCAGACCTGAGCATGAACCCCTTGAAGTACGTATCCACCGCCGGGCTCGTCGCCCTCGTCGGTCTCGCCGCCGGGGCGCTGTTCCTGGGCCCGGCCCCGGACACGGCGGGCGCGGCGAACCGCCCGGCCGCGTACGCCGCGGCGCCGACCACTCCGCCTCCCGCCGCCCCGGGGCCGTCGCTCACGGCGAACGTCTCGGCGAGCAGCGTGCGGAGCGCGGAGGAGTTCCGCATCCACGGCGAGGCCCGCGGTCTGCCCGCCGGGACCCCGGTCACCCTGCAGCAGCGACAGGGCGCGTTGTGGGTGACGCTGCCCGCCACGGTCGGCACCACGCCGCGAGGGACGTACTCGATGCGCGTCAGACTCGCCTACCAGGGGCGCAACGCGCTGCGCATGAGCGCGGGTGAGACGCTCTCGCCCGTCGTGTACGTGACCGTCCTGCCCTGACCCCGGGCGGCACGCTCGTCGTTTTTGCGGATCCCGCAAGAAGGGATGCCGTTTCGCCACCCGTCGGCCCAGACTCGGCCCCAGGGAGTCCGGAGAGCCGGACTCCGAAGGGACCGAGAAAGAGGCATCCGATGGAGCAGACCGACGCGGCCACGTACTGGGACAAGGTGTACGCGGAGCGGCCCGCGCCCGCCGCGCCGCAGCCGAACGCCCGCCTCGTGGAGCACGTCTCCGACCTGACCCCGGGGGACGTGCTGGACATCGGGTGCGGTGGTGGCGGCGACGCGCTGTGGCTCGCGGGGCGCGGCTGGCAGGTCACCGCCGTCGACGTCTCGGACGTGGCGGCCACCCGGCTCGGCCGGCTGGCCCGCGCACGCGGCCTGGGCGACCGGATCACCGCCGCGCGGCACGACGTACGCGCGTCGCTGCCCGGGACGGCGTACGACCTGGTCACCGCCCACTACTTCCACGCCCCCTACGAGCAGGACAGGGCGGCCGTCCTGCGCTCCGCCGCCCACCTGCTGCGCCCGGGTGGGCGGCTCCTGGTCGTCGACCACGGGTCGACCGCGCCGTGGTCGTGGAACCAGGACCCGGACGTGCGCTTCCCGTCGCCCGAGGAGGTCGCGGCGTCGTTGCGGCTCCCGCCCGCGCAGTGGGCGGTCGAACGCGCGGAGAAGGCGCGCCGCGTCGCGGTCGGACCCGACGGGACGACCACGGCCGAGGTCGTCGACCACGTCCTGCTCATCCGCCGGAACCGGTGACATCCCCAACGGTGACGTCCCGCCACAAGGAGAACGCCATGCCCACCGCCTCCCGCCGCTCCGACGCGCCTCCGCCGCGCACCGGGAACAGCGAGACCGAGGTCCTGCGGGGCTTCCTCGACTATCTGCGCGCCTCGGTCGCGGCGAAGGTCGACGGAGCGCCGGAACCCGACGTGCGCACGGCCGCCGTGCCGTCGGGCACCAACCTGCTGGGCCTGCTGAATCACCTGACCGCCGTGGAGAGCGCGACGTTCCTCGGCGAGAAGGTCACCGACTGGCAGGCGACGTTCCTGGCGGACCCGCAGGACGGTGTCGCCGAGGTCGTCGCCCGCTACCGGGCGACCGTCGACCGTGCGAACGAGGTGCTCGACACCTGCGCCGACCTCGGCGCACCACTCCCCCGGCCCGGCCACCCGGGGCCGAGCGTCCGCTGGGCGCTGACCCACCTCATCGAGGAGACCGGCCGCCACGCGGGGCACGCGGACATCCTCCGCGAGCTCATCGACGGCAGCACGGGGCGCTGAGCGAACGGACGGACGGGCGGATGGTGGGCTGAGCGAGGGGATGGCCGAGCCGAACGACAGCCGAGCGACAGCTGGGCGACCGCTGGGCGAGGCGATGCTCGTACGCCCATACGATCACTGGATGGCATCCACCACACCCCCCGCCACCTACCTCCGGCACGGCCCGCGCGTGGCCGTACGCCGCATCCGCCGCGAGGACTACGAGGAGATCACCGCTCTCCGCGCGGAGAGCGCCGACCTGCTGCACCGTTGGCTCGGCGTCCGTGAGGCGTCGGTGGAGGCCTTCGAAGCCTCCCTCGCCCGCTTCCAACAGCCCACCCACGAAGGCTTCGTGGTCTGTCTGCGCGACACCGGCGCGATCGTGGGCGGCGTCAACGTCAACAACATCGTCCGCGGTTCGCTGTGCAGCGGCACGCTCGGATACACCGCCTACGCCTCCACCGTCGGCCGGGGTTACCTGACCGAGGGTCTCGGACTGGTGGTCCGGTTCGCCTTCGAGGAGCTGGAGTTGCACCGTCTGGAGGCGAACATCCAGCCGGACAACGTGGCTTCGCTGAATCTCGTGCGGCGCCTGGGGTTCCGGCGCGAGGGCCTCTCGGAGGCCTTCCAGTTCATCGGCGGCGCGTGGCGGGACCACGAACGCTGGGCCCTCACCGCCGAGATGGCGGCAGCGCAGGCGGGCGGCGCCCCGCCCCGGCACGCGCCCCGGCACCCGTCCCGCCCCACGGCGGGCGTGCACGAGCGGTACGGGCTCACGCGGATCATCAACGCCCGGGGAACCTACACCCCGCTGGGCGTGTCACGGAGCGCGGACTCCGTCGCGGCGGCCGCCGCCGAGGCGCTGGGCGAGTTCTTCGTCATGGCGGAGCTGCAGGACGTCGCGGGACGTACGGTCGCCGCGGCGACGGGGGCGGAGGCCGCGACGGTGGTGCACTGCACCTCGTCCGCCCTCACGCTGTCGGTCGCGGCGTCGATGACGGGCGACTCCGTCGAGCGGGTCGCGGCGCTGCCGGACACGAGCGGCATGCCCACGCGCGTGGTGCTCCCCGCCGGGCACACGATCGACTACGGTCACCCCCTGCTGCAGGACATCCGCCTCGCGGGCGCCCTTCCGGTCCCGACGGGGACGGAGGCCGGCTGCACGGTCGCGGACCTGGACGAGGAGCTCTCCCGGCCCGGCACGGCGTGCCTGCTCCTCGTGTCGTCGCGGCTCGTGCGGGGCGCGGACATCCCGCTCGCGGAGGCCGTCGCGACCGCGCACCGGCACGGGGTGCCCGCCGTCGTCGACGGGGCGGCGCAGGACCTGCGCATCGAGGAGCTGCTCGGGACCGGCGCGGATCTCGTGCTGGTCAGCGGCCAGAAGTATCTGGGCGCCCCGACGGCGGGGCTCGTGATCGGGCGCGCCGGGATGGTGCGCGCGGTCCGGGCGCAGGAGAAGGGCATCGGGCGCGCGATGAAGGCGAGCAAGGAGGCCGTGTGCGGTGTGCTCGCCGCGGTGCGTGCGAGGCAGGAGACGGATCTACGGGCCTGGCGGCAGGAGCAGGAGGAGAAGGTCGCGCGGTTCACCGCGAGGGCGGGCGCGCTGCCGGGCGTCCACGCGGTGGCCGTGCCCGACCCGACGGGGCTGCCCTTTCCGCGCGCCCGGCTCCGCTTCGATGCCGCGGTGTCCGGCGTGGACGCCGTCGCCGTGGCGGATGCGCTGCGGGCGGGCTCCCCGCCGATCTGGCTCATGGACGACGCTCGGGACCGGTACGAACTCGCCCTTGAACTCGTCCCGTTGACGGACGAGGAGATCGACGTCATCGTCGACCGGCTGGGTTCCGTCGTGGCGGCGGGGCGGGCTCCGCACGCCGGGGCGACCGACGGCCCCTGATGTGACCTCTGGAGTTCCGTGACCCCTGGAGTTCCGTAACCCCTGGAGTTCCGCTCAACTCACGTGCCCTGTGCGGTCGTTGACGTATACCGTGGCATCGCTCCACGATGCGGAGCTCCCACGGCAGGGCGCTCCCCCCACCCCCACGGAGGTCCCTGTGCGCACGTCCTCTTGGCTCGGCGGTCTCGCGGCGGCCGTGCTGACCCTGTCCGTCCTGCCCGCATCCGCCGCCCGGGCGGCGGCCGATCCGTCGCCGCCGCTGGAGATCCCGACGGCCCAACTCGCGGCGGCACTGCACTGCCAGACGGACCTCGACGACCTGCGCGAGGCGAGCGACAAACCGACGGTCGTCTTCGTGCCGGGCACCGGCCTCAAGGGCGAGGAGAACTACGCCTGGAACTACATGGCGGAGCTCAACAAGAAGGGCTATCAGGGCTGTTGGGTGGACTCGCCGGGACGCGGGCTCAGGGACATGCAGGAGTCCGTCGAGTACGTGGTGTACGCGGCGCGCACCGTGCAGGAGCGCACCGGCCGCAAGGTCGACCTGGTCGGGCACAGTCAGGGCGGGCTCCTGACGGCGTGGGCCCTGCGGTTCTGGCCGGACCTCGCGGGCAAGGTCGACGACATGGTGACGCTGGGCGCCCCGTTCCAGGGCACCCGGCTCGCCAGTCCGTGCCGCCTGATCACCGAGGTCGCCCGCTGCCCCGCGTCGGTCCTGCAGTTCGCCCGTGACTCGAACTGGACGAAGGCGCTGAACGCCGGGGGCACACCGATGCCCGCGGGCCCGTCGTACACCACCGTCTTCTCGTACGCCGACGAGTCCGTGGTCGCCGACGGGCAGGCCCCGTCGCTGCCGGGCGCCCGGCGCGTCGGCGTCCAGGACATCTGCCCCGGACGCCCCTGGCCGACGCACATCGCCATGGTCGTCGACCAGGTCAGCTACGACCTGGTCGCCGACGCGGTCGAGCACGCGGGCCCGGCCGACTCCGGCCGGATCGACCGCGCGCACTGCGCCAAGCCGATCATGCCGCTCAACAGCGAGGAGGCCGTCAACGCGCTGCCCGGCCTGCTCAATTACCCCATCGAGCTGCTCATCCACAGCCAGCCGTGGGCCGACGCGGAACCGCCGCTGCGCGAGTACGCGCGGTGAGACGCGGCGGCCGGCTCGCCGGGTGAGCCGGGGCCGGCCGCCGGCGTGGGACCGGTCAGACGGCGGCGTGGGACCGGTCAGGCTGCGGCGTGCGGGATGATCGTCCGGTACTTGCCGCCGTCCCCCTGCCGGGGCGGTTCCTCGGCCCGTTCCACGGTGACGTTGTCGAGCTTGTTGTCGGCGAGCAGGCGGGTCAGTCCGTCGTGGGCGTTGCGCCACACGCGGTCGGCGTCGGCGCCGGGGGCCTTGACCATGCGGACCCGCAGCGTCGACGGCTCGGTCTGCTCGATCTGGAACAGCTCGACGCCGGGCATCCGGTCGAAGAGGCTGCTGAAGGCCAGCGGGGCGAGCCTGACGTCGTCACCTCGGCCGGAGGGGAAGCTGAGGATGTCACCGGCCCGGCCCTGGACCCGGATCGCGGGTGACGTGGCGCCGCAGGGGCAGGGGTCGGGGCGGACCATGACGCTGTCGCCCAGGTCGTACCGCAGGAACGGCTGGACGCGGTTGGCGAGGTTGCTGATCAGGACGGTGTGCGAGAACTCCCCGGCCGGCGTGGGCCGCAGGTCGGCGTCGACCGGTTCGAGCACGGCCCAGTCGTCGTTGACGTGGTACCAGCCCTCGACGCAGCCGTGGCTGAGATAGGTGCACTCCGTCGCGCTGTACATCGTGCGCACCTTGGCGCCGAAGGCCTTCGCGATGCGGTCGGTGTCGCTCTCGCTCATCGTCTCGCCGGCCGGTTCGATGAGCACCGGGTCGATGTGCAGCCGGCCCGCCTCCTGCTCGGCGGTGAGCAGCATGATCGTACTGGCGTAGCCGATGACGAACGCCGGTCGGTAGTCGTTGAGTTCGGCCACCAGCTTCGCCATCGGTTCGTGCACCGAAAAGGCGCGGAGCAGTTTGCTGCGACCCCCGCCCTCCAGGGCCATCCGGGAGTAGCCGGCGAAGCCGACGTAGTGCCCTTCGGTGGCGACGAGTTGGGCGAAGCGGCCGCCGCGGGCGACCGCACGGGCGATGCCGAGGGGGCCCAGCCAGGAGGCGAGCACCCGGGAGGAGACGGCGGACGAGACGGACATGTACCGGTCGTCGAGCACGAACAGGCCGCGCCTGCCGCTGGTCCCCGAGGTGGTGGCCACCAGATAGCGACCGAGGAAGCGCCGGCCGATCAGGTCGGGGTCGTCGGTGAACGCGCGCACCTTCTCGAAGGTGATGTCCCGGTCCGTCGGCCAGTCGTCGAAGTGGTCCATCAACTGCTTCTTGTCGGTGACCGGCAGCAGCGCGGGGTCGTCGATCCGCTCGGGCAGACCCCGGTAGAGCTCCCGGTAGTACGGCGATGCGGAGCGGGCGTGGGCGACCAGGTCCGCGAGCCGGTCACCTCGGCGCCGCGCGACCGCGTCCGGGCCCTGTTTGCGGGCCCGGCGGATGTCCCGCATCAGCCACGACATGCTCTCGCTCATCGTCTTGTGCTCCTTCGTGTGGCGGGCCCGCCCGGTGGGGCCCGCCGGGGGCGGCGGGGGTGTGTGCCCGAGCGCCTTCGATACGGGTGGTGGGGGGGGTGACGGGCGCCCGTGGGGCGGGCGGGCCGGCTCCCGACCGACCGCTTTCCCGCAGGCGGCGCCCTTCATCCATGGCACGACGATCGCCGATGGCCCGTCGGCCAGGGCCCCTTGAACGAGGCGAGTCACCCCAAAAGGTGACAACCCCGCCCCGACGTCCACGAAGCCGGGTAGCCCGGCCACCGTCCCTGCACACGGGAGCGGATCCGGCCACGCGACTCCCGCCAACGGCCCGCCGCCCCACCCTCCACGGCCGTGACACGGCCACCTACCGCGCTTCCCGACCGGCGCCGACCAGCACAGGAGCCGCCATCAGGACCGATCCGGAGCCGTCGACACCGCAAGAAAACAACCGGCCACAATCGGCGTCGTACGTTATTCACGCACCAGCCACACGGGGAAAACAGATCATTTCCTCGCGACGGCGCGGAGAGCGAGAAATAGCGCAGGCCAGCAGACGCGATAAAGGGTAAAACCAGGGGCGCGTAATATTCGCGCAAAGAACGGCACGCGGGTGAGTGGAGCGAGAGTCCACGGCGGCTCCAGCCGGGTTCAAGGGCCACTGACCGGGCCCTCGGCCACCGTCCCCCGACCCAGGCCGCACAACGACTCCTTGGAGGCGACCCGTGGGCCGCACCACACCTGCCGGGCCGCACGTCCGCCAAGGCGCATCACCCAGCATTCATATTCAAATTCACCTTAAACCGTCCACTTGTGATTCGATCACGAAAGAATCCGAACAGAAAGTAAAGGGAATGTCCGATTCCGCGCTGTTGCGATCTAACGCACGTTGCCCTTTAAACTTTGAGCTGCGCATGATCAGGAGCTGCAATGCGATGTGGCGACACCGTTGTCAGCGTTCCTGGCGAAGGGAAAGATCTTGTCTGCCTCCCCCACACCCGATATGTCGGACCCCTGGATACGCCGTTTCCGGCCCCGGCCAGAGGCCGCCGTCTCTCTGGTCTGCTTCCCCCACGCAGGCGGCTCGGCCACCTACTTCCACCCCCTGGCGCAGTCCCCCACGCTGCTGCCGGACGCCGAAGTCCTGGCCGTGCAGTACCCCGGCCGACAGGACCGGCGCCGCGAGCGGCTCATCGACGACATCCCGACCCTCGCCGACCTGGTCACCGAGGCCCTCGCGCCGTTCGACGACAAGCCGCTCGCCTTCTTCGGCCACAGCATGGGCGCCGTGCTCGCCTACGAAGTCGCGCAGCGGCTCGGTGAGCACACGGGCGCGCGGCCCTGCCACCTGTTCATGTCGGGGCGCCGCGCCCCCTCCCGGTTCCGGCCGGGCACCGTCCACCTCCTGAACGACCGCGAGTTGGCCGCGGAGCTGCGCCGCGCCGGCGGCACGGACCCGATGTTCCTGAACGACCCCGAGCTGCTCGCGGACATCCTCCCCGTCGTCCGCAACGACTACCGCGCGGTCGAGTTGTACCGGTGGAAACCGGCGCCACCTCTGGACTGCCCCATCACCGCACTGGTCGGCGACCGGGACACGCAGGCCCCGCAGGACGACGTCGCGGCCTGGCGGGAACACACCGCGGGCCCCTTCGACCTCAAGGTCTTCCCCGGGGGCCACTTCTACCTCAACACCCACCAGAGGGACGTCTCGCGGATCATCGCCGGCGCCCTGGCGGACCGCACGCGCCGGCCCGCGGCGCGGACGGCAGGGGGGACGGCCCGATGAGGTACGAGATCCTCGGCCCGCTCCGCATCAGGAACGGCAACACGTACGGCACCATCAACGCGCAGAAGGTCGAAGTCGTCCTCACCGTGCTGCTCATCCGGGCCGACCAACTGGTCTCCCTGGAGCAGCTGATGCGGGAGATCTGGGGCGAGGACCTGCCCCGGCGGGCCACCGCGGGACTCCACGTGTACATCTCCCAGCTCCGCAAGTTCCTCAAGGTACCCGGCTCGACCGGCAACCCGGTCGAGACCCGCGCGCCGGGATACGTGCTGCGCAAGGGCGACGACCGGATCGACGCCCAGGTCTTCCCCGAACTGGTCGACTCGGGACGCTCGTTGCTCAGGGAGCAGCGGTACGACGAGGCGGCCTCCTGCTTCGGACAGGCCCTCGCGCTGTGGCGCGGGCCGATCCTCGGACAGGGCGGGAACGGGACCGTCGCCAACGGCCCGATCGTGGACGGGTTCTCCACCTGGCTGAACGAGATCCGCCTGGAGTGCCAGGAAATGCTCGTCGAGTGTCAGCTGCAGCTCGGCAGACACCGGGAGGCGGTCGGCATGCTGTACGCCCTGACCGCGGAGAACCCGATGTGCGAGGCGTTCTACCGCCAGCTCATGCTGGCGCTCTACCGCTCCGAGCGGCAGGCGGACGCGCTCAAGGTGTACCAGTCGGTCCGCAAGACGCTCAACGACGAACTGGGCCTCGAACCGGGGCGCCCGCTCCAGGAACTGCAGCGGGCCATCCTCTCCGGTGACACGCATCTGATGTCCCCGCCCCTGGCGATGTCCGGCCGCTGACCGGCCCGACGGCCCGTCGCACGGCGTGCGCGCACGGAGGAGGCGTACGTCTGCGGCCGGCCCGCGGCAGGATCGGTGCGTCAGAAGGCGCTCGGAGGACCGTCAGAAGTCAGAGTGCTGTCAGAAGGCGCAGTGCAGGTGCTTGATGCCCTCGATGAAGCTGGAGTCGAGGCGCCGCGGCTGCCCCACGGCGTGGATCTGGGGCAGCGCGGCGAGCAACTCCCGGTACAGGGCGGTGATCTCCATCCGGGCGAGGTGTGCGCCGAGACACACGTGCGGGCCCACCGCCCCGAACGTGACGTGCGCGTTCGCGCCGCGCGTGATGTCGAAGCGGTACGGGTCGGGGAAGACGTTCTCGTCGCGGTTGCCGGACCAGTAGAACAGGAAGATCCGGTCGCCCCTGCGGAACCGGTGGCCGTTCATGTCGCAGTCGCGGGTGGCGACCCGGCGCATCCAGTTGATGGGCGTGGAGACCCGTAGGATCTCCTCGACCGCGTCCTTGGCGTACCGGTCGAAGTCCGACACGAGCAGCTGCTTCTGCTCGGGGTGCTCGGTCAGCAGCACCAGGGCGTGCGAGATGGCGTTGCGGGTGGTCTCCATCCCGGCGATGACGAGCAGGATGAAGAACGACACGAGCTCCTGGCGCGTCAACTGCTCGCCGTCCGCCTGGACTTGCACCAGCTTGGTGATCAGGTCGTCGCCGGGCGAGGCCAGCCGCTCCTCCCGGAGACCGGCGATGTAGTCGCCGAGCTCCCGTGACGCCTCCACCACCGCACGCTCGGAGTCGGCGCGGTCGGGCACGTAGTCCGGATCGAGGGGGCCGACGATCGTGTTGGACCGCTCGAAGAGGAAGTCGTAGTCCTTCTCGGGGATCCCCATCATGTCGCTGAGCACCGCGATCGGCATCTCCGCCGCGACGGGCCTGATGAAGTCCCCGGGCCCGCGCTCGACGAGTTCGGCGATGATGCGCCGCGCCGTGCGCGTCGCCACCGCCTCGAACTCCGGCACCATGGTGCGACCGAAGGAGCGCGAGACGATCCGGCGCAACCGGGAGTGCTCGGGATTGTCCATGTTGATCATCGAGCCGTAGTACTCGTCCAGCTCGGGCGGCAGGCCGATGATGGTGGTCGCGCCGTTCGAGGAGAAGTCCTGCGGCCGGCGGCTCACCTCCGCGATGTCCGCGTACTTCACCAGCGCGTGGTAGCCGAACGTCCAGGGCACGCCCGGCATGTTCTGCCGGATGAACGCCGGGTGCGGCAGCCCGCGCAACTCCTCGAACAGCGCCACGCGTTCCTCGTGCGACCGCCCCCAGAACGACGGGTCGACCAGGTCCGGGAGTGGGGCGGCCGGCTTGCTGTTCGTGATGGACACGATGCCTCGCTTCGCGTGATCGGAGCGTGACGACGTCCCGCTTCGCGTGATCAGAGCGTGACGACCTGACACCGGCTCACCTTTGCAGCCATCGCTTAAGCGGCCCTAAGAAGCTGCGTACACAGCCGAGTATTAGGAGGGCTTTAGCGCCGTCGAGGAGTCTGCGGACCGGCGGGGCTCCGCCTGCCCGATGCACATGCCGACCCCGCGGCCGTCCGGCCATCGGGTCAGGGGCCCGGCCGTTCTCGCGGAGAGGAGCGGTTGTCACCGGGATGGCGCACAACGAAGAGAAGCTTCTTGAGTATCTCAAGCGGGTCACAGCGGACCTGCGTCAGACGGAACGCCGGCTGCAGGACGTCGAGTCGGCGGGCCACGAGCCGATCGCGGTCGTCGGCATGGCCTGCCGGCTTCCGGGCGGTGTCCGGTCTCCCGAGGAGTTCTGGGATCTGATCTCCGCGGGCGGCGACGCCGTCGCCCCGCTGCCCGGCAACCGCAACTGGGACCTCGACGCGCTCTACGACCCGGATCCCGAGAGCACCGGCACCAGTTACGTCCGCGAGGGCGGCTTCGTCTACGACGCGGGCGACTTCGACTCC
The DNA here is from genome assembly GCF_055591085.1 of Streptomyces sp. NPDC041713. Classification (NCBI taxonomy): domain Bacteria; kingdom Bacillati; phylum Actinomycetota; class Actinomycetes; order Kitasatosporales; family Streptomycetaceae; genus Streptomyces; species Streptomyces sp. NPDC041713. Next base: position 308,260 of record NZ_JBVIZY010000004.1, read on the forward strand.
ACCTTCTTCGGCATCGGCCCGAGCGAGGCGCTGGCCATGGCGCCACAGCAGCGGCTCGCCCTGGAGACGGCGTGGGAAGCGGTCGAACGCGCCGGCATCGACCCGTTCACCCTGCGCGGCAGCGCCACGAGCACCTTCATCGGCTGCGACGGCCTCGACTACGCCCTCGGCGCCTCCGAGGTGCCCGAGGGCACCGCCGGCTACTTCACCATCGGCAACTCCGGTAGCGTCACCTCGGGCCGCGTCGCCTACACCCTGGGGCTGGAGGGCCAGGCGGTCACGGTCGACACCGCGTGCTCCTCGTCGCTCGTCTCCCTCCATCTCGCGGCACAGTCCCTGCGCGCCCAGGAGTGTTCGCTGGCCCTGGCGGGCGGCACGTACGTGATGTCGTCGTCGGCCCCGCTGATCGGCTTCAGCGAACTGCGCGGCCTCGCCCCCGACGGCCGGTGCAAGCCGTTCTCGGCGAACAGCGACGGCATGGGCATGGCCGAGGGCACCGGCGTGCTGCTCCTGGAGCGGCTCTCCGACGCGCGCCGCAACGGCCGGAAGATCCTCGCGGTGATCCGGGGCTCGGCCGTCAACCAGGACGGCGCGAGCAACGGCCTCACCGCGCCCAACGGCCCCGCCCAGGAGCGGGTCATCCGCGCCGCCCTCGCCAACGCCCGCCTCACCGCCGAGGACGTCGACGTCGTGGAGGCGCACGGTACGGGGACGACGCTCGGCGACCCGATCGAGGCCGGCGCCCTCATCGCCGCCTACGGGCAGGAGCGGCCGGAGGACCGCCCCCTGTGGGTCGGTGCGGTGAAGTCCAACATCGGCCACACGCAGATCGCCGCGGGCGTCGCGGGCGTCATCAAGATGGTGATGGCCCTGCGCAACGACCTGCTGCCCGCCATCCTGCACGTCGACGAGCCGTCCCCGCACGTGGAGTGGGACGGCAGCGGGCTGCGCCTGCTCACCGAGGCGGTGAAGTGGCCGCGCGGCGAACGCCCGCGCCGGGCCGGGGTCTCGTCGTTCGGCTTCTCGGGGACGAACGCGCACCTGATCCTGGAGGAGGCGCCGGCGGAGGTACCTGCTGCTGACACGGCTTCTGCCTTTAATACGGCTTCTGATACTACTTCTGCTTCAGCCGCTGCCCGGGAGGGGGTGGGCGCCGTCGCGGGTGGGGTGATGCCGTGGGTGGTGTCGGGGCGGTCTGTGGCGGCTCTACGTGAACAGGCCCGGAAGCTCGGTGAGTTCACGGGACGGGACGAGGATGTCTCGGCTTCGGAGGTGGGGTGGTCGTTGGCCACGACACGGTCGGTGTTCGAGCATCGGGCCGTGGTGGTGGGGCGTGACCGGGACGCTTTGACGGCGGGGCTGGGTGCGTTGGCGTCGGGTGAGGTGTCGGCGGATGTGGTGTCCGGTGCGGCGACCTCTGGTGGTGCCGGGCCGGTGTTGGTGTTTCCGGGGCAGGGGTCGCAGTGGGTGGGCATGGGTGCCCAACTCCTCGATGAGTCGCCGGTGTTCGCTGCGCGGATGGGTGAGTGTGAGCGGGCGCTTTCGGCTTACGTGGACTGGTCGTTGACGGAGGTGTTGCGCGGGGACGGGGCGGAGCTGTCCCGGGTTGAGGTCGTGCAGCCGGTGCTGTGGGCGGTGATGGTGTCGCTGGCCGCCGTGTGGGCGGACTCTGGGATTGTTCCGGCTGCCGTGGTGGGGCATTCGCAGGGTGAGATGGCTGCCGCGTGTGTGGCGGGTGCGTTGTCGTTGGATGATGCGGCGCGGATCGTCGCCGTACGCAGTGACGCTCTGCGGCAGTTGCAGGGGCACGGGGACATGGCGTCCCTGGGCACGGGGGCCGAGCGGGCCGCTGAGCTGATCGGCGACCGGCCGGGCGTGTGTGTTGCCGCCGTCAACGGGCCGTCTTCTACGGTGATTTCGGGTCCGCCTGAGCATGTGGCGGCTGTGGTGGCGGAGGCCGAGTCGCAAGGGCTACGGGCGCGGGTCATCGACGTGGGTTACGCCTCTCACGGCCCCCAGATCGACGAACTCCACGACCTCCTCACCGAGCGCCTGGCCGACATCCAGCCGACCCGCACCGACACGGCTTTCTACTCGACGGTGACGGCTGAGCGCCTGTCGGACACCACGACGCTGGACACCGAGTATTGGGTCACCAACCTCCGCCAACCCGTCCGTTTCGCCGACACCATCGAGGCCCTCCTCGCCGACGGCTACCGGCTCTTCATCGAAGCCAGCCCCCACCCCGTCCTCAACCTCGGCATGGAAGAGACCATCGAGCAGGCACAAGCCACCGCCACCGTCGTCCCCACCCTCCGCCGCGACCACGGCGACGCCACCCAACTCGCCCGCGCCGCCGCCCACGCCTTCACCGCAGGCGCCGACATCGACTGGCGGCGCTGGTTCCCGACCGACCCCACCCCCCGTACCGTCGACCTCCCCACCTACGCCTTCCAACGCCAGCACTACTGGCTTGAGCGGGCCGCGGCTCCCGTGGCCGGCAGTGGTGAGCAGGGGGCCGCCGAGTCACAGTTGTGGCAGGCCGTCGAGGAGCTCGATCTCGAGCTTCTGGCCGAGACGTTGGGCTCGGAGGAGGGCAGTGCGGAGGCGGTACGGGCGCTGGAGCCCGCGCTGCCGGTGCTCCAGGGCTGGCGTCGGCGCCATCGGGACCAGACGACCATCGATTCCTGGCGCTATCGCGTCACGTGGAAGCATCAACCGGATGTCGCCGCGCCTGAACTGGGCGGCGCCTGGCTGCTGTTCGTACCCGACGGACACGTCGAGCACCCCGCCGTACGGGCCACCGTGGACGCCCTCACCGCGCACGGGGCGGACGGCGTGCGGCTCCACCCGGTGGAGACCGGCCGGGTCCGGCGCGACGAGCTGGCCTCGGTGGACACCGACGGAGTCGCCGGCATCGTCAACCTGCTGGCCCTGGACGAGGAGCCGCACCCCGAGCATCCCGCCGTACCCGCGGGGCTCGCCGCGACCACCGCGCTGGTCCAGGCCCTCGGCGACAACGGCACGAGCGCGCCGCTGCACACGGTCACCCAGGGTGCCGTCTCCACCGGCGCCACCGACCCGCTCACCCATCCCCTGCAGGCCCACGTCTGGGGGCTCGGGCGCGTGGCCGCCCTCGAACATCCCCGCCTGTGGGCCGGTCTGATCGACCTCCCGGCGCGCGTCGACACCCATATCCACGCACGGTTCGCCGCCGCCCTGCTTCCCGGGGACGAGGACCAGACCGCGATCCGTCCCACCGGCGTCCACACGCGGCGGTTCACCCACGCCCCCACCTCCCCCGCGATCCATCGGACCGAGCCGGCCTGGCGGCCCGAGGGGACCACCCTCATCACGGGCGGCACCGGCGGCATCGGCGCCGTCCTCGCCCGCTGGCTCGCCCACCGCGGCGCCCCCCACCTGCACCTCACCAGCCGTCGCGGGCCCGACGCCCCCGGCGCCGCGGAGCTCGCCGCCGAACTCAACGAGCTCGGCACCACCGTGACCGTCACCGCCTGCGACGTGGGCGACGCCGACCGGGTGCGCCGCCTTGTTGACGACATGCCCGACGAGCACCCTCTGACCGCCGTCATCCACGCGGCGGGGATCACCGATCTGACGGCGGTCGCCGATCTGACGACGGCGCGTCTGGGCGAGGTCCTCGGCTCCAAGTCCGGCGCGGCCTGGACCCTGCACGAGGCGACGCGCGGGATGGATCTCTCGGCGTTCGTGATGTTCTCCTCCGGCGCCGGTGTGTGGGGCAGCGGCCAGCAGGGTGCGTACGGGGCCGCCAACCACTTCCTCGACGCGCTCGCCGAACACCGGCGCTCGCGGGGGTTGCCCGCCACCACCGTCGCCTGGGGGCCCTGGGCCGAGGCCGGGATGTCGGCGGACCCGGAGTCGCTGACGTACTTCAAGCGCTTCGGTCTGCTCCCGATCGGACCGGAGCTGTGCGTCAAGGCGTTGCACCAGGCGGTGGACGCCGGTGACACGACGCTGACCGTGGCGAACTTCGACTGGGCGCGGTTCACGCCGACGTTCACCGCGCAGCGGCCCAGCCCCTTCCTCGACGACATCCCGGAGAACCGGCGGGAGGCCGAGCAGACCGGTTCCGCCGCGGAGACCAGCGCGTTCCGCGCGGAGCTCGCGAAGACTCCCGCGGCCCAGCGGCTCGGCTTCCTCGTCCAGCACGTACGGACGTACGCCGCCGCGACGCTCGGCCGCACGGTCGAGGACATCCCCGCCGCGCAGCCGTTCCAGGAGCTCGGCTTCGACTCGCTCACCGCGGTCCAGCTGCGCAACCAGCTCAACTCCACGACCGGGCTCACCCTGCCGGCCACCGTGATCTTCGACCATCCGACGTCCGAGGCGCTCGCGGCGCACCTGCGCGGGCAGCTCGGCGACGACGGCGGGGCCGCGGGCGAAGGCACCGTGCTCGCCGCGCTCGACAAGTGGGACGCCACGTACGGCACGGCCGAGGTCGACGAGGCAGCGCGCCGGCGGATCGTGGGCCGACTGCAGGTGCTGGTCTCGAAGTGGAGTCCGGCGCAACAAGCCCCGGAAGGAGGCGACTCCGCCCACGCCGATCTGGAGGCGGCCAGCGCGGACGACATCTTCGACCTGATCTCCAGCGAGTTCGGGAAGTCCTGAGCGAAGTCCCGAACCCGCCCGCCTCCCGTCGTCCCTCTTCCCCCACCGTCCTCTCCGCTCCCCCACCCGTACGTCCCCGATCACCACGTAGCGCCAAGGAGCCTGGGTCAGATGTCGAACGAGGAGAAGCTTCTCGATCACCTCAAGTGGGTCACCGCGGAGCTGCGCGAGGCCCGCCAAAAGCTCCGCGACAAGGAGTCGGCCGAACCCGTCGCGATCGTGGGCATGGCCTGCCGCTATCCCGGCGGCACACGCTCCGCCGAGGATCTGTGGCGGCTGGTGCGCGACGAGGGCGACGCGGTCGCCGCGTTCCCCGACGACCGGGGCTGGGACCTGGAGTCGCTCTACCACCCCGACCCGGAACACCCCGGCACCAGCTATGTGCGGGACGGCGCCTTCCTGTACGACGCGGGCGACTTCGACGCCGACTTCTTCGGCATCAGCCCGCGCGAGGCCGTCGCCATGGACCCCCAGCAACGGCTGCTCCTGGAGACCGCATGGGAGGCCATCGAGCACGCGGGCCTCAACCCGCAGGCGCTGAAGGGCAGCGACACCGGCGTCTTCACCGGCGTGAGCGCCCACGACTATCTGACGCTGATCAGCCAGACGGCCAGTGAGGTGGAGGGGTACATCGGCACCGGCAACCTCGGCAGCGTGGTGTCCGGCCGGATCTCCTACACGCTGGGCCTCGAAGGACCGGCGGTGACCGTCGACACGGCGTGCTCGTCCTCCCTGGTGGCCATCCACCTGGCGGCCCAGGCGCTGCGCCAGGGCGAGTGCTCCCTCGCACTGGCCGGCGGCTCGACGGTCATGGCGACGCCCGGCTCGTTCACCGAGTTCTCGCGGCAGCGCGGGCTCGCGCCGGACGGGCGGTGCAAGCCGTTCGCGGCCGCCGCCGACGGCACCGGCTGGGGCGAGGGCGCGGGCGTGGTGGCGCTCGAACTGCTCTCCGAGGCGCGCCGCCGCGGCCATCAAGTCCTCGCGGTGGTGCGGGGTTCGGCGATCAACCAGGACGGTACGAGCAACGGTCTCGCCGCCCCCAACGGTCCCTCGCAGGAGCGGGTCATCCGCGCCGCGCTCGCCAACGCGCGCCTCTCCCCCGAGGACGTCGACGCGGTGGAGGCCCACGGTACGGGCACCACGCTCGGCGACCCCATCGAGGCGCAGGCCCTGCTCGCCACGTACGGTCAAGGGCGGCCGGAGGAACGGCCGTTGTGGCTCGGATCGGTCAAGTCGAACATCGGTCACACGCAGGCCGCCGCGGGTGTCGCCGGTGTCATCAAGATGGTCATGGCGCTGCGCAACGAGCGGCTGCCCGCCTCGCTCCACATCGACGCGCCCTCCCCGCACGTGGCGTGGGAACAGGGCGGCGTGCGGCTGCTCGCCGAATCGGTCACCTGGCCGGCGGAGCGGACACGGCGTGCGGGCATCTCGGCCTTCGGCATCTCGGGCACGAACGCGCATCTGATCCTGGAGGAGGCGCCGCGGGACACACCGGAGTCCGCTGCGGAAGAGCCCGCTCCGGCGCCCGACGCGGCGCCGTCGTCGAACGGGGTGGTGCCGTGGGTGGTCTCCGGGCGGACCGGCGAGGCCCTGCGTGACCAGGCGCGGAGGCTGGGCGTATACGCGGCCGGGGGCACGGGTACCGGGGCCACGGGGACAGAGGACACGGATGCCTCGCCCGTGGAGGTCGGCTGGTCACTGGCCACGACACGGCCCCTGTTCGCGCACCGGGCGGTGGTGGCGGGAGGCGACCGGAACGCGTTGACGGCTGGGCTGGGTGCGTTGGCGTCGGGTGAGGCGTCGCAGGATGTGGTGTCCGGGGTGGCCGGGGATGTGGGTCCCGGTCCGGTGTTGGTGTTCCCGGGGCAGGGGTCGCAGTGGGTGGGGATGGGCGCCCAACTGCTCGATGAGTCGCCGGTGTTCGCGGCGCGGATCGGTGAGTGTGAGCGAGCGCTTTCGGCTTACGTGGACTGGTCGTTGACGGAGGTGCTGCGCGGGGACGGGGCGGAGCTGTCCCGGGTCGAGGTCGTGCAGCCGGTGCTGTGGGCCGTGATGGTCTCGCTCGCCGCCGTGTGGGCGGACAGCGGGGTTGTTCCGGCTGCTGTGGTGGGGCATTCGCAGGGTGAGATGGCTGCTGCTTGTGTGGCGGGTGCGTTGTCGTTGGAGGATGCGGCGCGGATCGTCGCCGTACGCAGTGACGCTCTGCGGCAGTTGCAGGGGCGCGGGGACATGGCGTCCCTGGGCACGGGCGCCGAGCGGGCCGCCGAGCTGATCGGCGACCGGCCGGGCGTGTGTATCGCCGCCGTCAACGGGCCGTCCTCCACGGTGATTTCGGGCCCGCCCGAGCACGTGGCCGCCGTAGTCACCGAGGCGGAATCCCAAGGGCTACGAGCCCGTGTCATCGATGTGGGCTACGCCTCCCACGGTCCGCAGATCGACGAGCTGCACGATCTGCTGACGGACCGCCTCGCCGACATCCAGCCCACCCCCACCGACGTGGCGTTCTACTCCACGGTGACCGCCGAACGCCTCGACGACACCACCTCCCTCGACACCGAGTACTGGGTCACCAACCTCCGCCAACCCGTCCGCTTCGCCGACACCATCGAAGCCCTCCTTGCCGACGGCTACCGGCTCTTCATCGAAGCCAGCCCCCACCCCGTCCTCAACCTCGGCATCCAGGAGACGTTCGAGGCCACCGGCGTCGACGCCCGTACCGTCCCCACCCTGCGCCGTGATCAGGGGGGCCGCGTCCAGTTCACGCACGCCGCCGCCCAGGCGTTCGTGGCCGGCGCGGACGTCGACTGGCGGCGCTGGTTCCCGGCCGACCCCGCCCCTCGTACGGTCGACCTCCCCACCTACGCCTTCCAGCACAAGCACTACTGGGTGGCGCCGCCCGCGGCGGGCGTTCCCGTGGGCGTCGGGCACGATCCGGTCGAGGCGCGGGTGTGGCAGGCCATCGAGGACCTGGACATCGACACCCTCGTCGACAGCCTGGGTATCCAGGGGCAGGCCGAGACCGTGGAGGTGCTGGAGCCCGCGCTGCCTGTTCTGTCCGCCTGGCGGCAGCGGCACCGGCAGCAGACCACCGTCGACTCCTGGCGCTACCACGTCACGTGGAAGCACCAGCCGGACGCCACCGCCCCTGATCTGAGCGGCAGTTGGCTGGTGCTCCTGCCCGCGGCGCACGCCGACCACCCCGTGGCCCGGGCGACCGCGCAGACGCTCGCCGCACATGGCGGGGACGTGCGCCAGCATGTGGTCGACGCACGCGCCGTGGAGCGTGCGGGGCTCGCGCAGGAGCTGCGGTCCCTCACGGACGGGGACGGGGACGGGGACGGGGGCGCCTGCGCCGGGATCGTGAATCTGCTCGCGCTGGACGAGGAGCCGCATCCCGAGCATCCGGCCGTGCCCTCCGGGCTCGCCGCGACCACCGCTCTCGTCCAGGCCCTGGGCGATCTCGCCGCCGACGGCACCAACACCGTCCCGGTACGCACCCTCACCCAGGGCGCCGTCTCCACGAGCGCCACCGACGCCCTCACCCACCCGGTGCAGGCCCAGGTCTGGGGGCTCGGGCGGGTCGCCGCGCTGGAGTATCCGCAGCTGTGGGCCGGTCTGGTCGACCTTCCGGGGCGTGTCGACCACCAGACGCTCTCCCGTCTCGCCGCGGTCCTGGCGTTCCGGGACGAGGACCAGGTGGCCGTCCGCGCGGGCGGCGTCCAGGCCCGTCGTCTCACTCACGCGCCGGCCCGCGCGCACGACAGCGGCATACAGTGGCGGCCCGAGGGGACCACTCTCATCACGGGCGGCACCGGCGGCATCGGCGCGGTCCTCGCCCGCTGGCTCGCGCGGGAAGGCGCCCCGCATCTGCTGCTGACCAGCCGCCGCGGGCCCGACGCGCCCGGCGCCGACGAACTCGGCGCGGAACTACGCGAGTTGGGTGCCGCCGTCACCATCGTCTCGTGCGACGTCGGTGACCGCGAGCAGGTGCGGGGTCTCATCGAGTCCGTACCGGACGAGCATCCGCTGACGGCCGTGATCCACGCGGCGGGCGTGCCGAACTACATCGGGCTCGGCGACGTGTCGGGCGCGGAGCTGGACGAGGTGCTGCGGCCCAAGGCGCTCGCCGCGCAGCACCTGCACGAGGCGACGCGCGGGGCGGATCTCTCGGCGTTCGTGATGTTCTCCTCCGGCGCCGGTGTCTGGGGCAGCGGCCAGCAGGGCGCGTACGGCGCCGCCAACCACTTCCTCGACGCGCTCGCCGAACACCGCCGCTCCCAAGGTCTGCCCGCCACCTCCATCGCATGGGGTCCCTGGGCCGAGGCCGGAATGGCCTCCGATCAGGCCGCGTTGACGTTCTTCAGCCGGTTCGGCCTGCACCCGCTGAGCCCGGAGCTCTGCGTCAAGGCGCTGCAGCAGGCGCTCGACGCGGGCGAGACGACGCTGACCGTGGCGAACTTCGACTGGGCGCAGTTCACGTCGACGTTCACCGCGCAGCGGCCCAGCCCGCTCCTCGCCGACCTGCCCGAGAACCGCAGGGATAGCGCGCCCGCGGCAGCCGAGGAGGAGTCCGCGGAGGCGTCCTCGCTCCAGCGGGAGCTGACCGAGGCGAAACCCGCGCAGCAGCGGCAGTTGATCCTTCAGCACGTACGCGCACAGGCCGCGGCCACCCTCGGGCACGCGGACGTCGACGCCGTACCCGCGACACAACCCTTCCAGGAGCTGGGCTTCGACTCGCTCACCGCGGTGGAGCTGCGCAACCGGCTCAACAAGAGCACCGGCCTGACGCTGGCCACCACCGTCGTCTTCGACCATCCCACGCCCGACTCCCTCACCGACCTCCTCCTCGCCGAACTGTCCGGCGACACCTCGGCCGCCGGCTCCGCCGCCCTGACGGCCACGTCCGCCGCCGGCGACGAGCCGATCGCGATCGTCGGCATGGCCTGCCGCTACCCGGGCGACGTCCGCTCGGCCGAGGAGCTGTGGGACCTGGTCACGGCCGGCCGGGACGCCATGGGGGACTTCCCCGACGACCGGGGCTGGGACCTGGAGACGCTGTACGACCCGGACCCGGAGAGCCGGGGCACCAGCTATGTGCGCGAGGGCGGATTCCTGTACGACGCGGGCGACTTCGACGCCGGCTTCTTCGGTATCAGCCCGCGCGAGGCCGTCGCCATGGACCCCCAGCAACGGCTGCTCCTGGAGACCGCGTGGGAGGCCATCGAACGCGCGGGACTCGACCGGGAGACCCTCAAGGGCAGCAACGCCGGGGTGTACACGGGCCTCACGATCTTCGACTATCTGGCGCTCGTCGGTGAACGCCCCACCGAGGTCGAGGGGTACATCGGCACCGGCAACCTCGGCTGTGTCGCCTCCGGTCGGGTGTCGTACGTCCTCGGGCTCGAAGGCCCGGCGATGACCATCGACACCGGGTGTTCGTCCTCTCTGGTGGCGATCCACCAGGCGGCGCACGCGCTGCGGCAGGGCGAGTGCTCCCTCGCCCTCGCGGGCGGCGCGACGGTGATGGCCACGCCCGGCGCCTTCGTCGAGTTCTCCCTGCAGCGTGGCCTGGCCAAGGACGGGCGATGCAAGCCGTTCGCGGCCGCCGCCGACGGCACGGGATGGGCCGAGGGAGTCGGCCTGCTCGTCCTCGAACGGCTCTCCGAGGCCCGCCGCAACGGCCACAACGTCCTTGCGGTGATCCGGGGTTCGGCCATCAACCAGGACGGTACGAGCAACGGTCTCACGGCACCCAACGGCCAGGCGCAACAGCGCGTGATCCGGCAGGCGCTCGCCAACGCCCGCCTCTCCGCCGAGGACATCGACGCGATCGAGGCGCACGGCACCGGCACCATGCTGGGCGACCCCATCGAGGCGAGTGCGCTCGTCGCGACGTACGGCAAGGAGCGGTCCGAGGACCGGCCCCTCTGGCTCGGCTCAATCAAGTCCAATATCGGCCACGCCCAGGCGTCGGCGGGCGTCGCCGGGGTCATCAAGATGGTCATGGCCCTGCGCAACGAGCAGTTGCCGGCCTCGCTGCACATCGACTCCCCCACACCGCACGTGGAGTGGGAGGGCAGCGGCGTGCGCCTCCTGTCGGAGCCGGTCGCCTGGCCGCGCGGCGAACGTCCGCGCCGCGCGGGCGTCTCGGCCTTCGGCATCTCGGGCACGAACGCCCACCTGATCCTGGAGCAGGCCCCCGACGCACCGGAACCTGTGGACGCCGCTCTGACGGTCGGGTCCCCGGCCGGAGTGGTGCCGTGGGTGGTGTCGGCGCGCGGTGAGGAGGCGCTGCGGGCCCAGGCCGGGCTCCTGGCCGAGCGCGCGACGGCCGACGCTCGGCTCGCGTCACCCCTCGACGTGGGCTGGTCGCTGGTCAAGAGCCGCTCGGTCTTCGAGAACCGGGCCGTGGTCGTGGGCAAGGACCGCGAGACGCTCCTCGCGGGGCTTCGGTCCTTGGCGGCGGGTGAACCCTCCCCGGATGTCGTCGCGGGCGCCGTCCAGGGTGCTTCCGGTGCCGGGCCGGTGTTGGTGTTTCCGGGGCAGGGGTCGCAGTGGGTGGGCATGGGTGCCCAACTCCTTGACGAGTCTCCGGTGTTCGCGGCGCGGATCGGTGAGTGTGAGCGGGCGCTGTCGGCTTACGTGGACTGGTCGTTGACGGAGGTGTTGCGCGGGGACGGTAGTGAACTGTCCCGGGTCGAGGTCGTGCAGCCGGTGCTGTGGGCCGTGATGGTCTCGCTGGCCGCCGTGTGGGCGGACTGCGGGGTCATTCCGGCCGCCGTGGTCGGGCATTCGCAGGGTGAGATGGCCGCTGCATGTGTGGCGGGTGCGTTGTCGTTGGAGGATGCGGCGCGGATCGTTGCCGTACGCAGTGACGCTCTGCGGCAGTTGCAGGGGCACGGGGACATGGCGTCCCTGGGCACGGGCCCGGAGCAGGCCGGTGAGCTGATCGGCGACCGGCCCGGCGTGTGTGTTGCCGCCGTCAACGGGCCTTCCTCTACGGTGATTTCGGGCCCGCCCGAGCATGTCGCCACCGTGGTCGCGGAGGCCGAGTCGCAAGGGCTACGAGCTCGTGTCATCGACGTGGGTTACGCCTCCCACGGTCCCCAGATCGACGAACTCCACGACCTCCTCACCGAGCGTCTGGCGGAGATCGCACCGACCCGTACAGACGTCGCTTTCTACTCCACCGTGACCGCCGAACGCCTCGACGACACCACCGCTCTCGACACCGAGTACTGGGTCACCAATCTCCGTCAACAGGTCCGCTTCGCCGACACCATCGAAGCTCTCCTCGCCGACGGCTACCGGCTCTTCATCGAAGCCAGCCCTCACCCCGTCCTCAACCTCGGCATGGAAGAGACCATCGAACGGGCCGCCCTGCCCGCCACCGTCGTCCCCACCCTCCGCCGCGACCACGGCGACGCCGCCCAACTCGCCCGCGCCGCCGCGCTCGCCTTCACCGCGGGCGCGGAGGTCGACTGGACCGGATGGTTCCCTGCCGTGCCGCTGCCTCGGGTGGTGGACCTGCCGACGTACGCCTTCCAGCGCGAGCGGTACTGGTTGGAGGGGCGCAGGGGTGTCGCCGGGGATCCCGCGGGGCTCGGGCTCGCCTCTGCGGGGCATCCGCTGCTCGGCGCCGCCGTGGAACTCGCGGACGGCAGCAGCCATGTGCTGACCGGCCGGATCTCGCCGCGCGACCAGACGTGGCTGGCGGAGCACCGGGTCATGGACACCGTGCTACTTCCCGGTTCGGCGTTCGTCGAGCTGGCGCTGCAGGCCGCGGCGCGCACCGGCTGCGAGGAGCTGGCGGAGCTGACCCTGCACACGCCGCTCACCTTCGGCGACGAGGGCGCGGGGACGGTCGATCTGCAGGTCGCGGTCGGCGCGGTCGCCGAGGACGGCCGTCGTCCCGTCTCCGTCTACTCGCGCCCTGCGAGCGAGGGCGAGGAGGCCACGTGGACCCGGCATGCCGCGGGTGTGGTCGCGCCCGCCGAAGCGGATGCTGAAGCGGACGCCGAAGCGCTCTCCGCGGCGGGCTCCGCGGCGGACGTCCCGTTCGGCGGGGCCTGGCCGCCACCCGGAGCCACCCCGGTCGGCGGGACGGATCCGTACGACGAACTCGCCACGCACGGATACGACTTCGGGCCCGGCTCCCAGGGACTCGTGAGCGCCTGGCGCCTCGGGGACGACATCTTCGCCGAGGTGGCGCTGCCCGAGAGCGAGAGCGGCCGGGCCGACCGCTACCAGGTGCACCCGGTGCTCCTCGACGCCACCCTGCACGCGCTGATCCTGGACGCGGTCACCTCGTCCGCCGAGACCGACCAGGTGCTGCTGCCGTTCTCCTGGAGCGGGCTGCGGGTGCACGCGTCGGGCGCGTCCCGGCTGCGGGTCCGCGTCGCACGGACCGGCCCCGACCAACTGGCCCTGACGGCCGTGGACAGCGACGGTTCGCCGGCGTTGACACTGGACTCGCTCACGGTGCGGCCGGTCGGCGCGCACCAGATCGCCGGGTCCCGTTCGGCGGACCGCGATGCGCTCTTCGGGCTCGTGTGGGCGAAGGCGGCCGTGGCGGCCGGTGACGGGGGCGGTGCCACGCGTCCCGCCGTGGTGGCGCCGGCCGGCGAACCGCTGGGCGCCGCGCTCGCCGGTGCGCTGTCCGATGCCCCCGTGTGGGGCACGTTCGGCGCGCTCCGGGCCGGTGTCGAGGCGGGCGGCGAGGCTCCCGACGTCGTACTCGCCGTGTGTACCGGGCTCGGTGCGGGTTCGGGGAGCGGCGTGGCCGGTGCGGGTGCACGCGGTGACTCGGGCGGTGCGGGTGGTGCCGGTGGTGCGGACGCACGCGGTGACTCGGCCGGGGCAGGTGCGGTCGGGGACGCGCGGACGGCTGCCGTGGCGCTGCTGTCGCTGCTGAAGGAGTGGGTCGACGATCCGGCGTTCACGGCCGGCCGCCTCGTCGTCGTCACCCGGGGCGCGGTGGCGACCAGGCCGGGCGAGATCCTCGGCGACGTGCCGGGCGCCTCCCTGTGGGGTCTGGTACGCAGCGCGCAGGCGGAGAACCCCGGCCGTCTCACCCTGCTCGACCTCGACGAGTTGGACGCGTCTCTCGGCGCGCTGCCGGGCGTACTCGCCTCGCGCGAGCCGGAGTTGGCGCTGCGCGACGGGCAGGCGTATGTGCCACGGCTCGTACGCGACGACGTCTCGGTGCGGCTCGCGCCACCGGTCGGATCGACTACGTGGCGCCTTGCCCGGGGCCGTACGGAAGGGGCTGGTGCGGGAGGCGCCGGTGCGGGAGGGACCGCTGCAGGAGGGCCGTTGTCGCTCGTCGACGCTCCCGAGGCGGGGCGGGCGCTGGAACCGCACGAGGTGCGGGTGGCGCTGCGGGCCACCGTGCCCGGCTCGGGAACGCGCGGGGCACACGCTCTGTCCGGGGCGGGCTCGGTAGCGCGTGCGGGCTCGGTCGAAGGTGCCGGCGTGGTGACCGAGGTCGGCGACGCGGCGGGCTCGGTGACCGTGGGCGACCGCGTGATGGGCGTGTTCGACGCGGTCGGGCCGGTGGCCGTCGCCGACGCCGGGGTGGTCATTCCCGTACCTGCCGGCTGGAGTTGGGCAAGGGCGGCGGGATCGCTGGGAGCCTACGTGGCCGCGTACCACGTGCTGGCGGATGTCGTCGTGCCGCGCGGCGGGGAGTCGCTGCTCGTCGAGGAGGACACCGGTTCCGTCGGCCGGGCCGTGCTGGGTCTCGCGGCGCACTGGCACCTCGATGTGGTCGGCGGCGGACTGTCGGGCCGCGGATCGGGCGGCGCGCCGGCGGCCGACGGGGTTGATGGGGTCGATGTGGTCATAGGGCGCCAGGACCCCCCGACGGTCACGCCCGGCGACGGCGGCGGCGAGGAGGCCCTGACCGTCCGCCGTTCCGGTGCCGATTCCGGACCCGGTGACGCAGGCACCGGCGCGGGCGCGGGCACGGGACAGCCCGTCACCCCCGCAACCCCCGACCGCGTACGCGAAATCCTCGCCGAACTGGCCCAGTTGGCCGACGACGGCGCCCTGGAGCCGCTCGACGTCTCCGTATGGGACGTCCGGCAGGCGCCAGCGGCAGAAGCCGCACCCCCGTCACCCGGCACCACCGCCGTGTTCACCCTGCCCGTCCCCTTCGACCCCGACGGCACCGTGCTGATCACCGGCGGCACCGGCGCGCTCGGCGCCCTCACAGCGCGCCACCTGGTGAGCCGCCACGGCGCCCGGCACCTGCTCCTGTCCAGCAGGCGCGGGGCCGACGCGCCGGGCGCCCTGGAGCTGGCGGCGGAACTCTCCGCGCTCGGCGCGCGGGTCACCTTCGCGGCCTGCGACCCGGGCGAGCGGGAAGCGGCCGCCGCGCTCGTGGAGTCGGTGCCCGCCGAGCATCCGCTGACCGCCGTCTTCCACTGCGCGGGCACCGTGGACGACGCGGTGGTGCAGAACCTCACCGCCGAGCAGGTCGAGGCCGTGATGCGGGTGAAGGCGGACGCCGCGTGGCATCTGCACGAGCTGACGCGGGACGCCGACCTGTCCGCGTTCGTCCTGTACTCCTCGGTCGCCGGGCTGCTCGGCGGCCCCGGCCAGGGCAGCTACACGGCCGCCAACGCCTTCCTCGACGCGCTGGCCCGGCACCGGTACGACACCGGGCTCGCGGCGACCTCGCTGGCCTGGGGCTACTGGGATCTGGAGAGCGGGATGTCCGGACGGCTCACCGACGCCGACCGGGCCCGCCACGCCCGCGCCGGTGTGGTCGGACTCGACGCCGACGAGGGGCTCGCCCTGCTCGACACCGCGTGGGCCGCGGGCCTGCCGCTCCTGGCACCGGTCCGCCTGGACCTGGCGCGGATGCGGCGGCAGGCCCAGAGCCACCCGGCCCCCGCCCTCCTGCGGGACCTGGTGCGCGGCACGCACAGGAGCGGCGGCGCCGGTACGGCCGGGTCGTCCGCGCTCCTCAAGGCGCTCGGCCGGATGTCCTACACGGAGCGCGAGGAGGCGCTGCTCGACCTGGTGCGTACGCACATCGCGGCCGTCCTCGGCCACGACGCCGCGGCCCCGGTCAACGCGACGCAGGGGCTGCGGGAGCTCGGCTTCGACTCGCTGACGGCGGTGGAGCTGCGCAACCGGCTCTCGACGGCGACCGGCCTGAAGCTGCCGGCCACGTTCGTCTTCGACCACCCCAACCCCGCGGAGCTCGCCGCGCACCTGGGGCAGGAGCTCGCGCCGCGCGCGGCGGACCCGCTCGCCGGCGTCCTCGCGGAGTTCGAACGGCTGGAGAGCTCGCTCCTGTCGGTCTCCTCGAAGGACGGCACCGCACGCGCCGAGCTGGCCGGGCGGCTCCGCGCCACGCTGGCCCGGCTGGACACCCCGGCGGAGACGACGGGCGAGGCGGCGGTGGCGGCCCGCATCCAGGACGCGTCGGCCGACGATATCTTCGCGTTCATCGACCGGGACCTCGGCAGGGACAGCGGCAACGGACAGGCAGTGGAGGGACAGCGGTGAACGAAGGGGAGGAACAGCGGTGAACGAGTTCGCCCGCAAGCAGCGCGCCCAGGAGCACAGCCGGCGGATCAACGCCGGGGACCTCGACGCGCTCGTGGAGCTGTACGCGCCCGACGCCGTCCTCGAGGACCCGGTCGGCCACCCACCGGTCACCGGGCACGCGCAGCTACGCACCCATTACGCGCACCTCTTCTCCGCGCGGCTACGGGAGCAGGCGGGACAGCCCGTCGCCGGGCAGGACGCGGCGCACGCGCTGATCCAGGTGGTCTCCGAGATGGACTACCTGCCCGTGGGCCCTTCGTACGCCGAGCGGGGCTGGCTCAAGGCCCCCGACGTCCCGGAGACGGCCCGCCTGCGGCGTACGGCGATGCTCGTGATCCGCATGGACCCGTCCGGCCTCATCCGGCATCTGAAGTCGTACTGGGGCACATCCGATCTCACGGTCCTCGGCTGAAGCGCAGGCCGAGGCCCCACCCCGCACTGGAGGTGCTATGCCCGACGAGGCCACCCGCAAGCAGATGGCCGTCGACTACGCCGAGCGGATCAACGCCGGTGACATCGAGGGCGTCCTCGACCTGTTCACGGACGACATCGTCTTCGAGGACCCCGTGGGGCGGCCGCCGATGGTGGGCAAGGACGATCTGCGCCGGCACCTCGAACTCGCCGTCTCCTGCGGTACGCACGAGGTGCCGGACCCGCCGATGACCTCGATGGACGACCGGTTCGTGGTGACGCCGACGACGGTCACCGTGCAGCGACCGCGGCCGATGACCTTCCGCATCGTCGGCATCGTCGAGCTCGACGAGAACGGGCTCGGGCGCCGGGTCCAGGCGTTCTGGGGAGTGACGGACGTGACCATGGACGAGCCCGCCGACAGCAGCCAGCCCGAAGGGATCCGCGCGTGACCACCACCCGACCCGCACACGCCGTCGTACTGGGCGCCAGCATGGCCGGCACCCTGGCGGCCCACGCCCTGGCCCGGCACGTGGACGCCGTCACCGTCGTCGAACGGGACGCGCTGCCCGGGGAGCCCCTGCACCGCAAGGGGGTCCCGCAGGGCCGCCACGCCCACCTGCTGTGGTCCAACGGCGCCCGCCTCATCGAGGAGATGCTGCCGGGCACCACCGAGCGCCTCCTCGCCGCGGGCGCCCGACGCCTCGGCTTCCCCGAGGACCTGGTGACGCTGACCGGGCAGGGCTGGCAACACCGCTTCCCCGCGACGCAGTTCGCGCTGGTCGCCAGCCGCCCGCTGCTCGACCTGACGGTGCGCCGGCAGGCTCTCGCGGCCGGCAACATCACCGTCCGGCAGCGCACCGAAGCCGTGCAGCTGACGGGTGACGACCGCCGGGTCAGCGGTGTCGTCGTACGTGAGGTCGACGGCGGGCGGCAGGAGACGCTGGCGGCGGACCTGGTGATCGACGCCACCGGGCGCGGCTCCCGTCTCAAGCAGTGGCTGTCGGCGCTCGGCGCGCCCGCCCTGGAGGAGGACGTGGTGGACGCGGGTGTCGCCTACGCCACCCGGCTCTTCCAGGCACCGCCCGGTGCGACGACCCGCTTCCCCGCCGTCAACATCGCCGCGGACGACCGGGTGCGCGAGCCGGGCCGGTTCGGCGTGGTCTACCCCATCGAGGGCGGCCGCTGGCTGGCGACGCTCTCGTGTACGCGGGGCGCCCAACTGCCGAGTACGGAGGACGAGTTCGTACCGTTCGCCGAGAACCTCAACCACCCGGTCATCGCCCATCTCCTGCGCGACGCCGAACCGCTCACGCCCGTCCACCACTCCCGCTCCGGGGCGAACCGCCGCCTCTATCCGGAGCGGCAGGAGCGGTGGCCCGACGGCCTGCTCGTCATCGGCGACTCGCTCACCGCGTTCAACCCGATCTACGGCCACGGCATGAGCTCGGCCGCGCGCTGCGCCGACACGATCGACCGCGAGTTCGCCCGCGAAGGGTGGGGCGGTCCGGGCGCCGCCCTCGCCCTGCAGAAGGCGATCGGCGCGGCGGTCGACGATCCGTGGATCCTGGCCACGACCAAGGACATCGACTACGTCAACTGCCGTGTGTCCGCGACGGATCCACGCCTCACGGGGGTGGACACCGAGCAGCGGCTGCGGTTCGCCGAGGCCATCACCGCGGCGTCGATCCGCTCGCCGAAGGCGTCCGAGATCGTCACGGACGTGATGAGCCTCAACGCGCCGCAGAGCGAACTGGGCTCCAACCGCTTCCTGATGGCGATGCGTGCCGACGAGCGCCTCCCGGAACTCACCGCACCGCCGTTCCTGCCCGAGGAGTTGGATGTGGTGGGCCTGGACGCGGCGACGATCGCGCCGGAGGCGGCGCGGACCTGAGGTGCCGGTTCCCGGTCAGCCCAGCGAGGCGCTCGCGATCCGTAGCTCGTCCAGGGCCGACAGGACGTATCCGGCGAGTTCCCCCTCGCCCTCCCGGTCGCCGTCGGACCACTGGGCGAACCCGCGCTTGAAGGCGAGGACGCCGAGCTCGCTCGCGAGGGCCGCGGTGGGGTCGGGCAGGCCGCGGGCGACCAGGGCGGCCGTCATCGCGGCAGCGAGCGTGACGGTCTTGAGCGCGTCACGCTCCTGCAGCTCGACGCAGGACGCGATGGCCGCCTTCACGCGCGGGGCGAGCTCGCGGTTCATGGGGCCCATCGCACTCGACGCGCGTTCGAGCCCGGCGGCGACCGCCTCAAGCGGGGTGGCGCGGCGGGGGGCCTCTGCGATGCCCTCGGTGAGCAGCCGGCTCAGCGTCTCCTGCCCGGCCGCCAGCAGCTCCCGCTTGTCGGGGAAGTGCCGGAAGAAGGTGCTCTTGGTGACGCCGGCGCGCTCGGCGATCTGCGCGACCGTCGTGGCGTCGTACCCCTGCTCGGTGAACAGGTCGACCGCTGCCACGACGAGGCGCTCGCGTGCGCCTGGTTCCCACCTACCCATGGGACCAGCATAGGTGACGGGACTCTTGTCCCGTCACCCTGGTAGCTTGTGACGGGACAAGAGTCCCATCACTCGGGGAGGATCCCCATGCGTGTCTTCGTCACCGGCGCCACCGGCCTGATCGGGTCCACCGTCGTCGCCGAACTGCTCGGCAACGGCCATACCGTCCTCGCGCTCGCCCGTTCCGACGCGTCCGCCCTCGCCGCCGAGGCGGCCGGCGCCGAGCCGCTGCGGGGAGCCCTCGCCGATCTGGACGTCCTGCGGGCCGGCGCCGCTCGGGCCGACGGGGTCGTCCACCTGGCGTTCGGCAACGACTTCAGCACCCCCGAGGCCCTCGCGCAGAACGTCGCCGAGGAGAGCGCCGCCCTCGCGGCCCTGGGCGAGGAACTCGTGGGCAGCGACCGCCCCCTCGTGACCGTCTCCGGTACGCCGCACACCCCCGGCCGCCCCTCCACCGAGGCCGACCCGGTGCCGACCGACGGACCGGTCGGCGGTCGCGGCCGCGCGGTCACGGCGATTCTGGGCCTGGCCACGCGCGGGGTCCGGAGCACGGCCGTACGGCTGCCGCGCACGGTCCACAACGAGGGCACCGGCGGGTTCGCCGGCCTGCTGACCGACATCGCCCGTCGCAACGGGGTGTCCGGCTACCCGGACGACGGCACGCAGCGCTGGCCGGCCGTCCACGCGCTCGACGCGGCGGTCCTCTTCCGGCTCGCCCTGGAAGGGGCGGACGCCGGGAC
The DNA here is from genome assembly GCF_055591085.1 of Streptomyces sp. NPDC041713. Lineage (NCBI taxonomy): Bacteria > Bacillati > Actinomycetota > Actinomycetes > Kitasatosporales > Streptomycetaceae > Streptomyces > Streptomyces sp. NPDC041713. The sequence goes on from NZ_JBVIZY010000004.1 coordinate 328,114, forward strand.
CGTCTGGCACGCCGTCGCCGACGAGGGGGACCGGGTGCGGGACATCGCCGAGGTCATCGGCCGGCGTCTGGGCCTGCCGGTCGAGTCGGTGCCGTCATCGACGTACGGCCCGCTCGGCCCCATCTTCGCGAGCGACCAGCCCTCATCCAGCGTCCACACCCGGCAGGCCCTCGGCTGGGAGCCGAAGCGTCCCGGGCTCCTGGAGGACCTGGAGAACAGCCGGCCCTGACCGGCGAAAGACCCCTGCCCTGACCGGGGAGAGGCAGGCCCCGCCCGGCGTACGGCGCGGCGTACGATCTGCCTGCGCGTCGCTACCTCAGGGCAGCCTGCAGATCCACCCGCTTGACGTCGAGCTTCCGGTAGATCCGGGTCAGGTGCTGCTCCACGGTGCTGACCGTGACGCACAGCTTGCGGGAGATCTCGCGGTTGGTGAACCCGTCGGCCGCGAGCTCCGCCACCCGGCGTTCCGCGCCGCTCAGTTCGGCGTCGGGCGAGGTCGCGTCGGGCGGGGTGGCGTCGGGTGGCGCGTTGTGGAGCGGGGCGCTGTCGAGCGGGGCTCCGCCGTCGGGGGCCGTGGCGGGGACGGACGCGTGGCCCCAGCTCCGGGAGAGGAGTTGGGCCTTGCGGGCGAGCAGGCGGGCCCGTTCCGTCTCGCCCCTTTCCCGTACGGCGACGCTCTGGTCCGCGACGGCCCGCGCCAGCTCGAAGGGGTCACCGCACTCCCGGAGCGCCGCCACGGCCTCGTCCAGCAACTCGACGCGCTCCGGGGCGGGCGAGGTCGCGGCCCGCAGGCGCAGGGTCATGCCCCGGGTACGGTCACCCGCCGGGGCATTCAACGCGCTCTGCGCGTCGACTAGTTGGCGGGCCAAGAGCGACTCCCCAAGGGCCAAATACGCCTCGGCCGCGCCGAGCCGCCACGGTTCCAGCGCGGGCAGGTCGAGACCCCAGCTGCTCATGCGGGTCCCGCAGGCGTAGAAGTCGCAGAGGGCGGCGTAGTGGCAGCCGGTGGCCAGGTGGTAGCGGCCACGGGCCGCGAGGTAGTGCAGCCCGGGACGGGTCTGGAACACCGACTGCGGTACGGGCCGCTCCAGGAGGGCCGCCGCGCCGTCCACGTCCCCCAGCGCCGACTTCGCCTGCACGGCGGCAGCCAGCGGCAGTCCGATCGCGGCACCCCAGCCCTTCGGGCCGAGCAGGGCGAGCGCGGTCGCGGCGCGCCGGTCCGCGGCGGCCGGGTCGCCCTGGCGCAGGTGGATCAGGGCCCGCCAGGCGTGGAACAGCGCCTGCCAGGTGGGGCTTTCGCGCTCGGCGGCCTGCGCGACGAGCCCGTCGCACCAGGCGGCGGCGCGGTGCGGACGGTCGTGGTAGGTCAGGGTGGCCAGGGCCGCCGACTGCACCGCCACCGTGCGGGGGCCGAGCCGATACCGGTTCAGGGCGCGCTCGGCGGCCTCGACGGCGTCCGGTCCCGCGCCGTGCAGCAGGTCGTTCAGGAGGGTGCCCGCGCCCTGCAGCTCCGGAGTGACGGCGGGCGGGGCCGAACGCTGCGAGGCGAGCACCCCGGCGCCCAGCCGCTCCTTGACGTGCCCGGGGTACAGGTACGCGCCCCACAGCCACGGGGTGTCGAGGTCAGCGGCGTTCATCGGGGGCGCGCCGCCCGGCCGCCCCGGGCTCGGCCCGCCGGTGAGTGCCTCAATGGCGTCCAGGCCCTCCTCGACCCGACCGTGCCAGAGGAGGTGGGTGGGGAGGAGGGGTGGGGTGAGGCCGAGGAGGGGGGCGGGTGTGTGCGCTGCGGGTGTGTGCGCTGCTGGTGTGTGCGCTGCTGGTGTCCGACCGGCGAGTGAGCGCCCTGCGGAGGGCGCGGCGGTCGCGGTCGGAGCCGTGGGATCGGGCAGGTGGCGGAGCACCTTCGCGGGGTCCACGCGCCACTCCGCGTCGGCGAGCGCGACGACGGTCGCGGCCAGTTGGCCGGTGGTTCGGCACCGGCGGTGGGCCGCCCGCAGGTAGCCGATACCGGTCTCCATCCGGTCGTCCTCCAGAGCGAGTTGGGCCGCCTCCTGGAAGACGGGTACCGCCCACGGCGTGTCCGCGCGGTCGGCGGCCACGAGGTGGGCGGCGACCTCGGTGGCCGGCGCGCCCTCCTCGTACAGCAGGTCCGCCACCCGCCCGTGCAGGGTCCCGCGCTCCTCCGGCGGCATGCCGTCGAGGACGGCCGCCGCGAACGCCGGATGGCACAGGCGCCCCTCGTGCAGGACGTCCGCGACGGTCAGCTGGTGCGTGGCGCGGGCGACGGACGCCGCGTCCACGTCGTCGAGGAGCCGCCCGACCAGCGTCGGACCGGCCCGCGTTCCGAGCGCAGCGACCGCGCGGGCGACCTGGGTGACGGGCGCCTCATGCCGGTGGAGGAAGCGGAGCACCGCGCGGCCGTACGCCTCCCCTGCCCCGTCATCGCCATACGCCTCCCCCGCCCCGCCCGCCGTCCGGTGGTCGTCGATCAGCGCGTGGACGAGGTGCGGGTGGCCCGCGGTCATCTCGTGGACGAGGGGCGTGAGGTCCTGGGCCGTCCGCTCGTCCAGGTGCCGGGCGAGCACGGCGCCCACCCCTGCCTTCGACAACGGCTCCAGGCGGAGTACGCGGAGGTCGGGCTCATGCGGGAATTCGCTGCTGAGCAGGGCGTTCGACGCCTTCTGCTGCGCGTACTCGGTGAACACCACGTGCAGCCGCGCCGACCGCAGGCGTCGCACCAGGTACAGCAGGCACCGCAGCGAGGCGGCGTCGGCGTGATGCGCGTCGTCGACGGCGATCACGACGGGCCGCTCGTCGAGGAGGCCACGCAGCACGGTGCAGAGGCCGCGGAGGGCGGGGGCGGGGAGGGGTTGGGGGTACGGGGCGCCGGGGGCCGGGGTGGTCGGGGCTGAGGTGGTTGGGGCGGAGGTGGTTGGGGCGGAGGTGGTTGGGGCTGACGTGTCCGCGTCGCCGAGCCAGGCCAGGGCGCGTTCGGCGCTCGCGGCGGGCAGGCCGGGGCTGTGCAGCAGCTGCTCCATGATCCCCAGCGGCAGACCGCGTTCGGCGCGGCAGGCGGTGGCGGTCAGCACGAAGGCGTCGGCGCCCAGCCCGTCCGTCCAGGCACGGAGCAGTGCCGTCTTCCCCGTACCGATCCCGCCGCTGAGGACCACGAGGCTGCCGTGGCCGTCGGGGCGGCGGGCAGAACCCGGGTGGGGTCGGGTGCCGGGGCGGGTGCCGGCATCGGGGCGGGAGCCCGTACCGGCAAGGGTGGCATCGACGCCTCCGTACGCGTCCCGTAAAGCGGACAGATGCTCCGAACGTTCCACCAGGTCCACCGCTCACCCCTTCCGTGATCAGCTGCCCGGCCGAGAGGTACGGGTCATCGCGTGCCCCACTCGCGGTCGATCAGCGCGAACATGTCGTCGGCGCTCGCGGTCTCCAGGTCTTCGGCTTCGTTCCCGTCGCCCGGTGTGTCCCTGTCGGCGGGAGCAGCCGCGCCGGTGGTGTCGGGCTGCTGTTTCCACAGGAGGGTCTGCAGGCGCCGGATCAGTCCCTTGCGGCGCGGATCGTCCGCGGCGAGGCCGTCGAGCGCCAGCTCCAGGTCGTCCAGGTGGGCCGCCACCGGCAGCTCCCCCGCGCCGCCGTCGGGCAGGATGCGGTCAAGCAGGTGTTCCGCGAGGGCACGGGGCGTCGGGTAGTCGTAGACCATCGTGGCGGGCAGGCGGAGGCCGGTCGCGGCGCGTAGCCGGTTGCGCAGCTCCACGACCACGAGGGAGTCGAATCCGAGGTCCTTGAAGGCCTTTTCCGGCTCCACCTCCTGCCCCGGCTCGTACCGAAGGACGGCGGCCACTTGTTCGCGGACCACGTCCAAGAGCGCGCCGGTCCGCTGCGGGAGGGGCAGGGCAGCCAGTTCGCGGCGCAGCTCTGCGGCCTTCTCCGCGGCCTTTTGCGCACCCTCGCCGCTTTCCGACGACGCGTCGAGGATCCGTACGGCGTCGGGGACCCCGTCGAGCAGGCGGGTGGGGCGGGCCAGGGTGAACAGCGGGGCGAACCGCTCCCACTCGATGTCCGCGACCAGTGCGTGGCCCTTGCCATCGTCGAGCACGGCATGCAGCGCGCCGAGCGCCAACTGCGGTTCCAGCGGGGGGAGTCCCTGCCGCCGGGACAGCGCGGCGGCGTCGCGCGCCGGCTCCCCGTCGTCGGGCAGATCCCAGATGCCCCATCCGACGGCGACCGTGCGCGGGCCGTCGGCGTCCTGCCGCTGCGACAGGGCGTCGAGGTAGGCGTTGGCGGCGGCGTAGGAGGCGTGCTCCCTGCTGCCGAGCGTGGCGGCGACGGAGGAGAAGTAGAGGATGGTCTCTACGCTGCTCACGTCGGCGTGCGCGGGGGCCGGGGTGTCGGCGTCAAGGCCTGGTGCGGCGGCCGCAGTTGGGGCAGGCCTCGGCCGCGACACGGCACCCCCGAGACCCCCCAGCTCGCCCAGCTCGACGGCGGCGGAGGCCATGGCTACCAGCTCCTCGGGGGTGACCTCGGCAAGCGGGGCGAGCCGGCCGGGGAGCGAGGTGTGGATGACGGTGCGTATGGACAGGTCCGGCAGCTCGGCGAGCGCACGCGTCACCGCCGCCCTGCCTTCGGCCGGGCCACCGGTGAGAACCGTCAACCGGCCTCCGTTCCGGGCGACTTCGTCCGCGAGACCCCCGTCGCGTGGACCCGCCTCGGGGTCCGTGTCCAGGAGTACGACGTGTTCGGCGCCGGACGCGGCGAGCCACCGCACCACCTGGTCCGCCAGGTGACCGACGCCGCCCGTGACCAGGACGGCACCGTGCGGCTGCCAGCGGGAACCGGTGAGGTCGGTGGAGCTGGTCGAGCCGGCGCCGGTGGCGGCGTCGGGTACGAGACGGCGGCCCAGGACCCCGCCGCGCCGCAGGGCGACCTGGTCCTCACCACTGCCGCCGGACAACACCGCGTACAGCGTGCTCGCGTCGAGCGCCTCCGGGTCGCCGGGCAGATCCACCAGGCCGCCCCACAGCTCCGGGTGCTCCAGGGCCGCCACCCGGCCCAGCCCCCAGACCGGGGCCTGCGCCGGGGAGACGACCGGATCGGCCTCACCGCACGAGACCGCGCCACGGGTGGCGCACCACAGGGGGACCCCGAGGTCGGCGTCGAGCAGCCCGTGCACCAACGTCAGGGTGTCGGTCAGGCCCCGGGCGACGCCGTCGAGGACGGGAGCCTCCGCAGATGCCGGGCCACCGGAAGCGAGGGCACCCCCGGCTTCCCGCCCGTCGTCGAGCGCGAGCAGGGACAGCACCCCGCCGAGCGGAGCCCCATCCGGAATCGCGCTCTGTTGCGCCCGAAGCAGCTCCGCGACCTCCGCCCGGCCGCACTGCGGACCGACTTCGACGAGGACCACGGGCACGCCCGCCTCCTCCAGCGCCCGCGCGCAGGCCTTCCGCCAGACGGAAGAGACCGCGTCCGTGCGAGTGACAATCAGCCAGGCGCCGCCGTTTCCGCTGCCCGGCACCCGATCCACCCGCGCGATCTCCGCGTCCCGGCGCGCCGCGACCGGTCCTGCAAGTTCGATGCGCTGCCAGTCGACGCGGTACCGCCAGCCGTCGATGATCGACTTATCACGCCGCTCACGCCGCCACGAGGCCAGCGCGGGGAACACCGTCTCCAGCGCCGCCCTGTGACCGTCGTCTTTGAGGTGGAGGGTGTCGCAGAGCGTCTGGATGTCCTCGCCCTCGACGGCCGCCCAGAAACCGGCCTCCTCACCGTCCGTCTGCGAGGCGACCACCGGCGCCGCGACGTCCGCCAGCCAGAACCGTCGACCCTGAAAGGGGTAGGTCGGCAGGTCGACGGTGCGGGGCACGGGGTCGGCAGGGAAGTACGCGGACCAGTCCACGGTGGCCCCCGCCGTGTGCAGGCGCGCCATCGCCCGCGCGAACGCCACGTCGTCCGGCAACGCGGGATCGAGGGACGCGGCGACGACCGGCTCCGGACCACCGTCACCGCCCTCGGCCTGGTCCGCCGCCGCATCCAGGGTGTGCTGGGCGGCGGTCGCCAGCACGGGAGCGGGACCCAGCTCCACGAACACGCCCGCCGAACCGGCGAAATGGGCAATGGCGGGCTGGAACAACACCGGCTGCCGCACATGTCGCGCCCAGTACTCCGGGGTCGTGATCTCCGCGCCGGCGCGCTTCCCGGACACATTGCTCATCAGCGGGATCGAAGGCTCCCGGAACTCCACATCCCGCAGCGCTTCCGTGAAGTCAGCCAGCATCGGCTCCATCAACACCGAATGGAAAGCGTGACTGACCGACAACGCTTTCGTCTTACGACCTCGCTCTCGCCACACCTCCGCCAGGCGCGACACCTCATCGGCCGGACCCGAAATCACCGTGGAATCAGGCGTATTGACCGCCGCGACCCCCACGCTCGACTCCGCCAGATCGGCCGCCAACTCCTCAGGAGTCGCCTGCACCGCACACATCGCCCCACCCTCAGGCAACGCACCCATCAACCGCGCCCGAGCCCCCACCACCCGACACGCATCCTCCAACCCAAAAACACCCGCCACATACGCGGCCGCAATCTCCCCGATCGAATGCCCGACCACCACATCAGGCCGTACCCCCACCGACTCCCACAACCGCGCCAAACCCACCTGCAACGCAAACAACCCCGCCTGCGCCCACAACGTGTGACCCAACAACTCCCCCGGACCCTCACAGACCACCTCCCTCACCGACCGTCCAGAAGAACCCAACTCCCCGTCCAGCAGCCCACACACCTCATCAAAGGCATCAGCAAACACCGGGAACCGTTCGCACAAACCAGCCCCCATTCCCACCAACTGACTCCCCTGACCACTGAACAGCCAGACCACATCACCACCGACGCACTCCCCCGAAACGGGCGGACCGGTAACGGCCGGATGCAGCTCACCTGCCGCCAACGCCTCCAACCCTGCGATCAGCTCACCCCGGTCCGCACCCGCGACGACCGCACGGTGGTCGTGCAGCGCGCGCGTCGTCAGCAGCGACCAGCCGACGTCAACAGGGGCACCCAACTCGGCTGCCTCCGAGAGACGTTCGGCCAAGGCCGCCGCCTGGGCTCGTAGCGCCACGTCGCTGCGGGCCGAAACCAACCACGGCACCACGAGGTCCGCGCCTGCGCCCCGGTCCTCGGCCTGCCCCTCCGGGGCCACCGCGGGCTCGGGGGCCTGTTCGACGATCAGGTGGGCGTTGGTGCCGCTGATGCCGAAGGAGGAGACGCCCGCCCGGCGGGGGCGGTCGGAGCGGGGCCACGGCATGGGGTCGGTGAGGAGCCGTACTCCCCCGCCCTCCCAGTCCACGTGCGGCGTCGGGCGGTCGATGTGCAGCGACGGGGGCAGTTCGCCGTGGCGCATCGCCATCACCATCTTGATGACGCCCGCCACACCGGCGGCGGCCTGCGTGTGGCCGATGTTCGACTTCACGGAGCCGAGCCACAGCGGCCGGTCGGCCGGCCGGTCCCTGCCGTACGTGGCGAGGAGCGCGTTGCCCTCGATCGGGTCGCCGAGCGTCGTGCCGGTGCCGTGCGCCTCGACGGCGTCGACCGCGTCCGGGGTGACGCGGGCGTTGGTGAGGGCCTGGCGGATCACCCGTTCCTGGGCGACGTCGTTGGGGGCGGTCAGACCGTTGCTCGCGCCGTCCTGGTTGACCGCTGATCCCCGTACGACGCCGAGGACCCGGTGGCCGTTGCGGCGCGCGTCGGAGAGGCGTTCCAGGAGGATCAGGCCGACACCCTCGGAGAACCCGGTGCCGTCGGCCGCCTCGGCGAACGGCTTGCACCGGCCGTCCGGAGCCAGGCCGCGCTGGCGGGAGAACTCCACGAACGCGGTGGGCGTGGACAGCACGGTCACGCCGCCCGCCAGGGCCAGACCGCAGTCGCCCTGCCGCAGCGCCTGGCAGGCCAGGTGGATCGCGACGAGGGACGCCGAGCACGCCGTGTCCAGGGTCACCGCCGGGCCCGCGAGGCCGAAGCTGTAGGCGATGCGGCCGGAGATGACGCTGGCGAGGGTGCCCGTGGTGGCGTACCCCTCGACCTCCCGCGGCACCTGCCCGGCCTGTCCGCCCTGTCCGCCCGACATGTGGTCCTGGCTCGATACGCCCGCGTACACGCCGGTGGGGGTGTCCTTGAGCGTGGCCGGGTCGATGCCCGCGCGCTCGAACAGTTCCCAGGCCACTTCGAGGAGCACCCGCTGCTGCGGGTCGGCGGCCAGCGCCTCGCGCGGGTTGACCCCGAAGAAGTCGGCGTCGAAGCGCGCCGCGTCGCGCAGGAACCCGGCTTCCCGCACGTAGGTCGTGCCGGGGTGGTCGGGGTCCGGGTGGTAGAGGCCGCCCAGGTCCCAGCCGCGGTCGGCGGGGAACTCCTCGATGGCGTCGCCGCCCGAGGCCACCAGGTCCCACAGCTGCTCGGGGGAGCCGATGCCGCCCGGGTAGCGGCAGGCCATCGCGACGATGGCGACCGGTTCCCGTTGCCGCTCCTCCATGTCGCGCAGGCGCTGACGGGTCTGTCCGAGATCCGCCGTCACTCGCTTCAGATAGTGGCGGAGCTTGTCCTCCGTACCCGGCGTGTCGTGCGTACCCGGCATGTCGTCTCCACTCCTGATCAAGAAGGCAGTTCTCGGTCGATCAGTTCGAAGAGCTCGTCGTCCGAGGCGGACTCGAGGTCTCCGTTCCCGGTGTCCGCGTCGTCGGCCTCGCCGGGGCCGCGCGTGCCGTTGCCCGGCGCTCCGGTGGCGGCGTCGTCGAGGCGCCACATCAGGCTCTGCAGGCGTGCCGCGAGCCGGTCACGGGTGTCAGCGTCGTGCGCGTGCCCCGTGATGGCCGTCTCCAGCCGGTCGAGTTCGCCGAAGAGCGGCGCCGCGGGGTCGGCGTCGGCGGGGCAGAGCTGCGTCCGCAGTTCGTCGGCGATGGCCGAGGGCGTGGGGTGCCGGAAGATGAACGTGGCGGGCAGCCGCAGCCCGGTGGCGGCCGAGAGGCGGTTGCGCAGTTCGACGGCGGTCAGGGAGTCGAAGCCGAGGTCCTGGAAGGCGGCGTCTGCGCGGACCGCGTCGGTGCCGGAGTGCCCGAGGACGGCCGCCGCGTGCGTCCGCACCAGGCCGAGCAGGGTGCGGTGCTGTTCGTCCGCGGTGAGCGCGGCCAGCTTGCCCGCCCAGTCGACGTCCTGCCGGACGGTCGCGGCCGTCGGGCGACCGGATCCGCGTCCGCCCGCGAAGGCGCGCAGCAGGGCGGGGAGGGTGGCGGCGGACTGGCCGCCGAGGATACGGGTGTTGAGGTCGGCGGCGACGAGGTGCGGGTGGCCGTGCCGACGCGCGGCGTCCAGGAGGGACAGGCCGTGTTCGGGGGTCATGGCCTTCACACCGATGCGGTTCATGCGGGCGACGTCGGTGTGGGTGAGGGTGCCGGTCATTCCGGTGCCGGTGGTCGTATCAGTGCGGGGCGCGGTGGCGTCGGTTTCTGTGCTGTTCGGCGTGCTGCCCGTCTGCGGCTGCGGGGTCTCCCACAGTCCCCAGCCGATGGAGAGGCCCGACAGTCCTCGGGCACGGCGGTGCTGCATGAGCGCGTCGCAATAGGCGTTCGCCGAAGCGTAGTTGGCCTGCCCGGGGCTGCCGAGGGTGGCGGCCGCGGAGGAGAAGACGGCGAAGAGTCCGAGGCGCATTCCGCGTGTCGCTTCGTGCAGGTGCGCGGCGGCTGAGGCCTTGGCCGCCCATACCCGCGCCAGCCCTTCCCGTGTCTGGGCGGTGACGACCGCGTCCTCCAGGACGCCGGCCGCATGCACGACACCGGTGAGGGGGTGGGCGGGGTCGGTCTTGCCGACCAGTTCCGCCACCGACTCCGCGTCACTGACATCCGCGGCGGCGACGGTCACCTCGGCACCCAACGCACGTATACGAGTCGTCAGTTCACCGGCACCCGGGGCGTCCGGGCCGCGGCGACTGGCCAACAGCAGATGCCGCACGCCCCACTCTCGCACCAGGTGTTCGGCTACGACCTGGCCCAGCGCACCGGTACCACCGGTCACCAAAACCGTGCCCTCGGGATCAAGGGCGGGCGGAACCTCCAACACCAGCTTGCCGGTGTGCTTGGCCTGACTCATGAACCGGAACGCCTCCCGCGCCTGATCCAACGGCCAGGAACGTACGGGCAGGGGCGCCAGGGCCCCGGACGCGAACCGCTCGCCGAGCTCCCTCATCATGATCTCGATACGGTCCGGCCCGGCGTCGGTGACGAGGTCGTAGACCGTGTACGTGACGCCCGGGTACTCGGTGGCCACGTGTTCGGGAGTACGCAGGTCGGTCTTGCCCATCTCCAGGAAGCGTCCGCCATCGTCGAGCAGCCGCAGCGAGGCGTCGATGAACTCGCCCGTGAGGCTGTTGAGTACGACGTCCACGCCACGACCGCCGGTCGCCCGGCGGATGGTCTCCTCGAAGTCGAGGTCGCGGGAAGACGCACGGTGGGCGACATCGATGCCCATCTCATCGAGCACGGCGTGTTTGGCGGGGCTCGCGGTCGCGAAGACCTCCGCCCCGAGGTGCCGGGCGATCTGTACGGCCGCCATACCCACGCCCCCGGTACCGGCATGGATCAGCACCCGCTCCCCCGCCCTCAGGCCGGCCAGCTCCACCAACCCGTACCAAGCCGTCAGGTACGCGACGGGCATACCGGCCGCCTGGCGCATGTCCCAACCCTGCGGAACCGGCGCCACCATCCGCGTGTCCGCCACGGCCATCGGGCCGAAGGATCCGTGCAGTACGCCCATGACGTGGTCGCCGACCGAGAGGTGCGTGACCTCGGAACCGACCTCCGTGACGACGCCCGCGCCCTCGCCGCCCAGGCCGACCTGGCCCGGGACCATGCCGAGGCTGACCAGGACGTCGCGGAAGTTGATGCCCGCGGCGTGGACGTCGAGGCGTACCTGGCCGGGACCCAGGGGCTCCAGGAGCTCCGGGTAGGCGACGGGCGCCACACTCTCCAACGTGTCGGCGGCCCCCTTGTCCAGGCGCCAGGCGCGCGTGTCGGGCACTGTCGCCAGCACGCCGCCGACCGCGCGGACGAGTCGAGGGATCAGCAAGGTGCCGTCACGAAGGGCGAGTTGGGGTTCGTCCAGATCTTCCACGGCCTGGCGGAGGGCGGCTTGCGGCAGTTCGCCGCCGTGTGCGGTGGGGTCGGCGAGATCGCCGTCGACGTCCAAGTCCAAGTCCAACAGGACGAAGCGGCCCGGGTGTTCCGACTGGGCGCTGCGGACCAGGCCCCAGACGGCTGCCGCGGTGGCGTCCACGTCGCTGTGGCAGCCGCCGTCGCCCTCTCCTGCGACGGCAGCGGCAACCGCCCCACGCGTCACCAGGAGGAGGCGGGACTCCACGAGCTTAGGCTCCGCCAGGAACTCCTGCACCAGCGACAGCACCTTCTCCGCCACCGGGAGGGCGTCGCCGGGTGCGGTCTCACGGGGCGAATTCCCATCGGACGCGATCGCACCGGATGCGGTCACGACGGGGGCGGTCTCGACGGGGGCGGTCTCGATGGGGGCGACGACCGCCCAGGGTGCCTCCCCACCGGCTCGCACCACGTCCGCCGGTCCGGCGCCGTCCGTCAGCGTGACCCACTCGCCGCCGCCTTCCGTGTCCGCCCCCGGGGCCGGGAGCGGTAGCGGAAGCGGGGTCCATTCGACCGCGAACAGCCCTTCGTCGCGGGCCCGTTCGGTGCGCAACTGCCCGATGTCTGCGGGGCGGAGGGTCACGGATCCGACGCTCATGACGTGACTCCCGGCGCCGTCGGCGACGAGTACCCGTACTTCCCGCTCGGTGTCGTCGTGCGCGCCGGGCGACAGACGGACGCGTACGGTGCCGGCGCCCGCGGCCCACAAGGCGACCTGGTTCCACGTGAACGGCAGCCAGACCTTGCCGTCGTCCTGCGGCTCCCCGGGCCATTCGAGCAGCAGGGCGGGGTGGAGGGTGGCGTCGAGCAGGGCAGGGTGGATCCCGTACCCGTCATGGCTACCGGCGGCCTCGGGCAGCTCCACCTCGGCGAGCAGATCCTCTCCGTCCCGCCACACCGCGCGCAGCCCCTGGAAGGCCGGGCCGTACGCGTACCCGGACTCCGCCGCCTGCGCGTAGAAGCCCTCGACCTCCATGGGCTCGGCGTCGACGGGGGGCCACACGCCGCCCAACTCTGCTGCTGTGGACGTACTTTCAGGGGTGAGGGTGCCGGTGGCGTGGCACACCCACGCGTCATCACCGTCTGCGGCATCCGTATCGGGGCGCGTGTAGATCTGCACTCCCCTACGCCCGTCGTCACCGGCCTCGTCCACCACGACCTGGACCCGCAGACCGGACGCCTCAGGCACCACAACCGGCGCCTGCAACATCAACTCATCCACACCAGCACAACCGACCTCGTCACCGGCCCGCAGCGCCCACTCCACCAACGCCGCACCCGGCACCAGCACCGCCCCGGCCACCGCATGATCAGCCAGCCACGACACACCGGACCGCGACAACCGCCCCGTCAGCAGACACCCGCCCCGCCCGGCGAACTCCACCGCCGCGCCCAGCAACGGATGCCCCGCAGCGACCAGACCCAGCCCCGCCGCATCCCGACCGGCGCCGCCGCCGCGCCCGGACAGCCAGAACCGCTCCCGCTGGAAGGCGTACGTCGGCAGATCCACCACCCGCGACGCCCCACCAGCCGGGAAGAACCCCGACCAGTCGACGTCGACACCAGCCACATGCAGAGTCGCCATCGCATCCACGAACGCACGCTCCTCGGACCGGCGCTCCCCGGCAAGCGAGGCCACCAGCACCGGCTCGGCCTGCTGTTGCCCGGCAGCGTCGTCCAGGGTGTGCTGGGCGGCGGTCGTCAGCACGGGAGCGGGACCCAGCTCCACGAACACACCGGCCGAACCGGCCAGTTGGGCAATGGCGGGCTGGAACAACACGGGCTGTCGCACATGCCGAGCCCAGTACTCCGGAGCCGTGATCTCCGCGCCGGCCCGCTCCCCGGACACATTACTCATCAGCGGAATCGAAGGCTCCCGGAACTCCACATCCCGCAAAGCCTCGGTGAAGTCGGCCAGCATCGGATCCATCAATACCGAATGGAAAGCGTGACTGACCGACAACGCCTTCGTCTTACGACCCCGCTCAGCCCACAAAGACGAGACCGCGGCCACTTCCTCAGCGGGCCCCGAAATCACCGTGGAATCCGGCGTATTCACCGCCGCGACCCCCACGCTCGACCCCGCCAAATCGGCCGCCAACTCCTCAGGAGTCGCCTGCACCGCGCACATCGCCCCACCCTCAGGCAACGCACCCATCAACCGCGCCCGAGCCCCCACCACCCGACACGCATCCTCCAACCCAAAAACACCCGCCACATACGCGGCCGCAATCTCCCCGACGGAATGCCCGACCACGACATCAGGCCGCACCCCCACCGACTCCCACAACCGCGCCAAACCCACCTGCAACGCAAACAACCCCGCCTGCGCCCACAACGTGTGACCCAACAACTCCCCCGGACCACCAAATACAACGTCCTTCAACCCAGGCCCGGAAGAGCCCAACTCCCCATCCAGCAGCCCACACACCTCATCAAAGGCCTGCGCAAACACCGGGAACCGTTCATACAGACCAGCCCCCATCCCCACCAACTGACTCCCCTGACCACTGAACAGCCAGACCATGTCGCCGCTGGGGGGCGTCGCATCGCCACGCGTCTCCGTGAGGCCGACCGTCGGCTCCCCAAAGGCCACCGCCGCGAGGCCAGCGAGAAGTTCAGAGCGGTCACGGCCCGCCACCACCGCCCGCTGCTCGAACAGCGAGCGCGAGTGCAGCAGGGCCCAGCCCACGTCCCGTACCGCCACAGCCGGATCCGCCGTCACCGCATCGCGCAGGCGGCTCGCCTGAGCACGCAACGCCTCCCGACTACGTGCCGACAACACCCACGGCACCACCGACCCAACACCCACCGGCTCCGACGAGGTGACCTGCGGCTCCCCCACCGGCTCCTCCGGGACCTGCTCAAGAATCAGATGCGCATTCGTCCCCGACGCACCAAACGACGACACCCCCGCACGCCGAACACGCCCCACCTCCGGCCACGACACCGACTCCGACGCCAGCCGAACCGCACCCGACTCCCAATCCACATGCGGCGACGGACCATCCACATGCAAACTCGCCGGCACCACACCACGACGCAACGCCATCACCATCTTGATGACACCCGCCACACCCGCAGCCGCCTGCGTATGACCAATATTCGACTTCACCGAACCCAGCCACAAAGGCCGACCCACAACCCGACCCTGCCCATACGTCGCCAACAACGCCTGCGCCTCGATCGGATCACCCAACGTCGTCCCCGTACCGTGCCCCTCCACCACATCCACATCAACCGACGACAAACCACCACTCGCCAACGCCTGACGAATCACCCGCTCCTGCGACGGACCATTCGGCGCCGTCAACCCATTACTCGCACCATCCTGATTAACCGCAGAACCCCGCACCACCGCCAACACCCGCCGCCCCGACCGACGCGCATCCGACAAACGCTCCAACAACACCACCCCCACACCCTCGCCCCAGCCCGTGCCGTCCGCCGCTGCGGCGAAGGGCTTGCAGCGGCCGTCGGGGGCGAGGCCGCGTTGGCGCGAGAAGCCGGTGAAGACCTCGGGTGTGGCCATGACCGTGACGCCGCCCGCGAGGGCGAGGTCGCATTCGCCCTGGCGCAGCGCCTGCGCCGCAAGGTGGATGGAGACCAGCGACGACGAGCACGCCGTGTCCACCGTCATCGCCGGGCCCTCCAGGCCCAGGGTGTACGAGACCCGGCCGGAGACCACGCTGCCGGAACCGGCCAGCATGGAGTACCCCTCCAGCTGGGCGTCCTGCGCGAGACCCGCCGCGTAGTCGTGGTACATCACGCCCACATAGGTGCCGGTCAGGCTGCCCTTGAGCGTCGTCGGATCGATGCCCGCGCGCTCGAACACCTCCCACGACGCCTCCAGCATCAGACGCTGCTGCGGATCCATCGCCAGCGCCTCACGCGGATTGATCCCGAAGAACGCCGCGTCGAAGTCCCCCGCGTCCGGCAGGAAGGCGCCTTGGTCGGCGTAGCTGGTGCCGGGGTGGTCCGGGTCGGGGTGGAAGAGGCGTTCCAGATCCCAGCCGCGGCCGGTCGGGAAGTCGCCGACGGTGTCCACGCCCGCCTCGACGAGGTCCCACAGCCCTTCCGGCGACGTCACTCCGCCCGGGTACTTGCAGGCCATCGCGACGATCGCGATCGGGTCGTCCGTGGCCGTGGACGAGGGAAGCGCCGCCCGGGTGGCGGGCGCCGCCGCACGGGTGTCGCCGCTCAGGCGCGTGCACAGGTGGGCGGCGAGGGCGTCGGGGGTGGGGTGGTCGAAGGCCATCGTGGCGGGAAGGCGGAGGCCACTGGCCGCCGAGAGGCGGTTGCGCAGCTGTACGGCGGTGAGCGAATCGAAGCCCAGATCCTTGAAGTTGGCCTCGGTACGGACGTCCGCGGCGGAACGGTGGCCGAGCACCGCGGCCACGCACTCGCGTACCACGTCACTCACGACGGCTCGGCGCCCGGCCTCGTCCAGACCGGCGAGCCGCGTCTCCAGGGCCGCTTTGTCGACGGCGGAGTCGGTAGCCGCCTTGCGGCGCGTCCTGCCCGTCAGGTTGCGCAACATCGCGGGCACCTCGTCGGCCGGGAGACCACGGACGTCGATGCCGGCCGCGACCACGAGCGCCGTGTGTGCGGCGGCGTCCCGCGCCGCGTCGAGGAGGGCGAGGCCTTGCTCGTCGAGCAGCGGCTTCACGCCGCCCGCGCGCAGCCGCGCCAGGTCGGCGTCGTCCAGGTGCCGGGTCATGGCGCTGCCGCGCGCCCACAGCCCCCAGGCGATCGACAGACCCGGCAGGCCTGCCGCGCGGCGGCGGGCCATGAGGGCGTCGACGAAGGCGTTGGCGGCCGCGTATCCGGACTGGCCCGCGTTGCCGAGGACACCGGCGGCTGAGGAGAACATCACGAACAGGCCCAGCGGCGAACCTGCCGTTGCGGCATCCAAGTTGGCGGCAACGGAGGCCTTGGCGGCCCACACCCTGGCCAGTTGCTCGGGGGTCTGCGCGGTGACCACGGCGTCGTCCAGGACACCCGCGGCATGGATCACGCCGGTCAACGGGTGCGCGGGATCGACCGACGCGACCAGCTCGGCGGTGGCACGCCCATCCGTCAGGTCGGCCGCGACGATCCGCACCTCGGCGCCCAGACCGGTCAGCCGTTCGGCGAGGTCACGGGCGTCCGGTGCGTCGGGGCCCTGGCGGCTGACGAGCAGCAGGTGCCGTACCGACCAGGCACGCACCAGGTGCTCGGCGACGAGCCCGCCCATCATCCCGGTGCCGCCCGCGATGAGCACGGTGCCGTCGGGGTCAAGGGCCGTGCGGGCGTGAGGGGGGAGGTCAGGGTTCGGGACTGTGTCTCGGTCGGGGTCGCGGTCGGACCCGGGTACAGGTGCGGGTGCCATCGTGGCGCGCGTCAGACGGGGGGCCCTCGGCTCGCCCGCGCGTACGGCGAGCTGCGGTTCCGCGGTGGCGAGGGCGCGGGCGACGGCCGCCCGGTCCGTGCTCTGCTCGACGTCCAACAGGACGAAACGGTCAGGGTGTTCGGCCTGGGCGCTGCGGATGAGGCCCCACACGGCGGCGGCGGGCGCGTCGAGGATCGGGGCGTCCGGGCGCTCGACCTCACCAGCCTCGTCGCCGCTGCGGCCCCCGTCTGCGGGCACGGCCACCGCGTGGCGCGTGAGAAGGACGAGTCGAGCGTCGGCGAAACGTGGTGCGGTGAGCCACTCCCGTACGAGCCGCAGAGTGCGCTCGGCGATCTCGCGGCCGCACGCGTCGACCGTTTCCGCGTCCGATGTCGTGGTGGTGTCGGCCACGACGGTCGTGGGGACGGCCTGTGTTCCCTCGTCGAGCGCGGCGGACAGGGCCGCCAGATCCGGGTAGCGGGTCAGGCCCTCCGTGGCCGGCGTAGCGGCGTCAGGACCGAGCACCACCCAGTCGTCGCCGCTCTCCGCCGCCCCGGCTGTTGCCGGCACGGCGGTCCACTCCACCGTGAACAGGCCGTTGGGCCCGCCGGCTGTGGTGCCCGCCGCGCGCAGCAGTTCGGGGTCGGCGGGACGCAGGGCCAGGGAGTCCGCGCTCAGGACCGGTGCCCCGGTCGCGTCGGTGACCGTCACCCGCAGCGCCGCGCGGCCTCCTGTCTCCGTACCCTCGTACCGTTCCGCTCCCGCGTCGTCCTGGTGCGGGGCCAGCCGCACCCGTACCGTCGTGGCGCCGGTGGCCCACAGGGACACGCCGTTCCACGCGAAGGGAAGCCGGAGTTCTCCCGCTGCCGCTCCCGCGCCCGCGCCCGCCCCCGGACCGTCGTGACCGGGCGTGGCCGGGTCGAGCAGCAGGGCCGGGTGCAGTGCGGCGTCCAGCAGTACGGGGTGGATGCCGAAGCCGTCGTGAGCGCCCGCCTGCTCGGGCAGCTCCACCTCGGCCAGCAGGTCCTGCCCGTGCCGCCACACCGCGCGCAGGCCCTGGAACGAGGGCCCGTACGCGTACCCTGCCGCCGCGGCACGCTCGTACAGGTCACCGATCTCCAGTGCCTCGGCGCCGGCCGGGGGCCATTGCCCGCCGAGACCGTACAGGCCGTCCAGGCCGTCCAAGCCGCCGTCCGGCGCGTCGCCGGCCGTCTCCGGGCTCAGCGTGCCGGTGGCGTGGCACGTCCAGGTCTCGTCCTGGTCCGGTGCGTCGTCGGCGGCGGAGTCGGCGCGGGAGTAGACCCGCACCTCGCGCCGCCCCCGCCCCGCACCGTCGGCCGCGCCGACGACCACCTGAACCTGCAGACCACCGGAGTGCGGCAGCAGCAGGGGCGCTTCCAGCGTCAGCTCCTCGACCGTGGCGCAGCCGGCCTCGTCGGCGGCCTGCAACGCCCACTCGACCAGGGCCGCGCCCGGCACGAGCCTCGTGCCCGCCACCGTGTGGTCGGCGAGCCAGCCACTGCCCCCGGACGCGGCGAGCCGCCCGGTCAGCACGAGCGCGCCGTCGGCCAGACCGAGGGCCGCGGGCAACAACGTGTGCTCCAACCGCCGCAGCCCGGCGGACCGCACGTCCCCCACACCGTCCACCGGCAGCCAGTAACTCCGGCGCTGGAACGCGTAGGTGGGGAGGTCGACGGTACGGGGGGTGGGGTCGGCCGGGAACCAGCGCCGCCAGTCGACCTCGGCCCCGGCGGTGAAGGCGAGGGCGGCGGCGCGGGCGAGCTGGACGGCGTCACCGTGGTCGCGGCGCAGGGTGGGGACGACGGTGGCGGGCACGTCCGCCCGCTCGATGGTCTCCTCCATGCCGAGGTTGAGGACCGGGTGGGGGCTGGCCTCGATGAAGAGGCGGTATCCGTCGGCGAGGAGGGCCTCGATCGTGTCCGCGAAACGGACCTGCTGACGGAGATTGGTGACCCAATACTCGGTGTCCAGCGTCGTGGTGTCCGACAGGCGCTCGGCCGTCACCGTCGAGTAGAAAGCTGTGTCGGTGCGGGTCGGCTGGATGTCGGCGAGGCGTTCGGTGAGGAGGTCGTGGAGTTCGTCGATCTGGGGGCCGTGGGAGGCGTAACCCACGTCGATGACGCGTGCCCGCAGCCCTTGCGCCTCGGCCTGCGCAACCACGGCGGCAACATGCTCGGGCGGCCCCGAAATCACCGTAGAGGAAGGCCCGTTGACGGCGGCGACGCACACGCCCGGCCGGTCGCCGATCAGCTCGGCAGCCTGCTCCGGACCCGTACCCAGGGACGCCATGTCGCCGTGCCCCTGAAGCTGCCGCAGCGCGTCACTGCGTACGGCGACGATCCGCGCCGCATCCTCCAACGACAACGCACCCGCCACACACGCAGCGGCCATCTCACCCTGCGAGTGTCCGACGACAGCGGCCGGGACGACCCCGCAGTCCGCCCACACGGCAGCGAGCGACACCATCACGGCCCACAGCACCGGCTGCACGACCTCGACCCGGGACAGCTCCGCCCCGTCCCCGCGCAATACCTCCGTCAACGACCAGTCCACGTAAGCCGAAAGCGCCCGCTCGCACTCCCCGATCCGCGCCGCGAACACCGGCGACTCATCCAGGAGTTGGGCACCCATGCCCACCCACTGCGACCCCTGCCCCGGAAACACCAACACCGGACCGGGACCCACATCCCCGGCCACCCCGGACACCACATCTGCCGACGCCTCACCCGACGCCAACGCACCCAGCCCAGCCGTCAAAGCATCCCGGTCACGCCCCACCACCACAGCCCGGTGCTCCAACACCGCACGTGTCGTGGCCAAGGACCAACCAACCTCCTCCGACGCCGTGACATCCGCGCCCTCGGCCGTGAACTCGCCCAGTCGCCGGGCCTGTTCACGCAACGCGTCCGTGCCTCGACCGGACACCACCCACGGCACCACGGCCCCCGAAGCGGAGGACCCCAGGCCCCCCTGACCGGACTCCTCCGACTCCGGCTCATCCGGCGCCCCCGACTCCTCCGGCGCCTCCTCCAAGATCACGTGTGCGTTCGTACCGGAGATGCCGAACGACGAGACGCCCGCACGCCGCGCCCGCTCGCCCCGCGTCCACGGGACCGGCTCGGTCAGGAGCCGTACGCCGCCGCCGTCCCACTGGACGTGCGGGGTCGGTTCGTCGACGTTCAGGGTGGCCGGCAGGAGTTCGCGCTGGAGGGCCATCACCATCTTGATGACGCCCGCCACGCCCGCGGCCGCCTGCGTGTGACCGATGTTGGACTTCACCGAGCCGAGCCACAGCGGCCGGTCGTCCTCCCGTTCTTTGCCGTAGGTGGCGATGAGCGCCTCGGCCTCGATGGGGTCGCCCAGCCTGGTGCCGGTGCCGTGCGCCTCGACCGCGTCGATCTCGGACGTCGAGAGGTGGGCGCTGGACAGCGCCTGTCGGATGACGCGGCGCTGCGAGGGGCCGTTGGGCGCGGTGAAGCCGTTGCTCGCGCCGTCCTGGTTGATGGCGGAGCCGCGCAGCACCGCAAGGACCTTGTGGCCGTTGCGGCGCGCCTCGGAGAGCCGTTCCAGGACGATGAGTCCGGCGCCTTCTCCCCAGCCCGTGCCGTCCGCGGCGGCGGCGAACGGCTTGCAGCGGCCGTCGGGCGCCAGGCCGCGCTGGCGCGAGAAGCCGGTGAAGACCTCGGGTGTGGACATGATGGTCACGCCGCCCGCGAGGGCGAGTTCGCACTCGCCCTGGCGCAGGGCGTTGGCGGCCAGGTGCATCGCGACCAGCGAGGAGGAGCAGGCGGTCTCCACGGTCACCGCCGGGCCCTCCAGGCCGAGGGTGAAGGAGAGCCGGCCGGAGAGGACGCTGGGTGCCGTGCCCGCGTACCCCTCGGTCGCCTTGCCGCCGGGGTCGCCCTGGGTCTGGTTGCCGGTGGTGGCGGCGCCGACGTAGACGCCGGTCGAACTTCCCTTCAGGGTCGCCGGGTTGATGCCCGACCGTTCGAGGGCCTCCCAGGACGTCTCCAGGAGCAAGCGCAGCTGGGGGCTGCTGGCCAGGGCCTCGCGCGGGCTGAATCCGAAGAAGTCGGAGTCGAAGCGGTCGGGGCCGGTGAGGAATCCGCCTTCGCGGACGTAGCAGGTCCCCGGGTGGTCTGGGTCGGGGTGGTAGATGCCCTCCAGGTCCCAGCCGCGGTCGGTGGGGAAGGGTTCTATGGCGTCGTCACTGGCGGCGACCAGGTTCCAGAGGCCTTCGGGTGTCTCGATGCCGCCCGGGAAGCGGCACGCCATGCCGACGATGGCCACCGGCTCCTGGCGGCGGTCCTCCACCTCGCGCAGGCGCTGCCGGGTGTCATGCAGCTCGGCGGCGACCCGCTTGAGGTAGTCGACCAGTTGCTCTTCACTCGCCATGAGAGTTCACCCAGCCTTCAGCATGGTTGTCGCGCCGTGCACGGTCGGTTCACACACCCAGTTCTTTGTCGATGAAGTCGAGGACCTGGTCGGTCGTGGCGACCTCCAACTGCTCCTTGGTGGAGCCGGATCCGGGCGTGGCACCGACCGCCTTCCACTTCGTCAGGAGCGCTTCGAGCCGGGCCGTGACGGCGTCGGCGTCCACGTGTTCGGCGAGGGATCCGGTGAGGGCGGTCTCGAGCCGCGCGAGGTCGCGGAGGACCGGGTCGGTGGCCTCCTGCCCGGCGTTGGACCCGACCGTCTCGCCGTCGGGGGCAAGTTGTGCGCCGAGGTGTTCGGCGAGGATGTCGGCGTCCGGGTGGTCGAAGACGAGCCCCGAGGGCAGCCGGAGGCCGGTGGCGGCGGACAGCCTGTTGCGCAGTTCGACGGCGGTGAGGGAGTCGAAGCCGAGCTCCTTGAACGTACTGCCCGTCGCGAGACTGTCGGTGTGCTGCCCGAGAACGGTGGCGGCCTGCTCCCTGATGAGCCGCACGAGCGTGTGGTGCCGGTCGGACGGCGGCAGGGCGGCCAGCCGGCCCGCCAGGTCTGCGGGCTGTCCGCCCGCCGCGGCGGTCGGCCTGCTGCTCGTACCGCCCATGGAAGAGGTGGGGGTGGCCAGGGCGCGCAGGAGCGGGGGGCGGGTGGCCACGGGGTGGGTTGCCAGGGTGCGCAGGTCGAGGTTGAAGCCCACCAGGTGGGGGCGGCCGTGGCGGTATGCGGCGTCCATCAGGGCGAGACCGTGTTCGCGGCTCATGCCCTTGACGCCGATACGGCTCATGCGGGCGACGTCGGTGTGGCTGAGGGTGCCGGTCATTCCCGTGACGGTGGTGCCGGTGCGCGTCGTCGTGGCGGGGCGGGTGGTGTTGGTGTTTGTGGTGGCGGTGCCGGTGTGCGGGGTGCCGGTGTGTGTGGTGCCCGCGCCTGGTGTGGCGGCGCCCGCCGTACCGCCGCCGGATGCCGGACCGTGCGTCGTCCCGTCCGACTGGGCGGGAGCCGTCTCCCACAACCCCCAACCCACCGAGACTCCCGTCAAGCCCTTGGCCTTGCGGTGCTGCATCAGTGCGTCGCAATAGGCGTTCGCCGCCGCGTAGTTGGCCTGCCCCGGGCTGCCGAGAGTGGCGGCCGCGGAGGAGAAGACAGCGAAGAGTCCGAGGCGCATTCCGCGTGTCGCTTCGTGCAGGTGCGCGGCGGCTGAGGCCTTGGCCGCCCATACCCGCGCCAGCCCTTCCCGTGTCTGGGCGGTGACGACCGCATCCTCCAGCACACCGGCCGCATGCACGACACCGGTGAGGGGGTGGGCGGGGTCGGTCTTGCCGACCAGTTCCGCCACCGACTCCGCGTCGCCGACATCCGCGGCGGCGACGGTCACCCCGGCGCCCAACGCACCTATACGAGCAGCCAGTTCACCCGCTCCCGGGGCATCCGGGCCGCGACGACTGGCCAGCAGCAGATGCCGCACGCCCCACTCCCGCACCAGATGCTCGGCCACGATCTGACCCAGCGCACCGGTACCACCGGTCACCAAAACCGTGCCCTCGGGATCGAGGACGGGCGGAACCTCCAACACCAGCTTGCCGGTGTGCTTGGCCTGACTCATGAACCGGAACGCCTCCCGCGCCTCGTCCAGCGGCCAGGAACGTACCGGCAACGGCTTAAGCCGGTCTGAGGTGAACAACTCGACCAGCTGGTCCAGCATCCGCCCGATGAGGTCCGGCCCCGCGTCGCCGACCAAGTCGTACGCGGTGTACGTGACACCCGGGGCCTCAGCCGCCACTTCCTCAGGCGTACGGACATCGGTCTTGCCCATCTCCAGGAACCGCCCGCCGTCGCCGAGCAGCCGCAGGGAGGCGTCGATGAACTCACCCGCGAGGCTGTTGAGTACGACGTCCACGCCGCGCCCACCGGTGGCCCTGCGGATGGTCTCCTCGAAGTCGAGGTCACGGGAAGACGCACGGTGGGCGGCGTCGACACCCATGTCGTCGAGCACGGCGTGTTTGGCGGGGCTCGCGGTCGCGAAGACCTCCGCGCCCAGGTGCCGGGCGATCTGTACGGCCGCCATACCCACGCCCCCGGTACCGGCATGGATCAGCACCCGCTCCCCCGCCCTCAGGCCAGCCAACTCCACCAACCCGTACCAAGCCGTGAGGAAGGCCGCGGGGGCCCCCGCCGCCGCACGCATGTCCCAGCCCCGCGGGACCCGCGTGACCATGCGCGCATCGGCGATGACCACGGGACCGAAGGCGCCCTCGAACACGCCCATGACATGGTCGCCGGCCGAGAGGTGCGTGACCTCTGAACCGACCTCCGTGACGACGCCGGCGCCTTCACCACCCATCGCGCCGTACGCGGGAACCATGCCGAGGGCGACGAGGACGTCGCGGAAGTTGATGCCCGCGGCGTGTACGGAGAGCCGCACCTGCCGGGGACCCAGCGGGCCGAGTACTTCTGGGCAGGCGACCGCCGCGAGCTCGTCCAGGGAACCGTCGTTCACCATCCGCAGACGCCAGGCGGGCTCGCCGGGGGCCGGGACGAGTTCGGTGGAGCGGTGGGCCCGCGTCAGACGGGGGATGCGGATCTGCCCGCCGCGCAGAGCCAGTTGGGGCTCGTCGAGATCTTCCACGGCGTGACGCACTGCGGCTTGCGGCAACTCGGCGAGGTCACCGTCGACGTCCATGAGAACGAAACGGTCCGGGTTCTCCGACTGGGCGCTGCGGACCAGACCCCACACCGCCGCCGCGGACGCGTCCACGTCCATGCCCCCGTCGCTGCCGCCGTCGCCATCACGATTGACGGCAACCGCACCTCGCGTGACCACGAGGAGACGGGACTCGGCGAGCTCCGGCGCGGCGAGAAACTCCTGCACCAGCGCCAGGACCCGTTCCACGACCGGCAGACCGCCGTCACCTTGATTTTCGCCGCTGGGGACCGTGACCGGAGCGAGCACGGCCCACGGGGCCTCGCCGCCCGCCGACACCAGATCAGTCAAAGCGACGCCGTCCGTGAGGCCGACCCAGTCGTCTCCACGTACGGATTCGTGCGTGGATCCGTGCCTGGATCCGCGCACGGACGACGCGTCGGTGCCTGCCGCAGCCGGGAGCGGTGTCCAGTCCACCGTGAAAAGGCCGCGCACGTCGCGCCGTTGGGCGGCTGCCAGCTGTTCCGGTCGTACGGGACGGGTCTGCAGTGCCTCGACGTTCAGGACCGGCCCGCCGGTCACGTCGGTGACGGTGACGTTCAGTCCCTGGTCGACGTTCGCGCCGACGGGACGCAGGCGTACGCGTACGGTCGTGGCGCCTGTCGCGTGCAGCGAGACGCCGGTCCATCCGAACGGTACGTAGACCTGGTCGTCATCGGATTCCTCCTGGAATCGGGCGGCGAGGAGGGGGTGGAGGGTGGCGTCCAGGAGGGCGGGGTGGATGCCGTACCCGTCATGGCTACCGGCGGCCTCGGGCAGCTCCACCTCGGCCAGCAGATCCTCTCCGTCCCGCCACACCGCGCGCAGCCCCTGGAACGCCGGACCGTACGCGTACCCGGACTCCGCCGCCTGCGCGTAGAAGCCCTCGACCTCCATGGGCTCGGCGTCGACGGGGGGCCACACGCCGCCCAACTCTGCTGCTGTGGACGTACTTTCAGGGGTGAGGGTGCCGGTGGCGTGGCACACCCACGCGTCATCACCGTCCACGGCATCCGTATCGGGGCGCGTATAGATCTGCACGCCCCGACGCCCGTCGTCACCGGCCTCCTCCACCACGACCTGCACCCGCAGACCGGACGTCTCAGGCACCACCACCGGCGCCTGCAACATCACCTCATCCACACCAGCACAACCGACCTCGTCACCGGCCCGCAGCGCCCACTCCACCAGCGCCGCACCCGGCACCAGCACCGCCCCGGCCACCGCATGATCGGCCAGCCACGACACACCGGACCGTGACAACCGCCCCGTCAGCAGACACCCGCCCCGCCCGGCGAACTCCACCGCCGCACCCAACAACGGATGCCCCGCAGCCACCAGACCCAGCCCCGCCGCATCCCGACCACCACCACCGCCGCGCCCGGACAGCCAGAACCGCTCCCGCTGGAAGGCATACGTCGGCAAATCCACCACCCGCGACGCCCCACCACCCGGCAACACCGCAGACCAGTCGACATCCACGCCAGCAACGTGCAGACGCGCCACCGCCTGCACAAACGCCTCTTCCTCCGGACGTTCGCCCGCGAGGGAGGCGACCAGGACCGACTGAGCGCCGTCCGTTCCATCCAGGGTGTGCTGGGCGGCGGTCGTCAGCACGGGAGCGGGACCCAGCTCCACGAACACGCCTGCCGAACCGGCCAGTTGGGCAATGGCGGGCTGGAACAGCACCGGCTGACGCACATGCCGCGCCCAGTACTCCGGAGCCGTGATCTCCGCACCGGCCCGCTCCCCGGACACATTACTCATCAGCGGAATCGAAGGCTCCCGGAAAACCACATCCCGCAAAGCCTCGGTGAAATCGGTCAGCATCGGATCCATCAATACCGAATGGAAAGCGTGACTGACCGACAACGCCTTCGTCTTACGACCCCGCTCAACCCACAAAGCCGAGACCGCGGCCACTTCCTCAGCAGGCCCCGAAATCACCGTGGAATCCGGCATATTGACCGCCGCAACCCCCACCCCGGAGCCCTCCAGGTCCCCCGCCAATTCCTCAGGGGTAGCCTGCACCGCACACATCGCCCCACCCTCAGGCAACGCACCCATCAACCGCGCCCGAGCCCCCACCACCCGACACGCATCCTCCAGCCCAAAAACACCCGCCACATACGCGGCCGCAATCTCACCGATCGAATGCCCGACCACGACATCCGGTCGCACCCCCACCGACTCCCACAACCGCACCAAACCCACCTGCAACGCAAACAACCCCGCCTGCGCCCACAACGTGTGACCCAACAACTCCCCCGGACCACCGAATACAACGTCCTTCAGCCCATGCCCGGAGGAGCCCAACTCCGCATCCAGCAGCCCGCACACCTCATCAAAGGCATCAGCAAACACCGGGAACCGCTCATACAAGCCAGCCCCCATCCCCACCAACTGACTCCCCTGACCACTGAACAGCCAGACCACACCACCACCGACGCGCTCCCCCGAAACGGGCGGACCGGTAACGGCCGGATGCAGCTCACCCGCCGCCAACGCCTCCAACCCTGCGATCAGCTCGCCCCGGTCCGCACCCGCGACGACCGCACGGTGGTCGTGCAGCGCGCGCGTCGTCAGCAGTGACCAGGCCACATCGGTCAGCGGTGCGCGGGACGCGTCTTCGGCGAAGTCACGCAGCCGGCTCGCCTGAGCACGCAACGCCTCCCGACCACGTGCCGACAACACCCACGGCACCACCGACCCCGCCACCAGCTCCTCCGCCAGCGGCTCCCCCACCGGCTCCTCCGGGACCGCCGGAAACTGCTCCTCCGGCACCTGCTCCAAAATCAGATGCGCATTCGTCCCCGACGCACCGAACGACGACACCCCCGCACGCCGGACACGCCCCACCTCCGGCCACGACACCGACTCCGACGCCAACCGAACCGCACCCGACTCCCAATCCACATGCGGCGACGGACCATCCACATGCAAACTCGCCGGCACCACACCACGACGCAACGCCATCACCATCTTGATGACACCCGCCACACCCGCAGCCGCCTGCGTATGACCAATATTCGACTTCACCGAACCCAGCCACAAAGGCCGACCCACAACCCGACCCTGCCCATACGTCGCCAACAACGCCTGCGCCTCGATCGGATCACCCAACGTCGTCCCCGTACCGTGCCCCTCCACCACATCCACATCAACCGAAGACAAACCACCACTCGCCAACGCCTGACGAATCACCCGCTCCTGCGACGGACCATTCGGCGCCGTCAAACCATTACTCGCACCATCCTGATTCACCGCCGAACCACGCACCACCGCCAACACCCGCCGCCCCGACCGACGCGCATCCGACAAACGCTCCAGCAACACCACACCCACGCCTTCGGAGAATCCGACTCCGTCGGCGGCGGCCGCGTACGCCTTGCAGCGGCCGTCGGGTGAGAGGCCGCGTTGGCGTGAGAATCCCGCGAACATGTCCGGGTCGGCCACGACGGATACACCGCCCGCGAGAGCGAGGTCGCATTCGCCCTGGCGCAGTGCCTGTGCCGCCATATGAATGGAGACCAGCGACGACGAGCACGCCGTGTCCACCGTGACCGCCGGGCCCTCCAGACCGAAGGTGTAGGCGACGCGGCCGGAGACCATGCTTCCGGTGCTCGCCAGGTAGGCGTAGCCCTCCAATTGGGCGTCCGCCTCGGGGAACGACTTGGCGTAGTCGTGGTTCATCAGGCCGACGTAGGTGCCGGTCAGACTGCCCTTGAGCGTCGTCGGATCGATGCCCGCACGCTCGAACACCTCCCACGACGCCTCCAGCATCAGACGCTGCTGCGGATCCATCGCCAGCGCCTCACGCGGATTGATCCCGAAGAACGCCGCGTCGAAATCGCCCGCGTCCGGCAGGAATCCGCCCTGGTCGGTGTAGCTGGTGCCGACGTGCTCGGGGTCGGGGTGGAAGAGGCGTTCCAGGTCCCAGCCGCGGTCGGTGGGGAACGGGCCCATCGCGTCGGTGCCGGAGTCCAGGAGCTCCCACAGGTCCTCGGCGGAGCTGACGCCCCCGGGGAATCGGCAGGTCATGGCGACGACGGCGATCGGGTCGTCGGTATCGGCCGTCGTCGGCCGTGGGCGAGGGGCCACCGGCACCGGGGCGGACGTGGCCGCCGCCGCGCCCGCGAGGCGCTGGGCCAGGTGGGCCGCGAGGGCCTGGGGCGTAGGGTGGTCGAAGACGAGGGTGGCCGGCAGCCGTTCGCCGCAGGCTGCCGAGAGGCGGTTGCGCAGTTCCACCGCTGTCAGCGAGTCGAAGCCGAGGTCCTTGAAGGCGATGTCGACCTTCACCTGGGCCGCCGATCCGTGGCCGAGGACGGCGGCGACGTACTCGCGTACGACATCGGTGAGCAGTTGCGACCGGGCCTCCGCGTCGAGGCCCGCGAGGCGGCCGGCGAGCGCGCCGTCCGCGAGGCCCTCGGACGCCACGCGGCGCCGCGTTCCGGAGGCGGTCAGGGTGCGCAGCAGCGGCGACAGACCGTCGGTCACGGCACGCGGGTCGAGGTCGGCCGCGACCACGTAGGCGCGGTCGTGGGCGCGGGCGGCGTCGAACAGCGCCAGGCCGCCCTCGTCGGTGAGCGCGGCGAACCCGGCGCGCTTCATGCGGGCCAGGTCGGTCTGGCTGAGCTCGCCGGTCATGCCGCTGGTCGCCTGCCACAGGCCCCAGGCGATGGACTGGCCCGCGAGTCCCTGGGCACGGCGGTGCTGGACGAGGGCGTCGCAATAGGCGTTGGCTGCGGCGTAGTTGGCCTGTCCGGGGCTGCCGAGTGAGGCGGCCGCCGACGAGAAGACGGTGAACAGGCCGAGGGGTGTCTCGCGGGTCGCCTCGTGCAGCAGACGTGCTGCGGTGGCCTTCGCGGCCCATACGCCTGCGAGGCTCTCGGGTGTCTGGGCGGTGACCACGGCGTCGTCCAGGACACCCGCGGCATGGATCACACCGGTCAGCGGGTGCGCGGGATCGACGGACGCGACCAGTGCGGCGACCGATTCCGCGTCGGCGACGTTCGCCGTCGCGATGGTCACGGTGGCGCCCAACTCGTTCAGTTCCGCCTTGAGTTCGGGGGCTCCCGGGGCCGCCTCGCCGCGGCGGCTCGCCAGCAGCAGGTGTCGTACGCCCCACTCCCGGACGAGGTGGCCGGCCACCAGTCGGCCCAGGACTCCGGTGCCGCCGGTGACGAGCACCGTGCCCGCCGCCGGATCGACACCCTCGGTACCGGTGGCCTCGGTGACTCCGAGGTCCCCGTCGGCCTCGATGCCCCCCTCGGCCCCGCCGGCCGTCGTCTCGGCGCGGACCAGCCGCGGCACACGTATCTCGCCGTCGTGCAGGGCCAGTTGCGGCTCGTCGTGGTCACGGTGTGCCGCCGCCACGGCCGCCGCGATCGTGTCGTGCGGCCCCAGGTCGACCAGCGTGAAGCGCCCGGGGTTCTCCGACTGGGCGCTGCGCACCAGGCCCCACACGGCCGCGGCCGCCACGTCCACATCACCGGAACCGTCGCCGTCCCCTCCCACGGCCACCGCTCCCCGCGTCACCACCACGAGGCGCGCCTCCGTGAGCGGCGAGGCGAGCCAGGTCTGGACGAGGTCGAGGACGCGCGTGGTGAGGGCCAGGCCGTCGTCGGTCGCGTCCGGCACGGCGGGCGCGGCCACCAGCGACGGCGCGGGGGAACCCGTCTCGACGGAGGCGATGAGCTCGGGGAGGTCCGCGATGTCCTCGCCGAGCGTCACCCAGCCGCTGTCCGCAGCCTCCGGGAGCGGCGCGGGGTCTGTGCCCGAGTCGTGTCCGGGGGCCGTCCAGGTCAGGTCGAACAGCCCGTGCCGGTCGCGCGCCCCCGCCACGGCCAGGCGACCCGTGTCGGTCGGGCGCGGGCGCAGGTCCCGTACGGAGAGGACGGGCGCGCCCACCGCGTCGGCCACGGTGACCCGTAGCCCTTGGTCGACCCGGTCGCCGAGGAGGCTGAGCCGTACCCGGACCGTCGTGGCGCGTACGGCGTGCAGGGCCACGTCGTTCCAGGCGAAGGGCAGCCAGACCTGTCCGGCGTCCGCCGCAGGGAGGAGCAGCGCCGCGGGCTGCAGGACCGCGTCGAAGAGGGCCGGGTGGATGCCGAACCCGTCGGGGTCGCCGGCCTCCTTGGGCAGCGTCACCTCCGCGAGGACGTCCTTGCCGTGGCGCCACAGGGCGCGGACTCCGCGGAACGCGGGGCCGTAGCCGTATCCGGTCTCGCCGGCCCGCGCGTAGAGGTCCTCGGGGTCGGCGGGCTCGGCGCCGGCCGGGGGCCAGGCGCCGTCGAGGGGTTCGGGGGCGGTGTCGAGTGGTGCGGGGGCGAGGACGCCGGTGGCGTGGCAGGTCCAGGGCCGGGACGACGTGAAGGCGTCGTCGTCATCCGGGCGGGAGAACACCTGGACGTCGCGCCGGCCGTCGGTGGCCGCCGCGTCCACCACGACCTGGATCTGCAGCCCTCCGGTGTCGGGCAGCACGAGCGGTGTCTGCAGCGTCAGTTCCTCCAGGGCGGGGCAGCCCGCCTCGTCGGCGGCCCGCAGCACCCACTCCACCTGCGCGGCGCCGGGCACCAGCGCGTGGCCCGCCACGACGTGGTCGTCCAGCCAGGCCGCCGACTGCCGCGCGAGCCGGCCGCTCAACAGGTGTACGTCGCCCCCGGCGAGGCCGACGACGGCGCCGAGGAGCGGGTGCCCCGACGCCGCGAAGCCGAGCTGGGCCGGGTCGCCGGACGTGCCGCCGGTGGGGGCGATCCAGTAGTCCTGGCGCTGGAAGGCGTAGGTGGGGAGGTCGACGGTACGGGGGGTGGGGTCGGCCGGGAACCAGCGGCGCCAGTCGACCGCCGCGCCTGCGGTGAAGGCGAGAGCTGCGGCGCGGGCGAGCTGGACGGCGTCGCCGTGGTCGCGGCGCAGGGTGGGGAGCACCGTGGCGGGCACGTCCGCCCGCTCGATGAGGCTCTCGGTCGCCAGGTTGAGCACGGGGTGCGGGCTGACCTCGATGAAGAGGCGGTAGCCGGCGGAGAGCAGGGCGTCGACGGTGTCGGCGAAACGTACCGTGTGGCGTACGTTCCTGACCCAGTACGCGGTGTCCAGGGTGGTGGTGTCGGGCAGGTGGCCGCCGGTGACCGTGGAGTAGAACGCGGTCTCGGTGGCGGCGGGGTCGATGCCCGCGAGCTTCTCGGTGAGCTCGTCCAGGATGGCGTCGAGCTGCGGTCCGTGGCCGGCGACGTCGGAGGCGACGGTACGGGCGCGCAAGCCGCGCTCCTGGGCGTCGGCGACGACTGCGGCGATGCCTTCGGGCGGGCCCGAAATGACCGTGGACGAGGGGCCGTTGACGGCGGCGACGACCACGCCCGGGTGGCCGTCGACGAGTTCGGCGGCCTGCTCCTGGCTCACGCCCAGGGAGGCCATGCCCCCGCGCCCGGACAGTTTCCTCAGCAGGACACTGCGGACGGCCACGATGCGCGCGGCCTCGTCCAGGCTGATGGCGCCCACGACGCACGCGGCCGCGATCTCGCCCTGCGAGTGGCCGACGACCGCGGCGGGGACGACGCCCTGGTCGGCCCAGACGGCGGCGAGCGCGACCATGACGGCCCACAGCACCGGTTGGACGACGTCGATCCGGGACAGTTCGGAGCCGTCGCCGCGCAGCACGTCGGTCAGTGACCAGTCGACGTACGCGGAGAGTGCCTGCTCGCACTCGGCGATCCGGGCGGCGAACACCGGTGACTCGTCGAGGAGTCGGGCGCCCATGCCGACCCACTGGCCCCCCTGTCCGGGGAAGACCAGGACCGGGCCCGGACCGGTGGCGCCGGCCGCCGCCCCGGACACGACGTCCGGTGCGGCCTGGCCCGCCGCCAGCGACCGCAGGCCGTCGAGGAGCTCCGCGCGGTCCGTGCCGATGACGACGGCCCGGTTCTCGAAGACCGAGCGCGTGGTGGTGAGGGACCAGCCGATCTCCGCGGGCGACCCGGACCGCGCGTCCGCGCCGACGTGCTCGGCCAGCCGGGCCGCCTGGTCCCGCAGGGCGTCCTCGCCGCGCGCGGAGATCACCCACGGCAGCACGGCGCCCGCCCCGAGCTGGGGCCGGGCTTCGAACCCGGGATCGGGCTCGCGCGCGGGCGGGGACGTCTCTTCCTCGGGTGCCTCCTCCAGGATCACATGGGCGTTCGTCCCGGACATGCCGAAGGCGGAGACACCCGCGCGGCGCGGGCGTTCGCCACGGGTCCACGGCACCGGCTCGGTCAGGAGCTTCACGGTCCCCGTCGACCAGTCGACGTGCGGCGTGGGCTCTTCGACGTACAAGGTGGCGGGCAGGAGTTCACGCTGGAGCGCCATCACCATCTTGATGACGCCGGCGACACCGGCGGCGCCCTGCGGGTGGCCGATGTTCGACTTGACGGAGCCGAGCCACAGCGGCCGGTCCGCGTCCCGCTCGCGGCCGTACGTGGCGAGCAGCGCCCCGGCCTCGATGGGGTCGCCGAGCTTGGTGCCGGTCCCGTGCGCCTCGACCGCGTCGACCTCGGCGGCGCCGAGTCCCGCGTTGGCGAGGGCGGCGCGGATGACGCGCTCCTGGGAGGGGCCGTTGGGGGCGGTCAGGCCGTTGCTCGCGCCGTCCTGGTTGACGGCCGAGCCGCGGATCACGGCGAGGACCCGGTGGCCGTTGCGGCGCGCGTCGGAGAGCCGCTCCAGGAGGAGCAGCCCTGCGCCCTCGGCGAAGCCGGTGCCGTCGGCGGAGGCGGCGAACGCCTTGGAGCGGCCGTCGGGGGACAGCGCGCCCTGCCGGGAGAACTCGGTGAACGCGCCGGGCGTCGACATGATGGTCACGCCGCCGGCCATGGCCAGGTCGCACTCGCCCTGCCGCAGCGCCTGGGCGGCCAGGTGCATGGCGACCAGCGAGGAGGAGCAGGCGGTGTCGACGCTCACCGACGGGCCTTCGAGGCCGAGGGTGAAGGAGATGCGGCCCGACAGGACGCTGAGCGCGTTGCCCGTCAGAAGGTGGCCCTCCACCGTCCTGTCGGGCTGCGCCCCGCCGAATCCGAGCACTCCGGCTCCGACGTAGACGCCGGTGGGGGTGAGCTTGAGTGCGGCCGGGTCGATGCCGGCCCGTTCGAGCAGCTGCCAGGCCGTCTCCATCAGCACCCGTTGCTGCGGGTCCATGGCCAGCGCCTCGCGCGGGCTGATCCCGAAGAACGCGGCGTCGAAGGCGGGCGCGTCGGCCAGGAACCCGCCGCGGCGCACGTAGCTGGTGCCGGGGTGGTCGGGGTCCGGGTGGTAGAGGCCGTCCAGGTCCCAGCCACGGTCGGCGGGGAAGTCGCCGATGGCGTCGCCGCCTTCGGCGACCAGGTCCCACAGGGCCTCGGGGGTGCGGGTGTCACCGGGGAAGCGGCACGCCATCGACACGATGGCGATCGGCTCCTGGGAACGCTCCTCGACCTCGCGCAGGCGCTGGCGGGCCTGGCCGAGGTCCACTGTGACCCGCTTCAGATACTGACGAAGCTTCTCTTCGGTAGTCGACATCGAACGTCACTTCTCCATCACTGAAGGTCACAGGGCACAGGGAGCAGGGGACGAAGGCCGGGGGCGGAGCGGGGCCGGGTCAGAGTTCTCGGTCGATGAAGGCGAACATCTCGTCGTCGGAGACGTCGTCGAGCGCATCGAGGTCGACCGCGCCCGCCGCTCCGGTGGCGGGTCCGCCGGCCGCTCCGTTCAGCTTCGACAGGAGGGTGTTGAGGCGCCGGGTCACCCTGCCGCGCGCGGCGTCGTCGAGGGAGAGGGCGGCCAGCGAGGACTCGATCCTGCCGAGTTCGTTCAGGACCGGGTCCGCCGCGTCCTTGAGCGGGGGCGGGGCGCCGTCGGGGGTCAGGCGTTCCAGGAGGTGTTCTACGAGCGTGGCGGACTCCGGGTAGTCGAAGACGAGGGCGGCGGGCAGTTTCAGGCCGGTCGCCGCGGCGAGACGGTTGCGCAGTTCCACGGCGGTCAGGGAGTCGAAGCCGAGCTCCTTGAACGACGTGTCCGGGCGGACCGCTTCGTGGTCGGTGTGGCCGAGGACGCCGGCCACGTTGCTCCTGACGAGGTCCAGCAGCAGCCGGCGCCGTTCGGCGGTAGGGAGCCCGGTGAGCCGGGCGGCGAGACCGTCCGCCGAGGCGGCCGCGCCCGCGGCGGCGGTGCGCCGGGCGCTCCGGCCGCCCCGGTGGTCCGGCACCGCGCCGGCCGCCAGGGTGCGCAGCAGGGCGGGCCGGGAGGCGGCGGGCTGCGCGGCGACGGTGCGCGCGTCGAGGTCCACCGCTATCAGGTGCGGGTGGCCGTGGGCATGGGCGACGTCGAGCAGCGCGAGGCCGCGTTCGGTGGTCAGCGGGGTGAAGCCGGTGCGCTTCATACGGGCCAGGTCGGTGTCGCTCAGGTGCCCGGTCATGCCGCTCGCCGTCCGCCACAGGCCCCAGCCGACGGAGAGTCCGGGCAGCCCCTCCGCGCGGCGGCGCCTGACGAGGGCGTCGCAATAGGCGTTGGCGGCGGCGTAGTTGGCCTGGCCGGGGCTGCCGAGGGTCGCCGCCCCCGAGGAGAAGACCACGAACAGGCCGAGCGGCGCATCGCGGGTCGCCTCGTGCAGATGGTCGGCCGCGGCGGCCTTGGCGGCCCACACGCGCGCGAGGTGTGCGGGGGTCTGTGCGGTGACCACGGCGTCGTCCAGGACGCCCGCGGCGTGGATCACGCCGGTCAGCGGGTGGGCCGGATCCGTCTTGCCCACGAGCTCGGCCACGGCCTCCGGGTCGCCGACGTCGGCCGCGACGACGGTCGCTTCGGCACCCAACTGACCTAGTCGCGTGACGAGTTCGTCGCACCCGGGGGCCTCGGGTCCACGCCGCCCGGCCAGCAGCAGGTGTCGTACGCCCCACTCCGTGACCACGTGCTCGGCCACGGCGGCGGCGAGGACGCCGGTGCCGCCGGTGATGAGCACCGTGCCGTCCGGGTCGAGGACGGGCGGGATCTCCACGACCAGTTTGCCGGTGTGCTTCGCCTGGCTCATGAACCGGAACGCCTCCCGCGCCCGACCAAGGGGCCAGGACGTGACCGGCAGCGGGGACAGGGCGCCGGAGGCGAACAACTCCCCCATTTCCGCGAGCATTTCGCCGATACGTTCGGGTCCGGCGTGCGGAACGAGGTCGAACGCCCGGTACCAGGCGCCCGCGTGGTCGGCCGCGACCTGGTCGGGGTCGCGCTTGTCGGTCTTGCCCATGTCGACCATGCGACCGCCCTCGGCGAGCAGCCGCAGCGAGGCGTCGGTGAACTCGCCCGCGAGGCTGTTGAGCACCACGTCCACGCCGCGCCCGCCGGTGGCCCGGCGGATGGTCTCCTCGAAGGCGAGGTCACGGGAGGACGCGCGGTGGGCGGCGTCGATGCCCATGCCGTCGAGCACGACATGCTTGGCAGGGGATGCGGTGGCGTAGATCTCGGCGCCCAGATGGCGGGCGATCTGTGTGGCGGCCATGCCCACGCCGCCGGTTCCGGCATGGATGAGCAGCGACTCGCCCGCCCGGAGCCGGCCCAGATCCACAAGCCCGTACCAGGCCGTCAGGAACACCACGGGGACCGCGGCGGCCTCCTGGAGACTCCAGCCCTCGGGCACCGGCACGACCATCCGGGCGTCCGCGATCGCCGAGGGGGCGAACGCGCCCTCGAAGAGACCCATCACGCGGTCCCCGACCGACAGATGGGTGACGCCGGGCCCGACCTCCGTCACATGACCGGCGCCCTCGCTCCCCGCGAACGTGCCCTTGTCGGGATACATCCCCAACGCGATGAGCACGTCACGGAAGTTCATGCCCGCGGCCCGTACGGAGATCCGCACCTGCCCCGGCTCCAACGGAGCGAGCGCCTCCGGGGCGTCGATCACCGCGAGATTCTCCAGGGTGGCGGTGCCGGAGGTGCCGAGGCGCCAGGCGGCTGACCCGACGGGTGGGACGAGCTCTTCGCGGGCTCCGGCGGCCACGAGGCGGGGGACGTACACATTGCCCTCGCGTAGGGCGAGTTGGGGTTCGTCGAGGTCGACGGCTGCATGGCGCAGGAGGGCCTGCGGCAGTGTTTCGGTCGGGGTTGCGCTGTCGATGTCCAGCAGGACGAAGCGGCCGGGGTTCTCCGACTGTGCGGTGCGGACCAGGCCCCAGATGGCCGCTGCGGACGGGTCGACGGGGGCGTGGCCGTCCGCGTCCGCGTCTACTTCGACGTTCACGTCTGCGCCTGGGTCTGCGTCTGGGTCTGGGTCTGCGCCTACGTCCATGGCTGCCCGGGTCACCACGAGGAGGCGAGAGTCGGACAGTTCGGGCGCCGCCAGGAACTCCTGCACCAGCGCCAGGGCTCGCTCCACGTCCGGCAGACCGCCGGCACCGGCCGTCGTCTCCACCGGCGCGAGCACGGCCCACGGCACCTCGCCGTCTGCCGGTACGACGTCGGCCGGACCGCCACCCTCCGAGAGCACCGCCCAGTCGATGCCGTCCACGGGCGGCTGCTCGGCGGGCTGAATTGGAAGCGGCGTCCAGTCCACGGTATAGAGCCCGTCGACTCCGGCGTCGGACCCGAATCCGGCTGCTGCGGAAGCCAGTTGCGCCGGGTCGGCCGCGCGCAATGTCAGCGCGTCCACGCTCAGGACGGGTGCGCCGGTGGCGTCGGCGACATCGATCCGCAGTCGCCGCTCGGCGGCCTCTCCCTGCGGGGAGATGCGGACGCGGACGTGGGTCGCTCCCTCCGCGCTGAGGGAGACCCCGCTCCAGGCGAACGGCAGCCACATCCGCCGCGCTTCGGTACCACCTGAGTCCGTGTCGGCGTCCGGCCGCTCCAGGAGCATCAGCGGGTGCAGGGCGGCGTCGAGGAGGGCCGGGTGGATCCCGAACCCGTCCCGGTCACCGGCCGCCGACTCGGGCAACTCCACGTCGGCCAGCAGATCCTGACCGTCCCGCCACAGCGCCCGCAGCCCTTGGAACGCCGGGCCGTACTCGTACCCGGCGTCGGTGGCCCGTCCGTAGAAGTCGTCGACATCCACGGGCTCGGCGCCGGCAGGAGGCCACGGCCCCGTCAACTCGCTTGAGTGGGCGGCACCTTCGGGACTCACGACTCCCTCGGCATGGCACAACCACGGGGCGCCGCCCGCCTGGTCCGGGCGCGAGTACACCCGTACGTCACGTCGCCCCTGCTCGTCCGCCGCACCCACGGTCACCTGGACCTGGAGCCCTCCGGACTCGGGCAGCACCAGCGGCGCCTGCAGCATCAACTCGTCCAAGGTGGCGCACCCCGCCTCGTCGGCGGCCCGCAGCACCCACTCGACCAATGCCGCTCCCGGCACGAGCGTCGTGCCCGCCACCACATGTTCGGCCAGCCACGAAGGGGCCTTGCGAGAGAGCCGTCCGGTCAGCAAATACGAGTCCGACTCGGCGAGTTCCACGCACGCGCCCAGCAACGGGTGACCGGCGGAGGCCATGCCGAGGTCGGCGGCGTCTCCGCTGACCCCGGCGGGCTCCTCAAGCCAGTAGTGCTGGCGCTGGAAGGCGTAGGTGGGGAGGTCGACGGTACGGGGGGTGGGGTCGGCCGGGAACCAGCGCCGCCAGTCGATGTCGGCTCCGGCGGTGAAGGCGTGGGCTGCGGCGCGGGCGAGTTGGGCGGCGTCACCGTGGTCGCGGCGCAGGGTGGGGACGACGGTGGCGGGCACGTCCGCCCGCTCGATGGTCTCCTCCATGCCGAGGTTGAGGACGGGGTGGGGGCTGGCCTCGATGAAGAGCCGGTAGCCGTCGGCGAGGAGGGCTTCGATGGTGTCGGCGAAACGGACCTGCTGGCGGAGATTCGTCACCCAGTACTCGGTGTCCAGGGCAGTGGTGTCCGACAGTCGCTCGGCCGTAACTGTGGAGTAGAAGGCTGTGTCGGTGGGGGTGGGCTGGATGTCGGCCAGACGCTCGGTGAGGAGGCCGTGGAGCTCGTCGATCTGCGGGCCGTGAGAGGCGTAGCCCACGTCGATGACACGCGCCCGCAGTCCTTGCGCCTCGGCCTCCGCCACCACGGCGGCCACATGCGCGGGCGGCCCCGAAATCACCGTAGAAGAAGGCCCGTTGACGGCAGCGACGCACACGCCCGGCCGGTCCCCGATCAGCTCAGCGGCCTGCTCGGCGCCCGTACCCAGGGACGCCATGTCCCCGTGCCCCTGCAACTGCCGCAGGGCGTCACTGCGTACGGCGACGATTCGCGCCGCATCCTCCAACGACAACGCACCCGCCACACAAGCAGCAGCCATCTCACCCTGCGAATGCCCCACCACAGCAGCCGGAACAACACCACAGTCCGCCCACACGGCAGCGAGCGACACCATCACGGCCCACAGCACCGGCTGCACGACCTCGACCCGGGAGAGCTCACTACCGTCCCCGCGAAGCACATCCGTCAACGACCAGTCCACGTAAGCCGAAAGCGCCCGCTCACACTCCCCGATCCGCGCCGCGAACACCGGCGACTCATCAAGCAGTTGAGCCCCCATCCCCACCCACTGCGACCCCTGCCCCGGAAACACCAACACCGGCCCGGCACCGGAAGCGCCCTGGACGGCGCCCGCGACAACATCCGGGGAGGGTTCACCCGCCGCCAAGGACCGCAACCCGGCGAGAAGCGTCTCGCGGTCCTCGCCCACCACCACGGCCCGGTTCTCGAAGACCGAGCGGCTCTTGACCAGCGACCAACCCACATCGAGGGGCGACGCCAGCCGAGCGTCGGCCGTCGCACGCTCCGCCAGGAGCCCGGCCTGGGCCCGCAGCGCCTCCTCACCGCGCGCCGACACCACCCACGGCACCACTCCAGTCGGGGACCCGTCCGTCAGGGCGTCCACAGGCTCCGGCGCATCGGGGGCCTCCTCCAGGATGAGGTGGGCGTTCGTGCCCGAGATACCGAACGACGACACCCCCGCACGCCGCGCCCGCTCCCCCCGCGCCCACGGGACCGGCTCCGTCAGGAGCCGTACGCCGCCGCCGTCCCACTCCACGTGCGGGGACGGCTCGTCGACGTGCAGGGTGGCCGGCAGCAGTTCGTTCCGCAGGGCCATCACCATCTTGATGACGCCCGCCACACCCGCGGCCGCCTGCGTGTGACCGATGTTCGACTTCACCGAACCCAGCCACAACGGACGGTCCTCGGCCCTGCCCTGCCCGTAGGTCGCCAGCAGCGCCTGTGCCTCGATCGGGTCGCCCAGCGTCGTCCCCGTACCGTGCGCCTCCACCACGTCGACGTCGTCGGGGCTTCGGCCGGCGCCGGCCAGGGCGGCGCGGATGACCCGCTCCTGGGAGGGGCCGTTCGGGGCGGTCATGCCGTTGCTCGCGCCGTCCTGGTTCACGGCCGAGCCGCGCAGCAGGGCCAGGACGCGGTGGCCGTTGCGGCGGGCGTCCGAGAGGCGTTCCAGGACGACGAGTCCCGCCCCCTCGCCCCAGCCGGTGCCGTCGGCGGTCGCGGCGAACGGCTTGCAGCGGCCGTCGGGCGCGAGGCCCCGCTGGCGCGAGAACTCCACGAACGTGTTGGGGGTCGCCATCACCGTCGCGCCGCCCGCCAGCGCGAGGTCGCACTCGCCCTGGCGCAGCGCCTGAGAGGCCAAGTGCATCGCGACGAGCGAGGAGGAGCAGGCGGTGTCCACGGTGATGGCGGGGCCTTCGAGGCCGAAGGTGTAGGCGACCCGGCCGGAGGCGACGCTCGGCGTGCTGCCGGTCATGATGCGGCCCTCGAAGCCGTCCGGCTTGCGGGCGAGGAAGCGGGAGCCGTAGTCGTCGTACATGATCCCGGTGATGACGCCGCAGGGTGTGCCGCGCAGGGTGGCCGGGTCGATGCCCGCGTGTTCGAAGGCCTGCCAGGCGGTTTCGAGGAGCAGGCGTTGCTGCGGGTCGGTGGCGGCGGCCTCGCGCGGGCTGATGCCGAAGAAGCCCGCGTCGAACCGGGCCGCGTCGTAGAGGAAGCCGCCCTCGCGGGTGTAGCTGTGGCCGACCTGGTCGGGGTCGGGGTCGAACAGCGTCGCCGTGTCCCAGCCGCGGTCCTCGGGGAACGGGCCGATGGCGTCGGTCCCGTCGGCCACCAGCCGCCACAGCTCCTCGGGCGAGCCGACGCCGCCGGGGTAACGGCAGGCCATGCCGACGATGGCGATGGGGTCGTCGTCGGTGGCGGCGCGCGTTCGCGGCGCGGTGTCCGCCGCTGGGGCGGACCGGCCGGTGTCGGGCAGGAGGGCGCGCAGGTGGCGGGCGAGGGCGCCGGGGCTGGGGTGGTCGAAGACGAGGGTGG
The DNA here is from genome assembly GCF_055591085.1 of Streptomyces sp. NPDC041713. Classification (NCBI taxonomy): domain Bacteria; kingdom Bacillati; phylum Actinomycetota; class Actinomycetes; order Kitasatosporales; family Streptomycetaceae; genus Streptomyces; species Streptomyces sp. NPDC041713. The sequence goes on from NZ_JBVIZY010000004.1 coordinate 368,108, forward strand.
CCGGGAGGCGGATGCCGGTGGCCGTGGAGAGGCGGTTGCGCAGTTCGAGCGCGGTGAGCGAGTCGAACCCCAACTCCTGGAAGGCCCGGCCCAGTTCGATGGAGTCGGGTGAGGGGTGGGCCAGGACGGTGGCGATCTGTTCGCGGATGAGGTCGTTCAGGGCGCGGTCCCGGTCGGCGGCGGAGAGCCGGGTCAGGCGGGCGCCCCACGAGGTCGACGAGCCGGGATCCGCTCCGACGCCGGTCGCACCGGCCCCCGTGGCCCCGGTGGCCTTCGTGGAGAGCGTGGCGCGGGGCGCGGGCACCAGGCCGCGCAGCGCGGGTTGCAGCGTGCCGGCGGCGGCCTGTCCGCGCAGGACGGCGCGATCGAATCGGGTGGCGAGCACCGTGGCGTGCGGGGCGGTGAGGGCCGCGTCGAAGAGGGCGAGAGCCCGGGTGTCGTCCAGGCCGGCCACGCCGGTGCGCTGGATGCGGGCGCGGTCGGCGTCGGCGAGCCGGGCGGCCATGCCGCCGGCTGCGGACTCCCACAGGCCCCAGGCCACGGAGGTGCCGGGCAGGCCGTGGGCGCGGCGGTGCTCGGCGAGGGCGTTGAGGAAGGCGTTGGCGGCCGCGTAGTTGGCCTGGCCGCCGTTGCCGAGCACGGAGGCGCCGGAGGAGAAGAGGACGAACGCCGACAGGTCCAGGTCGCGGGTGAGTTCGTGCAGGTGCCAGGCCGCGTCGGCCTTCGGGGCGAGGACGGTGTCGAGCCGTGCGGAGGTCATCCCCGCGATGAGGCTGTCGTCGATGACGCCCGCCGTGTGGACGACGGCGGTGAGCGGGTGCGCGGCGGGGATGCCGGCCAGGAGGCCGGTCAGCGCGTCGGGGTCGGTGACGTCGCAGGCGGCTGCGCGTACGTCGACGCCGTCGGCGGCGAGGTCGGCGCACAGCTCCGCGATGCCTTCGGCGGCCTCGCCCCGGCGACCGGCGAGGAGCAGGTGGCGGGCGCCGTGCGCGGTGGCCAGGTGGCGGGCGACGGCCCGACCGAGGCCGCCGGTTCCGCCGGTGATCAGGACGGTGCCGTCGGGGTCGATGCGGTTGAGGGGCGTCCCGTTGGAGGCGATTCCGTTGGGGGCGATTCCGTTGGGGGCGGTCTCGTTGGGGGCGGCCCCGGGTCCGGTGGCGTCCGTGTGGTGCGGCGTGACGGTGAGCCGCGGTACGAGCGAGGTGCCCGCGCGCAGGGCGAGTTCGTACTCGGCGTGAGTGGTCGCCGCGGTCAGGGCGGCGGGCAGGACGTGGCGGGAGGCCGCGTCCTGGTCGATGTCCACGAGCAGGACGCGGTCGGGCTGTTCGGCCTGGGCGGCGCGGACCAGGCCCCAGAGAGGGGCGGTGGTCAGCTCGGCGGGCCCGTCCTCGGTACGGGTGGCGACCGCTCCGCTGGTGACGATCACGAGCCGGGCGGCGGCGAGGGAGTCCGCCGCGAACCAGTCGCGCAGCAGCTGCAGGACCTGCTGGGCGTGCGCTCGTACGCGTGCCGGGATGCGGTCCGCGCTCGATGCGACGCCCGAGTCCGGTACGGGGAAGGGGAAGGGGACGAGAACGAGGTCCGGTACGGGCTCGCCCCCGGCGACCGCGGCGGTCAGGGCGGCCAGGTCCGGGTGGTGGGTGGCCGGGCCGAGCCCGGCGTCGTCGGCACCGATCACGACCCGGGTGCCGGTGGCCGACGCGGTGTCGGGCAGCGGCAGTTGACGCCACTCCAGGTGGTGGAGGGGGGTGGTGGCGGGACGGGTGGAGCGCCAGCGGTCGGCGGTGATCAGCCGCAGACGCAGCGTGTCCACGGTGGCGACCGGGGCACCCTCGGGGTCGGTGAGGGTCAGGCGCAGCTGGTCGTCGCCGCGCGGGCTGAGGTGGGCCCGCAGCCGGGTCGCTCCGGTGGCGTGGTGGCGTATGTCGCTGAAGGAGAACGGCAACCGTACTGGGGCCTCCGCGTCGTCCCCGTCGTCCTCGCCGCCCCGGTAGAGCTCGTCGACGGCGTGCAGGGCGGCATCGAGCAGCGCGGGGTGCAGGGCGAACGCCTCGGCGTCGGCGCGCTGTTCGTCGGCGAGGACGACGTCCGCGTACAGGTCGTCGCCGTGCCGCCAGGCGGCGTGGACGGCGCGGAAGGCGGGCCCGTAACGGTAGCCCTGCGCATCGAGCCGGTCGTACAGCGCGTCGACGTCGAGCAGGGTGGCGTGGGCGGGCGGCCAGGCCGTCGTCTCCACGGAGTCCGTCCCGGAGGCCGCCCCGGGGGTCGGTTCGATCGCCGGCTCGGTGGCCGCTCCCGGGGCGAGGATGCCCGTGGCGTGGCGGCGCCACCCGTAAGCTCCCGCGTCGTCGCCGTCCGGCCCTAGGTCGGCGTCTTCGTCGACGGGACGCGTGTGGACGGTGAGCGTTCGGCGTCCCGCCTCGTCCGGTGCGGCGAGGGCGAGTTGAACGTGTACGGCGCCGTCGCCGGCCCCGGACCCGCCACCGGGCCCCGCGCCGGAGCCCGCCTCGTCGAGCAGCAGCGGGCTCTCCAGGGTGAGGTCCTCGACCGTGTCGCAGTCGGCGTGCCGCCCCGCGAGCAGGGCGAGTTCGACGAAGGCGGTGGCGGGCAGCGGGACGCCGCCGGCGATGGCGTGGTCGGCGAGCCACGGATGCGTACGCAGGGAAAGCCGCCCGGCGAGCAGAAGGCCGCCGTCGGCCTGCCGGATGGCGGCGGGCAGGAGCGGGTGGCCGGTGTCGTGGACGTCGGCGGCGCGGGCCGGGGCAGCGGTGTCGGGGGCGGCGCGCCAGTACCTCCGGCGCTGGAACCGGTAGGTGGGAAGCGGCAGTTGACGCGTTTCAGCCGGGAACAGGGCCGTGAAGTCGGCGGGGTGACCGTCGGTGTGCAGCGCGGCGACGGCGCTCAGGAGCGTACGGGTCTCGTCGTGCCCGGCGCGCAGCACGGTGGTGACGGCCGGCGCCGCCTCCTCGCCTTCGGCGCCGCCCGCCGCGCCCGGCAGACAGTCCTGGACCATGGTGGCGAGAACGGGGTCGGGTCCCAACTCCAGGTAACGCACCACACCTTGACCGCCGAGGGTACGCAGACCGTCGTAAAAACGCACGGGCCTGCGGACGTGCCGGACCCAGTACTCGGGGTCGGTCAGAAGCTCCGGTGCAGCCGGCTCGCCGGTGAGGTTGGAGACGACGGGCAGTGTCGGCGGGTGGAACGTCACGGTGCGGACCACGGCCCGGAAGTCGTCCAGCATCGGCTCGATGAGCGGCGAGTGGAAGGCGTGGCTGACCTTCAGGCGCTTGGTCTTGAGCCCGCGTCCGCGCAGGGTCCGCTCGACGTCGGCGACCGCGGCGGCCTCCCCGGAGATGACGACGGCGGTGGGGCCGTTGACGGCCGCGAGCGACAGACGCGCCTCCTCCCCCGCGATCAGCGGCAGCACGTCCTCCTCAGCGGCCTGGACGGCGAGCATGGCCCCGCCGGAGGGCAGCGCCTGCATGAGCCGCCCGCGGGCGGCCACCAGCTTGCAGGCGTCCGGCAGCGTGAAGACCCCGGCCACGTGCGCGGCGGCGATCTCGCCGACGGAGTGCCCCGTGAGGTGGGTGGGCGTGATCCCGAAGGCGGTGGCCTGGCGGTACAGGGCGACTTCGAGGGCGAACAGGGCGGCCTGGGTCATACCGGTCTCGTGCAGCGCGGCCGCCTCCGCACCGCCCTCGGGCGCGAACATGACGGGTTGCAGCGGCTGTTCGAGCAGCGGGTCAAGGTGCGCGCAGATCTCGTCGAGCGCTTGGGCGAAGACCTCGGACTCCGCGTACGACTGGGCACCCATTCCCGGCCGTTGACTGCCCTGTCCGGTGAAGAGGAAGGCGGTGCCACCGGGCCTGGCAGGGCCCGCCGCGCGGGTCAGGGCGGGGTGGGAACGGTCCGCCGCGAGCGCGGTCAGCGCGGCGGCGCGCTCGGCGCTGTCGGCGCCGAGGACCACCGCACGGTGCTCGAACAGGGTGCGGCGCAGCAGTGTCGCGCCGACGTCGGCCGTGGCGCTGTCGGGGTGGGCCGCGAGGTGCCCGGCGAGGGCGTCGGCCTGGGCACGCAGCGCGGCGGGGGTGCGAGCGGACAGGACCCAGGGCACGAGCGACCGTTCGTCGACGGCGCTCGTGGCAGCAGCCTGTACGGAGCCGGCGGCCGACGCGGCACCGACCCGAACGACGGGCCGCTGCTCCCCCTCACCTCCACCCACGCCCTCTGCCGCCCCCGCACCATCGCCGGGGGGCGGCTCCTCCAGGATGAGATGCGCGTTGGTCCCGGAGATCCCGAACGACGAGACGCCCGCACGGCGCACCCGGTCCTGCCGGGGCCACTCCACCGGCCGGGCGAGCAGCCGTACCGCGCCCGACTCCCAGTCGGCGTGCGGGGTGGGCTCGTCGGCGTACAGCGTGGCGGGCAGCGTCCCGTGCCGCAGCGCCTGGACCATTTTGATCAGTCCGGCGGCGCCCGCAGCGCCCTGCGTGTGGCCGATGTTGGACTTCACCGAACCGAGCCACAACGGGCGGCCCTCGTGCCGCTCCTGCCCGTAGGTGGCGAGCAGGGCGTCGGCCTCGATGGGGTCGCCGAGCCGCGTCCCGGTGCCGTGCGCCTCGACCGCGTCCACCTCCGCGGGCGAGAGCCGTGCCGCGGCGAGGGCCGCGCGGATCACGCGCTGCTGGGCGGGGCCGTTGGGGGCGGTCAGGCCGTTGCTCGCGCCGTCCTGGTTGACGGCGGAGCCGCGGATGACGGCGAGGACGCGGTGTCCGGCCCTGCGCGCGTCGGAGAGGCGTTCCAGTACGAGGAGTCCGGCGCCCTCGGAGAAGGCGGTGCCGTCGGCGGCGGCCGCGAAGGGCTTGCAGCGGCCGTCGGCGGCCAGGCCGCGCTGGCGCGAGAACTCGGTGAACACGTACGGGTTGGTCATCACCGTGACCCCGCCGGCGAGCGCCAGGTCGCACTCCCGCTGCCGCAGCGCGTGAGCCGCGAGGTGCACGGCGACCAGCGACGACGAGCAGGCCGTGTCGATCGTCACCGCCGGGCCCTCGAGTCCGAAGGTGTAGGCGAGCCGACCCGAGAGGACGCTGGGCGCGCTGCCGGTGACGAGGTGCCCCTCGGCGGCCGGGTCGATGTGCGGGGTGCCGAAGCCGGGCAGCGCGGCGCCCGCGTACACGCCGGTGCGGCTGCCCTGCAGGGAGTGCGGGTCGATGCCCGCGCGTTCCAGCGCCTCCCAGGCGCACTCCAGGAGAAGCCGCTGCTGCGGGTCGAGGGCCGCGGCCTCGCGCGGGCTGATGCCGAAGAACTCGGGGTCGAACAGGTCGGCGTCGTGAAGGAAGCCGCCCTCGCGTGCGTAGGTCGTGCCCGGGTGGTCGGGGTCGGGGTGGAAGAGCCGGTCCAGGTCCCAGCCGCGGTTGTCGGGGAAGGGGCCCAGGGCGTGGCCGCCGCCGGCGACCAGGTCCCACAGGTCTTCGGGGGTGCGGACGCCGCCGGGGTAGCGGCAGGCCGTCTCGACCACGGCCACCGGTTCCTGGCCGCGCTCCTCGGCCTCGCGCAGCCGTTGCCGGGTGGCGTGCAGGTCCGCGGAGACACGCTTGAGGTAGTCGACCAGTTTCTCTTCGCTCACCATGTGCGCTCTAGCTCCCCGCCCGTGGTCGTGGGTGTCCGGCCGGCACGCGGCTCACACCCCGAGTTCGTTGTCGATGAAGTCCAGTACCTGTTCGGCGGTGGCCGTCTCCAGCTGGTCCGCCGCGTCGTCGCCGTCCGGGGCGGTGGCGTCGCCGGCCGTGGTGAAGCGGGCGAGCAGCGCCTCCAGGCGGGCCGCGACGGCCGCCTGGTCCAGCCCCTGTGCGAGGGCGGCGGACAGCGTGTGCTCGACCCTCGCGACCTCCCGCAGGGCCTCGGCCGTCGCGTCGCCGGCCGGGGCCGGTGCCCCGTCGGGAGCGAGCCGTTCGGCCAGGTGGGCGGCGAGCGCACGGGCCTGCGGGTAGTCGAAGACCAGGGCCGCGGGCAGCTTCAGGCCGGTCGCGGCGGCGAGCCGGTTGCGCAGTTCGACGGCGGTCAGCGAGTCGAGGCCGAGCTCCTTGAACGGCGTGTCCACCTGCACCGCGTCCGGGTCGGCGTGCCCGAGCACCCCGGCCGCGTGGGTCCGCACCACCCCGGTGAGGAGTTCGACGCGTTCGTCCGCGGTGAGGGCGGCGAGCCTGGCCGGCCAGTCGTGCGCCCCGTCGGCCGCCGCCGCGGTCGGCCGGGCGGCGGTGGGCGCGCCCTCGGCCGCCAGGGCGCGGAGTACGGCGGGGGCCGCGGTGTCGGAGGCGGCCGGGATACGGGCGTCCAGGTCCAGGGCGAGGAGGTCGGGGCGGCCGTGGGTGCGGGCCGCGGTCAGCAGGGCGCAGCCGCGGGCGGCGCTGGTCGGCTTGATGCCGTACCGGTCGATGCGCGCCCGGTCGGCGGCCGACAGCGTCCCGGTCAGGCCGCTGGTGGCCTCCCACAGCCCCCATGCCACGGACAGACCGGCGTGGCCGCGCGCCCGGCGCCGGGCGGCGAGTGCGTCGCAATAGGCGTTGGCTGCCGCGTAGTTGGCCTGGCCCGGGGTGCCGAGGGTGGAGGCGAAGGACGAGAACATCACGAACAGGCCGAGCCGCGTCTCCCGTGTCGCCTCGTCCAGGTGGCGCGCGGCGGCGGCCTTGGCCGCCCACACCCGGGCGAGACTCTCCGGGCTCTGCGCGCCGATCAGGGCGTTGTCCAGGACGCCGGCCGCGTGCACGACGCCGGTCAGCGGATGCGCCGGGTCGATCCCCGCGATCAGCTCGGCGACCGCACCGGGTTCGCTGACGTCGGCCGCCGCGAAGGTGACCTGCGCACCCAACTCGGCCAGCCGCGCGGCGAGTTCGTCCGCCCCCTCGGCGGCGCTTCCGCGACGGCTGACGAGAAGCAGGTGCGAGCATGCGCCGGTGCGGGCCAGATGCTCGGCCACGGCGGCGCCGATGGTGCCGGTGCCGCCGGTGACGAGGACGGTGCCCTCCGGGTCGAGCGGCGCGGGCACGTCGAGCACCAGCTTGCCGGTGTGCTTCGCCTGGCTCATGTACCGGAACGCCTCGCGGGCCCGCCCCAGCGGCCGTGCGGTGACGGGCAGCGGGGCCAGCGCCCCGTCCGCGAAGAGCCCGCCGAGCCGGTCGAGCAGCTGCCCGAGCCGTTCGGGCCCGGCGTCGGCGACGAGGTCGAAGGCCTGGTACGACACTCCGGGGTGCGCCTGTACGACGGCCTCGGGCGCGCGGAGATCGCTCTTGCCCATCTCCACGAACCGCCCACCGTCGCCGAGCAGCCGCAGCGAGGCGTCGCTGAACTCACCCGCGAGGCTGTTGAGTACGACGTCCACGCCGCGCCCACCTGTGGCCCGGCGGATGGCCTCCTCGAAGTCGAGGTCACGGGACGAAGCACGGTGGGCGGCATCGACACCCATGGCGTCGAGCACGGCGTGCTTGGCGGGACTCGCGGTCGTGAAGACCTCCGCGCCCAGGTGCCGGGCGATCCGCACGGCCGCCATCCCGACACCGCCGGTACCGGCATGGATCAGCACCCGCTCCCCCGCCCTCAGGCCGGCCAGCTCCACCAACCCGTACCAAGCCGTGAGGTATGCGGCGGGCGCGGCGGCGGCCTGACGCATGTCCCAGGCCGCCGGGACGGGAGCCAGCATCCGTGCGTCGGCGACGGCCCAGGGTCCGAAGGCACCGTCGAGCATGCCCATAACGCGGTCGCCCACGGACAACCGGGTGACGCCCGGCCCGACCGCGGTCACCACACCGGCGGCCTCGGTGCCCGGCACCGCGTCGGGCTCCGGATACATGCCCAACGCGATCAGCACGTCACGGAAGTTGACTCCGGCGGCGTGGACGGCGACGCGGACCTGCCCCTGCTCCAGCGGGCGCAACACCTCGTCGCACGGCTGCGCGGTGACCGCGTCCAGCGTCCCGGACTCCCCGCCGACCAGCCGCCAGGCCCGAGCCCCGGACGGCGCGGCCAGCTCGACGGGCGCCTCGGCGCGCGCCCACCGGGGGATGAGCACCTGCCTTTCCCGCACAGCAATTTGGGACTCCTGAGCGTCCACGGCGGCCCGCACGGCGTCCACCACGTCGATACGGGACGACGCCTCACCGAGCGGCCCATCGAGGTCGACAAGCACGAAACGGTCGGGGTGCTCCGATTGCGCGCTGCGCACCAGGCCCCAGACGGCGGCGCCGGCCGGGTCCGGCGCCCGCACGACCCCGGAGTCCTCGGCGGAGCCGCTCGCGTCCACCGCTCCCCGGGTCACGAACACCAGCTGGGCCTGGTCCAGGCTCGGCGCGTCGAGGAAGGCCTGGATGACGGACAACACGCGTTCTGTGAGGGCGAGTTCACCGGATTCGGCGTCGGTGGTGTTGATGGGGGCGAGCACCAGGGAGGGTGTGGGGTCGGCGGCGTCGACGAGCGCGGCCACGTCCCGGAACCGGTCCGGGCGACGCTGGGCCGGGTCCGAGTCGTCCTCCCCGAGGGGCCGGTCGAGCGCCCCGAGCACGACGTGGTCGGAGGCGCCGGGTGTGCTGCCGCTGCCGTCGGCCGGTACGGGCAGCGGCGACCACCGCAGTTCGTAGAGCCCGTCCGTGCCCGGTGTCACGGCGGCCCGCACGGCCTCGGCTCCGGTCGACCGGAGCCGCAGCTCCGCGACGTCCACCACGGGGCCGCCGGCGGGGTCGGTCACCGTCAGGGACACCGTCTCCTCGTCACCACCGCCGAGTCCCGTCAGCCGGACCCGGACGGTGGTGGCCTCCGTGGCCCACAGGGAGACGCCGCTCCACGTGAAGGGCAGGAGTACGTCGTTGCCCGCCGAAGCCGCTCCCGCCTCTGCGTCTGGGGCACCGTCCGTGTCCGCGTCAGCGCTCCGCTGCGCGAGCAAGGGGTGCAGGGCCGCGTCCAGCAGCGCCGGGTGCACCCCGAACCCGGCGGCCGAGCATGCCGCCTCCGGCAACTCCACCTCGGCGAGGAGCTCTTGGCCGTGCCGCCAGAGCGCCCGCAGCCCGCGGAAGGCGGGCCCGTACGCGTATCCGGCGGCGGCGACGCCCTCGTAGAAGTCGCTCACGTCCATCGGCTCGGCACCCGCGGGCGGCCACTGACCGACCTTCCGGGCCGGCCGGGACACCGCGTCGCGCCCGAGCTCACCGACGGCGTGACACACCCACGCGCCACCGGCGTCCGCCCCGGACGCGTCCCGTTCGGGGCGCGAGTACACGCGTACGTCACGTCGCCCCTGCTCGTCCGCCGCGCCCACGGCCACCTGGACCTGGACACCCCCGGACTCCGGCAGCACCAGCGGCGCCTGCAGCGTCAGCTCCTCCAGCGTGGCGCAGCCCGCCTCGTCGGCGGCCCGCAGCACCCACTCGACCAGCGCGGCACCCGGCACGAGCGCCGCCCCGGCCACCACGTGCCCACCGAGCCACCCACCACGCCCGACGGAGACGCGGCCGTCGAGCACCACTCCCCCGTCGGCGAGCGCCACCACGCCGGTCAACTGCGGGTGCCCGGAGCCGACTTGGCTCGCCCCTGCCGCGCGTGTCACGGAGTCGGCCAGCCAGTAGCGCCGACGCTGGAAGGCGTAGGTGGGGAGGTCGACGGTACGGGGGGTGGGGTCGGCCGAGAACCAGCGCCGCCAGTCGACCTCCGCGCCGGCGGTGAAGGCGAGCGCGGCGGCACGAGCCAGCTGGGTGGAGTCGCCGTGGTGACGGCGGAGGGTGGGAACGACGGTGGCGGGCACGTCCGCCCGCTCGATGGTCTCCTCCATGCCGAGGCCCAGCACCGGGTGGGCACTGGCCTCGATGAAGAGGCGGTAACCGTCGGCGAGGAGGGCTTCGATCGTGTCGGCGAAACGGACGGGTTGGCGGAGATTGGTGACCCAGTACTCGGTGTCCAGGGCCGTGGTGTCGGCCAGCCGCTCGGCCGTCACCGTGGAGTAGAACGCCACGTCGGTGCGGGTCGGCTGGATGTCGGCCAAGCGCTCGGTGAGCAGGTCGTGGAGCTCGTCGATCTGCGGGCCATGGGAGGCGTAACCCACGTCAATGACACGGGCTCGTAGCCCTTGGGATTCCGCCTCGGCGACTACGGCGGCCACATGCTCCGGCGGCCCCGAAATCACCGTAGAGGAAGGCCCGTTGACGGCGGCAACACACACGTCGGGCCGGTCGCCGATCAGCTCGGCAGCCTGCTCCGGACCCGTACCGAGGGATGCCATGTCCCCGCGCCCCTGCAACTGCCGCAACGCGTCACTGCGTACGGCAACGATCCGCGCCGCATCCTCCAACGACAACGCACCCGCCACACACGCGGCAGCCATCTCACCCTGCGAGTGTCCGACGACCGCGGCCGGGACGACCCCACAGTCCGCCCACACGGCAGCGAGCGACACCATCACCGCCCACAGCACCGGCTGCACGACCTCAACCCGGGACAGTTCACTCCCGTCCCCGCGAAGCACATCCGTCAACGACCAGTCCACGTAAGCCGAAAGCGCCCGCTCACACTCACCGATCCGCTCCGCGAACACCGGCGATTCATCGAGCAGTTGGGCACCCATGCCCACCCACTGCGATCCCTGCCCCGGGAACACCAGCACCGGACCGGGACCCACATCCCCGGCCACCCCGGACACCACATCCGCCGACGCCTCGCCCGACGCCAACGCACCCAGCCCTGCCGTCAAAGCCTCCCGGTCACGCCCCACCACCACAGCCCGGTGCTCCAGCACCGACCTCGTCGTGGCCAGCGACCAGCCGACCTCCACCGGCAGCGCGGCCGGATCGCCCGCGACGAAATCGCCGAGCCTCCGGGCCTGTGCGCGCAGAGCGTCCTCAGTCCGCCCGGAGACCACCCACGGCACCACCCCGCCCACCGGAGCGTGCTCGGGCAGCCGCCTTTCGGGGACACCCCCACCCTCCGGCTCGGCCGGCGCCTGCTCGGGCGCCTGCTCCAGGATGAGGTGCGCGTTCGTGCCGGAGATGCCGAACGCGGAGACTCCGGCGCGCCGGGGGCGGCCCGTCTCCGGCCACGGGGTGGGCTCGGTGACGACCTCGACCGCTCCCGCGTCCCAGTCGACGTGCGGGCTGAGTTCCTCGACGTGGAGCGTGGCGGGCACCAGGCCGTTGCGGAGGGCCATCACCGTCTTGATGACGCCCGCGACGCCGGCGGTGGCGTGGGTGTGGCCGATGTTGGACTTGAGGGAGCCGAGCAGCAGGGGGCGTGCGCGGTGCTGCCCGTAGGTGGCGAGGAGCGCCCCGGCCTCGATGGGGTCGCCCAGTTTGGTGCCGGTGCCGTGCGCCTCGACGGCGTCGACCTCGGCGGGGGTGAGCCGGGCGCTGTCGAGGGCGGCGCGGATCACCTGTTCCTGCGCGGCGTCGTTGGGGGCGGTCAGGCCGTTGCTCGCGCCGTCCTGGTTGACGGCCGAACCGCGGATGACGGCCAGGACGTCGTGTCCGTTGCGGCGGGCGTCGGAGAGCCGTTCCAGGAGGATCAGGCCGATGCCTTCGGAGAAGCCGGTGCCGTCGGCCGCCGCCGCGAACGGCTTGCAACGGCCGTCGGGCGCCAGGCCCCGCTGACGGCAGAACTCGGTGAACATCAGCGGGCTCGACAGGACGAGCACGCCGCCCGCGAGGGCCAGGTCGCACTCGCGCTGGCGCAGCGCCTGCGCCGCCAGGTGGATGGCGACGAGGGAGGCCGAGCAGGCCGTGTCGACGGTGACGGCCGGGCCTTCCAGACCGTAGGTGTAGGCGACGCGCCCCGAGATGACGCTGGTGAGGCTGCCGGTGGTGGCGTGCCCCTCGAACCCTTCGGGGATACGGGGGAGTTGGGACATGTAGTCCTCGCTGGACACCCCGGCGTAGACGCCGGTCCGACTGCCCTTGAGTGAGACCGGGTCGATACCGGCACGCTCGAACAGCTCCCAGGACGTCTCCAGCATCAGCCTCTGCTGCGGGTCCATCGCCAGCGCCTCGCGCGGGCTGATGCCGAAGAAGTCGGCGTCGAAGGAGGCCGCGTCGTCCACGAACCCGCCGTGCCGCACATAGCTGGTGCCGTAGTGGGCCGGGTCCGGGTGGTACAGCGCGTCCAGGTCCCAGCCGCGGTCGGTGGGAAAGTCCTCGATGGCGTCCTTGCCTGCGGCCACCAGGTCCCACAGGTCCTCCGGGGACGCCACGCCGCCGGGGAACCGGCAGGCCATGCCGACCAGGGCCACCGGCTCCTGCCTGCGGTCCTCCTCCTGCACGAGGCGACGACGCGTGTCGTGGAGCTCGGTGGTCACCCTGCGCAGATACTCGACCAGTTGCTCTTCACTCGCCATGTCAGGTCACCCGGCCTTCGGAGTGGGGGTCGCGCGCGAGGTGTCGTGCCCGACACCCAGCTCGTTGTCGATGAAGTCGAAGATCTGGTCGGCGGACGCGCCCTTGAGGCGGTCGGCGGCGGCGTCGTCCTCGTCCGCGGCGGTGTTCGTCGTCCGCCACCGGGTGAGCAGCGCCTCGAGCCGCTTCGTGATCTCGTCCGTCTCGCCGTGGGACAAGGGGGACGACTCGCCGGTGAGCGCGGCCAGGGCGTTCTCCATGCGGGTCAGGTCGCTCAGCACCGATCGGGCGCCGGGCGGCGCGTCGACCGTCACCCGCGCGGGCGCGCCGGCCGCGCGCTCCTCGCCCGGTCCGGTCAGCCGCTCGCGCAGGTGCCCGGCGAGGGCCGCCGGGGTCGGGTGCCGGAAGACGAGCGCGGTGGGCAGGCGGAGCCCGGTGTCCTCCACGAGCCGGTTGCGCAGTTCGACGGAGGTCAGCGAGTCCAGACCGAGTTGCTTGAAGGTGGCGTCGCCCCGCAGCGCCGCCGGGTCGGTGCGGCCGAGGACCGCGGCGGCGTGGCCGCGTACGGCGTCGACGAGCAGGCGGAGCTGCTCGGCCGCGGAGAGCCCGGCCAGACGGGTGGACCAGTCCGTGGGGGGCCTGCGGTCGGCGGCGGTGCGGCGGGCCGGGGGCCGCGCCGCCGCCAGGGTGCGCAGCGGGGCGGGCAGCGCGGCGGCGTCCTCACCGGCCAGGGCGTTGAATGCCGGGCGGACGCCGAAGAGGGGGCGGCCGCCGTGCGCGCGTGCGGCGTCGAGGAGGGTGGGGATGCGGTCGGGGGATGTGCCCTTGATGTGGGGGCTGGAATCTCGGCCGGTTTCGGGGGCGGAAGCAGGGGCGGGAGCGCTCGGGGGCCCGTACGCCAAGGCCACACCTGTCGTGTCGACGGAGTGCCGTCGCAGGGCGAGGGCCTCGCGGAACGCGTCGGCGGCGGCGTCCGCCGGGGACCGGTGGGCTCCCACGGAGGCGCCGGCCGGGGAGAGCACGGCGAAGAGGGCCAGGGGCCGATCTGCGGTGGTGGCCTGCGATGCCGCACGGTGCAGGGCGGCCGTGACGCCGGCGCTCGCGGCCCAGGCCTCGGCGAAGGTGGGGGCCGGGGTGCCCGCGGTGGGGGCGGCGGTGACGTGGATGACGCCGGTGAGGGGGTGGTCGGGGTGCACCGCGGCGAGGGCCTCGGTGAGGGCGGCGGGGTCGGACGGGTCGGCTTCGATGAGGCGCACGGTGGCGCCAGCGGAGCGCAACTCCGCTGCCAGCGACTGCAGTTCGGTTTTCGCCGGTGTCTCCGCGTGGGAGTCGGCGAGCAGCAACAGATGCCTGCATTCCCCGGCCCGTACGACGTGTTCCGCGACGGCCGCGATCGGCGCCCCGGCCGACCCCGCCGACCCGGCGATCAGCAAGGTGCCGTCCGGGTCGAGGGCCCGCCCTTCACCGTCCGCGACGCCCGTTGCCGTAAGCCGCGGTACGAGGATCTCCCCCGCGCGCAGGGCGAGTTGCGGCTCGTCGGCGGCGAGAGCCACGCCCACGGCGCGCTCCAGGTCGGAGTCCGGGCCGCCCTCCCCCGCCCTCGCCCCGTCGACGCCCGTGTCGACGAGGAGGAAGCGTCCCGGGTACGTCGATCGAGCGGCCTCGACGACCCCTCGTACGGCGGCGACCGCCGGAGCGGGCAGCCGACCGTCGCCCACCGCGACCGCGCCACGCGTCACGAACACCAGCGGGACGTCGGCGAACCGTGCGTCGCCGGCCCAGCGCTCGACGAGATCCTCGGCCCACCGCGCCGCAGCCAGCCCGGCCCGGACCTCCTCGACCACGTCAGCCGCATCAGCCGCACCAGCCGCGTCGGCACCATCGGCCGTACCGACCGCACCAGCCTCGAAGCCCGCCTCAGCCACGGGAACATCAACCAGAACCGCAGAGGGCACAGACCCCCCACCCTCGACCACCGCGACCAGCGCCGCCAGAGACTCGTACCCGCCCTCCCCCAAGCCCGCCCAGCCGGACGCGCCACCCGCCCTCGCACCCTCCGCCCCGGCCGCGTCCGCCGACGCCGTCGCCCCCGGTACCCACTGAAGCTCGTACAGGTCGGACACGCGTCCGCCCGCGGCCCGTACGTCCCGGGCGCCCGCCGCCACGAGGACCAAGCCCTCGCACGTCAGCACCTCCGCACCGGCCGGGTCGCTCACTCCGACACGCCAGGCCCTACCGCCCTCGCCCGGCGTCCCGGCCGACTCGTCGTCCAGCGGCGTGAGACGGACCCGTACGGACGTGGCGCCCGTGGCCCACAGGGAGACCCCCGTCAGGGCGAACGGCATCCACACCTGACCGGTGTCCCCGCCCTCGCGCCCGACCGGGCGGTCCCCGAGCAGCGCCGGTTGCAGCGCCGCGTCGAGCAGTGCCGGATGGATCCCGAACCCGGCCGCGTCCGAGGCCTCTTGGGGCAGCACCGCCTCCGCGAACAGTTCGGCGCCGCGTCGCCACACCGCACGTACCCCCGTATAGGCGGGCCCGTACCCGACGCCGGCATCCGCTGCCCGCTCGTAGAAGCCGGTCAGGTCGACGGGCTCGGCACCGGCCGGCGGCCACGCCTCATCCGCGGAGCCCTCACCAGCCGGACCCGTAGGGCCTCCCATGGCCGCCCGCACGGGCTCCACCACCAGCTGACCGTCCGCGTGGCAGGTCCAGGGCGCACCGCCCCCGTCGGGGCCGGTCCCGTCCTCGGGGCGGGCGTAGACGTGCAGGTCACGGTGGCCGTCCCGGGCGTCCGCCGACCCCACCACGATCTGCACCTGTACGCCCGCGCCCTCCGGCAACGTCAGCGGAGCCCGGAGCGTGAGGTCCTCGACGCCCGCGCACCCGGCTTCGTCGGCGGCGCGCAGCGCCCACTCCGCGAGCACCGACGCGGGCACGACGGGCGTGCCGAAAAGGGTGTGCTGGGCGAGCCAGGGGTGGCTGTGCCGGCCGATACGTCCGGTGAGCAACCGTACGTCGCCGTCGGCGAGTTCAGCGGCCGCGCCGAGCAGCGGATGCCCGGCCGGGGCGAGACCGAGCCCGGCGACATCCTGAGCGCCCGCGGGCGCCTCCAACCAGTAGCGGCGCCGCTGGAAGGCGTACGTGGGGAGCTCCAGGCCGGACGCCCCGGCGGCCGGGAACCAGTCCTCCCACCTGACCGCGCATCCGGCGCCGAAGGCCTGTGCCAGCGAGAGGGTCAGGCGGTCCAGGCCGCCGTCGTCGCGTCGCAGCGTCGGCACGGTGACCGCGGCGACCCCGGCCTCCTCGAAGGTCTCCTGCAGTCCCAGGGTGAGGACCGGGTGGCTGCTCGACTCGACGAAGACCCGGTGTCCGTCCGCGAGGAGCGCGCCGACGGCGTCGGCGAACCGGACCGGCTGCCGTAGATTGGTGATCCAGTAGGCGGTGTCGAGACCCGTGGTGTCGACACGGGTGCCGGTCACGGCCGAGTAGAACGCCACGGGTGCGGCGACGGGGCGGACGCCCGCCAGGGTGCGGGTCAGTTCGTCGGCGATGGCGTCGACCTGCGGGCTGTGCGAGGCGTAGTCGACGTCGATGACACGGCCCCGCAGACCGCGCGCCTCCGCGTCGGCGACGACGGCGGCGACCTGGTCCGGGGGACCCGAAATGACCGTGGAGGAAGGCCCGTTGACGGCGGCGACGCCCACACCGTCCTGGCCCGCGATGAGCTCGGCGGCTTGCTCCTGCCCCACTCCGAGCGAGGCCATGGCGCCCCCACCCGAGAGCTGCCGCAGCGCCTGGCTGCGCAGGGCCACGATCTTGGCCCCGTCCTCCAGGGTGAGCGCCCCGGCGACGACGGCCGCCGCGATCTCACCCTGGGAGTGTCCGACGACCGCGGCGGGCGTGACGCCGTGATCGGCCCACACGGCGGCGAGCGACACCATGACGGCCCACAGCACCGGCTGCACGACCTCGACGCGGGACAGCTCACTCCCGTCCCCACGCAGCACGTCCGTCAGGGTCCAGTCCACGTAGGTCGACAGCGCCTGCTCGCATTCCGCGATCCGCGCCGCGAACACCGGTGACGCATCGAGGAGTTGGGCGCCCATGCCCACCCACTGCGACCCCTGCCCCGGGAACACCAACACCGGCCCAGGGCCCACATCCCCGGCCACCCCGGACACCACGTCCGGCGACGCCTCACCCGAAGCGAGTGCGCCCAAGCCCGCCGTCAACGCCTCGCGGTCGCGCCCCACCACCACGGCCCGGTGCTCGAAGACCGCCCGCGTGGTGACGAGCGCCCGTCCTACCTGTGTCGCCGTCGCGTCCGGGTGCGCGGCCACGAACTCGCCCAGCCGGGCGGCCTGTTCGCGCAGCGCCGTCGCGGAGCGTCCGGAGACCACCCATGGCAGCACGGCACACTCCGCCGCGCCCCGGCCCGACTCCTGCGTCCGGTGGGCGTGTGCCTTCCCCGGCACTCCCTCGGGGGCCTCCTCAAGGACCAGGTGTGCGTTCGTGCCCGAGATGCCGAAGGAGGACACCGCCGCCCGGCGGGGTCGTTCGCCGCGCGGCCACGCCACCGGCTCGGTCAGCAGCCGGACCGCGCCCGACGACCAGTCGACGTGTCCGCTCGGCTCGTCCACGTGCAGCGTGGCGGGCAACTCCCCGTGGCGCAGGGCCATCACCATCTTGATGACGCCCGCCACACCCGCGGCCGCCTGGGTGTGACCGATGTTCGACTTCACCGAACCCAGCCACAACGGACGGTCCTCGGCCCTGCCCTGCCCGTAGGTCGCCAGCAGCGCCTGCGCCTCGATCGGATCGCCCAGCGTCGTCCCCGTGCCGTGCGCCTCCACCACGTCGACCTCGTCCGTCGCGAGGCGGGCGTCCGCGAGGGCGGCGCGGATGACGCGTTGCTGGGAGGGGCCGTTGGGGGCGGTCAGGCCGTTGCTCGCGCCGTCCTGGTTGATCGCGGAACCCCGCACCGCCGCCAGCACACGATGGCCGTTGCGCCGCGCGGCCGAGAGCCGTTCGAGGAGCACGAGCCCCACGCCCTCGGCCCATCCCGTGCCGTCGGCGCCCTCGGCGAACGGCTTGCAGCGGCCGTCGGGCGCCAGACCGCGCTGCCGCGAGAACTCGGTGAACATACCGGGCGTGGCCAATACGGTGGCGCCGCCGGCCAGGGCCAACTCGCACTCGCCGTTGCGCAGCGCCTGCGCCGCCAGATGCAGCGTGACCAGCGACGACGAGCAGGCGGTATCCACCGTCAGGGCGGGCCCCTCCAGGCCGAAGCTGAACGAGAGGCGGCCGGATGCGACGCTCGGGGTGCTGCCGGTCAGCAGATAGCCGTCGGTGGACTGGGACGGTTCGTGGAGCCGGGGCCCGTAGTCCTGTCCGGTCATGCCGACGAAGACGCCGGTGGGGCTGCCCTTGAGCGTCCGCGGGTCCAGGCCCGCCCGCTCGAAGGCCTCCCAGGCGCATTCGAGGAGCAGCCGCTGCTGCGGGTCGACGGCCAGCGCCTCGCGCGGGCTGATGTCGAAGAACTCGGCGTCGAAGTCGGCGGCGTCGTAGAGGAATCCGCCCTGCCGCGTACTGCTCGTGCCCGACCGGTCGGCGTCGGGGTGGAACAGGCGCTCCAGGTCCCAGCCGCGGTCGGTGGGGAACTCCCCGACCGCGTCGGTGCCTTCGGCGACCAGCCGCCACAGGTCCTCCGGCGACCTGGCGTCGCCGGGGTAGCGGCAGCTCATGGCGACGATGACGACGGGGTCCTCGTCGACGGCGGCGTCGCCGGTGGGGGCCGGCGGGGTGGTGGTCGCGGCGGCGGGGGCGGGTGTGCCGGTGACCTCGGCGCGCAGGTGCGCGGCCACGGCCAAGGGGGTCGGGTGGTCGAAGGTCAGGGTGGCGGGCAGGGGCAGGCCGGTCGCCGAGCCGAGCCGCTCGCTCAGCTCGGCGGCGGCCATCGAGTCGAAGCCCAACTGCTTGAAGGTACGGGCGGTTTCGACCGTGCCCGAGGCGGAGCCGAGCACGGCGGCCACGTGGTGGGCGACCAGTCCGAGCAGGGAGCGTTCCTGGTCGGCGACCGTGAGCGTGGCGAGCCTCCCGGCGAGCTCGGCCCGCGCCCCGCCCGTCGCCGGCGCCGTGCCCCCGGACTCCGCCTCATCCATGACCTCCGGCGCCTGCGATGCCTCCGGTGTCTCCCTGCCCTCCGAGGCCCCGTCCGGCCAGTACCGCTCGCGCTGGAAGGCGTACGGGGGAAGGCTCAGGCGACCGCCTGCCTCGGCGTGGTCCCCGTGCGCGGGGTCGAGGATCCCGTACGCGGAAGTGCGGTCGACGTACGCGGGAGTGAAGTCGACGTCGGCGCCGCGCACGTACGCCTGCGCCAGGGCCGTCATGAACGTGGCCGCCTCGTCGCGCCCGCGGCGGCACACGGCGACCGCCGTGGGGCGGGGTCGGCTCGGGTCCTTGGACGGCGCGGGGAAGCACGCGCGGGCCATCGCGGAGAGCGGCGCGTCCGGACCGAGCTCGACGAAGGTGGTCACGTCGCGCGCGCACAACTCCCGTACGCCAGACAGGAATTGCACGGGCTCGCGCGCATGCCGCGCCCAGTACTCGGGGTCGGCGTACTCGGCTCCGGAGACGGGCCGCCCCGTAATGTTGGAGATCACGGGGAGGGTGGGGGCGCGGAAGGTGAGGCGGGCGGCGACGGCACGCAGTTCGTCGAGGACCGGGTCCATGTGCGGCGAGTGGAAGGCGTGGCTGACCTTCAGGCGATGGGCCTTGCGGCCGCGCGCCCGCCAAGTGGCGGTCAGTTCGTCGACGGTGTCGCGGTCCCCGGAGATCACGACGGAGTCGGGGCCGTTGACGGCGGCGAGGGTGACGCGCTCCTCCTGCCCGGCGAGCAGTTCGGCCACCTCGTCCGGGCTCCCCTGCCAGGCGGCCATCGCACCGGGCGCCCGTACCGCCTGCATCAGCCGGCCGCGGGCGGCGACCAGGGCGCTCGCGTCGGACAGGGAGAGGGCGCCGGCGACATGGGCGGCGGTGATCTCGCCGACGGAGTGGCCGAGGAGGTAGTCGGGCCGCAGCCCGAAGGACTCCGCCAGGCGGTACAGGCTCGTCTCGATCGCGAAGAGCGCGGGCTGGGTGTACGCGGTCCGGTCGAGGAGGGAGAGCTGTGCGGGGTCCTCGCCGAGGACGATCTCGCGCAGGGGGTGGTCCAGATGGCCGTCGAGCGCGGCGAAGGCCTCGTCGAGGGCGTCGGCGAAGACGGAGAAGGCGGCGTACAAGTCGCGGCCCATTCCGGCGCGTTGGGCACCCTGCCCACTGAACAGGAAGGCGACCTTTCCTCCCCCGCCCGCGTCCCCGTACGCCTCGCCGCGGACCACGGACGGGGTGTCCGCCCCCTCGGCGAGCGCGTCGAGGGAGCCGAGCAGTCCGTCGGTGTCACCGCCGAGCAGGACGGCGCGGTGGGCGAGGGGCGTACGGGTGCGGGCCAGCGCGTGCCCGACCCGCCACGGATCGGGGACGTCGGGGAGGCCGCGCAGGTGATCGCGCAACCGCCCGGCCTGCGCCCGCAGCGCGACACCACTGTGGGCGCTCACGGGCCAGGGGGTGGGCGAGGTCGTTGCGGCGACGCAGGGGGCTTCCGACGTCGGGGTGCCACCCTCCCCCACCCCCGGCGCCTCCGCCAGCACCGCATGGCAGTTCGTGCCGCCCATGCCGAACGAGGACACCCCTGCCGTCAGGGGCTCTTCGGGGTGCGGCCAGGGTGACGGTTCCCGCTGGACCCGCAGGCCGAGGTCGGTCAGCGGGATGGCCGGCTGCGGTTCGGTGAAGTTCAGGCTCGGCGCGAGCCGCCGGTGGTGGATGCTCAGCGCGGTCTTGAGCAGCCCGACGACGCCGGCGGCGGCTTCGAGGTGGCCGACGTTCGTCTTCGCGGAGCCGACCGCGAGCGGCGCCGTGCGCGCCCCGTCCTGTCCGAGCGCGGCGCCGAGCGCGGCGGCCTCGACGGGGTCCCCGACGGGCGTGCCGGTGCCGTGCAGTTCGACGTACTGGATCCGGTCCGGTGTCACCCCGGCCCGGCGGCAGGCCAGCCGCACCACGTCGCGCTGTGCCTGCCCGCTGGGCCGGGTGAGTCCGTCGGTCGCGCCGTCGCTGTTGACGGCGCTCCCCCGGATCACGCAGTACACGGTGTCGCCGTCGCGGCGCGCCGCAGCCAGCGACTTGAGCACCACGAGCCCACCGCCCTCGCCCCGCACGAAGCCGTCGGCGCGGGCGTCGAACGTGTGGCAGCGCCCCGTGGCGGAGAGCCCGCCGAAGCGGGCCTCGGCCAGCTCGGTGGAGTGCGGCGAGCAGATGAGGCTGACGCCGCCGGCGAACGCCGTCTCGCTCTCGCCGCCGCGGATGCTCTCGCAGGCCAGGTGCACGGCCACGAGCGAGGAGGACTGCGCGGTGTCGACGGTCAGACTCGGCCCCGCCAAGCCGTACGTGTACGAGATGCGGTTGGCCAGAATGCTGCGGTGCACGCCGGTCATGGTGTGCCGGGTGACGGCGACTTCGGTCCCGCGGCCCAGGACGTGCGTGTAGTCGTCCCAGAAGGCGCCGACGAAGACTCCGGTGCGGCTGCGCGCCAGGTGGGCCGGCCGGATCCCCGCGTCTTCCAGGGCCTCCCAGCTCAGTTCGAGGAGCAGCCGCTGCTGGGGGTCCATCGCCACGGCCTCGCGCGGGCTGACGCGGAAGAACGCCGCGTCGAAACCGTCGATCCGGTCCAGGTAGCCGCCGGGCCCCCGCAGTCCGGAGTCGGCCCGCCGCCGCTCGGGCGGCGCGTCGCGCACGGCGTCGCGCCCCTCGCTCAACAGCCGCCAGAACGCCGCCGGATCGGCCGCGCCGGGCAGCCGGCAGGCCATTCCGACCACCGCGACCGGCTCAGGCCCGCCACTCCCGCCGGTCCCGGCTCCGGACCCGGACCTGGTTCCGGACCCAGGCCCCGACGCCATCACGTCAGCCGCGGTCGACGTCGGAACAACTGGCTGCCACAAGACATCAACGGCGCTCCCGGTCCGAAATCGGAGATCGCTACGAGTACCGGGCTCATCGTGGGCGGGCTCTCTAAAGGCGAACCAAACCGCGGCTAGCCGCCTGCCGCTTTAGACCGGCGCTATGCGCCGCGGCCAGCATCGGGGGCGGGCGGCGCGCGTTCGCCCGGGGCCGCGCGGGCCGACGGCCGGGCGCCGCGGGCCCCGGCGGTGTGCCGTCCGGCCGGGCCCGGCAGCGCGCCGGCGGCGGAGCGGGACGAGAGGGAGTGCGATGGACAGGGGCACGGCGCAGGCGGCGCGGAAGACCGGGGCCGGGGTGTGGCTGCGGCGGTACCACGGCTCGGCGGCGGCACCGGTGAGGCTGGTCTGTCTGCCGTTCGCGGGCGGCTCGGCGAGCTACTACTTCGGGCTGTCCGCCCTGCTCTCGCCCGGCATCGAGGTCCTGTCCGTGCAGTATCCGGGGCGGCAGGACCGGCACAGGGAGCCGTGCCTGGACTCGGTGGCCGCCCTCGCCGACGGCGTGACGGACCAACTGCCGCGCGACGGGAAGCCGTTCGCCCTGTTCGGACACAGCCTGGGCGCCATCGTGGCGTTCGAGGTGACGCGGCGCCTCCAGCGCAGGCCGGGCCCCGGCCTGCCGGGCCTGCCCACGCACCTGTTCGTCTCCGGCGGACTCGCGCGCCCCTACCGGCCGGACGACGGGTCGGCGGTGTTCGGTGACGCGGACCTCCTGGCGCACCTGCGCGCGATGGGCGGGACCGACGAGCGGTTCTTCGGCAGCCCCGAGCTGCAGGAGCTGATCCTGCCCGCGCTGCGCGCCGACTACCGCGCCGTGGGCTCGTACGAAGCACCCGGCCCCGAGCGTCTCGACTGCCCGATCACGGCGCTGATCGGTGACGCCGACGAGCGGACCACGCCGGAGGAGGCCGCCACCTGGCAGGAGCGGACCACCGCGGACTTCGCCCTCCGGGTGCTGCCCGGCGGGCACTTCTATCTGAACGACTGCCAGCAGGAGGTGGCCGCGATCGTCACGACGGCGCTGGCGACGGTCACCGGGACCTGACGCCGCACCACGCGGGCGCCTCGACCCACGGACGGCGGGCAACGCGGCGGACAAACCCCTGGCGTGCTCCGCCGAGGGAATTCGGAGCACGCCAGGTTGGACCGTACGCGGCAGCCGGGGGGACCGTAGCCACGCGCGGTCGTTCTCGCCCCCTTGGGGCCCCGCGCCCCTGCGGGGGAATGAGGGGCGCGGGGGTCGCACCCGGCAGCCGGTGGCCGCCGCGTACGACGTCTGGTCCAGGGGGCGGGAGGTGCCCCGCCCCCTGGGGGTGCGGCCGGATCAGGGCCGCAGATCCTCGAGGCAGTACAGCGCCTCGTCCAACGTGGCCGCGAAGTCCATCTCCGGATCGTTCGCCCAGTCCATGGAGATCTGCAGCATCACTCCGAACACGGCCCCGGTGTAGGCCCGCACCGCGGGGTCCCGCGGGTCGCGGCCGGCCCGCTTGGCCACCTGTTCGCTCATCAGCTGCATGGTCTGGCCGATGTTGCCCAGGCTGGCCCCCCAGAGCTCCGGTTCGTTGAGGATGAGCACGAACCGCTCGCGCTGCAGGGCCAGTTCCTGTTCCGGGATGTCCTTCAGCATCGACCGGATGGCCTGTCGTTCGGCCTGGATCGGCGTCAGGTCGGGCGACTGGGCCTGGAACATCATCGCGAAGGGCAGATCGTAGTCGTGCGAGAAGACCAGGTCCTGCTTGGTCGCGAAGTAGCGGAAGACGGTGCTGGGGGCGACCTCGGCGGCTTCGGCGATCTGCTCGATGGTCGTGGCGGAGTACCCCTGTTCCCTGAACAGGCGCACCGCCTCCCGCTGGATCGCGGCCTTCGTGCGGGCCTTCTTGCGTTCTCTCAGTCCAGGCACGGCTTTGCCCTGGTCAGACTGCGTCTGCGGCTTCATGCTCAGATTCTGCTGTCTTGGTGGTGCTCTGACCAACATGGCGTGGCAGCCACACCACGGCCAGCAGCACCCCGAGCAGCCCCAGGCCTCCGGAGACGACGAGGACCACGTCCAGGGCGTGGACGTACGCCGCGCGCACCGAGTCGCCGAGGGCGGAGGACTTGATCGCCTTGGCGACCGCGAGGCCTCCGAAGACGGAGTCCTTGACCGCGCCGTGCGCCTGCTCGGGCACCCCGTCGAGGTCGAGCTTGCCGCGGTAGCCGGAGTTGAGGACGGAGCCGAGGATGGCCGCGCCGAAGCTGCCGCCGAGGGTACGGATCGACTGGTTGACGCCGGATCCGACGCCCGCGGAGTCCTCCGACAGTGCGCCGAGGGCCGCGTCCATGGCGGTCGGCAGGGCGATGCCGAGGCCGAGTCCGTACGCCGCCGTCCACGCGGCGGCCAGACCGGTGCCGCTGTCGGTGGCGGTGGTCGCGCCGTAGAAGAGCCCGGCGGCCAGCAGCGCGAAGCCGAGGCCGACCGCCGTCTTCGGGCCGAGCCCCTTGGCGATCTTGTTGGCGACCGTCACGCCCACGAGCAGGCCGCCGACCATCGGCAGGAGCCGGAAGCCGCTGCCCATCGCGTCGGTGCCGAGGACCGCCTGGTAGTACTGCGGCATCGTGAACAGCACGCCGAACATCGTGAAGTTGATGACCGTGCCGAGCATGGTGCCCGAGGTGAAGCGTGCGGAGCGGAACAGCGAGAGGTCGACCAGCGGGTCGGCCACCCGCTTCTCCCACCACACGAAGAGCACGAGGGCGAGCAGACCGCCGACGACGGGCGCCAGGGTGGTGACGTCCGTCCAGCCCTTCTCGCCGCCCTGGATCACGCCGTACGTCAGCGCGGCCAGACCCACGCTGGAGAAGACCAGGCCGCCCACGTCGAAGGGCTTGGCCTCCTTGGCCTTGGACTCCGGCAGCCACGCCGAGACCGCGAGGAAGGCGAGGATCACGACCGGCACGTTGATCAGGAAGACCGAGCCCCACCAGAAGTGGTTGAGCAGGTAGCCGCCCAGGATCGGGCCGAGCGGATAGGCCAGCATCGCCGCACCGGCCACCGCGCCGATGGCCTTCGGCCGCTCCTCGTCGGAGAACATGACCGGCAGCAGCGACAGCGTGGTCGGCATGATCAGCGCGGCACCGAGGCCGAGCACCGCACGCGCGCCGATGAACGTGCCGGACGCCGTGGCGTAGGCACAGGCCAGCGAGCTGATGCCGAAGATCACCAGGGCGGCGAGCAGCACCTTCTTGCGGCCGAACCGGTCGCCGAGCATGCCCGCCGGGATCATGCCGGCCGCGAAGACCAGCGTGTACGACGTCACGAACCACTGCAGCTCGACGTTGTTCGCACCCAGATCGTCGGCCATGGCCGGCAGCGCCAGGCTCAGGATCGTCACGTCGAAGCCCACGACCATCGACGCGAGGACGAGAGCTCCGACGGCCCACCACCGCCGCGCACCCACATCTGACACGAGAGTCGACCTCCTAAAGAGAGCTCAATATCTAGTCGGAGCGTACTCTCATTTTTTTCGTCTGGGTACCACCCGGGGTGGAACCAGGGGCGGAAATAGGGGTGGGACTAGGGGTGGGCGGCCGGCCGCCTTAGGGGCTCTTCTGGGGCCGGGGTGGGGTTGTGACGCCGCGTGGCGCGCCGTGACGCTGAGGTCGTGACGAAGAACGCGACGACCAAGAAGCCCCCGACGGTGAACAAGACCGTCGCCCCCGAGCCCAGCGACATCGGCCACTACTACGACCACAAGGTCTTCGATCTGATGACTCAGCTCGGGGACGGCAATCTGCACTACGGCTACTGGTTCGACGGCGGCGCCCAGGACGCCACGTTCGACGAGGCCATGGTCCAGATGACGGACGAGATGATCCGGCGCCTCGACCCCGCCCCCGGCGACCGGATCCTCGACATCGGCTGCGGCAACGGCACCCCGGCCATGCAGCTGGCCCGCGCCCGTGACGTCGAGGTGGTCGGCATCTCCGTCAGCGCCCGCCAGGTCGAGCGCGGCAACCGCCGGGCCCGCGAGGCCGGCCTCGCCGACCGCGTCCGCTTCGAGCAGGTGGACGCCATGAACCTGCCGTTCGACGACCGGTCCTTCGACCACTGCTGGGCCCTGGAGTCGATGCTCCACATGCCCGACAAGCAGCGCGTCCTCAGGGAGGCCCTGCGCGTGGTGAAGCCCGGCGCGCGGATGCCGATCGCCGACATGGTCTATCTCAACCCCGACCCCGCGAAGGCACGGACCGCCACCGTCAGCGACACCACCATCTACGCCGCGCTCACCGACATCGGGGACTACCCCGACATCTTCCGCGCGGCCGGCTGGACGGTCCTCGAACTGACCGACATCACCGCCGAGACGGCCAAGACGTACGACGGTTACGTCGAGTGGATCCGCGCCCACCGGGACGAGTACGTCGACATCATCGGCGTCGAGGGCTACGAACTCTTCCTGCACAACCAGGCGGCCCTCGGCAAGATGCCCGAGCTCGGGTACATCTTCGCCACCGCACAGCGCCCCTGACCCCGCGCCCGCTCCCCACCCCGAGGGTCCGCCCGTGAAGAACCTCCGCATCCCCGTGTCGAACACCGTCTCCCTGAACGTCCGGCACCGGCCCGCGGGCGGCTCCGGGCCCACGGGCCGCCCGTACCTGCTGCTGCACGGCATGCTTTCGAACGCCCGGATGTGGGACGAGGTCGCCGAGCGCGTCGCCGCCGCCGGACATCCGGTCTACGCCGTCGACCACCGCGGTCACGGCGAGTCGGACGCGCCGCCGGACGGCTACGAGAACGCGGCCGTCGTCGGGGACCTGGTCGAGGCGGTCACCGCCCTGGACCTGGCCGGCGCGCTGGTCGCCGGCCACTCCTGGGGCGCGCACCTCGCGCTGCGCCTGACGGCCGAGCGACCCGATCTGGTCGCGGGCCTGGTGCTGATCGACGGCGGCTGGTACGAGTTCGACGGGCCGGTGATGCGCGCCTTCTGGGAGCGCACCGCCGATGTCGTACGGGGCGCACAGCAGGGCACGACCAGCGCGGCCGACATGCGCGCCTACCTCAGGGCCACCCACCCCGAGTGGTCGGACACCTCCATCGAGGCGCGCCTCGCCGACTACCGCGTCGGGCCGGACGGGCTGCTCGTCCCGCGCCTCACCTCGGAGCAGGTCATGTCGATCGTGGCGAGCCTGCAGCGGGAGGCGCCCGCGGACTGGTACCCGAAGATCGGCGTGCCGGTCCGGCTGCTGCCCATCATCCCGGCCATTCCCCGGCTGTCCGATCAGGTGCGCGCCTGGGTGGCCGCCGCCGAGGAGTCCCTGGAGCGGGTGACCGTGCGCTGGTACCCGGGCTCCGACCACGATCTGCACGCCGGGGCACCCGACGGGATCGCCGCCGACCTTCTGGCGCTGGCCCGCGACGCGGCACCGCCGGCGACGTGAGCGCGCCGCACGTCCGGTCGGCAAGGCGGGGGTTAGACCCGCTTAAGCAGCCGCGGCAACCCTGGCAGCGACAGGGTGCGGTCCGCTCCTGCCCGCCCGGTCCCACTCGGTCCCACCTGAGGCTTCACGCGCGAGAACAGGAAGGCTGACCATTCCCGTGGCGAACGAAGAGAAGCTCGTCGAGTACCTCAAGTGGACGACCGCCGAGCTGCACCGGACGCAGCAGCGGCTGCGCGAGTCGGAGGCCGCACGGCACGAGCCCGTCGCCGTGGTCTCCATGGCCTGCCGGCTGCCGGGCAAGACCCGCACCCCGGACGACCTGTGGGACCTGGTCTCCGAGGGGCGCGACGCCGTCACCGGTTTCCCCGACGACCGCGCCTGGGAGCTCCCCGACGAGCCCCCGTACACCGCGCTCGGCGGCTTCCTGGACGACGCGGCGGGCTTCGACGCGGGCTTCTTCGACATCGGCGAGAACGAGGCCGTGGCCACCGAGCCGTTGCAGCGCCTCATGCTCCACCTCGCCTGGGAGACCGTGGAGCGGGGCCGCATCGCCCCGCACTCGCTGCGCTCCACCCTCACCGGCGTCTACGTCGGCGCCACCGGACACGATTACGCGACCCGTCTGGACACCGCGCCCGACGAGCTGCTGCCCTACCTCGGCGGCGGCACGTCCGGCAGCCTCGTCTCCGGGCGCATCGCCTACGCCCTCGGTCTCGAAGGCCCCGCCATCAGCGTGGACACCGCCTGCTCGTCGTCGCTGGTCGCGATCCATCTGGCCTGTCAGGCGCTGCGGCGCGGGGAGTGTCGTCTCGCGCTGGCCGGCGGCGGCACCGTGATGTCGACGCCGCACACCTTCCACGCCTTCGCCCATCAGAAGTCCCTGTCCGCGGACGGCCGTTGCAAGCCGTTCGCGGCCGCGGCGGACGGCATGGGCCTGGGCGAGGGAGTCGGGCTCGTCCTGCTGGAACGGCTCAGCGACGCCCAGCGCGAGGGGCATCCCGTGCTCGCCGTCATCCGCGGCTCCGCGGTGAACCAGGACGGCGCCGGATACGGTCTCGCCGCCCCCAACGGCCCCTCCCAGCAGCAGGTGATCCGCGCCGCCCTCGCCGACGCCCGGCTCGCCCCGGACCAGGTCGACGCCGTCGAGGCGCACGGCACGGGCACGCCCATCGGCGACGCCATCGAGGTGCAGGCGCTGCTCGCCACGTACGGGGCCGGCCGGCCTGCGGACCGGCCGCTGTGGCTCGGCTCCATCAAGTCGAACACGGGGCACACGCAGGGCGCCGCCGGTACCGCCGCCGTCATCAAGATGGTCCAGGCGCTGCGGCACGACACCCTGCCGCCCACGCTCCACGTGGACCGCCCCACCCCGCTCGCGGCCTGGAAGAAGGGCGGGGTCCGCCTGCTCACGGAGGCGGTCGCGTGGCCGCGCCGCGAGGAGCCCCGACGGGTCGGCGTCTCGGCGTTCGCCACCTCCGGCACGA
The DNA here is from genome assembly GCF_055591085.1 of Streptomyces sp. NPDC041713. NCBI lineage: Bacteria > Bacillati > Actinomycetota > Actinomycetes > Kitasatosporales > Streptomycetaceae > Streptomyces > Streptomyces sp. NPDC041713. The sequence goes on from NZ_JBVIZY010000004.1 coordinate 396,422, forward strand.
ACGCCCACCTGATCCTGGAGGAGCCGCCGCTCCCCGAACCGGCGGCCGACCCCGCCCCCGAACCGCCCGTGGTGGCCTGGCCGTTGTCGGCACGCACCCCCGAGGCGCTCCGGACCCTGGCCGAGTCCCTGGTCACCCACCTGACGGCGGCCGACCCCGAGCCGTCCCCCGCCGAGGTCGCGTACACGCTCGCGACCACCCGCACTCCGCTGGCGCACCGCGCCGTCCTCATCGGCGCGGACCGGGCGGAGCTGCTCGCCGCCACCCGTGCGCTGGCCACCGGAGACGACCACCCCGCGGTGGTCCGCGGCGCACCGGAGGACGACGGCTCCACGCACCCGGGGAAGCTCCTCTGGCACTTCGACGGCGCTCCCCCGGCGGACGCGACGCGCGCCGCCGAACTGCACGCGGTCTTCCCGTACTTCGCCGCCGCCTTCGACGAGGCATACGGCTCGCTGTGCGCGCACCTCTCCGTCCCGTTGCCCGCCGCCCCCTTCGACTCCCCGGACCCGGACCGGGCCGAGTCCGTGCACTTCGCGGTCCTGGCTGCGCTCGCGCGGCTGCTCCGGGAGGCCGGGGTCCATCCGCACGGCCTCACCGGGGACGGGGTCGGCCACATCGCGGCCGCGTACGCCGCGGGAATCCTGGACCTCGGCGACGCGTGCCGCCTCGCCGCGGCGCACCTCACGGCCACGGACGCTCAGGCGACTTCTCCCGACACGTACGAGCCCGTGCTGAAGCAGCTGACGTTCCAGTCCCCCACGCTCACCCTCACGAGCACGGCCCCGGCCGACACACCTGTGGCCTCCGCCGCCTACTGGCACCACCACCTGACGTCACCGACCGCCGATCCCGCCGCCGCCCCGGACACCCGAACCCTCCGCCTCGCCCACGCCGGACCCCCCGAACTGCCCGCCGCACAAGCCCTGTTGACGGCGCTCGCGGAGATCCACACGACCGGCGGCACCGTCGACTGGACCCCGCTCGTCGGGAGCACCCCCGCCCCGAGGTCCGTCGACCTCCCGACCTACCCCTTCCAGGCCACGCGTTACTGGCTGCACGACCACACCGCGCGCCCCGCGGTGTGACACGCCGACCACCCACTCACACAGGAGCCTTCATGACCACCAACGGCAACACCCCCGGCCAGGACGCCACCGACCTGGAGAAGCAGCTCGCCGCGGCCACCCCCGAGGAGCGCGAGCAGCTCCTCACCGACACCATCCGCGCCCAGGCCGGGAAGCTCCTCAACACCGAGCTGTCCGACGACAGCAACTTCCTGGAGAACGGGCTCAATTCGCTCACCGCTCTCGAACTCACCAAGACCCTGATGACGTTGACCGGCATGGAGATCGCGATGGTGGCCATCGTCGAGAACCCCACACCCGCCCAACTGGCCCACCACCTGAGCCAGGAGCTGACGCACACCACCGCGTAACGCGGGCGAACCTCTCGGCCCAGCCCCCGGCGCCCGGTCACCCGGTCAGGGGGTTCGGAGCCGGGCGCGCAGCAGGCAGAAGACGTTGCCCTCGGGATCGCTCAGGACGTGCCAGCTCTCGTCACCCGTCTGGCCGACGTCGGCCGGCTTCGCGCCGAGCGCGAGCAGCCGCTCCAGCTCGGCGTCCTGGTCGCGGTCGGTGGCGCTGACATCGATGTGCAGGGGGAGCCTCCCGGGCCGGGGGTCGGCGCTGGGGCTCAGGACCAGGGTGGGCTGCAGCCCGCCGAAGCCGACGTCGGGCGGGCCGATCTCGATGCTCCCGTCGTCCTCCCTGCCGACTTCCACGTAACCGAGGACCTCGCTCCAGAACGCGGCGAGCCGCTCGGGGTCGGCGACGTCGAGGACCAGTTCACTGATGCGGCATGCCATGAGCGTCAGTTTACGTATGCCGTCCGGGAGTTGGCGCGGACGCGAGCCGGCCGGCACGGCTGCGGGCGCACTCCCGCCGCGCCGCCCCGCCGACGCGGCCGTAACGTTGCTGCCATGTGCTGGAGTGCGACGGCCGATCTCGCGGCGGGTACGGGCATCGCGGCGATCGGGGTCGTTTCGGTGTCCCTGGCCGCCCGGCGCCCCCGTGACCTGACCCTGGCGGCGCTGCCGCTCCTCCTGGGGGCCCACCAGATCATCGAGGCCGCGGTCTGGCACCAGAACGGCGGCACCGGGCCCGCCACGCTCGCCTGGGCCGTCGTCGCCCTGCCGCTGCTGGCCCTCTGGGTGCCGGCGGCCGTGCTGTGCGCCGCGCCGCCGCATGCCCGGCGCCGGCTGCTCGTCCCGCTCGCGCTGGGGGCCGCGACGGCGTCGGTGCTCGCGTACGCGCTGGCCACCCGCACCGTCACGGCCGAGATCCGCGGGCACACCGTCGGGTACTCCCTGGGGCTGCCGCGGGCGGAGCTGATCGTCGTCGGCTATCTCCTCGCCACCATCGGCTCCCTGCTGCTCTCCGGCGACCGGGGCCTCGTCCTGTTCGGCGTCCTGGTCGCCGTGGGGGCCGCGGTCTCCGCCGTGCTGTGGCGGCAGGAGTACATCTCCACGTGGTGCGCGTTCGCCGCGGTCAGCTCGGTGGTCCTCGCGCTCTGGGTCGCGAGGCGCCGGGAGCACGGCCCGAGTCCCGCTTGAGGTAAGGGTCATACTGTGGCCGCGATCGCTACCGTCCACGCAAGGAGTAGATCGCATGAGCGACCTCGTACGGCTGCCGGGTGAGGGGCACAAGCTGGTCACGAAGGCGCAGGAAGTGACCTTCAAGGCCACGGGGGCGCAGGGCTCCTCCGTGTCCATCTTCGAGGTGGTCGTGCCGCCCGGGTTCGACACGGGCGGCCACTTCCACGAGCACTCGGAGGAGTTCTTCTACATCCTGGAGGGCGAGTTGGAGCTGCTCGCGTTCGAGCCCGCCGAGCGCACGGACGACTGGCTCGACTGGGAGTCCGTCGACGGCGACCGGGTCGTACGGGCCGCCGCGGGCAGCAGCATGTTCGTGCCGCCCAACACCCCGCACGCCTTCAGGAACGCCACGGACGAACCGGTGCGCATGCTGTTCCAGAGCTCGCCGTCGCCCGACCACGAGCTCTACTTCGAGGAGATCGCGGAGATCTGGTCCACCGGCGACTCGGTGGATCCCGAGGCGGTGAAGCGCATGCGCAGCCGGTACGACGTCCAGCAGATCACGCCCATGCGGTTCGAACCGCCGACGGCCCGGCGCGCGACGGCGAGCACGCCGTCCTGACCGCCCGGCCGGGCGGCGTCCGCCCACGCCCACGCCCGCGCTCGCACCCTCAGCGGGGGGCGACGGCGCGGGTGGGCGCCGCAGGGAACGCCTGTTCCGTCCAGATGGTCTTGCCGGAGCGCGTGTAGCGCGTACCCCACCTCTGGACGAGCTGCGCGACGATGAACAGGCCGCGGCCCCCCTCGTCCTCCTCGCCGCTGTGGCGCAGGTGCGGCGAGGTGTGGCCGGTGTCCGCCACCTCGCACAGGAGCGTGCGGTCGCGGATGAGGCGTACCTGGATCGGCCCTTCGGCGTACCGGACCGCGTTGGTCACCAGCTCGCTGACGACGAGTTCGGTCGCGAAGGACAGTTCGTCGAGGCCCCAGTCGTACAGCTGCCGGGTGGCCAGTTCCCGGGCCTCGCCGGCGGCGACCGGTTCGGCGGGCAGTTGCCACTCGACGACCTGCGAGGCGTCGAGTTCGCGGGTGCGGACGAGCAGCAGGGCGGTGTCGTCGGCCGTCGAGCCGCCCGGCAGGAGCTGCGCGACGGCCCGGTCGCACAGCTCCTCCAGCGAGGCGTGCCGGTCGCTGAGGACCCGCCCCAGGGTGTCGAGTCCGTGGTCGATGTCGCTGTCTCGGGCCTCGACCAGGCCGTCGGTGAAGAGCGCCAGCAGGCTGCCCACGGGGAGTTCGATCTCCATCGACTCGAACGGCAGGCCGCCCAGGCCGAGGGGCGGGCCCGCCGGCAGGTCGAGGAAGGACGGTGTGCCGTCCGGGTCGACGACCGCGGGCGGCAGATGCCCGGCCCTCGCCATGACACAGCGCCGGGACACCGGGTCGTAGACCGCGTAGAGGCAGGTCGCTCCGGTGGTGACGTCGGTGTACGTGCCGTCGGGCGCGCCGAGCTCGCTCCGCTGCTCCTCCGCCGACTGCGCCACCAGATCGTCGAGCCGCGAGAGGAGTTCGACGGGGTCCATGTCCAGCTGGGCGAACGCGCGCACGCTCGTGCGCAGCCGCCCCATGGTCGCCGCCGCCTGCAGACCGTGCCCGACGACGTCGCCGACCACGAGGCCCACCCGGGTGCCGGACAGCGGGATGACGTCGAACCAGTCGCCGCCGACGCCCGTCACGTCGTCCGTGGGCAGATAGCGGTAGGCGAGGTCGACGGCGGACTGCTCGGGGACGTGGCGCGGCAGCAGCTGGCGCTGCAGGGCGAGGGAGGCGGTGCGCTCGCGGGTGAAGCGGCGGGCGTTGTCCATGGACACGGCCGTACGGGCGACCAGCTCGTCGGCGAGCGCCACCTCGCCGCTGTCGAAGGTGGCGGTGTCCGTCTCCCGCCCGAAGGTGACGAGCCCCAGCGTGCTGTCGTCGGCCCGCAGGGGCACGACCAGGTCGGGCCCGTCGAGCACGAGCCCACCCGAGGCGAGACAGCGGTCCTGCGGGGAGCCGGCGGGGTACGAGACGGGCGACGGGTCCGCGCCGGGGCCGGCCTCGTCACGCCCACCGTCAGCGGGCCCGGCCCCGGCCCCTGCCCCGGCCCCGGCCCCGGCCCCGGTCGAACGGTGGGCCACCCGCACCAGCGACATCGCCGCGGAACTCCCCGTGGCCGGCGTCTCGCCTTCGAGCACCGCCCGCGCGAGGTCGACCGTGACCGTGGCGGCGAACTCCGGCACCGCGACCTCGGCGATGTTCTCGGCCACGACCGTGACGTCGAGGGCGGTTCCGATACCCCGGCCCGCCTCGACGAGCAGGGCGAGACGCCGCTGGGCCCGGTACCGGTCGGTGATGTCGAAGGCGTCCTCGCACACCCCGAACACGTGTCCGTCGGCGTCCTCGAGCCGGTAGTAGGCGCAGGACCAGAGGTGGTCCGTGTCGGGGTCGCTGGGCGGCCGGCCCTGGAAGTGCAGGTCCAGGAACGACTGACCCGTCTCCAGTACGTGGCGCATGACCGCGTCGAGCGTGGGCGGATGCCCCCGCGACACGAACTTCCCGTCGGAGTACAGCTCATCGGCCCGCATCCCGCGGAACTCCGCGAGCGGTCGCCCCATCTCCTGCTCGTACGCCGTATTGCACCAGGTCAGCCGCATGTCGGCGTCGTAGATGGCGAGGCCGACGGGCGACTGGGTGGTCAGCCCGTGCAGCAGGGCGAGCCGGGACTCCCACTGCCGCAGGTCCTCCAGCTCCGCCGCGACGAGGACGCGCCCGGCGGGTCCCGCGCCCGGCAGGGTGCAGACCGCGGCGGCCACGATCAGCTCGCGGCCGTCCCGGTGCCGGGCGACGCGGATCTCGTTCCCGCGGAATTCGGGAGGGAGGGAGAGGGCGGGGGGCGTCGCGGCGGGCCCCGACAGGAAGGAGGTCAGCGGGCGGCCGATCATCTCGTCCGGCCGATACCCGAGGAGCCGCTCCGCCGCGCGGCTCCACCCGACGACCGTGTCCTGGGCGTCGACGACCGCCGTGGCCGCCCTGGTGACGTCCAGAGGGCTACGAAAGTCAGCGCTCTGCTCCGTGTTCCATGCCGTCATGCCGCCGCACCAGCCCCGTTCATCCCCTACAGAATCCGCCGTCCCGGGGGCGGGCACAACTGCGGTACACCCACGCGCGTCCAGCCGACGGCCTCGGGGCTCGCACACGGCTCGGCGGTCCGCTATCCGAACCGGTCGGCCACATCGGCAATCATTCCGGTCCTGAACTTCCGGCGCAGACGGGGCGTCATCCATCCCTGCCACTCGTTGGGGGTACCACTGCGCGACCTTCGCACTCGGCGGCTGGGGCTCCAGGAGCCTGGGCAGGGCCAGGGTGGCGAGGAGCGCGACGGGCACGGGGAGCAGGAAGACGTACCGCCAACCCAGCCCCTGTGTGACGACACCACCGATGATGGCCCCGCCGGCTGCCCCAGGCCGCCGGCGACCGCGACGGCGGCGAAGAGGCCGGCAGCTGACAGGAAGTGCATCTTGGAACCGCGCCCCACCAGCCCCCCGGCAGGCCCGGTAGGTTCTCTCCCGGGGGCGATGATGAATCGTGACTGGGACGACGACAGCGGCTATCAGGACGCCGTCGATCGCGCGGATCGCGTGACGACGTTCGCGTGGAGAATCATGGGATCTCTCGCGGGGATCGCCGTGCTGGCCGCTGCGGCGACGCTTGTGCTCATCCTCGCGCTGCTGGTCGCGATCGCCGCTTAGCCATGCGTCACGCCCACCGCGCCACTTCACCCGCGTCGGGCCGCCGAGCAGCCGCTCCGCGTCCGGCAGCCAGGCCCGGCGCAGGAATTCGATCACGTCGCGATCCGAGTGCGCCAAGCCGAGGACCTGGCCCCTGCGGGGGTCAGCGGGCGGTGCGGGCGGGCATGGCCCGGCGGGCGAAGGCGATGGTGCCGGCCACGATCGCGGCGAAGACGGGGCCGGTGGCGATGTGCACGATGCCGAGGACGACCGGTTCATCGCCGCGGTAGTAGATGACCTGCAGCGCGGCGTTGATGACGTTGACGGCGATGCAGATCAGCGTCGAGACCGTGTACACGCGCCGAAGCCGCGGGATGTGGCGCCAGTCGGACGGGCCGCCGCTGACCTTGTTCAGGAGCACGCCCGTGAGCGGGCGCTTGATCGCGATGCTGGCGATGCATATGGCCAGCACCACGAAGGGGATCAGGGCCGGCACGAGGAAGAAGCCGCGCGCCTCGCCGGTCACTGCGGCGACCACCGCGCACACGGTGACCATGGCCAGGCCGATGACGGCCTGGCGCAGCTTCTCCTTGCGGAGCAGCCGCCACCCGAAGCCGGCCACTGCGGCCACTGCGGCGGCGATCAGCCCGGCAGTCAGCGACGCGATCGCGTTGGCCACCAGAAACGCGATGGTGGGCAGGGCTGCGACCAGGACACCGGTCGCCTTCTGCCTCCCGTCGCCCCGGCCGGCGCTGGAGCCGGGTGGCACCGTGGGTGTGGCTGTCGAGCGCGGGTCGGGACTCACATTGATCATCTTGCTGCCTGCACGGCTCGTATTCATGGCCATCTCTTTGTGCTCGTCGTGTCGGGGTGGGGTGGGCTGGGGTGGGGTGGTCAGCGCGCGAACACCACGCGCTTGACGGGCGACACCTTGTCGGCCACCCGCAGCACGGTGCGGAAAGCGGTGCGCGGCAGGCGGGCCGCCTTGCCCGCGTTACGCGCGTTGCGCAGGGAGGCGGCCACGGCCGGGTTGGCGTACGAGCGCATCTCGGCCTCGTAGGCGGCCACGGCCGTCACCAGATCGCCTGAGTCGACGGTGACGTCGCTCAGGGCGCGGCGCAGCACGGCGGCGTCCCGCAACGCGGTGTTGGCCCCGACACCTGCCATCGGCGTCATGTTGTGGATGGCATCGCCCAGCAGCGTCACGTTGCCGGCGGCCCACTCGGTCAGCTCCGGCATGCTGCGCAGCGCGACCGGTGCGATGGACTCAACGTCACAGTCGCCGACCAGGACGCTCAGGGGAGAGGCCCAGGTGCGGATGCGGGCGAGCACCAGATTCCGCAGGGCCACCGGGGTCCGCCGTGTCACGTCGGCGGGCAGCGCGGCGCGGTCGGCGACGTAGGCCCACACCACGTAGGAGCCATGGGTGTCCTCCCCGGCGGGCAACTGGGTGCCGGCGTGCCAGGCGCAGACGAACAGCCAGCCAGGCCCCGCAGGCACGATGCTGTTGGGGGTCCCGTCCAGGACCTCGGCGGGCAGCCCGGCGGCCCGGGCGGCGGCCAGCGGAGTGCGTCCGGCGATGGTCAGGACCCCGGTGTCTTGACGGGTGACGTCGGGCAGCCGCTGGCGGCGCACCCGCGAATTGCTCGCGTCCGCGCCCACCAGCAGATCCCCATCGGCATGGGTGCCGTCGGCGAAGTGCGCCCGTACCCGGCCCGCGGGCAGCTGCCCGTAGCGCTGGTACTCCCTGCCCCAGTGGATCCGCTCCTGCGGCAACCCCTCCAGCAGCAGCTCGCGCAGGCCCAGACGGCTGATCGAGCGGCGGTTGCCCTGGTGGCCGTTGCCGACGCGCGTCAGCCGTCGCAGCCGCTGGTCGTAGAAGCCTGCCGTGCTGCCGGCGTATCCGGCAGCAGCGTCGATCTTCGACCAGTTCGCGGGCGGCAGGCAGTCCCGCAAAGCGGCGCAGCCCGCCTCGTTCAGGTGCAGCCCGTACCCCTGCAGACCGACGGTCCGATCCGAGCGGCGCTCGAAGACGTGCACGTCGACGCCGTCGCGGTGCAGCCCCTGCGCGAGGGCGAGTCCGCCCAGGCCGGCGCCTATGACCAAGACCTTCATGTTGCTCCTTCAATGGATGCTCCTCAATCAATGTCATTCAGAATAATGACAAAGTCAAATGTGTTGGTGACAGATCACATGGCTGGATGAAAAGGGAGGTCGGAGGGTATGCTCACCGGCATGGCAACGGAGAAGCGCCCACGCCGGGCCCCCCAGGAGGCAGACCGACGCAGAGACTCCGGGCGCACCCGGGAGCGCATCATCAGCGCCGCCGTCAGCGAGTTCAGCGCGCACGGCTACTCCGGCGCCCGCGTCACCCGCATCGCCAAGACGGCCGGCATGAACGCGCAGCTCATCTCGTACCACTTCGACGGCAAGGCCGGCCTCTATCAGGCCGTCCTGGAACGCGGCACCAACGCTTTGGACCCGCTTCCCGCCCCCGGCACTGCGCTCAGCGAGATCGCCGCTGACTACGTGCGCATCACCGGGCGCAACGCGGACATCACGCGTCTGCGCGCCTGGGAGGGCCTCGGTGACACGCCCGAGGCCGACGAGAGCGCCGGCCTCGAGCAGCACGGCCAAGGCCGGGCCGCTTTCATGAGCCGCATCGTCGACCAGTTCCGCGAGCGTCAGGCGGCCGGTGAATTCCCCGACGACCTCGACCCGGGCCACCTGCTCTTCGCCCTCTATGCCATGACCAGCGCACCGGTCCTGCTCCCGCAGGTCGCCCGTCAGATCTTCGGTGCCGCCGCGGATCAGGACGACTTCCAGGAGACATACGCCCAGCAAGTCGCCCGGCTGGTCGCACACTTGGCAGCTCCGCCAGGCGAAAGCTGAGAGTCAGCAGCCGACGGCTCGAGTCCACTCGCCCTAGGGCGCTGCCAGCAAACGCGTCATCGGTGCGGTCCGCTTTCATCGCCGCCCAGCGGAGACACGGCCGTTCCCGCGCGTCGACTGACCCGCACCGCCCCGCTACGTGCCCTCAGTGCCAGGACGTGCACGTCCGCAGCCTGCCGTGGGGCTCGCTGCCGCACGCACGCACCCGGCACCCCGGCCCGTCGTAGGTGCGTCCCGTGGTGAGCAGGTGCTGGCCCAAGGCACCGCCATCAGGCGCCGGGTTCACGGACTCCGCTTCGCGTTGCCGGCGTGACGGACCTCCAGCCACAGACGCCCACGGTCGGAGATCATCCCCGACCCCACACCCAGTCATGCCCCCGCCGGCGCTCGACGTGCAGCGCCGCCCACGGGCGGATCGCTGACCACCACCCAGCGCTACCTGCACCCGGACATACAAAACGATCAAGGGCCGGTTTCGGATTGCTCCGAAACCGGCCCTGACCTCGACTCTCTCGAGTCGGGACGACAGGATTTGAACCTGCGACCCCTTGACCCCCAGTCAAGTGCGCTACCAAGCTGCGCCACGTCCCGGTGCCCGTGTGACCTGGGGTTTCCCCCGGCCGAACGTGCACCGAAACAATACCGCACTCCGAGCGGTGATCGCTCACCCCTTTCCCGGCGGCCGGAGCGCTCAGAGCGTCGCGTAGTCGTGTGCGCCGCCCCCGCGCCAGCGGATGAGCGGCGAGTCCCCCAGCACCAGGCCCTCGGCGTCGTCCAGGCCGGCCCGCCTCAGGAACTCGATCAGATCGCGGTCGTCGTGGGCCAGCCCCAGGTTCACCGAGCCGACCGTGACACGGCGCCCACCGCCCGGAGACGCGGGATGGAGGACCACCTCGGGCGTCATGAGCCCGGCATGCCGCGCCGCGCCACGCGGCGCAGCTCCATGCGGGCGGCGGGATCGCGCAGCCGTGGATGGAAGTGCAGCCGGGCGGTGAGCCGGATCAGACGGCGGCGCAGGGCGGTGCGGCCGGGGTGGGCCGCCAGCTTCTCGTAGGTGCGGGTCCACTCTCGTTGGGTGCGGACGAGGTCGTGGGGAATGGTGTGACGCATACCCTGATGGGATCACACGTTCGATTTTCTGGGCAAGCGTGCCATTGCCCGGTGCTCGTGGGCCGCGTCGCCCGGCCCACGCGGGCGGCTCAGGCGAACAGCTCGTAACGACGCGGGTCGTCGGGGAGCGTGAGGTGGAAGCCCTCCTCGGCGAAGGTCAGCACCGTGATGACGACCGCGATGGCGATCAGCAGCCAGACCACGGCCTTGGACCCGACGCCGTACGACGTTCCCTTCGGGATCAGCTGCGGGGCGAAGACGAAGCTGAGGGCGCAGAAGACGATCACGACGAGGAAGGTGACCAGGGCCCAGGTGTACATGTGCAGGCCGAGCACGGCAGGGCCGTAGCCCTTGGGGTCGGTCAGGTGCAGCAGCACCTGGCGGGCCGCCATGCCGGCGCCTGCGACCGCGACGATCGTCGCCAGGCCGTATCCGGCCATGTAGTCGACCGTGCTGACCGCTCCCGCGCGGGCCCGCACGATGATGTGGGCGGGGCCGGCGGCACAGAGCAGCATCGCCATCCGCTGCACCACGCACAGCGGGCACGGCATGTCGCCGTCGAAGACCTGGAAGGCGAGGCTGGTCAGCAGGATGGCGCAGTACGCGAGGACGAACGCGTGCGCGAGGAGGAAGCCGAGCCGGTTGCTCAGCCGGCCGCCGGTGCGGCCGCCGGTGCGGCCGCCGGTGCCGTCGCCGAGGTGGCTGCCGAGTGTGGAGTTCATGGGACGCCCCGTCAGTAGTGGTAGCCGAGCGGATCGGTGACGTGGTGGTTGAACATGAGCAACGAGGCCACCGTCGAGGCGAGGAGCAGACCGACGACCCAGGGCCGCGGCTTGTCGAGGGCCACCGCGAGCAGGGCGGCGAGGATCAGCAAGAAGATGAGGGTGTCCACGTCGGCACGCTAGGCGCCGCCCGAGGAGGGAAACCGACGACACGCGTACGTGCCGCCACACACGCTTCTCGGTTCATACGTAGGCCGTGACGGGGGTCGTGGGGCGGTTCGGCGGCGGGCGGGGGTGCGTGAGGCGGACGGCTCCGGGCTACGGCACCGTACGGCCGCCCAGCACTACGGCACCGCACGGCCGGCCCGGCACTACGGCACCGTAGGGCCGCCCGGCACCCCCTCCGTCGTGCTCGGCGCGGCACTCGCCGGGTGGTCAAGGGCCGGGACCCCGCCCCCCGGTACCCGCCCCGCGGCCGCCCCCGTCCCCGCGTCCGCACGCACCAGCCCTCGGATCGCCGGTACGGAGAACAGGCCCGCGCACACCACCAGCGTCATCACGCCACCCGTGAGCAGGACCTTCTCGGCGCCGAAGGCGTTCGCGGCGGGGCCCGCGAGGGCCTGGCCCACCGGGAGCATGGCGAGCGAGCCCGCCACGTCGTAGGCGTGGATACGGTTCAGGACGTCCGGCGGAACCTGGGTCTGCACGCTCGTCGCCCACATCACTCCCCAGAAGGAGGCGCCCGCCCCCGCGACGGCCGCGCCCACCGCCATCAGCGGGACGTCGAGCCCCGCGCCGACCGTGGCGGGGAACGCGGAGTAGGCGACCAGCGCGAAGGTCCCCGCGCGGAGCATCCGGTGGGGGCGCAACCGCAGGGCGAGCAGGCCACCGACGACGGTGCCCGCGCCCAGAGCCGAGTTCACCAGGCCGTACGAACCCGAGCCGTGTTCCTGGACGACCAGCGTCGCCACCAGCGGCACGGCGGGTCCGGTGGCCGTGATCATCAGCAGGCCGAAGACGGCGATGACACCCCACAGCCACGTGCGGGACCTGAACTCCCGCCAGCCCTGGACGAGGTCGGCCCGGAAGCCGTTGCTGACCGGCTGGGACCCCGGGCGCGCGGGCGGCAGCCGCAGCAGGACGAGGCAGAGCGCGCTCAACGCGTACGTACCCGCGTGCGCGGCGAAGACCGCTCCGGGAGAGGCGAGGCCGACCAGGACACCGGCCGCGGCCGGCCCCGCGAGGGAAGCCGTCGACTCGGCCACCCGTATCGCGCCGTTCGCCTTCTGCACGTCGGCCGCGAGCCGCGGCACCGTACTGGCCACGCCGGGCTGGAACACGGCCGCGGCCGCGCCGTTGACCGCGCCGATCGCGCAGATCTGCCAGAGGACCACGTGCCCGGTGAAGAAGAACACCGCGGCGAGCGACTGCGTGCCGAGCCGGACGGCGTCGGCGCCGATCATCAGGAGGCGGGTGCTGAAGCGGTCGGCGAAGACGCCGCCGAAGATCACCAGGCCGGCGAAGCAGACCGTCGTGGCGGCCATCGCGAGACCGACCGCCCCGGCGCCGTGCCCCTCCCGCAGCAGGCCCGCGGCGAGCGCGACCGGCAGCATCGTGTCCCCGAGTTTGGCGACCGCGCGGGCCGCGAAGAAGAGTCCGAAGTCCCGCGACCAGATGCCCCGCGCCGCCCCGGCCTCCCCCCGACCCCGAACCCGCCTCCGACCCCGAACCCGGCTCCGACCCCGCCCCCGTCTCCCGGTCTCCGGCTCCATCCCGTGACCTGTCGGCGCGCTCACCCGCCCCACCCCTCCCCTACCGACCGGCTCCCCTACCGCTTCGGTGGGATCATGCCACGCAGGACAGACAGCGCTCTCTATGAATACGCGGCGGGCCCGCGGGCTCGCTCAGTCCGTGGACACGACCCCCAACTCCGGGTGCTGCTCCAGGAGTCGGGGCGGGGCCGCCTGGCGCCAGGAGTCGGCCAGGATGTCCGCGAGCTCGTCCGCGTCGAGCGCCGCGAGGCGCACCCGCACCCAGGCGGAGCCCGCCTCGTGCGCCGCCACCCAGAACTTGTCCGGCTCGGCGAGGACCAGTTCGTCCCGCTCGACCTTCGGACAGCGCACGGCGAAGGACGTCTCGTCGTCGGGAACCGTCACGAACATCTTCCCGGCCACCCGGAACGTGGGCATGCTCCACGCGATCTTCTCCACCGTCTCCGGCAGGGCGAGGGCGACGCGGCGCACGTCGTCGGAGGTGACGCGGGAACGGGATCTGGACTTCGACATGCCACGAACCGTAACCAACGCCACTGACAGTCACCCCTGGACGACCCCGCGCCTCACAGCACCCGGTCGTCCAACCAGGACGTCACAGCACCCGTTCGTCCAACCAGGACGTCAGGTCCTCCTGCACCTCGTCGCGGTTGGTCTCGTTGAGGATCTCGTGGCGCCCGCCCGGGTACGCCTTCCACGTCAGGTCGTCGGCCCCCAGGTACCGGAAGTCCTCCAGGAGTTCGTACACCAGCGTCATCCCCACATGGCAGGGGTCCTGGTCACCGACCGCGACGTGGATCGGCAGGTCGGCGGGCACGCGCGCGAGGTTGCGGGGATCGTTGATCTTCCGCACGGCCCGCACCCAGTCCAGCGTGAGCCCCGCCGAGAAGGTGAACCCGCACCGCTCGTCGGCCACGTACTCGTCCACCTCCGCCTCGTCCCGCGAGAGCCACTCGAAACCGGTGCGGTGGGGGAACGGCTCGTTGAACGAGGCGAACAGGTCGCCGATGTACGAGGACGGCGCGGACCTGCCGTGCTCGGCGATCTCCCGCTCCAGGCGGGCGATCGACCCCTCGATGTCGGCGCCGGGCAGCGAGCGGAACGTACCCGACAGGATCACTCCCGCGAGCCCGTCGGCGTACTCCTGCGCGTAGTCCCGCGCGAGCAGCGAGCCCAGGCTGTGTCCGAAGAGGAAGAACGGCAGGCCGGGGTGGAGCGTGCGGACCTGGTCGCCGATGGCCTTGAGGTCGTCGACGATGGCCCGCCAGCTGTCGGCGTCCTCGCCGCCGGCCACCTCCGAGGTGACCCCGAAGCCGCCGGTGGCCTGTGCGGTGGCGCCGTGGCCGCGGTGGTCGGATGCGACCACGCCGTAGCCGTGTTCGGTCAGATGGCGGGCGAAGCGGTCGTAGCGCAGGGCGTGCTCGCCGGCGCCGTGCGCGATCTGCACATAGGCGCGGGGCCGGCCGTCGGCGGGCAGCCAGGTGTACGTGGCGACGGGCACGCCGTCCGCCGCGTTCAGCAGTCCCGCGGTGTACGCGGCGGGGGCGGAGGTGGGGGCATCGGCACGGTCGGGCATCTTCGCGGACTCCTTGAGGGCTCGTTCGTCCGGGGCTGTTCGTCGGAGTGGCCGTTCGTCGCGGTGGCCGACTCTCTTCGGTGCAGCCTCCCCCGCGCGCGGGACCTCATGCGGACGACCTGCCCGCCCTGACCCGTACGGGGATGTGTGCAGAAATGCCGATAACCGGCCACGCCCGAAAAGGGCGTGGCCGGCTCACTGTGCGATCCGGAAATGGCCACGGTGCGGAGGCGGCCACCGGAGTTTCCCTGCCGAATTTTGGCTCGTATTCACCCGAGCCAATGTTTGGCTACAGGATTTCGATGTCCTTCACCTTCGGCGGACGGTTCGGGAAGGTGATGTCGGTCCACCGGTTGATGCGCACCGAGTCACCATTGGCGTCGTAGTAGATCAGGTCGTTGTTGCCCGTGGAGATCCGGTCGACCCACCACTCGCCGAAGCCGGTCCGGCCACGGTTCGCGTAGCAGTCGACGCTGTGCCGGCCGTCACTGCTGTGCGACCAGATCTTCAAGAAGTTCTCGCCGCCACGGCATTCGACGTGGTCGATGGCGAAAGCGTTACTGCTGGGCATCACGACGGTGAACGCGGCGGCGGCAGCGACCGCCACGCCTGCGGAGCGTGCGATCTTCTTCGTTTTCGACAGCACAGGTACTCCCTGATTCCAGCCCGTACATGACCGCAATTAACGGCCCTTTCCGGGAAGCGGTTTCACGCTTGCAGGACGACGATCCAGCAGGGAACCTGTACATGGCAATCTTTCAATTGGTGCACGGCCGAAATGTATCGCCCAATGTCCTGATCAGTTCTGTATGGGCGTTTTAGTGGTCCTAAGGGTCAAGATTTCGGGCAATGTGGGCGGTGCAAGCGGGCACGGAAGCGTCGTGGCGGCGGCCCGCACCCTCACCTCGGAGCTGACGGCCACCGGCGCGACCGGTATCGCCGTCGACCTCGCCACCGCCGACGGCCCCGCCCGCGCCGTCGACCTGGCCGCGGCCGAGCACGGCGGCATCGACCTGCTGGTCAACAACGTCGGCGGCGGTGACGCGGACGCCGGCTGGACCGGCGGTTTCCGCGCCCTCACGGGCCAACAGTGGCACGACGCCTTCGAGTTGAACTTCTTCGCCGCGGTCCGCGCCACCCGGGCCGCGCTGCCCCATCTCGCCGAGCGCCGCGGCGCCGTCGTCAACGTCTCCTCCACCAGTGCGCGCACCCCGCATGCCGGTCCCGTCGCGGTCAGCACCGCCAAGGCCGCGCTGACCGCCTTCGGCAAGGCGCTGGCCGAGGAGTTCGGCCCCGCCGGGGTGCGCGTCAACACCGTGTCGCCCGGCCCCGTCCGCACGGACATGTGGGAGGGTCCCGACGGTTACGGTGCCGCGCTCGCCCGGTCCATGGGCGTGCCGCAGGAGCGGCTACTCGCCGACCTCCCGGCCAGCGCGGGCATGGTGACCGGCCGACTCGCCGATCCAGCCGAAGTCGCCTCTCTCATCGCCTACTTGGCCTCGCCGCTCGCCGCCGGAGTCACGGGCGCGGACCACCTCGTCGACGGGAACTCGGTCAAGACGGTGTGAGTCGGGGGCGAGCGGCGAGTCGGCCGGGGTGGGCCGGCCGCGTCGGCGGTCAGCCCGCCGCGTCGCCGAGCGCGTCGAGCACCGGGCGGATCAGCGGGTGGTCCTCCGCCCCGCACCGTACGGCCGCGAACACCCGGCGCGTGGGGGCGGCGCCCTCCACCGGGCGGACCACGACCCCCGACACGTCCATGCCGCGCAGCGCCGAGCGCGGCACGAGGGCGACGCCCGCGCCGGCCGAGGCGAGCGCGACCACGGCCCGGAAATCGTCCGACCAGTGTTCCAACAGCGGCTGGAATCCGGCCTGTTCGCAGGCGAGGACGACCACGTCGTGGCAGGGGTTGCCGGCGAAGGGGCCGATCCAGGCGTCCTTGGCGAGTTCGGCCAGGGCGACCCGCTCCGCGTCCGCGAGCCGGTGGCCGAGCGGGAGCACCGCGTCGAAGGGCTCCGCGTAGAGCGGGACGCGGGTGAGCCGGGGGTCGTCCGCGCCGGGGGCTCCCCGGTACTCGACCGCGACGGCCACGTCGACCTGCCGGTCGAGGACCATCGGCAGGCTCGCGTCGCCCTCCGCGTCCTGGACGCGGACCCGGATGCCGGGCGCGGAATCGGCCAGCCGGGCCAGCGCGGGGGCGACGACCAGGCCGATGCCGGTGGCGAACGCGGCGACGGTCACCGTGCCGGCCTCACCGGAGCCGTACGCCGCGAGTTCGGCCTCGGCGCGCTCCAGCTGGGCCAGAACCGCGTTGGTGTGCGTGAGCAGGATCTCGCCGGCCGCCGTCAGCCGTACGCCGCGCGCCGAGCGCTCGACCAGGCGGTGACCGGTCTCCTGCTCCAGGGCGGCGAGCTGCTGGGAGACGGCGGACGGGGTGAGGTACAGCGCGGCGGCAGCGGCCGTGACCGTGCGGTGGTCCGCCACCGCACGGAGGATGTGCAGCCGCCGCGCTTCGATCATGCCGTCGATTCTCCCACGGCAGGTCACACGGCCGGAGCCGTCAGGCCTCGCCCGACTCCGTGAGCTCGGCGCGGGCGGCGACGAACGCGTCGACCGCGCGGTTCACGTCCTCCGTGGAGTGCGCGGCCGACAGCTGGACGCGGATACGCGCCTTGCCCTGCGGCACCACCGGGTAGGAGAAGCCGATCACGTACACGCCACGCTCCAGGAGCAGCTCGGCCATCCGGCCCGCCACGGCCGCGTCGCCGATCATGACCGGCGCGATGGCGTGGTCGCCGGGGAGGATGTCGAAGCCCTCCTCGGTCATCCGCGAGCGGAACAGGGCCGTGTTGGCGGCGAGGTGTTCCCGCAGCTCACCGGCGGATTCCAGGAGGTCGATGACCTTCAGCGAGGCCGCCGCGATGACCGGGGCGAGGGTGTTGGAGAAGAGGTACGGGCGCGAGCGCTGACGGAGCAGGGCGACGATCTCGGCGCGGGCGGCGACGTAGCCGCCGGAGGCGCCGCCGAGGGCCTTGCCGAGGGTGCCGGTGATGATGTCGACGCGGTCCATGACGCCGTGCAGCTCGGGGGTGCCCCGGCCGCCGGGACCCACGAAGCCGACGGCGTGCGAGTCGTCGACCATGACCATGGCGTCGTAGCGCTCGGCGAGGTCACAGATGTCCGACAGCGGGGCCACGTAGCCGTCCATCGAGAAGACGCCGTCGGTGACGATCAGCTTGCGCCGGGCGCCGCCCTCGGTGGCCTCCTTGAGCTGCTGCTCCAGGTCGGCCATGTCGCGGTTGGCGTAACGGAAGCGGCGGGCCTTGGAGAGGCGGATGCCGTCGATGATCGATGCGTGGTTGAGGGCGTCGGAGATGACCGCGTCCTCGGCGCCGAGCAGCGTCTCGAAGACGCCGCCGTTGGCGTCGAAGCACGAGGAGTAGAGGATCGTGTCCTCCTGGCCGAGGAAGGCCGACAGGCGCGCCTCCAGCTCCTTGTGCACCTCCTGGGTGCCGCAGATGAAGCGGACGGAGGCCATGCCGTAGCCCCAGCGGTCCAGGGCCTCGTGCGCGGCGGCGACGACGTCGGGGTGGTCGGCGAGGCCGAGGTAGTTGTTGGCGCAGAAGTTCAGGACCTCGCCGGGGCGGCCGCCCGCGGTGACGGCGACCGTCGCGGACTGCGGGGTGCCGATGACGCGCTCGGGCTTGTGCAGGCCCGCGGCGCGGATCTCGTCGAGGGTGGCCTGGAGGTCTTCGCGTACGGAGTCGAACATGCGGGGTTCCTTCGGGGTGAGCGCCGTCAAGGTCGGGCGGCCGGGGCGGGCGGGCCGGGGCGGCCGTACAGGATCAGCCTTACGAGGGCAGCCGTGCGGAGGTCAGGAGGTCCAGTCGAGGATGACCTTGCCGCCGCGGCCGCTCGCCGCGTCGTCGAAGGCGGCCTCGAAGTCGCGGTGGCCGTACCGGCCGGTGATGACGGGGGCCAGGTCGAGGCCGCCTTCGAGCAGCACCGACATCGCGTACCAGGTCTCGAACATCTCGCGGCCGTAGATGCCCTTGATGGTGATCATCGAGGTGACGATGCGCGCCCAGTCGACGGCGAAGTCCTCGGCGGGCAGCCCCAGCATGGCGATCTTGCCGCCGTGGGTCATGTTGGCGACCATGTCGCGCATCGCGCGGGGGTTGCCGGACATCTCCAGGCCGACGTCGAAGCCCTCGCGCAGACCGAGGTCGCGCTGGCCGTCGGCGATCGTCGAGTCGGCCACGTTGAGGGCGAGGCTGACGCCGACCTTGCGGGCCAGTTCGAGGCGCTCCTCGCTGACGTCGGTGATCACGACGTTGCGGGCGCCCGCGTGCCGGGCGACGGCCGCCGCCATGAGACCGATCGGCCCGGCGCCGGTGATCAGCACGTCCTCGCCGACCAGCGGGAAGGACAGGGCCGTGTGCACGGCGTTGCCGAACGGGTCGAAGATCGCGGCCACGTCGAGGTCGACCGGGACCCGGTGGACCCACACGTTCCCGGCGGGCAGCGCCACGTACTCGGCGAACGCGCCGTCCCGCCCGACGCCGAGGCCGACGGTGGCGCGACAGAGGTGGCGCCGTCCCGCCAGGCAGTTGCGGCACTTGCCGCACACCAGGTGACCCTCGCCGCTGACCAGGTCGCCGGCCGTGATGTCGGTGACGTCGCGGCCGGTCTCGACGACCTCGCCGACGAACTCGTGCCCGACGACCAGCGGCGCGCTGATCGCCTGCTGCGCCCAGCCGTCCCAGGCCCTGATGTGCAGGTCGGTCCCGCAGATCCCGGTGCGGAGCACCTTGATCAGGACATCGCCGTGGCCGATGACCGGCTCCGGTACTTCCTTGAGGCGGAGACCCGGCTCCGCCTTCTCCTTGACCAGCGCCTTCAACGCCACGGCTCCTGTCGTACGTCGCTTCTTCCCCCGACGACACAGGAATCTTCCCTACGGCGGCGCCCCGGTCCATCGAGGATTTCTTAAGCGCCGCCGCAGCTTTCCTTCAGGCCCCGCCGAAACCCCGGCGGCGACCGGCCTTCAGCGGGTCTGCCCCCGCTCGAAGTAGGCGATCAGCTCCGGGTCCAGGTCCGGCACCTCGCGCGGCGTCCCGCCGTCCCGCAGCGACTGCGTCGCCCGTACGCCCGCCGCGACCGCCATGCGCGCCGCGACCGGCGACGTGTCGGTGCGGCCGCCCTCGCGGACGAAGCGCACGAACTCGTCGACGAGCAGCGGATCGGCGCCCCCGTGCCCGCCGTCGTCCTGCGCGTCCGGCACCGGGTACTCCGCGTCCGCCTCGGCCCGGTGACCGGACCGGCGGGAGTTCCACACCTTGACCGCTCCCCCGGGCCCGTCGCCGAAGTTCTCCAGCCGTCCCGCGTCGCCGATGACGGTGTAGTTGCGCCAGTAGTCGGGCGTGAAGTGGCACTGCTGGTACGCGGCGAGGACGCCGTTGTCGAGGCGCATGTTGACCAGGGACACGTCCTCGACGTCGATCACGGGGTTGAGGTCGCGCTGGGTGTGCGGCGGCCAGTGGCCGTCCTTGGTGTACCAGTCGGCCGACTTCGGCTCGCCCGGCTCGCGCCGGTGCGGGTTGTCGCCGTAGACCATGAGGTCGCCGAGCGCCTGCACCCGGCGCGTGTAGCCGCCCGCGAGCCAGTGCAGCACGTCGATGTCGTGGGCGGCCTTCTGCAGCAACAGGCCGGTGGTGTACCGCCGTTCGGCGTGCCAGTCCTTGAAGTACCAGTCGCCTCCGTAGCCGACGAAGTGGCGCACCCAGATGGTCTTGACGGCGCCGACCTCGCCGCGCTCGATGATGTCGCGCATCAGCCGGACGACCGGCATGTGGCGCATGTTGTGCCCCACGTAGAGCCGCGTGCCCGTCTCGTACGCGGTCCGCAGGATCTCGTCGCACGCCTCGACGCCAGTCTCCAGGGGCTTCTCCACGAAGACGGGCTTGCCCTCACGCAGCGCCTCGCAGGCCAGTGCCGCGTGGGTGTGGTCGGGGGTGAGGACGACGATCGCGTCGACGTCCGGGTCCTCGACGACCTTGCGGTGGTCGCTCGATATCAGCGCGGCGGGGAAGGCCGTGGCCGCCTCGGCGCGGGCCGCGGGGTCGGGGTCGGCCAGCGCGGTGACACGGGAGCCCGCGTCCGGCCGGTGGGCGGTGCGGGCGAGCGAGCCGCGCAGCCCGAAGCCGAGGACGCCGAGACGGAGGTCGGTCATGGAACTTCCTTACCTTGAGCCGGTGTTGCGGTGCCGTTGAGCCGGTGTTGCGGGTGCCGAGCCGGCCACACGGGTGCGCTGCCCGGGTGCGGGTGGAGGAGCGCGGCGCGGCCATGGACGGGCTTGATCCTTATCTATCCGCCCGCGCCCACCCGTGTCGAGGCATGTGCACGCACCAACTAACCCCGCGCGCACGCCCGGGGCTCGGACGAGCCCGCTAGGCAGGTCACGAAGCCGCACCGGAGTACCAAGCCGTCAGCGCCAGTCCGGGTGCCCCGGCATCGGCGGGTTGTCCAGGTCGAAGAGCCAGTGCCGCAGGAACACCCCGACGGACGCGTCGCCGGTCACCTTCACCGCGTTGTCGACGAAGTCCTCCGTGGAGGCGTTGGCGTGCCGGTGCCCCGTGAGCCAGGCCTTCATGACGGCGTCGAACTCGTCCTGCCCGATCTGCTGCCGCAGGGCGTACAGGGTGACGGCGGCGCCGTCGTAGATGTTGAAGCCGCCGAGGCCGGTCGGCTTTCCGGGCGGGCCGTCGGTCTTGCGGACCTCGTCGAGCTTCGCGTACGCCGTCCTCATCTTCTCCTCGATCGGCTGGAAGCCCTTCTGGTCCGCCCACACGGCCGCGTAGAACACCGCGGGGCCCTCGTTGAGCCAGGCGTCCTGCCAGGTGGTGGGGGTGACGGAGTCACCGAACCACTGGTGGGTCAGCTCGTGGACCATCGTCGTGGAGTAGGTGGGGCGCTCGAACCAGCCGGGGCCGAAGAGGGAGAGCGTCTGGTTCTCCAACGCGTCGCCGTAGCCGTCGCGCACGATCTGCACGCCGTACGTGTCGAAGGGGTAGCGCACCCCGAGCGTCCGCTCCAGCCAAGCGAGTTGTCCGCCGGTCTCCTCGACGATCGGCCGGTACCTGGCCACTTGGTCCTCGGGTACGAGGTGGCGCAGCCGCACGCCGTGCGGTCCGCGCCCGTACAGGTAACGCTGTTTGTTCACGGAGATGCCCAACAGCTCAGGTGCCATGGGTGAGTTGAGGGCGAAGTCCCAGGTGCGCCCGGCGCCGTGGGCGTCGCGTCGGCCGGTGAGGGTGCCGTTGGCGGCCGGGGTCCAGCCCTTCGGCGCGGTGAGGTGGAAGGTCCAGGTCGCCTTGTCGGAGGGGTGGTCGTTGACGGGTGCGAAGGTGTCGGCGCGTGAGGCCTGGGCGGCCGAGGCGAAGCCTCCGTCGGACATGAGGCGCCAGCCGGGGAGGCCGGCGGGCTTCGTCTTCCCGTTGCCGTGGTAGGTGACTTCGACGTCGAAGGTGCGGTGGTCGCGCAGCGGGCGGGCGGGGGTGACGGTGAGTTCCTGGCCGGTCTGCCCGGGAGCGGTGGTCCAGGTCGCCCGCGCGCCGTCGACCTCGACTGCGTCGACGGTCAGCGCGTCGACGTCGAGGTTGAAGGAGGACAGGTCCTGGGTGGCTCTCGCCCGGATCTTCATGGTGGCGCGGAAGTCGTACGTCACGGGCGTGAAGTCGAAGGAGAGGTCGTAGTGGCGGACGTCGTAACCGCCGTTGCCGAGCGTCGGATACAGCGGGTCGCCCACGCCGTCCGCGCCGGGTGTGGGGGTGAAGGGGGACGCCTGCGGGGCCGCGTGGGCGGGGACGGCGAGCGCGAAGGTGGCGGCCGCGGCCGCCGTCGCGATGGCGGCACGCACGGTTCGGATCCTTTTCTCAGCCATGGGGCGGCAACGTAGTAATCGCTTACTGTCGGCGTCAAGGACCGCACCGATGACCGAGGGGGCCACCCGAGGGTCCACACCGACACCATCCCTGGGCGGCGGCACAGAAAGAACGTAGAAACTCCCCAGCCCCCTTGCGCCGCCATAGCAACCGCTTACATGCTGGCGCGGAATCGCATCGCGCACCGCCTCCCGCCCCTCCACGGGACTCCGGTCCCGTCCGTCGTCCCGTGTGCCCCGACCCCCTGGGAGTTCGCATGCTCACGCCCGCCCCCGACTCCACCGGCCCCCGCCGCCGCACGCTTCTCGCGGCCGGGGCGGCGTCCCTCGTCGTGCCGTCGGTGGCGGGCGGCACGGCGTGGGGCGCCACCCGGGAGGACGGCTTCGCGCCGCTGCTCACGCGCGCCGCGGACCAGCTCACCGGCGGTGACTTCGACGCCACCGACCCGGACTTCGCCGGCGCCCTCAAGACCCTGGACGCCCAAGCCGCCGACTGGTGGGGCACGTTGGACCGTTCCGCCGGGCGGACCGCGCTCTGGCCCGACCTCTCGCCCGCCGCAGACCCCGGGAACTTCGGTCAGAGCTACACCCGTCTCCGCACCCTCGCGACGGCCTGGGCCACGCCCGGCACCTCGCTCACCGGCCACGCGGACACCCTCGACGCCCTGCTCGAAGCGCTGCGCTTCCTGCACTCCGCCGCTTACCGGCCCAACTGCCCCGAAACCGGCAACTGGTGGTTCTGGGAGATCGGGGCGCCCCGCGCGCTCATGGACACCTGCGTGCTGCTGCGGGAGCACCTGCCCGCCGACGACCTGGCCGCGTACACGGCGACGGTCGCGGCGTTCTGCCCCGACCCGGACCGCCGCACCAGCACGCCCGCACTGGCCGAGACCGGCGCCAACCGCGCCGACAAGGCCGTCATCGTGGCCCTGCGCGGGCTGCTCGCCCGGGACGCGGCGACCGTCGCAGTCGCCCGGGACGGCCTGTCCGACGTGCGGGACGGCGGCCGCAACAGCCTGTTCACGTACGTCACTTCAGGCGACGGCTTCTACGAGGACGGCTCGTTCGTGCAGCACGGCTCGGTCGCGTACACGGGGACGTACGGGAGCGTACTGCTGGGCGGCGCGGGGCAGTTGATCGCGCTGCTCGCGGGATCGCCGTGGGCGGTCACCGATCCGAAGACGTCGGTGCTGTACGAGGCGGTCGACCGGACGTTCACGCCGGTGCTCTTCGACGGGCTGATGATGGACGCGGTGCGCGGCCGGGCGATCTCGCGCGAGAAGGCCCGGGACCACACCGACGGGGCGGTCACGCTCTCGCACATCCTGCAGCTGGCGTCCGGCGCCCCGGCCGCGTACGCGCGGCGCTGGCGGACCATGGTCAAGGGGTGCATCCTCCGCAACAAGACCATCCCCTATGCGGGTTTGGTGGGCATCCCCGCCCTGGCCCGCGCCAAGGCCGTCCTCGACGACGCGTCGGTGCCGGCCGCCGACCGGTCCACCGGGCACGTCGTCTTCGCCGACATGGACCGCGTGGTGCACCGGCGGCCGGGCTGGGCGCTCGCGCTGTCCCTCTCCTCCCAGCGCATCGCCGCGTACGAGGCGGGCAACGGCGAGAATCTGCACGGCTGGTACACCGGTGACGGCATGACCTATCTGTACGACGCCGACGACGTGGGGCAGTTCGGCGACGGCTTCTGGGCGACCGTCGATCCGTACCGGCTGCCGGGGACGACCGTGGACACACGTCCGCGTACCGACATCGGCTCGGGCGGCGGCACCAGCACGTACCGCCCCAAGAACGCGGTGGCGGGCGGCGCGGTCCTGGGCTCCCGGTACGGGGCGGCGGCCATGGAACTGCTCGCCGACGGCAGCACGTTGCGGGCCCGCAAGGCCTGGTTCTGCCTCGACGACGTCGTCGTGGCGCTCGGCGCGGACATCGGCACGCGCGACGGGCGCACCATCGAGACGGTGGTCGAGAACCGTGTGCTGCGTGGCGGAGGACAGGCGCGGCGCCTCCTCGTCGACGGTCTCCCGCAGCCCGGCCACGACGGCTGGTCCGCGCGGCGGCGGAGTGCCCGGTGGGCCCACCTGGACGGCACCGGCGGTTACGTCTTCCCCGACTTCCTCGGCCGGGCCCGCGACCTCGGGCTGAACGCCCTGCGCGAGGAACGCGCCGGCGCGTGGCGGGACATCAACACCGGCGCCGACACGGGCGGCAGCACCACCGAGGTGCGGCGCCGCTACCTGACCCTGTGGCTCGACCACGGCGTCTCCCCCGAGGCGGCGTCGTACGCCTACGTGCTGCTGCCCGGCGCGAGCGCCGCCGCGACCGCCCTGTGGGCGCTGGCGCGGCCCGTGCGGATCGTGACCAACGACGCGACCGTGCAGGCCGTCGAGGCCCGCCGCGAGGGCGTGTTCGCGGCGCACTTCTGGGCGGCGGGCCGCGCCGGGGGCCTCGCCGCCTCCGGTCCTGGCACGGTCCTGGTGCGCCGCGACCATCGCGGCGGTGTGTCACTGGCGGTCGCCGACCCCGGCCGCACCGGGACGACGCTCGCCGTCGAACTCCCCTTCCCGGTACAAAAGGTGGTCCGCGCCGACGACACGGTGTCCGTCACGCCGGGACACCGTCCGGTGGTCACCGTCCATGTGGCGGGTTCCCGCGGCCACACGCACGGCGCCGAACTCGCGTGACCGCGCAGGCCTCACAGGCTCTGGCGCACCGGCCCGCATCGTCCACCAAGGAGTGAAGGACCCATGCCCGCACCGCACTTGACCCTGCCGCCCACCGACCGCGTCCTGTCCCCGCTCACCGGCTGGACCCGGGCGCACTGGGAGGCGCTCGCCGACCGGCAGTTGGCGGCACTCGTCCCGTACGCGACGCCAGGGTGCGCGCAGTACCGGCTGCCGGGGCGCGCCAGTTGGTCGGGCGTGGTGTCGGACGGCCTCGAAGGGTACGCGCGCTCCTTCCTGCTCGCCGCGTTCCGGATCGCCGGAGCGGGCGGCGCGGTGGACCCCGGGCTCGTCGAACGGTACGCGCGCGGGCTCGCGGCGGGCACGGACCCGGACAGCGGCGAGGCCTGGCCCCGGCTCACCGACTGCTCGCAGCAGATGGTGGAGGCCGCGTCCATCGCGGTCGGCCTGCACGAGACCCGCCCCTGGATCTGGGACACCCTCGACACCCGGGTCCAGGAGCGGGTGGTCGACTGGCTCTCCGGGTTCGTGGGCGCCAGGACCTGGGACAACAATTGGCGGCTCTTCCAGGTGGTGTCCGAGCAGTTCCTCGCCTCGGTCGGCGCCCCGTACAGCAGGGCCGACATCGAGGGCGGCCTGGACCGCATCGAGGACTGGTACCGCGGCGACGGCTGGTACAGCGACGGCGACGGACGGAACTTCGACTACTACATCGGCTGGGCCCTGCACCTGTACCCGCTGCTGTGGGCTCGGATGGCCGGGGAGGAGGACGGGGGCCGCGCCAAGGCCTACCGCGAGCGCCTCGCCCAATACCTCGCCGCCTACCCGCACTTCTTCGGCGGCGACGGCGCCCCCGTCCACCAGGGCCGCTCCCTCACCTACCGGTTCGCGGCCGCCGCGCCCGTGTGGATGGGCGCGCTCGCCGACTGCACCCCGCTCGCGCCGGGCCTGACCCGGCGCCTCGCCTCCGGCACGGCGCGGCACTTCGTGGAGCGCGGCGTGCCCGACGAGCGGGGGCTGCTGCCCCTCGGCTGGTACGAGACGTTCCTGCCCGCGACACAGCCCTACTCGGGACCCGCATCGCCGTACTGGGCCAGCAAGGGATTCCTCGGCCTGCTGCTGCCCGCCGACCACCCGGTGTGGACGGAGCGCGAACTGCCGCTGCCCGTCGAGGAGTCCGACCAGTACACGGCGCTCCCCCACCCCGGTTGGCTGCTGCACGGCACCCGGCACGACGGCATCGTCCGCCTGGTCAACCACGGCAGCGACCACAACCCGCTCGAAGGCCCCGCCGAGGACGACCCGCACTACGCCAAGTTCGGCTACTCGACGGCGACCGCCCCAGAGACCGCCCCGCGCGCCTGGGAACGCTCCGTCGACGGCCATCTGGCCCTACTCGCCCCCGACGGCACGGCCTCGCGTCGCCGCCGTATCCACCCGCTGAGCTGCGCGGGCCGAGTGGCATCCTCCCGCTCCGACGCCCAACTCCCGGGCGACGAACGGGAGTACCCGATCGAGACCACCAGCGCGCTGCACGGCCCGTGGGAGATCCGCGTCCACCGGGTGCAGGGGCCCGCGGGGGCGACGGTCCGCGAGGGCGGCCACGCGGTGGCGGACGAGACGCGGCCGCACGCCGAGCGGGGCCCCGGCTGGGCCCTCGTACGGACCGCGACCGGGCTGACGAGCGCCGTCGTCGGTCTGTACGGCTGGGACGCGGAGGCGGGCGTCGCCCGCGAGGTGGCGGCGAACGCGTACGGCCCGCACTCCGCGACGCCGTTCCTGACGTCCTCGGCCCACCCCGGCGGCGCCTCCGTCCACGTCACCCTGATCGCCCTCTCCCGGGACACGGTGCGGCCGGGGGCCCTGCGGGAGGCCGTCACCTGCGCCGTGGACGCCGACCGCGTCCGGGTCCGCTTCCCGGACGGGACCGTGCTCGACCTGTGAGCGTTCAGATCCCGCCGTCCTCCCGCCGGTGGATCTGTTCGACCAGCTCCGCGGCCATGCGTTTGATCGTGTCGAGCCCCGCCCTGCCCCAGCGGCGCGGCTCGACGTCCACCACGCAGACCGTGCCGAGAGCGGTGCCCGTACGGTCGATCAGGGGCGCGCCCAGATACGAGCGGACGCCGCTCTCGTCGACCAGGGGGTTGCCCGCGAAGCGCGGGAAGTCGCGGACGTCCTCCAGGACGAGGGCCTTGCGGCGCACCACGACGTGCGGGCAGTACCCGTGGTCGCGGGGCAGATAGCGGCGCGCGTCGCCACAGCCGGCGGGGGCGACGGATCCGGCGGCCGGGTCGGCGAGCGCGAGGACGCCGTCCGGGGCGTGCAGTCCGGCGAAGAACTGCCGGTGCTCGTCGATGAAGTTGACCATCGCGCAGGGTGCGCCGGCCAGGTCGGCGAGCCGGGCGGCGAAGACGTCGAAGGCCGGTTCGGGGTACTGCCCGATGCCGAGCGCGCGCAACCGCCGCACCCGCTCGGGCGCCTCCTTGTCGACGGGGGTGAGCAGGAGGTGCCCGATCGGGTCGTACGTCACGTGTGGGCTCCGTAACTGGGCTCCGGGGCGTGGTTGAGGAGGTGCTTGACGAGGATGAGGAGCGTCTGGATGCCGGAGCTTGAGATACGGGCGTCGCAGCGCACCACGGGCACTCGGGGGTCCAGGTCGATCGCGGAGCGCACCTCCTCGGGTTCGTAGCGGTAGGCGCCGTCGAATTCGTTGATCGCCACGATGAAGCCCATGCCGCGCTGCTCGAAGAAGTCGACCGCGGCGAAGCAGTCCTCGAGGCGCCGGGTGTCGGCGAGGACCACGGCGCCGAGCGCCCCTTCGGAGAGCTCGTCCCACATGAACCAGAACCGTTCCTGGCCCGGGGTGCCGAAGAGGTACAGGACGTGTTCCGGGTCGAGCGTGATGCGGCCGAAGTCCATGGCGACGGTGGTCGTGGTCTTGTTCTCCACGCCGGACAGGTCGTCGGTGGCCTCGCTGACCGTGGTGAGCAGTTCCTCGGTGCTCAGCGGGGCGATCTCGCTGACCGCTCCCGTGAAGGTGGTCTTGCCGACCCCGAAGCCACCGGCGATCAGGATCTTGAGTGCGGTGGGGAAGGGGTCAGAGCTGTCGTCGTAATCCATCGAGCACTGCCTCCAACAGGGACCGGTCGGTGGGGTTGTGGTAGAAGTCCGGGGCCTTCTGGGTGAGGGACCCGCAGTCGAGGAGATCGCAGAGGATCACTTTGGCCACGACCGCGGGCAGCTTGAGCTGCGCCGCGATCTCGGCGACGGAGGTGGGCGCCTCGCACAGGCCGAGCGCCGTGGAGTGCTCGGGCCCGAGATAGCCGAGCGGGGTGTTGCCGGTCGCCATCACCAGGGAGAGCAGGTCGAGTTGGCTGGTCGGTCTGGTCCGGCCGTTGCTGACGGTGTAGGGGCGGACGAGCCGACCGGCCGCGTCGTCGAGCCAGGGCCCGTCGTGCGGGGCCGCCACGCTCAGCGCCTCATCGACGCGGGTTCCCCGGCGGGCTGCCGGGGCGCGGTGATCAGGTACGGGCGGACGCTCTTCACCAGCATCGCCATCTCGTAGCCGAGGACGGCCGCGTCCGCGTCGCGCCCGGCGAGCACGGCCAGACAGGTGCCCGAGCCCGCGGTGGAGACGAACAGGAGGGTGGAGTCCAGTTCCACGACGACCTGACGGACGTCGCCGCCGTCGCCGAAGCGGATGCCCGCGCTGCGCCCGAGGGAGTAGAGCCCCGAGGCGAGGGCCGCCATGTGGTCGGCGCTGTCCGGGTCGAGGCCGTGCACCGACTTCACCAGTCCGTCGGAGGAGAGCAGGACGGCGCTCCGGGTGTGCGGCACTCGCTGCACGAGGCCGCTCATCAGCCAGTCGAGATCGGATACATGGCCGGTCGGCGCATCGCTCGCCATGGTGGATCGACTCCTTGAGGTACGAACGTACGTAGGTCTGCCGGGGCAGAGGTGGTGGTGGGTGCCGGGCCTGCCGGTGCGGGTCAGCCGCCTGGTCCGCGCCCGTCGTGGGGGGCGCCGACCTCGTGTTCGCGCGGGGTGGGATCGCGGGCGTCCTGGGCCTGTGCGAGGCCGATGCCACGCTGGAACGCGGCCATCAGGCCGGGGTCGTGGCCGACGAGGTCGCCGCCGTCGGGCCGCGGCGCCGGGGAGTCCCGCAGCTGGGGTGCGATGTGTTCCTGGGCGCGCCGCTTGGGGAGCTGGGGTCTGCCGACCCGGCCGCGCACCGCGCCGCCCAGCGGGGTCGGCGGCGCCGCGGTGTGCTCGGCGACGGCCTGCCGGTCCTCCGGGCGGATGCCGGGGGTGGCGTCGGCGGGCGTCGGCCGGTCCTGCCGGGAGCCGCGCACGGGGAGCGGGGCGGGCGGGGCGCCGTGCACGGTGCGCGGCCGGTAGGGGCCGGTGCCGGGGTCCGGGGCGGGCGCGGGCGCGGGCGGTGCGGCGCTCGGCCACACCGGGGTGGCGGCGCCCAGGTCGTCCCGTACGCCCCCGGCGTGGCGTGGGCCCGAGGAGTCCGGTCGGGCGCCGGAATCGGGGAGGCCCGCGGTGTCGGGTACGACTCCGGAATCCGGAAGGCCCGCTGTATCGAGTACGGCTCCGGAATCCGGGAGGCCCGCGGTGTCGAGTACGGCGCCGGAGTCACGTACACCTCCGGAGTCACGTACGTCCCCGGGCTCCCCGAAACCCGTGCCCTCGCCCCCGGCCCCCGGCCCCGCCGCGCCCTGTGACGCCACCTCCGCCGCCGGGCGGCGCCGGGTGACCGGCTCGGCCTGCTGGTCGGCGCCCAGCAGCTCCTGCGGCAGGATGAGGACGGCCTGGACGCCGCCGTAGATGTTGGTCTGCAGCCGCACCGCGACACCGTGTCTGCGGGCGAGCGCGGAGACCACGAAGAGCCCGATGCGGCCGTCCTGGAGGAGGCTCGCGACGTTGACC
This sequence comes from Streptomyces sp. NPDC041713, assembly GCF_055591085.1. Lineage (NCBI taxonomy): Bacteria > Bacillati > Actinomycetota > Actinomycetes > Kitasatosporales > Streptomycetaceae > Streptomyces > Streptomyces sp. NPDC041713. The sequence goes on from NZ_JBVIZY010000004.1 coordinate 426,418, forward strand.
TGGTCCGGGTCGGCGAGCAGCCGGTTCATCTTGTTCTGCTCGGTCAGCGGCATGCCGAGGCCGCGGTCCTCCACCTCGACGGCGAGCCCGGCGGTCACCGCGTTGGCGCGCAGCAGGACCTGGGTGTGCGGGGCGGAGAACACCGTGGCGTTCTCGACGAGTTCGGCGAGCAGGTGGATGACGTCGGCGACGGCGTGGCCGCGCAGGGTGCCGTCGATCGGCGGCACGAGTTTGACGCGCGAGTACTGCTCGACCTCGGCGATGGCGGAGCGCATCACCTCGGTCATGGAGACCGGGTTGCTCCACTGGCGGCGCGAGACGGCGCCGCCGAGCACCGCGAGGTTCTCGGCGTGCCGCCGGATGCGGGTCGCGAGGTGGTCGACGTGGAAGAGGCCCTTGAGCAGTTCGGGGTCCTCGACCTCGTTCTCCAACTCGTCGAGCAGGGAGATCTCGCGGTGGACGAGCGACTGCAGCCGTCGGGCGAGGTTCACGAAGACCTCGACCTTCTGCTCGCTGCCCGCGTGGCTGGAGAGCTGGGAGGCCTGTACGACGGCGCCGACGGCCACGTCGTGGGCGCGGCCCAACTCGTCGGCGAGCTGGTCGAACTCGTCGCCGCCTGCCCGCGCGCGGGCCGGTGTGCCGGGGGTGGGCGGCTGGTCGCCGCGGCGCAACTGTTCGACAACGCCGCGGAGTTCGGCCTGGCCGCGCGCGGCGGTCCGGCGGAGCCCCCCGAGCCGGTCGTGCACGGTCTTGGCGGCGCGCTCGGCGGCGACGGCGGCCGTCACGATCCCGGCGAGAGCGACCAGGGCGGCCGCGGTGAGGACGGCGACCAGGGCCGTCCCCGGCCGGGCGCCGGTCGAGCGCAGGGTGAACAGCACGGCGGCGCAGGCGCTCAGGCCCACGGCGACGGCCGGCAGCACCGCGATGCGCAGGAGCTGCGGCCGTATGTGGGTTTCGGGCAGTGCGGCGGCACTGCGACTGCCGGGCCTGCCGTGCCGGCCGCCCTCCCGGCGGTCTGGGCGGGCGGCCGGTGCGCGTAGATGAGACATCTGCGTCCTCGGTGTGTGGCGACGAAGGTCCGGCGCTCGGTCCGACTCCTCTTTGCGGCGTGGTGGAGGCATCGCCGTGCCGGCCGGCAGGTCGCGACGTCAGCACTGCGTCGTGATCCCTGCGTCGCCCGACGGCCACACACGGTAGTCGGCAACGCATCACGTGCGGTGGGCAGTTGACAAAGTCAGCGGCCAGCGTCCCGCTCTGGTATGACGCCTCGCACGGGGGTCCGATTCGGCTCGTACGCGTGCCTGATTCCCACTCCGTACGGGGATGCTCGTTCGCGTCCCGGCGCGACCGTGCCGCTGCTGTAATGGCCGTATGCACCTCAACCCTTACGGCGAGGACGCCGTGAACCTGGCCGCCGATCTCGCCAACCGCCGCCCCACCGACCCCGAGGAGCTCGCCGACCGGTGCCGCGCCGCGGGCCTGGCCCTCGAACAGCCGGTATCGGATGACGACTTGGCACACGCCCAGGAGACCCTGGACTCCTGGGAGAAGGTGGTGGACGCCGTCGAGGAGCACGAGCGCGCCGAGCTGATCAACGGCATGCTCGCGGCGGCCACCGCCCACCCCCGGCTCACCGACCACGCGGGCACCGGCTGGCACCTGCACTACCGCGACGCCCACCGGCCGCTCGGCGCCCTGCTGTCCTCGCTGATCTCGGTGGGCACGGCGCTGCACCTCGCGGGCCGGGGCATGCATCGGCTGCGGCGGTGCGCCGTCACCGAGTGCACCACCATCTTCGCCGACACCTCGCGCACCGGACGGCAGCGCTACTGCTCCCAGCGGTGCGCCAACCGCGACGCGGTCCGCAGACACCGCGCCCGCGCGGCGTGAGCCTCGCGCACGCCGCGCCTCAAAGCGTCCGTCAGCCGACGGACGTCGTCTCGTGCTCCCCGCTGTCCGTGGTGTCCGTGCTGTCCGTCGCGCTGTCCGTGGTGTCCGTTTTCGGGCCGACCACACTCCGTACGACCAGGGTGGACGCCCCGAGCCAGCCGCCCTCCGGCACGACCGCCACCTCACGCCACCACAGCCGCCCCGGCACGGAATCCGCCCCGGGCTCGAAGGGCTCCCCCGGACAGGGCAGGGCCAGCGTGACGCCCTCGCGGCGCGCGGCGGCGACGGTGCCCTCGCCCGGCTCCGACCAGGCGTGCGGGGCGAGGTTGAAGGTGCCCCAGTGGATCGGCAGCATGACGCCACCCGCCGCGCCGCCCTGGAGGTCCAGGTGCGCCCGCAGGCCCTCCTCGGGCGTCATGTGGATGTCCGGCCACCACTCCGAGTAGGCGCCGATCTGGATCATCGTGACGTCGAACGGGCCGTGCTCGGCGCCGATGTCGCGGAAGCCGGGGAAGTAGCCGGTGTCGCCGCTGTGGAAGACGCGGTGCTCCGGCCCCGCGACCGCCCAGGACGCCCACAGCGTGTGCTGCTGGTTGCGCAGCCCGCGGCCGCAGAAGTGCCGGGCGGGGGTCGCGGTCAGGGTCAGCCCCGCCACCTTCGCGGTCTCGTTCCAGTCCAGCTCGCGGAGCCGGTCGGCCGGCACGCCCCACCGCTCCAGGTGGGCCCCGACGCCGAGCGGCACGGCGAACACCGTGTCGGTACCGGCCAGGGCCTTGATCGTGGGCATGTCCAGGTGGTCGTAGTGGTCGTGCGAGATGACCACGGCGTCGACCGGTCCGAGGGCCGCGAGCGGCACCGGCACGGGGTGCAGCCGCTTGGGCCCGGCGAAGGAGAACGGCGAGCACCGCTCGCCCCACACCGGGTCGAAGAGCACCCGGCGCCCGTCGATCTCCACCAGGACGCTGGAATGCCCCATCCAGGTGACCCGCAGCCCGTCGGCCGGCGGCTTGGCGAGGTCGGCGAGGGTGGTGGGGTGCACCGGGATCGTGCCGGCCGGGCCGCGGCGCAGCCGCTCCTCCCTGCGGAAGTAGATCTTCGCGAACTCCAGGCTCGACCCGGACGGGCGGGTCCTGGCCCCCACGGGGTTCTGGAAGGAACCTTCGGCTACGGAGAAGTTCGGCGATCTGCGGATCCGGGCCAGCCGGGCACCCGCGGGATCCGCGCCGAAGGGAGCGGACCGCAGCGAGCGGAGCCCGGGGATCAGGGACCGGGACACGGGACCTCCTGAGGGGGGTGGATAGGCCCTTCCATTATGTCCACCGGCCCCCGACGAGTCCTGCGCGGCCTCCGAGACCCCCGCCACGTCGCCGGCGGCGCGGCGGTCGGTCCATCGGCCCGGCACCGGGCTCCTCAGGAGGCGGCCTCTATGTGCATCTTGATGGTGTGCGGATTGCGGAAGCCCTTGGCCACCACATGGTCGCCGGAGCTCTCGCCCCGGATCCGCCGGCCGATCCACGGCACCAGGTACTCGCGCGCCCAGTGGATGTCGTCGCGCCGCACCTCCAGCGTGCCGCGCGGCGGCATCGGCGGCCACGCCTGGTCCGGGTCCGCGGGCACGTCGAGCCCGAGGACCTGACCGGCGCGCAGCGCCACGCGCGTGTGCCCCTCGGCGGAGAGGTGCAGCCGGTCGCCGTCCCAGGCCCGCCGGTCCTGCACGGTCCTGAGCGACCACAGGTCGAGCACGGGACAGCCGTACCGGTCGGCGATGGCCCGCACGTGCATGTTGTACGTGGCGATCTTGCCCCGCAGGTGCTTGAGCAGCGCCACGCCACGGGTGTCGAAGCCGGTGGTCACCATGACCGTGCCGACCGCCGACGAGAGGTCCGCGACGGCCCGCTCGAACCGTTCGGCGACCTCGTCGGGGTCGGTGCCGGGGCGGATGATGTCGTTGCCCCCGGCGCAGAACGTCACCAGGTCGGGGGCGAGCTCCTTCGCGCGCGGCAGCTGGTCCTCGACGATCTGGTCGAGGAGCTTGCCGCGGACGGCGAGGTTGGCGTACCGGAAGGTGTGCTCGGGCACCCGGTCGTCGAGCAGGACGGCGAGCCGGTCGGCCCAGCCGACGAAGGTGCCGTCGGGTCCCGGGTCCCCCACGCCCTCGGTGAAGCTGTCGCCGAGCGCTGCGTAGGAGTTGAACACGCGGTTGTTGATGGGGTGATGGATGAAGGATGTCGACTCTGCGCTCACGAGGTAACATCCTTCACCTCCCTAAGTGACCTACGCCACCGTAGGGAGGGGTTGACGGTGCGTGAGATAAGCCACCGGTCAAGTTTGGCCCAACTCGGAATAAGTGCACACCCCACCTTTGGGCCGGGACGACGCCTTGGGCGGGCTCAAACGGCCGAGCTCAAACGGCCGACCTGGTGGCGGCCGCCCGTCGGCGCAGCGCCGGCGTGGTGAGCGACGGTGGGGTCCACGCCCCGTCCGGCGGGTAGATGTCCGTGCCGGGCGGCACGATCTCGTCGATCCGGTCGAGGGTCGCGTCGTCGAGCACCACCGAGGCGCCCTTGAGCGTCTTCTGCAGCTGATCCATGGTGCGCGGACCGATGATCACGGAGGTGACGGCCGGGTGGGCGAGCGGGAACGCGGTCGCCAGCTCCGGCAGGGAGCAGCCCACCTCCTCCGCGAGGGCCACGAATCGTTCGACGGCCTCCAGCTTCGCGAGGGTGCGCGGCGCCGTGGGGTCGAAGCGGTCCGGGAAGACGGTGGGCCGCCCGGTGCTCAGATCGGCGGTGCGCCCCTTCCGGTAGCGGCCGGTCAGGAACCCGGAGGCCAGCGGGGACCAGGTCAGCACCCCCATGCCCAGGCGCTCCGCCACCGGCAGCGCGTGCCGCTCGACGCCCCGGGCCAGCAGCGAGTACGGGGGCTGCTCGGTGCGGAAGCGGTGCAGCCCCCGGCGCTCGGCGACGTGGTACGCCTCGACGACCTCGTGCGGCGGGAACGTGGAGCAGCCGAACGCCCTGATCTTGCCCTGGCGCACCAGGTCGGTCAGGACGGAGAGCGTCTCCTCGATGTCGGTGGTGTGGTCGGGCCGGTGCACCTGGTAGAGGTCGATCCAGTCCGTGTCCAGACGCCGCAGGCTCTCCTCCACCTCGTGGATGATCCAGCGCCGCGAGTTGCCGCCGCTGTTGGGGCCCTCCCCCATCGGGAAGTGGACCTTGGTCGCGAGGACGACGTCGTCGCGGCGGCCCTTGAGCGCCTTGCCGACGACGGTCTCCGACTCCCCGCCCGAGTACATGTCGGCGGTGTCGACGAAGTTGATGCCCGCGTCCAGGGCCGCGTGGGTGATCCGTACGCAGTCGTCGTGGTCCGGGTTGCCGATGGCGCCGAACATCATGGTGCCGAGGCAGTAGGGGCTGACCTGTATGCCGGTCCCGCCCAGAACGCGGTGGCGCATGCAACTCTCCTTGGCAGCGGTGCTCTTGACGATGTTCTTGAGTTGTCCCGAGGCCGGTGACTGTACGAGGTGGAGCGCGCTCCAAGGCAAGCCGTTTTCCGCTCCGGGGCAGCGCCCGCCCGGCCCGGCGGACGAGCGCCGAGCAGGGGTGATTGCCCCGGGTACCCATGTCGTATCGTCGAAGACGCACCCGCCGGCGAGCCGCGCCGGACGCAGAGCCCGAGGAGAGCCCGTGACGCAGCAGGTCCCGTCGACAGAGGTGTCGGAGCCCGAGCTCTCCGGAGTGCGTAACTTCCGTGACGTGGGCGGACTGCCGACGGTCGACGGCCGCCACGTCCGCCGCGGCGTGCTCTTCCGCAGCGGTCACCTGGCGCACGCCACCGCGTCCGACGCCGCCTTCCTCGCCTCCCTGGGCCTGCACACGGTCTTCGACTTCCGCAACGCCGCCGACCAGCGCCTTGAGGGCCCCGACATCGCGCTGCCGGGCGTACGCAACGTGAATCTGCCGCTCACGGACCCGGCCGACGGCGCCGAGTTCTGGCAGATGGTCCGCGACGGCGACCTCGACCAGCTGCGCGGGCTGCTCTCGGACGGCAAGGCCGCGGGCCGGATGGAGACCGCGTACCGCACGATCATCAAGGAGCGCACCGCCGAGCACAGCAAGGTGCTGCACTCGCTGGCCGAGGACAGCGTGCCCGCGCTGATGCACTGCGCCGCGGGCAAGGACCGCGCCGGCCTCTCCATAGCCGTGACGCTGCTCGCCGTCGGCGTCGAGCGCGACGCCATCGAGGCCGACTACCTCGAGTCGAGCGCGTCCCACCGCCGGTACAAGGTGCACCGCACCGACAGCTCCCCGAACGCGATGGCGCCCGAGGTCCTGGAGCTCCTCGACCCGCTCTTCGACGCCCGCAGCGAGTACCTGGCGGCCGCGTTCGAGACGATCGAGCAGACCTGGGGCGACGTGGACACGTACATCGCCGAGGGGCTCCGGGTGGGCGACGCGACCCGGGAGCGACTCCGCGAGCGCCTCCTCGACTGAGGCGAAGCGCTACTGGTTCTTCGCGCCCAGCTCGAAGAGCAGGTAGATGAAGGCCGCGAAGAGGTGGCCCACCGCCACGTAGATGATCAGGCGGACCCAGAGTGCCCGGGGGAACTTCTCCTCCATGGTGTTGCGGGCGGGCTCCGGCCGGAGGGGTCCCTGCTGGTCCGGTTCCGTCATGTCGTTTCTCCGTGGGTCGGGCCGCCGAGGCACAGCGCGGTGGCGGGGCTCTGCAGCAAGGTGTGGACGAAGAGGAGATCGGTGCCGCCCCGGTCGGCGGCGGCGATCCGGTGCGGGGTCAGCGAGTCGAAGTGCGCGCTGTCGCCCGGATCGAGGGCGTGCGCGGTGTCCCCGAGGTGCAGCCGCAGCCGCCCCTTCAGGACGTACAGCCACTCCTCGCCGGGATGGACGCGCACCATGTCGCCCTGCGCGCCGTGCGGCACGTGCACCCGCAGCGCCTGCATGCCGCGGCCGGACGCGCCGGCCTGGAAGTACGTCCAGCCGCCCGCCCGGGTCGGCTCCATGTCCGCGGCCCGGATGACCGCGTCCCGGTCGGCGACCGTCTCGCCGAGCAGCTCCGAGACCGTCGTACCGTAGACGCGTGCGAGTGTGAGCAGCATCGGCAGCGAGGGCTGGCGCTGCCCGGTCTCCAGGCGGGACAGATGGGCGGGCGAGAGCCCGGCGTTGCGGGCCGCGGCCTCCAGGGTGAGGGAGGCGCGGCGGCGCAGTTCACGCAGCTGGGGCGCCACGACGGGCAGCGCGTCGGCCGCGCGGGACGGCTCGGCGGACGGGGCCGCTCCGGACGCGGGCTCGGCGGATTCCGTGGGCTCCATGGGATCCGTGGGCTCGGCAGGGCTCATACCCCTGATTGAGCCAGAGCCTTGCCTCCCGGGCAACTTTCTTGCCCCAGAGGCAAAAACCCCGCCGACGCCTCCGCGTCCTGGTCCGTTCCGGACGTCAGCGGTTCGCGACCGCCTGCTTCACCAGCGTCTTGCCGAAGTCCCACATCAGCCCGCCGCCGCTGTGCGCGTCGTCCATCACCTCCGTGAAGGCCGCCACGAAGCGGTCCACCTCCCGCTCCCCCACCGTCAGCGGCGGGATGAGCTTGATGACCTCCAGATGGTCCCCGGAGACCTGGGTGAGGATGCGGTGCTTCTGCAGCAGCGGTACGACGACCATCTGCGCGAAGAGCCCCTTGCGGGCGGCCTGCAGCATCGTCCAACGCCCGCGCAGCTTCAGCGACTTGGGCCGCCCGAACTCGATGCCCACCATCAGGCCGCGACCGCGCACCTCGCTCAGCAGCTCGTAGCGGTCCACGAGGGCGGCCAGCCGCGACTTGAGCAGGTCGCCCGTGACCCGGGCGTTCTCGACGACCTTCTCGTCCTCCATGACGGACAGGACCGCGAGCCCGGCCGCCATGGCCTGTGCGTTCGAGCCGAAGCTCGCCGAGTGCACGAGGACCCGGTCCATCGACGAGTAGACCTTCTTGAAGATCCAGTCCTTGCCGAGCGTGGCGCCCACCGGCACATAGCCGCCCGAGAGCGCCTTGGCGACGCAGACCAGATCGGGCTCGACCCCGGCCTCGTGCTGGTACGCGTAGAAGTCGCCGGTCCTGCCGAGTCCGGTCTGCACCTCGTCGGCGATCAGCAGCGCCTTGTGCCGCCGCAGCAACTCCTGGGCGGCGAGCAGGTATCCGGGCGGCGTCCCGTGCACGCCCTTGCCCTGGATCGGCTCGACGATCAGTCCGGCGACGTCGCCCTTCTTCAACTCCCGGTGCAGCGCGTCGAGATCGCCGAGCGGGACCGCGGTGTCGGGCAGCAGCGGCGCGAAGCCGTCCCGGAACCCGTCCTCGCCGTTGACGGAGAGGGAGCCGGTGGTCAGGCCGTGGAAGGCGTGCGTGCAGTAGAGCACCCGCGGCTTCCCGGTCGCGTAGCGCGCGAACTTCAGCGCCGTCTCGACGGCCTCCGTGCCGCTGTTGCCGAAGAACACCCGGTCCAGGTGCGGGCTGTGGGTGAGCAGCCGCTCCGCGAGCAGGCCGGGCAGCGGCTGGCAGTCGAAGCGGGTGAGGTCGGCGAGCGAGGCGTCGAGGACGTCGTGCAGGGCCTTGCGTACGACGGGGTGGTGCCGGCCCAGGCCCATGACACCGAAGCCCGCGAGCATGTCGAGGTAGTCGTTGCCCTCCGCGTCCCAGAAGTACGCGCCCTCGGCCCGTTCGTAGACCTTGTCGAAGCCGATGGTGTGCAGCATGCGCGGCAGCTGGTGGTTGAGGTGCCGGGCGTGCAGCTCGTATCGCTCGGCGCCCCGCTCGGCGAGGATTCTGCCGAGGTCGAACTCCTTGCCGCCGGACGCCTGCACGCGGGCGGGCGCGTCGTCGAACTCCGTGGTCATACGCTGTGCTCCTTGCCTGAACCCTGCTCCGGTAGGCCCTCCTTGGCCGCGAGCGTGGCGCCGATCCGCCCGGCGATCTCCACCGGGGTGAGCCCGAGGTCGGCGAGGACCTCGCCCCGTTTGGCGTGTGCGAGGAACTGCTCGGGGATGCCGAACCGCCGTACGGGCACGTCCACTTCGGCGTCACCGAGGGCCAGCGCGACCGCCGAGCCGACCCCGCCGGAGCGGCTGTTGTCCTCGACGACCGCCACCACCCGGTGCCGCGCGGCGAGCCCGGGCAGCTCGGCGTCGACCGGCTTGACCCAGCGCGGGTCGACGACGGTGCAGCGCAGGCCGCGCGCCCGCAGGAGCTCGGCGGCCTGCAGACAGACCGGTGCCATCACCCCGACCGCGACGAACAGCACCTCCGGATCCGCGTCCCGCAGCAGTACGTCCATGCCGCCGAGCCGGTCCACGGCCGGGATCGAGGGCCCCACCGACTCCTTGGGGAACCGCAGGAGCGTCGGCGCGTCGTCGACGGCCACCGCCTCCCGCAGCTGCGCCCGCAACTGGTCGGCGTCGCGCGGCGCGGCGATCCGCAGCCCCGGCACGACCTGCAGGATCGACATGTCCCACATGCCGTTGTGCGAGGCCCCGTCGACGCCGGTGACCCCGGCCCGGTCGAGCACGAAGGTGACCCCGCACCGGTGCAGCGCCACGTCCATCAGGAGCTGGTCGAAGGCGCGGTTGAGGAAGGTGGCGTAGACGGCGACGACCGGGTGCAGGCCGCCCGTGGCGAGTCCGGCGGCGGAGACCGCGGCGTGCTGCTCGGCGATGCCGACGTCCCAGACCCGGTCGGGGTGGGCCGCGGCGAACTTCGTCAGGCCGACCGGGCCCAGCATGGCGGCCGTGATGGCGACGACGTCCTCGCGCTCGGCCCCGATGCGGGCGATCTCGTCCCCGAACACCGACGTCCAGGACGGCGCGTCGGCCGGCGTGAGCGGCTCGCAGGTGAGCGGGTTCATGATGCCCACGGTGTGGAAGCGGTCCGCCTCGTCGGCGAGCGCGGGTTCGTAGCCCCGGCCCTTCTCGGTCAGACAGTGGACGAGCACGGGGCCGTGGAAGCGTTTCGCGCGGCGCAGCGCCGACTCGACGGCACCGATGTCGTGCCCGTCGATCGGCCCGACGTACTTGAGTCCCAGGTCCTCGAACATGCCCTGCGGCGCGAAGGCGTCCTTGAACCCCTTCTTGGCGCCGTGCAGCGACTCGTACAGCGGCTGCCCGATGACCGGGGTGCGCTGGAGGACGTCCTTGCCCCAGGCGAGCACCTGCTCGTACCCGTCCGTCGTCCTGAGCGTGGCCAAGTGGTTGGCGAGGCCGCCGATGGTCGGTGCGTAGGAGCGCTCGTTGTCGTTCACCACGATGATCAGCGGCCGGTCCTTCGCGGCCGCGATGTTGTTGAGCGCCTCCCAGGCCATGCCCCCGGTGAGGGCGCCGTCCCCGATGACCGCGACGACGTGGCCCCGCTCGCCGAGCACCTGACGCGCCTTGGCGAGGCCGTCCGCCCAGCCGAGCGCCGTGGAGGCGTGGCTGTTCTCGACGATGTCGTGCTCGGACTCCGCGCGCGAGGGGTAGCCCGAGAGGCCGCCCTTGCCGCGCAGCTTGGAGAAGTCCTGCCGCCCGGTGAGCAGCTTGTGCACATAGCTCTGGTGGCCGGTGTCCCACACGATGCGGTCGACGGGCGACTCGAAGACCCGGTGGAGGGCGACGGAGAGTTCCACCACCCCCAGATTGGGCCCGAGGTGGCCGCCCGTCCTGGCGACCGCGTGCACCAGGAACTCCCGGACCTCCCCCGCGAGTTCGTCCAGCTCGGTCCCGGAAAGCTTCTTCAGGTCCCGCGGCCCCCGGATGGTTTCGAGAATGGTCATGCTCGGGCCCCCTCTCTGGTTCTTCTCAGCTCACGGTGACGGGGGGCACCCCTCCCGGGGTGCCCGCGTCCGCCCGTTCATGACGTCACCCGCGGTTCCCCGAGACCGTCTCGCGGGCCGCGCGGATGGACTCCTTGAGGGAGCCCATGGTGGCGAGGACGGCGGTCGGTTCGTAACCGCAGTGCGCCATGCAGTTGGCGCAGCGCGGGTCCTTGCCGCGGCCGTACTTGCTCCAGTCGGTCTCCTCGATGAGCTGGCGGTACGTGGGGACGTAGCCGTCGCTCATCAGGTAGCAGGGGCGCTGCCAGCCGAAGAGCGAGTAGTTCGGGATCGCCCACGCCGTGCACGGGAAGTCCGCCTTGCCCTCCAGGAAGTCCAGGAAGAGCGGCGAGTGGTTGAGCCGCCACCGGCGCCGGTTGCCGCCCGCGAAGGCCTTCTTGAAGAGTTCGCGGGTCTGGTCGACGCCGAGGAAGTGCTCCTGGTCGGGCGCCTTCTCGTAGGCGTAGGCGGGCGAGAGCATCATCTCGTCGACCTGCAGGTCGTCGTTGAGGAAGTTCAGGACCTCGATGATGGTCTGCGGGGTGTCGGTGTTGAAGAAGGTCGAGTTGGTGGTGACCCGGAAGCCGCGCCGCTTGGCCTCCTTGATCGCCTCCACCGCCTCGTCGAACACGCCCTCCTTCGCGACCGACTCGTCGTGCCGCTCGCGCATGCCGTCGATGTGCACGGCGAACGCGAAGTACGGCGAGGGCGTGAACTTCTCGATCTTCTTCCGCAGCAGCATGGCGTTGGTGCAGAGGAAGACGTACTTCTTCTTCGCCACCAACTGCCGGACGATCTCGTCGATCTGAGGGTGCATCAGCGGCTCACCGCCGGCGATGGACACCATCGGGGCACCGGATTCAAGGACGGCGCCCACGGCCTGGGCCACCGGCATGCGCTGCTTGAGCACGCCGGCGGGGTGCTGGATCTTTCCGCAGCCCTCGCACGCGAGGTTGCACGCGTAGAGCGGCTCCAACTCGACGATCAGTGGAAACTTGTCACGCTTGCGGAGCTTCTGTTCAAAGAGATACGTCGCGACCTTGATGGTCTGGCGCAGCGGCATGGCCATCTGGCTCACCTCCGGGGGAGCAGCGAAGAACGGTGCCATTCAAAGAAAGCGGGGAGCACGGCACGAAGAACGCGGAAGGCTGATATTCCACCGCGCACCGTGCCGATGCGGACGAGTTCGTGCTGAGGGGCATCCACGACCACCCGGACGGCCGCAACGGGCCGCTGTCCGGCGCGTACGGCGCTGTGCAGGGTCGCCGCGGACTCCATGTCCACCGCGACCGCGCCGGTGGCCAGGAGGTCGCCGCGCTCCTGGCCCCGGACGACGTGGTCGGAGCCGGTGAGCGGGCCGGTGTGCACGGCGCGTCCGGGCAGGGCCCGCACCAGCTCATCGACCAGCAGGCCGGTTCCCGTACAGGGCGTGCTGCCGCGCGCGTCCCTGGTCTCCTCGGCGACGACCAGGTCGCCGGGGTGCATACCGGGGGCGAGTCCGGCGCAGAAGCCGGTGGCCAGGACGGCCGCGTCGCGCAGGGTTTCCTTGCCGAGCGCACCGCTGACGGCCCGCTCGGCGTTCTTGGGGCCCATGCCGGTGCGCAGCACCGACATGGTCGTGGGCGCGCCGCTGCGGTCGCCGGTGCGCAGGGCGAGGCGCTCGATGCCGAGCGCGCAGGCGATCAGCAGCGGCCCGGGGCCCGGCCGCGTGGCCGGGGTGCGGTCCATCAGCTGCCCTTGCCGGGGTGTGCCGCGGAACCGGGCGCGAAGGGCTCTCCGTTGACGTACCTGCCGAGGGCGGTGAGCGGGAACACCTGCCGGTACAGGTGGTAGTTGATGGAGAAGTCCCACGGGAAGCCGGTGCCGGTGAAGTACGGCTCGTCCCAGGAGCCGTCCGCACGCTGTGTCTCGGCGAGCCAGGCGATGCCGCGCTCCACCGACGTGGCGTCCCGCTCGCCCGCCGAGAGCAGCGCGAGCAGCGCCCAGGCGGTCTGCGACGGCGTCGACGTGCCGTGCCCGACCCAGCCCCGGTCGCGGTAGGAGCGCAGGTCCTCGCCCCAGCCGCCGTCGTCGTTCTGCACCGACTCCACCCAGCTCACCGCGCGCCGGATCGCCGGATGCGACGCGGGCAGGCCGGCCGTGACGAGGGCGGGCACCACCGACCCCGTCCCGTAGATGTAGTTGACGCCCCAGCGCCCGAACCAGGCGCCGCAGGGCTCCTGTTCGGCCAGCAGCCACTCGATGCCGCGCCGGGTGCGCGGGTCGCGGGACCTGCCCTCGACGGCGAGCATCTCCACCACGTGCCCGGTGACGTCGGCCGACGGAGGGTCGATGACCTCGCCGAAGTCGCAGAACGGCAGCCGGTTGGGGAAGGGGCTGGTGTTGTCGACGTCGAAGGCGCCCCAGGCGCCGTTCTTCGACTGCATGCCGAGGTTCCAGCGCACCCCGCGCTCGATGGCGTTCTCCAGGCGGGCCTTGTCCGGGTGCGCGACCCGGCGCAGCGCGAGGGCGACCTCGGCGGTGTCGTCGATGTCGGGGTAGTTGTCGTTGTGGAACTCGAACGCCCAGCCGCCCGGTGTAAGGCCCGGCCTGCGCACCGACCAGTCCCCCGGCCGCACGATCTGCTCGCCGAGCATCCAGTCCGCGGCCTTGACCAACTGCGGGTGGTCCGCGGGCAGTCCGGCGTCGGCGAGCGCGATCGTCGCCAGGCAGGTGTCCCACACGGGCGACTGGCAGGCCTCGATCATGCGGGCGCCGTCCTCGCGCCACACGGCGAACCGGTCGAGCGAGGCGAGGCCCGCCTTCAGGACGGGGTGCTCCAGGTCGTAGCCGAGCAGGTGCAGCGCGATGACGGAGTAGACGGCGGGCGGCTGGATCCCGCCCCAGCAGCCGTCGTTCTCCTGCCGCTCGATGATCCAGCGCGCGGCGCTGTTCATCGCGGCCTTGCGCAGCCGGCGCGGCGCCACCTTGTGGTAGACGTGCAGCGCCTTGTCGAGCCGCTGGAAGACGCCGTCCCAACTGGCCACCGGGGCAAGCGGTTTGGCGGGGTTCGGGTCGCCGGCGTCGGTGTGCAGCTCGTCCAGGGCGAAGGGCGCGGGGCGCACCGGCCGCTTCGCGGAGACGATGGTGAGCGGCACTATCGTCTGCCGGGCCCAGCAGCCGAAGTCGTAGATGTTGAGCGGGACCCACTTGGGGAAGTAGATGAGCTCCGGCGGGAGTTCGGGCAGGTCGTCCCACTTCCACCAGCCGAAGAGCGCGAGCCAGATCCGGGTGAAGACCCGGGCGGAGGCGATGCCGCCCCGTTCGCGGACCCAGGCGGAGGCCTTCGCCATGTGCGGCTCGTCGGGCCGGTCGCCGGCCAGGCGCAGCGCGACGTACGCCTCGATGGTGGTGGAGAGTTCGCCGGGCCCGCCGAAGAAGGTGGCCCAGGTGCCGTCGTCGCGCTGCTCGCCGCGGATGAAGAGCGCGGCGGCGCGCGTGGTCGCCTCGTCCCTGATGCCGAGGAACTGACGGAGCAGGAGGTCCTCGGCGTCCATGGTCACATTGGTCTCGAGGTCGCCCTTCCACCAGCCTTCGGCGTCCTGCCGGGAGAGCAGGAACTGGGTGGAGCGGTGCATGGCGCGCACGGCGGCCTCGTGGGGGCCTGCCGCCGCGGTCGTCGTAATCGTGGTTGCCGTCGTGGTGGTGGTGGCTTCGGTGGGCCGGCTGGCCGAGGCTGCGCGGGGCGTGGCCGCTCCGGTGCTTCCGTCGGTCGTCGCTGTCATGGCTTCCCCTTCGTGCAGTGCGGTGGCTACGTCTGCTGTGGGTCCGCCGTCGGCCGGCGCTGGGCGCCGGCCGGCGACTGCCTGGGTCCGGGGTCAGCCCCCGGAGTTCCCGGATATCCGCGCGATAACGCTCATCTCTCTCGTACGACGACGAAGTCGGCGAGCGCGACGAGCTGGGCCCGCACCCGCTCCGGCATCCGGACGCCGTCGAGCGCCTCGATGGCGATGGCGTGCTGACGCCGGGCTTCCTTGGCGGTCCACTCGCGGCCGCCGGCCTCCTCGATCAGCGCGGCGCGCGCGGCGAACTCCTCCTCGGAGAAGTTCTCGAACTCGCTGCTCTTGGCGTCGGCGGCGAGCAGTTCGCCGAGCCGCTCGGACGCGGAGCCGCCCTCGGCGAGCGCGGCCACCACGGGGAGCGACTTCTTGCGCTGCCGCAGGTCGCTCCAGGTCTGCTTGCCGGTGGCCTCCGGGTCGCCCCAGATGCCGAGCAGGTCGTCCACGGCCTGGAAGGCGAGGCCGAGGTGGTAGCCGTACTTCTCCAGGGTGTCGGCGGTGTGGTCGTCCGCGCCGCCGAGGACGGCGCCGATGGAGACCGCGCAGGCGAGCAGGGCGCCGGTCTTCTTGCCCTCCATCTCCAGGCACTCCTCGACGGTGACCCGGTCGCGGTGCTCGTAGCTGATGTCCTGGGCCTGGCCGTCGATCAGCGCGCGCGTGGCGGTGGTGAGGCGGCGGGTGGCGCGGCCCGCCTCGACGGTGCCGAGCTCCAGGAGGATCTCGTTGGCGAGCGCGAAGAGGGCGTCGCCGACGAGGATGGCCTGGGCGGGCCCGTGCACCTTCCACACCGTGTCGCGGTGGCGGCGCTGCTCGTCGCCGTCCATGAGGTCGTCGTGCAGCAGGGAGAAGTTGTGCACGAGCTCGACGGCGACCGCGCCGGGGACGCCGACCTCGGGGGGCGCGCCGGCGGCCTCGGCGGAGAGCAGGGCGAGCGCGGGACGCACGGCCTTGCCGCCATCGCCGTCGGAAGGGTTGCCCTCGGCGTCGATCCAGCCGAAGTGGTAGGCGGCGACGGTGTCCATGGGCGGCGCGAGACGGTCCACCGCGGCCCGCAGCACCGGGGTGGCCAGCGTCCTTCCTTGTTCGAGAGTGGAGGTCACGTCCACCGTGTCGGCAGCCGTTTTCTCGGCCGAGGGCACAGTCGGCACAGTTTCTCCTCTTGTTCCGGTGCTGGTTCTCTGGGGACCTGACCCCAGAAGGTCGAGCTTCACGCCACCGCCTCCTCGCACGCGAAGAGATGGTCACGGGGGCGGTCGAGGGTGGAGAGGGCGGCCTCGGCCGCGCTGACGCCGCTGCGTACGGCGCTCTCCATGGTCGCGGGCCACCCGGTGGCGGTCCACGCGCCCGCGAGGTACAGGCCGCGGGCCTTGGTGCGGGCACCGGGGCGGAGCCTGCCGACGCCGGGGGTGGGCGCGAACGTCGCCGTGCGCTCGCGGGTGACGAAGAAGTCCCGCACCTCGGCGCCGTGCGCGGCGGGCAACAGCCGCTCCAGCTCCGGCAGATAGCGCTCGCGCAGGGCGGCGACGGGCGCGTCGATCTCGTCGTGGGCGACCGACTGGGAGAGCGCCAGGTACTGCCCCTCGGTCAGGCCGGACGCCTCCGTCCGGTCGAAGACCCACTGGACGGGGGTGCCGAGCGCGGCGAAGAACGGGCGCTTCAGCACCTTCCTGTCGTACACGACATGGATGTTGAGGATCGGCGCGGTGTCGATGTCGAGCAACCGGTCGGGGTGGTCGAGCGCGCCGTCCGGCAGGAGGTCGTGCGTCTCGGCCTGCGGCACGGCGAGCACGACGGTGTCGGCCTCGATGCTCTCGCCGGGAACCTCCACGCGCCAACCGCCGTTGTCCGTACGGGAAATGGAGGTGACTCGTGTCTTCAGTTCGGTACGGACTCCCGCGCCGTCGAGCGCCTTGCGGGCCAGCTTGTCGTGCAGATCACCGAGGGGCACCTGGGCCCAGCCGATGTCGGCGGCGCCCGGTTCGGAGAGCAGCCCGGTCTTGAACACCATCGCGGCGAGCCCGAGCGAGGCGTCGCCCGCGACGGCGTTGAGCGTCGCGACGCCGACGAGGTCCCACAGGGCCTCGATGGCGCGCGCCGACTGACCGTGCCGGGCCAGCCAGCTGCCGAAGTCCTGGCCGTCGAGGACCGGATCGGCCGGGTCGAGCCCCTTGAGGGCGAGCGCCGCGCGGCCCACCTGGGCGCGCTCGGCGAGCGACAGATGCGGATACGTGGCGAGGCTGGCCGCCAGATGCAGCGGCACCGGCAGCGCGGTGCGCCGCAACCGCCCGAGGCGGTTTCGGTCGGCGTCGAGGACGGGCACGTCGAGACGTTCCTGCAGCGGTGCGAGGTGCGCGCCCTCGATGCGGTCGAGGAACCACCGGTAGGCGGTGCAGCAGCGCAGGTAGACGTGCTGGCCGTTGTCGACGGTCAGCGCGCCGCGCTGGAAGGAGAACGCGAGCCCGCCGAGCCGCGGCCGCCCTTCGAGCAGCGTCACGCGCAGGCCCGCGTCGGCGAGCGCGAGCGCGGCGGTGATGCCGGCGAGCCCGCCGCCGACCACTACGGCGGCCGCCCCTCCGGGGCGGCCTTCGCCGTCTTCGTCCCGCCCTTCGGGCTGCATGTCCTCGCTCTTCACGCACCCACCCCTTCGGCCGTTTCAGTCTGGGACGCGGCCCCGGAGCGGAGGGTTGCCCGCCGCTTTGCGAACGTTGTCCCAGCTGCCCCACGATCACTCCGGATGCGCATCACACACGCCTCCGTACGGTCTGTCGTGACACGTTCCGCGCGTCGAGCCCGGACAGTCCGCGCACCGCGACGTACGCCTTCTCGCGGCCGGGCAGCGAGACCCGGCCCCGTAGGACCGCCTCGGGGTCCCGCTCGATGCGGTCGAGCAGCCTGCGGTAGATGCCGGCCATCGCCGCGACACAGGCGCCGCTGCGCCGGTCCAGCAGGGGAAGCAGGCGGTAGCCCTCGGCGAACAGGGCCCGCGCGCGGCGCACCTCGAAGTGGACGAGGCCGGCGAAGTCGGATCCGGCAGGCGGCTCGGAGCCGGAGAACCCGGCGGAGCAGCCGAACTTGGCGAGGTCGTCGGCGGGCAGATAGGTCCGCCCGTCCTGGGCGTCCTCGCGAACATCCCGGAGAATGTTGGTGAGTTGGAGCGCGAGACCGAGCGTGTCGGCATACTCGGGCGCGCGCTCGGCGTGGAGCGCCCCGCGCTCGGTGCCGAACACGCCGAGCGAGAGCCGTCCGATGGCACCCGCCACACAGCGGCAGTAGACCTTCAGGTCCTCCCACGTCTCGTACGTCCCGCCGCGTACGTCCATGAGGACGCCGTCGATGAGTTCGTCGAGCCCCTCCATCGGGATCGGGAAGTGGGTGGCCGCGTGCGCGAGGGCGACCGCCACCGGGTCGGTGTCGTCCTCCTGCACGTCGCCCGCGCGGATCCGGGCGACCAGCGCCCGGGTGTCGTCGAGCCGGTCCGCCTTGACCTGAGGCGCGAGCGCGCCGTCACCGATGTCGTCCACCCGCCGCGAGAGGGCGTAGAGCGCGGACATGGCCCGCCGCTTCGGCGTCGGCAGCAGCCTGATGCCGTACGCGAAGTTGCGCGCCTGCTGTCCGGTCACGGCCTCGCAGTAGCTGTACGCGGCGAGCACCGACGCGGACACGCGCGGATCCGTCTCCACGGCCCGGCTCACCCCTCTCCTCGCAGCACTGCACCCGCCTCGCGCAGCATGCGTGGCTTGGTGGGTCTGGGTGGTCCGGGCAGTACGTCGTACCCCGCGGCGACGATCGCCTGGACCGCCGCCCTCCCCCCGGCCACGAACCCGGCCAGCAGCAGCTTCAGCCTGCCGTGGACGCTACCCACCAGGGGGGTGCCTTCATTCAGGAGATCGCGGGCGCGTTCCGCCTCGTACGCGACCAGGGCGCGCACCGACGCGCCCGCCGTCGGCCGGGACAGCTCTGACTCACTCACGTGGAACCGCTTCATGTCCTCAACCGGCAGGTAGATGCGGCCGCGCCGCAGGTCTTCGGCGACGTCCTGGATGTGTTCGACGATCTGCAGCCCGGTGCAGACGGCGTCCGAGCGGCGGACGCGCTCGGGGGTCTCCGTGCCGGTGACGGCCAGGACGAGCCGGCCGATCGGGTTGGCGGAGAGCGCGCAGTACGCCACGAGGTCGTCGAAGGTCTCGTAGCGCGTGACGACCTGGTCCTGGCGGTTGGCCTCGATCAGGCCGAGGAAGGGCGTGATCGTCAGGGTTCCGCGCTCGGCGGCCGGCCGCAACGCCGCCACCAGGGGGTGGCCGGGTTCGGCGCCGCCGAAGACCGTGTCCAGGTCGGCCTCGACGGCGTCCAGGAGGGTGCCGGGATCGCGGGCGCCGGCGTCGTCCAG
Organism: Streptomyces sp. NPDC041713; assembly: GCF_055591085.1. Taxonomy (NCBI): domain Bacteria; kingdom Bacillati; phylum Actinomycetota; class Actinomycetes; order Kitasatosporales; family Streptomycetaceae; genus Streptomyces; species Streptomyces sp. NPDC041713. Next base: position 445,340 of record NZ_JBVIZY010000004.1, read on the forward strand.
ACCGAGGTGGCGGGCGTGCGCGGACCCGGGTGCGAGGTCGCCGTCGCCGATGTCGTCGATGAGACGCACGACGCCGTAGACGGCCATCAGGTCCTCGCGCCAGGCCCGGGGCAGGAAGAAGGGAGCCACCGGGAAGTTCTCGTCCGCGGCCTTGTCGAGGACGGCGGATGCATCGCGGAGCCGGAGATCATCCGTAGCCATTGCCGTCACATCTCCCGTTCTACACTGCCGACCCAATACATCCCATTTCGGACACGCCGCCCAGCACTCTCCGTGGCGGACCGTGCTCCGGGCCGGGGCGCCCGAGCGATATCGCCCCACTTGCCGCGAATCAGCACCGCTACAGCTTACGTTGTACAACCCCTCTCGCATCGTCGGGGTGTTCCGCGCATCACAACAACACACCGATTGGCGTCAATCTTCCCTGGACGTCCGTGAGTTGAGTGACCGGGGTGGCGCAGGGGACACCATGTCACGACAGTGCCCCGCCGGATCGCTCCTGGCGGGGCACTGCTGCCGAACGGGTGCACGTCCGATGGCTCAAACGGACTACTTGCCCGTGAACTTCTCGTACTCCTTTATGACCTCGTCGGTCGGGCCGTCCATGCGCAGCTCGCCGCGCTCCAGCCACAGCACGCGGTCACAGGTGTCGCGGATCGACTTGTTGTTGTGGCTGACCAGGAAGACCGTGCCGGCCTCCTTGCGCAGCTCGCGGATGCGGGCCTCGGAGCGCTTCTGGAACTTGCGGTCACCGGTGGCCAGGGCCTCGTCGATCATCAGGACGTCGTGGTCCTTGGCGGCCGCGATGGAGAACCGCAGACGGGCCGCCATGCCGGACGAGTAGGTGCGCATCGGGAGGGTGATGAAGTCACCCTTCTCGTTGATGCCGGAGAAGTCGACGATGTCCTGGTAGCGCTCGCGGATCTGCTCGCGCGACATGCCCATGGCGAGACCGCCGAGGATGACGTTGCGCTCACCCGTCAGGTCGTTCATCAGGGCGGCGTTGACGCCGAGCAGCGAGGGCTGGCCGTCGGTGTAGACCTTGCCCTGCTCGGCGGGGAGCAGCCCGGCGATGGCGCGCAGCAGGGTGGACTTGCCGGAGCCGTTCGACCCGATGAGGCCGATGGCCTCGCCGCGGTAGGCGGTGAAGCTGACGCCGCGTACGGCGTGCACCTTGCGCACGCCGCGCTCCTCGCCGCGCCGCAGGATCCGGCTCAGCGCGGAGGTGGCGCTGCCCTTGCCCGTCTTCGCGCCGTTGACGCGGTAGACGATGTGCAGCTCGTCGGCGATGACGGTGGGGATGTGCCCCTTGCCGGCGTTCTTGCCGAGGTCCTCGGTGTTGTCGTCAGCCACGGCCGTAGCGCTCCTCAGCCTTCCAGAAGTACACGAATCCGACCGCGCCGAGCAGCACGGCCCAACCGACGGCGAAGGCCCACACGTGCGGCGGCAGGTAGGAGGATCCGTAGTCGTCGATCATGGCGAACCGGATCAGGTCCATGTAGATCGAGGCGGGATTCCACTGGAGCACGTCGCCGACCCAGCCGGGCACGCTCTCCTTGTCGGCGAGCATCGCGGGGATGCTGAACATGACGCCCGACGCGTACATCCAGGTGCGCATCACGAACGGCATCAGCTGGGCGAGGTCGGGGGTCTTGCTGCCCATCCGCGCGAAGATGAGCGCGAGACCGGTGTTGAAGACGAACTGCAGGACCAGCGCGGGAAGCACCAGGAGCCAGGACAGGGCCGGCAGGATCCCGAACGCCAGCATGATCACGACGAGCACGATCATCGAGAAGAGCAGCTGCTGGAGCTGCTGCAGCGCGAAGGAGATCGGCAGCGAGGCCCGCGGGAAGTGCAGCGCCCTGACCAGGCCGAGGTTCCCGGAGATCGCCCGCACGCCCGCCATCACCGAGCTCTGCGTGAACGTGAAGACGAAGACACCCGTCACCAGGAACGGCACGTAGATCTCGTGCGGGATGCCCCTCCTCGCGCCGAGGAGCAGTCCGAAGATGAAGAAGTAGACCGCCGCGTTCAGCAGCGGCGTCGCCACCTGCCAGAGCTGTCCCAGCTTGGCCTGGCTGTACTGGGCGGTCAGCTTCGCCTGGGAGAAGGCGAGGATGAAGTGGCGCCGTCCCCAGAGCTGGCGGACGTACTCGAAAAGTCCGGGCCGGGCGCCGCTGACGGTCAGACCGTACTTGGCGGCGAGGTCGGCCCGGGAGAGCCCGTCATCGGGCGACGGGGTCGCGGTCACCGCGACCCCGCCGTCATGCGTTGTCTCACTCACGAGTGGAAACTTTCGTCTTCAGATGCGCAGCCGGTCGGGCGTAGGCGTGGGCCAGGGACCGGGGTACGGCCCGATGCTCTCAGATCCGAGCTTGTCAGATGACAGGAGGTCGTCCCAGTCGGGTCAGCCGCCACACGGTACGCCACTTCATGGGTGTACGCGGCCCGCAGGGCGTCGTCCAGCCCTCCTTGAAGCCGCCGAACCAGGCCTTCAGGGCCGGGCCCGAGGGGCGCCGGGCGAGGGTGAGCAGCATCCAGACGCCGAGGTAGACCGGGACGAGCGGCGCGGGGAGGTTGCGGCGGGCCAGCCAGACGCGGTTGCGGGCCACCATGCGGTGGTAGACCGCGTGCCGCGAGGGGGCCGTCGTCGGGTGGAAGAGGACCATGTCGGAGCGGTAGTCGATCATCCAGCCGGCGTTCAGCGCGCGCCAGGCGAGGTCGGTCTCCTCGTGCGCGTAGAAGAACTCGCCGGGCAGGCCGCCGACCTCGGCGAGGACCTTCGTACGGACGGCGTTGGCGCCGCCGAGGAAGGTCGTCACGCGCGAGGAGCGCATCGGGTCCGAGGCCCGCAGCCGCGGCACGTGCCGCCGCTGGGTCTCCCCCGTGTCCGGGTCCGCGATGCGGAAGCTGATGATGCCGAGCTCCGGGTCGGCGGCGAACGCCTTGCGGCACAGCTGGGCCGTGTCCATGGTGGCGAGGAGGCCGTCGTCGTCGAGGAAGAGCAGGATGTCGACGTCGGTGCCGCCGGGCCCGAAGGCCTCGATGCCGACGTTGCGGCCGCCGGGGATGCCGAGGTTCTCGGGCAGTTCGACGGTGCGGACGCCGGCGGGGACCTCGGGCACGGGGGCGCCGTTGCCGACCACGACCACCTCGACCGGGTCGCCGTCCTGCTTGGCGACCGAGTCGAGGAGGGCGCGCAGCTCCTGGGGCCGGTTGCCCATCGTGATGATGACGGCGCCGACCTTGAGCTGCTCTGCCGGGGTGCTCGGGGTGCTCACTTCAACCTGCTCGATACGAGGATGGACACGAGGTGGAGCAGGGTCTGCAGCAGCGCGATGCCCGCGAGCACGGCGACGCCCAGACGGGAGAAGAACAGGTCGCCCCTGGCCTGGTCCACGAACGCGATGAGCAGGATCAGCAGGGACGCCTCGACCCCGAGGATCAGCCGGTGGAACTTGAGCGCGGCGGCGGCCCGGCGGGCCAGCGCCATGCCCGAGGAGCGCGGCTCGGCCGCGGACTCCTTGACCGGCTCCTTGCCCGTCTGGTGACGGGCGACGCCGACGAGGTCGGTCTCCGCCTTGATCAGGATCGCGCCGAGCGCGGCCAGCGTGCCGAGGAAGGCCCACAGCCAGTCGATGCGGCCCGAGCCCCAGATGTCGGCGGCGCGCAGCCCGAAGCCGACCAGGACCGCGGCGTCGCACAGATAGGCGGCGACCCGGTCCAGGTAGACCCCGGCCATCGAGTACTGCTTCTTCCAGCGGGCGATCTCGCCGTCGACGCAGTCGAGCAGCAGATAGAGCTGGACCGCGAGCACGCCGAGCACGGCGCCCGTGATCCCCGGCACCAGAAGGGCCGGGGCGGCGAGGGCGCCGGCCACGGTCATCACGTAGGTCAGCTGGTTGGGCGTGACCTTCGTGTTCACCAGGTGCCGGTCGATGCGCAGGGAGACCTCGCGCATGTAGAGCCGGCCGGCCCAGTGTTCGCCGCTCCGCCGGTCCTTCACCCCCGGGGGGTGAACAACCGGGCGGAGCTCAGCTACCGATGGCTTTTGCATAGTCGGCGTATGCGTCCCTGATCTGGTCGGTGGACAGGTCGAGGTGTTCGAGGATCGTGTAGCGGCCCGGCCGGGTCTGCGGAGCGAACTCCACGACCTGGACGAACTCGTCCACGGTGAAGCCGATCTCCTCCGGCAGCACGGGCAGGCCGTGCCGGCGCAGCACCGAGGCCATGAACGCCGACTCCTCGTGGGCACCGCGCAGGTGCATCGCGAAGGCCGCGCCCAGGCCGCACTGCTCGCCGTGGCTGGCGGCGCGCTTGGGGAAGAGGAGGTCGAAGGCGTGGTTGATCTCGTGGCAGGCGCCGGACGCCGGGCGGGAGTCGCCCGACACGGACATCGCGATGCCGGTGAGGACCAGCCCCTCGGCCAGGACCTGCAGGAAGGCGTCGTCGCCGACGCCGCCGGGGTGGCGGAGCACGGCCTCGCCGGCCTGGCGGGCCATGGCGGCCGCGAGACCGTCGATGTCCTCGCCGCGCTCGCGGGCGGCGAGCTCCCAGTCCCGGATCGCGGAGATGTTGGACAGCGCGTCGCCGATGCCGGAGCGGACGAAACGGACGGGGGCCTCACGGATCACGTCGAGGTCGATGACGACCGCGATGGGGTTCGGCACACCGTACGAGCCGCGGCCCGCGTCGTTGTCGAGGGTCGCGACCGGCGAGCAGAGGCCGTCGTGCGACAGGTTCGTCGCGACGGCGACCAGCGGCAGGCCGACGCGCGCCGCGGCGAACTTGGCGCAGTCGATGATCTTGCCGCCGCCGAGGCCGACGACGGCGTCGTAGCGGCCCTTCTTCATGGCGTCGGCGAGCTTGATGGCGTCGTCGAGGGTGCCGCCGCCCACCTCGAACCATTCGGCGCCGGGCAGCGACGGCATCAGCCGGTCCCGCAGGACCGCGCCGGAGCCGCCGCTGATGGCGATGGCGAGCTTGCCGGTCGACGAGCAGATCCGCTGGTCGGCGAGGACCCCGGCCAGGTCGTTGAGTGCCCCCGGCCGGATGTCGACGACGACCGGCGAGGGGATGAGCCTCGTCAGTACTGGCACGCGATCTCCCGGCCCTTGGCGAGGTCGTCGTGGTTGTCGATCTCGACCCACGTGACGTCGCCGATCGGGGCCACGTCGACCTTGAAGCCGCGGTTGACGAGCTCCTGGTAGCCGTCCTCGTAGTAGAGGTCGGGGTCGCGCTCGAAGGTGGTCTTCAGGGCGTCGGCGAGCTCGTCGGCGGCGGAGCCCTCGATGAGGGTGACGCCGATGTACTCGCCGGTGGCCTCGGAGGGGTCCATCAGCTTGGTGATGCGCTGCACGCCCTTGGCGTCGTCGACGATGACCTTCATCTCCTCGTCGGCGAGCTGCTTCACCGTGTCGAGGGCGAGGATGATCTTCTGGCCATTGCCGCGGGCGGCGAGCAGCGTCTTCTCGACGGAGACCGGGTGCACGGTGTCGCCGTTGGCGAGGATCACGTCGTGCTTGATGGCGTCACGGCCGCACCACAAGGAGTAGGCGTTGTTCCACTCCTCGGCCTTGTCGTTGTCGATCAGGGTCAGCTTGAGGTTGTACTTCGCCTCGAGCGCCGCCTTGCGCTCGTAGACGGCCTCCTTCTTGTAGCCGACGATGATCGCGACCTCGGTCAGACCGATCTCGGCGAAGTTGCCGAGCGTCAGGTCGAGGATCGTGGTCTCCCCGTCGACGGGCACCAGAGCCTTGGGCAGCGTGTCCGTGTAGGGACGAAGACGCCGTCCGGCGCCTGCGGCAAGGACGAGGCCGATCATGCGGGTTCTCCTTCATCGTGTACGGCGGGTGCGCCACGCTTGTGAGCGGTCACCCAGAAGCTGATGCTCTCGACGAGCACCACGAGTGCCACGGCCACGGCGAGTGCCGTGAGCGCGACGGTGAAATCCGAGGCGGGCAGCAGGGTCGCGGCCAGCGCGACCACGAGGGTCCTGCCGTCCTGGCCGCCGATCGATCGCACCAGCCGGCGCGGGGGCGCGCCGGTGCCGCCCTTGATGCGGTACACCGTGTCGTAGTGATGGTAGGCGACCGCGGCCACGAGCCCGAAAGCCGCCGGAAGCGCTCCGTTCACATCGGCGTTGGCCGCGAGGACCAGAATCGTGCCGTACTCCGCCGCGCGGAAGAACGGCGGGACCAGCCAGTCGAGGGGGGCCTTGAGGGGCCGGGACAGCGCGAGGCCGCTGAGGACGACGTGGACCACGGCGGCGACGACGACCCACGGACTGCCGTAAGAGGTGAAGGCGCCCACCGCCACGACCGCCGCGCCGCCGATGAGGGCGATGACGGGGGCGGGCAGCGGCCATCCGCGCTTCAGGGCGGCGAACGAGTCGGCCAGCAGGCCGTTGTCGGCGAGGTCGGAGAGGGCGAGCGCGGCACGGTCGGTGCGGGCGGCCTTGCGGGTCACCGAGCGCAGGACGCGTCCCGCGGTGGTGTAGCAGGCGGCCAGCGCACAGCCGATGAGCAGGACGACGAGCGTGATGCGGGGGGTGGTGACGGCGGTGAGCACCGCGATCATCGCCCAGCGCTCGCCGATGGGCAGCACGATCATCCGGCGCAGCCAGACCGTCCATCCGACGCTGTCGAGCTTGTCGGAGAGGGCTGCGGTGGGGCTGGTGTTGGTGGCCGTGCTGTCGGAGTTCGCCTCGTTGAAGGCGAAGTCCACGACGTGCCGGCAGGTCTGCAGGACCATCGCGCCGAGCGCGAGCGCCCACACGTCGTCGCCGCCGCGGGCCGCGCCGAGCGCGAGGCCCGCGTAGTACGCGTACTCCTTGGCGCGGTCGAAGGTCGCGTCGAGCCAGGCGCCGAGCGTCGAGTACTGCAGGGAGTAGCGGGCGAGCTGCCCGTCCGTGCAGTCGAGGACGAAGGAGACGAGGAGCAGCAGGCCCGCCGCGACGAAGCCGCCGCGCGTACCGGTCGCCGCGCAGCCCGCCGCGATCAGGGCGGTGAGCAGCGAGGCGGTGGTGACCTGGTTCGGGGTCAGGCCCCGGCGGGCGCACCAGCGGGCGATGTAGCGCGAGTACGGGGAGATGCAGTACGTGGTGAAGAAGCCGTCCCGCGACTTGACCGCGGTGCGCAGGCGGACCGCCTCGTCGTCCACGGCTGCGACGGCCTGGCGTGCCTCGTTCCTCGACTGCGGGTCGCTGGGCACGGTGGCGACGAGGGTGCCGAGGTCGGGGCGGTGCACGTCGGTGGTGCCGGACTCCATGGCGGCGGCGATGTCGTCCGGGAGCGCGTCGAGCGTGACGACGGCGCCCGCGGGGCCGGCGCTCGCGCGCAGGGCGCGGGTCAGTTCGGGGCGGGCCTCCGGCTTGGCCGTGACGGCGCCGGGCACGGCGCAGGCGGCGAAGCGGGGGTCGGTGAGGGCCAGGCGCAGCGCGTGGACGTGGCCGACGAAGCGCGCGTCGACGACGGCGACCCGCTGGTCACCGGGGACGGCGGCGAGCAGCGTCTCGGCGTCCGCCGCGTCGGAGGCGACCCGCACGTCGAAGCCCAGGGACCGCAGATCGCCTTCGAGCGGCGACCCGGGGACCGGCTGACCGGTGAGGATGGCGGTCGACAGACGAACTCACTCCTTGAGTACCGGCGCGGCTCGCGCCGGGCACATGCGTAAGGGGAGCGCCCCTGGCCACAGCGGCCGGGCGGCACGTCGGCAGAGGCTATCGGATGCTGGGAAGCGGGCGTTCATCACCCGTTCACGCCCCGGTCAGGGCGGCCTGCGAGGGCCTCGGCCTTCGCGATCATCATGGTGGATGGGGGGCCGCGGCCACAAACCGCGCCCGTACACTGCCCGGCTTGCCCGCATAGCGCCCGTCTGTACCGGCGCACCGGGCCCGTCGGCGCGGGCGGGGTTCGCTTAGGGTGGGCGCCCATGACATGGCTGATCACAGGCGGAGCGGGTTACATCGGGGCACATGTGGCGCGGGTCATGGCCGGTGCCGGGGAGGACGTCGTCGTCCTGGACGACATCTCGTCGGGGGTGCCGCAGCGGCTTCCCGCGAACGTGCCGCTGGTGAAGGGCTCCTCGCTGGACGGGGAGCTGCTGCGCCGGGTTTTCGCCGAGTACGGCGTCCGCGGGGTGGTGCACCTCGCGGCCCGCAAGCAGGTCGGGGAGTCGGTGGAGCAGCCGCTGCGCTACTACCGGGAGAACGTGGGCGGCCTGACGACGCTTCTCGATGCGGTCGCCGAGGCGGGCATCAAGCGGTTCGTCTTCTCCTCGTCGGCCGCGGTGTACGGCGATCCGCCGGACGCGGAGCTGGTGCCGGAGGACGCCCCCTGCGTCCCGGTCAGCCCGTACGGCGAGACGAAGCTCGCCGGTGAGTGGCTGGTGCGGGCGGCCGGGCGGGCGCACGGCATCGGGACCGTGTGCCTGCGCTACTTCAACGTGGCGGGCGCCGCGGCGCCGGAGCTCGCGGACACCGGGGTGTTCAACGTGATCCCGATGGTCTTCGACCGGCTGCGGCGCGACGAGGCGCCGCGCATCTTCGGCGACACCCACCCGACGCCGGACGGCACCTGCGTCCGCGACTACGTGCACGTGTCCGACCTGGCCGAGGCCCATCTGGCGGCGGCGCGGCGGCTCGCGGGCGGCGCGGAGGGCGATCTGACGGTGAACATCGGCCGGGGGCGCGGCGTTTCCGTACGCGAACTCGTCACCCTCATCGGCGAGGTGAGCGGGGACACCCGTCCCGCGCTCGTGGAGCCGGCCCGGGCCGGTGACTCGCCGCGCGCGGTGGCCGACGCCCGGCTGGCCGCCGCCGAGCTCCGCTGGACGGCCCGGCGCGGGGTGCGCGAGATGGTCGAGTCGGCCTGGGAGGGATGGTGCCTGCACCACCCCGACGCGCGCCGCGACTGATCGTCCGGGCGCCCTGACCTGCACCCCTCTCCTTCCCGGCAATCATTGCCATTTTCGCAGGTCAGGGAGATGACAACGGTGTTCAGTGCCGCGTTGCCAGATACCCCCCACCCGTAGTTCACTGTGGTCCGCGACCAGCGAACGGCAGAACCGATGACCGACTCGGGAGGCGGCTCCATGGGGGCTGGGCACGATCACGGACACACGCACGGGCCACCGGCCACGGGGACGGCGGCCCACGCCTACAAGGGGCGGTTGCGCATCGCCCTCGCCATCACGATCACGGTCATGCTGGCCCAGATCGTGGGCGGTGTCCTCGCGGACTCCCTCGCGCTCGTCGCGGACGCGGCGCACATGGCCACGGACGCCCTGGGGCTCGGCATGGCCCTGCTCGCGATCCACTTCGCCAACCGGCCGCCCACCGAGAACCGCACCTTCGGCTTCGCCCGTGCCGAGATCCTCGCCGCACTGGCCAACTGTCTGCTGCTGCTCGGCGTCGGCGGCTATGTGCTGTACGAGGCGGTGGAGCGGTTCATCACGCCCGCGCAGACGGAGGGCAGCCTCGCCATCTACTTCGGCGCCTTCGGTCTCGTCGCCAACCTGATCTCGCTGTCGCTGCTGATGCGCGGGCAGCAGGACAGCCTCAATGTCCGCGGCGCCTTCCTGGAGGTCGTCGCGGACACCCTCGGCTCGGTCACCGTCATCATCGCGGCGGGCGTGATCATGCTCACCGGGTGGCAGGCCGCGGACCCGATCGCCTCGCTGGTCATCGGCTTCATGATCGTCCCGCGTACGGTCAAGCTCCTCAAGGAGACGTTGAACGTGCTCCTGGAGTCGGCGCCCAAGGGGGTCGACATGGCGGAGGTGCGGGCCCACATACTCGACCTGCCGGGCGTCGAGGAGGTCCACGACCTGCACGCCTGGACCATCACCTCGGGCATGCCGGTGCTCTCCGCGCACGTCGTGGTGGGCTCCGACACCCTCGACTCGATCGGCCACGAGAAGATGCTGCACGAGCTGCAGGGCTGCCTCGGCGACCACTTCGACGTCGAGCACTGCACCTTCCAGCTGGAGCCGAGCGGCCATGCGGAGCACGAGGCCAAGCTCTGCCATTGAGGCGCCGCCGTCACTGTCGGTGTTATCGTGGCCCGCGTTCCTGAGTCCTGTGGAGGTGGGTTGATGACTGCCGTGACCGGCGCCGCACTGCGCGGCGACACGTGCATCCCCACGCTCCGGACGCGCGTCTGACCTCTCGTACAGCACACGCACGACGCGTACTCCACACGTACGCCTCGTACATCACACGTACAACGGGTCCGCGGGTCCTCCACACAAGGAACTCCACGGTGACCGACCACACCTCCGTCCACCGCGCCTTCTTCGCCCTGCACCACGGGCTGCCCCGGCAGGGCCCCGGCTCCGACGCCACCTCGCGGCGGCTGCTCTCCCTCGCGGGCGCGCTGCCCGAGCGGCCCCGCGTCCTCGACCTGGGTTGCGGCCCGGGCAGGTCCGCGCTCCTCCTCGCCGCCGAGGCCGGCGCCGAGGTGACCGCCGTCGATCTGCACGAGCCGTTCCTCGACGAACTCCGGGCCGCCGCGCGGGCCCGCGGGCTCGCCGGCTCGATCACCGCCGTCCGCGCCGACATGGCCGAACTCCCCTGCCCGGACGGCTCGTTCGACCTGATCTGGGCCGAGAGCTCGGCCTACGCCATCGGCTTCGACACCGCACTGCGCGCCTGGCGGCGGCTGCTCGCCCCCGGCGGGGCGCTCGTCCTCACCGAGTGCGAGTGGACCGCCGCCGAGCCGTCCGCGCCGGCCCGCGCCTTCTGGGACCGGCACTACACGCTGCGGACCGGCGAGGAGAACATCCGGGCCGCCACGGCCGCCGGGTACTCCGTGCTGGGCACGTACCGGCAGCCCGAGCCCGACTGGGACGAGTACTACGGACCGCTGGGCGCCCGCGCGGACGCGGCGGACCCGGACGCCCCCGGCATCGCCGAGGCGCTGGCCGCCACCCGTGAGGAGATCGCGATGCGGGGTGAGCACGGGACGGAGTACGGCTACACCGGCTACGTCCTGCGGCCGGCGGACTCCTGGCCGACCCGGCCGGAGACCGAGTCCGACGTCGCCGCGGTGCACGCCGTGCACGCCGCCGCCTTCGAGACCCGGGCGGAGGCCGATCTGGTCGACGCGCTGCGCGCGGACACCGAGGCCTGGCTGCCCGGTCTGTCGTGCGTCGCCGAGGCGCCCGACGGTTCGGTGGCCGCGCACGCGTTGCTCACCCGCTGCCGGGTGGGCGGTGCGCCCGCGCTGGCGCTCGCGCCCGTCGCCGTGCTCCCCGCCCATCAGCGCACCGGGGCGGGCTCGGCGGTCGTGCGCGCGCTGCTCGACGCGGCGCGTGCGCGGGGCGAGCGGCTCGTCGTCGTGCTCGGCCACCCCTCGTACTATCCGCGCTTCGGTTTCGAGCCCGCTTCCGGGTACGGGATCCGGCCAGGTTTCGAGGTGCCCGACGAGGCGATGATGGCGCTCGTGCTGGACGGATCCGACGATTCCGCCGGGTTGCCGCGGGGCACGATCCAGTATCCGGCCGCCTTCGGCGTCTGAACGCTTGACCGGGCGCTCGCACGCGAGCGCCCGGCGCGTGTCCCGTCCGCGCCCCGACGCGGCCGGACATGCGGGCCCTCGAAGTGCCGGGGGCGTCCGGAACGTACGGCAGACTTGGCACTCGAAGACCGAAGCGAAGGATGGGTATGCCGATCACACCTGCCACCGCGGCGAACAGCTCGTCGAACGGCACCGGAGAAGCGATCTTGCTGGAACTCGTCGACGAGGACGGCAGGACGATCGGCACAGCGGAGAAACTCTCCGCGCATCAGGCGCCCGGGCAGCTGCACCGGGCGTTCTCCGTCTTCCTCTTCGACGAACAGGGGCGGCTGCTGCTGCAGCAGCGCGCCCTCGGCAAGTACCACTCCCCCGGCGTTTGGTCGAACACCTGCTGCGGCCACCCCTACCCCGGCGAGGCGCCCTTCGCGGCGGCCGCCCGGCGTACGTACGAGGAGCTGGGCGTCTCGCCGTCGCTGCTCGCCGAGGCGGGCACGGTGCGCTACAACCACCCCGACCCGGAGTCCGGGCTCGTGGAGCAGGAGTACAACCACCTGTTCGTCGGCATGGTGCAGTCCGCGCTGAGCGCGGACCCGGCGGAGATCGGCGCCACCGCGTTCGTGACGGCGGCGGAGCTGGCCGAGCGGCACGACCGGGACCCGTTCTCCGCGTGGTTCATGACCGTGCTCGACGCGGCGCGCCCCGCGATCAAGGAGCTGACCGGCCCGGCGGCGGGCTGGTAGCCGCCCGCCCCATCGGACCGCTCCGCGGGACCACCCGAGGCCGGCCCCGTTCCGTCGACGACGGAGCGGGGCCGGCCTCTTCTCCGAGTGACCCGCGGACGGCCGGAGTTGGTCCGCACCAACTCCTTGACGGGCTATGAGAGTCGCCCTTAAATCAAGTACTGAACGAAGTGGGCGCGGCCGATCATGGCAGCGTTCAGCTTCTGACCGTTGCTTGTCATGCGCATGCCCCATCCGCCACCGCCCCCACGCGAAGCGATGTGATGACCGTGCACTTCTCCCCCCACCGCCGCACCAAGCTCTGCGCGCTCGCCCTGGCCTGCGGCGCGGCCAGCCTGGCCGTGCTGCCGTCCGCCTCGGCCGAGCCCGCGCCCCGCTCCCCCGCCGCCACGGCCGCGGCCGCCACGTTCACCGACGACTTCAACGGGCCCGCCGGGTCCGCGGTCGACGGCGGGAAGTGGCAGATCGAGACGGGCGACAACGTCAACAACCACGAGCGGCAGTACTACACCTCCGGCAACAAGAACGCCGCGCTCGACGGCCAGGGCAACCTGGTCATCACCGCGCGCAAGGAGAACCCCGGCAACTACCAGTGCTGGTACGGCCGGTGCGAGTACACCTCGGCCCGGCTGAACACCGCGGGCAAGTTCACCCAGACCTACGGGCACGTCGAGGCCCGGATGAAGATCCCGCGCGGCCAGGGCATGTGGCCGGCGTTCTGGATGCTCGGCGCCGACATCGGCAGTGTGGGCTGGCCGCAGAGCGGCGAGATCGACGTGATGGAGAACGTGGGCTTCGAGCCCGGCACGGTGCACGGCACCCTGCACGGGCCCGGCTACTCCGGCTCCGGCGGGATCGGCGCGGGGTACACGCTGCCCGGCGGCGAGGCGTTCGCGGACAAGTTCCACACCTTCGCCGTCGACTGGTCGCCGAACAAGGTCACCTGGTCCGTGGACGGCACCGTCTACCAGACCCGCACCCCGGCCGACCTGGGCGGCAAGCAGTGGGTCTTCGACAAGCCCTTCTTCGTCATCCTCAACCTCGCGGTCGGCGGCTACTGGCCCGGCGACCCCGACGGCAACACGAGCTTCCCCCAGCAGCTCGTCGTCGACTACGTCCATGTGACGACCGGCAACTGAGATCCGCCGCCCTCGAGGAGGGCACCACGTGCGACCGGCCCGGGTCGGCCTCAGGCCGTCCGGGCCGTCGTCATGCGGTGACCCACGCCACCTCGGGGGGCTCAGGGCTGTGAAGCCACTCATAGGGGTCAGATCACATGCGAAGGGAAATAGTAGGTGCTTCGGGGCAGCTGCCCCGGGGGTTTGGGGCACTTCGGGCCGGTTCCGGCCGGGCACGACTGCGTACCGGGGTAGTACGTCACACCATTGCGTCCGCCGGGGGCCATCGCTAACTCTGGCTGACGTCGCCGGAGCTCGGGGACACCGCCGGGCACAGTCGCCCGCTGCGGACCGAGCTCCCTCTACGTCCCCCCTGAGGAGTCAATCCCCCATGGCCACGACCAAGACGCTCAACCGTGCCGCTCGCTTCCGCAAGATCTCCATCGCCGGCATCGCCACCACCGGTGCGATGGCCGCCGCCCTGACGGTGGCGCCCTCCGCCGCCCACGCCGCGGAGCCCACCAAGGCGAGCACCGCGGTGACGCAGGCGGCCAAGAAGGCCGACAAGAAGTCCTACGCCAACAACCTCGACGGCTGGATCCGCCAGTCCCTCGACATCATGAAGTCGAAGGGCATCCCCGGCTCCTACGAGGGCCTGCACCGCAACATCATGCGCGAGTCCGCCGGTGACCCGAACGCCCAGAACGGCTGGGACGTCAACGCGCAGAACGGCACCCCGTCCAAGGGCCTGCTGCAGGTCATCCAGCCCACCTTCGAGGCCTACCACGTCTCCGGCACCGCAAACTCCCTGACCGACCCGGTCGCCAACATCACCGCGGCCGCGAACTACGCCGCCGACAAGTACGGCTCGATCGACAACGTCGACTCCGCCTACTGAGCGACCGGCCGACCACCCACGGTGACCTGGACCACTCGGTCACCCAGACCCCCCGGTCCCTAGGAGAGTCAGCGCATGCCGCACGAGAGCGGGAACGAGCACCCGGCGCCTTCGGCCGACGGCCCCGCAATCCCCGACTACGGACCCGCGCGGGTACGGCGCTCACGGCGCAAGCCCCGGAAGAAGGCCCTGCGCTACGTCGCATGGGGCGCCCTGGGCCTGGTGCTCGTCGGTGGCGGAGGCGTCGCCTACGCCTGGCAGCACCTCAACGGCAACATCCAGGGCACGGACGTCGACGCCGCCCTGGGCCACGACCGGCCCGCCGGGCAGCGGGACGGCTCGATGAACATCCTCCTGCTCGGGTCCGACTCCCGGGCGGGGACGCACGGCGAATACGGCCGGGGCGTCAGCGGGGCGCGCGCCGACACGGCGATGGTCCTGCACGTCGACAAGACCCACAAGAAGGCCTCGGTCGTCAGCATCCCGCGCGACACCATGGTGCAGCGGCCCTCGTGCGCGCCGTCCCACGGCGGCGCCGGCGCGGCGGGCGCGCAGCAGGCCATGTTCAACTCCTCGTACCAGGTCGGCGGGCCCGCGTGCACCGTCAAGACGGTCGAGAAGATGTCGGGCGTCCGCATGGACCACTACCTCGAAGTCGACTTCAAGGGGTTCCAGAAGCTCATCGACGAGCTAGGCGGCGTGGACATCACCACCCACAAGGCCATCAAGGACCCCAACAGCGGTCTCTCGCTCACCGCGGGCAAGCACACCCTGAAGGGCAAGCAGGCCCTGGAGCTCGTCCGCACCCGGCACGGCGTCGGGGACGGCAGTGACCTCGGCCGCATCCAGCTGCAGCAGGCCTTCATCAAGGCCCTGATCCACCGCGCCGACACCGTCGACCCGCTCAGCGACCCCGCCACCTCCTACGACCTGGCCGACACCGCCACCAAGACGGTGAGCGCCGACTCCGGGCTGGCCTCTGCGGACAAGCTGCTCGGCCTGGCCAAGGAGCTGAAGGGCATCAGCCCGGACCGCACGAACATGGTGACGATGCCGGTCACGTACGACGCGCAGGACTCCGGCCGGGTCAAGCCGCTCGACAAGGCGTCGCACCAGGTCTGGGACGCGCTGCGGCAGGACAGGCCGATACCGAAGTCCGCCACCCAGGACTCGGTGGGCGACCGGGGCGACTCGCCGGTCTCGGCGGGCTCCTGATCCCCGGCGGGCCACCGGTCCGTACGGGCGCGGGTCAGACACCACCGGGCTTGAGGGGCAGCGCGGCCCAGATGACCTTGCCCCCGCTCGCGGTGTGCTCGACGTCGCAGGCGCCGCCCGCCTCCTGAGTGATCTCCCGTACGAGAAGCAGTCCCCTGCCGCCCGTCTGGCCGTGGTCCGCCACCAGCGCCGTCGGGCGGTAGGGGTGGTTGTCCTCGACGGAGACCCGGACCCACTCGGTGCCGACCGCCACCTCCACGGCGAGCATCGGCGAGAGCAGGGCCGCGTGGCGCACCGCGTTGGTGACCAGTTCGGAGACGATCAGGAGCAGGCCCTGTACGAGGTCGTCCGGGGCCGGCACGCCCTGCCGGGCCAGCAGGTCGCGCACCGCGTGCCGGGCCTGGGGCACCGAGGCGTCGACGGCGGGTGCGGTGAAGCGCCACACGCCCTCGTACGGCATCGGCCCGGCACCGCCCGGGAGCGGCGGCGGGCCACCGCTCGGGAGCGGGCCGGGAACCCTCCCGCCGTTCTCCATCGTCCGGTCGCCGTCCTTGCGCTCGATTGTCGCCACACATCGAGTGTTGGGACTGCTCTGGTCCGGACCGCTCCACTGACCAGAAGTCAGCGACTATCGACGGGTTTTGACCGGCGGTGCATGACGTCGTCAGGTGTGCGACTGTTCATGCCCCTGTTGTTCTTTCTTCAAGCGCTCTTCAGGTTGTACGAGACTCACGATGCGGCGCCCGCCGATGCCCGTGGCGATCAGGCCGAGGCCGTCGAAGAGCAGGGCCAGCGAGAAGAAGCACCCGATGACGTACTTGCTGCTGCTCGGCCAGTCGGCGAGGACGAGGATGCCGATGAGCAGCCCGAAGGCGCCCTGCAGCAGCGTCAGGGCGAACTGCGGGCCCCGTACCACCAGGCTGCCGACCAGCCGGAAGACCCCGCCGGTGAGGAAGAGCAGGGCCGCGAACATCGTCAGCGCCTCCGCCGCGACGTCGGGCTTGCGGATGATCACGACGCCCGCCGCGAGGTTCAGCGCGGCGACCACCACGCCGAGCCAGAAGAAGCTGCTTCCCCGGGACTGGACCGCGTGCAGCAGGCCGACGATGCCGCCGACCAGCAGAAGCCACCCGAACAGGATCATCGAGGTCAGCGTGGCGACACCGGTGTAGACGAGGCCGACGAGCCCGGCCACGGCCAGGATCACGCCCAGCAGGGCGAGCCAGCCGAAGCTGCGGCTGAGCCGGGCGCCCTGGCCGCCGGAGCCGCCGGTCCCGGCGGCTCGGTCGGTTCCGGCGGTCCCGGCGGTGGTGGTGCCCCTGTCGGCTCCGGCGTCCTTGCGTCCGAGCATCAGCGTCTCCGTCCGATTGCCCCGTATGCGCCTTTCGTCCTCCACTCCTTCTTGATCGTACGTTCGAGGGGAGCGGATAGCATCCGGCGCATGGAGCCGCAGCTGAGGCACGCCGTCACGGACGGCGTCGCCACCGTCGTCATCGACCATCCGGCCAAGCGCAACGCCATGACCGCCGACATGTGGCGTCAGGTGCCGCCGCTGTTCGGGGCGCTTGCCGCCGATCCCGCGGTGCGCGCGGTCGTCCTGACCGGCGCGGGTGACACCTTCTGCGCGGGGGCCGACATCTCCACGCTGCGCGAGTCCGCGGGCACGGCGCAGGAGCTCGCGGTGCGGGCCGAGGAGGCCCTGGCGGCCTGTCCCAAGCCGACGCTGGCGATGGTGCGCGGGTACTGCGTGGGCGGGGGCGCCCAGCTGGCGGGCGCGTGCGACCTGCGGTTCGCGGACGAGGGTGCGCTGTTCGGCGTCACACCGGCGAAGCTGGGCATCGTCTATCCCGCGTCGTCCACCCGGCGGCTCGTCTCCCTCGTGGGTCCGGCCACCGCCAAGTACCTGCTGTTCTCCGGTGAGTTGATCGACGCCGAGCGGGCGCTGCGCACCGGTCTGGTGGACGAGGTGCTGCCGTCCGGAGGTTTGGAGAAGCGGGTCGCGGAGTTCACCCGGGTCCTCGCCTCGCGCTCCCGGCTGACCCAGGCGGCGGCGAAGGAGTTCGCGACGGGGCGCACCGACCGGGACGCGTACTGGACGGAACAGGCACGCGGCAGCGGCGACACCGCCGAGGGGGTCGCCGCCTTCCTGGAGCGCAGGCCGCCGCGCTTCACGTGGAGCCCGGCGGCCGACTGAGCGGGGAGCGGTCCGTCTACCGGGCCGCCCGCTCCTGCGCCCACTGCTCGAAGCGGCTGCCGTCGCGGAACGCCTCGACGAGGTGCGCGGGCGCCTTGTCGGGGGATCCCGCGTCGTACGGCGGCTGCGGGTCGTACTCGGTGAGCAGCTGTACGGTCTGCGCGTGCTCGTCGCCCGCGATCCGGCCGGCCAGCGCGAGGCCCATGTCGATGCCGGCCGAGACGCCGGCCCCGGTGACGTCCTTGCCGTCGAAGACGACCCGCTCCCCCGTCGCCTCGACGCCGAGCCGGGTCAGTTCGGGCAGGCCCAGCCAGTGCGAGGTGGCGCGGCGCCCCTTGAGGAGGCCGGCCGCGGCGAGGGCCAGCGAGCCCGTGCACACCGAGGTGGTCCAGGTGGACGTGGCGTCGACCGTGCGGAGCCAGTCCAGGAGCACCTGGTTCTCCATCTGGTCGCTCTGGCCCGGGCCGCCGGGCACCACCACGATGTCGGGGCTCCGCACCTCGGCGAAGGACTTGTCGGCGACGAGGGCGAGCGTGCCGTTGTCGTCGCGTACCGGCCCCGCCTGCTCCGCCACGAAGACGGTCTCGTAGCCGGGCAGGGAGCTCAGCATCTGGTAGGGGCCGATGGCGTCCAGGACGGTGAAGCGCTCGTACAGGGCGATCGCGATCTGCATGGTGTCCCTATCGGTGTGAGTGACGGGTGGCAGCGCCGGCCGGTGCGGCCGGCGCGGGGTGGAAGCGGCGGCGGTACTCGGCCGGCGCCGTGCCGAGCGTCTTGACGAAGGCGCGCCGCATGGCCTCCGGTGTGCCGTAGCCACTGGCCCGCGAGACCTGTTCGACGCCGTCGTCGGTGTCCTCCAGGAGGCGGCGGGCGTGTTCGACGCGGACGCGCTCGACGTACTTGCCCGGAGTGAGCCCGGTGTCCGCCTGGAAGGCGCGGGCGAAGTGCCGGGGCGAGAGCCGGGCGCGCGCGGCCAGCGCCTCCACGGAGAGGTCCGCCGCCGGGTGTTCGCTGATCCAGCGCTGGAGCTCGCGCAGCGGCTCGCGCCGCGCGGTCTGCGCGGCGAGCTGGACGCTGAACTGTGCCTGGTTGCCCGGCCGGCGCAGGAAGACCACCAGGTGACGGGCGATGGTGAGGGCCACCTCGCGGCCGAAGTCCTCCTCGACGAGGGCGAGGGCCAGGTCGATGCCCGCGGTCACCCCGGCGGACGTGGCCACGTGGCCGTCGCGCACATAGATGGGGTCCGGGTCGACCTCGATGCCCGGGTGGTCCCTGGCCAGCCTGGCGCAGTACGCCCAGTGCGTCGTCGCGCGGCGCCCCTCCAGCAGGCCCGCCTCGGCCAGCCGGATGGCGCCGGTGCAGACCGACACGAGGCGCGCCGCCCGCGGGCCGTGCACGCGCAGCCAGTCGACCAGCCCCGGATCACCGCCCCGGGTCCCCATGCCGCCCGGGACCAGCAGGATGTCCGGCACCGGGGCGTCGGCGAGCGCCGAGTCAGGGGTCAGGGTGAGGCCACTGGACGTGCGGACGGGGGCGCCCTCCAGGGAGGCGGTGCGGACGCGGTAGCCGCCCCCGGGGTCGCCGAGGCAGTGTCCGACCCCCGCGAAGACCTCCACGGGGCCCGTGACGTCGAGGCTCTGGACGTCGTCGAAGAGGACGACCAGGACGGTTCGCTGCTCCATGCCTCGATTCTTGGCGCGCGCGGCGATGGCCGCAATGACGAGGACCCCACCTTTCCTGCCATCCCGCGCGGACGTGCGGCCCCCTTTGGATCCCCTTGCGCGGGCCGTTGTGCGGCCGTTGTGTGGGGCTCCCCACGGACGACATACCAACCAGTAGGTACCGTGCCCCCATGACCTCTTCGACGACCTCCCCCGCCGGCTCCGCCCTGCCCCCGCGCGCGGGCCGCCGCTGTCACAACGTGCTCAACTCCCTGCACTCCACGCACTACTTCTCGCCCGACTCCGCCCAGGAGCTGAAGGAGTACGGGATCACCCACCCCGCGGCGGTCAACTTCGCGCTGCGCGCGGCGGCGATGGGTCCCGTAGGACCCGGGACCGTGGCCGCCACCTTCTACAACTACAAGTACGAGTTCGTCGCCGCGCACGTGCCCGCGGTGTGGCGCTCGGCCACGCCCGAGCAGGCGGGCGCGGCCCGGCTGCGCGCCGTCGACACGACGCTGCGGCGCCTCCTCGGCGAGGAGCTCGTCGCCTCGCCCGAGATGGCGGAGGCCGCCGGGCTCGCGCTGCGCGCCACCGAGGCCTGCGGCCGGGGCGCCCGCCCGCTGTACGCCGCCCACGCCGACCTGCCCGTCCCCGACGCGCCGCACCTCGCCTACTGGCACGCGGCGACGCTGCTCCGTGAACACCGCGGCGACGGACACGTGAGCGTGCTGCTCGACGCCGAACTCGACGGCATCGAGGCCCTGGCGAGCCACACCGCGACCGGCAAGGGCATGACGCCCAAGTGGGTCTTCGCCACCCGCGGCTGGAACCAGGAGGAGTGGGACGCCGCCGTCGAGCGGCTGCGCGGGCGCGGACTCCTCGACGGCGAGGGCGAGTTGACGGAGGCGGGCGTGGCGCTGCGCCGGGACATCGAGGAGGAGACGGACCGCCTGGACCGCGCCCCGTACGAGCACTTGGGCGCCGAGGGCGTCGAACGGCTCACGGAGCTCGGCACCCTCTTCATCGGCACCGCGCTGCAGGCCGGCGCGTTCCCGGCGAACCTGCTCGGCAAGGGCTGAAAGCCCGTCTTCGAGCCGTTTCGGCATGGTCGGGCCGCTTCGCGGTACCCGGTCGTCTCCTGGCCGCCACCCCGGCCACCCCGGCCCCGCCGGGAGACGAGAGGGGAAAGCCATGTTCCGTGCGATAGCGGATGTCCTGCGCCAGATCGGGGGTGCCATCGCCACCGTCGTGACCCTGCCGTTCCGTGCCGTGGCGAGCCTGTTCGGCGGAGCCTCGCGTTCCGCCGGGCGGGGCGGACGGGGCGGCCGGGGCGCGGGGCGACGGTCGGGTCGGACGGGACGCGGCCGACGGGTCTGATCACCCTCTGTCGGCGCCACCTGCCACAATTGCCCGGCAACCTCAGCGAGAAGGCGGTACCGGAACGTGGCAGCTTTGAAGACGTCCACCCCTGCGTCCATCGAAGGCAGGATCGCCGAGGAGCTCGGCGTACGGGAGCGGCAGGTGAAGGCCGCCGTCGACCTGCTCGACGGCGGGTCCACGGTGCCCTTCATCGCGCGCTACCGCAAGGAAGCGACCGAGATGCTCGACGACGCGCAGCTGCGCACGCTCGAGGAGCGGCTGCGCTATCTGCGCGAGCTGGAGGACCGGCGCGCCGCGATCCTCGACTCGGTCCGTGAGCAGGGCAAGCTCACGGACGAGCTGGAGGCGCGGATCCGCGAGGCGGACACGAAGGCGCGGCTCGAGGACATCTATCTGCCCTTCAAGCCGAAGCGGCGCACGAAGGCGCAGATCGCCCGCGAGGCGGGCCTCGAGCCGCTGGCCGACGGGCTGCTGAGCGACCCCACCGTGGAACCGCAGGCGGCCGCCGCCGCGTTCGTGGACGCCGACAAGGGCGTCGCCGACGCCCAGGCCGCGCTCGACGGGGCGCGGGCGATCCTCGCCGAGCGGTTCTCGGAGGACGCCGACCTGATCGGCGAGTTGCGCGAGCGCATGTGGGTGCGCGGCAGGATCGCCGCGAAGGTCCGCGAGGGCAAGGAGGAGGCGGGCGCCAAGTTCGCCGACTACTTCGACTTCACCGAGCCGTTCACCGAGCTCCCCTCGCACCGCGTCCTCGCCATGCTGCGCGGCGAGAAGGAGGAGGTCCTCGACCTGGTCCTGGAGCCGGAGGAGCCGCCCGCCACGCCGGGCACCCCGTCCACGTACGAGGGGATCGTCGCCCAGCGGTTCGGCGTCGCCGACCAGGGCCGGCCGGGCGACAAGTGGCTGCAGGACACGGTGCGTTGGTCCTGGCGCACCCGTATCCTCGTGCACCTCGGGATCGACCTGCGGCTGCGGCTGCGGACCGCCGCCGAGGACGAGGCGGTGCGGGTCTTCGCGTCGAACCTCCGCGACCTGCTGCTCGCGGCGCCCGCGGGCACGCGCGCGACGCTGGGCCTCGACCCCGGGTTCCGTACGGGCGTGAAGGTCGCCGTCGTCGACGCCACCGGCAAGGTCGTCGCGACCGACACGATCCACCCGCACGTCCCGGCGAACAAGTGGGACCAGTCCCTGGCCACGCTGGCGAAGCTGGCCAAGGAGCACGAGGTCGACCTGATCGCCGTCGGCAACGGCACCGCGTCCCGCGAGACCGACAAGCTCGCGGGCGAACTCATCGCCAAGCACCCGGAGTTGAACCTCACCAAGGTGATGGTCTCCGAGGCGGGCGCCTCCGTGTACTCGGCGTCGGCCTTCGCCTCCCAGGAGCTGCCGGACCTCGACGTCTCGATCCGCGGCGCCGTCTCCATCGCCCGGCGCCTGCAGGACCCGCTGGCCGAGCTGGTGAAGATCGACCCGAAGTCGATCGGCGTCGGCCAGTACCAGCACGACCTGTCCGAGGTGAAGCTCTCGCGCTCGCTGGACGCGGTCGTCGAGGACTGTGTGAACGGCGTCGGCGTGGACGTGAACACCGCGTCCGCCCCGCTGCTCGCCCGGGTCTCCGGCATCGGCGCCGGCCTCGCGGAGAACATCGTGGCGCACCGCGACGCCAACGGCCCCTTCAAGAGCCGCAAGGGCCTCAAGGACGTGGCCCGGCTCGGCCCGAAGGCGTACGAGCAGTGCGCGGGCTTCCTCCGCATCCGCGGCGGCGACGACCCGCTGGATGCCTCCAGCGTGCACCCGGAGGCCTATCCGGTGGTGCGCAAGATGGTGAAGTCGGCCGGGGGCGAGGTCGGTTCGCTGATGGGCAACACCGGGGCGCTGCGCGCGCTCAGGCCGGACGACTTCGTGGACGAGGTGTTCGGTCTGCCGACCGTCACGGACATCTTGAAGGAGCTGGAGAAGCCCGGGCGCGACCCGCGTCCGGCCTTCAAGACGGCGACCTTCAAGGAGGGCGTCGAGAAGCTCTCCGACCTGGCCTCCGGAATGGTTCTGGAGGGCGTGGTCACCAATGTCGCCGCGTTCGGCGCCTTCGTCGACATCGGCGTGCACCAGGACGGCCTGGTGCACGTGTCGGCCATGTCGAAGACCTTCGTCAAGGACCCGCGGGACGTCGTCAAGCCCGGCGACGTCGTCAAGGTGAAGGTCATGGACGTCGACATCCCGCGCAAGCGGATCTCGCTGACGCTGCGCCTGGACGACGAGGCGGGAGCCGGCGCGGGTGACGCGGGCGGGGACCAGCCGAAGCGCGGCGGGGGCCGTCCGCCGCAGCAGCGTCAGGGGCAGCGCCAGCAGCAGGGCCAGCGCCAGCAGCAGGGCCAGGGCTCACGCGGTGCCGGTGGCGGCCGCGGCGGCCAGCGTGGCCAGAAGCCGCAGCGGCAGGGCCCGCCGCCCGCCAACGACGCGATGGCCGACGCGCTGCGGCGGGCCGGTCTGCTGGACCCCGAGCGCCGCTGACGGAGGCACCGGCGGGGGTCAGGGTGACAGCTCGGTCACCTTGCCCTCCGCCACCTCCAGCCGGCGCGTCACGCTGACCGCGTCGAGCATCCTGCGGTCGTGCGTGACCAGCAGCAGCGTGCCCTCGTAGGACTCCAGGGCCGACTCCAGCTGCTCGATGGCGGGCAGGTCGAGGTGGTTGGTCGGCTCGTCCAGGACGAGGAGGTTGACGCCGCGGCCCTGGAGCAGGGCGAGGGCCGCGCGCGTGCGCTCGCCCGGCGAGAGGGTGGTCGCCGAGCGCAGCACGTGGTCCGCCTTGAGGCCGAACTTGGCGAGCAGCGTGCGTACTTCGGCGGGCTCGGTCTCCGGGACGGCCGCGCAGAACGCGTCGAGCAGCGACTCCTCGCCGTGGAACAGCGCGCGGGCCTGGTCGACCTCGCCGACCAGGACGCCCGAGCCGAGGGCCGCGTGGCCCGCGTCCAGCGGGATGCGCTCCAGGAGGGCGCCGAGCAGCGTCGACTTGCCCGAGCCGTTCGCCCCGGTGATCGCCACCCGGTCCGCCCAGTCGACCTGCAGCGAGACGGGGCCGAGCGTGAAGTCCCCGCGGCGCACCTCCGCGTCGCGCAGGCTCGCGACGACCGTGCCGGAGCGCGGGGCCGCGGCGATCTCCATGCGCAGCTCCCACTCCTTGCGGGGTTCCTCGACGACGTCGAGGCGCTCCAGCATGCGCTGGGTCTGGCGGGCCTTGGCGGCCTGCTTCTCGCTGGCCTCGCTGCGGAACTTGCGGCCGACCTTGTCGTTGTCGGTGGCCTTGCGGCGGGCGTTCTTGACGCCCTTGTCCATCCAGGAGCGCTGCATCTGGGCCCGGCCCTGGAGCGCGGACCGCTTGTCGGCGTACTCGTCGTACTCGTCCCGGGCGTGCCGGCGGGCGGTCTCCCGCTCCTCCAGGTACGCGTCGTAGCCGCCGCCGTAGAGGTTGATCTCCTGCTGGGCGAGGTCGAGTTCGAGGACCTTGGTGACGGTGCGGGTGAGGAACTCCCGGTCGTGGCTGACGACGACCGTGCCGGCGCGCAGGCCCCGTACGAAGCTCTCCAGGCGTTCCAGGCCCGCGAGGTCGAGGTCGTTGGTCGGCTCGTCCAGGAGGAACACGTCGTACCGGGAGAGGAGCAGCGAGGCGAGGCCGGCGCGGGCGGCCTGACCGCCGGAGAGCGACGTCATCGGCTGGTCCAGGCTCACGGCGAGGCCGAGCGAGTCGGCGACCTCCTCGGCCCGCTCGTCGAGGTCCGCGCCGCCGAGCGCCAGCCAGCGCTCCAGGCTGGTGGCGTAGGCGTCGTCCGCGCCGGGGGCGCCGTCGACGAGGGCCTGGGTGGCCTCGTCCATGACGCGCTGGGCCTCGGTGACGCCGGTGCGGCGGGCCAGGAAGGCGCGGATCGACTCGCCGGGGCGGCGGTCCGGCTCCTGGGGCAGGTGGCCGACGGAGGCGGTGGGCGGCGAGAGCCTGAGCTCGCCCTCCTCGGGGGTGTCCAGGCCGGCGAGCAGCCGCAGGAGGGTGGACTTGCCCGCTCCGTTGGCCCCGACCAGGCCGATGACGTCGCCGGGGGCGACGACCAGCTCCAGACCGGAGAAGAGGGTGCGGTCGCCGTGGCCTGCGGCGAGTTCTTTGGCGACGAGGGTTGCGGTCATCAGGGGGTGATTGTAGGACGGGCGGTCAGGGCCTGCGGCCCCGGAAGGTGCGGCGCAGGTCGCTCACCCAGGCGTCGGGGTTCTCCCAGGGGATGAAGTGGCCGCCGTGATCATGGGCGTTGACGTTGACGTGGTGGAACCAGTCGGCCTGCGGGCCGTTCCTGAACGCCTGGACGCGCTCCTCGGCGGTGTGGATCCCGGGCGGGTTCTCGTACGTGACGAAGGTGAGGCCGGTCGGGGCCTGCACGCGGGGGGTGCGGTCGTGGGAGGGGGTCCAGGGGTGGCGGTTGGCGTTGGCGTAGTACCGCATCGACGTGGCGATGGAGTTGTTCACCCAGTAGATGGTGGCGTGGGTGAGCAGGTCGTCCTTGGTGAAGACGGACTCGATGTCGCCGCCGTTGTCGCTCCAGGCGTTCCAGCGCTCCAGGAGCCAGGCGAGCAGTCCGGCGGGTGAGTCGCTCAGACCGTGGGCCAGGGTGGCGCCGTCGAGCATGTGCACGGCGAGGTGGGAGGCCGAGCGGTGGTCCAGCTCGACGATGCGGGCGCGGACGTCGGCGGGCTGGTCGTCGGTGAGGGGCCGGTTGCGGGCGAAGTCCCAGGCGCGGGGGCCGGTGAAGAAGTCCAGCGGCAGGCCGGAGCCGATGTGGATGCCGTACAGCTCGTCGGCGTACTTGTGGCCCAGCTGGCTGGTGACGATCCCGCCGATGTCACAGCCCCCGGCGGCGTACTTCTCGTGTCCGAGGGTCTCGGTCATCAGGGTGTGCCAGAGGTCGGAGACCTTCCAGAAGTTGACGTCCGGGAAGCCGGTGAGCGGCCCGGGGAAGCCGAAGCCGGGCAGCGACGGCACGATGACGTCGAACGCGTCGGCCGGGTCGCCGCCGTGCGCGGCCGGGTCGGCGAGCGGGCAGATCACCTTCGACCAGTGCCAGAACGTCCACGGCCAGCCATGGGTGAGGATCAGCGGCACCGGGCGCGGGCCGCGGCCGGGTTCGCGCAGGAAGTGCACCGGAACCCCGGCGACACGGACCTGGTAGTGCTCGTGGGCGTTGAGGGCGGCCTCGGCCTTGCGCCAGTCGTAGGCGTCGCGCCAGTGGGCGACCAGCTCGCCCAGGTAGCTCGCGGGCACGCCGTAGGACCAGTCCTCGTTGCCCTCGTCCAAGGGCGGCCGGGTCAGGGCCAGCCGGGTGCGCAGGTCGTCGAGGACCGCGTCGGGCACGTGGATCGGGGTGGGCTCCAGAGGGAAGGTGCGCGGGGTGGTCATGGCGGGGTCCTCACGGGGTGCGGCGGCGAGCCGGGCCGATACATGGAGTCGCGGGCGCCATTGCCCTCCCCCGTATCCTGCCCCGAACCGCGCCGCCACCGGAGTGAAATGCGAAGGTCAGTGCGCCACCGGTGCGACCAGCACGCTCGTGGAGGTCCTGGCCACCACGTACGCGTCGCCCTTCGTGGCCCTGCCCGGCAGGGTCACCCGGTGCTCCCCCGGCGCGAGCACCTCGTCGAGGGCCTCGTGGACGTGCGTCCGGGAGAGACGGTCCATGCGGTACGCCGTCACGCGGACCCGGCACGCCGATGTGACCTCCAGCTCCGCCGCCCCGGGCCCGGCCGCGAGCCGGGTGAGCCGGCGCCGCTCCTGCGGACCGCGGTCCAGGGCGCCCTCTATCTGGGCGACCAGGAGCGGGATGATCGGGGCGAGGCCGTCCACGTAGGAGACCGGGACCTGCGCCCGGTCGAAGGCCGAGCGGACGGACCGGCGGGTCTCCTCGGGGACGGCGCGGCCGAAGGCGACCGCACCGTACGTGCGCAGCTCCTGCGGTGCGACGCCCGCCGCGTCCCCGGCGATCTCCGCGCCGATGCCGATGGTGCGCAGCGCCGCCGCCAGCTTGGCGAGCAGCGCCACCCTGGCGCCGATCAGCAGGACCCGGCGGCGCGCCTGCGACTCGCCGTCGGCGAGCAACTGGCCGAGTGCCGCGCGGTATTCGTCACCGCGGAAGCGGAACGGCCCTATGCCGTGGTAGCCGTTGAGCGTCAGGTCGGCGGGTTCGGCCGTCTGCCAGGCGAAGTCGCGCCAGACGAAGTCGTCGCTGCCGTCGGTGCTCCTCTCGATCACGGCTGTGACCGCGCCGCACTCCAGGCCCTCGCACTCGGGGCAGCCGTATATGACGTACCGCCCGTCGCCCAGCGGCGCGTTCGCCTCCAGGAGCAGCCGGCGGACGTGTGCCGTGAAGATGGCCGGCGGGATGTCGGCGGCCAGCGGCGACACCGCGTCGAGGTCGGAGAGCTGGAAGAGCAGGGGCCGGCCGTTGACGATGAAGTCGACGAAATCACGGTGCACTTGGTACTCGCCGTTGGCGAGAACTCCACCGGCGCGGATGGCCGGTGCCAGACCGAAGGTCGCGTACTCGGCAGACATGCAGTGAGTATCCCCATCTGTCATGTGATGTGAGCACGGCACGGCACATTTCGCCACGTTCCCGGGATGAGCGGTGAGTTCGGCGGCCGGGTACGAGGAGCTTCTGGGCCTCGGCGGGCTCGGCGGCGTACGCATGGTCGAGGGCGTACGCGCGCAGACGGGGCTGGACGAACCGGGGCTGCGGCCGGGCTGCGTCCAGGAGGCGGCGCGCCCGGTGGGCGCCGCCTCCTGGGACGAGCGGTCAGCTCTGGTCAGCTCTTGTCGACGGCAGTGCTGCCGGACTGGCTGTCGCCCGTGTCGTCCTGGGCGGGGCCGATCCGGAGCTCGAACTCGCCGTCGTACTGCTCGTGGCCGGCGATGACGGCCTTCTCGACGGCTTCCGTGCCGTGCTCGCCGCGCACGATGAGCGGGTCGTGGCGCAGGTCCCGCATCAGGGCGACGCACATGCCGATCATCACGATGGTGAACGGCGCGGCCACCAGGATCGTGAGGTTGCGCAGCCCCGTGAGCGCGTCGTCCGAGCCGTCGCCGATCAGCAGCATGATGGCTCCGACGGCGCCGGTCACGATGCCCCAGAAGACCACGACGAACCGGCCTGGTTCGAGGGCGCCCTTCTGGGAGAGCGTGCCCATCACGATGGACGCGGCGTCGGCACCGGAGACGAAGAAGATGCCGACGAGGATCATCACGAGCAGGCTGGTCACCGTCGCGATCGGGTACTCGTGGAGCAGTCCGAAGAGCTGCGCCTCCTGGCTGGTGTCGCCCTTGAGGCCGCCCCGTTCGGCGACGGTCATCGCGCTGCCGCCGAACACGGCGAACCAGATCAGGCTGACCGTGCTCGGCACCAGGATGACACCGCCGACGAACTGACGGATCGTACGGCCGCGGCTGATCCGCGCGATGAACATGCCGACGAAGGGCGTCCAGGAGATCCACCAGGCCCAGTAGAAGACCGTCCAGCCGCTCAGCCAGTCGGCGACGCCCTTGCCGCTGGACGCCTCGGTGCGGCCGATCAGTTGCGGCAGGTCGTCGAGGTAGGCGCCGAGCGACGTGGGCACCATGTCGAGGATGATGACGGTCGGCCCGGCGATGAAGACGAACACCACGAGCAGGGCCGCGAGCACCATGTTGATGTTCGAGAGCCACTGCACGCCCTTCTCCACGCCGGAGATGGCGGACGCCACGAAGGCCAGGGTCAGCACGGCGATGATGACGACGAGCAGTCCGGTGCCCGCGTTCTCCATCCAGTCGAGCACCTCGATGCCGCTGCCGATCTGCAGGGCACCGAGGCCGAGGGAGGCGGCCGAGCCGAAGAGCGTGGCGAAGATGGCCAGGATGTCGATGACCCGGCCCCAGGTGCCGTGCGCGTGCTTCTCGCCGATGAGCGGCTCGAAGACGGCGCTGATGGTCTGCCGCCGGTTGCGCCGGAAGGTGCTGTACGCGATGGCGAGGCCCACGACCGCGTAGATCGCCCACGGGTGGAGCGTCCAGTGGAAGAGGGTGGTGGCCATCGCGGTCTCCATCGCCGCGGGCGCGTCCGCCGGGTCGGTGCCCGGCGGCGGCGAGGTGAAGTGGGCCAGCGGCTCACTCACTCCGTAGAACATCAGACCGATGCCCATGCCGGCGCTGAACATCATGGCGACCCAGGAGACGGTGCGGAACTCCGGTTCCTCGCCCTCCCGGCCGAGCGTGATCTTCCCGTACCGGCTGACGGCCAGCCAGAGCGCGAAGACCACGAACCCGGTCGCGGTCAGCATGAAGAACCAACCGCCGTTGTGCATCAGGCCGTTGAGCATGTCCGTGGAGATGTCCTGGAGCGAGTCCGTCGACACCGCGCCCCAGACCACGAACGCCAGGGTGAGCACGGCGGTGACGCCGAAGACCACCCGGTCCGTCTGTGGGGACCGGCCGCCGTGGGCGGGCGCCATGATCTCCGGCGCCCCTCCCCCGCCGTCCGCTTTATGCTGATCCTGCGTCACAAGTGACACCTTTCGAGGGGCCGATTGGGTCAAGAGTTTGTTCTCCGCTACCCCCTACCACATGTGACGCACATCTCTCCTCCTCAACAGACCATGTCGGGTCGAGCTGTGACCATGTGGTACGGCGCGCGCTCGTCGAGCAGCAGCGGGACGAGGGCCCGCGCGGACTGCCGCAGCGGGACGTACGCGCCCCCGGACGCCGACCGCTTCACGGTGACGCCGTGCAGGGCCAGTTCGTCCTTGATGTCGCGGTACTGGGCGGCGTCCAGGCGGTAGCCGCAGGGCGGGTCCTGGATGATCTCGGCGGGTTCGGCCGGGTCGTTGTCGGCGCCCCCGACGTAGACCGGGCCCCGGTCCCGCAGCCCCTCGACGCGGGCCGCGTCGGTGGCCGCCTCCAGCCGGTCGCGGCGTTCGTCCGTGAAGGCGGCGAGCCCGCCGAGCGCCGAGCGCTGGGAGGCCACGCGGCGCCGGTTGTTCAGCGCCTCGTCCTGCTTCTCCGCGTCGGTATTGGGGCCTCCCCTGCTCGAACGCAGTTGAGAGCTTGGGGAAGGGTCGACGCGGCTCTCGATCAGCAGTCCCGCGGCGTGCTTGATGCCGGACATGTTGCGCAGGATGCGCTCCTGGCCGTCGCCCGCGGTCTGCTTGACGGGGTCGCCGGTCACCGGGTCGGTCCAGATGCCGTACGTGCCCGTGGAGTAGCCGTCGTGTCCGGCGGCCGGCCGCACATAGTCCTGCGACAGGGTCTGCGCCTCCTTGTGCACGGCCTCGTCGGTGTTGAGGTTGCGCGGCCAGAGGTCGAAGAGGTCCTTGTCGTAGTACTTGGGGGTGGCCCCGTACTCGTGCAGGTCGTAGATGACGTCGGGCTCGCGGTCGCGGATCACGGCGGCCATGGCGCGGGCCTCCGCGGTCTTCAGGGCGAGGTGGTCGCGGTTGATGTCGACGCCGTCGGAGTTGCCGCGGGTGTCGGCGGCGCGGCCGTCCGGGTTGGCGGTGGGCACGACGAGGAGCGTGGTGCGGGAGAGGAAGCGCCGGGTCTTCTTGTCCTTGGCGTACGCCAGGTCGCGGACGGTGGACAGACAGGCCTCGCGGCCCGACGGCTCGTCGCCGTGCTGGCTGCAGATCAGCAACACGGTGTTCCTGGTGGGGCGTTCACCGATCCGGACGAGCTGGAGGGGCCGGTTCTGCTTGGTCGTGCCGATGCGGGTCACGGAGACCCTCTTGGTGGCCCGGTCCACGGCGGCCAGCAGCTTCTGCTCCTCCGGCAGGCTGGTCCAGCGCGCCCCGTCGCTCTCCTCGAATCCGGTACGGGGCGGGGTCGACGTCGCCTGCGCGGGCGCCGTCAGGAGCGGCGCCGCGAGCGCGACGGTGGCGCAGGCGAGGGCCAGGGTGCGGATGCGCGGTGTCATGAAGTGCTGCCTCCGGGACGGGGGTTGAGCGGACGGGGCGGGGCCACGCCGTCGAGCGGGGCGGTACGGGGCGTGCCGGGCGCGGAGGCGGTGAAGGCGCCGGACCCGCCGACCAGCGGCAGCTTCGCCGAGGTGCGGGCCAGGTCGAGCGTGAGCGTGGGGCGGTCCGCGGGCGGTTCGATGAGGTTCTTGTCGGTGCCCGCGATGATCAGGGCGAGGCGGTGGCCCCGGGGCATGACGTGGTCGCTCGCGGCGAGGTCGAGGGTGATGGTGTGCGGCTTGCCCGGGGTGAGGGGGCGGCCGTGTCCGGCGTCGGCCCAGTTGCCGAGGTCGGCCCAGCCTCGGCTGAAGACGGTGTAGTCGACGTCGGCGGTCTTGGCGCGGGTCATTTTGAAGCAGGAGCTGTCGCCGGTGGTGCTCGCGCCCCAGCAGGTGCGTTCGGGGAGCGTGGTGATGCCCTCGCCGGCGGCCGCGTAGTCGCGGATGGTGTCGGGGCCGACGTCGACGAGGACCGCGGAGAGGTGGGCGGTGCGGGTCGTCGGGGTCGCGGTGACGGTCACCGTGGAGGACCCGGACAGGCGCAGGTCACGGGCGAGGGGTCGGCTGACGAAGCCCGCCTTGGCCGGTGTCGACGCGTCGATCCGCGCGGCCCACTCGGTCTCGCTCAGCCGCGGGTCGTCGGTGAAGGTCTCGGTGCCCTTGCCGGGCCGCGTGCCGAGGGTGCCGACGCCGGGTGAAGTGCCCTTGGCGGGGCGGAGGTTGACGGCGTGCGTGCCGCGCGGGGGCCAGACGCGGTCGGTGGTCCAGTGGTTCGGGGAGCGCTCGATGTCGGCCATCGGCTCGCGGTCGATGCCGTTGTCGTAGCCGAGGAGTTCGTGGTCGAACCAGCGGTGCAGGGTGCGCACCCAGTCTGCCCTGCGCAGGTCGAACGGGTCGACGTGGCCCGCCTGGCTGAGCCAGACCTTCCGCTCGACGCCGCGCTCGGCGAGGGCGTCCCACCACTGACCGAAGTGCTTGGTGCGGACGTTGAGGTCCTGCATGCCGTGCACGGCGAAGACGCTCGCGCGCACCTTGCCGGCGTCCGGCACGTGGTCGCGCTCGCTCCACAGGCGCGTCCAGTCGCCGGTGCGCGGCGCCCCGTCGATCAGGCGCTGCTGCACGGCGCCGCAGCGGGCGCGGGCCTCGGGGCTCTCCACGGCGTCCGACAGCCCGTCGGGGCCGCCGTCGTAGAGCGGGGCGCCCTTGGCGAAGTAGTAGTCGTACCAGGAGGAGATCGCGCCGATCGGCACGATGGTCTTGAGGCCGCGGACGCCGGTGGCGGAGACGCCCTGCGCGATGGTCCCGTCGTAACTCTTGCCGATCATCCCGGTGGCGCCGTTGGTCCAGCCGGCCTTCGCGCGTTCGCCGCCGGTGCGGCTGGTGTAGCCGCGGGCCCGGCCGTTGAGCCAGTCGACGACGGCCTTGGCGGACTGCACGTCGGAGCGGCCGCCGACGTCGACGCACCCGTCGGAGCGGTTGGTGCCCGCGAGGTCCACGGCGACGTAGCCGTAGCCGCGGGGCACGAAGTAGTTGTCGTAGTAGAGCGGGAACTGCACGGGTTTGCCGGCCGCGTCGTACGTCTTCTTCTGGCTCTCGTTGCCGCGCCCGCAGCACGAGTAGTACGGGCTGGCGTCCATGATCACGGGTATTCGGCGGCCAGTGCGGTCGAGTTCGCGGGGCCGGACGATGTCGACCGCGACCCGGTCGGACCTGCCGTCCGCGTCGCCGTCGACCCTGGTGTCGACCCAGACGGATTCGCGTATCGCGTCGTCGTACGAGTAGACGGGCCTGCTCTCGCCCCGCGGGTGAGCGGCGTGGCCCGGCGTGCGCGGAGCCGGTGCGGCCCCCTGCGCTGCGCCCGGGGACATGAGGGTGGCGATCAGGGCGGCCAGGGCCGCCGCGAGAAGCGTTCTCCACAGGAGGCGGGTGCGTCGCGCACGTATCGGCATGGCGCGGAAGGTACACCGGTGAACTGCCGTGCGACAGAGGGCCGTACGCCATCGCGTCAGGAGCGTGGGACATTGAGGCACATGTCGGCCGAATGGCGATCGTGTGACGTCTGGGGCCATGGACATGACGTGCGCGGAAGGGGCTGAATAGGGTCGTCGACAAGACGAACCGATCTTGAGTCCCTACGACTTGGAGCTTGACGTGCACCGCAGACTCATCGCCCCGGGCGCGCTCGCGGCCTCTCTTCTGCTGGCGATCCCGGCGTCGGCCGCGGACTTCACCCCCGGGGCGCCGGGCATCGGCGACCCCTACTACCCGGCCAGCGGCAACGGCGGCTACGACGTCTCGCACTACGACCTGAGGCTGAAGTACCAGCCCGCGACCGACCTCCTGGAGGGCACGGCGACGATAAACGCCCGCGCCACCCAGGACCTTTCACGCTTCAACCTCGACTTCGGGCTCAAGGTGTCCGAGGTGCGGGTCAACGGCAAGAAGGCGAAGTTCAAGAAGACCGGCGACCAGGAGCTGGAGATCACGCCGCCGGCCGGGCTGCCCAAGGGCACGCCCGTCACGGTCGTCGTGCGGTACGCGGGCAAGCCGTCCGAGCTGAAGATCAACGGCTACACGGCGTGGCACCGGACGCCGGACGGCGGCGTCGCCGCCCAGGAGCCGGAGTCGGCCGTGTGGTGGTTCCCCGCCAACGACCACCCGCTGGACAAGGCCACGTACGACGTGTCGGTCTCGGTGCCGGACGGCACCCAGGCGATCTCCAACGGCGTGCTGCAGTCGCAGAGTTCGAAGCTGGGCTGGACGCGCTACAACTGGCGCTCCAACAAGCCGCAGGCGAGCTATCTCGCGACGCTCGCCGTCGGCAAGTTCGACATCACGACCGACAAGACCGAGAGCGGCCTGCCGGTCCTCAACGCCTACAGCAAGGACCTCGGCGACAACGCGGGCGCCGCGCGGGCCAGCATCGAGCGGACCACCGAGGTCGCCGAGTGGCTGGAGACGGTCTTCGGCAAGTATCCGTTCAACGCGCTCGGCGGCTACGTCCCGAACGTGAAGAGCAGCTACGCGCTGGAGACCCAGACGCGGCCCTTCTACAGCCCCTCCGCGTTCGCCGGCGGCTCCAACGCGTCCATCGTCGTCCACGAGCTGGCCCACCAGTGGTACGGCGACAGCGTCTCCGTCGACGGCTGGAAGGACATCTGGGTCAACGAGGGCTTCGCCCGCTACAGCCAGTGGCTGTGGTCGGAGAAGGAGGGCGAGGGCACGGCGCAGGAGCTGGCGGACTACGTGTACGCACAGCACCCGGCCGACGACCCGTTCTGGCAGGTCAAGCCGGGTGACCCGGGTCCGGACAACCAGTTCCACGGCGCGGTCTACGACCGGGGCGCGGTCGCCCTTCAGGCGCTGCGGAACCAGGTCGGGGACAAGACGTTCTTCTCGATCCTGAAGAAGTGGCCGCAGCAGCACGCGTACGGCAACGCCAAGGTGAACGACTTCGTGAAGTTCGCCGAGAAGGTGTCGGGCAAGCCGCTCGCGGAGCTCTTCGACACCTGGCTCTACCAGCCGTCGCGTCCGGCGGCCGGGGCCGTGCGGGACGCCGGGATCGCCCGGACGGCCACCGCGCCGGCGAAGCCGAAGTCGTGGAAGCAGATCGCCGCGACCAACGGGGTGCATGAGCACGGTGACGGCCACGGCCCCGGCCACGGTCACTGAGGACCGCCGGCGCCATGACGTTCAGCGGTGCCGCGCCGTACGGGCTCAGTGCCCGGCGGCGCGGTGCCGGGCCCGCGCCCGGCGCG
The DNA here is from genome assembly GCF_055591085.1 of Streptomyces sp. NPDC041713. Lineage (NCBI taxonomy): Bacteria > Bacillati > Actinomycetota > Actinomycetes > Kitasatosporales > Streptomycetaceae > Streptomyces > Streptomyces sp. NPDC041713. Next base: position 479,833 of record NZ_JBVIZY010000004.1, read on the forward strand.
CCTGCGGGAGATAGCGCAGCCGCTCCGGCAGCAGCGGCACCACCGTGCGGACCACCCGGCCGAAGCGGCGGAGCCTGCGCTCCTGCGCGGCCGTCCAGGGCAGGCCGATCGCCGCTCGGGCCTCCGGCGGCATCAGCCCGATGGTGACGAACCGGCGGAAGCGGGCCAGCGGGGGCAGCAGCAGCGGCCACAGGACGCGCAGCGGGATGCGCAGCAGGAGCGGGCCCCGGTCCGGCGGCGGTACGGGGCTGTCGGCGGCGGTGAGCTCCGCGGCCACCGCCGTCAGCTCGATCTCCTCGGCGAGGACCCTGCGGTAGTGCGGCCAGAACTCCTCGACCGTCTGCGGCATGTCCCGGTCGTGGATGCCGAGGACGCGGCCGACCTGGAGCCACTCCGCGTACAGCTGCCGTTCCTGCGCCTCGGTGAAGGGGCGGCCCAGGTACCGCTGCGCGTGCCGGTAGACGGGGAAGCCGGTGGTGTGGACCCATGCGTAGTTCGCGGGGGTCAGCGCGTGGTAGCGGCGGCCGTGGGCGTCCGTGCCCTGGATGGTGCGGTGCAGCGCGCGGAGCCTGCGGCCCTCGGCGGCGGCCTCGTCCCCGCCGTACACCCATGTCAGGAGGGAGCGGACCGAGCGTTCTCCCCGTCCCCACGGGTCGGTACGGAACACCGAGTAGTCGTCGACGCCCGCGCCGACCGCCGGGTGGGCCACCTGCAGGGTGAGCGCGGGCGGCAGCATCAGGACGGCGCGGATGTCGCCCGCGATGCTCCAGAGGATGCCGCCGGGCGGGGGCGGGGCGGGATCACGGTCTTCGGCGTGGTCGGCACGATCGGCACGGTGGTCGTGGTCGGCACGGTGGTCGCGACCCGCACGGTGGTCGCGGTCGGTGGGGTGGTTCATGCGACGTGCTCCTGGGCGGCGCGCGGGGCTTGCGCGTTCCAGTATGCGACCGTCGGGGGCGGTGTCGCTCAGGTCACCGCGGTCGCGGAGCTCACCGCTGTCGCACAGGTCACCGCGCCTCGGCGCACGCCTCCAGGATGAGGTCGGCGACCGCGTCCGGCTCCCGTACGGTCGGGAAGTGGTCGCTGCGTGCGAGGCGCACCAGGCGGCAGCCGGGGATGCGCCGCGCCATCGTCTCGTTCACGCGGACCACCTCGGCCTGGTCGAGCTCCCCGAGGGCGAGGACGCACGGCACGTCGAGCTCGCCGAGGCGGTCGTAGGCGGGCGGGTCGGGCACGTTGTGGGGGTAGTTGGCGAACCACGCGGGGATCACCGCCCTGAGGTGCGCCTCGACCTCCGGGTCGGGTCCGGTGACCGCCGCGCCCGAGGTACGGCGCAGCAGGGCCACGAGCCCCTCCTCGTCCCCCGCCTCGGCGAGCCGGCCCATCTCGGCCATGAACTCGACGGAGACGAGGTCGTCGGCCCCGGTGATGCCCGGCACCAGCAGGACGAGGCCGGCCGCTCGGGCGGGCTCGCGGAGGGCGAGACTGACGGCCGTAGCCCCGCCCATGCTCGACCCGGCGAGGACGGCGCGGGCCACCCCGAAGTGGTCGAGGACCGCGGTCAGGTCCTCTACCAGGGAGAACGCGGCGGTCGGCGCCGGTGACCTGCCGTATCCCCGCGCGTCGTACCGGATCACCCGGTGTCGTCCGGTGAGGCGGGGCAGGATGCCGTCCCAGATGCGGGAGTCGCCGACGCCGGGGTGGAGCAGGACCAAGGGGAGGCCCGCACCGCCGTCCGTGCCGCTAGGGTCGCCCGAGTCGTGCGCCCACAGCTCGCCACCCTTGACCGGAACCGCGACGTCACCGCTGCCCATGCTGTCCATGGGCCGAGTCTCGGTCGGCGGGGGCGGGGCCGCCAGGGGTGAGGGCGGGCGGGGGCGCGAATGCGTACGGCCGCCGACCGGATCCCGTCACCTCGGCGCCGGACAGGGTCTACGGTTCGCCGGGCGACGGTGCCGCGGGCTCGCCGGGCGGCCGTGCCGCGGGCCCGCCGGTGTCCGGCGCCCGGGGCGGGCCGATGAGCGGCTCGGAGGCGATGCGGTTCGCCAGCTCGGACGCCCACTCGGAGACCCGGCCGCGCAGCTCGGCCTCCGCGGCGGCGCGCTCTGCCTCTCCCCTGGCCTGCCCGGTGGCTAGCGCACCGTCGCTCCCGCCGTCACCCTCCCCCTCAGTCTCTTCCGCATGACGTCGGACCTCACCCCGGCCCTCGGAGAACACCGTCCCCCGAACCGGCGGGCTGGCGGAGGCGGGTTCGCCGCCGGCGCGATGCAGGAAGCGTCCGGCGAGAAGGCCCAGGACACCGCACAGGGCGCCGCACAAGACGGCGGCGAACGCCAGAGCCTGCGTCTTCGGACCGACCGGCCCGACCGATCCGATCGGCCCGAGTTCCATGGGGAGGAGCTGCATGTCGGTGCTCTACCCGCTCATCCGTGCACAACAACGCACACCTGCGGACCAGTTGTCCGGCACCGGACCAGGTGCCCGGCACCGGTTCAGTCCCCGAAGTCGTACACCGTCACAGCGATCCCCCGCGCCACCAGGCGCTCGGATATCAGCGGCTCGATACGGGACCAGGTGCCGCCGGCCAGCCCGCAGCCGATGCGCGGCATGTGCACCCCGGCGCCGAGCTCCTCGGCCTTGTCGGCCACCGTGGCGAGGGCGGTGTCGATCGCCTCGTACCGCACGGGGACGCCTTTGCTGCCCGTGCGCATCCCCCGCTGCCCCACCATGTTGGCGACCCAGACGCGACGGCCCACGTCGACGAACTGGACGGCGCCCAGCCCGAAGTCGTTCTTGGCCCGCTCCCGGTGCCAGGCGCGGTACGCCCGCTCCGGCTCCGGCCAGCGGCGCGAGACCGCGAGCACGAAGCCCTTCCCCCAGCCCCCGAGGTCGTTGCAGACGTGGGCGATCAGCTTGACGCCCTTGCCGAACGGCGCGGTGGCGTCACCCCGGACATACGTGATCTCCGACATGACGCCACCGTAGGGGCCACCACTGACAGTGGCGCTCCCTGCTATCGGTCCCCAGCGCCGTGCGCTGGCGATCCGCCGCTACAGATCCTTCGGCCCCGTGAGCCCCTGCGCCTCGCGGCCCACCCTGCGGCGGACGCCGAACCAGCCCGCTACCAGGGCCAGGCCCACGACCGGGATGAGGAACAGCGTCTTGCGGCCGACCTCGGCGTCCTTCCACATCAGGCCGAGCACGACCAGCAGGAACGCGATCGTCACGTACTCGGTGACGCCGCTGAACGGGAGCTGGAACTTCGGCCGGGTGATCTCGCCCCGCTTCGCGCTGCGCACGAAGGCGAGGTGGCACACCATGATCGTGATCCAGGTGCCGATGATGCCGAGCGACGCCACGTTGAGGACGATCTCGAAGGCCTTGCCCGGGACCACCCGGTTGAGGCCGACGCCGACGACGCCCAGCGAGGCGGTGAGCAGGATGCCGCCGTAGGGAACCTGGTTGCGGTTCATCTTGGCGGTGAACTTCGGCGCGGAGCCCGCCATCGCCATCGAGCGCAGGATGCGGCCGGTGGAGTACAGGCCGGAGTTGAGCGAGGACATCGCCGCGGTGAGGACCACGAAGTTCATCACGTCGCCGGCGGCCGGGACGCCGATCTTGGAGAGCACCGTCACGAACGGGCTCTGGTCCGCCGAGTACAGCGAGCCGGGCAGCAGCAGCGCGAGCAGCACCACGGAGCCGACGTAGAAGAGGCCGACGCGCCACATGATGGAGTTCACCGCGCGCGGGACGATCTTCTGGGGCTCGGCGGTCTCGCCCGCCGCGACGCCGACCAGTTCGAGCGAGGCGTACGCGAAGACGACGCCCTGCATCACGATCACGACCGGCATCACACCGTTCGGCACGAGGCCGCCGTGGTCGGTGATCATGTTGAGGCCCGGCGTCTCGCCGCCCACCTTGTGCTGGCTGGCAAGGAGCCAGATGCCGATGATCATGAAGGCGCTCAGCGCGGCGACCTTGATGATCGAGAACCAGAACTCCATCTCGCCGAAGTACTTCACCGAGATGAGGTTCACCGAGAGCACGACCGCGAGGGCGATCAGCGCGAGGACCCACTGGGGTATCTCGGTGAAGAAGCTCCAGTAGTGGGTGTAGAGCGCGATCGCCGTGATGTCGGCGATGCAGGTGGTCGACCAGTTGAGGAAGTACATCCAACCGGCGAAGAACGCGCCCTTCTCCCCGAGGAACTCGCGCGCGTACGAGACGAACGAACCGGACGAGGGACGGTAGAGAACCATCTCGCCGAGCGCCCGGACCACGAAGAACGCGAAGATTCCGCAGACGAGGTACGCGAGGGCGAGCGCGGGGCCCGCCGAGTGGAGGCGGCCGCCCGCCCCCAGGAAGAGGCCGGTGCCGATCGCTCCACCGATCGCGATCATGTTGACGTGACGGGCCTTGAGGTCCTTGCTGTAACCGGCGTCGCCCGCGTCCGCGGGGGCCTGCGACGCATCTGTGCGGGATGCGTCCAGGACGGCCGAATCTACGGCTTCCTTGCTCACGGGTGGATCTACTCTCTGGTGCCCGGAAAGAGCTCCGGGGTCCGGATGTGCTCCGGCCCGCGACACCCCTGACGTGCGCGGACCGACGGGACACCTTCCCTCACGCACCGCCCCCCACGCGGTGGCGCACGTCACATAGCGGAACTTCTCACATGATGATCAGGGGGTGTACAAGGCGTCGATGACCTGCTCGTACTTCTCGCGGATCACCCGGCGCCGCAGTTTCAGCGAGGGCGTGAGCTCGCCCGTCGCCGGGCCCCACTCCTCGGCGAGCAGCCGGTACCGCTTGATCTGCTCGGTGCGGTTCAGGCGCGCGTTGGCGGCCGCCACGGCCCGCGCCACCTCCGCCCGCACGGCCTCGTGGGCGACCAGGTCCCCCTCGATCCCGCGCGCGGCGGCCCACGCGGGCGCCAGCTCCGGATCGAGGACGAGCAGCGCCACCAGATACGAGCGGCCGTCCCCGTGGACGAGGGCCTGGCCGATCAGCGGGTGCTCCTTGAGCGCGTTCTCGACGAGGGCGGGCGAGACGTTCTTGCCCGTCGAGGTCACGATCATTTCCTTCTTGCGGTCGGTGAGCCAGAGGTAGCCGTCCGCGTCGAGCCGTCCGATGTCGCCGGTGGCGAACCAGCCGTCCGCGTCGCAGGCGCTGTCGACGCCGCCGTCGGCCCGCAGGTAGCCGTCGAAGACCGTCGCGCCGCGCACCAGGATCTCGCCGTCGTCGGCGATGCGTACCTCGAGGCCGTCGAGGGGCCGGCCGACCGAACCGAGCCGGAACCGATCGGGGCTGTTCGTCGTGACCACACCGGAGGTCTCGGTGAGCCCCCAGGCGTCCATGATCACCAGTCCGAAGCCGGCCCAGAACCGGGACACGTCCGGCGGCATCGGCGCCGACGCGCTCGCGGTCCACACCAGACGGTCGAAACCGGCGAGGGCGAGCAGCGGGTCGAGCACCTCACGCTTGGCCTCGTCGTACGCGGCCCGCAGCTCGGCGGCGGGTTCCTCGCCGCGCTCACGGCAGGCGACGTAGGCGCGCGCCGTGTCGTTCGCCGCCTCGACCGCGGCGCGCCGCTCCGCGGGCAGCCCGGCGAGCGCGGCCCGCACGGCGGCGGCCAGTTTCTCCCACACGCGCGGGACGCCGAAGAACTGGAAGGGGTGCAGTTCGCGGGCGGTGGCGGCCACCTCGGACGGGTCCGCGCAGAGGTGGACGTGGGCGGCGCGGAGCACCGGCAGGTAGATGCCGAGCAGGCGCTCCGCGATGTGTGCGAACGGCAGGTAGCAGATGTGCCCGACGCCTTCGGGGAACTCGACGACGGCGTCCAGGGCGGTGCCGTTCAGGAGGACGTTGCGGTGGCTGAGGCGGACACCCTTGGGGTCGCCCGTGGTGCCCGAGGTGTAGACGACGGTGAGCGGGTCGGCGGGGCGGATCTCGCGCCAGGACTTCTCGAAGGCCTCGGGGTCGAGGAGCCGTGCGCCCGTGGCGTGCAGGGAGCCGTACGTGCGGTGGCCGTTCGCCTCGGCGCCCGCCACGATGACCAAACGCTCCAGCGGCGCCGTGTCGTCGGCCAACAGGGGCTCCCAGCGCGGCAGTTCACCGGCGCCCTCGACGATCGCGAAGCGGGCCCGGCTGTGCCGCACGATGTGTGCGACCTGTTCGGGGGCGGCGGTGCCGTACACGGTGACGGGGACGGCGCCGAGGTGGACGAGGGCAAGATCGCTCAGCCAGTGCTCCGGGCGGTTGCCCATCATCATCAGGACGTGCTCGCCGCGCCGCACCCCGAGCGCGCCGTAACCGGCGGCGAGGACGGCGACCTTGCGGCGCGCCTCGCGCCAGGTCAGCGTCGACCACTGGGCCCCGGCGCGCCAGGAGAGGGCGGGAAGATCTCCGTGCTCCTCGGCATTGCGGAGCAGCAGGGCGGGGAGCGTGGTGTCGGCGGGGTCCCCGGGACGTCGCGGAATCGTGGTCATGACCGCCTCCTGGCGCCATCGGCTGTGCGTGAGCGGACGGGTGCGTGAGGAGCGAGTGGCCGAGCGGTGGACGTGCACGTAACTGGCCCGGAGGGTTTCACAACACTGGTGTGCCAGCAATACTGTTGCACTGGTTTGCTGCACGCCCCGGTACGCGCCGGATCGCTGCACCCACGGGGAGACGTCCGGAGAGCAGGCCGGGGAGGGAGGGCGCCGTCATGACGACGGACACCACGGAGACCGAGGCCACCGACACCACCGAGCCCGCCGACGGCGGGGAGCCGACGTACACGGTCGACGAACTGGCCGCGCGCGCGGGCGTCACGGTCCGTACGATCCGCTTCTACGGGACCAAGGGGCTGCTGCCGCCACCGGTGATCGGTCCGCGCCGCGTCGGCCACTACGGCCGCGAGCACCTGTCACGGCTCGCGCTCATCGAGGAGTTGCAGCTCCAGGGCATGACGCTCGCCGCCATCGAGCGGTACCTGGAGCAGTTGCCGGCCGACCTGAGCGCCCACGATCTGGCCATCCACCGTGCCGTGGTGGCCTCCTGGGCCCCCGACTCGGCGGAGGACGTGTCCCATGCCGAGCTGGAGCGCAGGGCGGGCCGCGCGCTCGGCGACGAGGACCTGGAGCGGCTCGCGGCGATGGGGGTGGTGGCCCTGACCCGGTCGCCCGGGACGTACCGCGTGGACCTGGGGCTGCTCCGCCTCGGCGTGCAGCTCCTCGACGTGCCCATCGCGCACGAGACGATCCTGGCGGCGCGCACGGTCCTGATGGAGCACACGCGGTCGGCCGCGCACGAGTTGTCGCGGCTCTTCCGCGACGAGGTCTGGGAGCCCTACCGCGAGCGCGAGTCCGACCCCGAGCACGTGGCGGCGATGCGGTCCCTCTCGGCCCACATGCAGCCGATGGTGGTGCAGGCGCTGGTCACGGCCTTTCAGCGCTCCCTCAAGGAGGAGCTGCGGGAATGGCTCAAGGACGGCTGAGCCACCCCGTACCTCGTCACGAGCGCCGAGCTGACGATCATGCCGTGACGGTCACACCTTGACGTGCGCGGCCGTCGCGCTCGGCGTCTCGTCCTGCGTCGCCTGCACCAGCCGCTTGGCGTAGACCTTGGACAGGGCCGTCATGCCGGTCCTGGCGGCCAGCGCCCCGGAGGTGTCCCGTACGTCGAGCGCGCCGATGTACTGGTCCTGGCGGATCACCATCGTCAGCGTGTTCGTGCGCGAGGGACTCTCGTACCCGTACATGAGGCTCGCGTCGCCGTGCGGCGGCCCCTGAAGGACCGTGACCTCGTGCTTGTTGTTCTGCGCGTAGCTCTGCCAGGCGGTGAAGGCGCGCTCGGCGGCCCGCGCGTTCTTGTAGACGATCACGTCGTAACCGGCGCCCTCGGCCTTGTCGCCGCTCCGGTAGCCCACCCGGCCGTTGGCCACGGCTCCCCTGCACTTGCCGCCCGGGTCCTTGCACACGGAGGGCGCCTTGGCGCGGCTGTGCAGTTCGGTGCTGACGTGGCGCAGGGCGGCGGGCATCGTGCCGAGGGGCGGCAGGATCGCCTCGGCCCGGCGCGCGGCGCTCAGCGAACCCGTGCCCGCGGCCCTGCCGCCGGACGCGCCGCCGACGGTGCGGCCGTGCGAGGACGACGCCTTGTGCTTGCCCCTCTTCTTGTCCTTCTTGCCCTCGCAGCCCGTCAGGGCCAGCGAGAGGACCAGCACCCCGACGCCGACTGCCCGCGCCGTTCCCCCTGTCGTGAACCGCACAGCGGTCACCTCTTCGATTGTCGTGATCATGCTCTCCGGCAGGATACGACCCGGGGGCGATGCCTCCGGTTCCGCCCCCGACCAGGCGGAACCGGAGTCACGACAAGGTCAGAAGTCGCTGAACTTCTCCCCCTTTTCCGCCTTTTCGACCAGCAGGGCGGGCGGCGCGAACCGCTCTCCGTAGCGCTCGGCGAGCTCCCGTGCGCGGGCCACGAAGCCGGGCAGGCCGCCCTCGTAACCGTTGATGTACTGCAGGACGCCGCCCGTCCAGCCCGGGAAGCCGATGCCGAGGATGGAGCCGATGTTGGCGTCCGCGACCGACGTCAGGACGCCCTCCTCCAAGAGGCGCACGGTGTCGAGCGCCTCGGAGAAGAGCATGCGCTCCTGCATGTCGACGAACGGGATCTCGTGCCCCGGCTTGGTGAAGTGCTCGCGCAGGCCCGGCCAGAGGCGGTCCCGCTTGCCGTCCACGTACTCGTAGAAGCCCGCTCCCCCGCTCCTGCCGGGGCGCTGGAACTCGTCGACCATGCGGTCGATGACGGCGTCCGACGGGTGGCCGGGCCAGGTGCCGCCGGCCTCCTCGACCGCCTTCTTCGTCTCGTTGCGGATCTTCCTCGGCAGCGTGAGCGTCAACTCGTCCATCAGGGAGAGCACCTTGGCGGGGTAGCCCGCCTGGGCCGCCGCCTGCTCGACGGACGCGGGCTCGATGCCCTCGCCGACCATCGCGACGCCCTCATTGATGAAGTGCCCGATGACCCGCGAGGTGAAGAAGCCGCGCGAGTCGTTGACGACGATCGGCGTCTTGTTGATCTGGCGCACCAGGTCGAAGGCGCGGGCCAGCGCCTCGTCGCCGGTCCGCTCGCCCTTGATGATCTCGACGAGCGGCATCTTGTCGACCGGCGAGAAGAAGTGCAGGCCGATGAAGTCGACGGGGCGGGAGACGCCCTCGGCGAGCGTGGTGATGGGCAGCGTCGAGGTGTTGGAGCACAGCAGCGCGTCCGGCTCGACGACGTCCTGGATCTCCTGGAACACCTTGTGCTTGAGCGAGGTGTCCTCGAAGACCGCCTCGATCACCGCGTCGCAGCCGGCGAGGGCCTGCGGGTCCGCGGTCGGCGTGATGCGGGCGAGCAGCGCGTCCGCCTTCTCCTGGGTGGTGCGCCCCCGCTGCACGGCCTTGGCGCAGAGCTTCTCGGAGTAGCCCTTGCCCTTCTGGGCGGCCTCCGCGGAGACGTCCTTCAGGACGACGTCGATGCCCGCGCGGGCGCACGAGTACGCGATGCCCGCGCCCATCATCCCGGCGCCCAGCACGGCGACCTTGCGGACCTGGCGCGGCTCGACGTCCGCCGGGCGGTTGGCGCCGGAGTTGACGGCCTGCAGGTCGAAGAAGAACGCCTGGATCATGTTCTTGGCGACCTGGCCGGTGACCAGCTCGGTGAAGTACCTCGCCTCGATGGTCAGCGCGGTCTCGAAGTCGACCTGGGAGCCCTCGACGGCGGCCGCGAGGATGTTGCGCGGCGCCGGGTAGTTGGCGCCCGCCGTCTGCTTCTTGAGGTTGGCGGGGAACGCGGGCAGGTTCGCCGCGAACTTGGGGTGGGCCGGGGTCCCGCCCGGGATGCGGTAGCCCGGCTTGTCCCAGGGCTGCTGCGACTCGGGGTTGGCGTCGATGAAGGCGCGGGCCTTCTCGATCATCTCCTCGCGGGTGGCGGCCACTTCGTGGACGAGGCCGTTCTCCAGGGCGCGCTTCGGGTTGTACTGGGTGCCCTGGAGCAGCACCTTGAGGAGCGCGTCGGTGATGCCCATGAGGCGTACGGTGCGGGTGACGCCGCCACCGGCCGGGAGCAGGCCGAGGGTGACCTCGGGCAGGCCGATCTTGGAGCCGGGCGCGTCCAGGGCCACGCGGTGGTGGGACGCGAGGGCGATCTCGTAACCGCCGCCGAGCGCGGCGCCGTTGATGGCGGCGACCACCGGCTTGCCGAGGGTCTCGATGCGGCGCAGCGACCTCTTGATCTCGGTGCCGGTGTCGAACGCCTGCTGGGCGTTCTCGGGGCCGACCTTGATCATGTCCTTGAGGTCGCCGCCCGCGAAGAAGGTCTTCTTGGCGGAGGTGTAGATGAAGCCGCGGATCGCGTCCTTGTCGGCCTCGACGGCGGCCTCCGCGCGGTCGGCGATGGCCGCGATGGAGTCCTTGAACGCCTGGTTCATGGTGTTCGCGGACTGGTTGGGGTCGTCGAGGACGAGCGTGACGACACCGGTGTCGTCCTGCTCCCAGCGGATGGTGGTGCGTTCGGTCATGTGTATCTCCGTGAAGTCTGTTCGTGCAGGGAGGTGAGGCATGCGGTTGCGCCGCGCCTCATGAGGGGCGCACGGAGTGCGCTTTCAGGGGCGCGGGGAACTGCGCGAGCGGCCACGACGGGCCCGCGGCCGGCAGCGCACCCCAGCCCCTACGGCGCGTGGCCGCCCTACAGCCGCTCCACGATCGTGGCGATGCCCATGCCCCCGCCCACGCACAACGTCGCGAGCCCGTACCGGAGGTCACGCCGCTCCAGCTCGTCCACGAGCGTGCCCAGGATCATCGCCCCGGTGGCCCCCAAGGGGTGGCCCAACGCGATCGCACCACCGTTGACGTTCACCTTGTCCAGGGACAGCCCCATGTCCTTGACGAAGCGCAGCACCACCGCGGCGAACGCCTCGTTGATCTCGACGAGGTCGATGTCGTCGATGGTGAGCCCCGCCTTGGCGAGCGCCTTGCGCGTCGCGGGCGCGGGACCGGTGAGCATGATCAGCGGCTCGGAGCCGGACACGGCGGCGGAGACGATCCGCGCGCGCGGAGCGAGCCCGTACCGCTCGCCGACCTCCTTGCTGCCGACCGCGACCAGCGACGCGCCGTCCACGATGCCGGAGGAGTTCCCCGCGTGGTGGACGTGGTCGATCTGCTCGATCCAGTGGTACTTCTGCAGCGCGACCGCGTCGAAGCCGCCCAGGTCGCCGATGTCCTTGAAGGACGGCTTGAGCTTCGCGAGGGAGTCGGCGGTGGTGCCGGGGCGCAGGTGCTCGTCGTGGTCGAGGACGACGAGTCCGTTGCGGTCCTTGACCGGCACGACGGACCTGCCGAACCGGCCGTCCTTCCAGGCCGCGGCGGCGCGCTCCTGGGACAGGGCCGCGTACTCGTCGACGTCGCGCCGCGAGAAGCCCTCGACGGTGGCGATCAGGTCGGCGCCGATGCCCTGCGGCGCGAAGTTGGTCTCGAAGTTGGTCATCGGGTCGGCGAACCAGGCGCCGCCGTCCGAGGCCATCGGCACCCGCGACATCGACTCGACGCCGCCCGCGAGCACGAGGTTCTCCCACCCGGAGCGGACCTTCATCGCGGCGAGGTTGACGGCCTCCAGACCCGAGGCACAGAAGCGGTTCTCCTGGACGCCCGCGACCGTGTCCGGCAGCCCCGCGGCGATGGCCGCGATCCGCGCGATGTCGGAGCCCTGGTCCCCGACCGGGCCCACCACGCCGAGGACGATGTCGTCGATGGCGGCCGGGTCGAGCTCCGGGAAGCGGGCCTGGATCTCGTGGATCAGGCCGACGACGAGGTCGATGGGCTTGGTGCCGTGCAGGGCCCCACTGGCCTTGCCGCGTCCGCGCGGGGTGCGGATCGCGTCGTATACGTACGCTTCGGTGGTCACGCGTGTGCCTTTCGAGGGTGTCCGGGAGGGTGCGGGTCTGGTATGTGCGGGTTTGCGCTGTGGGTCAGCCGAGGAGGGAACGGCCGATGATCTCCTTCATGATCTCGGTCGTGCCGCCGTAGATCGTCTGGATGCGTCCGTCGGTGAAGGCCTTGGCGACCCGGTACTCCGCCATGTAGCCGTAGCCGCCGTGCAGTTGCAGACAGCGGTCGGCGACCCGCTTCTGCAGCTCGGTGGCCCACCACTTCGCCATCGACGCGTGCACGGCGTCGAGCTCCCCGTTCGCGTGGTCGACGATGCACCGGTCGAGGAAGGTGCGGGTGACGGCGCACTCGGTGGCCATCTCCGCGATCTCGAAGCGGATGTGCTGGAGCTTGGCCAGCGGCCGTCCGAAGGCCTCGCGCTCCTTCACGTACGTCGTGGTGATCTCCAGGAGGTGCTCGGCCGCGGCGATCCCGGCGACGGCGATGCCCATGCGCTCCTGCGCGAGGTTCGTCATCAGATGGATGAACGCGCCGTTCAGCTCGCCGAGCAGGTTCTCCTTGGGGACGACGACGTCGTGGAAGAAGAGCTCGGCGGTGTCCTGGGCCTTCTGGCCGATCTTGTCGAGGTTGCGGCCGCGCTCGAAGCCCGCCGTGCCGCGTTCGACGACGAGCAGGGACAGCCCGTGCGCGCCGCCCTCCGGGGAGGTCTTGGCGACGACGATGACGAGGTCGGCGAGGATGCCGTTGGAGATGAACGTCTTGGAGCCGTTGAGCACCCAGTGGTCGCCGCGGTCCTCGGCGGTGGTGCGGATCCCCTGGAGGTCGGAGCCCGCGCCGGGCTCGGTCATCGCGATGGCCGTGATGGTCTCGCCGGTGCAGAAGCCGGGCAGCCAGCGCCGCTTCTGCTCCTCGGTGGCGAGCGAGGTCAGATAGGGGCCGATGATGTCGTTGTGCAGGCCGACCGCGAGTCCGGCGGCGCCCGCGCGCGTGAACTCCTCAGCGAGCACGGCGGAGTAGCGGAAGTCGTCGTTGCCGCCGCCCCCGTACTCCTCGGGGACGGCGAGGCCAAGCAGTCCCTGTCGGCCTGCCGCGAGCCATGCCTCGCGGGAGACGACCCCGTCCTTCTCCCATTGCTCGTAGTGCGGGAGCACCTCCTTGGCGAGGAAGGTGCGCACCGTCTCGCGGAACGCGTCGTGCTCGGCGGAGAAGATCTGCCGCTTCATCTGTACGTGGCCTCCTGGAGCCCTCGGTGAACCAGCGAGCCCTGCTAGAGCCAGCCCTTGACGGTTTCGATCGACTTGGCCGGCTCGGGGCCGACGGGTATGACGTTGAGCATGGTGACGCCGGCCGCGCGGAAGGCCTCGACGCGCTCGCGCACGTAGCCCTCGGGTCCGCACAGCGACATCAGTTCGCAGAACTCGTCCGGGACGGCGGCCTCGGCCTCCCTCTTCTTTCCGGCGAGGTAGAGCTCCTGGATCAGCGCGGCCTCCTTCTCGTAGCCGTAGGCCACCGCGAGGTCGTTGTAGAAGTTCTTGCCCTTGGCGCCCATGCCGCCCACGTAGAGCGCGATCTGCGGGCGGGCGAGGTCGCGGACGGCCGCCGCGTCGTCGCCGATGGCGAGCAATCCCCCGGCCACGGTCCGCAGCGGCCCGAGGGCCGGGTCGCGCCGCGCCCGGCCGGCCGCGAGCGCGGCGCCCCACACCTGGTCGGCCTTCTCCGGGATGAAGAGGGTGGGCAGCCAGCCGTCGGCGATCTCGGCCGTCATCGTCACGTTGGCGGGCCCCAGCGAGGCGACGTAGAGCGGGACTTCGGGGCGGACCGGCCGGGTGAGGATCTTCAGTGGCTTGCCGAGCCTGCCGCCCTTCTCCGGGGGCAGCGGCATGTCCGTGATGCCGTGGTGGTCGATGACCTCGCGGCGCAGGATGCGGCGGGTCAGCTCGATGGTCTCGCGGGTGCGGCCGAGCGGCTTGTCGTACGCCTTGCCGTGCCAGCCCTCGACGACCTGCGGGCCCGAGGCGCCCAGGCCGATGATCGCGCGCCCGCCGGAGACGGCGTCGAGCCCGGCGGCGGTCTGGGCGATCAGGGCGGGCGTGCGGGAGTACACGTTGAGGATGGCGGCGCCGATCTTCATGCGTTCCGTGCGCGCCGCGAGATAGCCCATGATCGTGGGCGAGTCGAAGCCGTACGCCTCCGCGACCCAGACCGCGTCCAGGCCCGCGGACTCCAGGGCGGCGAGGCCGTCGGCCGCCTCGCGCGGGTCGCCCGCGTAGGCGAGCGGTGCCGAGATCTCCATCAGTGGTCGTCCTGATCCTTCGAGGGCCCGGCTTCCTTCGACGGCTCGGCGGGCTGCGACGGCTCCGCGAGGGCCGGTACGTCCCAGTCGCGGGCCACCTCCGCGGTGTCGGCGCCGGGCTGTGCGGGGCCCGTGCGGACCTGGGTCGGGGTCGCGGAGAAGCGGGGGGCCGGGGCCGGCTGGGTGATGCCGCCGTGGTCGACGAAGGTGCCGCGGGCGGCGAGGTGCGGGTGGCCGGGGGCCTCGCGCAGCGAGAGCACGGGCGCCACGCACGCGTCGGAGCCCTCGAAGACGGCCGTCCACTCCTCGCGCGTACGTTCCTTGAAGCGGGCGGCGACCGCCTCGCGCAGCTCGCACCAGCGGGCCAGGTCCTTGCGGGCGGGCGCGGCGTCGGCGAGGCCGAGGAGTCCGATGAACTCGTCGTAGAACTGCTGCTCAAGGGCGCCGACGGCCATGTGGCCGCCGTCCGCGGTCTCGTAGTTGCCGTAGAAGGGGCAGCCGCCGTCGAGGAGGTTGGCGCCGCGCCGGTCCTGCCAGCCGCCCGCCGCGAGCATGCCGTGGATCATCGCGGAGAGGTGCGCGGTGCCGTCGACGATCGCGGCGTCCACGACCTGCCCGGCGCCGTGCACGCGCGCGTGGTGCAGCGCCGCGAGGATGCCGACGACGAGATAGAGCGAGCCGCCGGCGTAGTCGCCCACCAGGTTCGCGGGGATGGCGGGCGGCTCGCCGGGGTTGCCGATCATGCCTAGGGTGCCGGTGATGGCGATGTACGCGATGTCGTGCCCGGCGCGCTGCGCGAGGGGACCCTCCTGGCCCCACCCGGTCATCCGGCCGTAGACGAGCTTCGGGTTGCGGGTGTGGCACTCCGCGGGGCCGACGCCGAGACGCTCGGCGACACCCGGCCGGTATCCCTCGATGAGGACGTCGGCGCGGTCGACGAGGTCGAGGACACGAGCCGGGCCGTCGGGGGCCTTCAGGTCGACGACGACCGAGCGCTTGTTGCGGTTGGTCACGTCGTACTCGGGGTTGATGGCGAGGCCGCCGCCGCGCGGGCGGTCGACGCGCACCACGTCGGCGCCGAGGTCGGCCAGGAGCATGGCCGCGAACGGGCCGGGCCCGATGCCCGCGAGCTCCACCACGCGCACCCCGGCCAGCGGCCCGTGAACGTCCTTGCCCGGCACAGCCATTGAGCCCCCAGCACTATGACACAACTGATGTAACACCAGTGATGCTAAGAACGTGTTCCACCGCGCACAAGCCCCTGACGAGCAAGCGCTTAGCCAATTTCGGGCCCGCGCCCCTCCCGAGCCGTGTCGGGCCTAGCCTGAGGCCATGGATTCCGTACTGGTCAGCGCGTGTCTGCGGGGCGTTCCGTGCCGCTACGACGGCCGCGACAAGGCGTCCCCCGAGCTCGACGAGGCGGTCGCCGGCCGCGCGGTCGTGTCGTTCTGCCCCGAGGCCGCAGGGGGCCTGCCGACGCCGCGCCGCCCCGCCGAGCTCGTCGGCGGCGACGGCCACGACGTCCTGGACGGCACCGCGCGGGTGGTCGACGACACCGGGCACGACGTGACGGCGCAATTCGTCGCGGGAGCGCGGCGCGCGCTCGCGGCCGCGCGGCACGCCGGGTGCACCGAGGCGCTGTTGATGCCGCGCAGCCCGTCGTGCGGGCGCGGCGCGGTGTACGACGGGTCGTTCGAGGGTGAGCTGGTGGCGGGCGACGGGGTCACCGCGGCGCTGTTCGAGCGGCACGGCATCACCGTCCGCACGGCGCCGGGGGTGTGAGGCCCGTCGGGTGGGGCCCCCGGCCGCCGCCGGTTCCTCGCACGCTAGCCTCGGCCACCCACAACTGCACGGGGCGCACGGCGGAGAGGTGCCATGACTGCCATGACCGGTGGAAGCAACAAGAGTCACGACGGCAAGAACAGTGATCGCGCGTACGACATCGTGCTCTTCGGAGCGACGGGTTTCGTGGGAGTGCTCACCGCGGAACATCTGGCCCGCCACGCCCCCGAAGGCGTGCGCTGGGCCGTCGCGGGGCGGGATCCCGCGAAACTGAACGCACTGCGGGAGCGGCTCGCCGCCATCGACCCGGTCTGCGCCGAACTCCCCCTGGTCCACGCCGATGTGGCCGATCCCGCGTCCCTGCGCGAGATGGCCGCCGACGCGCGCGTGGTCGCGTCGACCGTCGGCCCGTACCTGAACTACGGGCAGGAGCTGGTCGCGGCCTGCGCCGAGGCGGGCACGGACTACGTGGACCTGACCGGTGAGCCCGAGTTCGTCGACCTCATGTACGTGCGGCACGACGCCCGCGCGCGGGAGACCGGCGCGCGGCTCGTGCACTCCTGCGGCTTCGACTCGGTCCCGCACGACCTGGGGGCGTACTTCACCGTCAAGCAGCTGCCCGAGGGCGTGCCGCTGCGCGTCGACGGGTTCGTCCGGGTCGGCGCCCAGTTCTCCGGCGGCACCTTCGCCTCGGCGCTGGGCCAGTTCGCGCGGGGACGGCAGATGCTGGCCGCCGCGAAGGAGCGCAAGCAGCACGAGCCGCGCCTGGTGGGCCGCACGGCGTACGCGCCGGTGGGGGCGCCCCGGTACGCCGGCGAGGTCGGCGCCTGGGCCCTGCCGCTGCCGACGATCGACCCGCAGGTGGTGCAGCGTTCGGCGCGGGCCATCGACCGGTACGGACCGGACTTCCGCTACCGGCACTACGCGGCCGTGAAGTCGCTGCCGGTCGCCCTCGGCGGCCCGATCGGCCTCGCCGGACTGCTGACGGTCGCCCAACTGCCACCCGTTCGGCGCTGGTTGTCCGACCGGCTCAAGCCGGGGGACGGCCCGAGCGAGGCGCGCCGTGCCGCGTCGTGGTTCACGGTGCGGTTCGTCGGCGAGGGCGGCGGGAAGCGGGTGTTCACCGAGGTGTCCGGCGGCGACCCGGGGTACGACGAGACGGCGCGGATGCTCGGCGAGTCCGCCCTGTGCCTGGCGCTCGACGAGCTGCCGGAGACGGCGGGACAGGTCACTCCCGCGGTGGCGATGGGCGACGCGCTGATCGAGCGGCTGCGCGCCAGGGGCCTGTCGTTCCGCGTGGCGTCGGTGCGCCAGTAGGACGAAAGCACCAAGGGGCCCAGCACGTCGCCGTGCGGGGCCCCTTTGACCGGTGGGATCAGAGCACCGGCACCGGGTACGTCGGGTACTCGACTCCGGAGACGTGCTGGACGACCCGGATGACCTGGCACGAGTAGCCGAACTCGTTGTCGTACCAGAGGTAGAGGATCGCGTTGTCGCCGTCGACCTTGGTGGCGCCGGCGTCGACGATCGAGGCGTGGCGCGAGCCGACGAAGTCCATCGACACGGCGTCCGGCGCCGTCGTGAAGTCGATCTGCCGCTTCAGCGGCGAGTGCAGCGACACGTCGCGCAGGTGGTCGAGGACCTCGTCGCGGGTGGTCTCACGGCCGAGGCGCAGGCTGAGGATGGCGATCGAGACGTCCGGCACGGGCACGCGGATGGAGCTGCCGGTGATCGGGGCCTTGAGGTCGGGCAGCGCCTTCGCGACGGCGGAGGCGGCTCCCGTCTCGGTGATGACCATGTTGAGCGGCGCGGAGCGGCCCCGGCGGTCGGCCTTGTGGTAGTTGTCGAGCAGGTTCTGGTCGTTGGTGAACGAGTGGACGGTCTCCACGTGGCCGCGCAGCACGCCGTACTCGTCGGCCATCGCCTTCAGCGGCGGGACGATCGCGTTGGTGGTGCAGGAGGCGCAGGACAGGATCTGCTCGTCCGGCTTGATCGTGTCGTGGTTGACGCCGTGCACGATGTTCGGGACGTCGCCCTTGCCGGGGGCCGTCAGGACGACCTTGTCGATGCCCGGGCGCAGGTGCTTGGAGAGGCCCTCGCGGTCGCGCCACTTGCCGGTGTTGTCGACCAGGATCGCGTCCTTGATGCCGTACGCCGTGTAGTCGACCTCGGACGGGTCGTTGGCGTAGATCACCTTGATCTCGTTGCCGTTGGCGACGATGGTGCCGTTCGCCTCGTCGACGGTGATCGTGCCCTGGAACTGACCGTGGATGGAGTCGCGGCGCAGCAGCGAGGCGCGCTTCACGAGGTCCTGGTCGCCGCCCCCGCGCACGACGATGGCGCGCAGTCGCAGACCGTTGCCCGAGCCGGACTTCTCGATGAGGAGCCGGGCGACGAGGCGGCCGATGCGGCCGAAGCCGTACAGGACGACGTCGCGGCCCGCGCCGCCCTCGGCCTTGTTGGCGCCGATGGCACCGGCGACGGCCTCGGCGGTGAACTGCTCGACGGTCAGGCCGCGGTCGTCGGCCTTGTAGGCCTCCGCGAGCAGGGCCAGGTCGATCTGCGAGGGGCCGAGATCCAGGGTGGTGAGAGCCTGCAGGAACGGCAGCGTCTCGGTGACCGAGAGCTCCTCGCCGGCGATCTGCCGGGCGAATCGGTGGGTCTTCAAAATGCTGACCACCGACTTGTTCACCAAGGAGCGGCTGTGCAGCAGGACGGTGACGTCCCGCTCGCGGTGCAGCTTCCCGATGATCGGGATCATCGACTCCGCGATCTCCTCGCGGTGCTTCCAATTGGTGAACGAGTCGTCATTGACAGTCACAGGAGTATCTTTCGAGCTAGGCGGCGCTCATATGCTAACCCGGTCTGATTTTGATCGTTCATCGGGTGCCCCGCGCCCCGGCGGCCTCGCGCAGGGCGGCACGGCACAGGGCGTCCGCGCGGCGCGTGGACTCCGGGAGGCGGTAGCGGGGCGTCAGCGCGAGGACGTGGGCGCAGGCGCCCACCAGGCTCGTGCGATGACCCACCGAGACGAAGACCGGCTTCACGCCCTGCCGGGTGCGCAGCGCGCGGCCCACCTCCTCGGCGCCGTCGAGCAGCGGCGCCGCACTCCCCCGCGCGTCGGCCGGGTCCTCGTGCCGGAAGGTGAACGGATTCTTGGCGACGCCGATCGTCGGCAGACCGGTGAGCACACCGAGGTGGCTGGCGAGCCCGAAGCGGCGCGGGTGGGCGACGCCGTAGCCGTCGCAGACGACGAGCCCGGGGTCAGCCCGCAGTCCGGCGAGCGCGTCGAGGACCGTCGGGATCTCACGGAAGGCCAGCAGGCCCGGCACATAGGGGAACGCCACCGCGCCGACCGCCGTGGACTCCTCGACCACGTCGAGGGTCGCGGCGTCGAGGACGACGACCGCCGCGGCGACGACGTCCCGCTCGTCGTCGTACGCGACGTCCACCCCGGTCACATGTCCGGTGCCGGGCGGCGGGCCCGGCTCGTCGAGGACGACGCGGGCCCGCAGCTCGTCCTGGACGGCGCGCGCCGTCCGCTCGTCGGCGGGCCAGTCGGAGATCAAGGCGTTGTGGCTGGTCATAGTGCGCGGCAGCCTAGTCGGCGCGGCACCTGCCCCCGCGTACGGTGACCGGTCGCGGACACGGCAGACCGGCATCAAAGACGCGTAAAGATTGCCGGAACCCGGCAGTGTGCGGCCCCCGTCCGTCGTGTCAGCATCGGCCCGTACCGAGGTGAACGGCGCGACGGGGGAAGTGATCCGATGACGGTCTTTCTGGGTCTCGGCATTGCGGGGATCGTGCTGCTCGCGCTCTCGCTCGTCCTCGACGGGGTGCTCGAAGGGCTCTTCGCGGGGGCCGGCGTGCTGGACGGGCTCTTCGACGGGCTCCTCTCGCTGCCGGTGATCGCCGGATTCGTCGCCATGCTCGGGTTCGGCGGGGCGCTCGTCCTCGGTACGACCGGGGCGGGCGCGGGCCCCGCCGCCGTCGCGGGGACCTG
The DNA here is from genome assembly GCF_055591085.1 of Streptomyces sp. NPDC041713. Classification (NCBI taxonomy): domain Bacteria; kingdom Bacillati; phylum Actinomycetota; class Actinomycetes; order Kitasatosporales; family Streptomycetaceae; genus Streptomyces; species Streptomyces sp. NPDC041713. Next base: position 499,814 of record NZ_JBVIZY010000004.1, read on the forward strand.
CGCCGGCACCGGAGCGGCCTGGGTGACCTGGAAGTTCACCAGGGTCCTCATGCGTGAGCAGACCGCCCGCACCCCGCGCGGCGACGACCTGGTGGGGACCGCGGGCTCCGTGGTCACCGCGATCCCGGCCGACGGCTACGGCGAGGTCCTGCTCCGACTCGCGGGCCAGCCCGTGAAGTTCGCGGCCCGCAGCTCCGCGGCCGTGGCGCGCGGCACCGAGATCTGGGTCGATGCGGCGCTGTCGCCGACGTCGGTGGCGGTACGGCCCGTAGAGCGCTGACCGCGCCCCGCCCATCGCCCGCCACCCACACCGGCCGCTCGGCACCCAACACCAAGCACCCAGCACCCACGTCACGTACCGACCGACCGCACCACCATCACGTAACCGATCTGCCGCCCCCGGGTGGCAGGGGGGAATGCACCATGAGTCCAGTCCTGATCTCCGTCGTCGGAGTCGTCGTACTCCTCGTCCTGTTGGCGCTCGCCGTCATCACCCGCTACAAGGTGGCCGGGCCCAGCGAGGCCTTCATCGTGACCGGCCGGCGCGGCAAGAAGTCCACCGACCCGGACACCGGCCGGATCATGACCGACAACAGCGGCCAGAAGGTCGTGGTCGGCGGCGGCGTCTTCGTCGTGCCGTTCGTCCAGCAGAAGTTCACGCTCGACCTGTCCTCGCGGCACATCCCGATCGCCGTGCGCGGCGCGGTCACCCTGCGCGGCGTCAAGGCGAACCTCGAAGGTGTCGCCATCGTCAAGGTCGGCGGCACCGAGGACTCGATACGGGCCGCGGCCCAGCGGTTCCTGGTGCAGCAGGACGGCATCGTCGGCTTCACCCAGGAGGTGCTCTCCGGCGCGCTGCGCTCCATCGTGGGGCGGATGTCGGTGGAGGACATCATCCGCGACCGCGCCGCGTTCGCCGGGCAGGTGGCCGAGGAGGCCGAGGCGAGCCTGTCCGGGCAGGGCCTGGTCCTCGACGCCTTCCAGATCCAGGACATCACCACCGAGGGCTCCTACCTGGAGGACCTCGGCCGTCCGGAGGCCGCCCGTGCCAAGCAGGAGGCGGACATCGCCGAGGCGGTGGCGCGCCGCGCCGCCGAGCAGGCGCGCCTGAAGGCCGAGGAGGAGATCGCGATCGCCCAGCGGACGTTCGCGCTCAAGCAGGCCGAGATCAAGGCCGAGACGGACGAGGCCGCGGCCCGTGCCGGTGCCGCGGGGCCGCTCGCCGAGGCGGCGCGGCAGCAGGACGTCCTCTCCGAGCAGGAGAAGGTGGCCCAGCGTCAGGCGGCCCTGACCGACCGCGAGTTGGACACCAAGGTCCGCAAGCCGGCCGACGCCGCCCGCTACCGGGCCGAGCAGGAGGCGGAGGCCCGCAGGATCGGTCTGGTCAAGCAGGCCGAGGCCGACGCGGAGCGGGCCCGCCTCACCGGTGAGGGCGAGAAGGCGCACCGTGCCGCGCTCGCCGACGCCGTCCGTCTGGAGGGTGAGGCCGAGGCCGCCGCGATCGGCGCGAAGGGCTCCGCGGAGGCGGAGGCCATGCACAAGAAGGCCGACGCGTTCGGGCGGTACGGGGACGCCGCCGTGCTGCAGATGCTCGTCGAGGTCCTGCCGAGCGTGGTCGCCAAGGCGTCCGAGCCGCTCAGCGCGGTCGACAAGTTGACGGTGATCTCGACGGACGGGGCGAGCCAACTGTCCCGTACGGTGGCCGACAACGTCGCCCAGGGCGTCGAACTCCTCAACTCCACCACGGGAGTCGACCTCGCGGAGCTCCTGAAGAACCTCACCGGCGGCAAGCAGGCCACCCCGACGCCGGCACCGGCTCCGGCCCCGGCCGCCGTCAACGGTCGGATCGAGGTGACCGACTGACCCCCGTGCGCCGCACCGCGATGGCCAGGGTGTCGTCCTGGTGGAGCACGTCGCTGAGCAGGTCCTCGGCCAGCAGGCCGGGGATCAGCTCGGTGGGGCGTCGACGGTGCCGGCACAGCGCCTTCTTGAGCCGGGCCTCGCCCTCGATCGGGTCCCGCCGGCTCTCGGTGAGGCCGTCGGTGTAGAGGAGCAGGACGTCGTCCTCGCCCATGGTGGCGGTCAGGACGCGGTCGCTGCCGGGCAGCGGGAAGCCGATGCCGCGCCCGCGCACCTCCAGATAGGACGCGTCGCCGTCCGGGTGGGCGAGCAGCGCCGGCGGGTGGCTGCCGTTGGCCAGCGTGAGCGTCCCGTCGGCCGGGTCGAGCCGGGCGAGGAGCAGGGTGGCCATCACGTTCTGGTCGAAGGGCGCCAGGACGTTGTCCGTCCGCGCCACGATGCTCTCCAGCGGGTGGCCCTCGAGGGCGAGGGTGCGCACCGCGTGGGTGACGGTCAGCGCGGTGCGGGTGCTGGTGATGCCGTGCCCGATCGCGTCGACGACGGTGATGTGCACCGTGCCGTCCGGGAGCGTGAACCAGTCGTAGAGGTCACCGCCGGTGGGCGCGTCGTCGCTGGCCGGGGCGTAGTGCACGGCCAGTTCGAGGCCGTCGACGTGCAGGGGCCGCGGGCGCAGCGCGTCCTCCAGGGCGCGCAGGGTGCGGCCGTGCGCGGTGCGCAGCTGCTCGTCGCGCTCTTCGAGCTGTACGTACAGGGCAAGGACGCCGCTGTTGGTCTCGGCCAGTTCGTGCTTGAGCCGCTGGTGTTCGTCGGCCAGGGTGTCGGCGCGGGCCAGCGCCGCCCGCAACTCCTCCTCCAGGAGCGCCACATCGCTCGCGCCGTGCTGGGCCGCCGTGGTCGGCGGGCGTCCGGTGAAGGGCACGCCGTGGCCGTACGCCGTGCCGGACGGCAGGGGCAGGTCCCACACGAACGTGCCGTCCGGCTGGGTCCGTGCGCGCAGCGGCAGCCGGTCCGTCGACACCTGCGACTCCGTGCCCTGCTGGGGCAGGCGCAGGGCGAGGGTCAGTCGTTGGGCGCCGTCCTCACCCTTCTCGCGCCCGCTCAGCACGGTGACCGGGCGGCCGCCGCCGAGCGCGGACGCGGCCACCTCGCTGAGCGACAGGACGAGCCGCGCCCGGTCGTCGGCGGAGAGCCGGTGTCCCAGGGCGATGCTCCGTACGGTCTGCCGCAGGGCCTTGAGGGTACGGACGGTTTCGCGGGTCATCTCATTCCCAGGTGCGGGCCGAGGGCCAGGACGGTGGCGTCGTCACGCCGGCGGCGGTGGGTGTGGGCCAGGGAGGCCGCGAGCAGCGCCGGAGGCAGCGTGAGGCGCGCGTCGGTGGGGTCGTACGCCCAGCGGTGGTCGATCCCGTCGGTGTGGACGACCACGGTGGCGTGCGGGGTCAGGTCCACGAACCGGCTCCTGGGCGCGGGGAGGGTGTAGCCGACGATACCGGCCTGCCCGGTGAGCTGGTGGTGGACGCCCCGAGAGGAGAGGACGACGGTGCGGACGTTGCCGACGGAGCAGTGCTCGGCCCGGTTCCCGGTGACGCGCAGGGCGGTCACGGCGGCCCCGCGCGTGTGCCGCAGCGCCTTGTGCTGTGCGGTGAGCAGGTCCACCAGCGGGGCGGCCGGGTTGGCCAGGAAGGTCCGTTCGGCGCGCCGGGCGGCCGTGGCGGCCTCGGGGCCGTGGCCGAGGCCGTCGATCACCAGCACGGTCCGTATGCCGTCGTGGTCGGCGATCGCGTAGCCGTCGCCGCTGGCGTCCTCCCCGTCGGCCGGCAGGCAGAGCGCGCCCGGGGCGGCCGGGACGCGCCGCGCGTCCGGTTCGGCCAGACGGGCGTGGGCGAGGGTGCCGAGGCCCGCCTCCGAGCGGATGGTGAAGTCGGTGGCGATGCGGCGCGCGGCGCCCAGGCCCGCGCCCATCGTCTTGGTGGTGCTGTACCCGTCCCGCAGGCTCAGGTCGATGTCGGGCATGCCGGGGCCGCAGTCGACGGCTATGACGTCGAGCCCGGCGCCGAGCGGTGACGGCTGCACGAACAGGGCGCCGTTCCGCGCGTGCTTGATGATGTTGCTGGCGAGCTCGCTCGCGAGCACGGCCGCCTGGTCGGGCAGGGCGCCGGGCATCTCGTGCGCGACCGCACGCGCCTGGTCGGACGCGCTCTGCACAGCGCTCGGATGATCTATGGCGATGTGCAGAGTGCGCGCTGCGACGGCGGCGTTCACGGGCGTCCGTTCCAGCGCACCGCCGTGACCGTCGTGCCCCGGCCGGGGGCGGTCTGCACCGTGAACTCGTCCATCAGGCGCCGCGCGCCGCCCAGCCCGTGGCCGAGCCCGGCACCGGTGGTGTAGCCGTCGATGAACGCCTGGTCGAGGTCGGCGATGCCCGGCCCCTGGTCGCTCACGGACAGCCGCAGTCCGCGGCGTTCGCCCTGCCCGACGATCTCCAGGGTCACGGTGCCGCCACCGCCGTGCACATAGGCGTTGCGGGCCAGTTCACTGGCGGCCGTGACGATACGTGTCTGGTCGACCAGGCCGAAGCCGGCCCGCAGGGTCGCTTCCCGTACCGCGTGCCGCACCGCGAGCAGGTCCTCCTCGGCCCGGATGGTGTGCTCGGTACGGGCGTTCTCGCCCTCGGCGGGACCGTCCGGCGCGCTCCCCTGCCGGTGCGCCGACAGTCGGCCGGCGCGGGCGGGAGCGGGAACCGTGGACGTTCCTTCGAGGTTTTCCAAGTCACCGTAGAGGGACAACAGGACTCCCCTTGGGAGATCGTGACGCGGGCTGCCAGCCCAGCGCGATCATCCCCTGCTCCGCATTGAGCGTGGTCTCCACACCGGAGAGCTGCAGCCCCAGTTCCACCAGCGTGATCGCGACCGCGGGCCGCATGCCGGCCACTATGACCCGTGCTCCCAACAGCCGTGCCGTGGTCGTCAGTTCCATCAGGGTCCGGGCCACGAACGAGTCGATGATCTCGAGCCGTGAGATGTCGATCAGGATCGCGCTGGCCCGGTCGGCGACGATGCGCTGGGTCAGTTCCTCGGTGAAGGCGATGGCCGCCTTGTCGTCCAGTTCGTTGAGCAGACCGGTGACGAGTACGTCACCGAGCCGCAGGATCGGTACGCCGCTCAAGTCGCCGCTCACCGCGCATCCGTGAGAGAGGCCCGCTGCTCCGGATGGTGCGTGAGGAGCGGGATGGCGGCGGCGAGGGCGTCGGCCAGCGTCGCGCGCGTGAGGATGGCGGACAGGTCGATGCCGAGCTGCGCGATGATCTGGGCGATGGGCGGACGGATGCCGCTGATCACACAGTCGGCGCCCATCAGCCGTACGGCGTTGACCGTCTGCATCAGGTGGTGGGCCACCGCGGTGTCCACCGTGGGCACACCGGTGATGTCGATGATGGCGACCTGCGCCTCGTCGCGCTCGATGGCCTCCAGGAGGTTCTCCATCACGACCTGGGTGCGGGTGGTGTCCAGGGTGCCGATCAGCGGCACGGCGAGCACGCGGTCCCAGATGCGCACCACCGGGGTGGACACCTCCAGGAGCTGGCGGCTCTGCCGGCGGATGATCTCCTCACGGCCGTCGACGAACATCTCGAAGGACGTGGCGCCCGCGGTGTCGAGAAGGCGGTTCACGAAGAGGGCGGCCTGGTAGAGCGCGGTGACGTCACGCGTGTCCTGCTGCACGGCCTCCAACAGCGCTTCCTTGAGCGCCAGGACGGCCATGTACGTGGCCGTGGGGCTCGCGCCTCCTCTGGCGCGGCGCAGCGAGAGATCCGTCACGGCCTGGCGCAGACCCTGGTGCTTGACCACGACATGCTGCACCGGATGGTCGGACTCCAGGCCGGCGAGCAGCGCCTCGACCAGGGAGTCGGCTTCCTCGTGCAGCTCGGCCTCGCTGATGCCGGTCTCCAGGACCGCCTGTTCCGACTGAAGCTGTACCCAGCGATCGGCCACCTTCTCGCCCTGCTCACGCAGGGCGGCAATGACACGCAACCGGGCCTCGGGTTCACTGGTGTTCATTCGACCCACCTTAGCAATTGTTGTCGCACGGCAAATGTTATCCGAGGGAGCCGATCACTCTGCACCCGCGGTCACATCGCGTCAACTGCCTGGACGACCAGCACTTCCCATGGGCGTGATCCGGTCTCTCACCAGGTCACGGCCCATCCTTCACCCCAGCCTCACAGCTCTCGGTCCGTCACGACCGTGTGCAAGTACCTGGATACACCGCAAGTAAACCCACGCGATCAGGTGGGTGCCCCGAACGGAGGTCAGGCAGACTCCACCGGGCGGCCGTCCCCGGGCCGCGGACGCGGCGCGGTGCACTCCACCGACCGGTGGAAGCCGCTCAACCCCTTCACCAGGGCGGACCGTTCCGAGGGGCGCATCGCCGAGATGGCTTCGAGCAGTGCGCTTTCCCGGCGGGCGCGCAGTTCGTTGAGGTAATTTTCTCCCCGGCTCGACAAGCGCAGTTCGAGCTCGCGGCGACTGGCTGAACTGAGGGACCGCTCGATGAAACCCAGGGCGTGAAGGCGGTCACACATACGACTCACCGAAGACGGCGCCGACCCCAGATATTCGCCGAGGGTGCGGAGATTGATCCCCTCGGCACCGTCCAGGGCGTACAGCACGCGCAGTTGTGACGACGAGACCGGCGCGGTGGGGGTGATGTCCCGCCCCCTGCTCCACAGGACCTCGAGCAGCTCGATGACTTCCCGGGCGGCATGCGTGGCGGCATCCTGGCCGCCCGCGACGGAAGTTTCGGCATCCATGCCCTCAACTGTGACACTTCGCAGTGGCCCTGTCAGTCGCTGAGGCATGGTGGGCCACGGCTCCTTCACAAGATCACATCCAAGCTCACATCACGGTCACGAACCGGAACAGGTGGTACCAGACAAGTGGACAGATTTACGGCCGTGGAACGCGCTCTGCGCAGATCCGCACCGCACGCTCTCCTGGAAGCGGTCAGGGAGGCGCTCGCTGTTCACTACGGAGCCGGCTCCGTCGATCTGCTGATGGCCGACTACGCGTTGACCATACTGCAACCGGTCGACGCCCTCCCCCGGACCGCCGCCCCCGTACCAGTCCACACCAGCGGGCCAGGCCGCGCGTTCGGATCCCAGGAACCGCACGTCGAGGCAGAGGGTCCGGAAGACCCCGTCACCATCCACCTGCCCGTCACGGTCCGCGGCGACCGCATCGGCATCCTCACCGTGCGCCTGCCCGCCTCCGCCGGGGACCCCGGGACCGTACGCGAACTCGCCGACGTGGCCGAGGTGCTGGGCCACGAGATCGTCGTGGCGGAGCGCGACACCGACCTCTACCTCCAGGCCCGGCGGGCCGACCGGCTCACCCTCGCCGCCGAGATGCAGTGGCACCTGCTGCCGGGCCGCTCCTGCTCCCGCCCCGAGTACGACATCGGCGCCCAGCTCGAACCGGCGTACGCCATCTACGGCGACAACTTCGACTGGTCGACCTCGGCCGACCATCTCACCCTCACCGTGACCAACGGCATGGGGACGGGCATCCAGGCCGCCCTGCTCACCAACCTGGCCGTGAACGCGACGCGCAACGCGCGGCGCGCCGGGCTGTCCCTGACCGACCAGGCCTGCCTGGCGGACCAGGCCATCTACGGACACCACCAGGGCGCGGTCCATCTCTCGGTCCTACTGCTGCGTTTTAACCTCATTACCGGCGAAACGGACATCATCGACGCGGGCTCGCCGAAGATGTGGCGGTTGCGCGACGGGCGGCCCGAACCCGTCGAACTGGACGCACAACTGCCGCTCGGCATGGCGGAGGACACCCCGTACACCGTCGAGCGCTTCCACGTCCGGCCGGGCGACCGGCTCCTCTTCGTCAGTGACGGGGTCTACAACACGGCATCACCGACGGGCGAGCGCTACAGCGAGCGCGCCCTCAGCAGGGCGATGACCAGCACCCGGCTGCTGCCCGCGTCGCAGGTCCCCCGCGCGGTTCTCAAGGAACTGTCCGGGTACCGCGGGCCGATCGACGCCGACGACGACGCGATGATCGTCTGCCTCGACTGGCGGGGGCGGTCCCCCTCCTGACCCGGCGGCGCGATGCCCCGGGTATTTCTCGTGCGTACCGGGGCGTTGAATGCGCCACTTTTCGGGCAGGAGTTCTTCTCGTACGGCCACCGATTCGGTGCAGCCGAAGCCGCTGAAGGAGGAGGCGCATGCGGACACCGCACATACCGCTCAACACCGGACCGCCGGCAACGGCCACCTTCGACAAGAATCCCGCGGCGGTCGCCGACGCCCGGGAGCTCACCCGGGGCTTCGTCGAGGGGCTGAGCCCCGCCGTGGACGGGCAGAACGCCGCGAGCATCGAACTCGTGGTCTCCGAGCTCATCACCAACGTGGTCCGCCATGCCCGCGGCGCCCTGTGCTCACTGCGCCTGCACGCGCAGCACGACGTCATCACCATCGCGGTGTCCGACGCGGATCCGCGTCCGCCGCAGGAGCGCGCCCCCGATCTGCGGGGCGGCACCGGCGGCTTCGGCTGGCCGATGGTCCAGCACCTGGCCAGAGCCGTCGGCGTCACGTTCGACCCGACCGGCAAGACCATACGGGCGGAGCTGGCGCGCTAGACACGCCGAGCCACGAAGCGGACGGACGGCGCCTTCGTGGGCCGCGTCACCTTCCCCGGGGGCCACGGACGGCGGCCGCGGAGCCCCGGTAGCCTCGCGATCATGTTCATTCTCGAATTGACCTACATCGCCCCGCTCGCCGCCGTCGACGAACAGCTGCCGGTCCACATCGTCTGGCTCGAAGAGCACTACGAGAGCGGTGTCTTCATCGCGTCGGGCCGCAAGAACCCGCGCGACGGCGGTGTGATCCTCGCCGTCGCGGAGGACCGCGGCGTGATCGAGGAGCTGATCGCGAAGGACCCGTTCGTGCTGGCCGGGGTCTGCGAGTACCGCGTCACCGAGTTCTACGCGACGAAGACGGCCCCGGCGCTCGCCACGTACCGCGAGGAGCTGCCCGCCTAGCGTCGCTCCAGGCGGGCGATCCGTCCCTTCTCCCCGGCGGCCCAGCAGCCCCGGTCCCGGGCGCAGTCCACGGTGTCGTACGAACCGGGGTCGACGGTGCGCCAGCTCCGGCCGCCGTCCGTCGTCAGGTCGGTGCCCGTCGGACCGACCGCGAGGGCCGTGGAGCGGCTGTACGGGAACCAGGCCACGCCCGAGCGGTAGGCGGGCGGCGGCCGGCCGGCCGGGTCCCAGCTCCGGCCGCCGTCCCGGGTGACCGCGGCGGCCTTCGGCGACGGCTGGTCGGCGCGGTAGTCGCCGCCGACCGCGATGCCGTGCGTACGGTCGCGGAAGGCGAGGCCGAAGACGCCGCGGGCCGGATCGCCCGCCGGGATCGGCGCGTCGGTCGCCGTCCAGGTCAGGCCGCGGTCGGCGGAGTGCAGGACACGCGCGCGTGCCGCTCCCCCGGTGGCGAGCCACACGTCGCGCGGCCCCGAGCTCACCAGGCACTGGCCGCTCGCCGCGAACCCCGCCTCGCCCTCCTGCGCCGCGGGCATGCCGGTGTTCGGCAGCACTTTCCAGGAACGGCCGCCGTCGGCGGTGGAGAGGATGCGGTACTTGCCGTCCACCGGGTCGCTCATGGCCAGGCCGTGGCGGCGGTCGAAGAAGGTCATGCAGTCGTAGAACGCCTTGGCGTCGGTGTTGCGGAAGGACTCCGTCCAGGTCGCCCCGCCGTCCTCGGTGCGCAGCACCCGGGAGGCCTCGCCCTCGCCGATGGCCAGGACCACCGCGCGGCGGCCGTCGAAGGCCTCGATGTCGCGGAACTCCAGATCGGCGGCGGCGGGCGGGGAGACTTCGCGCCATGTCCTGCCGCCGTCGGACGTGCGCAGCACCATGCCCTTGGTCCCGGCCACCCAGGCGGTGTCCCGGCTCACGGCGGCGAGCCCGCGGAAGCGGGCGTCGGTGCCGCTGTCCTTGAGCTGCCAGCGCGGACCGTGGTCCGGACGGTGATCCGGCCCCGCAGGACCCGCCGCCCGCGCGCTGCCGGGCGCCGCGAGGACGGCCCCCGCGAGCGCCGCCGCGCACAGTCCCGTGAACATCGTCCGCCTCGTCGGCTTCGTCTTCCCCATGCCCCTCATGGCGGGCGAAGCTAGCCGACGCGCGGGGCCTCGTCCAGATGGCCTGATGGGGTCCCCCGTGCGACGGGCGCCGGGAACCGCGGGCCGCGCCAGGGTGTCGCGGTGACAGAGGTCACTCCGTCCGACCCGCCCTCCGTGTGCACGGATCCCGTCTTTCCGTCGTCTAGTCAAGTGCCGACCCGAGTCGTCCAGCAGTCAGTGAGGGAGCAGGCGTTGTCCACCGTCATCGAGCAAGCCGTAGAGGCCCGCCTGGTCGCCGCCGCACCGCGGATGCCGACCATCCCCGCCACCCTGCACTACGACCGGCAGGACCCCTTCGCCGTACGGATGAGCTTCCCCGCGCCCGCGACCCTCGAGGGCGTCGAGGTCTACTGGACCTTCGCCCGTGAGCTGCTCACGCAGGGCGTGGAGCGGGCGGTGGGCGACGGCGACGTGCGCGTGCGCCCGTACGGCTTCGACCGCACGGTCGTGGAGTTCCACGCCCCCGAGGGCACCGCGATCGTCCACATCCGCACCGGGGAGCTGCGGGGGTTCCTGCAGCGCACGACGGCGCTGGTGCCGATGGGCCAGGAACACCGCCACGTCGACCTGGACCACGACCTCGCGGAGCTGATGCGGGACGCGTGCTGACGCGGGCCTGAGCCGTGGCGGGAGGGGGGAGCGAGCGGGTCCGGTCAGCCGCCCCCGCCCCCACCGCCGGACGAGCGCGCCGCCTCGGCCGACGCGACGGCCGAGGCCAGCGCCCTGCGGAGGTCCCGCATGAGCGCGCGCAGCTCCGGGGTGGCGCCGCCGGCGCGGTCGGTCAGCTCCGCAAGCCGGTCCTTGTACCGCCTGCGGTCCTTGCCGGTGACGACGGACCGCAGCTTTCCGGTGGCCGCGCAGACGACGAGCACCGCCTCCCCCTGGTCGATCTCCTCGACCGGCCGCGGGCCGCGCAGCGCGGCGAGCGCCTCCGCGTGCAGCGCCTCGGCGTATCCCACCCGCTCCAGCTCCCAGTGGCGGGCGGGAAAGAGGCCGAGGACGCGTCGGCGGCCCTCGCGCAGATAACCGTGGGCGGCGAGGTCGGCACGCACCGCGTTCAGGGTGGCGCGGGAGCGGTGGGTGATCCATCCGCGCCAGGTGCGCGGGCGCGACTGTTCGACGAGTTCGAGGAGGGCGTCGAGGACCGGGTCGCCGGTGCGCTCGCCGACGGTGGCCGGGGTGACGACGCGGTCGGCCTCGACGAGCAGGCCGCGCCCGGCGAGCTCGGCAAGGGCGCCGGCGCGGACCGTGAGGTGGAGATCGGGGCCGCCGGAGAACTTGCGCTTCTCCGGGTGCCAGGAGAGCAGGAACAGCCTGGCGGGCAGGGACAGCGTTGCGAAGTTCACGGCGCCTCCTCGTGCTGCGGCGGGGTCCGCGCGCCGGGCGGGGCACGACGGGCGGGGCCCTCACGATCGCCCCTCACGATAAAACGTTGACACGCTCCCGGGCGCCTCCTACCGTTTCGATCGGTTCTGTAGCCGTCGAACAGGAGTAGGACGTTGCTCGTCTGAGGTCATGAGACACCGCGTCACGCAGCTTCGCGCTGTCGTGTACGTCGCGTGCGACCTCGGCATTCGAGCCGTCCCGTCCCCCGGCGCAGGCCCCTCTTCCCGTTTCTCCGGCCTTCTTCCCGCCGCGGTGTCTCGAACGCGTTGCCCCTGACCACGCTTCCCACCACGCGACCGCGAGGCCCCGTATGTCATCTTCCCCCACTTCCATCACCTGTACGTCGCTCTCCTTCGCCTGGGCCGACGGCACCACCGTCCTCGACGGCCTGCAGGTGGCGTTCGGTCCCGGCAAGACCGGGCTCATCGGCGTCAACGGCTCAGGAAAGTCAACCCTGTTGAAGCTGATCGCCGGGGAGCTGACCCCCGCCGAGGGCACCGTGCGGGTCGTCGGCGAGGTCGGCTGTCTGCCGCAGAACGTCACCCTCGACACCGGCCTGCGCGTCGACGAGGTGCTCGGCATCGCCGCGACCCGTGCCGCGCTGCACGCCATCGAGGCGGGTGACGTGCGTGAGGAGCACTTCACCACGGTCGGCGACGACTGGGACGTCGAGGAGCGCGCCGTCGCCATCCTCGACGAGCTCGGGCTCGGCCACATCGGCCTCGACCGCACCACGGGCGAGGTGTCGGGCGGCGAGTCGGTGCTGCTGCGCCTGGCCGCCCTGCTGCTGCGCCGTCCCGACGTACTGCTCCTCGACGAACCGACCAACAACCTTGATCTGTACGCCCGTCGGCGGCTGTACGCGGCCGTCGAGGCATGGGCGGGCGTCCTGGTCGTGGTCAGCCACGACCGTGAACTCCTCGACCTGGTCGACCAGATCGCCGATCTCCGTGACGGGGAGGTGAGTTGGTACGGGGGCAACTTCAGCGCGTACGAGGAGGCCCTCGCCGTGGAACAGGAGGCGGCGGAGCGCATGGTGCGCGTCGCCGAGTCCGACCTCAAGAAGCAGAAGCGCGATCTGGCCGACGCCCAGGTCAAACTGGCCCGCCGCAAGCGGTACGGCCAGAAGATCCAGGACAGCAGGAGCCAGCCGAAGATCCTGATCGGAGCACGCAAGCGCGCCGCCCAGGAGTCGGCGGGCAAGCACCGCATCCTGCACGAGGAGCGACTCGCCGACGCGAAGGAGCGCCTTGACGACGCCGCCGAGGCGGTGCGGGACGACGACGAGATCCGCGTCGACCTGCCGCACACCCTGGTCCACCCGGGCCGCACCGTGCTCACCCTGAGCAACCTCGAACTGTGCTACGGCGCCCGTGTCAAGGGCGAGTTCGAACTGCGCGGCCCCGAGCGGATCGCGCTGATCGGACGCAACGGCGCGGGCAAGACCACGCTGCTGCGCACGATCGCGGGCGACCTCGCGCCGGTCTCCGGCGAGGCACTGACCCATGTGCCGATGCGCTTCCTGCCGCAGCGCCTGGACGTGCTCGACGGCGAGCTGACTGTCGCCGAGAACGTGGCGGAGTACGCTCCCGACGCGACCAACAACCGCGTCCGGGCGCGGCTGGCCCGCTTCCTGTTCAAGGGCGCCAAGGCCGACCAGCGGGCGGCCACGCTCTCGGGCGGCGAGCGGTTCCGTGCCGCGCTCGCGGCGCTGCTGCTCGCGGAGCCCGCACCGCAGCTCCTGATGCTCGACGAGCCGACCAACAACCTCGACATGGCGAGCGTGAAGCAGCTCTCGACGGCCCTGGAGTCGTACGAAGGCGCACTGATGGTGGCCAGTCACGACCTGCCGTTCCTGGAGTCCATCGGCATCACGCGGTGGTTGCTCCTGGACGGCGAGCTGAAGGAGATCACCCAGGAAAAGAAGACAGAGGCTGTCGGGTATCCCGCCTAGCTTCGAAGGCATGGACCAGGAGACACACCAGTACATCACCATCGACGGAGCCCGCGAGAACAACCTCCGCGCCGTGAGCCTGCGCATTCCGAAGAACCGGCTCACGGTGTTCACGGGGGTCTCCGGGTCCGGGAAGTCGTCGGTCGTCTTCGACACGATCGCGGTGGAGTCGCAGCGCCAGCTGAACGAGACGTTCACCTGGTTCGTCCGCAACCGGCTGCCCAAGTACGAGCGGCCGCACGCGGACGCCATCGAGGAGCTCTCCCCCGCGATCGTCGTCGACCAGAAGCCGGTCGGCGGCCACTCCCGGTCCACGGTGGGCACGATGACGGACATCTACGCGGTGATCCGGGTGCTGTTCTCCCGGCACGGCACGCCGAGCGCGGGTCCGGCCACGGCGTACTCGTTCAACGACCCGGCGGGCATGTGTCCCGCCTGTGACGGCCTCGGCCGCGCGGTGCGGCCCGACTACGACCGCATCCTCGACCCCGCCAGGTCTCTTGCGGACGGCGCCATCCTCTTCCCGCCGTTCGCCGCGGGGACCTGGCAGGGCCAGACGTACACGAACACGCCCGACCTCGACCCGCACAAACCGGTCGGCGAATTCACCGACGCCGAACGGCAGTTCCTGCTGCGCGGAAGCGGCCGGCGACGGAAGGTCAACGTCAACAACACCGGCGGCGCACGGGACATCGACTACGAGGGGCTCGCCGACCGCTTCGAGCGCCTCTACCTCAACCGCGACCTCTCCACCCTCTCCCAGCGGACCCGTGACCTGGTGCAGGGCTTCCTCAGCGAGGACACCTGCCCGGCCTGCGACGGCGCCCGCCTCAACCCCGCCGCGCTCGCCACCCGCGTCAACGGTCTGGGCATCGCGGACTGCACCCGCATGGAGGTCACCGACCTCATCCGGGAGCTCGGCCGCGTCGAGGGCGCGGTGGCGGCCCCGATCGCCCGGGCGGCCGTCACGGCGCTGGAGCGGATCGAGGCGATCGGCCTCGGCTACCTCAGCCTGGACCGCGAGACGTCCACGCTCTCCGGCGGCGAGGGGCAGCGCCTGAAGATGGTGCGCCACCTCGGCTCCAGCCTCACCGGCATGACGTACATCTTCGACGAGCCGAGCGTCGGCCTGCACCCGCGGGACGTGGGGCGCCTCAACGACCTCCTGCTGCGGCTGCGCGACAAGGGCAACACGGTCCTGGTCGTGGAGCACGACCCGGACGTGATCGCGGTCGCCGACCACGTCGTCGACATGGGCCCAGCGGCCGGCGCGGGCGGCGGCCTGGTCGTGTTCGAGGGCACCCCGCGGGAGCTGCGGCACGCGGACACCCTCACCGGGCGCCACCTGCGGCGCGCCAGCGGCATCAAGGAGCGTCCGCGCGAGGCGGCCGGCGGCCGCTGGGTCGAGGGCGCCGCATTGCACAACCTGCGCGACGTGAGCGTGCGGGTGCCGACCGGGGTGCTCACGGCGGTCACCGGGGTCGCGGGGTCCGGCAAGAGCACGCTGGTGTCGGCGTTCACCGCGGCGCATCCGGACGCCGTCGTCGTCGACCAGTCGTCCATCGGCATCTCGGGCCGCTCCACCCCGGCGACGTACCTCGGGATCATGGACACGGTACGCAAGCTCTTCGCGCGCGGGACCGGCGCGAAGGCGAGCCTGTTCAGCTTCAACTCCCATGGGGCGTGCGAGAGTTGTCAGGGCCGGGGAGTGATCTCCAGCGACCTCGCGTTCATGGACCCGGTCACGACGACCTGCGAGGCGTGCGAGGGGCGGCGCTTCAAGGACGAGGTACTGCGGCTCACCGTCGACGGCCGGTCCGTGGTGGACGTCCTGGAGATGACCGCCGAGCAGGCGCTGGAGTTCTTCGCGCGCTTCGACGACACGGCGGTGCGCCGCCGGCTGTGCGCGCTGCGGGACGTGGGCCTCACCTACCTCACGCTCGGGCAGCCGCTGAGCACCCTCTCCGGCGGCGAGCGCCAGCGCATCAAGCTCGCCACCCAGCTGCACCGCACGGGCACCACGTACGTCCTGGACGAGCCGACCACCGGCCTGCACATGGCGGACGTCGACGGCCTCCTCGGGCTGCTCGACCGGCTCGTCGACGCGGGCAACACGGTGCTCGTCGTCGAGCACAACCTCGACGTCGTCAAGCACGCGGACTGGGTGATCGACCTCGGCCCCGACGGCGGCAAGCACGGCGGCCGGATCGTGTTCGAGGGGACGCCCGCGCAATTGCTGCGGGCCGAGGGGTCGTTCACGGCCGAGCATCTGCGAGGCACCCTGGGCCGGGGCCGGGTGCGCGCTGCATGATGTGCGGCACGGCGCCGCCCGGTGAGGGCGGCGGCGCCCCGCCCGCGTGAGGAGAGCCGCCCGTGCCCAGCAAGAAGGCCCTGATCCGCCGCCCGAGCCCGCGCCTCGCCGAGGGCCTGGTCACCCACCTGGAACGCACGCCGGTCGACGTGCGGCTCGCGGTGGGGCAGTGGGAGGCGTACGTGGCGGCGCTGAACCGGCACGGCTGGGAGACCTTCGAGGTGGAGCCCGCCGACGACTGCCCGGACGGGGTGTTCGTGGAGGACGCCGTGGTCGTCTTCCGCAACGTGGCGCTGATCGGCCGCTCAGGTGCCGCGGCCCGGCGGGGCGAGAGCCCGGGTGTCGAGGAGGCGGTGGCCCGACTCGGCTGCTCGGTCAACTGGGTGTGGGAGCCCGGCACGCTCGACGGCGGTGACGTCCTGAAGGTGGGCGACACGCTCTACGTGGGGCGCGGCGGCCGGACGAACGCGGAGGGGGTGCGGCAGCTGCGGGCCGTCTTCGAGCCGCTCGGGGCGCGGGTCGTCGCGGTCCCGGTGGCGAGCGTCCTGCATCTGAAGTCGGCGGTGACGGCGCTGCCGGACGGTACGGTCATCGGCTACGAGCCGCTGGTCGACAGCGCGGCGCTCTTCCCGCGCTTCCTGCCCGTACCGGAGGAGGCGGGGGCGCATGTGGTGCTGCTCGGCGGTTCGGATCTGCTGATGTCGGCGAGTGCGCCGAAGAGCGCGGAGCTCTTCGCCGACCTCGGGTTCGACCCGGTTCCCGTCGATATCAGCGAGTTCGAGAGGCTGGAGGGCTGTGTGACGTGCCTCTCAGTTCGGTTGCGCGGACTGTACGCCTGACCTGCAATGAGGCCTTCCTTGCCCTGGTGAGGGGCGCCCCGCGGTCCGAGGGGCCTTTACGGCGGGCTTAACCTACGGCAACGTAACCTACGAGACCGTAGGTAGTGCACCGCTCGCGCTGCCGCAGAAATACTCCCCGTCCCCCTCTGGAGCCCCCGTGACGATCACCTCTCCCCACCTCGGCAGCGCGGACAGCTGGACCGATGCCCGGCTGCTGTACGCGCTGGAGGAAGTGGTCGAGCAGGAACTCAATCGCCACCTCAAGGTGGCCAAGGACTGGATGCCCCACGAGTACGTCCCGTTCTCCGACGCCCGCAACTTCCCCGGCATCTTCGAGGACGGCGAGGCGTGGGAGAAGGGCCAGTCCCCGGTCACCGACATCGGGCGCATCGCGCTGGTGGTCAATCTGCTCACCGAGGACAACCTCCCCAGCTACCACCACGAGATCGCCTCCCTCTTCGGCCGCGACGGCGCCTGGGGCACCTGGGTGCACCGCTGGACGGCCGAGGAGGGCCGGCACGGCATCGTGATGCGCGACTACCTGCTCGCCTCGCGCGCCGTCGACCCGGACCAGCTGGAGCAGTTCCGGATGGCGCACATGAGCGAGGGCTTCGAGTCGGACAACCGTCACTCGATGCTGCACTCGGTCGCGTACGTCGCCTTCCAGGAGCTGGCGACCCGCATCTCGCACCGCAACACCGGCCACCAGTCCGGTGACCCGGTCTGCGACCGCATGCTGGCGCGCATCGCCACCGACGAGAACCTCCACATGGTCTTCTACCGGAACCTCCTGAAGGCCGCCTTCGAGCTCGCGCCCGACCTGACCATGCAGGCCGTGCGGGACGTGGTGGTCAACTTCCGGATGCCCGGCCACGGCATGCCCGGCTTCGAGCGGGCCGCCGCGCAGATGGCCATCGGCGAGGTCTACAACATGCGCATCCACCACGACGACGTGCTGCAGCCCGTGCTGCGCTTCCTGAAGGTCCTGGAGATCGACGGCCTCGGCCCCGAGGGCCTGAAGGCCCAGGAGGAGCTCGGCTTCTTCATGGGCGGCCTCGACGCGGAGGCCTCGAAGTTCGACGAGCGCCTCGCCGCCCGCAAGGCGCGGATGGCGGCGCGCGGCGCCTGACACCACCGGCGCCGCACTCGGCGCGCAACGCACGGCCCCGGAGCGGACGCTCCGGGGCCGTCGCGGCTTCTTTGGGACGGTCCTCGCCGATCTGCCGACCGCGTTCACTCCGTTGCCGGACACCGGCTGCCGGGCGGGCCACCGCAGGCTTGAATCCGGGTGACCGACGCCTGCGGGAGTGAGCATGCCTGTGCCGACCGGATCGCACGAACAGCGGCCGAGCGCCCGATCACCCCGGCCGGGCGGACACCGCGGGCTCGGCCAGTGGTGCGCCCGGCACTCCGTGGCCGTCGTCGTGCTCTGGCTGGTGGCGAGTGCGCACCCCCGTCGCCGAGACGGACACCACCACCGGGGTGGCGGCGCAGGGCGGCTGGCACCGCTACGCCCAGCGCGTGGAACGACGGCCCTGGTACTTCCTCGTCGGTGGCGCCCTCGTGCTCGCGGTCCTGTCGATCCCGGTCTTCTTCATCCAGCTCGGCCACATCGGCGACGGGGCGGACCCGAAGTCCTTCACCGACCGCCGGGCCTTCGACACGATGTCCGACGCGTTCGGGCCGGGCTCCAACGGCCCGTTGACCCTGGTCATCTCCACGGCCTACTCCGTGGCCGCTCCCCAGGACGAGCGGACCACCGATCTCCTGGACGACCTGACCGATCACGTGTTGCCGCAGGCGGTGTCGGGGACGGACGCACGCACGTACGTGACCGGCACGACCGCCGCGCAGGCCGACTTCCTGGAGATCGTCGCGAGCAAGCTCCCCCTCATCATCGCGGTGGTGGTGGGCCTCGCCTTCCTCGTCATCCTCATCGTCTTCCGCGGCCTGCTGGTCGCGGTCAAGGCCGCGGTCCTGAACGTCCTGTCCATCGCGGCCTCGTACGGGGTCGTGGTGGCCGTCTTCCAGTGGGGCTGGGGCGGCCCGGCGCTCGGCGTCTCGGGCAAGGTGCCGATCGAGAGCTATGTGCCGATGATGATGTTCGCGATCGTCTTCGGCCTGAGCATGGACTACGAGATCTTCCTGCTGTCCCGGGTCCACGAGGCGTGGCAGCGCACGCGGGACGCCCGGGCCAGCGTGGCCCACGCCTTGGAGATCACCGCCCGGGTGATCACCTGCGCGGCGCTCATCATGGTCAGCGTCTTCGCGGCGTTCATCCTCAGCGACAACATCGTGGTGAAGATGCTGGGGCTCGGGCTGGCCGTCAGCGTCCTGATCGACGCGACGGTGGTCCGGCTGCTGTTGGTACCGGCCGTCATGACCCTGATGGGCCGGCACGCCTGGTGGACCCCCCGATGGCTCGACCGCGTCCTGCCGCACATCGACGCGCAGGGCGACGACGAAGGCCACGACGAGGGCAACCACGAGACGGAAGCGGCCGGTCCGGGCCGGCGGGCCCCGATGTGAGGTCGGGGCCCGCCGGCCACGGGCTCAGGCACGGTCGCGTCTGAGGGCGTACCGCTCCTTCTCGGAGAGGCCGCCCCAGACTCCGAAGCGCTCGTCGTTGTTCAGCGCGTACTCCAGGCAGGCCGTGCGCATCTCGCACATCTGGCAGATGTCCTTCGCCTCACGCACCGAGCTACCGGGCTCGGGGAAGAAGAAGTCAGCTCCCGTCTGGGCGCACAGGGCCTGCTCCTGCCAGGCGAGTTCGGGCTCGGCTGTCATCTCGATCTGCATGCCGTCGATGCTGTCCCATCGCGCGAAACAACCGATCAACGATTGATCAACGAACGATTTGTCGGCCCTCCGCCGCCCGTGCGCGGGCCCTCTGCCGCCCGTGCGCCCGGTGAGGGAGCCCCGCCCGTGAGGCCGGTGAAACTGCCCCCATGCGCCCGGCGAGAACTGCCCGACCCGCGCCACCGGCAAACCGTGCTCAGGGCGACGGCTGGAGCACCGCGAACCGCGCGCCCGCCGGGTCGGCGAGCTTGGCGAAGCGTCCCACACCCTCCATCGACACGGGCTCCATCCGGACCGTACCGCCGCCGCGCCGCGCCCGGGCGGCCGTGTCGTCGCAGTCCTCCACCTGGAAGTACGGCATCCAGTACGCCCCCGCCTCCACCTCCGCGGGGTCGGAGTCGAGCGGCACCACGCCGCCGAACATGTCGTCCGCCGTGCCGTCGGCGGGGTGCACCATCGTGTACGACCCGCCGGGGAAGGGGGCCTCGGTGGTCTGCCAGCCGAACACCTCGCCGTAGAACGCGACGGCCGCGGCGACGTCCGGCGTGTACAGCTCGGACCAGACCAGACTGCCCGGTTCGTTCACGACGTCGAGGCCCTTCATCTCCCCCTGCTGCCATACGCAGAAGGGCACCCCGGCGGAGTCGGCGAAGCCGGCCATGCGGCCGAGGTCGAGGACGTCGGCGGGGCCGAAGACGGTGCGGCCACCGGCCTGGTCGACCGCCTTGGCGGTGGCGTCCACGTCCGGCGTGCGGAAGTAGACCGACCAGGACGCCGCGGCCTGGTCGGCGGGCATGGCCATCGCTCCGGCGACGGTCCTGCCGGACTGCTGGTACTGGCTGTACCCGCCCACCTCTTCCCCGCCGCGCAGGAGCTCCCAGCCGAACACCTCGCGGTAGAACGCGCCGACGGTGTCCAGGTCCGGCGCGCACATGTCCACCCAGATCGGGGCACCTGTGACGAAGCGCTTATTGAGCATGATCGACTCCTTTGTCGCATGTCTCTTTCCTCCTTCCGAGTCTGGCACCGGCCACTGACAATCCGCCTTTTCGGCCCCCGCATCGTCATGTGATGAAGCGAGAACATTTTTGAGAGCGCTCTCAGTCACAACTCTTGACGCCGCGCGGGCCCGTCGGAACAGTGGTGCACCACCCCCCACGGCCCCCCAGCCACCCCCACATCCCCCACGCAACCGCGCAGGAGACCTTCCGTGATATCGCGTCGAACGTTCCTGACCTCCACCGCCGGCGCCGCGGGCGCCCTCACCTACCCCGTCTGGGGTAGCGCCCTCAGCCCCGGCGCCCGGGCGGGCGGCAGGGCCGCTCCGGCCACCTGCGAACTGGCCCTCGCGAACAAGTCGCTCCCCGGTCAGGTGCGCGCCTACGTCACCGGCCACGAGCAGGGCACCGACCGCTGGGTGCTGCTCAAGCCGGACGGCGGCGTCTACCGGCCCGAGTCTCCGTCGGCGCCGCAGACCCCGCTGCCCGTCGACTGCGCCATCCCGCTCGGCGCCGCGGGTTCGGCGCCCAAGGTGCTGACGCTGCCTCAGATGTACGGCGCCCGGGTCTACTTCGTACGCGACGACAAGCTGGACTTCTTCCTCAACCCGGGCCCCGCCCTCGTCGAGCCCGCCTTCGCCACCCGCGAGGACCCCAACTACGGCCGCACGTGGTCGTTCTGCGAGTTCACCTTCAACCCGCAGCAGCTCTACTCCAACATCAGTTACGTCGACCTCGTCACCGCGCTGCCCATCGGGCTGACCCTGGAGGGGGACGGGACGCACACCGTCGCACCGCTGCCCGACGGGGCCGTCGACAAGATCGCCTCCGACCTCGCGGCCCAGACGGCCAAGGACGGGCAGCCGTGGGACAAGCTGGTCATCCGCGGCTCCGGTGGCGGTGTGCTGCGGGTGATCTCGCCGCAGAACCTGATGGCGCCGTACTTCGACAAGCCGGACCAGATGCCGTTCCGCGACCTGTGGAACGGTTACATCGACCGGGTGTGGGACAAGTACCGCTCCACGGACCTCAAGATCGACCTGCAGGGCGGCCGCGGCGTGTTCACCGGGCGTGTCAGCGGCGACGTCCTCACGTTCAACGGCGGGCACTCCTTCGCCAAGCCCACCTCGAAGGACATCTTCACCTGCAACCACGGCCCGTTCGCCAACAACCCGGGCGACCCCGACGACAAGAAGGGCCTGCTCGCCCGGCTCGCGGCGGGGTTCAACCGCAGCATCATGCTCACCCACCCCGAACAGCCGAACGGCACGACCACGGCCGACTACTACCGGGACGATGTGACCAACCACTGGTCACGGGTGGTACACGCCAACTCCCCCATCGGCTATGCGTTTCCCTACGACGACGTGCGCCCCGACGGACAGCCCGACGTGTCCGGGGCCGCGCATGACGGGAACCCGCGGCGGTTCACGGTGAGCGTGGGGTCGTGAGCGGTCTGCGGTGCCCCGGGCAGCTGAGACTCCGGTGGTGAGAGTGCGCCGCCCACCCGTTCCGCTGAGGGGCACGCGCGGGAGCACAGGCACAGGCACGGGCGCCGGTCACGCCGAGGCCCTGCGCACCAGGGACGTCGGCAGCACCACACCGGCCGCCGCCCCTGCGGCAGGCTCGCCCGACCTGCCGCGCAGCAGCATCCGGGCCATCAACCGGCCCATCCCCTCGATGTCCTGACGGACCGACGTCAGCGGCGGTTCGGTCTGCTCGGCCACCGCCAGCATGTCGTCGAAGCCGATCACCGCCACGTCGTCCGGCACCCTCCGGCCCTGCTCGCGCAGCACCCGGAGGGCGCCGGACGCGGTCAGGTCGTTGGCGGCGAAGACCGCGTCCAACTCCGGTACGCGGGCGAGCAGTTCCCGCATCGCGCGCTCACCGCCCGCCGGGGTGAAGTCGCCCTCGGCGACGAGCCGCTCGTCCACGTCGCCGAGCGCGTCGCGGAAGCCGTCGAGCCGGTCGACCGCGGAGGTCTGGTCGAGGGCGCCGGTGATGTGCGCGATCCGGGTGCGGCCGAGGCCGACCAGATGGCGCACGGCCTCGCGTGCTCCGCCCCGGTTGTCGCAGTCCACGTACGGCGGCGCCGGCTCGTCCGGGCCCGGCTGCGGCCAGCCGGGCCGCCCGCCGAACACGGTGGGCACCCCCGCCCGCCGGATGATCCCGGGCAGCGGGTCGTCCAGGTGCAGCGAGAAGACGAGGGCGCCGTCCACGTGGCCGCCCGCCAGATAGCGGCCCACCCGCTCGTGGTCGTCCCGCCCCTCGGTGAGCAGCAGCACCAACTGGACGTCGTGGGACGTCAGTTCCTTGCTGATGCCGCGCAGCTGGAGGGCGAAGAACGGGTCGGCGAAGACCCGCGTCTCCGGTTCGGCGATCACCACGGCGACGGCGTCGTGGCGCCGGGTCACCAGGCTGCGGGCGGCGCGGTTGGGGACGTAGCCGAGCTCGTCGACCGCGTGCCGCACCTTCTCGGCGAGCACCTCCCGTACCCCCGGGTCGCCGTTGACGACACGGGACACGGTGGCCCTGGAGACCCCGGCGCGTGCGGCCACGGCCTCCAGGGTGGGGCGCGGTTCCTCGGTCACCTTCGGTCACTCCTCCCTGACGGTGTCAGGAGGCATCCTCCCGTATGGACGGGGGTGTCACGTCGCGGCCCTCCCCCCGCGCGGAGTGGGCTCGCGGCGGAGGAGCTCCTCGTCGGAGCAGTCGGAATCAGGGTCCTCGACCAGACAGAGGTCGAGTCCTTTCCCGTCCCGCCGGACCAGAGCCGACAAGAGGCAGGAGGAGTCGGAGCCGTCGATGTCCAGAGAGATCTCGTCGCCTCTGGTGAGAGCTTCATCGGTGAACGAGGACCCATGGGCGTCGGGGGGACCGAAGAACTGCCAGTACCCGGCCGCCGTTTCAGGGCAGGACGTTCCCCCCAACATCGCACTTTCCAGATGGGACCAGGTCATAGCGCGGTCGGAACCCAGATGAAGCCGAGCGCCGCCCGCATTGCTCCACTCCCCCGCGACGGCCGACTGATCGACACGGGCCGCGTCCCCACCTGCCTGGGCGCAGGCCACGCAGGCCCACGCCAGCGCGACACCCAAGGCCGACAACCGTCTCACTGAGTTACTCATCAGTGCCCCCGCCCCACCCCACGATCAACTGAACGCGTTCAGAATAGGAGCAGGCCGGGAGACCGGTTCAGGGGCCCCACCAGGGAAAAGCGGCCGTCACGAGTCCAGCGGAAAAGGCAGCGCTGTGGCGTGCCGAGCATGAGTGGTCATACGGCAGGACGTAGTCAGTGGTGCTCGTGCTGATGCTCACCCGCCGCCCCGTCCGCGGACAGCTCCCCACCCCCCGACGACTTCGACTGCGACGTCGTCTTCGGCTTCGACTGCGACGTCGTCTTCGGCTTCGACTGCGACTTCGCCGTCCCGCCATGATGCGGCTCGTAGTCCGGAATCGTCCCGTCCGCCTTCTTCACCAGGAACAACCCGGCCATGCCCATGTCCGAATGGCTCTGCACATGGCAGTGGTACATCCACGCCCCCGCCCCCACGCCCTCGCCCGCGATGACCTGGAAGCCGAAGGAGTCGCCCGGGCCCGTGATCTTGTCGTCGAGGATCTGGCTCGGGTCGTCGGGGCCGCTCAGCAGGCCCGTGCGGTTGTCCGCCCAGCGATGACCGTGCACGTGGAACGTGTGGTAGTACTCGCCGTGAGTGATCGAGACGAACTCGACGCGGTCGCCCACCGTGGCCTCGAAGGCCGGAGTGTCGTGGCCCGCCTTGTTGTTGATCGTCATGTCGTTGAAGACGATCGTGAAGGTCTTGTCCGGCAGCAGGTCCCCCTTGCGCCGCACGATCAGCGGCCCGTAGAGGCCCTTGCGCACGCCCCCGGTGCCGTGATCCGTGCCGACCACGTGGTCGTGGTAGTGCCAGTAACCCGCGGTCCCGGGACGCCACGTGCCGTCCTTGCGGCGGCCCGGGGCGTGCGTGCGCCAGGTGTAGGTGCGCTTGCCGCCCGGCTCCACATGGCTCTTGGTGTGCCGGGTGCCGTCGCTGGAGATCTCGTAGTCCATGCCGTGGACGTGCAGACTGGCGTCCACGTCCATGGTGTTCTCGAACTCGATGTGCAGCGTGTCGCCCTCGTTCAGCTCGATCAGCGGCCCCGGTATGGACGCCTTGCCCTTCTCCAGGCCGTACCCCATCTGCCCGTCCGGGAGCTTCTCCGCGTACAGCTTGATGCGCTTGACCTCGCCGCCCGCGGGCGCGGTCTTCGGCCCCTCCGCCGTGCTCGCGTCGGGCGCACCCGCGACCGACAACGATGTCACCCCCGCCGCCGCTGCCGCACCGCCCACGAGCATCCGCCGGTTGAAACTCCGCCTGTCCAGATTCCGTCGAGCCATGACGAACCCCCCTGTGCGGTACGGGTGTTGGCGGGGCGCCTCGGGCCCCGGGGACGGCCACACGGTATCGGCCGGATCTTTGTTTATCCACACGCAGGACAAAGTTCGTGCTATCGCGGTGATACCTATTGGCGCGGCGCGAAAAGAGGTCTAGCTTCGTCGGCGCTGTTGCTGTGACCGACGAGGGGTGGGTGTACTCATGCGGCGCACACCGCATCAAAGGCCGTTGACCGTACGAGGGTTGAGCCGACCACGACGGAGACCGAACCGCTCGCACCGGGCCTGGGCGGCGGCGCTGCTGTCCGGCGCCCTGGTCACCGGGGCGCTCTCGACCCAGGCCGCGTCGGCGCGGCCGTATCCGGAACCACCGTTGACAACGATGTCCCTTCCCTCGCCGCCCGGCGGGGCCAACGTCAAGGTGCTGGTCTTCCACGGTTCGGCGGCGGGCGGCGACGAGTCCCCCGTCGTCGACGCGGGGATCGCGGCGATCGAGAAGATCGGCCAGACCGGCCCCGCCGCCGGGCGGTTCAAGATCGAGGCGACGGACGACCCGTCCGTGTTCACCCATGAGGCCAAGCTCGGCAAGTTCAACGCGGTGACCTTCCTGACCGGCGGCGGCGACGTCCTCGACGCCGAGCAGGAGGCGGGCCTGGAGGCCTACATGGAGGCCGGCGGCGGCTTCCTCGGCATCCACGACGCGGCCCGCGCCGAGCCGTACTCGACCTGGTTCACCGGACTCCTCGGCGCCCGGCCCGCCGACGCGAGCCCGACCACCGTCCAGCGGGCCACCGTCGAGGTCGGCGACCGGGAGAATCCGGCCACCAAGAACCTGCCCCTGCAGTGGAAGCGCCCCGACCAGTGGCTGAACTGGCAGAAGAACCCCTCCGGTGACGTGCACACGGTCGCCCGCGTACGGGAGTCCACGTACCAGCCGGGTGCGGGCAAGAACGGCGCGGACCACCCGGTGTCGTGGTGCCGCGACTACGACGGCGGCCGCTCCTTCTACACGGGCATGGGCGGCACCGCGGCCTCCTACGACGAGGTGGACTTCCGCGACCACCTGCGCGGCGCCCTGATGTGGACCACCCGGCTGGCGCGCGCCGACTGCAAGGCCACGATCAACGCCAACTACAAGGCGGAGCGCCTCACCCAGCCCAACCAGCCGGGCAAGAACGACCAGATCGGCGAGCCGCACGGCCTGGTCACCGCGCCCGACGGCAAGGTCCTCTACATCGGCCGCGGCGGCGCCGACTCCTCGCAGCCGGTCGTCACCGACTGGAACGACCCGAACGTCGGCAAGGGCACCGGCGAGATCCACGTCTACGACCCGAAGACGAACAAGGTGACCCTCGCGGGCGCTCTGACCGTCTTCGGCAACAAGGGCGGCGGCGAGGAACTCACCAAGGTCGAGGAGGGGTTGCTCGGCATCGAACTCGACCCGAAGTTCGAGCAGAACGGCTGGGTGTACCTGCACTACACACCGCACGCGAAGATCAACCGCGAGACCCACATGGCCGAGCGGTACGTCTCGCGCTTCACCCTCGACCGGGCGACCGACAAGCTGGACATGGCCAGCGAGAAGGTGCTGCTCAAGTGGCCGGTACAGATCCACAGTTGCTGCCACGCGGGCGGCGGCATGGCCTGGGACTCCAAGAACAACCTCTACATCGCGACCGGTGACAACAACTCCTCCGGGTTCAGCGAAGGTTACTCGGGCAACAACCCGCAGCCGAACTTCAAGGGCGTCTCCTTCGCGGACGCGCGCCGCACCGCCGGCAACACCAACAACCTCAACGGCAAGATCCTGCGCATCCACCCGGAGCCGGACGGCACGTACACGCTCCCCGACGGCAACCTCTTCACCGGCAAGGAGCAGGACGAGGGCGGCGGCAAGACGCGCGGCGAGATCTACGTGATGGGCGTCAGGAACCCCGCGCGCATCTCGATCGACAAGAAGACCGACACCCTGTACGCGGGCTGGGTCGGCCCGGATGCCGGCGCGCCGTCGACGACCTGGGGCCCGGCCAAGTACGACACGTTCGCCGCGATCACGCACGCCTCCAACCGCGGCTGGCCGTACTGCATGGGCAACAACCAGCCCTACCGCGACCGCAATCTGCCCGACCCGACGAAGCCGCTCGGCTGGTACGACTGCAAGAATCTCAAGAACGAGTCGCCGAACAACGACGGCCTGGTGAACATCCCGCCGGCCGAGCCCAACAACATCTGGTACTCGCCGCAGGGCGGCGGCGTCGACTACCCGCGGGACGCGAACGGCGTGCCGAGCTACAAGACGGAGGAGCAGAAGACGCTCCTGCCGTGGCTCAAGGGCGGCGGCCAGGCGACCATGAACGGCCCGGTCTACCGCTTCGACGCGGCGAGCACGAGCGCCGACAAGTGGCCCTCGTACTGGGACGGCAAGTGGTTCGTCGGTGACTTCTACGAC
The DNA here is from genome assembly GCF_055591085.1 of Streptomyces sp. NPDC041713. Taxonomy (NCBI): domain Bacteria; kingdom Bacillati; phylum Actinomycetota; class Actinomycetes; order Kitasatosporales; family Streptomycetaceae; genus Streptomyces; species Streptomyces sp. NPDC041713. The sequence goes on from NZ_JBVIZY010000004.1 coordinate 526,992, forward strand.
GCCGACCAGCCGCGGCATGCGGTCCTCATGGACCCGAAGAACGTGGGCAGCGGTGGTCTGCCCGTACACGCCGAGTCGCTGAAGAAGATCATTCCGATCGGCAACGACGGCATCAAGAACCTCATGGACTGGAAGTTCGCGCCGGACGGTTCGCTGTACGTCCTGGACTACGGCAGGGGCTTCTTCACCTCGGACTCCAAGTCCGCGCTGTGGCGCGTGACCTACAAGGGCGGCGCGGCGACGCCGGCCGCCGACGACCTGGCGAGGAAGGCGGGATGATGCGCGCATCCTGGAACGCGCCCGGCGGTGCCCGACGCACCGCCTCCGGAGGGCGAAGACTGTACGCGGCGCTGTTCGTGGCGCTCCTGATGGTGCTCGGGCTGACCTCCACCACGGCGGCGGCCCGCCCCGACGACAACGGTCCCGCGGCGGCCCAGACCCTCACCTGGACAGCCGACAACGACATCACGAAGTACAAGTCGGCGCCGACCACGGCGGTCGCGGGCGCGACGACGATCGTCTTCGAGAACAGTGAGGCGACCGGCAACACCACCGGCATGCCGCACACGTTGACGTTCGACACCTCCGACCCGGAGTACAACAACGACGTCACGCTGAACATCCTGGCCAACCCCAACGACGACCAGGGCGGCAAGCACACCGCCGAGGTCACGCTGTCCCCGGGCCGCTACCGCTACCACTGCACCATCCCGGGCCACGGCTCGATGCAGGGCGTCCTGGTGGTGACCGCGGGCGGCGGCGAGGACAGCACGGCGCCGGAGGCCTCCGCGAAGGTCGAGGGGACCACCAACGCCGATGGCGCGTACGTCGGTTCGGCCACTGTCGCGGTGACCGCGACGGACGAGGGCTCGGGCGTCGCCACGATCGAGTACGCGCTCGGCGCGGACGGCGCCTGGCAGCCGTACACGGTGCCGGTCGTCGTCGACCAGGTCGGCACGCACAAGATCCGCTACCGGGCCACCGACAAGGCGGGCAACGCGTCGGCGGAGAAGTCCGCCGACTTCACGGTCGTCGCGCCGCCGACGGACGACAAGACGCCGCCCGAGACGTCCGCCACCGTGGCCGGTGAGAAGAACGACCAGGATCAGTACGTCGGGATGGCGACGGTCACCGTCACGGCGTCGGACACCGGCTCCGGCGTCAACAAGATCGAGTACGCGCTCGGTGACGGCGCCTGGACCGCGTACACGGCTCCCGTGATGGTCCACGAGGCCGGCGCGCACAAGGTGCGGTACCGCGCCGCCGACAAGGCGGGCAACCAGGCGGCGGAGAAGTCCGTCGAGTTCACCGTGGTGGCGCCGCCCGTGGAGGACAGGACGCCGCCGGAGACCTCCGCGAAGGTCGAGGGCGACAAGGACTCGGACGGCGCCTACCTCGGCCGGGCCAAGGTGACGGTCACCGCGACGGACGCCGGCTCCGGGCTCGACAAGGTCGAGTACTCCCTGGACGGCGGCCCCTACCTCGCGTACGGGGCGCCGGTCACCGTCGACCGCGTGGGGCGGCACAGCGTGGCGTACCGGGCGAGCGACAAGGCGGGCAACACCGCCGCGGCCAAGACGGTGTCCTTCACCGTCTCCGAGGGCGGCGGCGTGCCCTCCCCCAACTGCCCGGAGTACGACGAGCGGTCGACGGTCTTCGTCGGCACGGTCGACACGGGCATCCCGAACCGGGTCACCAACAACCGGTGCCGCGTCGGCGAGTTGATCGAGGACGAGAAGGAGTGGACCTCCCAGGCGCTGTTCCTCAAGCACGTCAAGGGCGTCACGGACAAGCTCCTCAAGGCGGGTGAGATCGACCAGCGCGAGTACAACAAGATCAACCGCGCCGCCAAGCAGTCCGGCATCGGCAAGCCCGGCCAGACCGAGGGCTACCGCAAGATCTTCGACGGCACGCAGAAGTCCTTCGACCAGTGGGAGCAGGTGGGCGGCGGCAAGTTCGGTCTCAACGCCGACGGTTCGATCACCAGCTCCACCTCGGTCGACGGCATGGGCATGCTGTGGTTCCCGAAGCGGAAGTACGGCGACTTCTCGCTGAAGCTGCAGTGGCGGGACGACGCTCCGGGCAACGGCAACGCCAACGGCGGTGTCTTCGCCCGCTTCCCGCAGGTCCACGACCACCCGGAGGAGTCGCGCCCGGAGTGGGTCGCCATCAAGTACGGTCACGAGCTGCAGATCAACGACCGCCCCGACGGCGACATGTACAAGACGGGCTCGGTCTACGGCTTCGACCGCGTGGGCCTCGCCGGCGCCCACGTCACCCCGAAGGGCACGTGGAACGACTACGAGATCAAGGTGGTGGGCCAGCACTACTCGATCTACCGCAACGGCGTCCTGATCAACGAGTTCGACAACGTCGGCGGCCAGGACTTCACACCGCCACGCGGCGACGACCCCGGCACGGACGGCCGCCGCTACGCGTCCGGTTACCTGGGCCTGCAGGTCCACAGCGTCTCGGACGTGGTGTCGTACCGCGACGTCCGGGTCAAGGAGCTGTAGCCCGACCCCGGCCCCGGCCCGCACCACCGCGGCGCCCTCACCCGTACGGGGTGGGGGCGCCGCCTGCGGTGCACCGCGTCCGCCGTGCCCTCCGGGCGGGCCCTATCCACCGGTGTCCGTTGCCGCCAGCACGGCCGCCCGCGTGCGGGAAGGATCAAGCATCGCGAGACCCACGTCGGCCGTGCCGTGATGGAACCAGGGGGTGAACGCCAGGAAGCGCAACCATCGGCAACCGGACGCGTACCGCGCCGCCTCGAGGAACGGTGTGTCCGAGGGCAGGTCCATCAGTGCGTACAGCCCTTGCCATGCGTACAGTCGCGCGTAGACGCCATGCTGTGGGCGGCCGTCGACCCCACCGTTGCAGGCCGCCGAGTACAGCTCGTTGAGTGCGTCGTCGGCGGCAGTCAGACAGGCCGACATGCCGCCCCGGCCCGGCTCGCCCTCGAGCGCGTCGAGCGGTAGCTCCCGCAGGAACGCCATGCCGAAGTCTTCATCGGCCAAGGGCCGCGGCAGGGCGAAGAACCGCGCCTCCGGCTCACGCGCCCAGCCTCCCGCGGTGAACGCCCGGGCGACCGCTCGCGACCGCGCAGCGTCCGGCACCGCGTGCGCCGCGGCCCCGGCTGCCGCGCCGCGTTCCGTGCCGGGCATCTCGGGGAAGCGCTCCGCCAGTTGTCGCGCGGTGCGCACGCGCCCGGCCCCGCGCGTCCGCACACCGAAGCGGTGCTCCAGATCGAGGCGCGTGTCCGGCAACCAGGCCAACGGGTGCCCCACGCCCCGCAGTTGTTCCGCGTACGCGTCGAGCGCAGGCAGCGCGCGCCACGCAGCTCCCCGCAGAGACAGCTCCGCGATCACACAGGCCCGCAACTCGGTCTCCGGATCGGCGCCCTCGCGGGGTGACTCGGCGAAGAGGGGTTCGAGCTGCGGGAGGCGCCGGCTTCTCGCCAGCTCGGCGGCGATCCCCCGAAGCACATCCGGCCGGGACGCGGCCAACCGCTTCAGCTCCGCCGGGTCGGGCAGGATCATTTCGTCACCACTCATACCAGGAGACTAGGAGTCGCCCACCCCGCTGAAGTATCAGGGTTTCGCCTCCTGGCAGGACCTTGCGTATCTTCCTTCAAACGTGCATGCAAGGAACTGAGCTTGTGCGACGGGGGATCCGCACCGGGTGCGGTCGCTGGCGAAAGACCTCCACGGCTTGTCCGATCTGACGCGAAGCGTGGAAATGAGACCGCTACTCCTCGTGCCTCGCCCGGCTCGGCTGCACCCGTTTCGGCTCCCCCGGCATCTTCGGGTACTCCGGCGGGTACGGCAGGTCGCCGAGGCCGTGGTCGCGTTCGTCCTGGTTGGCCAGGTCGAGCAGTGCGTCGAGGGAGTGTGCCCGGTCGTCCATGGCGGCGTGCACGTCGCCGACCTCCGCGAAGCGGACCGGCATCGTCGCGAGGTCGAAGTCCTCCGGTACGGCGTCGTCGACCTCGTCCCAGCGCAGCGGGGCCGAGACGGGGGCGTGCGGGCGGGCCCGTACGGAGTAGGCGGAGGCGATCGTGCGGTCCCTCGCGGTCTGGTTGTAGTCCACGAAGATCTTGGAACCGCGCTCCTCCTTCCACCACGCCGTGGTCACCGCGTCCGGCATCCGCCGCTCCAGCTCCCGGCCGCAGGCGATCGCGGCGCGGCGCACCTGGGTGAAGGTCCAGCGCGGTTCGATCGGCACGAAGACGTGCATGCCGCGGCCGCCGGACGTCTTGGGCCAGCCCACGAGACCGCCGAACTCGTCGAGCACCGCACGGAGTTCGTGCGCGGCCCGCACCGCGTCGGCGTAGTCCGTGCCGGGTTGCGGGTCGAGGTCGATGCGGAGCTCGTCGGGGTGGTCGATGTCGTCGCGCCGCACGGGCCAGGGGTGGAAGGTGAGGGTGTTGTACTGCGCGGCCCAGACGACCGCGGCCACCTCGGTGGGGCACATCTCGTCGGCGGTGCGGCCGCTGGGGAACGTGATGGTGGCGGTGGGGATCCAGTCCGGGTGGTTCTTCGGGGCGCGCTTCTGGTAGAAGAACTCGCCGGCCGCCCCGTCCGGGTAACGCTGCAGCGTGGTGGGGCGGTTCCGGAGCGCCCGCAGGATGCCGGGGCCGACGGCCACGAAGTACTCGGCGAGGTCCCGCTTGGTGAACCCCCGCTCGGGGAAGACGACGCGGTCGGGGCTGGAGAGGCGCACCTCCCGCTCCCCCGTGTCGATCTGCACGGCCGCGCTCTTGCCGTTGGCTGCACCCATGCGAGCCACGCTAAGCGGGTTGCGCGTGTGGCGCATGGCGGGGCGCCGGTGTGCTCGGCCCGCCCGCGGCTTCGACGGTCCAGAACGCGGCCGCCGCGGGCGCGGCGGCGGGCGTACGCCTGCCGGCAGGGGCCGGGTCAGGGCCCGGAGCTGCCCAGGCGGAGCTGATACCAGCTGACCCGGCCCCCCTCCGCTACGCGCGCAGCGTTCCGGCGAGGAGCGGGAGCAGCCGCTCCCAGTGGCGCCACAGCCCGTCCGGATCGAACGCGTCCGTGTCGGCCATGGTGAACCCGTGGACGGTACCGGGATAGATCTCCGAGGTGCCGTGGGCCTTCGCGGCGTCCAGGGAACCGTTCAGCTCGGCCAGCGCCTCGGGGGTCAGATCGCTCTCGGCGTGGCCGAAATGGATCCGCGCGGTGATCCGGGCGAGGCTGTCGGGCCCGTCCGCGCCCACCGGGGCGTGGAACGCGGCGAGGGCGGCGACCCGGTCGGGGTGGGCCGCGGCGGTGCGCGTCGCCAGCAGGCCGCCTATGCAGTAGCCGGTCACCGCGACCGGTCCCGCGGCGACCTCGGGCCGGCCGGCGAGGAACTCCAGGTAGGCCTCGGCGTCCCGGCGTACCCGGTCAACGGTGTGCTCCTCGATGAGTGGCATCACCTGGGCCAGGAGCGCGGTCCTCGCCTCCTCTCCGATGTGCTCGGGAAGGTCGAACAGGGGGATCGGTCCGTTCCGGTAGAAGATGTGCGGGACGAGCACGTAGTACCCGTGCCCGGCCAGTTCCTCGGCCATCTCCCGCAGGACGGGCCGGATGCCGAAGGCGTCCGGGTACATCAGCACCGCGGGATGCCGTCCGCCGTCGTCGGGGAAGGCGGCCAGGGCCTCGGCGCGGCCGTCGGGGGCGGGGATCTGCAGCATGGTGGTGGGCATGAACGCTCCGTCGTGGTTGAGGGATTGAGCCTGTGATCAACGACGACGGAGGCGGCGGCGCCCGCTCCCGGGCCCACGACGCACGTCCCGACCGCAGGACCGCGCCTGCCCGCACGGCACTCAGCGGAGCGCCGGGGAGCCGTTTCGTGTGTGGCGTAACGCCGTCCCGGTCTTCATGGCCGCACAGCCTAACCGACCGGCGCCGAACAGGCGGAACGTACGGACCCCTCCTAGATTTGGACCATGGATCTGCCGGTCATGCCGCCCGTGAAGCCCATGCTCGCCAAGCCCGTGGCGAAGATTCCGCCGGGCATGCAGTACGAGGCCAAGTGGGACGGGTTCCGCGCGATCGTCTTCCGCGACGGCGACGAGGTCGAGATCGGCAGCCGGACCGGGAAGCCGCTGACCCGGTACTTCCCCGAGCTGGTGACGGCCCTGCGCGAGCGCCTGCCGGAGCGGTGTGTGGTGGACGGCGAGATCGTGATCGTCCGGGACGGTCACCTCGACTTCGACGCGCTCACGGAGCGCATCCATCCCGCCGTATCCCGCGTGACCCTCCTGGCCGAACGCACCCCCGCCTCCTTCGTGGCCTTCGACCTCCTCGCCCTCGCCGACCAGGCCCTTCTCACCACCGGCCTCGCCGAGCGCCGCGCCCTCCTCGTGAAGGCGCTGTCCGGGGTCACGCCACCCGTCCACCTGGCGCCGGCGACCACGGACCCGGCGACGGCGCAGGTGTGGTTCGAGCAGTTCGAGGGGGCGGGCCTGGACGGCGTCATCGCCAAGCCGCTCGACCTGGCGTACCGCCAGAACGAACGCCTGATGTACAAGATCAAGCACGAGCGGACGGCGGACTGCGTCGTCGCGGGTTACCGGTTCCACAAGAGCGGCCCCGTCGTCGGCTCGCTGCTGCTCGGGCTGTACGACGACGAGGGCGCCCTGCAGCACGTCGGCGTCTGCGCGGCGTTCCCGATGAAGCGCCGTGCCGAACTCGTCGAGGAGCTGGAGCCGCTGCGGATGGAGTCGGCGGCCGGGCACCCGTGGGCGGCCTGGACCGACGAGAGCGCCCACGAGACGTCCCGGATGCCCGGCGCCCCCAGCCGCTGGTCGGGCAAGAAGGACCTCTCCTGGATTCCGCTGCGCCCGGAACGGGTCTGCGAGGTGGCGTACGACCACATGGAGGGCGGGCGACGGTTCCGCCACACGGCCGCGTTCCGCCGGTGGCGCGCCGACCGGGCCCCGGAGAGCTGCACGTACGCCCAGCTGGAGCAGCCTGTGCGGCACGCCCTCGACGACGTCTTCGGCACCCCCGGCTGACCGGCGCTACCCGTCCCCCACGCACCTCGGCCGACCGGCGCCACCCGTCCCCCCACGCACCCCGGCTGACCCGGCGCCTCCCGTCCCTCACGTACTCGCACGCCCGTCCCCCGCGCACCCGCGACCACCGCAATCACGCCAATGTGCGATCACGTCCGCCCGTACCTTCCACCCCATCCGCCGTGACCGTAGGCTCCTGCGCCTGACACCGCAGTTACCGACGGTAATGGGGGCTGGACATGGGGCGGGGCATGGGGCGGGACGAGGGTGCGGCCAAGGATCCGGGGGCGAGACGCGAGGGCACCGAAGGCGCGGGGGCCGAAGGCGTGGGCGCCGAAGGCAGCACACGACGGGGATTCGTCGCGGGGGCCGCCGCCGTCGGCGGGGCCGCCGCACTCGGCGTGGGCGTGGGCGCGCCGCCCGCCGCGGCCACCCCGACGGCGCCGCGGGCCAAGCCGTCCGTGGCCGTGCTCGGCGGCGGTGTCGCGGGACTGACCGCCGCCCACGAGCTGGCCGAGCGCGGGTTCGCGGTCACCGTCTACGAACGCCGGGCGCTCGGCGGCAAGGCCCGCAGCATGGACGTGCCGGACAGCGCGAAGGGCAACCGCAAGCCGCTCCCCGGCGAGCACGGTTTCCGCTTCATCCCCGGCATCTACCACAACCTCCCGGACACGATGCGCCGCATCCCCTTCCCCGGGAACGCGCACGGCGTGTGGGACAACCTGGTCGCGCCCCGCGAGATGTCGTTCGCGCGCACCGGCCGCGAGGATCTCCGGATGCCGATCCCCTGGCCGGGCAGCGACCCGGAAAGACTCACCCTCGACGACATCCGGCGGGCGCTCGGCGCGCTGCTCGACACCGCGTTCAACCTGCCGGCCCATGAGGCCGCGTACTTCGTGAACCGCGCGTTGGTCTTCCTGACCAGCTGCGACGAACGCCGGGAGGACGACTGGGAGTCCACGCCCTGGTGGGAGTTCACCCGGGCCGAGCGGATGTCCAAGGACTACCAGCGCATCCTCGTCATCGGCGTCACCCGCAACATCGTGGCGACCAAGGCCGAGGAGGCCAGCACCCGCACCGTCGGCACGCTCGGCGAGGCGTTCGTCCTCAACGCGCTCGGCCAGGGGGCGGACGGCCCGCCCGACCGGATCCTCAACGCGCCGACCAACGAGGCGTGGATCGACCCGTGGGTCACCCATCTCACCTCCCTGGGCGTGGAGTTCCGTATCGGCTGGACCGTCCGCGAGCTGGGATTCGACGGCGGCCGCGTCACCAAAACTGTGGTGGAGGACCCGGACGGCGTACGGCGCGACATCACCGCCGACCACTATGTGCAGGCCATGCCGGTGGAGCACGCGCGCCGCACCTGGAGCGCCGCGATGAAGGCGGCCGATCCACAACTGGCGCGCTGCGACGAGCTGCAGACGGACTGGATGACGGGCATCCAGTTCTATCTGACGGAGCGTCCGCCCGTGGTGCGGGGCCACTTCAACCTCATCGACTCGCCCTGGTCGCTGACCGGCATCGCGCAGGCGGCGCACTGGCCGGAGCGCGACTTCCCGACGGACTACGGCGACGGCGTCGCGGTCGACTGCCTCTCGGTGGACATATCCGAGTGGGACAAACCGGGGATCCTGTACGGCAAGACGGCCAAGCAGTGCACTCGCGACGAGGTCGCCAAGGAGGTGTGGGCGCAGCTCAAGGCCGCACTCAACGACACCGGAAGGACCGTCCTGAGCGACGGCAAGCTGCACTCGTGGTTCCTCGACCCCGGCGTCTCCGGACTCGGCACGCCGAACCCGACGAACGAGGACCAGCTCCTCATCCACCCGGTGGGCACGTTCCACAACCGTCCGTCGGCCGCCACGAAGATCCCGAACCTCTTCCTGGCCGGCGACTACGTCTCCGTGGACATCGACCTGGCGACGATGGAAGGCGCCAACGCCGCGGCCCGCCAGGCGGTCAACGCCCTTTTGAAGCAAGCGGGTTCGGACCAGAAGCAGTGCACGGTGACGCCGCTGTACCGGGTCCCGGAGATCGAGGTCCTCAAGCGCCACGACCGCACCCGCTACCGGCTCGGCCTGCCGAACGCCCTTGATCTGGGCTGACGCAACGGGCTGCGACCGTACGCGATCGGGGTAGGACTCCCGCATGAAGCGGCGAGCAAGAACGCGGACACCGGCGCGCACCGGAACACCCGGCGTCGGAACACCCGGCCCCGGAACACCCAGCACCGGGACGCCCGGCACCGGAACACCCACCGGAACGCGCGCCCGAGCCGGGGCGGCGGTGGCGATCGCGGTCGCGACCGCCGCCCTGACGTCTGGCTGCACGATCGAACCCTCCGGGGCGGACGGCAACCCGCCCCCGGGCTCGGGGCAGGGCGGCGTACTCGCCGTGAAGATCGACAACGTCGGCCCGGCCCGCCCGCAGACCGGCCTGGACGCCGCAGACGTCGTCTATGCCGAGCAGGTGGAGGCGGGGCTCAGCCGACTCATGGCGGTCTACGCGTCCCGGCTGCCGTCCGCCGTGGGTCCGGTGCGCAGCGCGCGCGAGACCGACCTGGAACTGCTGCGCCAGTTCGACCGGCCCGTGCTCGCGTTCTCCGGCGCGCAGTCCAAGCTGCTCCCCCTCATCGCGGGCGCGCCGGTGCGTGCGCTGCCGCCCGGAAAGGCGCCCGGCAACGCCTATTACCGGGGCGCCGACCGGGCCGCGCCGCACAACCTCTTCCTCCGTCCGCGTGCCCTGAAGGCCGACCCGAAGGCAGGCGCGCTGGCCGCCACCGGCTTCCGGTTCGGGCCGCGCCCGCGGGGCGGCACTCCGCAGGCCCACCGCACGGTCCGCTTCCCGGCCGCCAGTTTCTCCTTCGACTGGGTGGAGTACGAGGGGCGTTGGCGCGTCACGATGGACGGGCGGCGGGCCCGTACCTCCGACGGCAAGGAGCTGGCCCCGTCGACGGTCGTCGTGCAGTACGTGAAGGTGCGGCCGTCACGCTTCCACGACCGCGCGGGCAGCGTCTCGCCGTTCACCGAAACCGTCGGCCAGGGCTCCGCGAGCGTGCTCCGGGACGGCCGCGCCTACCGGGCGCACTGGAGCCGCCCCTCGGCACGGTCGGGCACCGATTTCACGACCCCCGACGGCACACCGCTGCCCTTCGCCAAGGGACAGGTGTGGGTGGTGTTCGCGAAGGCCTGAGGTTGCTGCGGTGTGGGGTCGGGGCCGCTGATACCGTCACCCACGCCATCGACGGAAGCCAACCAGGGGGAACGGGTGCGGAGTTGGACAAGTGCGTTACCGCGCAGGGTCGTTCGTTACGGTGCCGCAGCGTTGACGCTCTTCGTGGTCGCGGGGGTGGGCTGGTTCTTCATCGGGGGTGGCTTCGCGAAGTGGCGCGACGGGCCGTCGTTGGCTGATGCGTGTGACGGTACGGTGGCCGTCGATCAGGTGCGCGCGCTGCTCAAAACCGATGATGTCACCGGCAAGACGAAGCACACAACCCTGGGAAGAAGCTCCGCGGACGAGTCCGGCCCGCCCGTCATGTGCTGGTTGGACGGCCCCGGCGGGTTCAAGCAGCGGGCGGTCGTCGAGATGGAATGGCGTTCCAAGGCGTGGAGTCCGGAGATCGTCTCCGGCCGGAGAGGCAGCTCTTACGTCACTCAGTTCTCGACGCCGATCACCGGCGGTTGGTCGGGCATGATGACCCCTGCGAACGATCAAGCCACGGCTGCCGTCGTCCTCAGGTGCCGCAACACGACAGGGCCGCGTGTCGGGGACAGTCTGTCGCTGTTCGCGACGAGTTGGGGCGGGCGTCCGTTCAAAGAGGCGGCACAACGTGTGCGGCTGGCCCGGTTAGCGACGCAGACCGCGCAGGCGGCCGCCCGCGAGTACGGCTGTGATGCCCGCTTCGGCAGCCGTGTGAAGCGTGTCGCTCCGCTCAAGTACAGCTCGGAGACAAATCCGGATGCGCCAGTCCTGGCTCGGGCGGGTGGCACGTGCGCGGGTGTCAGGGCGGGCTGGTTGATCACCCGGGCCCAGGGGACCGCTACGGCCGAGGCACCCGTCGAGGACTGCCTGCTGCTCGACGATCATGGACGGACCAGGTTCCGCCTGTCCGCTTACTACGGCACTTTCGCCGATGATCAACGGCTCAAGACGCGGTCCACCAAAAGCCTCAGGGAGTACAGCGACACCTCGCCGCTCCGGACGGATTTCGTCTACCGCGCGGAGGCGACCTGCCCCGGCTCACCGCGCCAGGCTGTCTTCGTCATCGACTACCTCGCACGCAGCGACAGTGACGACGACAAGCCACAACGCCGGTATGCGCGAGCAGCATTGCAAGACTTCGCCGAGCGATCCGCGACTCGGCACGGGTGTACCGACACAAAACTGCTGTAGACCGACACAAACTGCTGTAGAGGGTTGGCCAAAGAGGACCTGAGGCCCGTCAGTCCGTCGCGGCGACCGCCGACGGCATCGGGTTGCGCAGGTCCTCCGCCGCGTCCGCGACCCGTTGGATCAGGTCGAGGAACACGGCCCGCTCCCCGGCGGAGAGCGGCGCGAGGAGGACCTGGTTCATCCGGGCCGTGCGCACGGTGAGCCGGCGGTGCGTGCGCAACCCCTCGTCCGTGAGGCGCAGCAGGAAGCGGCGGCCGTCCCGCGCGTCGCGCACCTTGTCGAGCAGATCGCGCCGGATCAGCCGCGCCACGACCTCGGCGATCGTGGACCGGTCCAGACCCACCCGCTCGCCCACGGTGCGCTGGTCGAGGCCGGGTTCGGCGACGAGGGCGTTGAGGACGGCGTACTGCGGCGAGGTGATCTCCTCGGACACCATCGCGTTCCACAGCAGGTGGTGCGCCTGCTGCAGCCGCCGGGCCAGGTGCCCGGGGTGGGTGGCAAGGTCCACCGCGGCCATGGGGGCCTCCGCTCCTCGATGTGTCTTGTGCTTTTGCGTGTGCACTGAAGAGTAACCGGGTCATCTACCCAACAGCACAGCCCTTGTCAGACAGTTGGCATCAACCTATCCTCGCCCAAATAGTCAGTGCCCTGAGCATTTGACGGGGGCGACAGGACGAGAGGGGGCGCACGGATGGACAAGGTGGTGGCCACGGCCGCCGAGGCGGTGGCCGACGTCCGGGACGGGGCGTCGGTGGCCGTCGGCGGCTTCGGCCTGAGCGGCGTGCCGAACGAACTGATACGCGCGCTGCACCGGTCCGGGGTGACGGGCCTGGAGATCGTGTCCAACAACTGCGGCGCGCTGGACTCGGGCCTCGCCGTGCTCCTCGCGGCCGGCCGCATCGCCCGGGTCACCGGGTCCTACATCGGCGCCAACAAGGAGTTCGCCCGGCAGTACCTGGGCGGTGAGCTGGAGGTCGAGATGATCCCGCAGGGGACGCTCGCCGAGCGGCTGCGGGCCGGCGGCGCGGGCATCCCCGCCTTCTACACCCCGGCCGGGGTGGGCACCCAGGTCGCCGACGGCGGACTGCCCTGGCGTTACGACGGCGAGGGCGGGGTCGCCCTGGCGTCGCCGGCCAAGGAGGTACGGGAGTTCGACGGCACCCCGCACGTCCTGGAGCACGGCATCCGTACCGACTACGCACTGGTGCGCGCCGCCCGGGGCGACCGGCACGGCAACCTCGTCTTCGCCCGGTCCGCCCGCAACTTCAACCCGCTGGCCGCGATGGCCGGGCGGGTGACCGTCGCGGAGGTCGAGGAGCTGGTGGAACCGGGGGCGATCGACCCGGACGCGGTGCACCTGCCGGGCATCTTCGTGCAGCGGGTGGTGGCCCTCACCCTGGAACAGGCCGCCGACAAGGGCATCGAGCGGCGCACGGTCACCGAGACCACGACGCCCGGGACTTCCGGGGCGGGCCCGGCCACGAAGTCGGGGACGGTGAGCGGCTGATGGCCTGGACCCGGGACGAGATGGCCGCCCGCGCCGCGCGGGAGCTCCGTGACGGCCAGTACGTGAATCTGGGCATCGGTCTGCCCACGCTGATCCCCAACCATCTGCCGCCGGGCGTGGAGGTGGTCCTGGAGTCGGAGAACGGCATCCTCGGCGTGGGCCCCTACCCCACGGAGGCGGAGGTCGACCCGGACTTGATCAACGCGGGCAAGGAGACCGTGACCGTGCTGCCCGGCGCCTCCTTCTTCGACTCGGCGCTCTCCTTCGGGATGATCCGCGGCGGCCACATCGACGTCGCCGTCCTGGGCGCGATGCAGGTCTCCGCGCGCGGGGACCTCGCCAACTGGGCCGTCCCCGGCAAGATGATCACGGGGATCGGCGGCGCGATGGACCTCGTGCACGGAGCGCGGACGGTCCTCGTCGTCATGACGCACACCGCGAAGGACGGCTCGCCGAAGATCCTCGAGGAGTGCGCGCTGCCGCTGACCGGCCGGGGCTGCGTCGACCGGATCATCACCGACCTCGGCGTCCTGGAGGTGACCGGCCACGGTCTGGTGCTGGTCGAGACGGCGCCGGGCGTCACCGCCGCCGAGATCACCGCCAGAACGGCGGCAAAGGTCCATGTCCCGGCGGGGTTCTCGCCGGGACACGCGTAGAAACCCGCGCAGGAAAGCCGCGTGGAAAACCTGAGTGGGAATCCTGCGTGGGAATCCTGCGTGGGAAACCCCGCCTGACCGACTCCTCCGAGGTTCGAACGGAGCCCGAAGACATGTCCCTCAGCACCGAACCGCCCGCCACCGACCCGCTGCCCGACGGACTGACCCAGGACGCGATCGACGCCGAGGTCGCGAAGGCGCAGGCCGCGGCGGCGGGGGGACACCATCCGCCGCGCGACTACCCCCCGTACCGCAGCAGCCATCTGCGCCATCCCAAGCGGCCGCTCGTACCGTTGCGCGATCCGGAGGCGGTGGAGCTGACCGGGCCCGCGTTCGGCGTCGCCGACGTCACCGCTCTGGACAGCGATCTGACCTCCCACCATCCGGGCGAGCCGCTCGGCGAGCGCATCACCGTGACCGGCCGGGTCCTGGACCGCCGAGGGCGGCCCGTGCGCGGGCAGTTGGTGGAGCTGTGGCAGGCCAACGCCTCGGGCCGGTACGCCCACCAGGTGGACCGGCACCCGGCGCCCCTGGACCCCCACTTCACCGGGTTCGGCCGCTGTCTGACCGACGACGACGGCACGTACCACTTCACCACCATCAAGCCGGGCGCCTACCCGTGGCGCAACCACGTCAACGCCTGGCGCCCCGCGCACCTGCACTTCTCGCTCTTCGGCACGGCGTTCACCCAGCGCCTGGTGACGCAGATGTACTTCCCCGGTGACCCGCTCCTGCCGTACGACCCGGTGCTGCGCTCGGTGACCGACGAGGCGGCGCGGCAGCGGCTCGTCTGCGCCTACGACCACACCCTGTCCGTTCCCGAGTGGTCGCTCGGCCACCGCTGGGACATCGTCCTGGACGGCCCGTCCGCGACGCTCTTCGAGGAGGACGAGCAGCACTGATGCCTTCCACGCCGACGCCCCCGCGCCCGAGGCCCGCTCCGCCCGGCGCCACGGACTCCCCCGCGCCCGTGTCCACGTACGCCCCCACGCCTTCCCAGACCGTCGGACCCTTCTACGGGTACGCGCTGCCCTTCCCGCGCGGCGGCGAGGTGGCCCCGGCCGGACACGCGGACACGATCACCCTGCACGGGTACGTGTTCGACGGCGCCGGGCAGCCGGTTCCGGACGCCCTGATAGAGACCTGGCAGCCCGCGCCCGACGGTTCGCGTGCGGGGGTGCCGGGGTCGCTGCGGCAGGATCCCGTGACCGGGCGGGCCGTGGGGCGCGACGGGGTCGCGTTCACCGGGTTCGGCCGGGTCCCGACCGACGCGGACGGCCACTGGGCCGTGCGGACACTGCCGCCGGGCGGCGTCTCGTACGTCTCGATCGCGGTCTTCGCGCGCGGGCTGCTCCACCACCTGTACACCCGCGCGTACTTGGTGGACGAACCCGGCGACGCGCTGCTCGGCTCGCTGGACCCGGAGCGGCGAGCCACGCTGCTCGCCCAGAGCGAGGCCTCGCACACCTACCGGTTCGACATCCGTCTGCAGGGCGCACAGGAGACGGTCTTCCTGGAATTCCCCGCGGAGTCCTCGTGAGCGGCCTGTTCTCGCCGGGTTCGGCCGGGTCCCCGGCCGAGGACGCCACCTCCGACCAGGCCTTCCTCGCGGCGATGCTGGAGGCGGAGGCCGCGCTGACCCGGGCGCAGGCCGCGGTGGGCATGGCCCCGCCGGAGGCGGCGAGGGCCGTGACGGCGGCGGCCGCGGACCCCGGCAGGTTCGACGCCCGGGACATCGCGCTGCGCGCGCGGGACGGCGGGAATCCGGTGATCCCGCTGGTGGCACGGTTGACGGCGGCCGTGCCCGACGAGTCGGCCCCCTATGTCCACCGGGGCGCGACGAGCCAGGACATCCTGGACACGGCCCTGATGCTGCTCGCCGCCCGGACATCCGACCTGATCCTCGCCGATCTGGCGCGTACGGAACGGGCGTTGGCCCGGCTCGCCGCCGCGCACCGGAACACCGCGATGCCGGGCCGCACGCTCACCCAGCACGCGGTGCCGACAACGTTCGGCCTGAAGGCGGCGGGCTGGCGGTCGCTGGTCCTGGACGCGCGGGACCGGGTGGCGGGTGTTCGGCGCGCATTGCCGGCGCAACTGGGCGGTGCGGCCGGGACGTTGGCGGCGTTCGGGGCGTACGGGGCCGGTGGTGGCGTCTCCCGCGCCGAGGGTGAGCACGGACTATCGGAGGCGGGACGGGAGCCACCCGGCCAGCGCCTGGTCTCGGCCTTCGCCCGCCAACTCGGCCTGTGTGAACCCGTGTTGCCCTGGCACACCCTTCGTACCCCGGTCGCCGATCTCGCCGCCGTCCTCGCCTTCACCGCCGGCGCGCTCGGCAAGGCGGCGGCCGACGTGCTCACGCTCTCCCGCACCGAGATCACCGAGGTCTCCGAGGGCGCGGGCGGCGGGTCGTCCGCCATGCCGCACAAGGCCAATCCCGTCCGCGCGACGCTGATCACGGCGGCCGCCCGCCGTGCGCCGGGCCTCGCGGCGACCCTCCACGGTTCGCTGGCCGCCGAGGACGAGCGGCCCGCGGGCGCCTGGCACGCCGAGTGGGAGCCGCTGCGCGACCTGCTGCGGCTGACCGGCGGGGCGGCGCGGGACGCGGCGGAACTCGCCGAGGGGCTGCGCGTGCACCCGGCGGCGATGCGTGAACACCTGGACCTCACCGGCGGGTTGGTCGTCTCCGAGCGTCTTTCGGCCACGCTCGCCCCGCTGCTCGGACGGGCCCGCGCGAAGGAGGTCCTGACCTCGGCGGCCCGGCGCACCCGGGACGAGGGACGGACGCTCGCGACGGTGCTCGCGGAGACCCTCACGGAACTCGGCGTCGACGAGCCCGCCTTGAAGGACGTCGACCTCACCGAGCTCACCGATCCCACCCACTACACCGGCGCCGCCGCCGCTCTCACCGACCGCGCCTTGGAGCGACGTTGACCACCACACCGAACGGCCGGCTGCCGCACCACACCGTCGAGGGCGCCGCCACCGCTCCCCCGCTCCTCCTCGGCCCGTCGCTCGGCACCTCCACCGCGCTGTGGGACGCGGTCGCGCCCGAACTCGCCACCACCCACCGGGTCGTACGCTGGGACCTCCCCGGCCACGGCCGCTCCCCCGCCGACCTGATCGGCCCCGGCACGACGGTCGACGACCTCGCCGCGCTCGTCCTCACCCTCGCCGACGCGCTCGGCATCGACCGCTTCGCGTACGCGGGGGTGTCGCTGGGCGGTGCCGTCGGGCTGTGGCTCGCGGCCCGGCACCCCGACCGGGTGGCGTCCCTCGGGGTGGTCTGCTCGTCGGCCCACTTCGGTGGCGCCGAGCCGTGGCGGGAGCGGGCCGCGCTGGTGCGGCGCGAGGGACTCAGCGGGCTCGTGGAGTCGGCGCCTGAGCGGTGGTTCACGCCCGGCTTCACCGTGCCCGGCCTGGTCGCGGACCTCCGCGCGGCCGATCCGGGGGCGTACGCCGCGTGCTGCGACGCGCTGGCCGCGTATGACCTGCGGCACGCGCTGACGTCGATCGTGGCGCCCACGCTGGTCGTCGCCGGGCGCGAGGACCCCGCGACGCCGCCCGCCCACGCGCGGGAGATCGCCGACGCCGTGCCGGGCGCCTCCCTCCTGGAGCTGTCCGGCGCCTCACATCTGGCGCCCGCCGAACGGCCCGAGGCCGTCGCGGCGGCGTTGCGAGGCCATTTCGCCGACGGGACCCCGGCGAGCGGTACGGCCGTGCGGCGGGCCGTGCTCGGGGACGCGCACGTGGACCGCGCACAGGCGAACACGACGCCCTTCACCGCGCGCTTCCAGGACTTCATCTCCCGCTACGCGTGGGGCGAGATCTGGACCGACCCGACGCTGGCCCGCCGCGAGCGCAGCATGATCACGCTGACCGCGCTGGTCGCCCACGGCCACCTCGACGAGCTGGCCCTGCACGTCCGCGCCGCGCGCCGCAACGGGCTCGCTCCCGAGGAGATCGGCGCGGTCCTGCTGCAGACGGCGGTCTACTGCGGGGTCCCCGCGGCCAACGCGGCGTTCGCGGTCGCGCAGCGCGTGCTCGCCGAGGAGGACGTCGCCGCGGGGCCCGCGGAGCGCTAGAGCCCCGCCCGCGCCACGAAGAGGGACCTCAGATGGGCCAGGCCGCGCTCGGCCAGCGGTCGCAGGGCCGGGGCGACGGCCCGGGCGTCGGCCGCCAGCCGCTCCGCCGCGCCGGGGCCGAGCGCCTGGGCCGCCTCCGTGGCGAAGGACGGCTCGGCGAGCCAGTCGTCCAGGAGGCCGGGGGTGACCTCCAGATGGAACTGCAGCCCCCAGGCCGCGGGCCCGGCCCGGAACGCCTGGCACTCGGTCGTGTCGGTGCGGGCGAGCACCTGGATCCCGGCGGCGGGCACGATGCGGTCGCCGTGCCAGTGGAGCACCGCGGGGGCGTCGGCCAGCGGGCCGACGACGGGGTCGTCCCGGTCCACGTCGCGCAGCGGGGCCCAGCCGATCTCCTCGCCCTGCCCGCGCTCGGCGCCGGTCCGTACGACCAGACCTTGGGCGCGGGCGAGCAGTTGGGCGCCGAGGCACACGCCCAGGGTCGGGACGCCGGCCCGCAGCGCGTCGGCGAGCAGGTCGCGCTCCAGCTTCAGTGCCGGGTGGCCTGCCAGGTCGTCGGCGTTCATGGGACCGCCCATCACGACGAGTCCCGCCAGGTCGGCCACGGGCGGCAGGTCGGCCGGCGAGGCGTTCGGGGCGCTCTGGGCGCTCTGGGCGTCGAGCAGGTTCCGGATGTCGACGTCGAGCCCGCTGCCGTCGAGCGCCTCCAGGATCAGGCCGGGCTTCTCGACCTCGACGTGCTGGAGGATCAGGACGGTACGCGGCGCGGGCATGACGGGGACTCCTCGGCGGGACGGATACGACTGCCCACACTAACCGCAGGTCCCAGGGCTCCCCGGCGAAGACGTCGGCGGGCGACACCGGTGGACGGCGCCGGGGAACGGCGCCGGTGGACACCATCGCAGCCGCACCGCCGGGCCGTCAGCGCGCCCCGTACACCGGCTGCGGCGGCTCCGCCTCGGCGAGCAGTTTCCGCGCGGCCTCCCCGGCCTCCGCCGGCGACCAACGGGCTCCCTTGTCCGCCGTTGGGCCCGGCCGCCAGCCCTCCATGACGGTGATCCGGCCCGCCTCCGCCTCGAAGACGCGGCCCGTGACCCCGGCGGAGGCGGTGGAGCCCAGCCAGACCACGAGCGGCGACACGTTCTCCGGGGCCATCGCGTCGAAGCCGCCGTCCTCGGGCGCGGCCATGGTGTCGGCGAAGGTCCGCTCGGTCATGCGCGTGCGGGCGGCGGGGGCGATGGCGTTGACCCGCACTCCGTAGGAGCCGAGTTCGGCGGCCGCGACGAAGGTCAGACCGAGGATGCCGGCCTTGGCCGCGCTGTAGTTGCCCTGTCCGACGCTGCCGAGGAGCCCCGCTCCCGAGCTGGTGTTGACCACGCACGCGTGCGGGGCGCGGCCGGCCTTCGCCTCGGCACGCCAGTGCGCGCCCGCGTGCTTGAGGGTGAGGAAGTGCCCCTTGAGGTGGACGCGCATCACGGCATCCCAGTCGTCCTCCCCGAGGTTGACGAGCATGCGGTCACGCAGGAAGCCCGCGTTGTTGACGAGGGTGTCGAGCCGTCCGTACGTGTCGAGCGCGGTCCGCACCAGTGAGGCGGCGCCCTCGGACGTGGCGATGTCGCCGCCGTGCGCGACGGCTCGGCCGCCCGCCGCGCAGATCTCCTCGACCACGTCGTGGGCGGGCCCACCGGACTCCCCCGAACCACCGGACTCCCCCGCTCCGTCGGGGCCCACGCCGAGGTCGTTGACGACGACCCGGGCGCCTTCGGCCGCGTACGCGCGCGCGTGCGCCCGGCCGAGGCCGCGCCCCGCGCCGGTGACGATCACGACCCGGCCCTCGCAGAGTCCGGACCCGGACCCGGACCCGGACCCGGCAGCAGCTGACGTCATGACAGAGCTCCTAAGAGGGTGTGTGGTTGACGGGTGCGGCGGCCAGGAACGCGGGGCGTTCACCGCCGCCGTGCAGGCGGAGCGCGGCACCGCTGATGTACCGCGCGCGGTCGGACGCCAGGAACACGCAGGCGTCGCCGACGTCGGCGGGCTCGGCGAGGCGGCCGAGCGGGACGGTGCGCGCGACCCGCGCGACGCCGTCCTCGTCGCCGTAGTGCAGGTGGGCGCTCTCGGTGCGGGCCAGGCCGAGGACGACCGTGTTGACGCGGACGGCCGGGGCCCACTCGACCGCCATGGTGCCGGCGAGGTTCTCCAGGCCTGCCTTGGCCGCTCCGTACGCGCCGCTGCCGGGCGAGGGCCGGGTGCCGCTGACGCTGCCGATCATCGTGATGCTGCCGCCGCCCTCCTGACGGCACATCACCTCATGGGCGCCGAGTGAGGCGTACAGCGGCGCGAGCAGGTTCAGCTCGACGATCTTGGCCTGGCGGGCCGGGGCGGTGCCGGCGAGCAGTCCGAAGGGGGTGCCGCCCGCGTTGTTCACGAGGACGTCCACCGCGCCGTGGTCCGCGGCCACTTCGGCGAAGAAGGCGCGGGCCGCCTCCGCGTCACGCAGGTCGAGGGGTCTGAACTCGGCGGTGGCGCCCGCCGCTTCGACGGGCTCGTCCGGTGGCCTGCGGGCGCAGACGACGACGCGGGCCCCGGCCGCGAGGAAGCTCCGGGCGATTCCGGCACCGACGCCGCGGGTGCCGCCGGTCACGACGACCACCTGCCGACCGTCAGTCATCGCTCTGTCGTGTGTCAGTCATCGCTGCTACCTTTCCAACTAACAAATGTTTGGTTGAAGGCGTGTGGTCGAAAGGTAGCGGATCCTCTGATGTCTGTCTCCACCTCCGCCCCGGACAAGGGCGTCGCCGTCGTCACCGTCGACCACCCACCGGTCAACGCCCTGCCCGTACAGGGGTGGTTCGACCTGGCGGACGCGGTGCGCGCGGCCGGGCGCGATCCCGGGATCCGCTGTGTCGTGCTGGCCGCCGAGGGCCGCGGGTTCAACGCGGGCGTGGACATCAAGGAGATGCAGCGCGACACCGGCCACACCGCGCTGATCGGCGCCAACCGCGGGTGTTACGCGGCGTTCTCGGCGGTGTACGAGTGCGAGGTCCCCGTCGTCGCGGCGGTGCAGGGCTTCTGTCTGGGCGGCGGCATCGGCCTGGTGGGGAACGCGGACGCGATCGTGGCGAGCGAGGACGCCACCTTCGGCCTGCCCGAGCTGGACCGGGGCGCGCTCGGCGCCGCCACCCATCTGGCGCGGCTCGTGCCCCAGCATCTGATGCGCACCCTCTACTACACCTCGCGCACGGCGACCGCCGCCGAGCTGCACGCGCACGGCTCGGTGTGGCGGGTCGTCCCGCGCGAGGAACTCGCCGAGGCGGCAATGGAGTTGGCGCGGGAGATCGCCCGCAAGGACGGCACGCTGCTGCGTTTCGCGAAGGCCGCGATCAACGGCATCGACCCCGTCGACGTGCACCGCAGCTACCGCTTCGAGCAGGGTTTCACCTTCGAGGCGAACCTCAGCGGCCTGGCCGACCGCATCCGCGAGGACTTCGGGACTCAAGGAGATTCCGGGACACACGGGGAGGGCAGGGCATGAGTGGCAGGACCGACAAGAGGATGACGCCGGACGAGATCGTGGGGCGCCTGAGGAGCGGTATGACGCTCGGCATCGGCGGCTGGGGGTCGCGCCGCAAGCCGATGGCGCTGGTGCGCGCGCTGCTGCGGTCCGATGTCACGGACCTGACCGTCGTCTCGTACGGCGGCCCGGATGTCGGCCTGCTCGCCTCGGCCGGCCGGATCCGCAAGCTGGTCACCGCCTTCGTGACCCTCGACTCGATCCCCCTGGAGCCGCACTTCCGGGCGGCACGCGAGCGTGCCGCCTTCGAACTCGTCGAGCTGGACGAGGCGATGTTCATGCAGGGGCTCACCGCGGGCGCCCAGCGGCTGCCGTTCCTGCCGATCCGCGCGGGCCTCGGCTCGGACGTCCTGCGGGTCAACCCCCGGCTGCGGACGGTCACTTCGCCGTACGAGGACGGGGAGGAGCTCGTCGCCGTACCCGCCCTGCGGATGGACGCGGCCCTGGTCCACATGAACCGCGCCGACTCCGCGGGCAACGGACAGTACCTGGGCCCCGACCCGTACTTCGACGACCTGTTCTGCGAGGCGGCCGACACCGCGTACGTCTCGTGCGAGCGCGTCGTAGACCCCGAGGAGCTCACCGCGCACGCGGCGCCGCAGACGATGCTGATCTCCCGGCACGCGGTGACCGGCGTGACCGAGACGCCCGGCGGGGCGCACTTCACCTCCTGCGTACCGGACTACGGCCGGGACGAGCCCTTCCAGAAGGAGTACGCGACCGCGGCGGCGGACCCGGCGGCCTGGGACGCCTTCCGGACCCGCTTCCTCTGCGGCGACGAGCGCGACTACCACCTGGCCGTCCGGACCTGGCACAAGGAGCAGCGATGACGTCGACCACCGCGCGGGCCGTCACCCGCGCCGAGTACTGCGTGATCGCCTGCGCGGAGGCCTGGCGCGGCGACGGCGAGATCCTCGCCTCCCCGATGGGCACGGTCCCCTCCGTCGCGGCCCGCCTCGCCCGACTCAGTTTCTCCCCCGACCTGCTGCTCACGGACGGTGAGGCCCTGCTCATCGGCGACGTCCCGGCCGTCGGCGCCGCCTCGACGGTGACCGAGGGCTGGCTGCCGTACCGCAGGCATCTGACGATGGTCATGGGCGGCCGACGGCACGTGATGATGGGCGCGAGCCAGCTCGATCGCCACGGCAACCAGAACATCTCGTGCATCGGCGACTGGGAACGCCCCAAGCGCCAGCTCCTGGGCGTGCGCGGCGCCCCGGTCAACACACTGAACAACCCGGTGAGTTACTGGGTGCCGAGGCACTCGACCCGGGTCTTCGTCGAGAAGGTCGACATGATCAGCGGCGTCGGGTACGACAGCGCGGCGGCGGCCGGTCCCTCCGCGACCCGCTTCCACGACCTGCGCCGGGTCGTGTCCGATCTCGGCGTCTTCGACTTCGCGACGCCCGACCGCCGCATGCGCGTCGCCTCGCTGCACCCGGGCGTCACCCTCGACCAGGTGCGCGAGGCCACGGGGTTCGCCCTGGCCGTGCCGGACGACGTGCCGTACACCCGCGAGCCGTCCGCCGAGGAGCTGCGGCTGATCCGCGAGGTGGTGGATCCGCGCGGCCTGCGCGACCGCGAGGTGCGCACGTGACACGAGAACCACCGCGCCCGCTGCCCGGGACGGGCCCTCCGTCCGAAACGGACCCGCTGTCCGGGACGGACCCGCAGTCCGGGACGGACCCGCTGCCCGGCACCCCCGTCCTGGAGACGCCGCTGACCCGGCTGGTCGGCGTCCGGCATCCGATCGTGCAGACCGGCATGGGCTGGGTGGCGGGGCCCCGCCTCGTCTCGGCGACCGCGCAGGCGGGGGCGCTCGGCATCCTCGCCTCCGCCACGATGACGGTCGACCAGCTGCGCGCCGCCGTGCGCGAGGTCAAGTCCCGTACGACGGCGCCCTTCGGGGTCAATCTGCGGGCCGACGGGGGGGACGCGCGGGAGCGTGTGCGGATCATCGTCGAGGAGGGCGTGCGGGTCGCGTCGTTCGCGCTCGCGCCGTCGAGGGAGCTGATCGCCGAGCTGAAGGACGCGGGCGTGGTGGTCATCCCCTCCGTCGGCGCGCGCCGGCACGCGGAGAAGGTCGCCGCGTGGGGCGCGGACGCGGTGCTCGTCCAGGGCGGCGAGGGCGGCGGCCACACCGGCGAGGTCGCCACGACCGTGCTGCTCCCGCAGGTCGTCGACGCGGTGGACCTGCCGGTGATCGCGGCGGGCGGCTTCTACGACGGGCGCGGCCTCATCGCCGCGCTCGCGTACGGGGCGGCGGGCGTAGGCATGGGCACCCGCTTCCTGCTCACCTCGGACTCGACGGTGCCGGACGCGGTCAAGGCCCGCTATCTGGCGGCCTCCGTCAAGGACGTCACGGTCACCACGCGCGTGGACGGCCTCCCGCACCGGATGCTGCGCACGGAGCTGGTGGCGGAGCTGGAGAGAGCGGGCCGGATCACGTCACTGGCGCGCGCGATGCGGCACGCGGCGGCGTTCCGGAAGATCTCCGGCATGAGCTGGCGCCGACTGGCCCGCGACGGCCTGGCGATGCGGCACGGCAAGGACCTGACGTGGAGCCAGGTCGTGCTGGCGGCGAACACCCCCATGATGCTCAAGTCGGCGATGGTGGACGGCCGCCCGGAGCTGGGGGTGATGGCCTCGGGCCAGATAGCGGGCCTCATAGCGGACCTGCCTTCGTGCGCGGAACTGGTGGAGCGGGTGATGAGGGAGGCAGGGGAGGTACTGGGTCGCCTACAGCGGGCGTGACACGTTCTGACGGCGGAGCGTGCCCGATACGGGTGGTCTGACGCGGGTCGTCCGATGCGGGTGGTCTGATGCGGGTGACGTACCCCGACTGTCCTCTCTCCCCCCCCGCCTCAGCGCCTCACCAGCGGCAAGTGGTCGAGGGCCCGGTCGGCGAGGCCGTCGGCGCCGCAGGAGCGGGCCAGGGTCAGGCCCCGTTCCAGATCCGGCGCGGACTCCGCGGCGATGCCGTACTCGACGCGGGCCACCGCGTGTTCGTACGCGCAGGGCGAGGCCTCCAGGTAGCCGGCGGCCTGCCGGTACAGGGCGACGGAGCGTGGGCCGGTCTCCAGCGCCGCCGCGCACCGCAGGGCCTCGCCGATCGCGGTGTCCGTACCGAACCGCTCGGCCTGCCTGCGGGCGTCCGCGACCAGGTCGGCCGCGCGCCGGGGGTCCTCGTGGGCCAGCGCACGGGCGAGGTCGTACGCCCACGGGGCGAGCACGGTGTTGTACTGGCCGCGCGCGGTCAGCGCCTTCGCGGTCGCCTCCAGTACGTTCAGCCCCTCCTTCGCCCGTCCGAGGGCGAGCAGGAGCCTGCCGCGCACGGACGGCGCGTCCGGCACGTAGATCGTGGAGGCGGACGGCGGCGCGAAGCCGTACCGGTCGGCGACGGCGCCCGCTTCCTCGACGTGGCCGCGCGCCAGGAGCGTGTCGATGAGCATGCTGGCCGCCTCCCAGTGCATCGGCAGCCCCTCACCGACGCGGTCGGCCAGCCGCAGGCTCTCGCGCAGCGAGCGTTCGGCGTCGGTCAGCCGGCCGCGCCTGCGGTACACATAGCCGAGGAAGGCGTGCGAGAGGGCGAGGTGCCCGCCGCTCCAGCCCGCGGTCTCGTAGGCGCGCACGGCCTCGGTGAACAGGCTCTCCGCGCGGTCGAGCCGGTCGGAGAAGGCGTACGACCCGCCGAGCATCAGCCGGAGTTCGAAGCTCCACTCGGGGTCGGTCCAGCCGAGCCCGGGCGCGAGGCGGCCGTTGACGAGGGCGCGGTCGCAGAGCTCGACGACGAGTTCGGCGCTCTCACCGCGGGTCATGGCGTCGAAGGCGCGCAGGATCAACAGGGCGCGCTCGGAGTTGTCGCGGCCGCGGAGGGGACCGGCGAGCGCGGCGAGCCGCCGCGACCGTCCCGGCGAGTCCTCCTCGTCCGCGTGGATGCCCTCCCACATGTAGTGCACGGCCTGCAGCCGCAGCCGCGCGGGCCCCTCGTCGAGCCGCGCCGCCTCCTCGGCGATGACGCGCAGGCCCTCGTCGAGCTGGTCGTTGTGTACCAGGGCCTGGGAGAGGCGGCAGACCGCGTCGACCCGCAGCTCCTGGTCGAGGCCGGGCATGGAGAGCGCCTCGCGCAGATGGCCGATGGTGGTGACGGGCGAGGTGAGCAGGGTGGCGCAGCCCAGTTCGTAGCGCACGCGCGCGTGGATCTCGGGCAGCGGGGGTTCGGCGAGGGCGCGCTCCAGGCACCGGCGGGCCGCGTCGGGCGCGCCGACGGCCAGATGTTCGGCGGCGGCCCGGCGCAGCTGCTCCACCAGCTCGGGGTCGTCGTCGGGGTGGACCTCAAGGAGGTGCCGGGAGGCGGCCGCGGCGCCACGGCCGTCGTGGGCGACGACGGAGGCGGCCTGGCCGTGCATCGCGGTGCGGGTGGCGGCCGGGATGGAGCGGTAGACCGTGGTGGCGATCAGCGGGTGGACGAACTCCATGCCGTCGTCGCCGTCGATCAGGATGCGCGCGGTGCACAGGCGCTCCGCGCACCGCTCGGCCTTCTCCGGGGTCATCCCGGCGAGCGAGGCGGCCAGTTCGACGGAGATGGCGCTGCCGAGGATGGCGGCGGCCCAGGCGAACCGGGTGGCGTCGGTGCCGAGCCCTTCGAGGCGGGCGACGAGGCCGCGGCCACGGGCGGTGCGGTTGAGGGCGCGCAGCTCGTCGGCGGAGCTCTCCACCGGGTCGAGCTCGCTGTCCTGCACCTTGGCGAGGAGCTCCACGGATTCGTACGGATTGCCGCCGGTGACCGCCCAGACCTCGCGGCAGAACGGGGAGTCGGCGTGCTCGCCGAGCGTGGCGCGGGTCAGGCCCGCGGCGGCGTCCGGGGTGAGGGCGCGCAGGGTGGTGAACGAGCGGGCCTTGGCGGTGACGGCGGCCAGGTGGCGGGCGCTCTCGCCGGAGGCCTCGCCGGGCCTGCGGGCGATCACGACGAGTACGGGCAGTTCGTCCAGGCGCTGGGCGAACGTGGCGAGCCAGTGCAGGGTCTCCTGGTCGGCCCAGTGCGCGTCGTCGATGAGCAGGACGAGCGGCCAGTGCAGCCGGGCGAGCCGGGAGACGGCCTCGACGAGGCCGTCGCAGACTCCTTGCGGATCCGGCTGGCGGCCGCCGGGCTCGGCTATGCCGAGGGCGGGGCCCGCGATGTCGTAGCAGTCGCCGAAGTACTCGCGGGCGTCGTCGGGGCTGAGCTGGACGAGGGCGGGCTGCAGGAGCTGGCGCACGACGTTGAAGGGGACGGAGGTGACGGTCTCGCCGCCGCGCGCCGCCCACACCGTGGCGCGGCCTTCCGCGAGGCGGCGCACCTCGGCCAGGAGCGCCGTCTTGCCGATGCCCGCTTCGCCGCTGAAGGCGATGAGTCCGCCCGCGGTCGTCGCGTCGGCGCAGAGTTCCTCGATGGCCCGGGTGGCCGCGGCGAGTTCGTCGTCGCGCTCCCACAAGGGGCCCCCGGCAGCTCCTCCGGGCCGTACCTGCGTCATCGCGCTACCTCCCGGGGTCGCTCAATCGACGTACAGAAGTCGAGACTAGCCGGGTCGGGGCCGTGATGGAGCGCGGTCGGCGCAGGTACTCCCGCAAGGGGTGAGGAAGAGTCCATTTCCCGGACGGGCGGCGGCCGGTCAGAGGCGTTCGATGATCGTCACGTTGGCCTGGCCGCCGCCCTCGCACATCGTCTGGAGTCCGAACCGGCCGCCGGTGCGCTCCAGTTCGTGCAGGAGCGTGGTCATGAGTTTCACGCCGGTCGCGCCCAGGGGGTGGCCGAGGGCGATCGCACCGCCGTTGACGTTGACCTTCTCCGGGTCGGCGCCGGTCTCCCGCAGCCAGGCCAGGACGACCGGCGCGAACGCCTCGTTGATCTCGACGAGGTCGATGTCACCGATGCTCATGCCGGTCTTCTTGAGGGCGTGGGCGGTGGCGGGGATCGGTGCGGAGAGCATCCGGATGGGGTCTTCGCCGCGCACGGAGAGGTGGTGGATCCGCGCGCGGGGCGTCAACCCGTGGTCCCGGACGGCCTGTTCGCTCGCGATGAGCAGCGCCGCCGCGCCGTCGGACACCTGTGAGGAGCAGGCGGCGGTGATCGTGCCGCCGTCGAGGACCGGCTTGAGACCGGCCATCTTCTCCAGGGTGGTGTCGCGCCGCGGACCCTCGTCGGTGGTCACGCCCCGGCAGGCGGTCAGTTCCCGGTCGAAGCGGCCCTCGTCGATGGCGCGGACCGCCCGCCGGTGCGAGCGGAGCGCGAACTCCTCCATGTCACGGCGGGATATCCCCCACTTCTCCGCGATCAACTGGGCGCCGTGGAACTGGTTCACGGGACGATTGCCGTACCGCGCGCGCCAGCCCTCGCTGCCCGCGTAGGGGCCCTCGGTGAGGCCGAGGGGTTCGGCGGCCTGCCGGGAGGCGAAGGCGATGGGGATCATCGACATGTTCTGGGTGCCGCCGGCGACGACGAGGTCCTGGGTGCCGGAGAGCACGCCCTGCGCGGCGAAGTGCACGGCCTGCTGGGACGACCCGCACTGCCGGTCGATCGTCACGCCGGGCACCACCTCGGGCAGTCCGGCCGCCAGCCAGCTGGTGCGGGCGATGTCACCGGCCTGCGGCCCGACCGTGTCCAGGCAGCCGAAGACGACGTCCTCGACGGCTGCGGGGTCGACGCCGGTCCGCTCGACGAGCTCCTTCAGGACGTGGGCGCCCAGGTCGGCGGGGTGGACCTCGCTCAGTCCTCCCCCGCGCCTGCCGACGGGGGTGCGGACCGCTTCGACGATGTAGGCCTCGGCCATGACTGCGTACTCCTCGGTCGTGCGGCGCCGTCCGACGACCCGCCGCTCACGTACGTACGGAGATGCCGTCCAGGACCATCGACAGGTACTGACGGGCGATCTCCTCGGGGCTGTGGCCCCCGCCGGGGCGGTACCAGGACGCGGCGACCCAGACGGTGTCGCGCACGAAGCGGTAGGCGAGCCGGATGTCCAGGTCGCCCCGGAAGACGCCTTCCGCGACGCCGCGCTCCAGCGTGGTGAGCCAGGCCTTCTCGAAGTGCTGCTGCGAGTCCGACAGGTACTGGAAGCGCTGCTGGGCGACGAGGTGGCGGGACTCCTTCTGGTAGATCGCGACGGCGGCGCGGTGCCGGTCGATCTCCCGGAAGGATTCGGTGACGAGGGCTTCGAGCGTTTCCCGGGGGCCGAGCTGGGCCTGGAGCACGGTGTCGTACCCGTCCCAGAGCTCGGTGAGGAAGGTGCGGAGGATCTCTTCGAGCATCGACTCCTTGGAGTCGAAGTGGTAGTAGAGGCTGCCCGCCAGCATCCCCGCGGCGTCGGCGATCTTGCGGACCGTGGTGGCGTTGTACCCCTGTTCGGCGAAGACGTCGGCGGCGATGGCGAGGAGTTCGCGGCGACGCTCGGGTGACGGGCTCACCTGCGACTTCTTCGCGGCGCCGGCCGACTTGCGCGGTGCGGGGTCGGCCCTCTTGCTGGTGCTCTGGTTCGGTTTCGACACACCATCATTCTCCGCCTAGGCGTGCTGACTGCTGACCGAGACCGTCTCGCCCGTCATGTACGAGGAGTAGTCGCCGGCCAGGAAGACGATGACGTTGGCGATCTCCCACGGCTGCGCGTACCGCCCGAACGCCTCGCGGGCGGTGAGCTCTTCGAGGAGCTCGGGAGAGGTGACCTTGGCGAGGTGGGGGTGCATGGCGAGGCTCGGCGCGACCGCGTTGATCCGTATGCCGTGCGGGGCCGCCTCAAGGGCTGCGCAGCGGGTGAGGGCCATGACGCCCGCCTTCGCCGCGGCGTAGTGCGCCTGGCCTGCCTGGGCGCGCCAGCCGAGCACCGAGGCGTTGTTGACGATCACGCCGCCCCGGCCCTCGGCCCGCAGTCGGCGCAGGGCGGCGCGGGTCGAGCGGAACGTGCCGTTCAAGGTGACGTCGATGACCTTGTCCCACTGCTCGTCGGCCATCTCGGTGAGCTCGGCGGTCCCTCCGAGGCCGGCGTTGTTCACCACGATGTCGAGGCGGCCGTGGCACCGCTCCGCCAGGTCGAACAGGGCGTCGATCTGCGCCGATTCCGTGACGTCGCACGGTATGCCGTCGACCCGGTCCGCGCCGAACTCCGCGGCGAGCTCCGCCACCGTCTCCTTGGTCCGGCGCGCGTGGGCGTCGCCGATGACGACCCGGGCGCCCTCCTGCAGGAAGCGGCGTGCGGTGGCGCCGCCGATGCCGGCCCCGGCGGCGGCCGTGATGACGGCGGTGCGGCCCGCGAGCAGGTCGTGCGCGGGCACCTGGGCTGGTGCGTCCATGGGCTGTCCCCCGATTCCGGCTCCGGGCCCTCGACTCGTCGGCTCCTCTCAGGTTAATCTACCAAACACTTGTTAGAGAAGGGTGGGCCACGGATGGACCTCGACTTCACCCCCGAGGAGGGGGAGTTCAGGCAGCGGGCGCGCGACTGGCTCGCCGCGCACGTGCCGGCCGCGCCGCTCCCCTCCCTGGAGACGGCGGAGGGCTTCGCCGCCCACCGCGCGTGGGAGCGCACCCTCGCGGCGAACCGCTGGTCGGTGGTCTCCTGGCCCGAGGAGTACGGCGGGCAGGGCGTCGACATCGTCAAGTGGCTGGTGTTCGAGGAGGAGTACTACGCGGCGGGCGCGCCGGGCCGCGTCTCGCAGAACGGCATCAACCTCCTCGCGCCCACCCTGTTCGACTTCGGCACCGAGGAGCAGCGGGCGCGGGTGCTGCCGTCCATGGCGACCGGCGAGGTCGTCTGGGCCCAGGCCTGGTCGGAGCCGGAGTCGGGGTCCGACCTGGCGTCACTGCGCTCCACCGCCCGCCGTACGGAGGGCGGTTGGCTGATCAGCGGGCAGAAGACCTGGTCGTCCCGGGCCGCGTTCGCCGACCGCGCGTTCGGCCTCTTCCGCAGCGGGTCGCCGGGGGGCGGCGGGAAGCTGCCGGACAAGCCGTACCAGGGCCTGACCTACCTGATGTTCCCGCTCGACGCGGACGGGGTGACGGTCCGTCCCGTGGGCCGCCTGGACGGCAAGCCCGCCTTCGCCGAACTCTTCCTGGACGACGTCTTCGTGCCGGACGAGGACGTGATCGGCGAGCCGGGCCAGGGCTGGCGCATCGCCATGTCCACCACGGGTAACGAACGCGGCCTCACCCTGCGCTCCCCCGGCCGCTTCCTCGCCGCCGCGGACCGCCTGGCCCGCCAGTGGCGCACCCACGCGGACCCGACCGACACGGCGCTGCGCGACCGCGTCGCCGACGCCGTCATCGGCGCCCGCGCGTACGCCCTGTTCACCTGGGCGAACGCCTCGCGGTTCCTGTCCGGCGAGACCATCGGCGCCGAGTCCAGCCTCAACAAGGTCTTCTGGTCGGAGTACGACATCGCCCTGCACGAGACGGCGCTCGACCTGCTCGGCCCGGACGGCGAGTTGACCGACGGCCCGCGCGCGGGCGGCCCCGACTGGGCGGAGGGGTACGTGTTCTCGCTCGCCGGACCCATCTACGCGGGCACCAACGAGATCCAGCGCGACATCATCGCCGAGCGGCTGCTCGGTCTGCCGAAGGGACGCCGCTGATGGAGAAGGGACGCCGCTGATGAAATTCCTCCTCGACGACGAGCAGCGGGAGTTCGCCCGCTCCCTGGACGCGATGCTGACGGCGGCCGACACGGTGGCGGCCACGCGCGCGTGGGGCGCCGGCGACCCCACCCTCGGGCGCGCGATATGGGCGCGCCTTGCGGACGCGGGCGTCTTCGCGCTGCCGGTGCCAGAAGAGTACGAGGGGGTGGGCCCGCTGCCCGTCGAAACGGCCGTCGCCTTCGTGGAGTTGGGAAGGCACGCCGTGCCGGGCCCGGTCGTCGAGACGGTGGCGGCGGCCGCGCTCCTGACGCGTCTCGCCGAGGAGGGCGAGCGGGCTCCTGCCAAGCGCCTGCTGCCCGCGCTGGCCGCGGGGACGGCGAGCGCGACCCTCACCCTGCCGGATGGCGGCCCGCACGCGGTGGACGCGGACACCGCCGACCTCGTCCTGGTCGTGACGGACGAGACCTTGCGGATCGCGCCCGGGCACGCGCGCGTGCGACAGTCCCTGGATCCCGCGCGGCGGCTCGCCGCGCCGCTGCCCGGCGGCGAGTTGCTCGCCGCGGGCACAGCCGTGACCGCGGCCGCGCGGCACGCGACGCGTTGGGCGGCACTTGCCACCGCCGCGCAGGCGCTGGGCGTCGGCCTTGCGCTGCTCGACAGGACCGTGGCGTACGCGAAGCAGCGCACGCAGTTCGGGGTGCCGATCGGATCGTTCCAGGCGGTCAAGCACCGGCTGGCGGACGTCCTGGTGAGCCTGGAGTTCGCCCGGCCGCTGGTGTTCGGCGCGGCGACGACCCAGGCGCAGGCCGACGTGGCCGCGGCGAAGGTGACGGCATCCGAGGCGGCCTACGGGGCGGCCCGCGCGGCACTCCAACTGCACGGGGCACTCGGGTACACGGCGGAGTTCGACCTCTCCTTGTGGCTCACGAAGGCACGGGCGCTGCGGGGCGCGTGGGGGGACCCGGGGGTGTGGCGGGAGAGGGCGCTCGCGGGGTACGAGTGAGGGGTTCGGGGCGGGCGGGG
Source organism: Streptomyces sp. NPDC041713 (assembly GCF_055591085.1). Taxonomy (NCBI): domain Bacteria; kingdom Bacillati; phylum Actinomycetota; class Actinomycetes; order Kitasatosporales; family Streptomycetaceae; genus Streptomyces; species Streptomyces sp. NPDC041713. The sequence goes on from NZ_JBVIZY010000004.1 coordinate 558,847, forward strand.
GCGGCTGGACGACCGGGGCGCGAGCCTCGCCGCCGCGCGCCGGGCGCGCAGGACACGAGGAGCACCAGCACGCGGGCGGGCACCTGACGCGCGCACGCGCGCAATCGGCGCGATTGGCAGACACCCGCCGCAAGACGCGCCCCTGGCAGAACCCCAGGAGGCGCCAACGCTGACGCCGCGCGTCAGGGCATCAGGGCGTCAGGACCCCGTTCACGCCCCCCAGAGGCCCACCGAACCGCACCCCACAGCTATGCGCCACAGCAGACCGTGCCCCCCGACCTCCGGACCGGAAGCCGAAAGGGCGCGAACGCCCCCCACTCGCGTCGGGCACCGACGACAGCGAGCCACCCACACGCCGCAGAACGCGCCCGCACCCCAGAACCGAAAACCGGCCAGGCAACCTCCCACCCCGTGCCGCTTTCCGGGAAGGCCTGCCGCCCGTCGGCCGTGGGATGCGATGATCAAGCGCAAGGGTGAGCCGACCGAGAAGGAGGCCCCACGTGCGCGTGATCGGGCTGATGTCAGGGACCTCGTACGACGCGATCGACGCGGCAGCCGCCGATCTGACCCTCGACGGGGACCGGCTGACCCTCACTCCCCTCGGGCTGATCAGCCGCGGCTACGACGAGGGGCTGCGGGCCGACCTCGCCGCCGCGCTGCCACCCGCGGCCACCACACTCGCCGAGGTCTGCCGGCTCGACACCCGGATCGGCCGGGCCTTCGCGGCCGCCGCGGTCGAGGCCGACCGTGACCTGTGCGAGGGCCAGGCCGAACTGGTCGCCTCGCACGGCCAGACCGTCTACCACTGGGTGGCGGACGGCCAGGTGCACGGCACCCTGCAGATCGGCCGGCCCGCCTGGATCGCCGAGGCGACGGGCCTGCCGGTGGTCGCCGACTTCCGCCCCCGGGACATCGCGGCGGGCGGCCAGGGCGCGCCCCTGGTCAGCCTGGTGGACCTGATGTGGCTGCGCGGCCGCCCCGGCACCCCCGCCGCGCTGAACCTCGGCGGCATCGCCAACATCACGGCCGCCGACGGCACCGCCTTCGACACCGGACCCGCCAACGCCCTGATCGACGCCGCCGTCCACGCGGCGACGGACGGCCGCCTCGCCTACGACCTGGACGGCGAGCTCGCGGCGCGCGGCACGGTCGACGAGGGGCTGCTCTCCCGGCTCCTCGCCGAGCCCTACTACGCCCTTCCGGCGCCGAAGACGACGGGCAAGGAACTCTTCCATCTGCCGTATCTGCGTACGGCGTTGCGGGGATACGAGAAGCTGTCCACCGAGGACGTCGTCGCCACGCTCACCCGGCTCACCGCCCGCACGGCCGCCGACGCCGTCCGTTCCGTCGGCGCCTCGGAGGTCGTCGTCTCGGGCGGCGGGACACGCAATCCGGCGCTGATGGCCGCCCTGCGCGCGGAGTTGGGCACGGGTGTCCCGCTGCGCGCCTCCGACGAGCTCGGTCTGCCCTCCGCGGCGAAGGAGGCGTACGCCTTCGCCGTCCTCGGCTTCCTGACCCTGCACGGGCTGCCGGGCACCGTCCCCGCGAGCACCGGGGCGCGGCACGCGAGCGTGCTGGGCTCGATCACCCCGGGGCGGCCGGGCACGCCGTGGCCGCGGACGGTGGACGGCCCGGGTCCTTCGCGGCTCGTCATAAACGGTTACGGGGAAGGGAGTTGACCCACACCGGCTGAGCGCATCGCGGACGCCTGGACGGAAGGCGTACGGAAATGCGGAAGGCGTACGCAAAAGGGGCAGAACGCGGGGAACCGGTTCATCACCGGGGGACCCTCTCATCCCCCTTTCACGCGGGGCTCATACGCTGGCGGCCATGACCCAGATGACTCCCCCAGGCTGGTACCCCGATCCCGGCCAGACCGCCGGCGGTCCTCCCACCGAGCGCTGGTGGGACGGGACCGTGTGGACGGACCAGGTGCGCGCCGCCGCGAGCACCGCGGCACACCCGACGCAGCCGGCGTTCCCGGCCTACCCGGGGCAGCCGCCCGCCCCCGCCCCGCGGCGCCGGCTGCGCATCGCGATAGCCACGGGCGTGGTCCTCGTCGTGCTCGCCGGGATAGGCGGCGGCGTCTACGCCCTGACCTCCGACGGCGACGGGGACGACGGCGTCTCCACGGCCAAGGAGCCATCGGCCGGCGGCCCGCGCGAACCGGGCTCTTCCGAGTCGCCCCGGACACCTCGGTCCCCGGACGAAGGCGACGGGCCGCAGGCGCCGGAGCAGGACCCGGGCTTCGCGAGCGACCTGGTGAACGGCGTCAAGATACCGGTCCCGAACGGCTGGAAGGGCGGGAGCACGCGGTACGGCGCCGGGGTGCAGACCGACTCGATCCCCTGCCCCGGCAACACGTCGGAGCAGTGCACGCGCGGGAGCGCGTTCTCCCAGTCGGCCGAGCAGTTGAAGGTCGACGCCACGACGCCCGAGGCGGCCGCGAAGGCGGACATCGCGAAGAACGCCAAGTCGGGGTACGGCGGCAAGACCTACGGCAAGATCACCTCGCACAAGGTGCTGGCCTCGGAGCCGGTCACGGTGGCGGGGCAGAAGGGCTACCACGTCCGCTGGAAGGCGGTCACGGAGAAGAGCGACGACGGCTACGTCGAGTCGCTCGCGTTCCCCTCCCCCGCCGACACGTCGAAGATCGTCATCGTCCGGATGGGCATCGACGTCAACAAGGACGCCCCCTCGCAGTCCGCGATGGACAAGATCGCCGAGGGCATCAAGGCCGGCCCGGTCGGCGGTGGCGGCGCCGGCAAGAACGTATAGCCGACCAGAACGCACGGGCGGACCCGGCAGGACCGCCGCGCCCGTGACGCAGCGGACCGGGCGGGGTTCCTCGCCGCTCAGGAGGAACCCCGTCCGGTCCGGGGGTGCGCGCCGCCCCCGTCCCCACGGTGCGGCGCGGGCAGGCCCGGGTCAGCCATCCAACAGCCCCGGGCCCACGATCAGGTGAGACCGAGTGCGGGAAGCACACAGGCCTCGACGAAACGGGTCAGATACTCCTCGTCGGCGTAGACGCCCTCGAGGATCGGCCGGGCGCGCAGGACGCCGAACAGCTGCACCGAGAGGAACTCCACCGCCGGGTGGCCCTCGACGATCTCGCCGCGCTCCACGCCGCGCCGGATGATCGCGGCCATGGCCCGGCGCTCCGGTTCGACCAGCGTCTCGCGCAGCGCCTCCTGCAGCTCCTCGTCCTGCAGGACCGCGTGGCTGAGCGCCTGGACCAGCATCGTGTCCCGCCCGGACTGCTCGCCGGCCGCCCGGGCCGCCTCCCGCAGGTCCCCGGCGAGGCTGCCGGTGTCGATGCCGGCGAACCGCACACAGCGATTGGCGCGCAGCGCCGCGGCCACGAACTGGGGCTTGGTCTTCCACTGACGGTAGAGCGTGGACTTGCTGCACCGGGTGCGGGTGGCCACGCCCTCCATGGTCAGGGACTCGTAGCCGCACGCGCGGAGCTGGTCGAGGACGGCGTCGTAGAACTCCTGCTCACGCTCGGGCGTGATCTTCGAGCGGTTCGACGTCGACGTCATGGCTCTTCTCCTCGGTACGGCGGCCGACCGGCTGAATCGGCCCCTTTCGATACGCCAGTGTACCGGTACGCTTCCGTATCGGTACACTGGCGTATCGATGAGTGGGGCGATCCTCCGCTCAGCACCGCACCACCCAGTCGTCACGTAAAGGGGCCGGGGGATGGAATCCCGAACCGAGCCTGCCGAACGGGAGCCGGACATACGGGTCCGGGAGCCGGGCGCGAAAGCCGTCCGGAAGCCGGACACATCTGCCCGACCGCCCCTCGTCCGCGAGCTCCTCCTCGTCGTAGGACTCTTCCTCGTCTACAAATTCGGCAGGCAGCTCGCCAACGGTCACACCGGCGAGGCCTTCCGCAACGCTCACCACATCTGGGACGCCGAGCGCACGCTGCACCTGCCCGGCGAGGGCTCCGTGCAGCACGCACTGATCGGCGACGAGACGCTGATCCACGTCGCGAACACCTACTACGCGACCGTGCACTTCCCGGCGACCCTGCTGTTCCTGGTCTGGCTGTATCTGCGCCGCCCCCGGCACTACGTGTGGACGCGCCGGGTGCTCGCCGCGCTGACCGCGGCCGCCCTCGTGCTGCACCTCGGGTTCCCGCTCGCGCCGCCGCGCATGCTGGGCGCGGCGCACCTCGTGGACACCGCGCAGGTCTACGGGCCCTCGGTGTACTCCGCGAAGCCCGCCACCGACACCATGGCGAACCAGTTCGCGGCCATGCCCTCGCTGCACTTCGGCTGGGCCCTGATGCTCGCCGTCGGCATGATCGTCGCCACCTCGACCCGGTGGCGCTGGCTGTGGCTGCTGCACCCGCTGCTGACCCTGCTCGTCGTGGTCGGCACCGCCAACCACTACTGGCTCGACGCGCTCGTCGCGACCGCGCTGCTCGGCATCGCCCTCGCGGTGATCCGGCTGCCGCGCGCGGGCCGGTCGCGCGTGGTGCACCGCTCGACGCCGACCCCGGCACCGACCTCGACACCGACGTCGTCCCCGGCACCGGCTGCCGCGCCGGTACCCGCCTCCCCGTCGTCCGAACTGATCACCTCGGGGGCAGGCCGATGAGCGCCACGCTTCTCGCCGTCGCCCTCTCCCTGGTCTCCGCGGCCGCGTACGCCGCCGCCGCGGTCGCCCAGGAACGGCTCGCATCGCGCGTCACCGAGGGCGAGAGCGGCGTGCTGCGCATGCTCGGCAGCGGCGTGTGGTGGTCCTCGGTCGGGCTCAACGCGTCCGCGGCGCTGCTGCACGTGGCGGCCCTGAAGTACGGGCCGCTCACCCTGGTCCAGCCGCTCGGCGCGCTCACCCTGGTCGCGGCCGTGCCCCTCGGCGCCCGGCTCGCGGGACGCCGGGTCACGCGGCTGGAGTGGCGCGGCACGGGCCTCACCCTCATCGGTCTGGGCGCGCTGCTCCTGACCGCTTCGGGGCCCGCGCCGGACGACACGCTGACGGTGCCGGAGGCGCTGGTCGTGGCCGCGTCGACGATGGCGGTCATCGGGATCCTGTCGCGGCCCGGCGCCCGGCCGGGGCTGCGCCACGCGACCGCATCCGGCTTCGCCTCCGGGGTCGCGTCGGCCCTCACCCAGACCGTGACGGTCGCGGTGACGGACCGCACGGGCCCGCTGTTCACCCCGCAGGTGGTGATCGTGGCGGTGCTGGTCGCGGCCTTCGCCGCCGGCGGCCTGCTGCTCTCGCAGACCGCCTACCGCGGCGGACTCGGCGCACCGCTCGCCGTGGTCACGCTGGCCAACCCGGTCGCCGCCTCGGTGATCGGTGTCGCACTGCTCGGCGAGCGGCTCCAGGGCGGGGCCGGCGGAATCCTGCTGGCCGTGGCGGGCGCGGCGGTGGCGGCGTACGGCGTCGTGGTCCTCACGCGGTCGCCGCGCACGCTCCCGGCCACGGGTGAGACCGCGCCGGACTTCCTGCCGTCGATCCCCGCCCAGCCGGTGGAGCCCCCGGCGCTCCATCTGTCGCGGCCGTAGGCGAGCCGCACGGTTCAGCTCTCTGTGGCCCCCGCCCTGCGGACGTGCAGGACGCTGCCGTCCAGGGGCAGGGGCGAGTGGCCCACCAGGGTGAGGCCCGCTTCGGCGAACAGGCGGGCGTAGTGGTCGGCGCGGCGTTCGCGGCCGCCCACGTTGCACATCATGTGCAGGTCCCAGGCCGTGGCCAGGGAGGACGAGCCGTCGTCGGGCAGGACCCGTTCGACGACGAGCAGGTCGGCGGCGGGGGACATCGCGCGGGCGCAGTGCCGCAGGATCTCGCGGCAGCGGTCGTCGTCCCAGTCGTGCAGGACGCGGGACAGGACGTAGACGTCGGCGCCCGCGGGCACGTCCGCGAAGTCGCCCGCCCGGAAGGTGCACCGCCCCGCGTGCCCTGCCGCGCCCAGAAGGTGCCGGGCGGCCTCCACGGTGAGCGGGCGCTCCAGGAGGAGGCCCCGCAGCCGTGGGTGCGCGGAAAGGATGCGGCTGAGCAGCTCCCCGTTGCCGCCCGCGATGTCGGCCACGGTGGCCCCGTCCGCCGCCGCGGTGAGGACGGGGTGGGCGGGCAGCGGGTCGAACATCCGTGACCCCGCGGCCATCGACCGGTCGAAGAGTCCGGCGAGTTCGGGGTCGCGCGCGAAGAGGTCGAAGTGGTTCTCGCCGAAGCGCCGCTCGAAGGCGACCTCACCCGTGCGCACGGTGTGGTCGAGCCCGGCGAAGGACTCGTAGAACGGCCCCCCGTACATCAGCGCCAGCGACCGCATCGACCCTTCGGCGTCCGCGCGCAGCAGTACGCCGGTGTCGGTGAGCCGGAACCCGTCGCGGTCCTCGCGCACCACGCCGAGCATGGCGAGGTAACGCAACAGGGTGGTCAGGCCGGGCTCGAAGGCGCCCACCGCGCGCGCCAGTTCGGCGAGGCCGACCCCGCGCTCCGCGCCCATCGCGTCGGCCACCTCCAGGCGCGCGAACGCGGCCAGGGCCTGCGTCGTCCACGCCCCGGTCAGCAGCCGCAGCAGCGTCTCGGCGGGTTGCCCCGTGCGGTGCGCGTCGAGGTGTCCCGTGAGGATGTCGCGGTGGTCGCCGGGGACGTACAACTCGACGCGCCGGTAACCGGCCTTGGCCTCGGCGGGTGCGGTGAAGTAGAACACCGTGCCGTTCTCGTGCGGGTTGTAGCCGCCGCCGTCGGGGACAGCGCCATACCGCTCGAAGGCGGCGCAGAGTCCGCGCAGTACGAGCGGGTCGGGGGCCTCGACCTCGAAGGCGACGTGCGCCTCGTGCTGCCGCTCCCGCTCGTGCGCGGCGAGCGCCGCGAGGTCCGACCCCGGGGGCACGGTCAGCGCGAAGACCTCCACCATGCGCCGCGCCCCGTCCCGGCACCGCACCGCGGGGCGCAGGATGCCGACGTCGAGCTCCGCCGCACACCGCCGGTGCCGCAGCGCGAGACGCTCGCGCACGACGACGGGGCGGGAAGACGAGCAGCGCGGCGTGCGAGAAGGCGCAGCGCTCGGTCAGGGCCCGCAGCTCCGGGCCGTTGAGGCCGGGGAGGAGGAGCGGGAGCAGGGTGGCACCGTGATCATCGCGGGTGGTTCCTCATTCCGGGTTCAGAGGTGCGCAGGGGAAGTTCAGAGGTACGCGGGGAGGTTCGGAGGTACGCGGAGGGCGCCCGGGAGGCGGCGGGTCACACGCCGACGTAGTGCTCGGCGAACCAGTCCTGCTGGCTGCGCGAGGTGCGCAGCGACGCGAGGCGGGCGCGGCGCAGGGAGTTGTGGAACAGCGACTCGCCGTCCGTGCCGGATCGGCCGTGCAGCAGCCCGATCATCCAGTGCGAGAACTCCTGCGCACGCCAGATGTGCTTCAGGCACCGTGCCGAATAACCGTCGAGCCCTTCGGTGTTACCGGTGGTGAGTGCGTCGGTCAGGGCGCTCGCGTGGAGTTCGGCCTCCAGGACGGCGAGGTTGGCGCCCTTCGCGGCGGACGGGCTGATCAGCGCCGCGGCGTCGCCCGCGAGGAACAGCGCGCCGTGGCGCAGCGGTTCGAGTACGTCGGACTCCAGCTCGACGACGGAGTGCTGCAGGATGCGGCCGCGGTGCAGCGGGCCGTACTTCGCCGCCCCATCCGCAGTTCCAGCTCGTCCCAGATCCGCCCGTCGGACCAGGCGTCGGCCGGGGTGCCGGGCTCGCACTGGAGGTAGCGACGACGCAGTCGATGCCCCGGTCCACCAGGATGTTGCCGAGCACGAGGCCGGCGGGCCCGGCCCGAGGACGACCACGTCGGTCGCCTGGTCGGCCGGGCGCGTCCTGCTCTTCCCGTCTGCCACGGAACGAGCTCCTAAGGAGCGCGGAATCCCGTACGTACCCGCATCACCTGAATGCCCGGATCGAACGGTGAAGCGATCATTCGCGGCCGGGCGAAGCGGTCATCGGATGCGGGTGACGCGGTCGTCCGATGCCGGACGAAGCGGTCATCCGAGGCCGCGGGAGTCCTGCTTCAGCGCGGTGTCGACCGTCAGGGCCGTCGCGACGACCAGGCTCAGGAGCGGCTCGGGCAGCTGGTAGTGGATCTGCAGGACGTAGTTGTCCGCGGTGGTGAACATGGTCTTGGCCAGGCCCTCCCACGTCTTCGTGATCCGGGCGACCTCGTTGTCGGCGTGGTCGACGATCGAGAAGTTCCAGGCGCGCCAGTTCTCCGCCTTGATCGCGCCGACCTGCTGGCCGTTGACCATCATCCCGAAGTTGATCTTGCCGATCATGTTCTGCTGGACGATCTCGCCGATCTGCTGGCCGTCCGGGCGCTCGACGATGACCCGCGACTTCATGAACTTGCGCGGGCGCGTCAGCAGCATCTGCGGCTGGCCGTACGCGTCACGGATCTCCAGCTTGTGCGTCATGAACTGGTCGACGCTGGAGACGAAGCGCGCGACCTTCTTCAGCGTGCTCTGACCGACCTGGACCACCGTGCCGAGCATGTTGCCCGCCTGGTCCATGACGCTGTACTCGTTCGTCAGCTCGATGAGCTTGGCCTTCTGGTTCACGACCAGGACCGGCTCCGTGAACAGCGTGCCGCCGCCCTGCGCGGACGGTGCGACGCCGGCCTGGTGCTGCACCTGGCGCTGCACCTTGGCCGGGTCGACCGCGGGCGCGGCCTGCGCCTGCGGCTGGCCGAACTGCCCCTGCGGCTGGGCGAAGTGACCCTGCTGCTGGGGCTGCCCCTGGGCCTGCGGGTGCCCGAACTGCCCCTGCTGCTGCGCGGCGTGGGCCTGCTGAGCCTGCTGGACCGGCTGAGCCTGCGCCTGCGGCTGGCCGAACTGTCCCTGCTGCTGGGCGGCCGCGGCCTGGGCCGGCTGCTGCGCGGGCTGCGCCTGCTGCGGGACCTCCTTGGCCTGGCCCTGCGCGGCCTGACCCTGGCCCTGGCCCGGGCTGGTGTGCTGGGTCCACTGGGAACCGTCCCACCAGCGAAGGAGCTGGGGCGTGCCCTGGGGGTCCGGATACCAGCCTGCAGGAGTGTTCGAATGCGTTGTCACCCGGGTGACCCTACCCCCCGCACCTGGGCCGTCCGCCAGCCCCTTGCGAGGGTGTGACGTCCGACTCATTCGGGCGCTCGGAGCTCCACCTCGACCCGCAAGGGACCGTCCTCCTCGCGCAGCTCGACCGCGGCGACGTGTCCCGCCGCCCGCACGTCCCCCTCCGCCGCGGCGAGCCGGTCGAGGGTGGGCCGCGGGGCCGCGACGGTCAGCCGGACCACCTCGGCCCGCATCGAGAGCCGGGCCCGTGACTTGGCCCCGCGGATCGCGGCGATGGCCTCCGCGGCCGCGCCGAGGACCGCCGCGTCGTCCGCACGCTCCCGCAGCTCCCCGGCGACCGGCCAGGCCGCCCGGTGCACCGAGCCCTCGCGCCACCACGACCAGACCTCCTCCGTGACGAACGGCAGGACCGGGGCGAAGAGCCGCAGCAGGACGTCGAGGGCCGTGCGCAGCCCCGCCCGCGCCGACCCGGTCGCGGCCGCGTCGCCGTGGTCGCCGTAGGCGCGGGCCTTGACCAGCTCGACGTAGTCGTCGCAGAACTGCCAGAAGAGCTGTTCCGTGCGCTCCAGGGCGCGTGCGTAGTCGAAGGCGTCGAAGGCCCGCGTCGCCTCCTCGACGGTCGACGCCAGCTCGGCGAGCAGCGCACGGTCGAGCGGCTCGGCAATCATGGCGTCCGGCGCGGGCTCGCCGAGGTTCAGGACGAACCTGCCGACGTTCAGCAGCTTCGTGGCGAGGCGCCTGCCGACCTTCATCTGGCCGACGTCGAACGCGGTGTCCGTGCCGGGGCGTCCGCTCGCCGCCCAGTACCGGACCGCGTCCGAGCCGTGCCGGAGGAGCAGGTCGCCCGGAGTGACGGCGTTGCCCTTGCTCTTCGCCATCTTCTTGCGGTCGGGGTCGAGGATCCAGCCGGAGATCGCCGCGTGCCGCCAGGGCAGCGCGTCGTGCTCCGCGTGGGCGCGGACGACCGTGGCGAACAGCCAGGTGCGGATGATCTCGTGGGCCTGCGGGCGCAGGTCCATGGGGAAGACCCGCGCGAACAGGTCCGGGTCCGTGAGCCGGCCGCCCGCGATCTGCGGGGTGAGCGAGGAGGTCGCCCAGGTGTCCATGACGTCGGGGTCGCCGACGAAGCCGTACGGTGCGCCGCGCTGGTCCGCGTCGTATCCGGGCGGGGTCTCGGCGCTCGGGTCGACGGGCAGGGCGGCGCGGTCGGGGACGATCGGGCGGCCGTGGTCGGGCCGGCCGGAGCCGTCCAGCGGGTACCAGACGGGGATGGGGACACCGAAGAACCGCTGACGGCTGATCAGCCAGTCGCCGTTGAGACCGCCGACCCAGTTCTCGTAGCGGACCCGCATGTGCGGCGGGTGCCAGACCAGTTCCGCGCCCCGGGCCAGCAGCCGCTCGCGCAGCGCGGCGTCCCGGCCGCCGTTGCGGACGTACCACTGACGGGTCGTGACGATCTCCAGCGGCTTGTCGCCCTTCTCGAAGAACTTGACCGCGTGTGTGCCGGCGCGCGGCTCGCCTTGCAGGTCGCCGCTCTCCCGGAGCAGCTCGACGACGCGTTCCCGGGCGGTGTGCGCGGTGGCGCCGGCCAGCCGGGCGTACGCCGCGACGGCGGCCGGGGTGCGGACGCCGTCCGGCGGCTCGGCGAGGAAGCGTCCGTCCCAGCCGATCACCGGCCGGGTGGCGAGCCGCAGTTCGCGCCACCACGTCACGTCGGTGGTGTCGCCGAACGTGCAGACCATGGCGATGCCGGTGCCCTTGTCGGGCGTCGCGAGGTGGTGCGCGACGACGGGGACCTCGACGTCGAAGAGCGGGGTGCGGACCGTGCTGCCGATCAGGTCCCGGTGGCGCTCGTCGTCGGGGTGGGCGACCAGCGCGACGCAGGCGGGGAGCAGTTCGGGCCGGGTCGTCTCGATCAGGACGGTCCGGCCGGCCGGACCGTGGAAGGCAAGCCGGTGGTAGGCGGCGGGCCGCTCGCGGTCCTCCAGTTCCGCCTGGGCGACGGCGGTGCGGAAGGTGACGTCCCACAGCGTGGGCGCCTCGGCGACGTACGCCGCACCTCGCGCGAGGTCGTCGAGGAAGGCCAGCTGCGAGGTGGCGCGGGCGTCCGCGCCGATGGTCCGGTAGGTGCGGGACCAGTCGACGGAGAGGCCGAGCCGCCGCCAGAGGTCCTCGAAGGCCTTCTCGTCGTCGGCGGTGAGCCGCTCGCAGAGCTCGATGAAGTTCCGCCGGGAGACGGCGAGTTGCTGCTTGCCCGGCGCGGCCGGGGGCTCGAAGTCCGGGTCGTAGGGCAGGGCCGGGTCGCACCGGACGCCGAAGTGGTTCTGGACGCGCCGCTCGGTCGGCAGGCCGTTGTCGTCCCACCCCATGGGGTAGAAGACTTCCTTGCCGCGCATGCGCTGGTAGCGGGCGACGGCGTCGGTGTGGGTGTACGAGAAGACGTGGCCGACGTGGAGCGAGCCGCTGACGGTGGGCGGCGGGGTGTCGACGGAGAAGACCTCCTCGCGCGTCTTCGTCCGGTCGAAGGCGTATACGCCCGACGCGTCCCATCGCCGAGACCATTTCTCTTCGAGCCCGTCGAGAACGGGCTTCTCGGGGACGCCTGCGGGGCGATGGGTGGGTGCCATGCCTCTGGATGCTATCCAGCCGCACCCGCCCGTGGCCTCCGCTTTTTCGGCGTGCCCGGGGCGCCCGCCCCGTGCCGGGAGCGGCACGAGGCGGGGAGTCGGCCGGACGGGGGGCCGCCCGGCCAGGAGTGGGTCAGCCCGTGATGATCGCCGGGTCGCTGATGCCCGCCGCGCCGGTCTCCACATGGCCCGCGAGGCGCCGCAGGAACCCGGCGTCCGCGTCGGACTTCACGGTCAGGTCGTACCAGCGCTTGGTCGCCCGCAGGTCGACGGTGTGCTGCACGGAGGCGCCCGCCTTGACCTTGAAGGTCTGGCTCGCGCCGCCGTAGGCGTTGGTCACCGTGAGGTTCACATCGGCGCTGCCCGCGTTCTTCAGGGTCAGCCTGATGTTGCCGCTCTTGTCGTCGTGGCGGGCGACGACCTCCGGGCCCGCCTTCTTGCCGGGGCTCTTGAAGGTGCGCAGGAAGCCGTTGGGGCCGAACACCGACAGGTCGTGCGTGCCGCCCGAGTACGCGGAGTTCCAGGCGTCGGAGACCGTCTTGCCCGCCTCCGTGGTGTAGGTCCAGGGGCCGTCGGTGCGGTTGCCGGACCGGACGTGGAAGCAGACGCCCGCCTTGGCGCCGCCGCCGAAGGTGAGCGTGATCTTCCCGGTGCCGGCGTCCACGGCGCCGTCCACGACGGGGGCGTACGGCAGTGCGCGGGCGGGCCGGGAGCCGGACTCCTGCTTGGGCAGCGCCGGGTTCGCGGGCGGCTTCGGGAAGTAGTCGGGGTGGCGCTCGTGGTCCGGCGGCTCGTAGCCGGCCGTGTCGGGGAGCCTCGCCGGGTCGGTGTCCTTGCCGGCGAAGTCGAACGCGGAGGTGAGGTCGCCGCAGACCGCCCGGCGCCAGGGCGAGATGTTGGGCTCCTTGACGCCGAAGCGCCGCTCCATGAACCGGATGATCGACGTGTGGTCGAAGACCTCGGAGTTCACGTAGCCGCCGGTGCTCCACGGCGAGACGACGAGCATCGGGACGCGCTGGCCGAGGCCGTAGTGCCCGGCCGCGTAGGAGGCGTTGCCGGGGAAGTGGTCCAGCGTGGTGTCCACCGTCGACTTGCCCTGGTTGGCGTCCTTGGGGACGTACGGCGGCACGATGTGGTCGAAGTAGCCGTCGTTCTCGTCGTAGGTGATGAACACCGCCGTCTTCGCCCACACCTCCGGGTTGGAGGTGAGCGCGTCCAGGACCTGCGCGATGTACCAGGCGCCGTAGTTCACCGGCCAGTTGGGGTGCTCGCAGAAGGCCTCGGGGGCGGCGATGTAGGACACCTGCGGAAGCCTGTCCGCCTTCACGTCGGCCTTGAGGATGTCGAAGTAGCCGTCCCCCGCCTTGGCGTTGGTGCCGGTGCGGGCCTTGTCGTACAGCGGGTCGCCGGGCTTGGCGTTGCGGTACTTGTTGAAGTACAGCAGCGAGTTGTCGCCGTAGTTGCCGCGGTACGCGTCGTCTATCCAGCCCCAGTGCCCGTCCTTGTCCAGGCCGTCGCCGATGTCCTGGTACACCTTCCAGGAGACGCCCGCCTGCTCCAGGCGCTCGGCGTACGTCGTCCAGTCGTAGCCCGCCTCCTGGTTGCCGAGGACCGGGCCGCCGCCCTTGCCGTCGTTGCCCACGTGGCCGGTCAGCATGTAGTAGCGGTTGGGGTCGGTGGCCCCCATGAACGAACAGTGGTAGTCGTCGCAGACCGTGAAGGCGTCGGCGAGGGCGTAGTGGAAGGGGATGTCGTCCCGTTCGAGGTACGCCATCGTCCGCTCGCTCTTCGCGGGGATCCACTGGTCGTAGGCGCCGTTGTTGAACGCCCTGTGGCCGCCGGCCCAGTCGTGGTCGAGGCCCGCGATGAACTGCATGCCGAGGTTCTCGGCGTCCGGGTGGAAGGGCAGGACCTCCTTGGCGCCGTTCGGCTGGTGCCAGACCGGCTTGCCGTTCGGCAGCGTCACGGGGCGCGGGTCGCCGAAGCCGCGCACGCCCTTGAGGGTGCCGAAGTAGTGGTCGAAGGAGCGGTTCTCCTGCATGAGCACGACCACGTGCTCGACGTCCTTGATGGTGCCGGTGGCGCGTCTGGCCGGCAGCGAGGCGGCCCGGGCGATGCTCTCGTTGAGCACGGCGAAGGCCGCGGTGCCGCCGGCCAGTTGCATGAAGCGGCGCCGATTGAGTTCAGGCATGTGTGATCCGACCTCGTGGAGTGGGGGACGCGAGCGGGTGAAGTGTGCCAAGGGGAGCAAGCGACAGGGAAGAGCCGGTGACCGGCGTGTGAAGAGAAGTCCAACCCCTGATGGGCAGGACACAAGGCCCGGATATTTCGGGACGAAGGTCCCATATTTGACAGATCACATCGCGCGTGTCTGACTGGGCGATGCGCCGGTCTGTGGCGTGTTCTTCGAGGTCCGCGACGGCAAGGAGGTGTTCGGGATGAGTCCCGAAGGAAGTCCTCGCGTCAGCGGTGCCCTTCGCTGAGGCCGCTCTCCGCCGCCTCTTCTTCTCCCTCCGCCGCCCCGTCCGTACGGTCCGTACGGACACCGCGGCACCTTCCGCCGTACCGCCACCGCGGCATCTCCGTCCACCGAGCTGACACCTCGGCCTGAGGCCGCGCTGACATTTCGGCGCCTGAGGCCGCGCTGACACCTCGGCAGCTTTCGCCGCACCGGCACGGGCACCGACCCCGTCACCGTGACGTCCGCCGCGCGACCGGCTCTCCGCGTCGGCGCGCTCCGGGCTGTTTTCACAGTACTTTCACACCACATCTACGTCCTCGTGCGCGGCCCCGCTTCGCCGTGTCCGCGCACGGAGGGAGGTCTGCCATGAACAAGCTGATTCCCCGCGTACGCCTGGCCCCGCCAGGCGAGAACCCCACCCCCCGCCCGGCCCCGCGCGCCCGCAGGGCCGCCGAACTGGACGCCCGTACCCGTGAAGTCGGCGCCCGGCTCGCCGAGTTCAGCGCCCGGCCCGCCCGCGACGTCCTGCGCGACCTCGGCACGTCCACCCGCGGACTGCGTCAGGACCAGGTCCTGGAGCGCGTCGAGCGGTACGGCGAGAACACCGTCGACCGCGAGCGCGCGCCGCACTGGACCGTCCAGCTCGCCACGTCCTTCCGCAACCCCTTCATCGGCGTGCTCGTCGTGCTCGCCGCGGTCATGTACTGGCAGGACCCCGCCGACCCCGGCGTCTGCATCCTCGGCTCGATGGTGCTGATCAGCGCACTCCTGCGGTTCTGGCAGGAGTTCCGCTCGACCCGGTCGGCCGAGGCGCTGCGGGCCCTGGTCACCACATCCTGCGCGGTCCGGCGGCGCTGGAGCGAGACCGCGGCCACCGAGGAGATCCCGATGGACCAGGTCGTCCCCGGCGACCTGGTCACGCTGGCCGCGGGCGATCTGGTCCCGGCCGACCTGCGGCTGCTCACCGCCAAGGACCTGATGGTCGCTCAGGCCGCGCTGACCGGCGAGTCGTTGCCGGTGGCCAAGGCCGACACCCGCGCCCACGACCTCGGGCAGCGGGCCACCACGGACCCCGTCGAGGCCGACAACCTCTGCCTGATGGGCACCACGGTGACCTCGGGCACGGCGACCGGCGTGGTCGTCGCGACCGGATCCCGCACATACCTCGGCTCGATGGCGGGCGCCCTGACCGGCGACCGTCCGCAGACCGCGTTCGACCTCGGCGTGCGCCGGGTCAGCTTCCTGCTGATCCGGTTCATGCTGGTGATGGTCCCCGTCGTCTTCGCGCTCAACGGCCTCACCAAGGGCGACTGGGACCAGGCGCTGCTCTTCTCGATCTCCGTGGCCGTCGGGCTCACGCCCGAGATGCTGCCGATGGTGGTCTCCGCCAACCTGGCGCGCGGCGCCGTCGCCATGTCGAGGCGCCAGGTCGTCGTCAAGCGCCTCAACGCGATCCAGAACCTCGGCGCGATGGACGTGCTGTGCACCGACAAGACGGGCACGCTCACCGAGGACCGCGTCGTCCTGGACCGCTTCCTCGGCACGCGCGGCGAGGAGGACCGCGAGGTCCTCGAATACGCCTACCTCAACGCCCACTTCCAGACCGGGCTGCGCAGCCTCATGGACCGGGCGGTCATCGACCGGATGGACGAGGCCGAGGAGGTCGTCGTCGACCACCTCTTCACCATGGTCGACGAGATCCCCTTCGACTTCGCCCGGCGCCGGATGTCCGTGGTGCTGCGGCGCAACGAGCTCGCCGGACCCGTCGCCGAGCACACGCTCATCACCAAGGGCGCGGTCGAGGAGGTCCTCGACCGGTGCGGCCACCTCATGGACGGCGGTGAGCGGGTCGCGCTCACCGACGAGCTGCGTGACCGGGTGACGCGGCTCGGCGAGCGGCACAACCGGGCGGGCCTGCGGGTCCTCGCGGTGGCGACCCGGACGTTCCCCGTCGCCCCCGACGCACCGGAGCGCAGCGCCTACTCCGTGGCCGACGAGACGGAGCTGACGCTGGTCGGCTTCCTCGCCTTCCTCGACCCGCCGAAGCAGGACGCGGCGGACGCCCTGCGCGCGCTCGCCGGCAGCGGCGTCGCCGTCAAGGTCGTCACCGGCGACAACGAACTCGTCGCCGCGCGCGTCTGCGCCGACGTGGGCCTGGACGTCGGGGAGCTGATCACCGGCGCGACCGTCGACCTCGTCGACGACGCCGAGCTGGCCCGACTGGCCCGTACGACAACGGTGTTCGCGAAGGTCAACCCGGTCCAGAAGGCGCGGATCGTGCGCGCCCTGAAGGCCGGCGGCCACACGGTCGGCTTCCTCGGGGACGGCATCAACGACGCGGCGGCGCTGCGCGAGGCGGACGTGGGCGTCTCCGTCGACACGGCCGTGGACATCGCCAAGGAGTCCGCGGACATCATCCTGCTGAAGAAGGACCTGATGGTCCTGGAGCAGGGCGTGTTGATGGGGCGTCAGACGTTCGGCAACACCGTCAAGTACATCAAGATGACGGCGTCGTCGAACTTCGGCAACGTCTTCTCGGTCCTGGTGGCGTCGGCGTTCATCCCCTTCCAGCCGATGCTCGCCATCCACCTCCTGGTGCAGAACCTCTGCTACGACATCAGCCAGTTGGCGATCCCCTGGGACCGCATGGACGAGGAGTACCTGAAGAAGCCGCGCGCCTGGGACGCCCGGGGCATCGGCCGCTTCATGGTCCGGATCGGGCCGATCAGCTCGCTCTTCGACATCACCACCTTCCTGGTCCTGTGGCACGTCTTCCACGCCGACACCCCGGCGGAGCAGACCCTGTTCCAGACGGGCTGGTTCGTGGAGGGGCTGCTCTCGCAGACCCTCGTCGTGCACATGATCCGCACCCGGAAGATCCCGTTCATCCAGTCGCGGGCGTCGGTGCCGGTCCTGGTGATGACGGGCGCGGTGATGGTGTTCGGCCTCTGGCTGCCGTTCTCGCCGCTGGCCGCGGCGCTGTCGATGGAGCCGCTGCCGATGAGCTACTTCCCGTGGCTGTTCGGCACGCTGCTCGCGTACTGCGCGCTCACCCAGGCGGTGAAGGGCTGGTACATCCGGCGGTATCACGGCTGGCTGTAGCGGGAGTACGGGCGGCCGGGCCCCCTTGCCAAGGTAGGTGCCGTGGGCAACCATGCGCGGAGGTGGGTCGCCCCCTCCCCTTCCGCCCCCGAGGAGAGTCATGACTGTGCGCGTCCACGGCACCTGCGCCCCCGGATTCGAGGGCGTGCGCGAGGAGTTCGAGCGGAGCTTCGCCGAGCGCGACGAGCTCGGCGCGTCCGTCGCGGCCACGCTCGACGGCGAGGTCGTCGTCGATCTGTGGGGCGGCGACGCGGACCGCTCCGGCACCCGCCCCTGGGAGCGGGACACGCTGGTGAACGTCTACTCCACGACCAAGGGCATGACCGCGCTCTGCGCCCATCTCCTCGCCGACCGGGGCGAGTTGGACCTGGACGCGCCGGTCGCCCGGTACTGGCCGCGGTTCGCGCAGGCGGGCAAGGGTGACATCCCGGTGCGCTGGCTGCTGAGCCACCGGGCCGGCCTGATCGCGCCGAGCGAGCCATTGGCGCCGGGGACGGCGTACGACTGGGAGAAGGTGACCGAGGCGCTGGCGGCGACGGCGCCGTGGTGGCGGCCGGGCACGGCGCAGGGCTACCACGCGGTGACGTTCGGCTTCCTGGTCGGCGAGGTGGTGCGGCGCGTCAGCGGGCTCTCGCTCGGGGAGTTCCTGCGCGCCGAGGTGACCGGGCCGCTGGACGCCGACGTCCACGTCGGCACGCCCGAGAGCGAGCACGGGCGGTGCGCGGACCTGGCGCCGCCCGTCTCCGCCACCGGGGGCGCGGGTGCGGCGCGCAGCACGTTCGGGGACGCGCCGAAGCCGCCGGTCGGCGGCCTGGACGACCACCCGATGGCGCCGGTCACGCTGGCCCTGCACTACGTGCCGCTCGGCGACGTGAACAGCGCGGCCTACCGCAGCGCGGAGATCCCCGCCGCCAACGGCCACGCCACCGCGCGCGGGCTTGCCGCGGTCTACGCCGAGCTGGCCTGCGGGCGGCTCCTCTCCCCCGGCGCGCTGGAGCGGCTGCGCACCCGGCAGAGCGAGGAGAACGAGCCCGACCTGGTGCTGGGGGCGGCCACACCGCTCGCCGAGACCTGGCCGTGGGGGCTCGGCTACATGCTCAACCAGTACGGTCAGGCCGGCCCCAACCCGCGGGCGTTCGGGCACGGCGGCATGGGCGGGTCGTACGCCTTCGCCGACCCGGAGAACCGCGTCTCGTACGCGTACACGATGAACCGGATGGGCGCCGGCACGTCGGGCGAGGATCTGCGCAGCGTCCACTTGGTCGGGGCGCTGTACCGGGCGCTGCGGGAGCGGGGCGCGGTCCCGGAGCAGGGGTGATTCAGGGGCGCAGGCCGCACGGCCGACTACCGGGCGTCAACCGTCCCACCGGGCTCACGGGCGTCAGCCGCGCGGGTGCTTCCCCGGCCCCCGGTCGTGGTCGGCCAGTTTGCTCGGTGACAGGTCGGTGGGGTCCTCGCCGGGTTCGAGCAGCGTGTTGGCGGCGCCGATGATCAGTGGGTCCGCCTTGCCCACCGCCTCGGTGTCCTTGGCCTCGTAGTCGATCTGGAGCAGGAGGTGGCGCATGGCTTCGAGGCGGCCGCGCCGCTTGTCGTTGGTCTTCACGACGGTCCACGGGGCGTGCGGGGTGTCCGTGGCGCGGAACATCTCCACCTTCGCGTACGTGTAGGCGTCCCACAGGTCGAGCGAGGCGATGTCGGTGGAGGACAGTTTCCACTGGCGCACCGGGTCGACCTGGCGGATCGCGAAGCGCGTGCGCTGCTCGGCCCGGGAGACGGAGAACCAGAACTTGATGAGCAGGATGCCGTCATCGGTGATCATCTTCTCGAAGAGCGGCGCCTGCTCCAGGAAGTGCTGGTGCTGCCGCGGGGTGCAGAAGCCCATCACCGGCTCGACGCCGGCGCGGTTGTACCAGGACCGGTCGAAGAAGACGATCTCACCCGCCGACGGCAGCTGGGCCACGTACCGCTGGAAGTACCACTGGCCCGCCTCGTGCTCGTTCGGCTTGTCCAGCGCCACGGTGCGCGCGCCGCGCGGGTTGAGGCGCTCGGTGAACCGCTTGATGGTGCCGCCCTTGCCGGCCGCGTCGCGCCCCTCGCACAGCACGACGACGCGCCGACCCTCCTCGCGGACGGTCTTCTGCAGCTTGAGGAGCTCGATCTGCAGGATCCGCTTGCGCCGCTCGTACGTGGACCGGCTCAGCTTCGTGGCGTACGGGTAGTTCTCCCGCCAGGTCTGCAGGGGCCGCCCGTCCTCGTCGAGGAGCACCGGACGCTCCGGCCGGGCGTCGTCCACCGACAGCCCTGCCAGCAGATCGTCCTCGTTCCCGTCGCTCGGCACCACCACGCCGCCCTCTCCCTCGCCGGTCCGCCCGTCGTCTCTATCGACAGCTTGCCCCCGAGATCGCGGGTCAGCACCTGAGACCCGTACGGAAACCGGCGCGGACGCGCTCCGGCCCTGCTGACACGCTGTCGACCTGTGTGCGAAGCTGCCGATCACTAGGGAGGGTGGGACGGTGGGGCGGAAGCGTACGGCGGGCGGTGGACGGCGCGAGATCGGTGCCTTACAGGTCGTGTCGGCGTCGCTGGTGGTGGGCGGAGCGGCCCTGGCAGCACTGGTGCTCCGTCCCGACACGGGTCTGCTGGCCAAGGGCCGCGGGCCGCTCGGCGGCAACCCCGCCCTCGTCATCGGCCTCGCCCTGCTGTCGCTCCTCGGCGGCCTGGCGCTGCGCGGGAAGTACCAGGAGCACGTCGGGGCGGCCCGGGAACTCGGTCCCGTCGAACAGCGGATGGTCGACGGCGTGAGCCGCGTCCTGGCGGCCGCGACGCTGGTCGTCCCGCTGCTCGTCCTGGTCCTGCACCGGTTCGGTTCGTCGGACAGCAGCCGCGGGGACGGCCACGAGTCGTCACCGCTCCCCGACCGGCGGCAGGGCCCGGTACCCACCCCCCTGCCCTCGCACCATGCCGGGCAGGCGCACCACAGCTCGCACGTCGGGCTGACGCGCATCCTGCTCGGTCTCGGTATCGCCCTGCTCGTCGTGGTCGTCGTGATCGCCGGGCTGCGTCTGTGGCGGTATCTGACCCGGCCGGCGGCGCCCGAGGCCCCGGCGACGTACGCGACGCTCGACGACGAGCAGGAACGCCTGGCCCGGGCCGTGGACTCCGGGCGCCGCGCCCTGCGGGACGACACCGACGCCCGCGCGGCCGTCATCGCCTGCTATGCCGCCATGGAGCAGTCGCTCGCCGACTCCGGCGTCATCCGGCGCGCCTCGGACAGCCCGCAGGATCTGCTGGAGCGGGCCGTCGCCGGCAGTCTGCCCACGGGGGCGGCCGCCGCTGCGCTCACCGCGCTGTTCCGGGAGGCCCGTTACTCCACGCACCCGATGGACGGCGGCCACCGCGACCGGGCCGCGGCCGCGCTCGCCGAGATCGCCGACGGCCTGAGCACGCGGACGCCTGGACCCGAAGCCGGGACGGGTATCTCGCCCGAAGCCGGGACGGGTACCTCATGCGTGACGGGTACGTCATGAGGGCGCCCGTCCGGTTACCGGCCATCGTCACCTCCGTACTCGGAACGCCTGGTTCGGTGCGCCACTCGCTGGCCGTACTGGGCACCGTCGCGGTCGCGACCACCGTGCTGCTCGCCCTGGCCGACGGCGCCGCTGCGGCCGCCACCGGCCTCGCCCTCATCACCGCCGTCGCGCTGGCCCTGGGTCGCTATGCCGTGGGCGGCGCCGCCCGGGACGGCGAACACCGCAGACCGGTGCGCCTGTTGGGCAGCAGGGCCCCGGCTCTCGACGGATGGCGGCGCATCGTGACCGACACCTTCGCGGACGACGCCGAAGTGCACTTCGCCTCCGTCATGCGGCCGCAGTTGCAACGGCTGTTCGCCGCCCGGCTGGCCGAACGGCACAGCGTGGCGATGTACCGGAACCCGCAGCGGGCCTCGGCACTGGTCGGGGCCGAGCTGTGGCCCTGGATCGATCCCGAGGCCGCCGCTCCGCGGCCCACGCTCTCCGAGCCCGTGCTGCGCTCGCTGCTCGACCGGCTGGAAACCCTGTGACCGGGGGCGCCGCGGCCGGCCCCGCAGCCCGCCCACCCCGACCCCTACCCCGCGAGGAACCGACCGTGACCAGCCCGCACCCCGCTCCCGACCACGACACCCTGACTCCCCGACAGGCGGGCGAACGGGCCGCGGCCGTGCTCGACGGGGTCCGCACCGCCGTGATCGGGAAGCCGGAACCGCTGGCGCTGGTGATGCTCGGCATCCTCGCCGGCGGCCACGTCCTCATCGAGGACCTGCCGGGACTCGGCAAGACGCTGCTGGCGCGCTCCTTCGCCACCACGCTCGGCCTGGACTTCCGCCGCATCCAGTTCACCCCCGACCTGCTGCCCTCCGACGTCACCGGAGCCCCGTTCTACGACCAGCGGACCGCCGACATGGTCTTCCGGCCCGGACCGGTCTTCACCCACCTGCTGCTCGCCGACGAGATCAACCGCACCCCGCCCAAGACCCAGGCCGCGCTGCTGGAGGCGATGGCCGAGTCCCAGGTGTCCGTCGACGGACGCACCCGGTCGCTGCCGAAGCCCTTCGTGGTCGTCGCCACCGCCAACCCCATCGAGTACGAGGGCACGTACACCCTGCCCGAGGCGCAGCTCGACCGGTTCATGCTGCGGGTTCGCATGGGCTATCTGGCGGCGTCCGAGGAGGCGGGCATGCTGCGCGCGCGTGTCGACCGGGCGGCGCCCGAGGCCGTGCTGCGCACGCTCAGCGGGCCGGACGAGATACTGGCCATGCGGGCCGCCGTCGAACGCGTCGAGGTGGACGACGACCTGCTGGAGTACGTCGTCGCACTGGTCCGCGCCACCCGGGCCCACCCCCATGTCCAGGTCGGCGCCTCCCCGCGCGGGGGCCTGGCCCTGGTGCAACTCGCCCGCGCCCGTGCCGTCCTGGAGCTGCGGGACTACGTGGTCCCCGAGGACGTCAAGTCCGTGGCGGTCCCGGCCCTCGCGCACCGCGTCACCCTCAAGCCGGAGCTGTGGGTCCGGCAGATCGACGCCGACGACGTGCTGCGCGAGATCGTGCAATCCGTGCACGCCCCGCAGACCCTGCCGCGCACACCGATCGCGTCATGACGGAGCACCGGGTCGTCCACGCGGGTGGAGAGCGCCCGCCCATGCCTGCCCGCAGAGCGGCCGCCGCCGTGCGACGGGCCCTGGACGGCCGCCACGACGGGGCCACCCAGCCCCCGCCACCACCTCCGCCCGGCCGCCGCGCCGGTGAACGCGCCCTGAGGTGGGCCACGTTGACCGTCGTCGCACTGGCCGCCGCGCTGATCACCGGGCGCCCCTGGGTGCTCGCGCTCGCCGCCACGCCCCTGGTGCTGCTCGCCCTGGCCCTGCCGAGCGGGCCGCGCCCAAAGGCGGTGACGGCCGAGGTCGAGGTGGAGCCGCGGCGGTGCTTCGAGGGCGAGCAGGTGACGGTGCGGATCACGCTGTCGTACGAGGGTGCGTCCGCCCGCCTGGACCCCGGCGTCGCCCTGGGCCACGGGGTCCGGCTCGACCACCTCGCGGTCGGCCCGCACCGCGTCGATCTCGTCCTGACCGCGCGGCGCTGGGGCCGCTGGACGCTCGGCACGGTCGACGTCGACGTCTATGACCCGGGCGGCCTCGCCCGGCGCACCGTGCGAGCCGAACTCGGCGAGATCGCCGTCTTCCCGGTGCCCGACCGCGCCGGCCTCACGCCTGTCCCGGTCCGGCTGCCGCAGCGGCTCGGCGAGCACACCGCCGTGCAGCGCGGCGAGGGCGTCGAGGTCATCGGTGTCCACCCGTATGTACGCGGCGAACGGCAGCGGCGGATCCACTGGCCGGCCACCACCCGGCGCGGCACCCTGCAGGTCCACCAGTTCGCCGCGGAGCGCACCGCCGACACGGTGGTGCTGCTGGACGTGCTCGCCGACGTGGTCGACCCGGTGACCGGCACGTCCTCGCTCGACGCGACCTTCCGAGCCGCCGCCGGCCTGGTCCGCGCCTATCTGGGCACCCACGACCGGGTCGGCGTCGTGTCGATCGGCGGCGCGACCCGCTGGCTGCGGCCCGGCAGCGGCCACGGGTACTTCTACCGCATCGTCGAGAGCGTGCTGGAGGTCCGCAAGGACCGCGCGTACCGCACAGAGGGACTCACCCCGCTCCCGCCGCCCGCGTTGCCCGAAGGGGCGCTGGTGTACGTCATCACGCCGCTGACCGACCAGCGGATCTTCGACGTCCTGCACCAGGTGCGCGGACGGGCCAACCCGATGGTCGTGGTCGAGATCCCCACCGGCCAACCGGTCCTGGAACCCGGCGACACCGTGGGCGAACTCGCGCTGCGGCTGTGGCGGGCCGATCGCGACGCCATGCGCTTCACCCTGCTGGAACGCGGCATCGCGGTCGTCACCCATCGGCCCGGCGAGACCCTCGACCTCGCCCTCGCGCCGCTGCTGCGCACCCGCATCCGCGGAGGGACTCGATGACCACCGTCCCCGCCCGGCTCCCCGCTCGGCTCCTCGCACGTCTCACCTCGCGCATCACCGACCGCTTGCTCGGAACGGCCCTTGCCGTCGCCGCCTGCGACCCGCCGGCCGCCCTGCACGCGCCGCTGCCGGTCCAAGGGCTGGTGGTCGGAGCGGCGGCGGCCGCGTGGTGGGCCGCTCCCATGGTCGACGCGCGCCCCGTCTCGACCTTCATGCGCCTGCGGACCGTCGCGGCCCGCCGCAGGACGACCGTGCTGCCGGCGGCGGCCATCGCGGTCGCCGCGGCCACCGACCCCCCGCTCTGGCTGATCGTCTGCATCGCCGCCCTGTTGCCTGCCTATCTGCTGGTCACCGACCCGTGGACAGCCGGTGTCACCGCCCCGCCCGGCCGCCCGCAGGCGACACCCGCGCCGGCGGCCGCCGCCGCGGCCGCAGTGGTCCTGCTCGCCGCCCAGGCACCGGTCGCGGACACCTCATGGGCACGTCTGCCCGCCTCACTCGCCATCGCGGCGACCACGATCTGCCTGGTCCTGGCGCTGCGCACCCGTTCGGCGTTCAGCCGGGATGCTGCCGACCCGTCTCACGAGACCCATTAGGTTCTGCAGAAGGACGAATGACGGACCGTCGACACAGCGGTAGACCTGAGCGAGGGAGCAGCCCCATGCCGAAGGCGTACGTATTCACCGAACACGGTGGTCCCGAGGTCGAGGCCTTCCTCGATGTGGCGAAGCCCGAGCCGGGCCCGGGGCAACTGCTCGTCGCGGTCCGCGCGGCCGGGGTCAATCCGGTCGACTGGAAGCTGCGCGCCGGCAAGCGGCGGCCCGGACAGGCGCCCCTGGCCGGCCACGAGGTGCTCGGCAGCGAGATCGCCGGTGTCGTGGAGCGGGTCGGGCCCGGCGTGACGGGGTTCGCGGCCGGTGACCCCGTGTTCGGCAACCCGGTGACCGGCGGGTACGCCGAGTTCACGCTGCTCCCGGCCGACATCGCCGCGCACAAGCCGGACGCCCTCTCCTTCCCGGACGCGGCGGTGCTGCCGGTCGCGGCGGCGACGGCGTACGACGGGCTGCGCCAGCTCGATCTGCCCGCCGGGGCGACGCTGCTGATCACCGGGGCGGGCGGCGGGGTCGGCGTGGCCGCCACGCAGATGGCGCGGCATTTCGGGCTCCACGTGGTGGGTACGGCGAGCGCCGGCAAGAAGGAGTTCGTCGAGTCGCTGGGCGCCGTCCACGTGCCGCCCGGCCCCCGCCTCGCCGAGCGCGTCCTGGAAGCGGCACCGGACCACCGTGTCGACGCGGTCTTCGACCTGGTCGGCGGCGCGGACCTGGTGGAGCTCGCGGAGCTCCTGACCGACCGCGGGAGGCTGATCACGGCGGCGGCCAAGGAGACCGTGGCCGAACTGGGCGGCGCCCCGGTCGCCCGGGCCCGCACGTCGGCGGTCCTCGACGAGGTGGCACTCCTTGCCGTGGCGGGCGTGCTGCGGCCGCACGTGACGGCGACGTACCCACTGGACCGCGCGGACGAGGCGCTGCGCGCGGTGGAGAGCGGTCACGCCCGGGGCAAGGTCGTGATCGAGGTGAAGGGGTGAGACCTTGAGGCGTCCCGGTGGCCCGGTGGACCGGTGGGCCGGTGGGCCGGTGGGCCGGTGGGCCGGTGGGCCGGTGGGCCGGTGGGCCGGTGGGCCGGTGGGCCGCCTTCCCGCCGTCTCGACGCCGACGCCACGCCTCTCCGCCTGGGGGCCGACCGGTCGTCACCGTCCCGGGTGGGGGTCACGTTCACGAAGCCCGGCGTGCACGGCGGGGGCTCGCGGGCGGCAAGGACGACGTGCCGCTCTTCTCGGTCAGTCGGGGGTGACGCCCGCAAGGACGGCCAGGACCGCGAGGCGGATGCGGTTGTCCCGGCCCGTCTTCGCCATCAGGCTCGCCACATGCGTCTTGACGGTGGTCACACCCAGGTGCAGCCGGTCGGCGATCTCCGGATTGGACAGGCCCGTACCGAGGAGACCGAGGACCTCCCGCTCCCGGGGCGTGATGGCCGGCACCAGGGCCGGCACCTCGCCCCCGGCGGCGGAGCGCGTGTGCAGCGCCCTGGTCACGAGGCGGTCCAGGGCGGCCCCGCTGAAGGGCGAACCGCCGGTCGCGGCCCGGCGTATGGCGTCGAGGAGTTCGGCCGGCGGGGTGTCCTTGACGAGGAACCCGCAGGCTCCCGCTTCGAGCGCCGGGTAGAGGTGATCGTCGTCGTCGAACGTCGTGAGGGCGACGATGCGCGCGGCGGGGCGGGCGGCCAGGATGCGGCGGGTGGCCGTGACGCCGTCCATGCCCGGCATTCTGAGGTCCATCAGGACGACGTCGGGGCCGAGGCGCTCCGCGCTTCGTACGGCGTCCGCGCCGTTGTCCGCCTCCCCCAGGATCTCGATGTCCGCGGCCTGGTCGAAGAGCATGCGCAGCCCCATGCGGACGAGAACGCGAATCATGCCCGCACCTCCAACGCTTCCGCGCGGAGCGGCAGTTCGGCCGCGAGCCGCCAGCCATTGCCCTCGGGCCCGGCGTCCAGACGACCGCCGAGCAGGTCCACGCGCTCACGCATGCCGGTGATGCCGTGTCCGACGGGGTTCGCGGCCGCACTCCGCTCGTGACCGCCGCCGTCGTCCTGGAGCGTCATGTGTACGGCCCTGTCGGTCATCCGTACCGTCAACGCGGCGGAAGTCCCGGAGCCGGCGTGCTTGGCCGAGTTGGCCAGGCCTTCCTGGACCAGGCGCAGCACCGCGAGGCCACGGACCGCGTCGAGCAGCGCGACGGCTGGGTCCACCGAGGCGGTGACGGTGAGGCCGGTCCGCCGACTGCGCTCGACGACCGCGTGCAGGGCGGCCGGCAGCGCTCCCGGCGTGACCAAGGAGGAGGCGTCGAGACCCGCGCCGTCCGGGGCGCGCAACACGGCCACCAGCCGGCGCAGGTCGGCCAGTGCCGCGCTGCCGCTGGAGTGCAGGTCGTCCAGGACGCCGGTGAGCCGAGGGTCGACGCCCGGGGCGGGGCCGGCGCCGGTGTCGGCGCCGTGGGGGCCTGTGGCCGCAGCGACCCCGACAGCTGCCCTGACTCCGGTAGCTCCCGTCGCGGCGATGACGTGCCGGGCGACGCCGACGCGCAGCACCATGGAGGAGACGTGGTGAGCCACCAGGTCGTGCAACTCCCGGGCGATGGCGGTTCGTTCGGCTGTCCTCGCCGCCAGCAGCCGCTGATCCGCCTCCAGTTCCCGTCGGCGTGCGCGTTCCCTTGCGTGCACGGCGGCGTCACGTGTCGCCCGCACGTAGGCCCCCAGGAGCAGCGGCACCCCCGCGACGACGCCCATCTTGTACAGCACCTGCGGGAGTTCGCCGGGCAGATCCGCCACCCGGTTGGCCAGGACGGCGAGCGCCAGCGAACCGGCCCCCACCGCGGGTCGCCGCCCCGGCTCCCGAACCGCGAGCTCGAAGAGCGTGAGAGCCGCCAGAACCTTCACCGAGGCGACGGGGCCCGCGCCCAGCGCATGGGCGACGACGAGCAGAGCCGACCCGGCCAGGAGCGCGCCGAACGCCCACCGGGCGGTGGCCAGGCACAACACGACCCCGGCAGCCGCCACCCCCCAGTCCCGCGGGCCGACCGGCCTCTGCACCCAGAGGAGGTCGCCGGCCAGGACTCCGGAGAGCAGCAGGGCCCGTACGAGGGCGAATCTTCCGTCGAACGCCAACTCGATCCGTGGTCGGTTCACGCCGACCAGGTTAAGGGGACGCCGACGCGCGCCGGGTCCTGCCGTGGGAGGAGTCCGCCTCCTCCCGCCAGCCGCTATGTGCGGCCCGCAGACGGAGCCGCACGCCCGCACCGCACTGCGACCGTGATCGACATGAACCCGAACCCGATCTCCACCTCTCGCCCGAGCACGAACACGGACACAGACGCGGCCAGGACCGCGGTCACGGACACGAACGTGACCGCGGACACCCGCACGAGCACGGGCGCCGGCCTCCACCCGGACCCGCCCTCGAAGGACGACGCCGCTCACCCGGCGGGCATGAGGCGCCGCGCCCTGGTCGGTGGCGCCGCCGCGCTCGGTGTGGCGGGCGCCGCCCTGGGCAGCTCCACCGCACGGGCCGCTGCACGGACCACCTCCCGGACCACGCCCGGGCACCGCACCGGCCGCTTCCAGGGAAAGTCCGTGCTCATCACCGGGGCCACCTCCGGCATCGGGGAAGCGACCGCCGTGGCCTTCGCGGCAGCGGGAGCCCACGTCGGATTCTGCGGCAGGCGCGCCGAGTTGGGGCGCCGGGTCGAACGGCGCATCCGCGACGCGGGCGGCGAAGCGACGTACATTCAGGCCGATGTCCGCGTGGCGGCGCAGGTCCAGAAGTTCGTGGACCGGGTGGCCGGCCGCTACGGCGGCATCGACATCGCCTTCAACAACGCCGGGATCGGCAGCGCCAAGCTCCCGCACGAGCTGAGCGTCGAGGAGTGGGACGACGTCCAGGACACCAACGCCCGCGGCACGTTCCTCGCGCTCAAGTACGAGATCCCGCACATGCTCGCGGCGGGGCGCGGCGTCATCATCTGCACCTCCTCGTCGGCGGCCGAGCAGGCCAGGCCGAACGGCGCCGCGTACACCGCGAGCAAGCGGGCCGTCCAGGGCATCGTGAAGGCCGCGGCGCTCGCGTACGGTCCCAAGGGGATCAGGGTCAACGCCCTCCTGCCGGGCACCACCGACACCGCCTTCGTCCGCCCGCCGGGCATCCCGGACGCGGACTGGGCCGCGTACAAGAAAGCGTTCGGGCCGCTCAACGTCGACGGTCTGGGGCGCATGGCGGAGGCGGAGGAGATCGCGGGCGCGGTGCTCGGGCTCGCCTCGGACGACTTCCCGTACATGACAGGCGCGTCCGTCGCCGTGGACGGGGGCAGCACCGCGGGCCGGAAGATGATCCGGCCGGGCGGCGCCTGACCGATACGCGGCATGCATCGACCGGGGGGGGTACGCGACGGAGAAAAGGAGACGACGGGCCAGGCACCCCGTTGATACCTTCCGGATCATGCAGCCCGTCAGTGAGAACGAGATCCGTACGTCCTTCGTGAACTGTTCCAAGGGCGAGGCGCGCAGGCTCACACTCCCTGTGGGCTTCGCCGAGACCCCCTGGTCCGACCTGGACTTCCTCGGCTGGCGCGACCCCAAGGCGCCGGACCGCGGCTACGTGGTGACCTGGCGGGACGGCGGGCCCGTGGGCATCGCCCTGCGCGCCTCGACAGGCGTGCGCAAGAGCCTGTTCAAGTCCAGCATCTGCTCGGTCTGCGTCACCCCGCAGTCCGGTTCCGGCATCACGCTGCTCGTCGCCCCGAAGGCGGGCGCGGCGGGCCGTCAGGGCAACTCGGTGGGGCTGTACGTCTGCGCGGACCTGGCCTGTTCCCTCTACGTGCGCGGGAAGAAGACCTCGGCGCTGGCCCGCCGCCTGGAGGAGAGCCTGACCCCGGACGAGCAGAACGCCAGGACCCTGCGGAACCTGCACGGCTTCCTGGACCAGGTCGTCGCGGAGAGCTGAGTCCCGCCCGCTGGTGGTTCGGCCCACCCGTAGTGGACCGGCCCACCATGGTGGACCGGCCCTAGACCGCCCGGGGATCCACCAGCTGGAGCGCCAGCGTGGCCGACGGTTCGGCCACGCCGGGGCCGCCCGCCTCGGCCCAGGCGAGTATCTCGTCGATGGACTCGTCGTCCATGGCGAAGCCGACCCAGGAGGCCCTGCCACCCTTCCTGCGCCCCTCCGCCGAGGGCTGGACGACCACGATGTTCGCCTGGCCGCACGGCCCGAGGCAGTCGCTCGTGCGGACCGCGAACCGGCCGCGCGAGGCCGCCGCCGCGGCCCGCAGCCGCTCCAGCTGCCAGGCGTGGTCGACGCCGGGGTGCTTGCGCGCGTCGCCGCAGCAGCAGCCCCGGCACACGACGAGCGTGCAGGGGCGGCGGGCGGCGGCACCGATGGAGACGACGGGACTCATGTCGTGATCATCTCAGGTGCGGGATACGGCCTGTTCATCGCGGGGTGACGGGGGCGCGTGCCCGACGAAGGTGGCAGAGCGGCGGGCTCGGCGACGGCGGCTGAGCGGCGTGCTCGGCGACGGCGGCTGAACGGCTGCTCGGCCAAGGCGGCAGCGGGCGTGCTCACCGCAGATACGCGAGCCCCGGATGCACGCCCCGGTACCCCTCCACCAGCCGCCGCGCCACCGACACGGAGTCGACCAGCGGATGCAGCGCGAACGCCTTGACCGCGGTGGCCGACGAGCCGCTCTCGGCCGCGGCGAGCACCTCGCGCTCGACGGCCTTGACCGAGCACACGAGTCCGGTGGCGTGACCGGGCAGCGGCGCCACCGCCATGGGGTGCGCGCCGTTGGCGTCGACGGAGCACGGCACCTCGATGACGGCGTCCGCGTCCAGGGCGGTGAGGGTCGTGCCGTTGCGGACGTTGAGGATCAGCGTGGCCCGCTCGTCGCGCGCGATGGCCCGCATCAGCGCGAGGGCCACCTTCTCGTACCCGCCGGACTCCAGGTCCTCCTCGGCCCGCTCCCCCACGCCGGCCGCTTCCCTGTTCTCCGCCATGTACGCCGCCTCGCGCTCGGCGAGGGTGTCGTTCCATGCCTGGAGCGCGGGGGTGCCGGGGTGGCGCATGCCGTCGTAGAAGCGGGCCTGCTGGTGGTGGAGGAAGGCGCCGCGGGTCCGCCTGGCCTGCCGGTAGGCATGCACGGTGTCGCGGTTGAAGTAGTAGTAGTGCAGGTACTCGTTGGGGATCGCGCCGAGCGACTGGAGCCAGTCGGCGCCGAAGAGCCTGCCCTGCTCGAAGGAGACCAGGAGCTTCGGGTCGGCCAGCAGCCGCGGCAGCTCGTCGCGGCCCGCGATGTGCAGGCCGCGCAGCCAGCCGAGGTGGTTGAGGCCCACGTAGTCGATGAACGCCTCGTCGGGGTCGCCGCCGAGGACCTGCGCGACCCGGCGGCCGAGCCCCACCGGCGAGTCACAGATGCCGATGACGCGCCCGCCGAGGTGACGGGACATCGCTTCGGTCACGAGCCCCGCGGGATTGGTGAAGTTGATGACCCAGGCGTCCGGCGCGAGCCGGGCGACGCGCCGCGCGATGTCCACGGCGACGGGCACCGTGCGCAGCCCGTACGCGATGCCGCCCGCGCCGACCGTCTCCTGCCCGAGGACACCCTCGGCGAGAGCCACGCGCTCGTCGGCGGCGCGCCCCTCCAAGCCGCCGACGCGGATCGCGGAGAACACGAAGTCGGCGCCGCGCAGCGCCTCGTCAAGATCGGTGGTCGCGGTGACGGAGGGCGCGTCGGGCACGCCGTCGGCCTGCTCGGCGAGGACCCGGGCGATGGCGTCGAGGCGTGCCGCGTCCAGGTCGTGCAGGACGACGTCGGTGACGCGGCCCTCGGCACGGTCGCCGAGCAGCGCCCCGTACACGAGGGGCACACGGAATCCGCCGCCGCCGAGAATTGCCAGCTTCACGTCTGAACCGCCTTCTGTCGTACCGGTGTCGCCGGGGTTCACGTTACGTACCGCACCGGGTCCGGCGTTCCGCACCTCCCCGTGGCGCGCCTTACGTACGATGACGCGGCAGCGTTCCGACCCCCACGGAGGTAGCGCCCGATGACCCTCTGGAAGACACCCACCGCCCTGTTCGGCGCCGTCACGCTGGCGGTGATGACCGGCGGGGCCGCCTCGGCCGCGCCCGCAGCGCCGGGCGGCTGGCAGGAGTCCGGCACCTCGTACGTCAACTCCCTCACCGGAAGCCAGGGTCTGGCGAGCCGCGCGGACGGCAGCCTCCTCTACCGCGGCCTCGGGTCCATATCGCTGGACCTGCGCATCAAGGGCTGGGGGCACATAGGCGACCCGGACGTCGCGGACGGCCACACCTTCGACGCCTACCAGGGCGGCGACACCGCGCGGTCCAAGATGTACGCGGTCACCACGCCGGCCGGGAAGCGCTACCTCTACGAGCATCAGCTCGACCCCGGCGAGAAGCTCAACAACTCCTTCGCGGCCGTCTCGCCCGACCACCAGTGGCTGGTGTCCGGCGAGTGGGGCGATCAGAACCGCCTCCAGGTCTTCCCCGCCCCGCTCCTCAACTCCGCGACCCCGCCCACCGGCGGCGCGCTCCCGCAGGCCGGGCAAATCTCGCTGGACAAGCCGGTGCGCGACATCCAGGGCTGCGACTTCGCCACCGACACCCGCCTGCTGTGCGCCTCCAACGACGCGTCCAAGGAGCTGTTCCCCGAGGACCGCCCGGTCCTCCAGGTCGACCTGGACCGGCCGCTCGACGGGAAGCCCGTGACCGGCCACGTCAGCAGCCTCTTCGCCGCGCCGCAGCGCAGCATCTGCTCCGGCACCTTCGAGACCGAGGGCATCGACTACGATCCCGCGCGCCGCAGCCTGCGCGTCCAGGTGGTGCCGCCCGCGCCGTGTCTGGTGACGACGGCGGTGCACGCGTACCGGCCGACGACCGGCTGAGGCGCGCACGCCCCGTCCGCCTTTCGGACAGCACGTGTGGGGCGCCGCACCGGAGGGGAGGGTCGTGATCATGACACAGCACGACCAGCAGGTGGCCGACACCGTCCGCTCCCCCGTGCGGCGCCCGATCCGGCAGTTGCTCGCCGCGTCGGTCGGCAACGCCGTGGAGTGGTACGACTGGTACGCGTACACCTTCCTCGCCACGTACATCGCCGACCAGGTCTTCCCCAAGGGGTCCGGCAACTCCCTCGTCCCGCTGCTCTCCACCTTCGCCGTGTTCGCGGTGGGCTTCTTCATGCGGCCCGTCGGCGGGCTGCTCATGGGCGCGGTCGCCGACCGGCGGGGCAGGCGCGCCGCGCTGACGGTCACGATCCTGCTCATGGGCGGCAGCAGCCTGCTGGTCGGCCTGACGCCCACCTACGCGTCCGTCGGCGTGCTCGCGCCGGTGGTGCTGGTGCTCGCCCGGCTGCTCCAAGGGCTCTCCGTGGGCGGCGAGTTCGCCGCGTCGACGACGTTCCTCGTGGAGTCGGCGGGCCCCGGCCGGCGCGGGCTCTTCTCCAGCTTCCAGTACGTCTCCACCAGCGCGGGCCAGCTCGCGGCGTCGGGCGTCGCGGCCCTGCTGGTCGCCACGGTCTCCGAGGGGCAGATGGACGGCTGGGGCTGGCGCGTGCCGTTCGTCCTGGGGGCGCTGCTCAGCCTGGTCGGGTTCTGGATCAGGCAGGGCGCGCACGAAACGCGCAAGGTGCCCGTCGAACAGGGCGAGCGGCCGGGCCTGTTCGACGCGCTGCGGCACCACCCGCGCCAGTCGCTGCTGATCGGCGGCATCACGGCGGGCGGCACCCTCGCCTACTACACCTGGACGTCGTACCTGCCGACGTACGCCGAGCTGAACACCGACATCAGCAAGGGGCAGGCGCTCCTCGCGGGCACCCTCTCGCTGGCGTTCTTCGCCGTGCTCCAGCCGGTCGGCGGGCTGCTCTCGGACCGGTACGGGCGCCGCCCGCTCCTGCTCTTCTTCGGCATCGGCTTCGCCGTCCTGAGCGTGCCGCTGCTCAAGTCCCTTTCGGGGTCGTTCGGTTCGCTGCTGTTCGTGCAGTGCGCGGGCATGGTGCTGCTCACGGGCTTCACGTCGATCTCGGCGGCGGTGAACGCGGAGGTGTTCCCGGCGCGGGTGCGGGCCGCCGGGATCGGCTTCCCGTATTCGCTGACCGTCGCGCTCTTCGGCGGCACGGCCCCGTACATGGGCACCCTGTTCAAGCAGATCGGCTCTCCCGGGCTCTTTCCCGTGTACGTGGCCGTGCTGTGCGTCGTGTCCTCGGTGGTGTATCTACGGCTGCCGGAGACGGCACACCGGGAGCTGGACCGTTAGGGCGCGGGTACGCCGCACGGCGTTGGCTTCCTGGATGGCCGGCGGCGGCCGTCACGACGCCAGCGCCGCCACCGGTTCGAGGCGGGCGGCCTTGAGGGCCGGGTAGAAGCCGGCGGCCAGGCCCACGGCGAGACCCAGGATCGGGCCCGCGAGGAGGAGCCACGGCGAAAGGGCCGCCGTCCACCCCTTCGCCAGTGCGATGGAGATGGTCAGGTCCAGGCCGCAGACCGTACCGACCAGGCCGCCGAGCAGCCCCAACAAGCCGCTCTCGAAGAGGAATTGGGACAGGATCGAGCGCCGTGAGGCTCCGACGGCCCTGCGCAGTCCGATCTCGTGGCGTCGTTCGAGAACCGCGACGAGTGTGGTGTTGCCGATGCCGATCGCGCCGATCAGCAACGACACCGCGGCCAGCGTGAGGAACAACCCCCTGGTGTCGTTCTCCACGTGAGCCCTCAACTGTTTGGGATCAGGCGGCACTTGGGAGAGCAAGTCGCCG
Source organism: Streptomyces sp. NPDC041713 (assembly GCF_055591085.1). Lineage (NCBI taxonomy): Bacteria > Bacillati > Actinomycetota > Actinomycetes > Kitasatosporales > Streptomycetaceae > Streptomyces > Streptomyces sp. NPDC041713. The sequence continues at coordinate 592,958 of NZ_JBVIZY010000004.1, forward strand.
GGACGCTCCGGCGAAAGAGCGAGCTTCGCCTCGGCGCCCACCTGCTGGGCCGCGCCGGGCCGGGTCCGCACCATGACCTTCGGCGCCTCGAAGGAGATGTCCGTGGCCGCCGCGTGGGCCGTCCACGACGGCAGGATCACGGAGAACGGGGCCTGGGAGTCGAAGTCGGGCGTCTTGACGATGCCGATCAGCAGGTACGGCTTCCCCGCGACGAACAGCAGGGTGCGGCCGTCCACGTCACGTACCCCGGCGTTGCGGGCGGCGACGTCGCCGAGCAGGGCGACCCGGTACCGCCGCCGCTCGGGCACGGCGTCGAAGAGGCGCCCCGACACGGCCCGGAGGCGCAGCGCCTTGAGTGCGCCCGGGTCGGCCGCCATCACCTGGGTGTCGACCCCGGTCGAGCCGGTCCGGCCCGCGGAACGGGAGACGTCGGGCAGCGTGTCCTGCGTGCTGTACACGACCCCTGCCGCCGCGACACCGTTGAGCCGCGCGGTGCGGGCCACGGCGGCGCGGGACACGACCGCCCCGTCGTCGAACCCCTGGACCGACACGCTGGTGGCCTGCAGCGCGTTGAAGCGCGCCGACACCTGCGCGGCGGCGGTGCTGGTGAGGCCGATGGTGGCGACCAGGGTGAGGATGCCGAAGGCCACCCCCGTCAGGGTGAGGGCGCTGCGACCGCGCCGCCCACGGATCGCTCCCCACGCCTCGGCCGCGATGTCCCCCCACCTGCCCCCGTACCGCCTGCTTTCCCGGCCGTCACGCGACCGCGACCGCACTGATCCCATCGCCCTCACGTCTCCTCCGCCCACGTCTCCTCCGCCGCGTCGAGCCTGCCGTCCCTGACGCGCAGCACCCGGTCCGCCCGGTCGGCGACCGTCAGATCGTGCGTGACCACGACCACGGCGAGTCCGTCGGCCGCCAGCTGCGCGAGATGGCCCATGACCATGCCGGTGGACTCGGTGTCGAGGTTGCCCGTGGGCTCGTCGCACAACAGCAGCGACGGACGGTGCACCGTGGCACGCGCGATGGCGACTCTCTGCTTCTCTCCGCCGGACAGCGTGTGCGGCAGCGCGTCCACCCTGTGCCCCATGCCGACCCGGGCCAGGGCCTGCTCGGCGGTGCGCCGCCGGTCATGGCGAGGCGCACGGTTGTAGACCAGGGGCAGCACCACGTTGACACCGGCGGGTTTGTGCGCGACCAGGTGGAAGGCCTGGAAGACGAACCCGATCCGCTGGGCCCGCAGCCGGGTGCGCTCCTTCTCGCGCAGGCCCGCGGTGTCGACCCCGTCGAGGAGGTAGGTGCCGGCACTCGGCCGGTCGAGCAGCCCAAGGATGTTGAGCAGGGTCGATTTGCCCGAGCCGGACGGGCCGATGACCGCCACCAGTTCCCCGGCCCGGACGCCGAAGCTCACCTGGTCGAGGGCGTGGACCGGGCCCGACACCGCCTCGTACGTCCGTCCGACGGCGCGCGTGTCGATCACCGCGGGCGCGATCATGACGGACCGTCCCGGCGTGACAGGTCGGACACGACAACCTTGTCGCCTTCGTGCAGCACTCCGCGGGGATCCCGTACGGAGACCTCGCCCTCGGCCTCGAAGACGGGTACGACCTGGACTTCGTGCTCGGCGCCGGAGCGTACGACCTTGACGATCGTCTTGCCGCCGGGGCGGGACCACAGCGCCGACGAGGGGACGACGGGACCTCGTCCGGGCGCCTTGCCCACTTCGACGCGGACCCGGTAACTCCCCTGCTGTGACGGTTCCTTGGGTGTACGCACGACAATCCGCGGCCCGGTGGCTCCTCCGTCGCCCTCGTCCTCCGTACGGTCCTTGTCCTCGCCCGCCTCGGAGGGGCTCTCTCTCGGGACCGGCGACGGCGCTCCCTGCGCCGAGGGCGCGGAGGCGCGGCCCGACCCGGCCGGGAACGGATCCACGCGTCCCCGTCCCGTCGACCCGTCGGGTGCGACGACGGAGGCCGCCGCGCCCGACCGGATCTGCCGCAGCGCCCCCTCGGCGGGCACCGGGCAGTGCAGCGCCCGCTCGCCGGCCTCCACGGACAGGTCCGTGGAGCGGGCCGGGCCTCCCACGACCGAGGTGACCGCGCCCATCCGGCCCGGTAGCCGGGGGACGAACAGCAGCTCGTCGCGTGCGGTCGTGGTCCCGCCCTCATCGCCGGCCCGGTGCGGTGCCGGATAGCCTCGCTCCCGGTACAGGTCGGCCAGGGCCCGCTGGGTCGCGGTGTCGAAGACCCGGGTGACGGTACCGGGGCCGAGCAGCCGGAGTCTGGCCAGGGCCCGTTGCAGCTGGGCCACGTCGGGCCCGGTCGCACCCGGTGCCAGATCGCGGTACGCGGGCAACCGGCCCGCCAGGGCGATCACCGGGCGCCCCGAGATCTCCGCGACGACCTTGCCCTCGGCCACCGTGCGCCCCTGGCCGAGTGGCAGGCCGGTGACGACCGGCGCGCCCTGCGTCCCTTCGGCGGACTCCCCCGTGGGAACGGGGACGGGCAGCACCGTGCTCGGCTTCACCGCGCACTCCACCGCCACGGAGCGGACCAGGGTCTCGACCTTCACCGGCACGGTGATCCGGGAGCTGGGCGGTGCCGCCGCGTCCGCCGCGAGCTGCTCGGGCGTGCGGGCCTGCGCCGCGAGAGCCCAGGTCGTCCCGGTGACGGCGAGGACGCCCCCGACCGCGACGTGTACGAGCCAGCGCCTACGGCGCCTCGCGCGCGGGGAGTCCGACCGCGTCGGTCCGGCCGCTTTCATCGGTCCCTCCCCGACAGGATGTGCTGGGCGCGCTCCTGGGCGTCGCGGTTCATCTCGCGTACCGCCGTCACCTCGGCCTCGTACTTGCGCATCCCCGCGGTCAGGTACAGGTCTTCCACCAGCCGGCGCCGTGGGGCGTAGTGCAGGCGCTCCTGGCAGGTGGCGTCCGCCTCGGCGATGGCCGTCTCGAAGGTGAAGGCGTCCTCGGCGCTCCGGCTCTTGTAGGCGTCACCGGCCCGGACCGCCGCCTTCGAGGGCTCGGCGAGCCCCGGGTAGTCACGTTTCATCATGCAGGCGGACCATCGGCCGTTGAGTGCCGTCACGCGCGGGTCGCGGGCGGCACGCTGCTGCATCTGTCCGGCGAAGTTCCCCTGGAACGTGAGGAGTTTCAGGAACTGTTCGAGCGACCCGTACAACTGCCGCCTCGCCTTGGCTATGCAGCCGCCGTCGCGTGTCTGCATCTGACCGACCTCGGGCACGGACACCTTGACCATCGGGGCCGTCCTGTCGCCCGAGAACGCGGTCTGCCATTTCTCGCGCCGGGACGCGGGGAGCGCCCTGAGTGCGTCGTTGTTCGCGTCGCGCGGGGCGTTCGCCGTCGATGCCAGCTGCGCGCGCAGTCCGTATCCGCGCTCCTCGGCCTCCTCGGGCGATATCGCGTAATCCGCGGCCGTCTTCACCGGCGCGGCGTCGTCGGGCGCCTTGATGTAGCGGAATCCCCGAGCCGCCATGCACTGACGAATCAGTTCCTCTTCGGCGGCGCTCCGTACGCCTATTCCGTCCATCAGCCCGGCCGCCGCATCGCGGATTCCGGGGTCCGGCCGCTCCGGGAGTTCCCAGGAAGTCGCCGTCGTCTTCTCCTGCGCGGGACCGCCACAGGCCGCGATCCCGCCCTGCAGCACGATCACCGTGGCCAGCACACCGATGAGGGTGCGCCCGCCGCGCCCGCGGCGTCGGCATCGTCCGCGGCGTCCGCCTTGTCCGCGGCGTCCGGCGTGGCCGCTCCGGGCCACGGGGCCCTCCGGGGTCAGGGGGCTCATGTCCTCACCACCACTCTTCTCGTCGTCACCCGACGGCAGGGCCAGGGCGAGCGCGCGGGCCGGACCGCTTCACGGGCGGCTCCGCGCGCACGCCATGGCCTCATTCGGTCAGCACGTGGTGTTGACACCCTTGTGGCTGGACCCCTTGTCGCCGTTGCCGTAGTGGTGGGCGCGGCCCGAATGCTTGGGCATCCAGATGGTCATGCCGCCCCGGTAGTACGCGTCCTTGTAGATGCACGCGTACTTGAGCGTGTTGAAGTTGTCGTAGGACGACGAGTCCTTGTCGTTGAGCGCGGCGGTGACGTTCCCCGCCGTGCGCCAGTTCTGGATCGCCGTCTCGACCTCGAAGTGCGTGCCCCGGTAGTTCGCGTCCTTGTAGACGCAGAAGTTGTAGGCGTCGCACTGCTGGTCCATGACCGAGTTCGCCTGTGCGGCGCCTGCGCCCACGGACAGGGTCGCGGCGGCCGAAGCCGCCACCACCACACCGACGATCGCTCGCCGTATCCCCCTGACCTTTCGCATTTCTTCTTCCCTCCGCTGGGGTCCATTCGATGCGTGGCCGGCAACCTGCCTTTCTGGAAAGGCACTTCAGGTCGTCGCCAGCCGAACGGAACCCTAGGGCCGGGCGGTGCGCTGTCGCGTCAGTCGAGAGGTGTCACATGAGTGCACCCAGCGCGGTAGCGCATGGCCAAACCCTCGCGGTAGGGGGTCAACCGAGAGTTGATGTCCCCTTCGGCACCTCGGTGATCGCGCGGCCCGCCCACGCGGGGGCCGGTTCCGTGAGGGACGTGAGGCGCTCGCGGATTCCGTCCGGGAACGGGGTCGTGCGGCCCGCGTTCTGGTCGACGTGGAGCGCGAGCAGTTCCGTCGTCGCCACGGGGGACGCGTCCGGTGCCGGCTCGGCGCCCTCGTCCTCGACCACGTACATCTCGTGGGCGAACCGCGCCTTCTTGGCGTCCGCGCCCAACAGGCTGGTGCGGACGGCGAGATGGGCGCCCTCGGAGACGTCGCTCAGGTACCGCACGTGGGCCTCGACCGTGTAGAGGGAGCAGCCGGTGGACTCGCGGTAGCCGGCGTGCAGGCCCGTCTCGATCATCATGGCGTCGGTCGCATAGCCGAAGACGAGGACGTAGAAGGCCTCGCTCATGTGGCCGTTGTAGTCGATCCACTCGGGCCGGACGGTGCGGTGCAGCAGGGGCAGCGGGTCGGTCCGCGTCTCCGTTCGCGTCTCGGTCCCCGTCTCGGTTCGCGTCTCGGTGTCGCTCACTTCTTTCCTCCGTTCAGGCGGCCGGTCGCGCGCAGCACGTCGATCACGCCCTGGTCGCGCTCGGCGACGAGGTCGGCGATGGTGCGGTCGCCCGCCTCCTCGTCGCAGCCCGCGACCACCGCGTCGTACAGCTTCTTGTCGAGTTCGGGGGCCTCCAGGCGCGTCCACGGCGACTTCAGGGACGGGCCGAAGTGGTCGAGCATGTGGGCCATCCCGCCCTCGCCGCCCGCCAGCGCGAAGGTGAGCATCGGGCCCATGAACGCCCACCGCAGGCCGGGGCCCTCGGTGATGGAGTCGTCGATCTCCTGGACGGTGGCCTCGCCGTTGGCGACCATGTGCAACGCCTCGCGCCACAGCGCCTCTTGGAGGCGGTTGGCGATGAAGCCCGGCACCTCGCTCTTCATCGTGATCACGGACTTGCCCGCGACCTCGTAGAAGCGGGAGGCCCAGGCGACGGCGTCGGCGTCGGTCCGCTCGCCGCCGACGACCTCGACGAGCGGTATGAGATACGGCGGGTTGAAGGGGTGGCCGACGACGAGGCGGCCCGGGGTCGCGGCCTCGGTCTGCATGTCGGTCATCGGGTAGCCGGAGGTGGAGGACGCGATGACGACGCCGGCGGGCGTCGCGGCATCCAGCTTCGCCAGCAGATCGCGCTTGAGCTCCAGCTTCTCCGGGGCGCTCTCCTGCACGAACTGGGCGTCGGCGACGGCCTCTTCGAGGGTCGCGGTGACGGTGAGGCGGTCCTGCGAGGCGCCTTCGGCGAGACCGAGCTGGGTGAGCGCGGGCCAGGCGGCCCGGACGAGGCGGCGCAGCCGCTGCTCGGCGTCGGGCGCCGGGTCCCAGGCGCTCACGTCGTAGCCGCGGGCCAGGAAGTAGGCGACCCAGCCGCCACCGATCACCCCGGCACCGACACAGGCGACACGGCGGACTTCTTCGGGAGAGGTGGTGGTCATAGGGGTGAGGGGTTCCTTTCGTCGCTGCGGGTGGGGGGAGTTGGAAAGGGCGGCGCACCGGCGGTGTCCCAGGGGCGCGGGGAACTGCGCGACCAGCCACAGTCCACCCGCACCGAAAACACCTCACACACCGCCCGATCCAGCGAAGCGCTACCGCTTGAGGCCGAGCTTCTGCCGCGCCTCGTCCGGCGTGGCGACCCGCGACCCGAGGTTCTCGGTGATCTGGACGGCACGCTCGACGAGCTGCCCGTTCGTGGCCTTGTTGCCCTTGCCCAGGTAGAGGTTGTCCTCCAGGCCGACGCGGACCTGGCCGCCGAGCAGGATGGACTGCGCGACCCACGGCATCTGCATGCGGCCGAGCGCGAAGCTGGCCCACTGCGCGCCCTCGGGCAGCATGTTGACCATGGACTGCAGGACGCCGGGGTCGGCGGGCGCGCCCCACGGGACGCCCATGCACAGCTGGAAGACGGTGGGGTCGTCGAGCAGTCCCTCGGCGAGCAGCTGCTTGGCGAACCAGAGCTGGCCGGTGTCGAAGATCTCCAACTCGGGCCGCACGCCCAGCTCCTGGATGCGCTTGGCGCCCTGGCGGAGCATGTCCGGGGTGGAGATGTAGAGGTTGCTGCCGTCGCCGAAGTTGAGTGAGCCGCAGTCGAGGGTGCAGATGTCGGGGAGCAGGTCCTCGACGTGCGGGAGCCGGTCGATGCCGCTGACCAGGTCGGTGCCGGGCAGGTGCTTGAGCGGCTCGTCGGGGTCGATGACGAGGTCGCCGCCCATGCCCGCCGTCAGATTGATGACGACGTCGGTGCCGGTCTCCTTGATGCGCTCGACGACCTCGCGGTACAGCCGCGGGTCGCGGGAGGGGTCGCCGGTCTCGGGGTCGCGGACGTGGATGTGCACGACGGCGGCGCCCGCCTCGGCGGCCTCGACCGCGGAGGCGGCTATCTGCTCGGGCGTGACGGGCACGTGCGGGCTCTTGCGCACGGTGTCGCCCGCGCCGGTCAGGGCGCAGGTGATGATGACGTTGTCGTTCACGGGCATGCGGAACTCTCCCTCGGGGGTGGGGTGTTGGGTATGCGGGTGGTACGGGGAGTACGAGGCGTACCTGGCGTACGCGAGGTCAGTGCGCGGTCAGCGTCGCGGCGACGTAGGCCGTGAGGGCCTCGTGCATGTCGTCCGGGCTCGTACCGGGGCCTTCGGGCGTCGAGGCGAGCACCTGGGTGGCGAGGCCGTCGATCAGCGCGGTCAGACGCAGGGCCGCCGCTCCTGGGTCGGTGGGGCGGAAGACGCCCTCGGCGACGCCGCGCCGGATGACGTCGGCGACGGTGCCGCGCCACTGCAGGTAGTAGTCGGCGTGCAGCCGGCCCACGGCGGTGGAGCGGGCGGCCTCCGCCCACAGGTCGAGCCAGACGCTCCACTGCCAGCGCTGCCGCGGGGTGCGGGGGATCTGCAGCTCGATGAGCTGCCGCAGTTCGTCGGCGGTGTCGGCGGCGTCCGCGACCCGCGCGGCCCGGCGCGCGGTGTCCTCGTCCATGCACCAGCGCACGGCGGCCTCCAGGAGGTCGTCGCGGCCGGGGAAGTGGTAGTGGATGGCGGCGGTACTGGTGTCGCAGGCCGCGGCGATGTCCTGGACCCGGACGGCGTGGAAGCCGCGCTCCGCGATGAGGCGGACGGTCTCGCGGACGATCTGCAGGGGCCGGCCGCCCTCGGGGGACGGCCCGCCGCCGCGCGTCCGCCGGGCCGCCGCGGCGGCAGGCCCTGCGGCTCCGGCAGGCCCCGCGGCGCCCGTGGGCCCCGTGCCGAGGAGCCAGCCCGCGTCGACGTTCCCCATCGCCGCGACCCGGGCCAGCTCCGCCGCGGTGAACCGGCGCGTGCCGCCCAGGGAGCGGGACAGCTTGGACGGGTCCATGACGATCCGGCGGGCGAACTCCCGCTGGGTCACCCCGGCGTCGGCGATGACCTTGCGCACCCGCTCGGACACGTCGTCCCGCTGCTCTGACTGCATGGTGAGCCACCGTACCCATGCGTTGCGATGAGCACAACATGGCGTCACGAGAATCCCGCACACTCCGTACGCTCACTGGATCAGCGGCGGAATTGCGATACTAACTGATGCATCAGTCACACCAGACGTCAGCCGCACCCGGGCCGACGCCGCACGGGTACCCCGCACGGATACCCTGCTCGAATGCATCGTCGTCAACGCGCCGCGGGCGCGCTCGTCGGATCGGCCGTGGGGGACGCCCTGGGCGCCCCCTTCGAGTTCGGGGCGGAGGGCGCGTTCTCCGCGCGCTTCCCGGCCGGCACGGCGGACGACGAGATGTGCGGGGGCGGCGGCTGGGATCCCGGTGAGGCCACGGACGACACACAGATGGCGCTGCACGTCGCCGACTCCCTCCTGGAGCGCGGCGGCCTCGACCTGCCCGACATCTTCGCCCGCTTCCAGCGGTGGGCCGCCGACGAGCCCAAGGACATCGGTCTGCAGACCGAGGACGTCCTTACCAACGGCATGCCGTGGGACCGCGCCGCGCAAGCCCACTTCCAGGTCAACCTCCGCGCCGCGGGCAACGGTTCGCTGATGCGCGCCACCACCGCCGCCCTCCACTTCGCGTCCGCCGGGCAGACCGCCACCCTGGACGCCGCCCGCCGCATCGCCGCCCTCACCCACGGCGACCGAGCCGCCTGGGAAGGCACCGCCCTCTTCCACGAGTTGCTGCGCCTGACCCTGGCCGGCGCCGATCCGCTGGCCGCGCTCCCCGGCGCCCTGGCCCTCGTCCACCCGGACCACCGGGAGCGGTACGCGGTGGTGCTCTCCCCCGGCTGGCACCCGGATGACGCCACCGAGTTCAACGGCGCGGTCTGGCCGTGCCTCGGCTCTGCGGTGTGGGCGCTGCGCACGACGGGGTCCTTCGAGGACGCGTTGCGGGCCGCCGTCGACCTGGGCGGCGACACCGACACCGTGGCCGCGGTCACCGGTGCCCTGGCCGGCGCCCGGTACGGGCTCGACGCCGTTCCCGCCCGCTGGACCGCGCCCCTCCACGTGCCGCTGCCCGGCGCCGCGGAGGCCGGCCGCGTGGTCAGGCTCGACGGCCTCGTGGAACTCGCCGGGCGGCTCGACTGCGGGAACCAGCGCCTGACTTGAGGCACTCTTCTGTCTGTGTCGCACGCATCTTCGTTCCCCCCGCAGCGTCCGCCGCTGACCGCCCCCGGCCACATGGTCGTGTGCGGCGGCGACAACGCCCTGGCCCATCGGCTCGCCGCCGAACTCCGCGGTGTCTACGGCGAACAGGTCGTCCTCGTCGTACCGCCCGCGGGACGCGACGAGCGCCGGCCGACCGGCCGGGCCATGACCACGGCGCTTCTCGGGCGCATCACGGCCGTCGTCTCGCGCACGACGGGGAACGGGAACGGCGAGGGCGGCGGCGTCCCGGGGCCGCCGCGGATCCTGGAGGCCGTCGACTTCACCGACGACGTGCTCACCGAGGCGGGCATCCCGCAGGCCACCGCGCTCGCCCTCATGCACGACGAGGACGAGACCAACATCCGCACCGCGCTGGCCGCCCGCCGGCTCAACCCCCGCCTGCGCCTGGTGATCCGGCTCTACAACCGCAAGCTGGGCCAGCACCTGGAGGAGCTGCTCGACCAGGCCGCGGCCGTGGCCGGCCTCGCCACCACCGACGCCAGCGTCACCGTCCTGTCCGACGCCGACACCGCGGCGCCGGCCCTCGCGGCCACCGCGGTCGCCGGGACCAGCAAGGTCGTGCACGCCTACGGGCTGCTGCTGCGCGCCGTGGAGCGCACGCCCCCGGCGCCGGGCCAGGTGGCGCCGCGCGGCCTCGCCACCCTCGCGCTGCTCTCGGCGACCGCCAACGACCCGGCGGGCGCGGAGGGTTCGGACGACGCGGGGGCCGATGCGGGGCCGCGGCTGCTGCCGGACGACGACGCCGTGGCGGCCGCCCCGGGGCGCGGCGCGCTGGTCCTGGAGACGGTCTCCTATTCGGGGGCCGCCGCGGGGTCCACGCCGCCGCCCGGGTTCCTCGCGGGTCTGCGCGTGCCGCTGCGCCAGCTGTTCTCGCGCCGGCTGCGCTGGTCGGTGGCCGGATTCGCAGCGGCCGTCCTTGGCATGGCCATCGCGTCGATCGTCACCACCGACGACACCCCGCTGCACGCCACGTATCTGACGCTCCTCGACCTCTTCTCCCTCAACGACCCGGCCACGGACGGCCCGACGAGCCGCCAGATCCTCCAGCTCCTCGCCGGCCTGGTCGGCCTGCTGCTCCTGCCGATCCTCTTCGCCGCCGTCCTGGAGGCCCTCGGCACCTTCCGCACCGCCTCCTCGCTGCGCCGCCCGCCCCGCGGCCTCTCCGGCCACGTCGTCCTGCTCGGCCTCGGCAAGATCGGCACCCGGGTCCTCGCCCGGCTGCGCGAGCTGGACATCCCCGTGGTCTGCGTGGAGGCCGACCCCGAGGCGCGCGGCATCTCCCTGGCGCGCCGGCTGCGGGTGCCCACCGTGATCGGCGACGTGACGGAGGAGGGCGTCCTGGAGGCGGCCAAGGTGCACCGCGCCCACGCGCTGCTCGCCCTGACCAGCGCGGACACCATAAATCTGGAGGCGGCCCTGTACGGGCGTTCGGTCAAGCCCGACCTGCGGGTGGCGCTGCGGCTGTACGACGACGAGTTCGCGACCGCCGTCTACCGCACCCTGCGCGCCGCGCACCCGGGCGCGCTGACCCGCAGCCGCAGCGTGTCCGCCCTGGCCGCCCCCGCGTTCGCCGGGGCGATGATGGGCCGGCAGATCCTGGGCGCGCTGCCGGTGGAGCGTTCCGTGCTGCTCTTCGCCGCCCTCGACGTCTCGCTCCAGCCGCAGCTGACGGGCCGCAGGATCGCCGACGTGTTCCGGCCCGGGGCGTGGCGGGTCGTCGCGCTGGAGCGCGGCTCGGGCGAGGGCCCCGGCCTGCCGCCCGGCCTGGAGTGGGAGCTCGACCCGGACTACACGCTGCGGCCCGAGGACCGGGTGGTCCTGGCCGCGACCCGCCAGGGCCTGGCCGAACTCCTCGCCCGCAGACCGCTCCCCGCCCGCCCCTGAGGGGCCCCGCCGTCGGTCCCCGCCGTCAGGCGCCCGACACCCGTCAGCCCTCGTCCGGCACGGGCAGCACCTGCCGCAGGTGCGGGTCGGGGTGGAAGTCCCTGCGCCACTCGCGCGGATAGCCGACGGACGCCTCGATGTGCGGCACCCCGTCGTGCACGGTGGTCCGCGGGATGTGCAGATGGCCGTAGACGACGGCCGCCGCCCCGTACCGCACGTGCCAGTCGGCGCTCCGCTCGGTGCCGCACCAGAGCGCGAACTCGGGGTAGCGCAGGATGCTGGTGGGCTCGCGCAGCAGCGGCCAGTGGTTGACCAGGACGGTGGGCATGCCCGCGGGCCGCTCGGCCAGCCGCTCCTCGGTGTGCTTGACGCGGGCGCGGGACCAGTCGTCGCGGGTCGCGTACGGGTCGGGGTGCAGGAAGTACTCGTCCGTGCAGACGACGCCCGCCTCGTGGGCGGCCTCCAGCGCCGCCTCCTTCGTGTGCGTCCCCGCGGGGCGGAACGTGTAGTCGTACAGCAGGAACAACGGTGCGACGACGACGGGCCCGCCCGCGCCGCGCCACACGGGGTAGGGGTCCTCCGGCGTCGAGATCCCCAACTCCCGGCAGATTTCGACGAGATGCCGGTAGCGGTGCTCGCCGCGGAGCTGGACCGGGTCGTCCTTGGGCGTCCACAGTTCGTGGTTGCCCGGCGACCAGACCACCTTGGCGAAGCGCCCGGCGAGCGTGCGCAGCGTCCACTCGATGTCGGCCATGCGCTCGGCGACGTCGCCGGCGACGATCAGCCAGTCCTCGTCGGTGCCGGGCCGGATGGCCTCGACGTACTTCCTGTTCTCCGCATAGGCCACGTGCAGGTCGCTGGTCGCGAGCAGCTTCGGAGTCTTCTCGGATGCCATCACGCTGCGAGGCTAACCGAGCCGCCCGCTCAGTGGTGTTCGCCCTCTCCCCGCCGGATCGCCAGGTACTCCTCCGGGGTCGCCTTCGGCACCTGCGCCTTGGGGCCGTACATGGCGCGGGCGAGGCGGGCCCGGACCCGGTCGGAGGTGCGCACCTTGCGGCGCACGCCGCCCGCGTCGACCAGGGGGCCGATCTCGTAGGGGCGGGGCTGTTCGTGGGCGGTCAGCCGGTAGAGCTCGGACTGCGGCAGCGGTTCGTGGATCTCCACGTACTCGCCGTGCGGCAGCCGTTTGATGGTGCCCGTCTCCCGGCCGTGCAGCACCTTCTCCTGGTCCTTGCGCTGCAGCCCGAGGCACATCCGGTGGGTGACGAAGAAGGCGACGACGGGCGCGACGAAGAAGCCGATCCGCACCATCCAGGTGATGGTGTTGATCGAGAGGTGGAAGTGGGTCGCCCACAGGTCGTTGCCGCCGCCGACCATCAGTACGCCGAACACCGCGAGCCAGGCGACGCCGAGCCCGGTGCGCACCGGCGCGTTGCGCGGCCGGTCCGCGATGTGGTGCTCCCGCCGGTCCCCCTTGACCCAGGACTCGATGAACGGATAGACGCCGATGGCCGCCAGGATGATCGGGAAGAGCGTGAAGGGGATGAAGACGCCCAGTTGGAGCGTGTGCCCCCAGGCGTTGATCTCCCAGCTGGGCATCACCCGTATCAGCCCCTCGGAGAAGCCGAGGTACCAGTCGGGCTGGGCGCCGGTGGAGACCAGGTCGGGGCGGTAGGGGCCGATCGCCCAGACCGGGTTGATCGAGGCGACCGCGCCCATCACGGCGAGCACCCCGAAGACGAGGAAGAAGAAGCCGCCCGCCTTGGCGATGTAGACGGGCAGGAGCGGCGCGCCGACCACGTTCTTCTCGGTCTTGCCGGGCCCGGCGAACTGGGTGTGCTTGTGGTAGAAGACCAGGATCAGATGGGCCACCACGAGCGCCAGCATGATCCCGGGAAGCAGCAGGATGTGGATCGGGTAGAGCCGCGGGATGATGTCCTCGCCCGGGAACTCGCCGCCGAACAGGAAGAAGGACAGATACGTGCCCACGACCGGGGTGGCGAGGATGGCGCCCTGGGCGAAGCGGATGCCGGTGCCGGACAGCATGTCGTCGGGCAGCGAGTAGCCGGTCAGGCCGGTGATGATGCCGAGGAACAACAGGGTCCAGCCGAACAGCCAGTTGAGCTCGCGCGGCTTGCGGAACGCCCCGGTGAAGAAGACCCGCATCATGTGCACGAGCATCCCGGCGACGAAGACGAGCGCGGCCCAGTGGTGGATCTGCCGGATCAGCAGTCCGCCGCGGACCTCCATGCTGATGTGCACCGTGGACTCGTACGCCCGGGAGACCAGGAGGCCCTTGAGCGGCGTGTACGGCCCGTCGTAGGCGACCTCGGACATGCTGGGGTCGAAGAACAGGGTGAGATAGGTGCCGGTCAGGATCAGGATGATGAAGCTGTAGAGGCAGATCTCCCCGAACATGAACGACCAGTGGTCGGGGAAGATCTTCCGCATCTGGCTCTTGGCCAGGGAGTTGATACCGAGCCGGCCGTCCGCCCAGTCGGCTATCCGCTCCCCCTTGCCGGGCCGTGCGCGTCGTGCGGGTGGTGCGTCCGGTCCGGTGCGCTCGATGCTTCCGCTCATGCGACTCCCTTTCAGGCGGTTCCAGGGTAGGTCGCATGGGTGACGGATCCAACAGGGCCGCATGTGACAACTTCACTCAGCCGGGCGGCGCCAACCGGTGGATTCTCAGGGCGAGTTGGATCTCCAGGGTGCGGGCCGGCGTGTTCCAGTCGTCGCCGAGCAGCCGCGCCACCCGCTCGAGCCGCTGCACCACGGTGTTCACATGGACGTGCAGCGCGGTCTTGGCTTTGGTGAGGCTGCGGTCCTGGCCGAAGTAGGCCTCCAGGGTGCGCAGCAGTTCCGTGCCGCGTTCCGCGTCGTAGTCGAGGAGGGGGCCGAGGGTGGCCTTGACGTAACCGCCCAGGTCGGCCTGTTCGCCGATGAGGAGCCCGACGAAGCCGAGGTCCGCGAGGGCGGCGCCGTGCCCGGTGTGGCCGAGCGCCCGCAGCGCGGACAGGCAGCGCAGCGCCTCGGCGTGCGCGGCGGGAAGACCGGCGGGGCCGGTGGCCGGGCCCGCGGCGCCGACGGTGACGGGGGCGCCCACGGCCTGACCGAGCGTGGCGGCGAGGGTCCGGGCGGCTTCGCCCGGGGTCGCGGCGGGGGTCACGAGGACCACGTCGTCGTGGTGCAGTCCGGCCAGGCCGCTGTGGATACGGGCGGCGCGGTGCGCCGCGGCGAGCAGCCGGGGCCGGGGCACGCTCTCGCCGTGCGCGACGAACACGGCGTGCGGCCGGTCCAGGCGGACGCCGAGGCGGCGGGCGCGGCCCGCGAGGCCTGCCGGGTCGCCGGAGGGTGCGAGCAGGTCGCCGAGGAGTTCGCCGCGGACCCGGTCCTCGGTCTCGGCGACGGAGCGGCGCAGCAGCAGCAGGAGCGCGGTGACGACGCCCGCCCGCTCGAACAACCGCCGGTCGGCGTCGGCGAGTTCGGGCCGCCCGGTCAGGGCGATGCTGCCGAGGAGTTCCGGCCCGGCGAGCACCGCGCAGACCCAGGTGCCGTCCTGCGGCACGGCGCGGCCGCTGGCGCGCGAGGCGGCGACGGCGGGGGCCGGCGGTGGCAGCGGGCCTGCGGCGGTACGGGCGAGCTCGACGCCGTCCGCGTCGTGGATGAGGACCCCGCCGTCGAGGAGGGCGGCGATCCCGTCGGCCACGTCGCCCGCGCCGCCGCCGCGCAGCACGAGGTCGGTGAGCTGGTCGTGGGCCTGCTCGGCGCGGCGCATCGCCCGGCTGTGCGCGCGGATGGTCTCGGTGGCGGCGTTGAGGTCGACGAGCGCGGCGCGGGTCTCCTCCAGGAGGCGGGCGCCGTCGATGGCGATGGCGGCGTGGTCGGCGAGGGAGGAGAGCAGCACGATCTCCTCGGTCGCGAAGGTGCGGGCGGCGCGGTCGGCCGCGTACAGCACGCCGATGACGCGCGAACCGAGCCGCAGCGGTACGCCGAGGATCGCCCGCAGTCCCTCCTGCAGGACGGCGCTGTCGATGGCGTCGGTGTGGTGGAAGCGGGGATCCTGCTGGTAGTCGCCGGTGACGTAGGGGCGGGCGGTCTGCGCGACGAGGCCGCCGAGCCCCTCGCCCATGCCGAGCCGCAGCTGCTGGAAGGCGGCGGCCACACTGCCGTCGGTCACCCGCATATAGGTGTCGCCGGCCGCCTCGTCGTTGAGGGAGAGGTACGTGACGTCGGTGCCGAGGAGCAGTTTGGCGCGGCGCACGATGGCGCGCAGCACGGCGTCCGCGTCGCGCAGCGCGGCCAGGTCGCTCGCGGTGTCGAACAGGGCGGTGAGTTCGGCCTCGCGGCGGCGGTGCGTGCCGAGGGTGCGGTGGACGCGCAGGGCGACGTCGGTGGCCTCGTCGAGGGCGGCGAGGTCGGCGGGGGCGGCGCCGGCCTCGCGGGCCCGGGCGGCGGGCCGCGCGAACTCCTCGGCGGGCGCGCCCCGGTCGAGCAGGTCGAGCAGGCCGCGCAGGGCCGCCCGGGTGTCGGCGGGGCCCGCGCCCTGGGTGGTGGGGGGCATGGTGCGATGGTCTCCCGGCGGGGTGGGTGCGGTCGATGGGCTGTCCGGGATCGGTCGCCCGACCCCTCGGGTCGCGGGCCGCCCGGTCGTCCCCGCGGTCAGCCGCCGAGCCGCACCGGGCCGGCCGTGCCGGGTTCCGCCGTGTGCGGTGCGGGCGCGCCCGTCGCGTCCGCCGTCAGGTCCCGGCCCCGCGTCTCGCGCGCGAAGTGCACGGTCACGGCGGTGACGAGGGCGGCGAGCGACATGTAGAGGGCGACGGGCAGCGCGGAGTCGTAGTCCTTCAGCAGCTCCACCGCGATGATCGGGGCGAGCGCCCCACCGATGATGGAGGCCAGCTGGGAGCCCATCGAGGCGCCCGAGTAGCGGACCCTGGTGTCGAACAGCTCGGAGATGAACGCCGCCTGCGGCCCGTACATCGCGCCGTGGAAGAGGAGTCCGACGGTGACCGCGAGCGCGATGACCGGGAAGGACCGGGAGTCGACCAGCGCGAAGAAGGCGAACGCCCAGCCGGCCATGCCGAGCGCGCCGATCAGCGTGACCGGCCTGCGCCCTATGCGGTCGGAGAGCGCGCCCCACAGCGGGATGGTGACGAAGTGGAACGCGGAGCCGATGAGCACCGCGTTGAGCGCGTCGCTCTTGGGCAGCTCCAGGTGGACGGTGACGTAGACGAGGACGAAGGCCGTGAGGATGTAGTACGAGATGTTCTCGCCGAAGCGGGTGCCGATGGCGGTGAGGACCTCGCGACGGCTCTTGCGGAACACCTCGATCACGGGCGGTTTCACCTCGGCCCCCGCGGCGGCGGCCGCCCGCGCCTTCTGCTGCGCCTGGAGGAAGACCGGCGACTCGGTGACGGAGATGCGGATCCACAGGCCGATCATCACGAGCACCCCGGAGAGCAGGAACGGCACGCGCCACCCCCAGGCGAGGAAGGCCTCGTCGGACTGGACGGCGGCGAGCAGCGCGAGCACGCCGGTGGCCAGCAGGTTGCCGCCGGGCGCACCGGCCTGCGGCCAGGACGCCCAGAAGCCGCGGCTCTTGTCGCCGCCGTGCTCGGAGACGAGGAGCACCGCGCCGCCCCACTCGCCGCCGAGGGCGAACCCCTGCACCAGGCGGAGCACGGTGAGCAGGATCGGGGCGCCGACGCCGACGCTCGCGTGGGTCGGCAGCAGGCCCATCGCGAAGGTGGCCCCGCCCATCATCAGCAGACTGACGACGAGGAGCTTCTTGCGGCCCATCCGGTCGCCGTAGTGCCCGAAGACGACTCCGCCGAGGGGGCGTGCCGCGAACCCCACCGCGTAGGTGAGGAAGGACAGCAGGGTGCCGACCAGGGGGTCGCTGGACGGGAAGAAGAGGCTGTTGAAGACCAGCGCGGCCGCCGAGCCGTAGAGAAAGAAGTCGTACCACTCGACGGTGGTGCCGACGAGGCTCGCCGCCACGATGCGGACGATGCCGGCGCGGGTGGGCGGAGCGGTTCCTTGCGAGGCCATGTGCACCACTTCCAGGTGTTCTGCGGGGACGCCTGCCTACCGGCTCAAGGTAGGAAACCGCAGTTCAGTGGCGTATATGGCGAAGCCCCATGGTTCGGCGCCCGGCCGTGTGCACGACCGACATGTCCGCCGGGGGGCCGGGTCGCGCGGCGCGGGATCCGGTCGGGTCGTTCGGACAGAAATTACTCACAGGTATGGCGTGACTTCGCACACGGCCCGCAGTAGAACTCGTTTCGATTACGCCAAACGTGAGGAAGATCACATGAGTGCATCTGCCCTGCGTGACACCGCAACTGATGGGGTGTCACGTCGAAGATTCATCGCAGGAACAAGTTCTATTCTCGGCGCGGTCGCGCTGGCCGGTCAGGCGGGCCCGGCCCGCGCGAGAACCGCTGCGGCCGCACCGGTCGCCGACGGGGCCGACGTCCCGGCCCTGGTGATCGGCACCGGGTACGGCGGCTCCGTCGCGGCGCTGCGGCTCGCCGAGGCGGGCGTCGACGTCCACATGATCGAGATGGGCATGGCCTGGGACACCCCGGGGTCAGACGGCAAGATCTTCGCCAACACCACCACCCCGGACCTGCGTTCGTTCTGGCTGCGCACCAGGACCAAGCAGCCCATCAGCAACTTCCTGGGCTTCCCGATCGACAAGGACGTCCCCAAGCACACCGGCATCCTGGACGCCGAGGAGTTCGGCGGCATCATCGTCTACCAGGGCCGCGGCGTCGGCGGCGGCTCCCTGGTCAACGGCGGCATGGCGGTCACCCCGCAGCGCGAGAACTTCGCCGCCGTCCTGCCCACGGTCGACGCCAACGAGATGTACGGCACGTACTACCCGCGCGCCAACGCGGGTCTCGGCGTCAACGCCATCGACCCCAACTGGTTCGAGACGGCCGAGTGCTACCAGTACGCCCGCGTCGGCCGCAAGCACGCCCAGCGCTCCGGCTTCCGGTTCACCTTCGTGCCCGACGTGTACGACTGGGACTACATGAAGAAGGAGCAGGCGGGCACCGTCCCCAAGTCGGCGCTCGCGGGCGAGATCCTGTACGGCAACAACTACGGCAAGAAGTCCCTGCAGCAGACCTACCTCGCCCGCGTCAGGGCGACCGGCCGGGTCACCATCACGCCGCTGCACCGGGTCACCTCGGTCACTCCGGCGGCCGGCGGCGGTTACACCGTCACCATGGAGCAGCTCAACACCAGCGGTGACGCCACGGCCACCAAGTCCGTCACCGCGGGGCGGGTCTTCTTCGCCGCGGGCAGCGTCGGCACCAGCAAGCTCCTGGTCAAGCTGAAGGCCACCGGCGCCCTGCCCCGCCTCAACGGCGAGGTGGGCAAGGGCTGGGGCGACAACGGCAACGTCATGTGCGGCCGCGCCAACCACCTGTGGGACCCGACGGGCAAGCTCCAGTCGTCCATCCCCACGGCCGGCATCGACAACTGGGCCGCGGGCGGCGCCTTCGCCGAGGTCGCGCCGCTGCCCACCGGCATCGAGACGTACGCCTCGTTCTACCTGTCGATCACCAAGAACCCGCACCGCGCCGAGTTCACCTGGAACGCCGCGGCGAACCGGGCCGAGCTGAACTGGCAGACGGCCTGGAAACAGCCCGGGATCGACGCCGCCAAGACCATCTTCGACAAGATCAACGCGAAGGAAGGGACGATCTACCGCACCGACCTCTTCGGCACGTACAAGATCTGGGGCGACCACCTCACCTACCACCCGCTCGGCGGCGCGGTCCTCGGCAAGGCGACCGACAACTACGGGCGCCTGCAGGGTTATCCGGGGCTCTACGTCATCGACGGCGCCCTGATCCCCGGCAACACCAGCGTCAATCCGTTCGTCACCATCACGGCGCTCGCCGAACGGAACATCGAGAAGATCATCGCGACGGATCTGTAGCGTCGCCGCCGGGCATCAGGGCTTGGGCAGCACGCACACCGTGTCGAGCCCCAGTACGTGGTTGAGCCGCCCGAAGGCCAGCCACGATCCGATGCTCATGCTCAGCTCCACGATCTCGGCCTGGCTGTAGTGCGCGGTCATCCGCGCCCAGAACGCGTCGTCGAGGTTGTGGTGGTCCAGGGCGTACCGCTCCGCGTACTCCGCGGCCAGTCTCGTCCGGTCGTCGAAGACATCGGTGGTACGCCACTGGGTGACCGCGTCGGGGAAGGTCTCCTCGACCTTCTCCCCGTCCCGCTCGGTGCGCCAGTCCAGGCAGAACACACAGCCGTTGATCTGCGCGATGCGCAGCCGGGCCGCCTCGAACTCGCGCAGCCCCAGGGTGGTGTGGGCGTACACCGCGAGCGAGAAGTTCGACGCGGCCTCCCCGATGCCGGGCACCATGTCGCCCCACACGTACGGGATGGGCTCCTGGCCCTCGGGGATGTCGATGCGCAGGGCGTCACTCATGAGTCACTTCCTTCCCAGTCGGCCCGCCGCCGGGCGCAGCGGGACGTCGAGCGCGTCGTACAGGCCGGGTTCGGCGTCCACCAGCCAGTCCACGGCGTTCACCAGGCGGCCCACCGCGGTGGCGTTGCCTCCCGCGGAGCGGTTCTCGTCCTCGTCGGTCGCCTCGACGCTGACCACGATGCGCGGGCGCCCCTCGACGATCACGCGGTGGGCGCCGTCGCCGCCGTCGGGCGGGTAGGGCCAGTGCGGCGCGCAGGAGGGGTGGATGCGGGTGATGTGTTCGATCACGATGCGGGGTTCGCCGCCGACGATGCCCTGTACCTCGAAGCGCACCGCCCCCTGGGTGCCCGCCGCGAACTCGCCCATGGTGCGGGTGCGCACCGCGGCGTGCAGCGGATGGCGCTCCAACGTCTCGCGGATGTCGTCGAGTTCGACGTCCAGCGCCCGCGCCAGCAGCCGTATCTGCCCGCCCCACACCATGGTGGGGATCGAGGGCGCGAGCATGAGCGGCTCGTACTCCATGGGGTGCCCCATGCCGATCAGGTCGCGGACGGAGTCCTCCTGGTCGTACGTGGAGTAGTCGAAGATCTCCTGGCAGCGGATCGCGTCGACACGCGAGCCGAGTCCGCTGATCAGCAGCGGCAGCACGTCGTTGCCCCAGCCGGGGTCCACGCCGGAGACGAACAGCGAGCCGCCACCCTCCGCGACGGCCTCGAGCACCGGGTCCCGGAACTCCGGCGGTGCGCCGCGCTGGTCGTAGAGCGGGTAGAGCGCGGGCGTGACGACGACGGCGCCGGACCGCACCGCCCGCACCACGTCGGCGAGCGCCTCGTCGGGGCGCAGGTCGCCGGAGGCCGCGTACACCACGGCGCCCGGCCGGGCGGCGAGGACGGTCTCGACGTCGCCGGTCGCCCGCACCCCCAACTCCGCGCCCAGACCGGCCAGTTCACCGGCATCGCGGCCGACCTTGGCCGGGTCGTGCACGAGGACGGCCGCGAGCGTCAGACCGGGATGGGCCTCGACGGCGCGCACGGCCGCACGGCCGACGTTGCCGGTGCCCCAGACCACCGTGGGAATCATGCGCGGAGGGTAGCGAGGGGCGTCGACGGTTGACAGAGGCACGGCCCCGGAAGAAGAGAAACGTCGCTTTCCACATCTCTCCGAAGTCACGGACCGCCGGTACGCTTGACGCATGCTCCTGGGGCGTTCCGCGGAATGCGCTCGTCTTCTCGCTCTCATCGACAAGGCACGCGGGGGCGAGAGCGGCGCCCTGCTCATCCGCGGGGAGGCCGGGATCGGCAAGACCAGCCTGGTCGGCCATGTCGCCGAGCACTCCCACGACCTGCTGCGGATCGGCACGCGCGGCGTCGAGGTCGAGTCCGACCTGCCCTATGTGGGTCTCGCCGATCTGCTCCGGCCCGTCCTGCACTTCCTCGACCGCATCCCGGAGCGCCAAGCGGCCGCGCTCACCGGCGCGTTGGCGCTCGGGCCGGTCTCCCAGGACCGTTTCGCGGTGGCCGCGGGCACGCTCAGTCTGTTCGGCGCGCTCGCCGAGGACGGGCCGGTCCTGGTCACCGTCGACGACGCGCAGTGGCTCGACCCGTACTCCCTGGACGCGCTCGCCTTCGCCACCCGCAGGCTGGGCCGCGAAGGTGTGGTCGTGCTGTTCACCGCGCGCGACGAGGAAGAGGAGACCGCGTCCCGGCTCGCCTCCATCGAGACGTTCACGCTCACCGGCCTCGACCCCGCGTCCGCGCACCGGCTGATGGCCGAGAAGGGCACCGCCGAACTCACCGAGCGGGAGGCGGCCCGGCTGCTCGCGGAGGCGCGCGGCAACCCCCTCGCCCTGATCGAACTGCCCGCGCTCCTCGCCGGCAGCGGCACCGGCGACGAGGCGGACGGCGCCGGGGCGCCGCTGCCCATCGGTGAGATGCTGGCCCACACCTTCGGCAGCGCCGTGGCCAGGCTGCCCTCCGAGGCGCAGGACGCGATGCTGCTGCTCGCCGTCCTCGGGACCCGGCCGCTCGCGGGCACCGAGGCGGCGCTGCGCGCGCACGGGCTCAGCTACGAGTCGCTGGAGGCCGCGGAGGCCGCGGGGCTGGTCGTCGAGGAGCGCGACGGGTACGCCTTCCGGCACCCGCTCGTGCGCTCCGCGGTGTACCACAGCGCCACGCCCGTCCGCCGACGGCGGGCCCACCACGCCATCGCCCGCTCCCTGCAGGGCGCCACCGCCCCGGCCCTCGAGCAGTACGCCTGGCATCTGGCCGCCTCGGGCGCCGGCCCGGACGAGCACGTCGCCTCACTCCTGGAGAACGCCGCGGCCGGCGCCCCGGAGACCCTCGCCTACCCACTGGCCTCGCGGCTGTACGAACGGGCCGCGCGCTTCACCCCGCAGGGGCAGCGCACGGCGGAGCGGCTGCTGTGCGCGGCCCGCGCCTCGCAGGCCGCTGGGTCCCTGAACGAGGCGGCCGCGATCCTGGACCGCGCCCTGGAACACGCCGAACAGCTCGCCACCCAGCTCGACATCCGCCAGCTCCGCTGCTACCTCGACGTACAGCGCGGCCGGCCGACGCGCTCGCGCGAACTGCTCAGGTCGGCCGTCGACGAGGCGGAGAAGGTCGACCCGGCGCTCGCCGCGGTCATGCTCGGCGGCATCGCGCTCACCGAGCTCGCGGTCGGCGACCTCACCGCGGCCCTGCGCACCTCGGCCGCAGCGGTGGAGCTCGCCGACTCCGCGCGCCAACCACTGGTGCCGGTGCGGCTGCTGCACACCCTGATGCTGCTGCTCGGCGGCGACGCCGAGACGGGCCGCGCCCTGCTGCGCGAACTCGCGGGACCGCTCGCCTCGCCCGACCCGACCTTCCCCTACCCGGTGGCCGGGGTGGGCGGCCTGTGCCACCTCTCCGCGGAGGAACTCGACGAGGCGCACGGCCTGTTGGACCGCGCCGCGTACACGGCGCGCGGTTCCAGTGCGGTCGGACTCCTCTCGCATCTGCTCGGGACGCTGTCGGTGGTCGAGTTCTGGCGGGGCCGCTGGACGCCGTCGCTCGCCCACGCGGACGAGGCGGTGCGGCTCGCGGAGGCCTCCGGGCAGCTGATCGAGGTGTCGCGCGGGCTCGGCGCCCTGGTCAGGACCGAGGCCGCGCTCAACCGCGAGGAGGACTGCCGGCGGCACGCGGCGCAGGCCATGGAGTGGGCCGCCTCCACCGAGCTCCAACTGGACGCGGCGCGCGCGCTCGGCGGGCTCGGCCTGCTGGAGCTCGGTCTCGGCCGCTTCGAGGAGGCGGTGCACCATCTGGAGGAGGTACGGGCGTTCTCGCGGCGGCACGGGCGGGGCGACGGCCTGTATCTGACGTGGGCGGCGGACCTGGCGGACGCGTACGTCCATCTGCACCGGACCGCCGAGGCGCGCGAGGTTCTCGACGTCCTGGAGTACGAGGCGGGCCGCGGCCACCGTCCCGTCACGGCGGGGGCGGCCGCCCGGTGCCGCGGGCTGCTGGAACCGGGGGACCCGGAGGCCGCGTCGCGGCACATGAAGCGCTCCCTCGCGCTGTTGTCGGAGCGTCCGGTGCCCTTCGAGCGGGGGCGGACGGAGTTCGCGTGGGGCGAGCAGTTGCGCAGGCAGGGCAGGCGCAGCGAGGCCCGGCGCCTCCTTGAGCGGGCGCTCGCCACGTTCGAGCGGCTCGGCGCGACGGGCTGGGCGGCGCGGGTGGCCGCCGAGCTGCGTGCCGCGGGCGGCACCGAAGTGCGGCCGGAGCGGGCGCCGTTGGAGCGGCTCACGCCGCAGGAGCTGCAGGTCGCGCTGGTGGTCGGGCGGGGTCTGACCAACCACGAGGTGGCGGAGCGGCTCTTCCTCAGCGTGAAGACGGTCGAGTTCCACCTGAGCAACATCTACCGCAAGCTCGACGGGGTGCACCGCAGGGCGCAGCTGGTCCGGCTGCTCGCGCGGGCGGCGGAGTCCCCGGAGGTCTCCGGGGTGTGACCGGGCGGGGCGGTTCGGGCCGGGCGAGGCGATTCGGGCGGGGCGGTTCGGGCCGGGCGGGGCAGTCCGGGCGACCGGACCGTCGGGCCGGGCCGGCCGGAGTCCGGATCCGCCGCGCGCCGTCGTGCGGCACCCCTCAGCCGCACGGGCAGCAATGGCGCGCGCAGGACCCGGATGCGGTCCCGCACCCGAGCGGGGGCGCCGTGGCACCCCCGTCCCCCGCCCTTGCGACGGTCGCTCCCCCGATCCCGGCGGACCCTCCGGCCGTACACCCCCGTAGTACGTCCGGTCACCGGTGTTGCTCCCCCGAGCCCGGTGTGTCGGGTCCGCCGCGCCTCCGCGACCGTGGGTATACCTTCCCGCCGTCCGCGCTCGGGGGCGACCGTGAAAACCCTGGAGTACGGGTACGGGGGCCGGGGTGGCCGGCCGGGCGCGGAGGGAGGGGTGGGGCGGACGGGACGCGCGGCCTCGAACGTGAGGTCGGCGAGCCGGCTCCCCACCCGTCCAACGAGGGTGCCCGCTGCCCGAACCCAGGGTTTTCCTCGGGGAGTTCGGGCCCGGCGACCCCTCACTCCTCTCTCAACTCGCCCCCCAGCCGCCGTCCACGGGGAGCGAGGTGCCGGTGATGTAGCCGGTGTGCGGGCCGCAGAGCCAGCGGACGGCGGCGGCGACCTCGGCGGGTTCGATGAGCCGCTTGATCGCCGAGCGGTCCAGGAGGACGTCCGCGACGACGTCCTGCGGGGCGATGCCGTGCACGGCGGCCTGGTCCGCGATCTGTCCCTCGACCAACGGGGTACGGACATAGCCGGGGTTGACGCAGTTGCTGGTCACACCGTGCGCGGCCCCCTCCAGGGCGGCGACCTTGCTGAGCCCCTCCAGGCCGTGCTTGGCGGCGACGTACGCGGACTTGAAGGGGCTGGCCCGCAGCCCGTGCATGCTGGAGATGTGCACGGCGCGGCCCCAGCCCCGCGCGTACATGTACGGCAGGCAGTGGCGGAGCAGGAGGAAGGGCGCGGTGACCATCAGGCGCTGGATCAGCTCGAATTGGGCGGGGTCGAACTCCTCGATGGGGGCCACGTGTTGGGTGCCGGCGCTGTTGACGAGGACGTCGATGTCGGCGGGCAGGCGTGGGATCGCGCTCGCGTCGGTGAGGTCGAGGGCGTGCGGGACGCCTCCGACGGCGTCGGCCACCGCCTTGGCCGACTCGGCGTCGACGTCCACGACATGCACGAGCGCGCCGACCGCCGCGAGCGCCTCGACACAGGCCCGCCCAATGCCACTGCCGCCCCCGGTCACGAGGGCGGTACGCCCGGTGAGGTCCACGCCGTCGGTGGTTTCGCTCGTCATACCTGGCACGGTAGACAACGGGCACGGGTCCTTCCCATGGTTCTGGGCACCATAGGGCGGCGGGGTGGGGTGTGGGTGGGTGCTGGGGGTGGGGTGGCTCACGGGAGCAGCCGGCGTTGATCGCGTCGAAGTCACGTCGGCTGACGACCCGTCCGTGTACGTGCGTTGATCTGCGGGGACGACCTCCCCAGGATGAGCCTTGCCACCTCGAACCGGCACGGGTGACGTGATCCGCGGCGCCGACCTCACGAGGAAGTTCCGGGCGGACCTTCCCTGACCCTGAGGCACCGGGCGGTCGCCCTCATATCCGGCCGGATCCGTACATCCGGCCGGATCCGCTCGAAGCCAGTGTCAACTGAAGGTTGACAGTCGCCGAACTGTCAACCTAAGGTTGCGCCATGACGACTCCCGACCGCACGACGGCCCAGCCACCGATCCGTCTCGACGACCTCATCGACGCCATCAAGACGGCCCACAGCGACGCCTTGGAGCAGCTCACCGACGCGGTGATCGCGGCCGATCACCTCGGTGACGTCGCCGACCACCTCATCGGCCACTTCGTCGACCAGGCACGCCGCTCGGGCGCCTCCTGGACCGACATCGGCAAGAGCATGGGCGTCACGCGCCAGGCGGCCCAGAAGCGGTTCGTCCCCAAGAAGCCGGGCGAACCCTCCGACCTCGACCCGAGCCAGGGCTTCGGCCGCTTCACCCCGCGCGCCAGGAATGTCGTGATGGCCGCGCACAACGAGGCCAAGGCCGCCCACCACGACCAGGTGGGCGCCGGGCACCTGATCCTCGGCCTGCTCACCGAGCCCGACGCGCTGGCGGCGCAGGCCGTCGTCGCCGCGGGCGTCCCCCTGGAGGACGTCCGCCGGGCGGCCCTCGCCGGGCTGCCCGACGCGGCCGCCGACGTGCCCGAACTCGTCCCGTACGACGCGGACGCGCGCAAGGTGCTCGAACTGACCTTCCGCGAAGCCCTGCGGCTCGGCCACAACTACATCGGCACGGAACACCTCCTGCTCGCCCTCGTCGAGTTCGAGGACGGCGCGGGACCGCTCACCGGCCTCGGCCTGCAGAAGGACGGCATCACGAGCTGGGTCACCGACGCCATCGGCAAGCTCACCCCGCCGAAGGACTGACCCTCCGCCCGCCCCGGCGGGTGGGCCCCGATCCGCGCACGGGGCCCACCCGCCGGGGCGCCCGCGATTACCACGTACGACCCCCGTCGCAACAGACCGGCAGGCCTGATTCCGCCATCAACGACCGTGTTGTCTAGACCCGTTGACAGCGATTCCGGCGCTCCCTAGTGTCCCCACCACCGCGAGAAAACGTCACCGCACATCGATCATGCGTGGGGGGTTCGTGAACAGCACACCTGGTGCCCGCGACATCGAAATGGCAGCCCCCCAGAATCGCGAAGGACTGCCCATCGTCAGTCTCGATCAGGCCCATTCGCCGCAGAAGGTCCTCGCCCACGGTGAATTGCTGCGGCGGTTCGTGGCGGACGAGGAGATCAAACCGGTCCACATGCGGATCGGCATCATGGGCGCCTGCAATATGCGCTGCAATTTCTGCAACTTCCACTCCCCCAACGAAGAGCAGTTCTACGACCTGTTCTCGTTCAAGGACTCCATCGCCACCGACAAGGCGGTCACGCTGCTGCGCGAGTTCGCCGCGAACGACGGGCGCGCCGTGACCTTCTGCGGCAGCGGCGAGTGCACGATCCACCCGGGTTACGCGGAGATCTGCCGCGAGGGACATGCGGCCGGGCTGCGCATCGGGCTCATCACCAACGGCTCGCGCCTGGGCCGCCCCAAGGTCGCCGACTGCGTCGCCGCGACCCACACCTGGGTCCGCATCGGCCTGAACGCCGGCACGGAAGCCACCTTCGACGACATCACGCGCGACCGCGAGCAGACGTTCTCGAAGTTCATCGGCTCGGTCGGCAGGCTCAGGGAGAACGCCGTCGATCCGGATTTCCGCATCGGCTTCAACTACGTCATCACCCTGCAGAACTACCGGGAAATCATGGCGGCGGCCCGCATCGCCCGTGAGTCCGGGGCGCATTACGTGCGGTTCGAGCCGGAGTTCTACAGCGCGCTCGGCCACGAGACCATCGAATCCGTGATGCCGGAGATCTCCGAATCCCTCACCCGCGCCGCGGAACTCTCCACGGACGCCTTCGAGGTGTCGGTGCCGAAACTCGACCGCGGCCCGATGGACCAGGTCGAAGAGGTCGAGGGCGACTTCGAGCGCTGCCACTACAGCCGTTTCGTCACGGCCGTAGGCGCCGACGGAAATCTCTACCCGTGCCCGCAGGTGCACCTCAACAGCCGCTATCTGATCGGCAATGTCGTCGAGCAGGGGTACGCGGAAGTCCTGGAGGGCGGCCCGCGCGCCGAGTGGGAGGCGTCCAACCCGCGCAGGACCGACCTGTGCAAGTCCTGCTTCTACCGCCCGCAGAACGAGCTCCTGGAACTCCTCAAACGCGGCCAGATCAAACTCGACGAGGCCCTGGACGCGTACGCGCTGGAAGTGCCGAGCACCTTGCACGGCGACTTCGTCTGAGCCGCGCATGCAGCGACGTCACCTTCAACGGCTCCTCTCCGCCGAGCCGACCCTGCGGTACGCGAAGAGCGCCGACTCCGCCGACCCCGCCGACGGCGGACACGCGGACCGGGCCCGCCGGATCCGTGCC
Organism: Streptomyces sp. NPDC041713; assembly: GCF_055591085.1. Taxonomy (NCBI): domain Bacteria; kingdom Bacillati; phylum Actinomycetota; class Actinomycetes; order Kitasatosporales; family Streptomycetaceae; genus Streptomyces; species Streptomyces sp. NPDC041713. Next base: position 620,549 of record NZ_JBVIZY010000004.1, read on the forward strand.
GTCGTCGAGCGGCTGGCCCGCGTCGACCACGCGCCGCTCTCCGTCACCGGGTCGACCGCCTCGGTCCGCGACGGCCTGCACCGCGAGCGGCTCCAGTTCGACTCCCCCGTACGCGGCGCCTTCCACGGCACCCTCCTCGCACCGGCCGACGCCCCGGCCCAGACCTCGGCCCACGCGCCGGCAAGACCCGGCGTGCTCGTCCTCGGCGGCAAGAACGCTCGCCTGGACCAGCTGACCGGTGACGTGCCGCCGGACCACCCCGACCGCAACGTCGCCGAACAGCTGGCCAGGGCCGGTTGCGTCACGCTCTCCTTCGACCACGGCATCGGCGGCACCCTGGACGCCGACCGCAGGGCCGGCCGGGACGAGGGGACGCTGCTCGCCCACGCCTTCGCGCTCACCGGCCGCTCGCTGCTCGGCGCGCTCACCGGCGACGCCCTCGGCGCGCTCGACGTACTCGCCGCACACCCGCTCGTCGATCCGGAGCGCGTCGGCCTCTTCGGCCACAGCCTCGGCGCGGCGGTCGCCCTGCACACCGCGCTGCTCACCGGGCGCCGGGGCGTCCCGCTCTGCGCTGCCAGTCACCTCGGCAGCTATCCGGCCCTGTACGAACGGCTGTTGACCGGCCACGAGGGGGCGGTGCTCCCCGGCATCCTGGACTACGCCGACCTGCCCGACCTGTACGGCGCCCTCGCCCCGGCGCCCCTCCACCTCCAGTACGGCACGGCCGACGCCTATCTGGAACCGGCCGACGCGCGCGCGGCGGCCGACGCGGTCCGGGAGGCGTACGCCGCGGCGGGCGCCGACGCCGAGATCCACGAACTCCCCATGGGCCACGGCACCCACGTCGGCCACGCGGCGGACTTCTTCGCCCGCACGCTCGCCGGAAATCGGCGGCCCGCCGATGCCGCCGTGCCCGCCCAGCGCATCCACTTCACCGTCGACGACCGCCGGGCCGTCCTCGACCGCGTCGACGCCGCGCTCGCCTCCGGGATCCTCACCCAGGGCCCGCAGGTGGCCCGCTTCGAGGAGCTCGCCCGCCCCTGGACCGGCGCGGACACCGCTGCGGTCGCCTCCGGCTCCGCGGCCCTGGAGATCGCGCTGCGTGTCATCGGGGTAGCGGGCCGCACCGTGCTCGTACCGGTCAACACGTTCTTCGCCACGGCGGCCGCCGCCGTGCGCGCCGGGGCGGCCGTCCGTTTCGTCGACATCGAACTCGACGGCCTCGGCATGGATCCAGGCGCCCTGCGGGCCGCGCTGGCCCGCCATCCCGACACCGCCGCCGTGCTGCCCGTGCACATCGGCGGCATCGTCTCGCCCGCGCTCGACGCGGTGCTCGCGGACTGCCACCAGCACGGCGTCCCCGTGGTGGAGGACGCCGCGCACGCCCTCGGAGCCACCCTCCACGGGCGCCCGGCCGGAAGTCTCGGCCGGTTCGGCGCCTTGTCCTTCTTCCCCACGAAGGTCGCCGTCAGCGGTGAGGGCGGCTTGCTCAGCGCCGCGTCGGCGGACGACCTGGAGCAGGTACGGCGCTGGCGCGACCACGGCAAGAGCGCCCAGGGCTCCACCCTGCACGACCGGCCGGGCTCCAACTGGCGGCTCAGCGAACTGCACGCCGCCGTCGGCACGGTGGACCTGGAGCGCTTCGCCGGCACGCTCGCGGCCCGCCGAGCGCTGGCCGCCCGCTACGACGCGCTGCTCGCCGACGTCCCGGGAGTCCGGCCGCACCCCGTACCCACCGGATCGGACAGCAACTTCTACAAATACCTCGTCTATGTGGCCCCCGACGCGCCGCTCGACCGCCCGCTCCTGAAGAAGCGGCTGCGCGAACGGCACGGCGTGAGCCTCGCCGGTGAGGTCTACGACCATCTGCTCTGCGACCACCCCTACTTCGCGCCGCAGCGCGAACAGGACGCCGCAGACGGGGCGTTCACCCGGGCCCGCTGGTTCGCGCGCCACCACATCGCCCTGCCGCTGTACCCGTCCCTCACCGAGGCCGAGCAGATACGGGTGGCCGCCGCGCTCCGCAGCGAGCTGCCGTGACCACCGTGCTCCACGCGTTCCGCGGGGGCGCGTGGCGGACGTCGGCCGACCGCGCCCCGCTGCCCGGCACACCGGACCGGGAACTCTCGCTGGTGCCCGAGATCGTCGCCGACGCCGACCGGCGCTGGTGGCAGAGCACACTGCCCGGCCTGCCGCCACTCACCGACCCCCGTGAACTCCTGCTCGCCGCAGTGGAGTTGTTCGACCGCGGCACGCTCACCGTCGGGGGGGTCGGCAAGCAGAGCGCCGACGCCTTCCGCTCGGCGCTGTGGGAGAGCGCCGGGCTGCCCAGCCCGCTGGTCGACCGGTGGTGCGGGATGCTCCGGTCCGGACTCCTCGCCCAGGGCGAGGCGCCCGCGCCCGACGAGCGTCTCGCCCTGGTCGCGCTGCCGGGCAACACGTTCACCTGCCTGGAGTCGGTCTGCGAGCAGGCGGAGCGTTCGGCGGGCGTGTGGGTGCGTCCGAGCCGGCGCGAACCGCTCTCCGCCGCCCGGTTCGTCGCCGCCCTGCTCGCGGCCGGCTGGCCCCCGGCCCGCGTCGGCTTCTACCCGGGCGCGCGGCCATCCCTGAAGGGTCTGGTGCGGCTCACGGACCGGCAGATCGTGTACGGCGGCGCGAGGCTCGCCGCCGCGGTGCGCGACTCCCCCGGCCTCACGCTGCACGGTCCCGGCCGGGGCTGCGCCCTCGTACCGGCGGACATGCCGACGGGCGAGGCGGTGTCCTGGCTGCTGCCGCTGGTCGCGGCGGACGCGGGCCGGTTCTGCAGCAACGTACGGACCGTCATCTGCGCGGAACCCGGCCGGGCGGAGCCCCTGGCGCGGGCCCTCGCCGCCGCCCTTGACGCGCTTGCGCCCGACGGCGAGTGGCCGCTGACCGCGTTCCGTGAACCGGGGGCGGCGGAGCGAGCGGCCCGTGCCGTCCGCGACCGCCTCCGCCCCGGCGACCGCGTCCTCACCGGCCGCGCACCCGGCCCCCCGTTCACCGACGACCAACGCGCGACTCCCCAACTGGTGCTACTGGCAGACCACTTGGCGGACGCTACGCCCCTCCCCCACCCCCTGATCGGATACGAGGTCCCCTATCCCTTCGCCGCCGTTCTGAGCGCGTCCCGCGAGGCCGAGCGGGCCATCACCGCCGAGTCCCTGTTCGTGTACCGCCCAGCGAAGTGAGGCCCGCATGACCGTCACCTTCGGCACGCTGCCCGAGGCACTGCGCGAGCGCGTACCGGAGCTGGGCGTCGACCTCGACACCTGGACGCGCCGGATGATGCGCTGGCACTTCGACGCGGAGACCGGCAGCCCCTTCTGGGTCGGCCGCCGCGCCAAGCTCGGCTTCGACCCGGTCGCGGACATCGGCGGCTTCGCCGACCTGGCGCGCTTCGGGCTTTTCGACAAGGCCGAGCTGCGCGCCGCGAGCGCCCGCGATCTGCTTCCGCGCGGCTACCGCGACCGGCCCTTCCGGGTCTTCGAGACCGGCGGCAGCACCGGCGCGCCGTGCCGGATCGTCAACGTCACGCGGCTCGCGTACGACGTCGAGATCTACCGCACCGTGCTGGAGGCGCGCGGGGTGGCCGGCGGTGACGTGCTCGCGATGACGCCGAGCGGCCCGCACGCGTACGGGCACTTCGTCGAGGGCCTCGCGGACAGCTGGCGCGGCGCCGTGCACGCCATCGACTTCGATCCGCGCTGGGTGAAGACCGCGCTGCGCTCGGGCGGCGACGCGGACGCATACACCGGACACCTGATCGACCAGACGCTCGCGCTGCTGGCCGCCGAGCATCCCTCACTGCTCTTCACCACGTCCCGGCTGCTCGTGGAGCTCGCCATGCGGCTGCCGCGCCCGCTGCACACGTACGGCATCCGCGCCGTCTGCACCGGTGGCACCTCGTGCACCGCCGCCGAGGCCGAGTTCCTGCGCGAGGAGCATCTGCCGGGGGTGCAGTGGATCGACACCTACGGCAACACCCTGGTCGGCCACGCCCTGCAGGCAGATGTCCTGCAGGGCGGCGTCCTGCAGGCTGACGCCGGGCGGGGAGCGCCGTCCGTGCCCGGCGGGACCGGGCACTCCTACCATCTGCCGCCGCCCTTCGCGGTGTTGACGGTCGTCGACCCGGCGGACCCGTGGCGCGAGGTCGAGGTGGGGCAGCGGGGCCGGGTGCGGACCACGACCCTCCTGGAAGACCTGTTCCTGCCCCACCTCCTGGAGCGGGACAGCGCGGTCAGGACCGGGCCGCACCCCTGGTTCCCGTGGGACGGCGTCGCCGCGGTGCGGCCCTTCCTGGAGGACTCGGCGGGCGCCGAGGAGGCGGTGGAGGGCGTCTACTGAACCGAAGGGCTGCAGGACCCGAAGTACCGAAGGAAGAACGGAATCAAGGGACGGAACCAAGAACGGAACGAAGATTCAGGGATCGAGGGATCGAGGGACACGCACGTGAACCTGTCGTCGAACGGCGTACCCATACCCTTCACGCCGGAGCTCTTCGGCCCGCTGCGCTCCAGCGCGGACCTCCTGGCTCGGGCGGACCCCGGCGCGCTGCGGGAACGGCTGCACGCGGACGGCTGTCTGTATCTGCCGGGGCTGCTCGACCGCGCGGAGGTCCTGAGGCTGCGCGGCCGGTACTTCTCGCTCTTTCCGCCGGGGCTGCTGGCGCCGGGCACCGGACCCGAGGACGGGGTGTTCTCGGGGCGCGTGCCCGCGGGCGTCCCGGAGCACGGCGTGGCGGGCCACCCGGCGCACACGTTCGTCCGCTCGGCCCCCTTCCACGACTTCGTGAGCAACCCCGCCCTCGCCGAACTCGCCGCCCAACTCCTGGACGGCAAGGCGGAGATGCTGCCGCGCCGCATCCTGCGCCACTTCCACCGGGGCACCCGGCGCGCCTCCCGCGCCCACGTCGACTTCGACTACATGGACCAGGGGTCGCCGCGCGTCGTCACGTTCTGGATCCCGGTCGGCGACTGTCCGCCGCGGACCGGCGCGCTGGTGTATCTGGAGGGCTCCCACCGGCTGCCGCCCGAGGAGTACGCGGCGCTGCGCGACGTCACGGACCGGCCCGGTGACCGTCGGCAGATCTGCCACGACCTGGAGCTGACCGCGCGGACGCTCGGGCGGCGCTGGCTGCACACGGACTTCGCCGCGGGCGACGTGATGGTGCATCTGCCGCGGATCATCCACGCGTCCCTGGACACGACGACGGACGCGATGCGGCTGTCCGTCGACGCGCGCTTCGTCCACGCGGACGACACGCCGGACCCGCGCTGGCTGCGGGCCTGGTCGGCGGACGACGGGGCCTGAACTCCCGTACATGCAGCGCTAGTTCTGCCAAATGCGACCAGTGCCGTGATCCGTACGCGTGGTTCAGCCCCAGGGGCGGACCGCCCGTCCGCCCGCCGCGTCCGAGCGCTCCGCCGCCACCAGTACGTCGTCGACAAGGCGCGCCTCCGCGACCGGGCACACCGGAGCCGCGCCGGTCGCGACCGCGGCCGCGAAGTCGGCGAGCAGATCCTGGTGCGGATTGGCCGCGGGCGGCAGCAGCGCCGGTGAGGGCCCCACGACGCCCTCGATGCGGCCGGAGTCGAGGGGGTCGAGCGTCAGGGTGCGGCCACCGCCCGTGAACCGCATCCGGTCCACGGGCGGCCCGTCGCCCCACTCCACGCGGCAGTGCGCGCGCACTCCGCTCCGCCAGCGCAGGACCAGGTCGGCCTGCCGCTCCGCGCCCAAAGGGAAGCGCGCGCCCAGTCGGGCCGTGATCGTCCGGGGCCGCCCGAACAGGTGGAGCAGCAGGTCGATCCGGTGGCTTCCGGCGTCCGCGAGGACGCCGCCGCCCGACACGGCCGGGTCGGTGCGCCAGCGCATCGGGTCGTCGGGGCCCGGCGCGAAGGCGCACCGGAACCGCACCTCCACCCGGTCCGGCGCCCACCCGGCGAGCTCCTCGCGCAGCCGCCGCACGGCGGGCGCGAGCCTGCGGTAGTAGGCGACCCCCGCGCACGGGCCCGCCCCGCCGCCTGTGACCGCCCCGCCGGCTCCGAGATTCCCGACGACTCCGAGATTACCGGCGAGCGGCTTCTCGATCAGTGCGGGGATCCCGGCGGCCAACACCGCACGGGCGAACGGCACATGGTGCACAACGGGCGTGGCGACGTACACCGCGTCGACGTCGGACAGCAGCAGCTCGGGGTCGTCGCCGGACCTCGCGACGGCGTACCGCTCGGCGATCCGGGCCGCCCGGTGCGGATCTCGGCCCCAGAGGGCCACCGGCTCCTCGCCCAGCGCGTGCAGGGCGGGCAGAACGCGACGGGTCACGATGTCGCCGTAACCGGCGATGCCCCATCTCACGCGGCCACCGCCACGGTCACGGTCGCCGCCACGGCCATCGCCACGGCCCGGCACCTTGCCCTCACACCGATGCGCGTCAGGGGACGATCGCCACCTTCAGCGTCTCCGGCGGCGGACCGTCGTAGGGGGCCGTTTCGGCGTCCGGGTAGAGGGAGCGGCTCGCGGAGAGCTGCTCCATGGCCTTGGGGAGCTCGTCCAGGGGATACGTGTGGGTGTGCAGGTCGGGCAGGCGCAGGGCGTCGGTGCGGCGGTGCGCGAGGCGTTCGGCGACGGCGAGCGCCTCCGCCCGCGCGGTGTCCAGCGGTTCGGCGGAGCTGTGCACGCGCAGGCCCTTGCGCTCCCAGGTGACCAGGTCGACGGTGACGTGCGTGTCGACGTGGTGGGTGCCGAGGAGGACGACGAGGCCGTTCTGGCGTACGAGCGCCACGCAGGCGTTGAGGGTCGTAGGGGTGCCGACGGCGTCGACCGCCACGTCGAAGTCGGCTCCGACGGCGACGAGTTGTTCGCAGCTGCCGTCCACGCGGCGGACCGCGTCGGCGCCCGCCGCGGAGGACCGCTCCAGGCGCCAGTCGTCGAGGTCCACGGCGACGACCTCGGCGGCGCCGCGTGCCACGGCGACCCGCAGCGCCATCTGCCCCACGGGCCCCTGCCCGACGATCGCGACGCGGTCGCCGAGCCGCACGCCCCGGGTGGCGTGCACGGCCAGCGGCAGGAGCTGCAGGGTCGCGCCCTGCTCGAACGGCACGGAGTCGGGCAGCGCGCCGACGGATATCTCCCGGGCGAGCGCGAAGTCCGCGTACCCGGTGGTGAGCGGCGTCCGCACGAACACCCGCTGTCCGGGCACGACACGGCTCACCCCGGCGCCGGTGGCCTCGACGACCCCGGCGACCTCATGGCCGAAACAGCCCTGGGAACAGTGGTCGCGGAGCCCGTAGTAGTGGAAGTAGGCCAGGTCGCTGCGGTTGCAGACCGTGCAGGCCCGTACCCGCACGAGCACCTCCAGCGGTCCCGGTTCGGGCACCGCGACATCCGTGACCAGCCGGATGTCGCGCCTGCCGACGAGCTCGTACCTGCGCATGGCCTTCTCCCCTCAGCGGTTGCCACCGGCGGAAGTTCCAAGGATTCCCCAACTCGCGCCGCCTCATGGTGGATTCGCCCGCCTCGACCGGTTCCGCCTCCTTGACAGCCCTGTTCGGTACGAGCCAATATCCACTATCCGATTGGCCTGGACCAATCAGCAGGAGCCCCGCCCCTCGCCCCGTTCCCCGCCTGTCCCACCCGCAACTTCGGAGGTCGCGCCATGGCATCGAGCAGTGACCCGACTCTGGAGCACCTCGCCCGCTCCGTGCTGCAGCCCGGCTTCGAGGGCACCACGGCCCCCGACTGGCTGCGCCGCGCGATCGGTGAGGGTCTGGGCTCCGTCGTGCTGTTCGCGCGGAACATCGAGACCCCCGAGCAGGTCGCCCGGCTCACCGCCGAGCTGCGCGCGGAGAACCCCGACCTGATCGTCGCCATCGACGAGGAGGCGGGCGACGTGACCCGCCTGGAGGCCTGGACCGGCTCGTCCCGGCCGGGCAACCTCGCCCTCGGCGCGGTCGACGACATCGACCTGACCGAGCGGGTCGCGCACGACATCGGCCGCGATCTGCACGCCGCGGGCGTCTCCCTCAACTTCGCGCCCAGCGCCGACGTCAACTCCAACCCCCTCAACCCAGTGATCGGCGTACGCTCCTTCGGCTCCCGCACCGACGTCGTCTCCCGCCACACCGCCGCCTGGATCCGCGGTCTGCAGGCCGCCGGCGTCGCCGCCTGCGCCAAGCACTTCCCCGGGCACGGCGACACGGTCGTCGACTCGCACTACGGGCTGCCGCAGGTGCAGGGCTCCGCGGAGGAGATCGCCCTCACCGCGTTGCCGCCGTTCATCGCGGCGATGGAGGCGGGCGTCCGCGCGGTGATGACCGCGCACCTGCTCGCCCCCGCCTACGACCCGGACCTGCCCGCGACCCTCAGCCACCGCATCCTGGTCGAATTGCTGCGCGGAGAGCTGCACTTCGACGGCCTCCTCGTCACCGACGGCATCGAGATGGGCGCGGTCACCGACCGCTACGGCATCGACGGGGCGACGGTGAAGGCCGTCGCCGGTGGCGTGGACGCGGTCTGCGTGGGCGGCGAGAGCGCCGACGAGGCCACCTTCGACCTCCTCTCGACGGCCCTGGTGAAGGCGGTCATCGACGGCACCCTCCCCGAGGCGCGGCTCGTCGAGGCGAGCAGACGCGTCCACGAGTTCGCGACCTGGTCCGGCGAGCGGTCCCGGGCCGTGGCGCGCGACGCGGGGCCCTCCGACATCGGCCTGGTCGCGGCCCGGCGCGCGGTGCGGGTGCGCCACCGCGCGGGCACGGCGGACGCGGCGCTCCCGCTCGCCGGCACCCCGCACGTCGTGGAGCTCTCCCCCACGATGAACCTCGCCGTCGACGGCCACACCCCCTGGGGCGTCGCGGCCCCCCTGCGCCATCTGCGCCCCGGCACGACATCGGTGCGCCTCACGGAGACCGAACTCGCCCACGCGGACGATCTGTTGACCCGAGCGGTCCTGGCCCCGGCGACGGGCCGGGCCCTGGTGGTCGTGGTCCGCGACGCGGCCCGGCACCGCTGGATGACCGACACCCTCAACCGGATCCTGCGCAACCGCCCCGACGCCCTCGTCGTGGAGATGGGCGTCCCCTCGGGTGACGCGCTCGGCGCCACCCACCTCGTCACGCACGGCGCGACCCGGGTGTCGGGCATCGCGGCGGCGGAACTGCTCGCGGGCGCCGCGGGCTGATACGGGATGTCGGGGCGACGCGGCCTGATGCGGGGGCGGCGCGGCTCAGCCCTTCAACGGGCCCTCGCAGGCGAAGTCCGCACTCCCCGCGCGCCCGTCGGACCAGATGTCCACCTCACCGAACGTGCAGTTCATGTCGGCCAGGTTGTTGTCCCCCTTCGCGGCCCGGTCCAGGAGGTAGTAGTCCACCGTCTCCGACATGTCCTCGAAGACGGCGTCGGCGTCGCCGGACGCGCTCAGGTTCGCGGTGATGCGGCCCGTGCAGGCGTAACGCGGGCGCTCCTTCGCCCCGTTGGCGCGACAGGAGGGCGTGATGCCGGTGGTCGCGGCGAGGGAGGCGCGGACCTGTTCCGCGGTGGTGTCGCGGAGTCGCGCGAGCGGGACGTACGTCGTGTCGGGCACGAAGAGGTCGTCGACGTGGGCGATCTGCCGGTCGAGGAAGGCGTCGTACCGGCTCTGCAACCCGCCGTCCCTGCCCAGCCGATTGCGCCAGGCGTCGAAGGCGGCCGGGTCGTCGGCCCGCAGATGGCGGTACATCTCCTTGAGCAGCGCGGGGCGTTCGGTCCACAGGAACTCGAAGAACGTGCCGGCGTAGTCGTAGAAGCGGAAGCCGTCGCCGTCGTAGGTGGCGTGCAGGAGCTGGTCCACGGTCATCCGCGGCCCGCCGTTCGCCGTGTCCTCGATGATGCCCCGGACCAGTGACTTGCGGACCTTGATGCCGTCGTCGCGGGTGGCGCCGTCGAAGAACTCGGCGGTGCCCTCGTCCATCGCGGTGGTCCGGTCGCCCGCGTACCACGGGCCCTCGCCGAAGAAACCGGGCACCGCCCAGCGGCCGTTGAGGTAGTGCGTGTACTCGTGCCGGAAGAGCTCCTCCAGCGTCAGCGTGGAGTCCTGCGGGACGCGCCGCTGGTACGTGTAGAAGGTCGCGCCCTGCTCGATGTAGACGCCGCCGTTGTCGGTACCCATGCCGGTGAGCAGCGGGTGGTAGTTCTCGTAGTCGGCGCGCGAGGCGTAGAGGATGGTCGTCAGACCGGTGTTGGGGTCACCGGCGAGCGGCTCCTCGGTCCCCACGACGCGGTGGAACTGCGCCTTGACCTGCTTGCTCGCGTAGTACAGCTGGTCCACGGCGTCCCGGCCGAGCGCCGTGCGGACCTTCATGCCGCCCTTGTCGTACGTGTAGGTGTACGGGAAGAGGCGGCGCTCGATGTCCGCCTTGCACACCTTGTACGGGGCGCAGGCGCCGAACTCGTTCAGCCAGGTGGCGACCTTGGCCCAAGGGGCGCTTCCCTCACCGAAGTTGCGGGTGGTGGTGGCCACCAGTGCGCCGAGCCCGGCGACGATCTCGTCGGTGAGCCCGTCGACCTGGCCGAGCCTGCCGTACTCGCTCAGCGCGTCCCGCACCACCCAGGCGTTGCCGCTGTCCTTGAGGTGGGTGTAGCCGCCGAAGGCCTTGAACGCGGCGCGGTAGGAGGAGTCGGCCCGCACCGCCGCGTGGAAGGCGTCGTCGTGGTTGCCGGGGTACACGCCGAGATAGTTCAGGGAGAGCGCGGCGAGCGCGGAGCCGCCCCACGCCGCGTCCTTCGCCGTGTTCGGGTGGGCGCCGTCCATGGTGGTCAGGACCCTTTTGATGAGCGGGAGTTGGTGCTGGCGCAGACCGGGCGCGCTCGCCGCGTAGAGGGCCTCGCGCAGCGACTCGGCGTTGGTCCGGGTCGCGTCGAAGGTGCGGGCGGCCGAGCCGAAGGTGTCCACGGCGCGGCGCATGGCGGCCACGGTCGGTGCGTCGGTGACGTCGATCTCGTCGTGCGAGAAATCCTGGTACGCGACGGCGTGGAGATAGGTGAGCAGCTCCAGGAGGTGACTGCCGTTCTTGCCGTCGTGGGCGGGAGCGAGCCGGGTGACGCGGTCGGAGACGGCCTGGACGTGGGCGTCCGACATGACCGGCGCGAGACGCGCGTCCCAGGTCCAGATGAGGGTGCTCAGACAGTCGTCGGCGGTGACGGCCGGGTCGACGAGGAAGTCGGCGAAGCGCTCGGGCGAGAGTCCGGTGACGCCGTCGAGGGTGCAGGGCGCGACCACGGGGCGGGTGGTGTGCCGCTCTTTCGCAGGTGCCGTCGACTCCGACTTCGGCTTCGGCTTCGGCTTCGACGGGCGGGCTCCCGGGGTGCGGCCGTCGCGCAGCCCATCGGGTGCGGGGAGCTCGGCGGCGCTCGGCCGGGGCGCCTTCGCCCTGCGGTCGACGACGTCCAGGGGGTTGGGCGCGGCGGGCGCGGGGGCCGTCGCGGCGGTGCGGGCCGCGGCCTCCTGGGCGGAGGGGGCGGCCGCATATCCGTACTGGGCGGCGGTGAGGCAGAGCGTCGCGGCTATCGCGCCGGCGAGCGCGGATCTGCGCAGGGTGCGTGGTCGTGGCTGGGACACCGATGGCTCCTGAGGTGTGGGGTGGAGGTCATGCATCGGGAGTTCAACTCACCTTCATTCAGCGGCACTTGTACGCGTGCCGCTGAACCATGTGATGCGTAACGTAGTAATGTGAAATTGCACTGACAACCCCTCAGACACCAACTCACCGGGAGGACGTCACCACCGCCCCCGGCTCACGCAGCGTCCGCAGCAGGAGCCAGCCCAGGGCCGGCAGCGCGATCAGCGGTGCGAGCGCCGCCCGCAGGGAGACCGCGTCGGCGACCGCCCCGATCAGCGGACTCGCCAGCCCGCCGATGCTCACGGTCAGCCCCAGGGTGACGCCGCTCGCGGTGCCCATGCGTCGGGGCAGGTAGTCCTGCCCGAGGGTGATGTGCAGGGAGAACGGCACGTACAGACCGGCCGAGGCGAGCGCGACGAAGACGTACAGGAGGGGCCCGGGGACGAACACGACCCCGGCCACCGCCAGGACCGTCGAGGCGTACGACCACCGGACCACCGGCAGCCGGCCGTACCGCGCGGCGAGCCGGCCGCCCGCGACGGTGCCGACCGCGCCGCCCAGGTAGAGCACGAACAGGGCCACGGTTCCGGCGACTTGGCCTCCGCCCGCGCGCTCCCGCACGTACAGCGCGATGAACGTACTCAGGCCGGTGAAGACGATGGAACGGCAGACGATGGCGCCGGTCAGCCTGACGAACGACGGCCAGTCGTCGTCGCCGGACACGACCGCGCCCGCCACGCCCCCCTCACCGTCGGCCGCCGCCTCCCTCGCCCGGACACTCCGCAGCGCGGCCACGCACAGCCCCGCCCCCGCCAGCGCGGGGACCACGAGGAGCGGCGACGCGCGCAGGCCGCCCGTGGCGACGACGGCGGAGACCAGCAGGGGCGCGGCGGCGAAACCGACGTTGCCGCCCAGCGAGAACCAGCTCATCGCGGTGTGGCTGCCGCGGCTCGCCTGCCGCGCCACCCGCGCGGCCTCCGGGTGGTACGCGGCGACGCCGATCCCGGACACGGCGACGGCGAGCAGCGTCAACGCGTAGTTCCCGCCGACCCCGGCGAGGGCCACACCGGACCCGCCCACAAGTGCGCTGACCGGCAGCAGCCACGGCATGGCCCACCGGTCGGTGAGCGCGCCGAACAGCGGCTGCACCACCGACGAGAGCAGCGAGGCCGCGAGGACGACGCCGGACGCGGCGGCGTAGGTGTAGGCGCGCTCCGAGACGAAGAACGGGACCAGGGCGGCGACGGCTCCCTGGTAGACGTCCACGCAGGCGTGGCCGAGCGAGAGCAGGAGGATGGGGCGGCCGGCGCGCGGCGGCCGGGCCGCCTTCGCCGGGTGGACGTGCCGACGGGGGCGTGAGCGCTGGTTGATGGACATCGCCTCATCGTCACCAGCGACCACCGTGGCCCGCTTCCGATAAAGTGCCATCTTGTGCCGAACTCCCGCCACGAGCGCCGCGAGCGCCGCGAGCCCCGCGAGCCCCGCGAGCCCCGCGAGCCCCGCGAGGAAGCGTCGGCCTCCCGCCAGGAGCGCCACGAGCCACGCGGGGAAGCGTCGACCTTCCGCGACGAGTGCCGCGGGGAAACGCCGACCTCACGCGACGAGCGCCGCCGGGAAGCACCGGCCTCCCGCGACGAACCCCGCCGGGAAGCGCCGACCTCCCGCCACACGGCCCCCGAGCTCCGCCCCGAGGACACCGAACGTATCGCCACGCCCCTCACCGCGAGGCGCGGCCCCATGTCCCGCCCCGAAGCGACGCACCCCATCCGCCACGCCCCCGAAGCCCCCACCGTCACCCGCGAGATGGCCCCCGGCGAGCGCATCGACGCCCACCGCCACGACGACCACCAGATCGTCTACGCGGGCTCCGGCGTCGTGGCGGTCACCACCGACGGCGGCACCTGGTTCGCGCCGGGCACCCGCGCCATCTGGGTCCCCGCCGGGTGCACGCACGCCCACCGCGCCCACGGCCACCTCGCCCTGCACCTGGTCGGGCTGCCCGCCGCCACGAACCCGCTCGGCCTCGACGCCCCGACCGTGCTCGCCGTCAGCCCGCTGCTGCGCGAACTGATCCTCGCCTGCACCCGCACACCTCCCGAGGAACCCCCGTCCCCGGAGCGGCTCCGGCTGCGTGCCGTGCTCCTCGACCAGTTGCGCGCGTCGCCGCAGGAGCCGATCCAGTTGCCCACCCCCTCGGACCCGCGCCTCGCGGCCGTCTGCGCCCTGCTGGGACGCGACCCCGCGGACCGTCGCGGTCTGGCGGAGCTGGCCTCGGCGGTCGGCGCGGGCGAACGTACGCTGAGCCGCCTTTTCCGCGGCGAGTTGGGCATGACGTTCCCCCAGTGGCGCACCCAATTGCGCCTCTACCACGCGCTTCGCATGCTCGCCGACGGCCTGCCCGTCACGGTGGTCGCGCACCGCTGCGGATGGGCGTCCACCAGCGCGTTCATCGATGTGTTCCGCCGGGCCTACGGCTACACACCCGGGACGCACCACCGCAGAGCGTGACTCCAGGGCGGCACGGGGCCCGATCCCCGGAGGGGCCCACCTCCGACCAACTCCCTTTCGTACCGCTGACCTTGGCGACGCACGACCCCTTGGCAGCACCAGTGCCATGTGAAATATTACTGCCGTGCTCACGGGACACTCGTCCGGATCACCGGACCTCATCGTCGTGGGGGCGGGAGTGGTCGGCGCCGCCTGCGCCTACTACACCGTCCGCGCCGGCCTCCACGTCACCGTCATCGACCGCGGACCCGTCGCCGGCGGCACCACCGGAGCGGGCGAGGGCAACCTCCTCGTCTCCGACAAAGAGCCGGGCCCCGAACTCGAACTGGCCCTGCTTTCAGCCCGGTTGTGGCGCGAGCTCGCCGCCGAACTCCCCGCGGACATCGAGTACGAGGCGAAGGGCGGCGTGGTCGTCGCCTCGACCGAGCCGGGCCTCGTCGCGCTGCGCGACTTCGCCGCGGGCCAGACCTGCGCGGGCGTCGAGGCCGTCGAGGTGCCGGCGGACCGGCTCTCCGACCTCGAACCCCACCTGACCCCGGGCCTGGCGGGCGGCTTCCACTACCCGCAGGACGCACAGGTGCAGCCCGCCCTGGCGGCCGCGCACCTGTTACGGGCGGCCGCCGGCACCGGGCGCCTGACCCTGCGGCTCGGTGAGGAGGTCACCGCGGTCCTCACCGGACCACGGGGCGAGGTGCGAGGTGTGCGGACGCGCCGGGGCGAGGTGCGGGCGCCGCACGTGCTCAACGCGGCCGGTACGTGGGGCGGCCGGCTCGCCCGTCTGGCAGGTGTGGACCTGCCGGTCCTCCCCCGCCGCGGCTTCGTCCTCGTCACCGAACCGCTGCCGCGCGTGGTGCGCCACAAGGTGTACTCCGCCGACTATGTGGCCGACGTCGCGAGCGACTCCGCGGCGCTGCAGACCTCCGCCGTGGTCGAGGGCACCCCGGCGGGGCCCGTACTGATCGGGGCGAGCCGGGAGCGGGTGGGCTTCGACCGCACGCTGTCGGTGGAGGCCCTGCGGCGCCTCGCAGCCCAGGCCGTCGCGTTGTTCCCCGCCCTCGCCACGGTGCGGGCGATCCGCACCTACGCGGGGTTCCGCCCTTACTTGCCGGACCACCTCCCGGCGATCGGCCCCGACCCGCGGGCACCCGGCCTGCTGCACGCGTGCGGCCACGAGGGCGCGGGCATCGGCCTCGCCCCGGCGACGGGAGCGCTGGTCGCGGCGATGCTGACGGGGCGTGAACTCCCGGTGCGGGTGCAGCCGTTCGGTCCCGGGCGGTTCGCTTCGCCGCCCGCGACTCCGGCGTCCGACTCCGGCGTGCGGCGTTCACCCCGCGCCACGTCCATCCACGACGCCTGACGTGAGAGGAGCCGCCTTCGTGGCGCGTGACAAGCCCGACGACGACCGGACCCCGGCCGGTCTTGCGGGGGCCGGCCCCGCGGACCTGGTGCGGGCCGACCCCGCGGGCCGGGTGCGGACCACCCCCGCCGACCTCGTGGGGGCGACCCCTGCGGACACCTTCCCGATCACCTTCGACGGACGCCGAATCGACGCGCGGCCGGGTCAGTCCATCGCCGCGGTGCTGTGGTCCGCGGGGATCCTGGCCTGGCGGACCACCCGGGTCGGCGGCAGGCCACGCGGCGCGTTCTGCGGCATCGGCCAGTGCTACGACTGCCTCGCGACGGTCAACGGAGCGCCCAACCTGCGGGCCTGCCTGGTCACCGCACGCCCCGGTGACGCGGTCACGACCCAGGAGGGACACGGTCATGCCGGGTTCGACGCCTGAGCCCGGCGGTTCGCAACGGCCCGGGACTCGCCCCGACCGCCGGGAACGGTACGACGTGGCGGTGCTCGGCGCCGGGCCCGCCGGTCTCGCCGGTGCGGTGCGCGCCGCGGAACTCGGCCTGTCCGTCGCCCTGTTGGACTCTTCGGGGCAGCCCGGCGGCCAGTACTACCGCCACCCGCCCCCTGCCGCACGCGCCGCCCGGCCCGAGGCCCTCCACCACGACTGGCAGGTCTTCGCCGACCTGCGCGACCGCCTGACGTCAAGCAGCGCCACACAGCTGTTCGGGCACGACGTATGGACGATCACGCGAGCGGCCGAGGACGACTGGACCGTGCACGCCCTCGCCGATGAGGCAGACCCCAACTGCCGTACGGGGCAAGGGCGGCGCCCCGTCACCGTGCGGGCCCGCGCGATCCTCCTCGCCACCGGCTCGTACGAACGTCACCTCCCCTTCCCCGGCTGGACCCTGCCCGGCGTGGTGGGCGCGGGCGGCGCCCAGGCCATGCTCAAATCCGGTCTCGTACTGCCCGGAAGGCGTGTGGTCGTCGCGGGCAGTGGCCCTCTGCTGCTCGCCGTGGCCGCCTCCCTGACCTCGGCAGGGGCCCGGGTACCCGAACTGATCGAGGCTTCCGGCTATCTCGGTTACGCCCGCCGACCGGACGTACTCGCGGCGCAGCCAGGGAAGTTGACGGAGGCGGTCCGACACGGCACGGCTCTGCTCCGCCGCGGGGTACGGCTGCGCACCCGCCATGCGGTGACCGAGGCGCACGGCACGGACCGGGTGGAGGCGGTGACGGTGACGCGTCTCGACCGCGACTGGCGGCCGGTGCCGGGCACGGACCGCCGTATCGCCTGCGACGCGCTCGCCGTCGGCCACGGCCTGATCCCGCAGATCGACCTGGCGACGGCCCTCGGCTGCGCGACCCGGCGCACCGCCGACGGCACCCACGCACTGGAGCTCGGCCCGTTGCAGGAGACGTCACTGCGCGGGATGTGGTCGGCGGGCGAGACGACGGGGGTCGGAGGGGCGCAACTGGCTGTGGCGGAGGGCACGTTGGCGGGACTAGCCATCGCCGCCCGGCTGACGGGACGGTGCCCCGTAACGACCTCGCGCCCACGCGCCCGGGGTGACGTGAGCGCCTTGCGTGGCTTGCGTGCCTTGCGCACCCTGCGTGCCTTGCGCCGGAGCCGCGACCGCATGCGTGCCTTCGCGGACGTCATGGCCGCGGCGCACGCGCCGGGCCCCGGCTGGCCGGGGTGGCTCTCCGACGACACGGACGTGTGCCGCTGCGAGGAGGTCTCCGCGGGGCGCGTGCGCGAGGCCGTCAGGGAGTACGGCGCCCGTGACGCCCGCACCGTGAAGCTCCTGACCCGCGCGGGCATGGGCTGGTGCCAGGGCCGGATGTGCGGATCGGCCGTGGCGTGCCTCGTCGCATCCGCGACCCCACGGACCGGGGCGTTCACCTCGGCGCCGACCTCCGACCACCGACTGTCCGCCGAAGCGGAAGCGGAAGCCGAAGCCCGAGCGGAAGCCGAAGCCGACGACGCGCCCGCGCCCGCACCGGCCCCGGACCGCCGCCTCCTGGCCACACCGGTCCCGCTGGCCACCCTCGCCGCCCCGCCGGAGCCTCCGGGCACCTCACCCCAGGGGCACTCACCGCACGAGACGCCATTCGAAGCACCGTACAAAGCGCCGCAGGACACCGAAACCCCGGCCCCGCACGACTCCCCCACCCCATCCGCAACCACCACCTCCCCCGCCTCCCCTCCCCACCCGACAGAAGGGCAGCCGTCATGACCTCCGCCACCTGGACCCCCGACCGCCCCTGGCGCGGCATCATGGTCGCCACCGCGCTCCCCCTGCGCACGGACCTCTCCGTCGACTACGACGCCTACGCCGCGCACGTCCGCCACCTCATCGACAACGGGTGCGACGGCGTCGTCCCCAACGGCTCCCTCGGCGAGTACCAGACGCTCACCGACGACGAGCGCGCCCGCGTCGTCCGTACCGCCGTCGAGGCCGCGGGCGACGGAGCCCGCGTCATGCCCGGCGCCTCGGCCTACGGCAGCGCCGAGTCGCGCCGCTGGGCCGAGCAGGCCGCGGAGGCGGGCTGCGGCTCGGTGCTCCTGCTGCCGCCCAACACCTACCGCGCCGACGCACGGTCCGTACGCGACCACTACGCCGAGGCCGCAAAGGCCGGCCTGCCCGTGGTCGCCTACAACAACCCCCTGGACACCAGGGTCGACCTCACCCCGGACCTGCTGGCCGACCTGCACGGGGACGGCACCGTCGTCGCCGTGAAGGAGTTCAGCGGTGACGTCCGCAGGGCGTACGAGATCGCCGAACTCGCCCCGGACCTCGACCTGTTGATCGGCGCGGACGACGTGCTGCTCGAACTCGCCGTCGCGGGCGCGGTGGGCTGGATCGCCGGCTACCCGAACGCGTTCCCCGCCACCTGCGCCGAGCTCTACGCCGCCGCCTGCGCCCGGGACCTGGACACGGCGCTCCCCCTCTACCGCTCGCTCCACCCGCTCCTGCGCCAGGATTCCAAGACGGAGTTCGTGCAGTCCATCAAGCTCTCGATGGACATCGTGGGCCGGGTCGGCGGCCCGACACGACCGCCGCGCTCACCGCTGTCCGGCGCCACGGAAGCCCTGGTCCGGTCGGCCACCGAGAAAGCGATGGCGGCCGGCCACCACTGAGCCCCCCGTCTCGGCCACCACTGAGCCCCTGTCTCCACCGCCCGGCAGCAGCGAACCGGAAGGGATCCATGCGCACCCGTCACGTCTTCCACGCCGTCGACTCGCACACCGAGGGCATGCCCACGCGCGTGATCACCGGCGGCGTCGGGGTGATCCCCGGCGCCACCATGGCCGACCGCAGACTCCACTTCATCGAGCACCTGGACCAGCTGCGCACCCTGCTGATGTACGAGCCGCGCGGCCACTCCGCGATGAGCGGCGCGATCCTGCAGCCCCCGACCCGCCCCGACGCCGACTACGGAGTGCTCTACGTGGAGGTGTCCGGACTCCTGCCCATGTGCGGCCACGGCACCCTCGGCGTGGCCACCGTCCTCGTCGAGACCGGCATGGTGCGGGTGACCGAGCCGGTGACCACGGTCCGCCTGGACACCCCGGCCGGCCTGGTCTCCGTCGATGTGCAGGTGACCGACGGCGCCGCCACCTCGGCGACCCTCACCAACGTCCCCGCCTTCTGCGTCGGCCTGGGCCGCAAGGTCGACGTGCCGGGCCACGGCACGGTCACGTACGACATGGCGTACGGCGGCAACTTCTACGCGTTCGTACAACTCGACGCCCTGGAACTGCCGTTCGACCGGGCGCGCAAGGACGATCTGCTCGCCGCGGGCCTCGCCATCATGGACGCCATCAACGGCTCGCCGGATCGGCCGACCCACCCCGGACAGCCGGACATCACCGGGGTCAAGCACGTGTACCTGGCCGCGCCCGGCTCCGACGCCCACCGCTCGCGGCACGCCATGGCGATCCACCCGGGCTGGTTCGACCGCTCACCGTGCGGCACGGGCACCTCGGCTCGGATGGCGCAGCTGCACGCCCGCGGCGAACTCCCGCTGGACCACGACTTCGTCAACGAGTCCTTCATCGGCACGGAGTTCACCGGCCGCCTGGTGGCGCGCACAGAGGTGGCGGGCCTGGAGGCGGTCATCCCCCGCATCACCGGCCGCGCCTGGATCACGGGCACGGCCCAGTACTTCCTCGACCCCACCGACCCGTTCCCGGCGGGCTTCCTCCTCTGACCCAGCGGCCCCCGGCCCCGTCCCCAACTGACAACGTGACATTGTACTTTGGTGATCCGCGCGGGCGCGGGGACCACCGGAGGGGACACCATGGGCCACCTGAAGCAGAAGAACCTCATCACCACCAGGGAGCGGCTGCGCGACCAGGTCGGCCACGCCCTGCGGGCCGCCCTGATCTCCGGCGAGCTGCGCCCCGGCGAGATCTACTCCGCGCCCGGCCTCGCCGAGGACTTCGGCATCTCCGCGACGCCGGTCCGCGAGGCGATGCTCGACCTGGCCAGGGAGGGCCTGGTCGAGCCCGTCCGCAACAAGGGCTTCCGGGTCACCGAGGTCGACGAGCGCGACCTCGACCAGTACACGGAGATCCGCAGCCTGATCGAGGTCCCCATGATCGGCCGGATCACCCGCACCGCGGCCCGCGCGGACCTGGAGGTCCTGCGCCCGGTCGCCGAGGAGATCGTGCGGGCGGCCCGCGATCACGACCTCATCGGCTATCTGGAGGCCGACCGCCGCTTCCACCTGTCGCTCCTCGCCCTCTCGGGCAACGACCGCCTGGTCGAGACGGTCGGCGACCTCCGCAAGCGCTCCCGCCTCTACGGCCTGACGGCCCTGGACCAGCGCGACCAGCTGACCCCGTCGGCGGAGGAGCACATCGAACTCCTCGACCTGATGCTGGCCGGCGACGCGAAGGGCGCGGAGCGCTGCATGGCCCGACACCTGGGACACGTCCGTTCCCTCTGGGCCGAGAACGACGGCACGGCCCCGGCCCCTACCCCTGGCCGGTAGCGCCGCGCCCACAACGCAAAAGAACCCCAGGTGACCTGGGGTTCTTGCTGGTGGGTCGTTCACGAAATCCGCTGGCCAGGGTCGACGCCTCCAGCCAATCAAGCGATTCCCGGCGGCATTGAGAGCACTCCCGGATAGTTGTGTGCGCATGTAAATGCCGTCGATATTGTGCTGCCTTCTCTGCACCCTTTAAGCGCGTCAGAAAGTCGTGGATTCCGCATCTTGGCAGCCACCGTGCTGGCGATGACGACGTTGGCTTAGCCCGGCCCGGCGCACGGCAAGGTCAGGAGACTTGGCGCCCTGATCCGGTGAATCGTACGGCTTCCGCCAGGCTTGCCGCCGCCCCGTCCAGGTCCGCCAGACGGGCGGCCAGAGTGGCTTCCGCCAGTCGGGTGGGCAGCGCCGCGCTGAACTTCAGACCTTGCAAGGCCCGAGGATCCACCGCGGGCAGACCCATCCGATCCTTGGCATCCGCGGTGGCCTCCTTCCAGGCTTCGGGAGTGAGGTCCTCGCGGAGCCGGAGATGTGTGGCGGTAGGCCGCTGGAGAGGGTCGGCCACCGTGCTGAGCGTCGCGGCCAGTGTCGCGTTGGCTCGCTGACCGGCCCAGGTCCACCAGCGCACGCTGGTGTCCTTGCCGCCTCGCACAATCACCGTCCGCTCCGGGTGCACCAACTCCGTGCCGCTCTCACGGGCTTCGGCGAGTGCGGCCTGGGCGCGCCGAGTGAGGGTGACCGGCGGTGTCGCACCGAGAAGGACCTCGCGGGCCGCGCGCGTGAGCTCGTACGAGGCGACCCGTCCGCCGCCCAGCCCGCCCCAGCGGGCCCGCCCACCACCCTCGACAGGTTCGACGAAGCAGCGGCGCCGCGCCCAGTCGATGTAGGCCACCTCCCAGCTGCGTCCGGCGAGCAGCAGCCGTCGGGGGCCCGCTACCTCCTCCGTGAGCAGCGCCGGGTCTGTGGTGCCGATCTCGGTACGGCCTGCCAGGACGGTGAACTCGGGGGCGGCCGTGAACACCGCAGTCAGGTCCATGAAGTGGCGGAAGCCGAAGCGCTGTTCGGCCTCGGGGCCGATGAACAGCATTCCTCCGTCCCGGTCAAGGAATCCCTCCTCAACGAGGTGCCGGACGATCGGCTCGGCGGCGGGACCGAAGGGGCCGAGGCCACCCCACCACTCGGGCCAGAGGCGGTCGCCGACCCGATGCTCCTGCAGGCAGAGCGCCAGGATCTGCTGGGCGGCGATGTGGCGGGGCTCGGGCGGGGCGATCACCGGCTCGACCCAGCCCCGCGACCAGAGCAGGAGCAGCGCGGCGGAGGCGAGGAGGCCGTCCTCGTCGAGGGAGAGGAAAAGGCAGTTGCGGGTGGAACCGGCGCGGCGACCGGTCCGGCCGAGACGTTGCAGGAACGAGGCCACCTTGCCGGGTGCGTCGATCTGGATGACCCGGTCGAGGTCTCCTACGTCGATGCCGAGTTCGAGCGTGGAGGTGGAGACGATCACGCAGTCGCGGGCCTCGGCGAAGGCTTCCTCGGCCCGTCGTCGCTCGTCCACGGAGAGCGAGGCGTGCGAGAGGAAAGTGGTGACGCCCTTGGCCCGCAAAGATTCGCCGAGCTTCTCCACCTGTCGCCGTGACTCGCAGAAGACGAGGCGCTTTTCCCCCCGGTGCAGGGTGGCGATCACCTTGGCCGCGTTCTCCACTGAGCCCACGTAGTCGAGCTGAATGTCTCCAGGCGGCGGGAGGACGGGCTGCTTTTCGCGGAGGTGCGGGGCGACCACCGTGGCCGTCCTCCTGCCCCGGCCGGATCCCTGCAGCCAGCCGAGTAGCTCCTCCGGGTTGCCCACCGTGGCCGAGAGGCCGACGCGCTGAACCGGCCGTCCCACCACACGTTCCAGGCGTTCGAGGACGGCGAGAAGGTGCCAGCCCCGGTCATCCCCGGCGAAGGCGTGTACCTCGTCGACCACGATGGTGCGCAGCCCGGAGAAGAAGGCCCGGTGGTCGACGTTGGCGCTGACCAGCATGGCTTCGAGTGATTCGGGGGTGGTCAACAGGATGTCGGGCCGGTTGGTCAGGATCCGCCTGCGCTTGGGCTGCGAAACGTCCCCGTGCCACAAGGCGGCCGTGCGGCCCAGCCAGGCAGTGTAGGTCTCCAGCCGCGGCAGCAGGTTGTTGAGGAGCGCTTTCAGCGGACACACGTACAGCACCGAGGTGCCCGTCCACCGTTCCTGGGCCATCCGGGAAAGCAGCGGGAAAGAGACCGCCTCGGTTTTGCCGCCGGCGGTGGGCGCGAGGAGGATCGCGTCCGAGCCGTCGAGCAGCGGGACGATGGACTCCTCCTGCAGGGGCCGGAGTCCGGGCCAGCCCAGCGTGTTGACGATGTGGTGGACGAGGCCGGGGTGGAGCCGGTCGAGTGGCTCGGGTGCGCCCGTCACGACAGGTCCAGTTCAATCTCGTCGGCGTTGTCCGCCGCCGCGTTGCGTTCGACCTCGGTGAGTTCCGCCGTGCTGACGGTCAGCGCGTAGTGGGTGCGTGGGTCGAAGTCCTCAAACTCGTCGACCCGGTCGAGGACGTCTGCTACCAGTTTGCGCAGGAACAATCGGGGAGCGATGCCGGCCCGTCCGCCGAGGCGCCCGGTCATCGCGGTGGCCAGTTCGGAGATGTATGCGTGGTCGACGTGGGCGGCGATCCGATCCGGGTGGCGGGCCGCGCCCGCGTACAAGTCCCGTACTGCGCGGCCGAGTTCACCGAGTCGCTGCAGGTCGAAGCCGGTCAGCCGGAGCTGGACGGCGCGCGGGGAGTCGAAGCGCGTATCGGTGGAGAAGTCGGTGGCGAGCCGTTGGGCGAGCGGGGGGAGCCGTTGGACGCCCTGCTGGCCGTCGTAGAAGGCCGGGGTTCCGGTGATCACCAGGAAGAGGCCGGGGAAGCGTCCGGAGTCGATCTCGTCGAGGAGCTGACGCAGGGCGTTCAGCCCCTTCTCACGGACGTCCCCCCGCACCCGCTGGAGGGTTTCGATCTCATCGAGGACCACGAGGAGTCCGGGGTGGCCGCAGTCCCTGAGGACAGTGAGCAGCCCCTGGAGGAAGCCGAGGGCAGCGAAGTGGTCGAGGTCGCCGCGTACCCCCGCGGTGCGCCGGGCGGAGGCGGCGACCGACTTCTGGCCGCCGAGCCAAGCGATGACGGACTCGGCGGTCGCCGTGTCCCCGGCGACGACGGCCTTGCGGTAGCCGCGCAGGGCGGCGGAGAAGGCCGGGGTGGTACGGGCGACCATACGGAGCCGTTCCTCCAGGAGGTTCTCGACGGCGCTCTCCAAGGCGCCTGGATCCTCGGCGAGTTCCGGGTGGGCCTCGTCCACCTCCTCCTCCAGGGTGTAGAACCAGCCGTCCACGATGGCGCGCAAGGCACTGGCCGGTTCGGTGGCGGTGGTCAGGCGTTCGGTGAGGCGGCGGTAGACCGTCTCCAGTTTGTGCAGCGGTGTCTCGGTCTCCGAGATCTGGATCTCGGCGGTGGCGAACCCAGCCCGCTTGGCGCGTTCGGCGAGCCAGCGAGCGAAGAAGGTCTTGCCGGAGCCGTACTCGCCGCGGATCGCGTGGAAGGCGGCGCCGCCGCTCGCGGTGCCGGTGATCCGCTCATCCAGGGCCGGGGCGAAGCGGTCCAGGCCCACCGCAAAAAGGTCAAGCCCGGACTGGGGTACGGTGCCGCGCCGCAGTGCGTCCAGGACCTCCCTGCGGCGGGCTGCGCTCACACGTGCGGAGATCATCGGTTGCTCTCCCCTGCAGAACCTGTCTGGCCGGTGAGTTCGAACTGTTCGCGCAGGATGTCGCGGTCCAGGCGTACTCGGGTGCGGGAGTCGATCAGTCCGATGACCTCGTATCCCTCGATGTTGAGCATCCGGGTGAGCATGGTGACCAGCCCTTCGGGGCGCGTGTGCGTCCGACCACCAGAGGCGGTGACAGCGGCCTGGACGGCGGCGAGGGAGAGGGTGCCGCCTGCCGCGTCGAGTGCGTCGATGACGGCGGCCACCACTTTGCGCTCGGGGGCTTTGCGGACGTACTTGCCCTGGTTCTCGTAGATCTTGGTGGCGACCACCTGCTGTCCGAGGCTGACCCACTCAGGGACGGCGGGTGCGCTCTTTGCCGCAGGAGTCTTGACCGCATCATCGGCGAAGAGCTCACCCTCCTGAGGCCGTTGCTTCTTTTTGGGAGGCGTCGGTTTGCGGGCCGGTTCGACGTGGACGGGCGGTGCACCGGGGATCCCTTCGCGTGGCTTCCACCACTGCGGCTGTACGGACTCCGCCGACACCTCGCTCCAACCGGCTGGAGCGAACGTGGCAGAGGGGGTGAGAACGAGGATCGGCACGGTCATCTCTGCCAGGGACGCTCCGCCGTGGTAGCCCGCCTTGCGTGGGGTGTAGCGGATCCGCTCGTCCCAGGGGACGGTGACGCGGCCGTCGTTCTCCAGGACGCGGGGGCCGACCAGATGGACTTCTCCCTCCCCGGGAACCGTTCCGGTGCGCCATCGTGCGGATTCCACGCCTTCGGCGGACACCGGCCCTTCGCCGGGTGCAGACCGGTCCAGGACGTGACCGTGGTCGGCGACCAGAACCACCGGGCGGCCCTGGCCCCTGGCCCCGTTGAGGAGTTCCTGGAGATAGGTGATGTCGGCCACCGACCAAGCGGAGACGGAGCCCTGCTGCCCATGGTCAAGGCCGTCGTCGATGGTGTTGAGGACCACCGCGACCACGTCGTCCGAGGCGAGAGCGGCGACCAGGCGAGGGTGGAGCAGATGCCCGGGAGGGCCGGGAATGTCCGCCTTGTGGAAAAGTGAGGAGCCGAGACGGTGCCGGTCGCGCCAGAAGGCGGCGAAGCCATCATGCTCCACGCTCTGCCCGCCCACGGCCGGGCGTCCGGAGAGCAGGGTGGCCCTGCTGATCACCGTTACCGAGGGGATCATCGCGACGGCAGCAGCCCGCTGTCCGCCAGGCGCCAGTTCGCTCCAGCGGCCGGTGCCGGTCAGTTCCTCGCCGAGCTGGGCGGCGACCGCGCTGCTCATACCGTCGAGGATGATCAGGAGTGGCCGGGGCCGGTCCTTCTTTTTCGCAAGCGGAGCCACGATCTGTTCGAGGACGTCCTCGATGAGGAGCGCGCCCTCGGAGTGACCGGTCGTGGCGTGGGCTGCCCAGGGGGCCAGCTTCGCGGCGAAGGACTCGTCGAGGGAGCGGCGCCTGTGCTGCGCGGTGGCGTACAGGTCCCGATAGGCGCGGGCGAGTACGGGGTCGGCCTCGGTGTCGCCGGACCACAACTGTGTGAGAGCCCGGTCAATCAGTCCCCAGTCGGCCGCATGGGTGCGTACAGCCTGGTCGACGTCGGTCACCTGTGGCTCCGGCTCCTCCAGCCAGCGAGCGAGACGGACCGCCATCCCGGCGAGTTCGACCCGGTGCGCGGCGAACAGGGAAGCAGTGCGGTGGTCCCGTACGTGATCCCAGGCGGCCTGGGCGGCTTCGGCGCCGATGGGCAACGCCTCGGCGAGGCGCCCGAGTCGGGCCTGGAGGCCGGAGAGCAGGAAGGGGTTGTCCGCCAGGGCGTCGGTCAGGTGGGCGGCGTCGGCGAGTTCGTCGGCCTGTCGCAGCACCGCGAGGACTCGCTGTCTGGCCTGTTCGGCCGAGGCGCCGCGGCCGGCGGCCTCGTCGATCCAGCGGGTCAGGGCACCTTCCACCGCGCGGGCGTACGAGCGCAGTTCGCTGACCTTGGCGCCGGCCGCGCCGAAGAGAGTGCCGAGCGCCATGGCGGCGTCCGGGGAGGCGTTTTCCTCTGCGACCGCGGAGGCGAGCAAGCCGAGCGCGGTGGCCTCTGCGCCGCGGCCGTTCAGTGCGAGCCGGAGCAGGAGTGGAGCGGCGTCGCCGGCACTCTGCTCCAGCCAGCCCGCGATACCGGCCCGCTCGGTCTCCTCAAGGGCGGCGAACCGCTCGGGTCCGCCGGGGGTGCGGGACCAGGCGAGCAGCGCGTCCATGTCGACCGAGCCGCCGCCCTCGAAGACCTCGGTGAGGCCGAGTCGGCAGCCGACCAGGGCGCGCATCGCGGCGTCCAGGGTGAGGACGGCCCCGTGCTGAGGCCAGCCGCCGGAGGCCGGTTCGGCCGCGATCAGCGCGGCGGGCAGCCACAACCAAGGGTCACGCCGCATCCGAGGGTCCAGGTTAGCCGCCCCGAAGAGCTGCTTGACGATGTCGGCCTCGTCGACCTTGATGACGTGCGAGCGCACCATCTCGCCGACCAGATCGAGCCCAAGCCGCTCGTCGGGAACGTCGGTCGTCACCACAAGGACGTCCTGTTTGTCACCCCTGTCCTTGAGATGGGTCTGCCAGGCGTCGGTGACGCCCAGGGCCGAGGTGCTGTGCACGACCCGGACGGTGCGCCGCTCGCCGTCGCCGACAGCAAGCGTGAACTCCTCGGGGCTGCCCCCTGCGTATCTGCCCTGGACGAGCACGAGACGTCGCCCCTTGGCCTGGGGGAGGCGGGTGGTGAGAAGTCCGGCGACGACCCGTTGGTCGAGTTCCGGCACGACGGCCCCCATCAGCTCTCACTGCCCGCGTCGGTGGAACCGTGCTGCGGGCTGCGCACCGTCCAGTTGATCTCGATCTCTACACCGGGATGCTCGGCCGCGTAGGCACGGATCTCCTCCTGGAACCCGGCCAGCGCGTTGCCGATCGACCGCTCCAGGGCGGTGGGGTCGCCATCCGCGAGGAGCCGTCGGACGCGCCGGGCGACGGGCTGTGCCGTGGCATCGGGCTGGCCCGTCGAGGGTGTCCGTTCCGAGGGCACCGACGGCTGGTCGTGGCCGGGCAGGCTGACGTCCTCGGGGCCCGGCTGTTGCGGGCCGGGGGCCGTGGACGTCGGCGGTACGGGAGGAGCCACCGTGCTGAGCCGCGCCGCCTCGTTGATCAGCGCCACCGCCTGCTTACGGGCGCCGGTCAGGACCGGAGCGAGCTCGGTGTCGAACTCGTCCTTGGCCGCTGCCTCGGCGATCTCGGAGAGCAGGTGCTGGGAACGATCGGCGAGGGCGTCCCCGCGCCCGGTGTAGGCACGCAGGCTGTCGATCAGCTCCCAGTCGGTGCTGTCCAGGGCGTCCAGGACGCTCTGCGCGGAGGAGACCGTCTTGCCGAGCACCACATCGGTGGTCTGGTAGGAGACGGCCGCGAGATCCCGGGCGAGCGGGGTCGGGTCCGGAGTCTGCTTGATCCGCGCGAGCAGGTCGGCTGCGTCACGCACCGCCCGCTCACGCGAGGTCGGCTGCTCACCGGAAATCCCGAGAGAGGTACGGAACCGGTCCAGTGCACGGCGGAGTCCATCCACGGCACGGTCACCGGCCTCCGCCTTCTCCCGGACCCGCTGGGCAAGCGCGTTGACGTTCCGGGCGAAGAGCAGGGTGGGCACGTCACTGCTTCCGAAGACAGCTGCGGCCCGGGTGTGCGCGGCGGCGAACTCCTCGGCGCTGGGCAGCTCCTGGGCACGCAGGGTCCAGCCGGGGCCGATCTGGTCGAGGGACGGTGCGGGCTTTGGCTCGCCGTTGTAGAGCCAGGAGCGGTCGGCGAGCAGCGCGTACGTGGCGATCACGAGGTTGGACACGATGCGGTCCAGGCCGGTCCAGCCCAGATCGGCGATCCACGTACGGATGTCCTCGACCTTGTAGTCACCCTTGGCCTGGTGCTTGCCCGCTTGTTGGTCGATGGCCCGACGCCAGTCGGTGGAGACGTTCAGTGGGCCGTCGTGCACTTCGCCCAGCTCAAGGGGGTGCACGATCTTCGCGACCAGCCCCAGGTCCCCGCTGTCGACGATGACGCGGCGGGAGTCGTCGTCCATGGCCTTGACGATCCACTCGTACGCCTTGCGGAACTGGGCAGGGGTGACCGGCTTGCGTGTCTCCCCCCGGTCGAAGTTCGGGTGCTTGGGGAACATTGCATCGAGCAGACCGTCAGCGAGCTTGAGCAGGTTGTACTCGAAGACTCCGCCACGCTGGAGTTCAGGGGTGTGCCCGGCGTAGAGCGCATGCACATGGCGGCCCTCGGTGACCTCGGAACCCAGATCGGTGTCACTGCCCTTGTTGATGCCGTAGGCCTGGTGCAGGACAGTGCCGAGGTTGGCGATGAGCGTCTCGCGCTGGGCCTCCAGCTGGTGCCGGACCCGGATCTGGTCGTCGGAGGACAGGTGGGTGGCGAAGTCCTTGAGGTGGTCGCGTTCGAGCAGGTAGTTGATCTTCAGGAGGCGGCCGAGCTGGTTGATCCGCTGCGAGGCAAGGAAGGACGGAAGCCAGACGATCGTCGCGGACTGCGGCTGCTCCTGCTGGAGTTCACGGACCCGATTCTCGTCCGCGCTGGGCGAGCTCTCCTCATCGAAGGGGTAGTCGATGACGAAGCGGATCCGGTCCGGCGAGGACGGCTCGAACTGCGCGGACGGCAACAACTGCCGGTCGCGTACGTTCTCGAAGACGAACTCGGCGGTGCGCTTGGTCCCGTGCCACACGATCTCCCTCGTGGAGACGAAACCGCCGTCGTCGACGATCTTGAGCTCCCGCCACAGCCATTCCTGCACCCACCGCTTGCGGGCGGGCACGTTGTCCTTCTCTCCGACGCTGTCCAGAATCGGCTCGACATCGAGATCCGACAGATGCAGAGTGAACACCGGGTCAGCGGTGCCCTCGGTGCGCAGCTCGCCGGGGAACCGGGCCTGCAGGTCCCGCAGCCGCGTGACGACGATCCGGTCCTCCTGCCCGGTACGAGATCGGATCGAGCCGTGATTGAGAGCGGCGAGCCGGGGACCCGTCAGCCGGGTCAGGGCGGGGACCTCGGGCGCCAGGTAGGCGAGCAGCAGGGTCTTGACGAAGCGCTCGTCGGCGATGAACTTGGGGTCGTCCGCAGACCCGTACTTCTCCAGGAGGAACTCCCGGACCTTGCCGTGGAAGCGGTCCGCCGCCTCCGCCTCCCGGGTCAGCCGCTCGGTAAAGGCACCCTTCAAGTCCTCGGCGAGGACGTCCCACAAATCGCCGAGCGGGATCAGCTGGCCGACCTTCAGGTCGTCGCGCCGCTTGTAAAGCAGCTGCTGGAGCAGCTTGAGGCCAGTGCGTTCGCGCTGGAGCGCGCCGGAGAGCGCGACGAGCACGTTCAGGAGCACCGGGGAAACCGGGTAGAGCGCCTTGAAGTCCGCCCAGTCGGCGTGGGTGGCGCCCTGCGGGTCGAGCAGGACGTCACGGACCGACTGGTTGGAGGTCTCGATACCGGCGAACGCCGCGTCGAGGGCGGAGCGGGCGGCGGCGTCACGCGGCTTGAGGACGCGTTCCTTCACGATCTCCGGGAGGTTACGGTCCTCCAGGTCGATCGGATCGATCCGGCCCGCCAGATACTTGAGCTGCGCCTCCAAGTTCTTGGCGTCCACGCCGACGGTGTTGGCGCCGATCAGCTCCGACAGATCACGCTGCCGAGAGATGAACGACACGATCGGCAGTGCACGACCGCCGGTGCCCGATTCGATCAGCTTGACCAGCTTGTCGACCTCGTTGTTCACGAAGATCCGGTCGGTGAGGTGCGCCTGCAGCCAGAGGATCAGTTCGTCGATGAAGAGAATCAGCGCGTCGTAGCCCAGGGATTTGGCGTGCTGGCTGATGATGTCGAGGCCGTTCTCCAGCGGCAGATAGGCGTCCTTCGCGCCGAGGGCGCCCTGCGCGTAGGAGGAGTAGGGGCCAGAGAGGAGAGCCGAGACCAGCCAGTTTCGGGTCTTCTCGCCTGGGGCGGCATCGAATGCCTCGTTGAGCAGCGCCGGAGTCCAGACCTTGGGAGCCTCCTTGAGATCGAGATCCTCCAGGTCGTCCAGATCGTCGTCCTCTCCCGAGTCAGCGCCTGCTGCGGCCCCCTCGTCCTGCGGCAGCGAGGGGTCGCCCAGCCAGCGGACGAACTGTGCGTCGTCCTTGAAGAACTCCCGTTGCCTGCGGGCGTCTTCGAGCATCGCGTCGGCCCGGTAGACCGGCGGGACCGAGGCGTCCGGCTCCGCTTCCCGGATGAAGCGGACGTAGCCGCCGAGGATCGCGGAGTCCAGGTCGGTCGCGCCCACCAGGTGGAAGGGGACCTTGAGGAACTTGCGGCCCCGCATCCAGGAGTCGTGGTCCGCGATGATCGGCTGAAGAGTCGCCTTGGTACGGGCGGCCGGAGAGTCGGCGAGGATCGCGTGCAGCACGGTCATGAAGTGGCTCTTGCCGGAGCCGAACGAGCCGTGCAGATAGGACGCGTTGGGCTTGCCAGACCGCACCGACTCTCGTACGACGGTGAGCGCGCGGCGCAGCGCCTTGTCGATGTTGGCCGTGACGACGTACTGACGGACGGATTCCTCGGTCTGCTCGATGCCCTCGGACAGGTCGACCTTGAACGAGCCGGCAAGGACGGAATCGGGCAGGTCGAGCACGTCGCGCAGGTAGAGCTCGCCGTTGCTGGTGCCGTTACTCATGGCCGTCCGTGCCTTCTTCCATCGCCGTCTTGGTCGTCTTCTTCGCAGCCGCTGCGGCCTTGCGCGCCCGGGTCTTCTTATGCGGGCGCCAGGCGGGGAGCGCGGTCCGAGCGATGCCGAGGTCGTCCAACTCCCCATCAAGGAAGCTCTGTAGCTCCTCGGCGGCGGACTGCTCGCCCCACTCATCGTCCACCTCACCGAACCACTGACGCAGCCAGGGCATCAGCTCGGCGATCCCGGCGAGGAGCGGAAGGATCCGCTCCTCGGGCCAGGCGTGCTCGCGACGGCGATCCTGTACGAGATTGAGCAGCGCGGTGGCCTGGTCGCGATGGTCCCAGCCGGCCCAGCCGAGGAGCAGGGAGGGGTCGGCGTCGGGGCTCGCGTCCGGGTAGGAGACGAAGCGCTCCTTGGGGACGTCGAGCTTACCGCGGTTGGACCAGTAGCTCTGCTTGGTGAAGTCGGCGGAGGCGTACTTCGGAGGGACGGGAATGGGGAGAGGGTTCCCCTCCTTGTCCATGAGATCGAGTTCGCCCTTGTCCTCCTTGCGCTGGAGGTCCCAGACCTCCTCCCACTGGGCACGCTTGCGCAGGCCGGAGTCCTTGTAGCGGTACGCGGCGAGGTAGGGAACGTGTTCGGCGTCGATCACGTCCGCGAGGACGGCGGCGAGCGGAAGGTTCGGCTTGCCGAGGTGGGTGGCGTACAGCGCGGCCGTGTTGAGGACGGCTTCGGCGTCCGGCCGCTTCTCCACCTCGTCGGCGAGTTGCCCGACGGTGAGCGTACGGGGCTGCTCGAAGCCGTCCCGGATGTGGAACCAGAGGCTCCTGTCTTCGCAGCGGTCGAGCAGCCAGGTCCGGAGGGCTGCCTTCTCGCGCTTCTCCCAAGGGTCGGTGGACCAGCGGCGCTTGCACTCGGGGCGCTCGATGAGGGCAAGGTCGCGGCGAGATTCGATGGTGTTGATGCGGGCCTGGACGATCTCGCGGTACCAGTCGGGCCAGTGGGAGGGGATCTCGGTGACGGGGGTGGAGCCGTGGCGGTCGAACCACGCGGTCTCGATCTTCCCAGCCTTCTGCTTGCGCGCGAGCACGATCTCGAAGGCTCGTTCGCCGAGGCGGACGCGGGGGATGGTGGTGGGCGACGGTGAGGCGACGGTGAGGAGCGCCTTCTCGTCGTCGGAAAGCAGCCCGTAGGAGTGGTAGACCTCCCAGTCCAGCTCTTCCTGGAGGGAGATCATGCGCTCGCGGGTGCGGGTCCAGGCGTCGCGGGCGGCGTGGAGGTGGGTGCGGGTGGGGGATGCTGCTGCGGTGCAGACGGCAGAGGGCTCGTGGGCGGATAGTTCCTGGGCGAGGGCGTCTAGGGCACGGCCGAGCGAGAGGGGGAACTGATCAGGGAGGGGAAACTGCTTAACTTTTGTGCTGTTGAATTGGTGGAACCGTTCCCAACCGGCGCTGGTGATCCCGCCGCCTTCACCGCGGTTTCCCTTGTCGTGACAAACCTGCTTGAGCCAGAAGCACGCGGTCGACGAGTTCAGCACCCCGAGCAATGCCAGGTGCTCATCCTCCGTGGCCCCCTCCGGCAACTTGACCACTGGCGCAGGGCGGTTGAAAATCTTCCCGCCCCGGTCCAGGACGAAGTGGTTATGCGTCGCAACTTCTGCGTACGCGATCGTCAGCGGCGTCTTCAGCTTGCCCGGATACAGCTCTTGCCATTCGTGCCAGGCCATACCACGCTCAACCATCGGAACGCCGAATCGCTTCCGATGTGCAATAGCCGTCCGATACGCAGTCAGAAGCCGCGCCGTGGTACCGACTGAAGCCAACGGCAAGGCGCTCAGCTTGTCGTCGTAGACCCAAATGGCATCCGCCGCGGAAGAAACCACGAAGTCACGAATGACGTCGCCCGTCACCATCGGGCGGGTTTCAGCAACCCCGAGACGATGCGCGGCCCCGTCAGTTGACAGCAAGAACAGGTCATCTTCACCTGTCACCGACATGATGCCAGCGGATTCCGCTGCGGCTTCCAATCGGGACCGGCTGGCAGACTCCACCGTGCCCAACAGGTCACCGGCCCCACCCCCGCTCAACGACCACGGGTGTTCGGCAAATCCACCGCGCTCCAAGTCACCGGCCGAGACCCAATCCGACTCGCTCCCCGACCGTCCGACCTGCTCAACAATGGCCCGCCAAACCTGCCCATCCTCCGCGTCCTCCGGCTGGTTCGGCTCACCCCGCACGCCAAGCACCGCCCGCACTGTCTCCTCCTGCCGAGGCACATGGTTCCGCCCCACCAGAATCACCGTCGGCGTCCCATGCCCGGGGATGTACGCACCCGACGTATCGATGACATGCGTCAGGTGGACCTTCATCCGGAAGAAGTCCTCGATCAGCTTCTTGCCGAACTCCCGCTTCATGAAGGAGTTTGCCGTAATCTGCCCGACATACCCCGCATCCCGCTCCGAACCACCAGTCCGTACCGCAAGCTGGAACAGTCGCTCCGCGAACGGCACCGACAGCGCGTACTTGCCGGAACAGGACTCATACACCCGGTAGTTGAGGTTCTCCTGCTTGTCCTTGACCGTGATGTAGGGCGGGTTGCCGACCACCACGTGGTACGAGCCTCGGGTCAGCAGATCGCAGCGTTCCGCGTAGTCCTCGATGTCCTCAGGGCGGTAGTGGAAGGTCTCCTGGCTGGAGAACAGGTCCTCACTGTCCCGCTTCGGCGCCTCGCGCCCGTGCAGCAGCGAGTCCCCCACCGCAACGTTGATCGGGAACTCGCCCAGCGCGTCCAGCCGCCGCACGTCCGCCGCCTTCAACACAGCGACGAGCAGGCGGAACCGCGCGATCGCCACGGCGAACGGGTTCTTGTCGCAGCCGTGGACCGCGTCCAAGGCTCGCCGGATCAGCACCATGTCGTCCGTGCCGGGTTCCGCATCCCGCCACTTTGCCAGCATGCGCTCGAAGATGCCGAGCAGGAAGTGACCCGATCCGCACGCCGGGTCGATCGTCCGCAGTCCCTCCGGGAGTTCACGTACGTCACCGTGCCCGTCGACGATCCTGACGACCGGGGTCAGGCCGAACTCCTCCACCGCTGGTTCCAGGGTCAGGTCGAGGATGAACTCCTCGACGAAGACGGGGGTTTGGAGCAGCGCGTACGTCTTGCGTGCGTGCTCGCTCAGGTCCTGGTAGAGGTCGCCGAGGAACCGCGTGTCCAGCTCCGGGTCAACAAACGCGTGCACGAGTTCGCCGTTCGCGTCGACCCGTCGCCAGAACTTCAGCAGCGCGGTCGCCGCTTCGTACGAGGGCTCGATCTCCCACATCGGGTTGTGGGCCCGGTCGAACAGACCCGCCACCGTACGGTTCGTCCCTGCCAGGTGCTCGAAGGCCGCGATGATCCAGTCACGGTCGTTCAGCGTCGGGTTCTTCGCGAAGAACTCATGGTCGTGGTCCTCGGCGTCCTTCAACCGGTCACCGACACCCGCCAACCACGGCCGCTCCACCAGCCGGTTGTCCTCGCAGAACCGTACGAACACACACCCGAGCACCCACGCCGCCGCGACCTGAGTGACCCGCTCGTCCCGCCACGCCCCGTACGTCGCAGCGGTTCGCTCGGCCTCCCGAGCCTGACGGTATTCGGCCTCCAGCCGCTCCCGGTACTCGTCCATCGATTCACTGCGTGCCCGCAGGTCCTCCTCCAGGGCCGCGACCTGCTTCCGGAGGTCCTTGAGGAGCGAATCGCTCTTGCCCTTGCTCCGCGCGCTCACTGTGCCAGTGCCTCTCGATGCATCGTCAGGTAGGTGAGGAAGTCTTGCGTCAAGACCGCCCGCTCGGCGTCGCCACCGGTGATCTCGACTGTGCGGCCGTCCAACTCGGGGTAGCCGTTCTGGTTCTGGGCCGGGGTGAGGAGCCAAAGCCCGTGCGGGTTGCCGCCCGGGCGACGGGCCTCGCGCTGGAGGCCGACGAGAATGTCGTGACCGCCGGCCTCGTAGTAGTGGGCCAGGAGCCCGGCCGTGTGGACGAAGAGCACCGTGCCGGGTTCCCGTCGGCCCACCTCGGCGAGCCGATCCGCCACCCTCGGCCAGACCCGGGCCACGTACGACCGCAGGCCGCCGGGCAGCTGGCCGGATCGGGTATAGCGGGTGTCCGCGCCGAGGACCTTGGACCAGTCAGTGCCCTGTTCGGCGGCGAGCGCCTTGAATTCGGTGAGGAAGACCTGCGCCAGGTTCACCTGCCGCACCGGGAAGGCTTCCGCCAGCGCGTCCGCTGCGCCCCGGAGCCGCTTGTGGTGCACGTTCAGGGCGAGGAACCCGCCCGCGTGAATCGCCGAGTCCAGCTTGGAGCGCAGCTGCTGCACCGGGTCACGGCCGTCGCCCACCGTACCTGTCGGCGTGCTCTGCCGGGCAGCGAGCGTCCCCGTGCTCGACGAGCGCAGCCAGCTGGTGGCCGCGCCGAACGCGGAGCTCGGAACGGACGGCTTGAAGCGCTCCTCGGTCCGCTCGTACGTGAGAGGGAAACCGGCCTTGGCCAGCGCGTCCTCGACCTCGACATACGTGGGCCGGTCGAGCAACATCTCGGGGAAGCGGGACCGTAGACGGGCCAGCAGGCCCTCCAGACTGATGCCGGTCTCCCGGCGCACGCCCGCCGCCGCCTGCGAGATCTGCAACGCCCGCCACAGTTCCAGATCACGGGGGTACAGCTCCAGGCGAGGAGAGGCCGCCGCACCGTCGGAGGTGGCCGCGGCCAGAGTGACCAGGCGCGCGTCCGGCAGCGGTGTCATTCCCTCGGGGGCACCGACCGCGCGCAGATCACGCAGCGCACTGTCGGAAGCGGGCAGAGGCTCGGCACCAGCCAGCCGGTCCGCCTCCTCGCCGAGCGCTATGGCGTACGTCGCGAGCTCATCAGCGGTGGGGTCGTCGGCCCCGTCCAGGGACGCCAGAGCGATCACGATTCGCCCGCGCCGACGCATCAGCTCCAGCCGGGGTTCGTGCTCCTCGTCACGGCCGGTGAGAAGAGTCTCGGCAGCGACAGCGGCGCGGACCACCGCAGCGGCCGCCCGCTCGGCGCCTTCGACCTTCTCGCTCTCCGAACCGTGCGCGGCGACCAGGACCCGGGCCAGTTCGTGGGCGGTCATGACCCGGCCGGCCTCCCGTACCGCCTCGACCAGCTCGTCGCGGAGCGCGATCATCCAGCCCGCCGCGGCCCACTCACCGATGGCAGCGCTGAGGTGCTTGGAGACGGTGAACTCGGATACCCGGACGATCTTCGCGACCTCGCGGTTGGTGGGCCAGGCACCTGCGGCGGCCGACCCGTCGAGACCGAGCCAGGCCGCAACCACCTGGGGCCGCCGATTGTCCTTGCGGCCCTCCGGCACCGGGTTGAGCAGGGCCGCGAGCCGCTCGACGTTCTGCCTGAGCTGCTCCCCGGCGAGCAGCTCGAAGGCGGCGGCCTCCTCCGCCGGGGGGTCAGGCCGCGCCGGTTCCTCTGCGCGTGCTACCGGAACCGCGGTACCCGCCGCCCGCGCCTTCTTCGGCCGCAGAGCCGTTGTCCACTGCCGGTGCCTGCGGCTGAGCTCCTTCTTCACCACCGCACCGATGCCCCGCTTGCCGCGGAAACGGTTGAGCGGCAGGTCGAGAAGTTCACTGACTGTGGTGGCGCCCAACTCCTCGGCCACCGCCGCCGCACGCACGGTCAGGCCCGCGGCCTTGAGGTCGGTGCCGAGCTTGGCACGCTCGGCCTGCAGGTCGCGGATGTCGTCCTCGGTCAGCCCTTCGGGCAACACACCGAGACCGGCCAGGGCTGCGCTCTCCCCGGTCGGGTGCGGACGACCCTTCTCGGCCTCGGTGAAGACCGAGCGCCAGGCGTCGCGCATCTGCTCCAGGGTTTCGAAGCGGTGCTTCGCATCCCGGTGCAGGGCCCGCTCGAAGAAGGACTCCAGGCCGGGCGCGAGGGCCTGCTCGAAGGCGTCGACGGCGATCACCGGCGTCTCGTCGGTGAGAGCGGTCTGCGGGTCGTCGCCGCCACTGCCCCACTCCGGGCGGACGGCGGAAGCCATCTCGTGCAGGACGACGCCGGCCGCGTACCGCTCGGCGTAGTCGTCGTACACCAGACGCCGTGCGGCGCCGAGGAAGGGGTCGAGGTAGCCGCGGGTTCCGGCCTTGATGTCGCGGTCGGAGGCTCCGGCCAGGGAGAAGTCGAAGAGCATCAGCTGCTCGTCGCCGTCTTCGCGCTGCATGATGCCCAGGTTGTCGGGCTTGAGGTCTCGGTGGCGCATGCCTCGGGCGGCCAGATCGTCGAGGGCGGTGAACAGGTCTTCACCGAAGGAGGCCAGGTCCTCGTAACCGAGGCGGCCCTTGGCGCGCAGCCGCTGGCCGAGCGTCTCCTGACCCGCGTACTCCAGCGCCAGGACACAGCGTCCGGCCAGCATGCGCGGCCCTTCGTACAGCTTGACGATGCGGCCGCTGCTGACCTGCTTCAGGGCTGCGGCTTCCGCCGCGAGGCGCTCGTTCTTCTCCTGGTCCAGGGCGACCTTGAGGACGCGCTCCTCACGTACCGTGCGGCCGTGCTCGTCCTCGACAGCGCGGGTGACGTAGAGAGCTCGGGCAGTGGCGCCGGAGCCGAGGACCCGTTCGACCGTCCAGTCTCCGTCGACGGACTGGCCGGCGGTGGCCTCCAGCGGGTCGGCTTCCACCGAGAGAGCCTGGGCGGCGCTCTCCTGCTCGGCGCGGTCGAGAAGATCGAGGAAGGCGTCGGCGGAGTCGAGCCGGTCGTCGCCGAGCGAGCGGGTGGCCGCGTACACCAGCTCGTCGAGGTTGGGGTCGACGGAGTCGCTGACCGCGTACATGTGCAGGCCTCCGTCGGCTGCAAGACGCTCCTTGAGGGCTGTACGCGACGAGGCCGGTGGGGTGCCGGTGAGGATGTGGTGGGCTACCGCGCCCAGGCCGAAGACGTCCAGTTCGACCGGGTCGGGGTAAAGGGTGTCGGCTTCGGGGGCCAGGTAGCACTGGGCGGCGTCCTCCAGGTGCTCGCCGGTGAACGAGGTGTCGCCGAGCGAGCGCAGGGAGGTGGTGTCGAAGTCGCGGGCCGAAGCCTGCCAGTCAATGATCCGCAGTACCGGAGCCGAGCCGTTGTCACGAGCGCTGACGTACACCGAGCGGGCGGCCAGGGCACGGTGGTAGAGCGAGCGGCGGTGGGCGTAGCGGACAGCCTCGGCGAGCTGGCGTACCAAGCTGCGCCGGACCGCCTCGGACAGTTTCGGTCCGTGCAGCGCCAGGTAGTTGTCCAGGCGCAGGTCGCTCTCGCGGTGCCGGAAGAGAATCGCCGGACCGCCCTGATGCTGGCGCAGGGCAACGGCCTGCGCGATGCCTCGGTGGTTGATCCCTTGAAGGACCTGGTACTCGCGCTCGGCGGCACGGGTGGTGGACCGCCGCTTGGCAGGGTCGGCGAGCTGTTCGACGAGGTAGATCCGGACCCGGCCCTCCTCGTGGATCATCTCCTTGCGTTCAGCGAGCCGGTCCTCCCAGGTGGGGCCGGCGTCCAGGGGGCGGGAGGCGAGCTTCCAACCGTCACCGAAGTCGAGGTGGGCGGTGGAGGCCCGCACACCGATCTTCTTCATGAGCTCGGGAAGATGCCGGGTGAAGTCCTCGCGGATCCGCCACTCCTCTCGGTCCGGCGGCTGGCCGAGGAAGTCGTCCCAGATGTCGGGTAGGCCGCTGTCGACCCCGTCCCGGCCGAACACGCGAGTGCGCTGCACCGTGTCGAGGTCGCTGCGCAAGAGGGGGTCGGAGAGGAAGACCGCCGGCTCGATCCGCGGGATGCGCAGGCTCGGGTAGAGGGAGCGCGCCGCTTCCTGGAGGCGGGACTTGAGCTCCTTGGACTTCAAGTCGGTGAGGTGCAGCGGATTGCGGATGGTGCGGATCCGGCCGTCCGGAGCGTGGAAGCTCCACGTGTCGCCGCTGTTGACGACCCGGCCCGGGTGGCCCTTCAACTCGACCAGATAGAGGCCACGAGGCGTCGCGACGAACAGGTCGCACTCGTTGATCCGACCGCTCATCGCGGTGAACGAGAAGGTCGCCCAGGCATAGTGCGGAGCAGTGTCCGGCATCCGGCGACGCAGGTGATCCAGCGCGTCCTGCTCCCAGGGGAATGGGGACTGCCGCGTCTGGTACCAGCGCTTCACCGGAGGTGGGCCAGGTTTGGGGACCATCGGGCCACCACCTGCTGACGCCAC
Organism: Streptomyces sp. NPDC041713; assembly: GCF_055591085.1. Lineage (NCBI taxonomy): Bacteria > Bacillati > Actinomycetota > Actinomycetes > Kitasatosporales > Streptomycetaceae > Streptomyces > Streptomyces sp. NPDC041713. The sequence goes on from NZ_JBVIZY010000004.1 coordinate 659,712, forward strand.
TGACGCTCACCGCACCTTTCCGCTGTTTCGTCGCCGACCACACCCGCTGGTGGTACCAGAGCATCGGCGCGTTTCCGATCGCCTCGCGATGGTATGGGGTGAAATGCGGCAACTTGAAATCGCAGGACCCCTCGGTTTGGACATCCTGCCAGGTAGGAGGCTGTTTCGCAGGGGCCTGGTGCGAAGTCTCAGCCAGGGCTGCGCGGAGACGGAAGTGGTGCCCGGGTAGAGAGAAATGAAGGCCGGGAGGTCAGGAGCGACATGTATGACACGCACGGGACACAAGGTGCAACAATCAAGCCAGCTTCGGGCGGCGCTGACAACCGCCACCAGCGATCGTCGTACGATCTTGAGGACGTACGGGTCCCCGGGGGTATGGCATGTCCAGGTCGACGCGCAAGCGCACCGTGTTCTTCTTCGAGATCGTCCGGGCGAGCCCCGAGGAGTCTCGGATGTCCCCCCAACCATGGCGCGAGTTTCTGGACGGGATAGCCGCACGCGACCCCTGGGAGCGGACCGTGGTCAGCGGCGAAGACAAGCTGGTCGGTTTCGTCGACCGGGACATGACAGAGAACCATCTCCTGGTTGCCAAGACCACCGGCGAGGTCCCCCACCAGCTGGACCGTGAGCACGGCACCATCGGCGCCCTGCAGCTGCCGGATGGAACCGATGTTGCCCATGTGACCACGCTCTGCTTCCTGCCCTACGGCAATCTCGTCGGCGCCCTGTACGGCGGCATGTCCGCGCCACGCGTCTCCGCGCTCACCAAGTGGTTGAACGGGGTGGGTCTGCCCTGCAACCCGGTGCTCCTGAAGCCTGTGATCCACCCAGGGGCTCGCGAGACCCTGAACCGCATCGAGGCGGTCTCCGAGTTCACCGTGACCCTGGAGGGGGCGCCCGCAGACACCCTGTCTGCCCTGCGCGCCAACGCGGAACTGGGTCGCAGTCTGGGGAACCTGGGACGTCGCCATCCGGACACGTCGATCACGCTCAGCCTCAAAGTGCCCCGTCGCGGCAACCCGCTCAGCCGACTGCGCCGCAACCGCGCTGCCACCAGACTCCGCAACGACGTCCTGGAGTTCATGCCCGACCTCGACGAATGGGTGGACGAGTCGGGAGTGGTCCGTTCGGTGACCGGGCAGGTCGCAGTCCGTGATCCTTACCGGCAATCGCTGGCCTACGAACCGCTGGACTTCCTGTCCCACCGCATCACCGCCCAGGTGGAGGTCCCCGTGGCCCTCACCGACGGCCGCTCGGTGGACCTCGCCTTCGCGGTCCGTACCGTGTTCGAAGCGGCACGCGCCCACGAACAGGCCCTCAAAGATGCCTGCCGCTGACCGCCGGAAAGCCGGCTCCGCCCGGCCAGCTTGTCAGTGGGGACGACTAGGCTGACCAGCGAACTTCGGTGATGCAGGGCACGGCGGAGCGGGGGGCGGGGTCCGATGGTGCGGGATTGGCGGGTCCACTGGGTAGGGCGTCCGTCGCTCGACTGGTGCGGTGCTTTAACCGTGGTGGGTGGCCATCTGGCAGTGGTGCTGGCGACGGGGCGAGGCGACGTACTGGCCTGGCCCGATCGTGATCAGCGAATCGACATCTACACGGCGATCGCGACCGTTGCCGCACTCGTCGGCAGTTTCGTCACGGCAGCCATCGCCCAGTACGCATCCGCGGCGGGACCGCGGATGCGGTTCCTGCGCACACATCCGGTCCAGGGGGTTCAGTTCCGGCGGAACTGGCTCGGGGTACTCGGAGCGACACTCGCTGTCTCGGGCCTATGCCTCCTGGCCATGGCACTCGACACCACTGAGTCTGATCCAGGTGGCGTGCACTGGCTGGCCGAGATTGCCGTGTGCCTCGGCGCAGTGCGTGCGCTGCGGCTGTACTGGTTGTTCGGGCGGGTCATCGTGGCAGCGGACATCGACTTGGAACAGTCCGAGTGAGCGCTCCGGCCGTCCGGACAAGGCTCGCAGTTGATATCTCGACAGCCTGGTGGTTGACGTCCCGGCCCCGCGCCAGGCGGGCATTGCCAACCGAGCCAACCAAGGGAGCCGACGAGCGCTGGCCCCGTTGAACGATCCGTGCAGTGCCCTCCGAGACCGGGTGCAGCGGACACCCGGATCAGACATTCTTGGACCACAGAACTGGGCTGGCCGGTTGAGCGGCCGCATGTCAGCATCAGTATGTGGCCGTGTTCGGATGTCAGCGAAACCCCGAAATTCCACCCCATAACCGATCCCCGGATGTGCCGGGTGGTGTTCGTCGCGGTGCTGAGCCCTATGCCGACGCTCGCGCTGGTACCTAAACGATCCCTGAGGACTTGGCCTCAAGTGCCTGTGCCTGCAGGCCGGAGGCGCCGGGAAGCGCATGTATTCACCTTTCGCCTCTCGACGGCTGACGGCCGGCCTGAAGATCTGCCGTGGAGGGGCCCGGTGCGCTGGGTGGGGCCTGACCAATGGCCGCCGCTGTGCGGACGATGCGATCTGCCGGACGTGGATGTGCTGTTGACGGGGCATCTGGAGGGATGGATCCCGAACGGGCGGATCAAGTTGGAGCCCTGACTACTACTCCCCGTTGGCGATGACTGTGGCGGTCTCCAGCAGCACCGCGGCCACGGCAGGCAGGTCCTGCTCCCTCAGGCGCACGGCGGCGCGTGGACGGAGATCGCCGCGAGGGGCTCTCCGATCCGGTTACAGACGGCCACTGCAACGCCATGCAGATCGGGTGCACTCTCCTCAAGATCCGCGGCCCATCCCCGGACTCTGACCTCCTCCAACTCACCCTCCAGGTCCGCCCATTCAGTGATGCTTGCTGTCGCCGTTGCGGGGAGTTGGCCCGGGAGGACGGCACGTATCTGTCCTGGGTCACACAGCGCGAGCAGGGCCTTGCCCGCTGCGGTGACATGGGCGGGTAGTTCCTACCCGAGCGAGACGCTGACGCGCAGGGTTTGTCGGCACTCGACTCCGTCGAGCAACCGGACCACGGCGGCGTCGAGCATGTAGAGGCACACCGTTTCCTGCAGTCTCTCGGACAGCTCTTCCAGATGCCGGCGGCCCTGTCGGCGGACATCGAGGTAGGCGATCGCGTCCAGGCCCATACGTACGAGCTGCGGGCCGAGGGAATATCCGCGCTGGCCCGGATCGTGGCGCAGGAATCCCGTGTGTTGCAGCGTGACCAGGACGCGGGTGTGCGGTAGAGCGAGACATACCGAGCTCTCGGGCGGTCTCGGTGACGCCGATCTCATTCCCGACGACGCCACCGCCGACGGCATCGCGCATCAGCAGTACGCAATGTCGAAGCGCGTCTACCGCTCCTGGACATCGACGACCCGGCGTCTTGACCCCGCGCCGCACGACCGTCGCAAACGCCTGACGTTCAGCGAGGCAAAGAAGGTCCGCCGGAAGTGGAACTCCTCGGCAAACGTCGACGCCGTACGCAACCTGAAAGCGATCGCCCAGGATCTGCTTCTCGATCCGGTCATGGCCTCCTACCGGCGTGGCGACTTCGCCCGCTGGCAAGGGCACGTCGCGGTTGACGACACTCCAGTCCCGGTCTGGGGAAAGGCGCCGGACTCCAGGAGAGACAGAGCCTCGCTCGAGATCACCGCCGGCAACTACCAGAAGGGTGACAAACCGAAGAAGCGAACGACGCGCGATAGCAGCGCCCGAGCCACACACACACGAACACTGGCACCCGACGCGGCACGGCCAACAAGCGAGCGCCCCGGAAAACCAAGGCAAAGACGGGGGCGGGTAAAGAGGTAAAAGCCAAGAAAGGCAAGGGCCTGTTCCGCTACGCCATGATGGCGGCCTTCCCCGGCCATGGCCACAGGAAGCTTGCTGGCGCCTAACCTGCAGTCTGTCTCGGCATGAACCTCCACACTCCCGGCACCGAACCTGGCCCAGCGGCTCTGCGCCATCCAACCGGCCTACGAGCGGGGCTTGGTGAAGGGGCTCCTCTGCGCCGACCGGGGCATCTCCCAGGCCCGGACTGAAAACCTGCATCTGCAGCTGCTCGAACTCGACCTGGATGTGGTGAAGCACTACAACGACGACGAGGTCGACCAGAAGGACTACCGCGGCATGCAGCTCGTCGGCGGTGAGTTCTACTGCCCGCTGATGCCCATCCCACTGGTCACCGCGGGCACCGCATACATCAACGGCCGAACGGACGAGAACCGCGTCCACGCACTCAACTTGATCCAGTCCCGTAAGAGCTACCAGACCAAGATCAAGGAGTACGGGCCCGCAGGCGACCAGCGTCGATAACGCCCGGCCCTCGGACCGCACGCCACAGTCACCTGCTACCGCCGTCCCCAACCACGCCGGTCCACCGTCGTCGACCTCGATGCCCCCACCGTCCGCACCGCGGCAGCTCTTCCCGCGACCCCAACCCAAGCAGGAAACGGGCGCCTTCCCCGACATCTGCACGGGGAAGAGCATCACCGTTCCCGGCACCGTGCTGGCCAAGTGGCGGCAGAAATACCCCCTGTTCACCCCCGAGTGGCAGGAAGCCTGGTCCGGACTGCGCAGCCAGAACGAGGGCGGCAACGACAACCTCAAGAAGTCCGCTCTCGACAGCATCGACAACGCCCAACTGCGTCTGCCCCACGGGCGCGTCGCACAGACTCTGCTCAACGCCGTCATCATCTTCGTGGCGAACCTTAGGGCCATCGAGCGCTTCCGTCGCGACCAAGGAATCCGTCCCCGCAAAGCGAGCGCGACGGGCATCGCAGGGCAGACCAGCCCGCGCACCGACCCACCGCAGCACCGATCTCGTGCGGCCGAGCCGCCGCCACGTGAGTGACCCGCCCGAACCGCAGCCCACCCCCCGATAACCCCACATGCCTGCGCCACGGCGATGAGCCGTCGCACAGGCATATCCTGTTTCCGCAGGTGAGAGACGCAGTGCCCGGACCGCCACCGCACCAACCCCTCACTGAGTCGATCGCACGGCCCGAAGGCCCTAGGAACGCGAAAAACCGGCGAATCAGATGACTCGGCCGGTAATTCGTGAACTCTCTGGGTCGATCTCGTGAACGTCCCCTTGCTGGTGTCCGAGGGGGGACTTGAACCCCCACGCCCGATAAAGGGCACTAGCACCTCAAGCTAGCGCGTCTGCCATTCCGCCACCCGGACAAGGTGTCTGCCGCGCGGGGTGTTCCCCGCGGCGACATGGACAACAATACCAAGGTTTCGGAGTGCCTTTCACCTGCGTATCCGTCCGCTGATCACCGGTTGCGCGACGGCTCGGTACGGCCGCCCTAGAGTCTGACCATGAGTGACGGGTTGATTACCGAGACGGCTGAGGCGCTCGGCGGGATGACGGCGCGGCGGCCCCGGATGCTGTCGCCGCTGCGCGAGCACCTGCGGGACACCATGTGGTTCGCGCCGACGGCCGGGCTCGTGGGAGCCATGCTCCTGTGGTGGGTCGCGGCGGAGCTGGACACGCAGATCGTCTCGGCCCTGCGCGACGACGGCGACCAGGACGCGATCAAGGACCTGATGGGCATCGCCGACGACGCCAAGGCGGTGATCAGCACCATCGGCAGCGCGATGATGACCTTCATCGGTGTCGTCTTCAGCATCTCGCTCGTGGCCGTGCAGATGGCGAGCGGGCAGTTCAGCCCGCGAGTGGTCCGGCTCTACGTCCGGTCCCGGATCACCAAGATCACGCTCACCGTGTTCATGGCCACGTTCCTCTTCTCCCTGATGACGCTCACCTCCTTCGACAGCGAGGAGGACCCCCGGCTCCTGACGAGTGTGCCGCTGATCGAGTCGGTGCTGGCGATGCTGATGGTGCTGCTGAGCCTGCTGCTGTTCGTGGCGTACGTGAACGGGACGGTGCGGATGATGCGGATCGGCTTCGTGATCGACCGGATCGCGCGCGAGTCGTTCCGGGTCGCCGTGAAGCAGCCCACGGAGCTCCCGGTGGACACGGCGCGGCTCGGTCCGGAGACCGCCCAGGTCACCCATCAGGGCAGGGCCGGGGTGCTGCGGGACGTGAACATCGCGCGCGCCGTGCGGGCGGCCCGGCGCCAGGGGGTCGTACTGCGGCTGATCCCGCGGATCGGGGACTTCGTCGTGCCGGGAACCCCCGTGTTCACGGTGCACGGCGGGGCGGCGCCCGCGCGGCGGTCACTGGCGTACACGGTGTCCGTGGGGGTGGAGCGCACCTTCCACCAGGACCTCGGATTCGGGTTGCGGCAGTTGTCCGACATCGCGCTGCGGGCGCTCTCCCCCGCGGTGAACGATCCGACGACCGCCGTGCAGGCCCTGGACCGCATCGTGCAGTTCCTGGCGTCGATCGTCCCGTATCCGTTGGGCGCCCTCGGCCACCGCGACCGGCGCGGGGCGCTGCGGCTCGTGCAGTCCGTGCCGGACTGGACCGCTCTGGTCGATCTGGGGTTCGCCGAGATCAGGGGGTGCGCGGTCGGCAACCCCCAGGTGACCCGGCGCATGCTGGCCGGCCTCGACGACCTGCTGTCGCTGGCCCCCGAGGAGCGCCGCGAGCCGCTCCTGCGGCACCGGGAGCTCCTCGTGCAGGCCGTGGAGCGCTCGGTGCCGGAGGCGGCGGACCGCGTCTTCGCCCTGCTGCCGGACCGGCAGGGCATCGGCTGATCCCGGCCCGCAGCCTGGTGGGGCGGCCCTCGTGTCACACCATGCGGTGGTCGCTCGGGAAGTTGCCCGGTGGGTGCTCGCCGGCCGGCCCGCGGGTGACGGCGCGCACCAGCAGCTCCCCGCCCACGAACGCGCCGCGCCAGGACCCGCCGAACCCGCCGAAGTGCTCGTCGCGGTCGCCGCGGGACCGTGGCTTGCCCCGGCCGGTCTTGAAGGCCCGGATCTGCGGCGCGAGACGGTCGTACGTCGCCGGGTCGTCGGTGGAGAGCGTGGCGACGAGCGCGCCGTTCGACGCGTTCATGGCGGCGAGCAGCTCCGCCTCGGTGTCGACGAGGACGATCGTGTCGACGGGCCCGAACGGTTCCGCGTGGTGCAGGGGTGAGGAGGGTGGCGGGTTGAGGAGGGTGACGGGGTGCAGGTACGCGCTCGTGTCCTGGCCGCGCAGGAAACGTCCGTCGTCCGGCGTGCCGCGGTGGAGGGGTACGGCGCCCCGGTCGACGGCCTCGGTGATCTGGTCGTCGAGCTCCTTGGCCTTGGCCGCGTTGATGAGCGGCCCGAAGTCGAGGTCGGGGAACGGGTCTTCGGGCTGCCCGACGGCGAGCGGGTGTCCTACGCGTACGGTGCGGACCGCCGGCAGGTAGGCGGCCAGGAACGCGTCGAACAGGGCGCGCTGGACGACGAAGCGCGGGTACGCCGTGCAGCGCTGCTTGCCGTAGTCGAAGAGCTTGGGGATGTGCGCGGCCAGCGCGTCCCAGTCGCTGTAGTTCCAGATGCCCCAGGTGTTCAGTCCTTCCTGTTCGAGGATGTGTGGCTTGCCGAGGTCGGTCACCGCGGTGGCCACGGCGGCGCCGGTGTCCCGGCCGCCGACGAAGGAGACACAGCCGATCTCGGGCGCCCGCACGAGCGATGCGGACAGCTCGCGCCCGCTGCCGCTGACGAGGGTGACGGGCAGCCCCTCGCGGGCGGCGAGCGCACAGGCCAGGGTGAGGCAGGCGACGCCGCCGTCGGTCGGGGTCTTGGCGATGACCGCGTTCCCTGCCAGTGTCTGGACCAGCATGGTGTGAACGAGCACGCTCATCGGGTAGTTCCAGCTCGCGATGTTGGAAACGGGACCGTCCAGCGGGACCCTGCCGTCGACCATCGGTTCGATCCCGTCGACGTACCAACGCACGCCTTCGATGGCCCGGTCGACGTCGGCCTGTGCCAGACGCCAGGGCTTGCCGATCTCCCAGACCAGGAGCAGCGCGAGCAGTTCGCGGTGGCGGGCGAGGGAGTCGAGCGTCGCGGCGACGCGGGCGCTCCGCTCGGCGAGAGGGACGTGCCGCCAGGCGCGGTGCTGGTCGAGCGCGGCGCGCACGGCCTGCCCGGCGGTGATGGCGTCGAGCCGGGGCGGTCCGGTGATGGGTCTGCCGTCGACGGGGCTGGTCGCGGGCAGGGTCCGGCCGTCGTCCTGCCAGGCGCCGTTCCACAGATTGAGGACGTGGTCGTCGCGGAAGGCCTCGGGGGCGACGGCGAGGCAGCGCTGCCAGGCGTCGGTCCAGTCGGTGCCGGCCTTGAGGACGAGTGCGTCGCGGAATTGTCCTCCGCGGACGTGTCCTTCGTGTTCACGTTCTTCGCGGACTTGTCCTGCGCGTTCACGTTCTTCGCGGTCGAGGGCGTCGCGTGAGGTGCTCGGGGCTGTCATCTGGGTGTCTCCGCTCACGGTGCACGGTCGGGGCGGGGAGGAACATCAGGAACGTACGGCCGGGACGGGGCACCCGGTCGGCCAGGAAGGTACGGCCAAGGCGCACGACCAGGGCCGTCAGAGAAGGTCGAGCACCAGCCGCGCCGTCTCGGTGGGCGTGCTGCCCACCCGTACGCCCACCGCCTCCAGCGCCGCCTTCTTCGCCTGCGCGGTGCCCGAGGAGCCGGAGACGATCGCGCCGGCGTGACCCATCGTCTTGCCCTCGGGCGCCGTGAAGCCGGCGATGTAGGCCACGACGGGTTTGCTGACGGACGCCTCGATGTAGGCGGCGGCGCGCTCCTCGGCGTCGCCGCCGATCTCACCTATCAGGACGATGAGTTCCGTGTCGGGGTCGGCCTCGAAGGCGGCCAGGCAGTCGATGTGGGTGGTGCCGACGACGGGGTCTCCCCCGATGCCCACACAGGTCGAGAAGCCGACGTCGCGGAGCTCGTACATGAGCTGGTAGGTGAGGGTGCCGGACTTCGAGACCAGGCCGATGCGGCCGGGCTTGGTGATGTCGGCGGGGATGATGCCCGCGTTGGACTGCCCGGGAGTGATCAGGCCGGGACAGTTGGGGCCGATGACGCGGGTGCCGCGCTCCTTCGCGTACGAGAGGAAGGCGACGGAGTCGTGCACGGGGACGCCCTCGGTGATGACGACGGCGAGTGCGATGCCGGCGTCCGCGGCGTCCAGGACGGCGGCCTTGGTGAAGGCGGGCGGCACGAGGACGACGGTCGTGTCGGCGCCCGTCGCCGCCATCCCGTCGGCCACGGAGCCGAACACCGGCACGGCGCGGTCGTCGAAGTCAACGGTGCGGCCCGCCTTGCGGGGGTTCACGCCGCCGACGACGTCCGTGCCCGCGGCGAGCATGCGGCGGGTGTGCAGCATCCCGACGGCACCCGTCATGCCCTGGACGAGGACCTTGCTCTCCTTGGTGAGGTGGATCGCCATGTCCCGGCTCCTTAGCGCGCGTTGGCGAGGTCGGCGGCGCGGCGGGCCGCGCCGTCCATGGTGGTGGCCTGCTGGACCAGCGGGTGGGCGCGGCCGTCGAGGATGGCACGGCCGCGGGCGGCGTTGTTGCCGTCGAGCCGGACCACCAGGGGTTTGGTCAACGTGACGGACTCCAGGGCGCTGACGATGCCGTCGGCCACGGCGTCGCAGGCGGTGATGCCGCCGAAGACGTTCACGAAGACGGACCTCACCGAGGGGTCGGAGAGGATGACGGTGAGGCCGTCGGCCATGACCTCGGCGGAGGCGCCGCCTCCGATGTCGAGGAAGTTGGCGGGGCGTGCGCCGCAGCCGGCGACCACGTCGAGGGTCGACATGACGAGTCCGGCGCCGTTGCCGATGACGCCGACCTCGCCGTCCAGCTTCACGTAGTTGAGGCCCTTGGCCGCGGCCGCCGCCTCGAGTTCCTGTTCGTGGGTCTCCTGGTCCGTGCCCCAGCGCTCCTGCCGGAAGCGGGCGTTGTCGTCGAGGGTGACCTTGCCGTCGAGGGCGAGGATTTCGCCCTGTGCGGTGCGCACGAGCGGGTTGACCTCGACGAGGAGTGCGTCCTCCCGGGTCAGCACGTGCCAGAGCCTGACCAGGGTGTCGGCCGTCTCGGCGGGGAGGCCGGCGGCGGCCGCGATGTCGAGTGCCGTGGCCCGGGTCACCCCTTCCTCGGGGGCGATGGAGATGCGCGCCACCGCTTCGGGGCGGCTCGCCGCGACCTCCTCGATGTCCATGCCGCCCTCGGCGGACGCGATCGCGAGGAAGCGCCCGGCCGCGCGGTCCAGTACGTAGGAGACGTAGAACTCGGCGTCGATGGCGACGGGTTGGGCCACCATCACCGCGCGCGTGGTGTGGCCCTTGATGTCCATGCCGAGGATCTGGCGGGCCGTGATCTCGGCCGCGGCGGGGTCGGCGGCGAGCTTCACTCCGCCTGCCTTGCCGCGTCCGCCTGTCTTGACCTGGGCCTTGATGACGACGCGGCCGCCCAGCCGCTCCGCGCACGCGCGGGCCTCCTTGGCCGTGCGGGCGACCTCGGCGCGGGGCACCAAGATGCCGTGCTCTTCGAAGAGTTGCCTTGCCTGGTGCTCGAAAAGATCCATTTCGGCTCCTGACCACTGTGGCTGATCGCCTGACCGCTGTGTCTGATCGGGTGTGCCGTTCGGGGTGAGATCCCCGGGCCCCCGAAAAGTGCCGCACGCCCCCTGGACACCACTCACCGGATGCGGGATAACAAGCTTCATACAGTATTCGTCGACTGTATGCAATCTACCGCGAGGGCGCCCCCAGAGCGTGCGAGCGCACTCCGACTCCCCTACGAAGGGACAGGACTTCGCCATGCCCGACGACAACAGCCAGCAGGACATATCCGGTGGACATCTGGTCGCCAAGGCGCTCAAAGCGGAGGGCGTCGAGGTCATCTACACCCTCTGCGGCGGCCACATCATCGACATCTATGACGGCTGCGTCGACGAGGGCATCGACGTCGTCGACGTACGCCACGAACAGGTCGCCGCCCACGCCGCCGACGGCTACGCGCGCATCACCGGCAAGCCGGGCTGCGCGGTGGTGACGGCAGGACCCGGCACGACGGACGCCGTCACCGGGGTCGCCAACGCCTTCCGCGCGGAGTCCCCCATGCTGCTGATCGGCGGCCAAGGAGCCCACAGCCAGCACAAGATGGGCTCGCTCCAGGACCTGCCGCACGTCGACATGATGACGCCGATCACCAAGTTCGCGGCGACCGTGCCGGACACCGCGCGCGCCGCCGACATGGTGTCCATGGCGTTCCGCGAGTGCTACCACGGCGCCCCGGGCCCGTCCTTTTTGGAGATACCGCGCGACGTGCTCGACGCCAAGGTGCCAGCCGCCACGGCGCGCGTCCCCAAGGCCGGGCACTACCGGGCCTCGACACGGTCCACCGGTGACCCCGAGGCGGTCGAGAAGCTCGCCGACCTCCTCGTGCACGCCGAGAAGCCCGCCATCCTGCTCGGCAGCCAGGTGTGGACGACCCGGGGCACCGAAGCCGCCATCGACCTCGTACGCACCCTCAACGTGCCCGCGTACATGAACGGCGCGGGCCGCGGCACCCTGCCGCCCGGAGACCCGCACCACTTCCAGCTCTCCCGGCGCTACGCGTTCTCCAACGCCGACCTCATCGTCATCGTGGGCACCCCCTTCGACTTCCGCATGGGCTACGGAAAGCGGCTCTCGCCGCAGGCCACCGTCGTCCAGATCGACCTCGACTACCGCACCGTGGGCAAGAACCGCGACATCGACCTCGGCATCGTCGGAGACGCCGGACTCATCCTCAAGTCGGTCACCGAGGCCGCTTCAGGCCGGCTCAACGGCGGGGCGTCCCGTCGCAAGGAGTGGCTCGACGAGCTGCGCGCCGCCGAGCAGACCGCCGTGGAGAAGCGTCTGCCGCACCTCAGGTCCGACGCGTCCCCGATCCATCCGTACCGCCTGGTGAGCGAGATCAACGACTTCCTCACCGAGGACTCCGTCTACATCGGCGACGGCGGCGACATCGTCACCTTCTCCGGCCAGGTCGTCCAGCCCAGGTCGCCCGGCCACTGGATGGACCCGGGGCCGCTCGGCACGCTCGGCGTCGGCATCCCCTTCGTCCTCGCCGCCAAGCAGGCCCGGCCCGACAAGGAGGTGGTGGCCCTCTTCGGAGACGGCGCCTTCAGCCTCACCGGCTGGGACTTCGAGACCCTCGTCCGCTACGACCTGCCCTTCGTCGGAATCGTCGGCAACAACTCGTCGATGAACCAGATCCGTTACGGCCAGAAGGCCAAGTACGGGCAGGAGCGCGAGCGCGTCGGCAACACCCTGGGCGACGTCCGCTACGACCGGTTCGCCCAAATGCTCGGCGGCCACGGCGAAGAGGTCCGCGACCCGGCCGACATCGGCCCCGCCCTGCGCCGCGCGCGCGAGTCCGGCAAGCCCTCCCTGATCAACGTCTGGGTCGACCCGGACGCGTACGCCCCCGGAACCATGAACCAGACCATGTACAAGTGAGGAGCCCGACGGCCATGACCAAGGCTCTTGAAGGCATTCGCGTCCTCGACATGACGCACGTCCAGTCCGGCCCCTCGGCCACCCAGCTGCTCGCCTGGCTCGGCGCGGACGTGGTGAAGCTGGAAGCGCCCACCGGCGACATCACCCGCACACAACTGCGCGACCTCCCCGACGTCGACTCGCTGTACTTCACGATGCTCAACTGCAACAAGCGGAGCATCACCCTCAACACCAAGACCGAGCGCGGCAAGGAGCTCCTCACGGAGCTGATCCGGCGATCCGACGTGATGGTGGAGAACTTCGGCCCCGGCGCCGTGGACCGGATGGGCTTCACCTGGGAGCGCATCCGGGAGATCAACCCGCGCATCGTCTACGCCTCGATCAAGGGCTTCGGAGACGGCCCCTACACCAACTTCAAGGCCTACGAAGTGGTGGCCCAGGCCATGGGCGGCTCCATGTCCACCACCGGCTTCGAGGACGGCCCGCCGCTCGCCACGGGCGCCCAGATCGGCGACTCCGGAACGGGCATCCACGCCGTCGCCGGCATCCTGGCCGCCCTCTTCCAGCGGGAGAGCACCGGCAGGGGCCAGCGCGTGAACGTGGCGATGCAGCACGCCGTGCTGAACCTGTGCCGCGTCAAACTCCGCGACCAGCAGCGGCTCGCCCACGGGCCGCTGGCGGAGTACCCCAACGAGGACTTCGGGGACGAGGTCCCCCGCTCCGGGAACGCGTCCGGCGGCGGGCAGCCCGGCTGGGCCGTCAAGTGCGCGCCGGGCGGACCGAACGACTACGTGTACGTCATCGTGCAGCCCGTCGGCTGGCGGCCGATCACCGAGCTCATCGGGCGCCCGGAGCTTGCCGACGACCCCGACTGGGCGACTCCGCAGGCGCGGCTGCCCAAGCTGGGCAAGATGTTCCAGCTGATCGAGGAGTGGTCCTCGACGCTGCCCAAGTGGGACGTCCTGGAGCGGCTCAACGCCCACAACATCCCCTGCGGCCCGATCCTCTCCACCCGGGAGATCATCGAGGACGCCTCCCTGGTCGCCAACGAGATGGTCGTCGAGGTCCCGCACCCCGAGCGCGGCAGCTTCACCACGGTCGGCTCCCCGCTGAAGCTCTCCGACTCACCCGTGGAGATGGTCAGTTCGCCGCTGCTCGGCGAGCACAACGAAGAGGTGTTCGTCGGCGAGCTCGGCCTCGGCGACGAGGAACTGCGCCTGCTCAAGTCGAACGGGGTGATCTGAGTGGGCACCGAGGACCGCCGGCGGAGGGTGCGCGCGCTCCTGGACGCGGTGCGCGCCCAGGACCGTACGTCGCTGACCGCCCCCGAGGGCAAGGTCGTCGCGGACGCCTACGGCATCGCCGTACCCGGCGAGGCGCTGGCCACCGACGTCGACGAGGCCGTGGCGCACGCCGCCCGCCTCGGCGGGCCCGTCGTCCTGAAGATCGTGTCGCCGGACATCCTGCACAAGACCGACGCGGGCGGCGTGGTGGTCGGTGTGGAGGGCGCGGCGGACGTCCGGGCCGCCTTCCACCGGATCGTGGAGAACGCCCTCGCATACGCCCCTCAGGCCCGTGTGGAGGGCGTCCAGGTGCAGGAGCTGCTGCCGGGCGGTCCTTCGGTCCAGGAGGTCATCGTGGGGGCGGTCACCGACCCCACGTTCGGGAAGGTCGTCGCCTTCGGCCTCGGCGGGGTGCTCGTGGAGGTCCTCAAGGACGTCACCTTCCGGCTGGCACCCGTGGACACCGACGAGGCCGCCTCCATGCTCGACTCCATCAGGGCGGCGGAGATCCTGCACGGGGTGCGCGGCGCGCAGCCGGTGGACCGGCGGGCCCTCGCGGAGCAGATCCGCCTGGTCTCCGAACTGGTCACCGACTTCCCGGAGATCGCCGAGGTGGACCTCAACCCGGTCGTCGCCACACCGCACGGCGCGGTCGCGGCGGACATCCGGATCATCCTCTCCGAAGGAACCCCCGAGCCGCGGCGCACCTACACGCGCGAGCAGATGCTCGCCTCGATGCGCCGGCTCATGCAGCCCCGTTCGGTGGCCGTGATCGGCGCCTCGAACGAGGCGGGGAAGATCGGCAACTCGGTGATGCGCAACCTCGTCGACGGCGGCTTCTCCGGAGAGATCCATCCGGTGAACCCCAAGGCCGATGACATCGTCGGCCGCAAGGCGTACATGAGTGTCACGGACGTTCCCGGCGAGGTGGATGTGGCGGTCTTCGCGATCCCCGCCGCGTTCGTGGCCGCGGCCCTGGAGGAGGTGGGCCGCAAGGGCATACCGAACGCGGTGCTGATCCCCTCCGGGTTCGCGGAGACCGGCGAACACGCCCTCCAGGACGAGATCGTGGCGATCGGCGAGCGGTACGGGGTGCGGATCCTCGGGCCCAACATCTACGGCTACTACTCGACCTGGCACGACCTGTGCGCCACGTTCTGCACGCCGTACGACGTGAAGGGACCGGTCGCCCTGACGAGCCAGTCGGGCGGCATCGGCATGGCCATCCTCGGCTTCGCCCGCACGACCAGGACGGGTGTGTCGGCGATCGTCGGACTCGGCAACAAGTCGGACCTGGACGAGGACGACCTCCTGACATGGTTCGGCGAGGACCCTCACACCCAGTGCATCGCCATGCATCTGGAGGACCTCAAGGACGGGCGGGCCTTCGTCGAGGCCGCGCGGGCGACGGTTCCCAAGAAGCCGGTCGTCGTCCTGAAGGCCGGGCGCACCGCGGCGGGCGCGAAGGCCGCCGGCTCGCACACGGGCGCGCTCGCGGGCGACGACGCCGTGTACGACGACATCCTGCGCCAGGCGGGCGTGATCCGGGCGCCCGGCCTCAACGACATGCTGGAGTACGCGCGCGCGTTGCCGGTGCTGCCCACTCCGAAGGGCGACAACATCGTCGTCATCACGGGCGCCGGCGGCTCGGGGGTGCTGCTCTCGGATGCCGTGAGCGACAACGGTCTGCGGCTGATGGACATCCCCGAGGACCTCGACGCGTCCTTCAGGGCGTTCATTCCGCCCTTCGGGGCCGCGGGCAACCCGGTGGACATCACGGGTGGTGAACCGCCCGCCACGTACGAGGCGACCATCAGGCTCGGCCTGGAGGACCCCCGTATCCACGCGCTCGTCCTCGGCTACTGGCACACCATCGTCACGCCTCCCATGGTCTTCGCCGAACTGACGGCCCGTGTGGTGGCCGAGTTCCGCGCGCGGGGCGTGGAGAAGCCCGTGGTGGCCTCGCTGGCGGGCGATGTCGAGGTGGAGGAGGCCTGCCAGTACCTCTTCGAGCGCGGCGTCGTGGCGTACCCGTACACGACCGAGAAGCCGGTCGCGGTGCTCGGCGCGAAGTACCGCTGGGCGCGGGCGGCCGGGCTGTTGGGGGGCGGTCGATGAGGTGACCGGTTCGGGGCCGGCCGGCGGTGCGCGCCGCCGGCCCCGGGTCCCGCGCGCACACGGAAGGGATGGGACAGGGGGCGCTGGCCAGGGTCTTTCCGACGCAAGGGGTGCTGTGCGACATGACGACAACTGACATACCGACGACCGTCCCCTACCGGGAGGTGAGGGACGCCAACGGCCGGGTGTACCGGGTCGGTGAGACCGACATCGACATCCTGGGCCGCAAACGCAAGTGGATGGTGATCCTGCCGTGGGTGGGCATGATGGGCATCAGCTCGGCCGAATACGCCTTCGCCTCCGCCGAGGACACCCTGCACACCGCGCACCACTGGAGCAGCCTGCACATCTTCTGGATGCTGGGCGTCTGGGTGTTCTTCCAGGCAGCGGTCGCCTTCCCGGCGGGCAAGCTCCGGGAGACCGGCAGACTGCCGGCGCGCCACGCGATGATGCTCGGCGCGCTCGGCACGCTCCTGGGCTACCTGTCCCTGGCCTTCGCGCCGCACGTGGTGGTGGCCTACATCGGTTTCGGCATGTTCAGCGGCATGGGCGCCGGCATGGTCTACGCGACCTGCGTGAACATGGTCGGCAAGTGGTACCCCGAGCGGAAGGGCGGCAAGACCGGCTTCGTCAACGGCGGTTTCGCCTACGGCTCGGTGCCGTTCGTCTTCCTCTTCACCGGCTACATGGACCTGACGAACTTCCGCTGGGTCCTGGTGGCCGCAGGCCTGCTGCTCGCGTCGATGGTCGCCGCGGCGGGCTACTACTTCCGGGACCCGCCGAAGAACTGGTGGCCCGCGGACGTCGACCCGCTGCGCCCGCCGGACGACCCGAGGGCCCGCCGCGCCATGCGGATGAATCCGCCGGCCGTGCGCCAGTACACCCCCAAGGAGGCATGGCAGACGGGCCGGGTGGCGCTGATGTGGTTCTGCCTGCTGTGCACCTCGGGCGTGAACATCTTCGGCATCGCCTTCCAGGTGGACATCGGTGAGGAGGCCGGGTTCGCCGGCGGCATCGTCGCGACGGCGATGTCCCTGAAGGCCATCGTCAACGGCACCGGCCGCGGCGTCATCGGCTGGCTGTCGGACCGCTACGGACGCAAGCGCTGTCTGATCTTCGTCTGCATCGTCCTGGGTCTCGCGCAGTACGGCATCCTCTGGTCGGCCGACATCAAGAACCTTCCGCTGTTCCTGATCTTCTCCAGCATCTCCGGCTTCGGCGGCGGGGCCATCTTCCCGATGTTCGCGGCCCTGACGGCGGACTACTTCGGCGAGAACAACAACGCCTCCAACTACGGCCTGGTCTACAGCTCCAAGCTCGTGTCCGGCCTCCTCGGCTCCGGCATGGGATCCGTCGTGGTCAGCCACTGGGGGCACACCGGGGCGTTCACCCTCGCCGGTTCGATCTCCCTGTTCGCCGGGTTCATCGCGCTCTTCCTGTCACAGCCCGGCAGGCCCAACTCCAAGCACGTACAACCCAATCCGCAGCCCCTCGGTGAGGAGATGGCTTGACATGACGGCGGAGCCCATCGCCGGTCGCCACGCATCGGCCGACCGCGACACACCGGACAGAGAACTTCCCTACAGGGAGCTCACCGACGCGCGCGGCCGCGTCTACCGCATCGGCGAGAGCGACCGGGAGATCCTCGGCAGACCTCGCTGGACGATGGTGGCGCTGCCCTGGGTGGCCATGCTCGCCATCAGCGTCTTCGAGTACGCCTACGGAGCGGCGGAGGACACGCTGTCCGCCGCGCACCACTGGACGTCGTCGAACACGTTCTGGGTGCTCAGCGTCTGGATCTTCTTCCAGGCCGGGGTCTCCTTCCCCGCCGGCAAGCTGCGCGAGAAGGGCATCCTGACGAGCAGGGCGGCGATGCTGACGGGCTCGGTCCTGTCGCTGCTCGGCTTCGTGAGCCTCAGCCACGCGCCGAACGTGGCGGTGGCGATGGTCGGCTTCGGTCTGCTCGGCGGCGTCGGGTCGGGACTGATCTACTCGACGTGCGTGAACATGGTCGGCAAGTGGTATCCCGAGCGGCGCGGCGGCAAGACCGGCTTCGTCAACGGCGGATTCGCCTACGGAGCGGTGCCGTTCATCTTCCTGTTCTCGTACGGCTTCGACACGTCCAACTACCGCACCGTGCTCGACCTCGTCGGCTTCTACGTGCTGGCCGTCACCCTGGTGGCGGGCCTGTTCTTCAAGGATCCGCCGAAGAACTGGTGGCCGGCCTCGGTCGACCCGCTGCGGCTCGACGGTGACCCGCGCACGGCGGCGGCGCTGGCCAAGAACCCGCCCGCTGACCGTCAGTTCACCCCTGGCGAGGCGCTGCGGACCGGCGTGATCCCGCTGATGTGGGTGGGCATGCTGTGCTGCGCCGGGGTGTCGATCTTCGGGATCTCCTTCCAGGTGCCGTTCGCCAAGGAGATGGGGTTCGGCCCGCTCATCGCGGCGTCGTCGATGGGCGTCATGTCGGTGATCAACGGCACCGGGCGGGGTGTGGTGGGCTGGCTCTCGGACCGCATGGGCCGACAGCGGACCCTCACGTACGTGTGTCTGGCGCTCGCGGTGGCGCAGTTCGGGGTGTTGTGGGCGGGCGAGATCCGCAACCAGCCGCTGTTCCTCGTCTTCGCCTTCGTGTCCGGCTTCGCGGGCGGCGCCTTCTATCCGCTGTTCGCGGCGCTGGTACCGGACTACTTCGGAGAGAACAACAACGCCTCCAACTACGGCATGGTGTACAGCGCGAAGCTGGTGTCCGGACTGTTCGGCGGCGGCATGGGCGCCATGGTCGTGGACTCCTGGGGTTACGTCGGCGCCTACACGACCGCCGGGGTGGTGTCGCTGGTCGCGGCGGGCCTCTCCCTGCTGCTGCGCCGGCCGGGAGCGCCACGCGCGCGTGCGGCACTGGCCTAGCCGACGTTCGGATCAACCGCGGATGGGGCCCTCCCGCAGGTCGGCGGAAGGGCCCCATCCGTGCTGTCGTACGGTCAGTCGCCGCAGCGGCCGGACCGCAGGGAGTGCAGATGCTCGCTGGACTTGCGGGCGAACGCGTAGGACTCGGACGGGTTGTCGTGCTCGGTCTGCCAGTGGTGGTAGCGCCGGCCCTGGTGGGTACGGGCGGTCACCTTGGACAGGAACTTCTTGTAGTCGATGTCGCCGTCGCCGACATCCGTCATGCGGTAGCCGTCATGGGTGGTCTCGTCGCGGATGCCGTCCTTGACGTGGAACAGCGGGTAGCGGTGCGGCTGCTTGAGCACGTAGTCGAGCGGTTCGAAGGGGGCGGGGGTGCCGTCGGCCCGCTTGCCGAAGCGGAACTGGGCGCTGAACGCCCAGTAGATGTCCATCTCCAGGTATACGGAGTCCGGGTCGGTCTCGGCGAGCAGCACGTCGTAGAGCCGGACCTTCGGCTTGTCGGTGGCGAAGGAGAACTCCTCGGCGTGGTTGTGCTGGTAGAACTTCATGCCGCGCTTGCGCGCCGCTTCGCCGTACGTGTTGAAGTCCTCCGCCGCCCGCTTCCAGGCGTCGACGGTGTTGCCGTAGCGGAAAGGGCCCGAGGCGGTACCGATGTGCTTGAGGCCGAGGGCTTCGGCATCGTCGAGGACCTTGGTGAGGTTCTGCGCGAACGTGTAGGCGCTCGGGTTGCTGTCGTCGTAGTAGCCGACGTGCGAGCCGATCGGGTGCAGTCCGTGGTCGCGGGCGAGCGCCTTGAGCTGGGCGAGGGTGATGGGGCCCGCCGAGCCCTGGGTGTACCCGGCGAATTCGATCTCGTCGTATCCGTACTTCTCCAACTCGGCGAACACCTGGGCGAATCCGACGGTGGAGACCTTGTCACGGAGGCTGTAGAGCTGTATGCCGAGGCGGCCCGGGGGCAGGACGGGGCGGCCGTGGCCGTGGCCGTGCTTTTGGCCGGCGGCGGGTGCGGCCGTGGCGGTGGGGGCGGCGGCGCCCACGAGGGCCGCGGCGGTGGCCCCGGCCGCCACGCCGAGCATGCCGCGTCGGCTGAGTCTGCGGGCGAGCTCGGGATCGGTGGAAGAGGGCTTCGGGCTCATGCGGTTCTCCTCGGCTGGATCGAATCAGGGGCGCATCAGGGTTGGGTTCGAAAAACGGATCAGGGATCACTGAGGGCCGGGCCCTGATGGCAGGGCCCGATCGCTCTGGTTCAGTGGAGATCAAGCAGATTCGGCGCCGCGGGCCGCGGCAGGCATCAGGTCAGGCCCGCGAGGTCGAGCAGGAGCGACTTCACATCGGTGGCCGCGACGCGGTCACGGACGGCACGGGGGGTGGAGCACAGAATGAGCGGACCTTCGTCCTCACTCGTGGGGAGGCGGCCATGGCTGCCGCGAATAGGTGACGGGTCCAGCGGCACGACCGCCATGCGATAGCGCATGCCGAGCTTCTTCCTGGCCAGCGCGCCCGCGGCCTTGACGCGGACGTAGGGGTCCTGGGGATCCATGAAGAGCTCGACGGGGTCGTAGCCGGGTTTGCGATGGATCTCGACGAGCTGCGCGAAGTCGGGCGCGCGGTCGTCGTCGAGCCAGTAGTAGTACGTGAACCAGGCGTCCGGCTCCGCGACGGCGACGAGCTCACCGGCGCGCGGGTGATCCAGGTGGTGGGCCTTCTTGCCTTCGTCGTCGAGGAGTTGCTCGATGCCGGGGACGCCATCGAGGGCGGCGCGGGTGGCCGCGAGGTCCTCCGGGCGGCGGACGTAGACGTGGGCGATCTGGTGGTCGGCGACGGCGAAGGCGCGCGACGCCATCGCATCGAGGTACTCCATGCCGTCCTGGGTGTGTACCTCCAGCAGGCCGGCGCGGCGCAGCACCCGGTTGATGTCGACGGACCGGTTCACCCGGGTGATGCCGTACTCGGAGAGCGCGACGACGGTCCGGCCCTCCGCCTTCGCGTCGGCGAGGAGCGGGGCGATGGTCGCGTCCAGGTCGGCGGCCGCGCGGAAGGAGCGCGGGTCGTCGGGGCCGAAACGCTGCAGGTCGTAGTCGAGGTGAGGGAGGTAGCACAGGGCGAGGTCGGGGCGGCGGGTGTCGATGACGTGGCGGGTGGCGTCGACGATCCAGCGGCTGGACACGAGGTCGGCGCCGGGGCCCCAGAAGTGGAAGAGGGGGAAGGTGCCGAGCTTCTCGGTGAGTTCGTCGTGGAGCTCGGGGGGCCGGGTGTAGCAGTCGGGTTCTTTGCGGCCGTCGGCGTAGTAGACGGGGCGGGGAGTGATGGTGAAGTCGGTGTCGGCGCCCATGGCGTACCACCAGCAGATGTTGGCCACGGTGTAGCCGGGGTGGGCGCGGCGGGCCGCGTCCCACAGTTTGTCTCCGGAGACGAGGCCGTTGTGCTGGCGCCACAGCAGGACGTCGCCGAGCTCACGGAAGTACCAGCCGTTGCCGACGATGCCGTGCTCGGCGGGGGTGGTGCCGGTGAGGAAGGTGGACTGGGCGGCGCAGGTGACGGCGGGCAGAACGGTGCCGAGCGGCGCCCTGGAGCCGGACTGACCGAGCGACTTGAGGTGCGGCATGTGGTCGAGGAGGCGCGGGGTGAGGCCGACGACGTCGAGGACCAGCAAGGGGGTGGGAGTCATGGCAGTTCCTTGAGGCCGAGGTCGGTGAGGAGGTCGCGGGCGAGGGCGAGTTCGGCGGCGATGCCCTCGGCGAGCTGGGTTCGGCCGCGCGGGCGCAGTGCGGGCGGGAGGGCCTGCCAGGTGTAGGTCTCGACCTCGAGGTGGTGGGTGCGGGGCTCGGATCCGCCGACGAGTCGGCCCAGGACGTCCTTCAGCACGGGGAGCGTGGAGGTGAGGGGCGCGGCGGGGGCCGCGTGCAGGGGGACGTGGAAGTGGGCCCGCCAGGGTGCCGTGTCCGGCAGGGCGCCTGCGGTGAGGGCTTCGCCGAGGTCGTCGGTGCCTTGGAGGAGGCCGGCGCCGGTGAGGGTGCGGGTCTGGTGGAGGAAGCGGGGTTCGTCGAAGGCCGCGAGGGCTTCGCGTACCTCGGGGAGGTGGGGGTGTTCGGCATGGAGGGTGGCGGACAGCTGCGATTTGACGACGGGGATGCCCGCGGCGGCGAGAGCGTCGAGGGCGGTCGCCGGGTCTTCGAAGGAGGTGGCGAGGTGGCAGGTGTCCACACAGAGGCCGATGCGGTCGTGGCCGACGGCGGAGAGGGGGGCGATGGCGTCGGCGGTCGTCTCGACGGTGCAGCCGGGTTCCGGTTCGAGGCCGACGCGGATGGAGCGGCCGGTGAGTTCGGTGAGGGCGTCCAGGCGCTGGACGAGCACGGTGAGGGCCGAGCGGGCGGCCTCCGCGCGCGGGGCGTCGAACGGGGCGCGCCAGGCGAGCGGCAGGGTGGAGATGGTGCCTTCGGTGACGTCGTCGGGGAGCAGGGCGGCGAGGAGCCGGGCCAGGTCGGTGGTGTGGCTCAGCCGCTCCGGGTCGGTCCAGTCCGGCTTGTACACGCGGTACTTGACCTGTTCGGCGCCGAAGCCCTCATAGGGGAAGCCGTTGAGGGTGACGACCTCGAGGCCACGCCGGTCGAGTTCGCTGCGCAGGCCGCGCAGCGCGGCGGGGTCGGTGACGAGGGCGTGAGCGGCGTCCTTGGCGAGCCAGAGGCCGATGCCGAGCCGGTCCCTGCCGAGCCGCCTGCGCACGGGCTCGCAGTGGTCGCGGAGCTGGGCGAGTACGCCGTCGAGGGTCTCGGCCGGATGGACGTTGGTGCAGTACGCGAGGTGGACGGTCGACCCGTCGGGGTGGCGGAAGCGCATGGCTCACGACCCTCCGCGCAGGATGGAGTTGCCCTCATGGGTGGCGGTGTCCGGTTCCCGCACGTCGAGCTGGAGCCGGCCGCTGAGCCCGTAGAACTCCACGGGGTTGCGCCACAGCACGAGGTCGACGTCGTCCTCGTCGTACCCGACGGCGAGCATGGCGTCGGCGACCTTGCGGGTCTTGAGGGGGTCGCTCTTCCCCCAGTCCGCGGCGGAGTTGACGAGCACCCGGTCGGGTCCGACGTCGCGCAGGATGGCGATCATGCGGTCTTCGTCCATCTTGGTGTCGGGATAGACGGAGAAGCCCAGCCAGCAGCCGCTGTCCTTGGCCTCCTTGACGGTCGTCTCGTTGAGGTGGTCGATCAGGACGCGGTCCAGGGGCAGAGCGGACTCCCGGATGACGTCGACGGTGCGGCGCAGGCCCGCGAGCTTGTCGCGGTGCGGGGTGTGCACGAGGGCGGGCAGCTGGTGGTCGGCGGCGAGCTGCAGCTGGGTGGCGAGCGCGGTGTCCTCGGCGGGCGTCATGGAGTCGTAGCCGATCTCCCCGACGGCGACGACGTTGTCCTTGACCAGATAGCGGGGCAGTTCGTCCAGGACGGGCGTGCAGCGGGGGTCGTTCGCCTCTTTGGGGTTGAGGGCGATCGTGCAGTGGTGGGCGATGCCGTACTGGGCGGCGCGGAAGGGTTCCCAGCCGAGGAGGGAGTCGAAGTAGTCGACGAAGGAGGCGGGCGAGGTGCGGGGCTGCCCGAGCCAGAACGCGGGTTCCACGACCGCGCGGATCCCGGCGGCGTACATCGCCTGATAGTCGTCGGTGGTGCGGGAGGTCATGTGGATGTGGGGATCGAAGATGCGCATCAGGACTCCTGCTCCTCGCCGGTCTGGGGGCCCGCGGGGGCCGGGGGTGCCGCCGGGGCCGGTGCCTTGGACGGTCCGGGGGCGGTAAGGGACAGCACTCGGTGCAGGTCGCCCGGTACGGGGCGGCCGGCGGCGGTCCGTTCGCTCGCGTAGTCGCCGAGCATCCGGGCGAGTTCGGCGTCACCGTCGGCCCGCGCCGACAGCTCGGCGACGGCGTCCACGGGGACACCGGTGAACAGGCACTTGAGGACGGCGTGCCGCCAGTCGTGCGGGGCGAGGTGCCGCGCGGCGTACGGGCCGACGGCCGCGGCGACGAGCCGGGTGTCGTTGGTGCGCAGGGCGTCCTCGACGAGAGGTACGGCCTCGGGACCGGGCACCAGGTGCGGCAGGGCCTGCAGTACGGCACGCCGCTCGGCTGCGGTGCCCTGGGCGTAGATGCGGGCGAGGGTGTCCGGCGTGGCGTGCGCCGCGTGCAGGACCAGGATGCGGGCGGCGTCGGCGTGGTCGGCTCCACAGCGGCGGCCGGCCTCGGCGAACCGCAACTCCCAGAGGGGAAGTGGGCCTTGCGTCTCCCCCGCCGACGGCCCGCGTTGGGTGGTGGCCTGAGCTGCGGCGTCGGAGGCGGCCTCGGCGGTGGCCTGATCCAGCCAGGCCCGGGCGGCTCCGCCGAGCTCTGCTTCGAGCCGGGCACGGAGGGCGGCGACCCCGGGGGCGTCGTCGGTCATGGGGTGCCTCCTACGGCGGTGGGAGGGGCTGACGGCACGGCGGCGGCCTCGGCTGCTCGGGTCAGGAAGTCGAGGGAGTGGGCGGCGAGGTCGGGGCCGGCGTGGGAGTGGCGGGGCAGTTCGACGACGGTCAGCCCCTGATAGCCACTGGCGGCCAGCGCTTCGAGGACGGGCGGGAAGTCGATCTCACCGTCTCCGAAGGGCAGATGCTCGTGGACGCCGCGGCGCATGTCCTCGATCTGGACGTGGCGCAGCCAGGGGGCGACGGCGCGTACGCAGTGCGCGGGAGGGAGTGGTTCCAGGCACTGGCAGTGGCCGATGTCGAGGGTGAGGCCGAGGAGCTCGGGGTGGGGGTCGCCGAGCTCGTGGCGCAACCGGTGGAAGTCGGCGAGGCAAGAGAGGAGGTGACCCGGCTCGGGCTCGACGGCCAAGGGGACGCCGGCGTCCGACGCGGCGTCGAGTACGGGGCCGAGTGCGTCGGCGAGGCGTTGCCACGCGGTGTCGTCCGTGGTGTCCGGCGGGGTGATGCCGCTGAAGCAGTGCACGGCGTGGGCGCCGAGGTCGGCGGCGACCTGGACGGCGCGGATCAGCAGACGGACGCGGGCGGCGCGGTGTTCGGGGTCGGGGTCGAGGAGGGAGGGGCCGTGTTTGCGGCGGGGGTCGAGGACGTAGCGGGCCCCGGTTTCGACGGTGGCGGTCAGACCGAGGTGCCCCAGCCTCCGGGCCACCGTGCGGGTGCGGGCGGCGAGATCGGGGGCCAGGGGGTCGAGGTGCATGTGGTCGAGGGTCAGGCCGACGCCGGCGTATCCGAGGTCGGCGAGCAGGCCGAGGGCATCGTCGAGGCGGAGGTCGGTGAGGCCGTTGGTGCCGTAGCCGAAGCGGAGGGGGGTGGGGGTGGGGTCGTGCGTGCTGATGTCGGGGGCGGTACTCGGGAGTGGGCCGGCGCCGGGATCGTGGATCGGGTGCTCGTCGTCCCCGGGCCGGGGGGTGGTCCCGCTCATGTGACGCTCACCTTTCGTGCGAACTTGCGGGCGGCGGGGGCGAGGGCTGCAGTCAGCAGAGCGGTGCCGGCGGCGCCTGCGCGGGCGGTGAGCGCGGCTTGCAGCGGAATCATGGCGCGGATGCCGCCACCGACGGCGCGTTGGGTGAGAGGAGGTGAAGGGTTGAGGACGGCGTGGAAGAGGGGCTTGGCGGCGGTCCCGAAGTAGGCAAGAGCGAGCGCGCCTCGGAGGGACTGGCGGATGGTGGGGAGGGTGGCGTTGCTTGGCTGGAGGGGGCCGGTCGCGAGGTCGGCGTGGCCGGACCTGTCGCCCCGGCCGACGTGGCCAACGTGGCCGCCCCGGTCGCCCAGGTCGCCCCCGTCGCCGCGCCACCCCGCCGCCACCAGCCGCGACAGGGCTGCCGTCACCGCCAGTGCGGCCAAGGGGGCGGTCGAGGCGCCGCCCTGTGCCTCGTGGCGGGAGACGACGGTGACGGCGAGGGTGTGGGCGGCCAGGGCCGCGGCGGACGGGGCGGCGGACTCGGCGGTGCGGGCCAGGTCCGGGCCCGCCGTGGCGGTCGCGCCCAGGAGCAGGTCGAGGCCGCGTGCGGCGGCCATGGCTGCCGGTCCGGCGGGGGTGTGCTTCAGGCCGAGGTCGTAGGCCCACACCGTGCCGGCCAGGGCGCCCGCCGTCACCAGGGACGGGCGCCCGGCGCGGGCGGCAAGGGTGAGGCCCACGGCCGTGAGGGCGGTGGCCGCAGCGAGGGCTGCGGGCGGGGCGATGCGGCCGGAGGGCAAGGGGCGTTCGGGACGTTCGACGGCGTCGTCCGCGCGGTCGGCCCAGTCGTTGAGGGCCATGCCGGCCTCGTACAGGCATAGGGAAGAGCCGACGGCGAGGAGGGTGCGGCGGTTGGGGCGCAGGCCGGTGGTCGCCGCGCCGGCAAGCGCGTCGCCGGGGACGGTGAACAGGGCGGGGAGCCGCAGAAGTTCGACCCAGGCACGCGGCGCGTTCATGCGGCCTCCCTCACCGTCACGGCACGGCCGGCCCTCACGGACCTCGCGGACCTCAAACCACAAGCGCAACCACCCCAGCCGTAATAACCACCCCCGCCACAACCGACACCCACGCTCACACCCACCCCACTCACCACACCCACCGCCACACTCACCACCCCCGCCACACCCGCCACACCAACCCCCCTCAAGCCCCCTCCCCCAACCGCCCCGCGAACCCCACCAGTTGCGCGAACTGCTCGCCCAGCGCCGAGGGGGCGCCCGGGTCCGGGTCCTTGAAGTAGAAGGCGAGGTCGGGCTGCGCGCCGGTGAGGCCGTTTTCGTGGGCCCGGGCCATCAGGCGGGCGAGGTCGAGGATCAAAGGGGCGGCGAGGGCCGAGTCGCAGCCCTGCCAGGTGGTCTGGAGGACCATGCGCGTGCCGAGGAAGCCGTCGAAGGCGATGTGGTCCCAGGCCGTCTTCCAGTCGCCGAGGGAGGGCACGTCGTCGATGTGGACCTCGCCCTCGGGGGCGGCGCCGAGCGTGTCGGCGAGGACGCGTTCCTTGCCGGCGTTCTTCGCGGCGGCGGCCGCCGGGTCGGCCAGGGCCGCGCCGTCGCCGCCGCCGAGCAGGTTGGTGCCCGACCAGGCGCGGACGGCGAGGGCGCGTTGGGCGAACATCGGGCCGAGCACCGAGCGCAGCAGGGTCTGGCCGGTCTTCCCGTCCCGGCCGGCGTGGGGCAGGCCCGAGGCGCGGGCCGCGTCGGCGAGGCGTGGGTGGTGCAGTCCTGTCGAGGGGGTGAAGTTGACGTAGGGGCAGCCGGCGCGCAGCGCGGCCGCCGCGTAAAGGGAGCTCGCGGGGAGCCGGTCGGCGTCGGGGGCGGGGAGTGGCTCGGTGGAGGCGACGTTCACGACGACCGCGCGGGCCAGGCCACGGCGTCGTACGAAGTCGCGCAGGTCGGCGGCGAAGGCGTCGATGAGTTCGTCGTCGCTGCGGGTGTCGCCGGGTTGGGGGCCGCCGGGGCGTATCTCGGCGTCGGCGGCGGCGAGTTCGGCGCGCACGGCGGAGGGGACTCCGTGTGGCAGGACGCCGCCCGCGGCGAGTTCTTCGGCACGTTTGGGCAGCGGACAGCTGGTGGTGTCGTGGCCGCCGAAGACGAGCGTCGACAACGTTGGCAGGCCTCGGTCGAGGAACGGCTGTGTCTCGGTCACCATGCCGGTGGGTGGGTGGAGACCGGCCGCGATCGCCGCGCAGCCCGCGACGGCGGTGGTCGCGACCGAGCCGCGTGCCCCGATCAGCCAGACGCCGGTGGGCGAGCTCCCCTGGAAGTCTCCGTGGGAGGTCCCGTGGGAGTCACCGTGGGGGGAAGTTGAGGGCGCAGATGTTGAGGTCGCGGATGTGGACACGGCTGCCTCCTGCCAGGAACGGAAGAGCTCGGGGCACGGCGCGGGAGCTCGGGGTACGTGAGGTGCGGTGTGTGAGACGGCGGGCGGAGGTCCGGCGTCCTCCGCCCGCCGCCGTCTAGCGACCCGCGTCCGAACCGGTCGGGGCGGGTGATTCAGATGGCACGACAGGGGATACAGGTGACCCGGCGGGTGATACAGGTGACCCGACGGGTGATGCAGGTGGCACGTATGGTCCGGTTCCGCGGGCCGGCGGCAGTTCCTTCAGCCGGATGTCGCGGAAGGACACCTCGTCGCCGTCGCCGTGGTTCTGGATGCCGATGTGTCCTTGGCGCAGGCTGCGTGCCGGGTCGGTGTTGGTGTAGTCGTTGATCTGGACGCCGTTGAGGTAGACGCGCAGGCGTTCGCCTTCGACGCGGATCTCGTAGGTGTTCCACTGCCCCGGCGGGTTCAGTGCCTTGTCGCGCTTCTTCAGGTCCGCGGACCGGAAGCCGTAGACGGAACCGGTGGTCTTCTCGGGGACGTCGGTGGCGTCGATCTGGATCTCGTATCCGTTGTCCACGGCCGACCAGGGGTCGTCGGAGGGCGGGAAGCCCACGAAGATCCCCGAGTTGTCGTCTCCGGACATCTTCCAGTCGAGTTTGAGCGAGTACGAGCCGAGTTCGCGCCGGTCGTACCAGAGCATGCCCATGCCGCCGGTGGTGGTGAGGGTTCCGTCGTCCTCGTCGAGGGCGAAGGAGCCGGGGCCCGCCTGTTTCCAGTTCTCCAGGGAGGCCGCCGTACCGTCGAAGACGGGTGTGTAGCCCTGTTCGGGCCGGCAGTCGGCCTGGACCGCGCCGACGGCCCAGCGGATGCCGCCCAACAGGTGCTGGCGGAAGGCGGGTTCGGCGAACGATTCCTTGGTGTGGCCGCCGCCGGTGTAGAAGGAGCGGCCGCCCTGGAGGTTCTGGCACCAGGCGATGGGGTGGTCGCCCGACATGGTCCCGCCGGTGTACGACGCTTCGTCGAGGGTGGCGAGGACGCGGGCCCGGTCGCGGGGGTTGGAGCGGTAGTTGTACCACTCGTCGGTGCGGTCCCAGCTGCCGGTGCCCAGATGGGCGGTGGCCGGGTGCGCGTGGTCCTCGGCGTGGACCTTCGCGGGCTGGACGGCCGGGTGCGACTGGAAGTAGGCGCCGGCGAGCCAGCCGTAGAAGGGCCAGTCGTACTCGGTGTCGGCCGCGGCGTGGATGCCGACGTAGGCGCCGCCCCCACGGATGTACTTCTCGAACGCCGTCTGCTGCCCGGCGTCCAGGACGTCACCCGTGGTGGAGAGCCAGATCACGGCGTCGTACCGGGCGAGGTTCTTGGCGGTGAAGGCCGCCGCGTCCTCGGTGGCGTCGACGGCGAAGCCGTTCTGCGCGCCCAGTTCCTTGACGGTGGCGATGCCCGTGGGGATCGAGTCGTGACGGAACCCCGCGGTCTTGGAGAAGACGAGGACGCGCTCGCCTTCCCGGTCCGGCTTCGGCTTGGCGGCCGTCGGACCCGACGCGCAGCCGATGAGCAGGGCGGCCGCGGCCGTCGCGGTGATGATGCGTGCTCGTCCGCGCATCGCGCTCACCCCTTCCGGCCGGCGGCGGCCTTGGTGGTGAACGTGAAGTCGTCCACGTCGTAGAGCGCGCCGGTGCCCGTGCCCTTGAAGACCAGGTAGAGCGTGGTGGTCTTGGTGGGCGGCTTGCTGATGGCGGTGCTGACGTCCTTGTACGTCTCCCATCCGCCGGTCGGCTCGACCTTCACGGAGCCGAGGAGCCGGCCCGTCACCGATCCGCTGCGTACTTCCAGGGTGCCACCGGAGCCGGCCGAGGCGACCCGGGCGTCCATCTTGGTGACGTTGCCGAGGATGTACGGCTTGAAGGAGACCCAGTCGCCGTTGTGGATGTCGCCGACGGTCTTGCCGCCGTGCGCGGGGGTGTGGTTGATCACCGAGACGCCCTTGGAGTCGCCGTAGTGCTCACCCTGGCGGTGCTTGGGCTGGACGATGTTCTGGTCGTGGGTGGTCAGCGCGGGCTGCCCGTTCGCGCCCTTGTCCGTGTACTCGGCGTCGAAGACCCCGAAGATGTTGGCGTTGGGGTCGTGCTCGCCGTCCGCGGACGTCTGGAGGGTGCCTTCGCAGCCGTTGGCGGAAGTGACCGGGTGGCCGTGGCTGTCGTGGCCGAGGATGTGGGTGACCTTGACCTTCGTGCAGTCGATCGGGCCGTCCTCCTTGTCGCTCACCGTCACCTTGAAGGGCACCTTGTCGCCGAAGGTGAACAGCTGGCCGTCACCGGGGAGTTCGAGGGTGACCTTGGGCGCGGTGTTGCCGACGGTGACGTGCGCGCTGGCCGAGCCGGTGCGTCCGGTGGAGTCCTTGACGGTGACGGTGGCGGCGTAGACGCCGTTCTTCTTGTACGTGTACGTGGGGTTCTGCTGGGTCGACTTGCCGCCGTCGCCGAAGTCCCAGGCGTAGGTGAGCGTCCCGCCGTCGGCGTCGGTGGCCTTGGCGGTGAACTTGGTCTTCAGCGGCGCCTGGCCGCTGGTCACCGAGGCGCCCGCCTCCACGACCGGCGAGTGGCCGTCGGTGGCGTTCTCGATGCGGAACAGGGCGGAGTTCTCGTCGCCGTTGAAGTAACCGGTGCCGTAGTCGAGGACGTACAGCGCGCCGTCAGGGCCGAAGGCCATGTCCATGACCTGGGTGCCGGTCCATGGGAACGCGTTGATCTTGGAGACGGTGCCGTCGGCGCCCTGTTCGATGCGCTTGATCCAGCGGCGGCCGAACTCGCCGGCGAAGAAGTCGCCGTCGTAGGCCTCGGGGAACTTCACCGGGGAGTCGTTGGCCGCGTCGTAGCGGTAGACGGGGCCGCCCATCGGGGACTCGGAGCCGGAGCCGAACTCGGGCACGGAGCCGCCGTCGTAGGGGATCCAGGCCTCCTGCGCGGGCGGCAGGTCGGTCAGTCCGGTGTTGCGCGGCGAGTCGTTCTTCGGTGCCTTGCAGTCGAAGGCGGAGCCGGAGGTGCCGGTGGCGAAGTCGTAGTCGATGTACGCGTCGTTCTTGCCGGTGCAGTACGGCCAGCCGAAGTTGCCGGGCTTGGTGACGCGGGCGAACTCGACCTGTCCGGCAGGGCCGCGCTTGGGGTCGGCGGCGCCCGCGTCGGGCCCGTAGTCACCCACGTACACGGTGCCGGTGGGCTTGTCGACGCTCAGCCGGAAGGGGTTGCGGAAGCCCATCGCGTAGATCTCCGGGCGGGTCTTCTCGGTGCCCTTGGCGAAGAGGTTGCCGTCCGGGACCGTGTAGGAGCCGTCGTCGGCGACCTTGATGCGCAGGATCTTGCCGCGCAGGTCGTTGCTGTTGCCGGCGCTGCGCCGGGCGTCGAAGGCGGGGTTGCGGTTCGCCCGCTCGTCGATGGGGGTGAAGCCGTCGGAGGCGAAGGGGTTGGAGTCGTCGCCGGTCGAGAGGTAGAGGTTGCCGTCCTTGTCGAAGTCGATGTCGCCGCCGACGTGGCAGCAGATGCCGCGGTTGGCGGGGACGTCGAGGACCTTCTTCTCGCTGGCCGCGTCCAGCGTGCCGTCGGCCTTCAGGACGAAGCGGGAGAGGCGATTGACGCCGTCGAAATTCTTGAAGTCCTCGGCGGTGCCGGTCTCCGGGGCGTCGCCCGCGGGGGTGTCCAGCGGGGGCGCGTAGTAGAGGTAGATCGCGCGGTTCTCGCTGAACTTCGGGTCGATGCCGACGCCTTGGAGGCCCTCTTCGTCGTGGGAGTAGACGGGTATCTTGCCCGCGACCTTGGTGTCGCCGGCGGCGTCGGTGAGGCGCAGTGTGCCGTCGCGGGCGGTGTGCAGGACCGAACGGTCCGGGAGGACGGCGAGCGTCATGGGCTCGCCCATCTCGGGCTCGCCCTTGGCGAGGGTGACCTGCTGGAAGTCCTCGGCGGCGGCGGCCTTCGCAGGCGGATCCGCCGGGACGGCGCCGGCCTGCGGGACGGCGAGGGCGATCCCGGCGCCGGTGAGCACGGTGGACGTGAGGAGGGCGAGCGTCGTGCGGAGTCTCGGACGTTTCCTGTGCACGGGGGTTCCTCCGGATGGGGGGGCGGTCGTACGGGGGCGAGTGCGCCGTGCGCCGGGGTGCGCCGTCACCCCGGAGAGTTTCATGTCCTGTACACCTCAAGGACGGTAGCCACGTTTGTCCCGGGCGGAAAGCCCTTACGCAGCACGGAAGTTGAACTTTTTCCTGTCAATGGACAAACAGGGACGGGGGCCGCCCTAGTCGGAGCCGCCGAACGCCGCGTCGAACGACGCCGTCGGGGCCTCGAAGTCGAACGCCTTCAGCCGCGCGAGGGCCTCGGGGGCGCCCTGCAGCCGGTCCATGCCCGCGTCCTCCCACTCCACCGAGATGGGGCCCTCGTACGCGATGGAGCGCAGCATCCGGAAGACGTCCTCCCAGGGGACGTCGCCGTGTCCTGCGGAGACGAAGTCCCAGCCGCGGCGCGGGTCGCCCCACGGCAGATGGGAACCGAGGCGGCCGTTGCGGCCGTCGAGGCGGCGCCGGGCCTCCTTGCAGTCGACGTGGTAGATGCGGTCGCGGAAGTCGTAGAGGAAGCCGACCGGGTCGAGGTCCTGCCACACGAAGTGCGACGGGTCGAAGTTGAGCCCGAAGGCGCTGCGGTGGCCGACGGCCTCCAGGGCCTTGTGCGTGGTCCAGTAGTCGTACGCGATCTCGGAGGGGTGCACTTCGTGGGCGAACCGCACGCCTTCGGCGTCGAAGACGTCCAGGATCGGGTTCCAGCGCTCGGCGAAGTCCTCGTATCCACGCTCGATCATCGATGCGGGGGCGGGCGGGAACATCGCGACCAGGTGCCAGATGGACGAGCCGGTGAAGCCGACGACCGTGTCGACGCCGAAGGCCGCGGCCGCCCGCGCGGTGTCCTTGATCTCCGCCGCGGCCCGCTGCCGCACCCCTTCCGCCTCGCCGTCGCCCCAGATGCGGGAGGGCAGGATCGCCTGGTGCCGCTCGTCGATGATCGCGTCGCAGACGGCCTGGCCGACGAGGTGGTTGGAGATGGCCCAGCACCTGAGGCCGTACTTGTCGAGCAGTGCGTGCCGCCCATCCAGGTAGGCGGGGTCGGCGAGCGCCTTGTCGACCTCGAAGTGGTCGCCCCAGCAGGCGAGTTCGAGGCCGTCGTAGCCGAAGTCGCGGGCGAGCCGGCAGACCTCTTCGAGCGGCAGGTCGGCCCACTGGCCGGTGAAGAGCGTGAACTGGCGTGGCATGTCCAGGGCCCCCTCGGGCGAAATCGGCGGGTTCAGGCGGGGATCGGCGTGTACACGGAGTTCTTCGCCGCGCTCTCCTCCACGGCGGCGAGCACGCGCTGCACGCAAAGGCCGTCGGCGAAGGAGGGCTCGGGGCGCGTTCCCTCGGCGATGGCGAGGAGCAGGTCGCGGGCCTGGTGGACGAAGGTGTGCTCGTAGCCGAGGCCGTGTCCCGGCGGCCACCAGCCCTCCAGGTACGGGTGTTCCGGCTCGGTCACGAGGATGCGGCGGAAGCCGGAGGACGCGGCGGGCTCGGTGTGGTCGTGGAAGGAGAGCTCGTTGAGGCGCTCCAGGTCGAACGCCAACGAGCCCTCGGAGCCGTTGAGTTCGACCCGCAGAGCGTTCTTGCGTCCGGCGGCGAAGCGGGTGGCCTCGAAGGAGGCGAGGGCGCCGGAGGCGAAGCGGCCGGTGAAGACGGCCGCGTCGTCGACCGTGACCGTGCCGAGACGGCTGCCGGCCTCGGCGGTGAGGCCGCTGGACGCGCCTTCCAGGAGCGGGCGTTCGCGGACGAACGTCTCGGTGAGCGCCGACACCCCGGCCACCGGCTCGCCGACCAGGAACTGTGCGAGGTCCACGATGTGTGCGCCCAGGTCGCCGAGCGCCCCGGAGCCCGCCCGGTCCTTCCGCAGCCGCCAGGTGAGCGGGAACCCGGCGTCCACCAGCCAGTCCTGAAGGTACGTCAGGCGTACGTGGCGCAACGCGCCGAGCCGGCCCTCGGCGACCATCCGTCTCGCGAGCGAGAGGGCCGGAACGCGGCGGTAGTTGAAGCCGACCATGGCCACCTGGCCCCGGGCGCGGGCCCGTTCGGCGGCCTCGGCCATCGCCTCGGCCTCCTCGACGGTGTTGGCGAGCGGCTTCTCGCACAGTACGTGCTTGCCCGCCTCCAGGGCGGCGACGGCGATCTCGGCGTGGCTGTCGCCCGGGGTGCAGATGTCGACGAGGTCGACGTCCTCGCGGGCGATCAGGGCGCGCCAGTCGGTCTCGGCGGCGGCCCAGCCGAGCCGGTCGGCGGCGGCGCGCACGGCGCCGCCGTCGCGGCCGCAGACGGCCGAGAGCACCGGCCGCACCGGCAGGTCGAAGACGCGCCCCACGGTGCGCCAGCCCTGGGAGTGGGCGGCGCCCATGAAGGCGTAGCCGACCATGCCCACTCCCAGCGGCCGCTTGCCGGCCGGCCCGGAATCGGACCCTGCCTCGGTTTCCGTCTCACGCATGCGGTACTCCTCCTGGTAAACGCTCGGTGGGGGGTGCGGGCGTGCGCATCACTTGAAGCCGGTGGACATGTACTGGCCGACGTTGTCCTTGTCGACGACGGCGGAGTAGCAGGTGACGAACGAGGGGATCTCGAACTCCGCCATGCCGCCGATCCCCTTGCCCTGGCCGAGGGCGCGGGCCAGGTCGATGGCGGAGGCGGCCATGGTGGGCGGGTAGAGGACGGTGGCCTTCAGGACGCTGTTGTCCTGCTCGATGGCCTGCATCGCGGAGAGCGCGCCCGCGCCGCCGACCATCAGGAAGTCGTCGCGGCCCGCCTGCTTGATGGCGCGCAGGGCGCCCACGCCCTGGTCGTCGTCGTGGTTCCACAGGGCGTCGAAGTTCTTCTGGGCCTGCAGCAGTTGCGACATCTTCGACTGCCCCGACTCGACGGTGAAGTCGGCGGCCTGGCGGGCGACCTTCTCGATGTTGGAGTAGTTCTTCAGGGCGTCGTCGAAGCCCTTGGAGCGCTGCTTGGTGAGCTCCAGGTTGTCGAGTCCCGCGAGTTCGACGACGCGTGCGTTCTTCTTGCCCTTGA
The DNA here is from genome assembly GCF_055591085.1 of Streptomyces sp. NPDC041713. NCBI lineage: Bacteria > Bacillati > Actinomycetota > Actinomycetes > Kitasatosporales > Streptomycetaceae > Streptomyces > Streptomyces sp. NPDC041713. Next base: position 694,264 of record NZ_JBVIZY010000004.1, read on the forward strand.
GCTTCTCGCCGATGTAGTGGCCCGCGCTCAGGCCCATGCCGTAGTTGTCGCCGCCGATCCAGCAGCGGTAGGCCTGCGGGGTGGCGAAGACGCGGTCGAGGTTGACGACCGGGATGCCGGCCTTCATCGCCTTCAGGCCGACCTGGGTGAGGGCCTTGCCGTCGGCCGGCAGGATCACCAGGACGTCGACCTTCTTGTTGATGAGCGTCTCGACCTGGCCGATCTGGGCCGCGGTGTCGTTGGAGCCCTCGGTGGCCTCCAGGGTGACGTCCTGGTACTTCTGCGCCCGCTTCTTGGCGTTGTCGTTGATGGCGTTGAGCCAGCCGTGGTCGGCCTGGGGGCCGGCGAAGCCGATGGTGACCTTCTTGCCCGGCTTGTCGTCGGCGACCTGCTGCGACCTGTCGTCGGAGTCGTCGTCCTTCGACTCGTTGCTGGTGCACGCCGTCAGGAGCGCCCCGGAGGACAGCGCGGCGGCTCCGAAGAGGAGTCCTCTGCGGCTCGTGTTGGTTGGCATGGGTGAACCCCTCAGCTCAGGATGTGTGGGCCGTACGTCGTTGGACGAGCACCGCGGCGACGATGATCGCGCCCTTGGCGATCTGCTGGGTCGCGGTCTCCAGGTTGTTGAGCGCGAAGATGTTCTGGATCGTGGTGAAGATCAGCACGCCGAGCACGGAGCCGGTGATGGTGCCCCGGCCGCCGCTGAGCAGGGTGCCGCCGATGATCACCGCGGCGATGGCGTCGAGCTCGTACAGGTTGCCGTTGGTGTTCTGGCCCGAACCGGCCAGGACGATCAGCAGGAAGGCGGCGATGCCGCAGCACAGGCCGGAGAGCAGGTACAGGTAGAGCCGCTGCCTGCGGACGTCGATGCCGGCGAGCCGGGCGGCCTCCGCGTTGCCGCCGACCGCGACCGAGCGCCGCCCGAAGGTGGTGCGGTTGAGCAGCAGCCAGCCGACGACGGTGACGGCGGCGAAGACGATGACCAGCGGCGGGATGCCGAGGATGTAGGAGTCGCGCTCACCGAGGCTGAGGACGCCGTCGACGGTGACCATCTGGGTCTTGCCGTCGGTGATCTGCAGGGCGAGGCCGCGGCCCGAGGCCAGCATGGCGAGGGTGGCGATGAACGGCACGATCCCGCCGTACGCGATGAGCAGGCCGTTGACCAGGCCGCATCCCATGCCGACGAGCACGGCGGTGAAGAGGATGCCGGCGAATCCGTACTCCTGGGTGGCGACCGTCGTCGCCCACACCGAGGCGAGCGCGACGATCGCGCCGACCGACAGGTCGATGCCGCCGGAGATGATCACGAAGGTCATGCCCACGGTGACCACGCCGATGACGGAGGCCTGGGTGAGGATCAGCTGGACGTTGTCGGTGTCGAGGAACGAGTCGGGCTGGGTGATGCCGCCGATCAGGATCAGCACGGCGAGCACACCGAGCAGGGACAGCGTCCGCACGTCGGCGCGGGCCACGGTGGCGCGCCACGGGCGGCCGTTGTCGGCGGGGGCGGTCTTGCGGGTGGCGGCCTCGGCCGCCGGTGCCGGCTGGGTCATGCCGCCGGGCTCCCTTCTAGGACGAGGTCGAGTACGCGGTGTTCGTCGAGGTCACGGGCGGGTGCGGTGTGGACGACGCGGCCCTCGCGGAGCACCAGGACGCGGTCGGCGAGGCCGAGCACCTCGGGCACCTCGCTGGAGACGAGGAGGACGGCGAGGCCCTCGTCGGCGAGCCGGCGGATCACCGCGTACAGCTCGGCGCGGGCACCGACGTCGACGCCGCGGGTGGGCTCGTCGAGCAGCAGGACGCGGCAGCCGCGCAGCAGCCAGCGGGCCAGGACGGCCTTCTGCTGGTTCCCGCCGGACAGGGTGCGCACCGGGACGGACGGCTCGTCGGGGCGCAGGGACAGCTCGCGCGTCGCGGCGCGCGCGGCCTCGCGTTCGGCGCCCCGGTCGAGCCAGCCGCCGTGGCTGAAGCGGGACATGGAGGAGACCGAGACATTGCGGGTGACGGACTCCAGCATGAGCAGGGCCTGCGCCTTGCGCTCCTCGGGGGCGAGCCCGAGCCCGGCGCGGACGCCGGCCCGCACGCTGCCGGGCCGCAACACCCGTCCGTCGACCGTCACTTGACCTGAGCTGGGTTTGCGGGCGCCGTAGATGGTCTCCAGGATCTCCGAGCGTCCCGAGCCGACGAGCCCGGCGAGGCCGACGATCTCGCCGGGGCGCAGTTCGAGGTCGAGGGGCGCGAACTCGCCTTCGCGGGCGAGGCCGCGAGTGGTCAACACCGGTGGTGCGGTGGGTGGTTCGGCGGGCCGGTCGGGGAAGACGTACTCGACGTTGCGACCCGTCATCAGCGCCACGACGTCCTTGGTGGGTGTGGACTTCGCGGGGAGTCCGCCGGCGACGGCGCGGCCGTCCTTGAGGACGGTGACCCGGTCGCCGATGCGGCGGATCTCCTCCAGGCGGTGGGAGATGTAGATGACGGCGACGCCGTCCGCGGTGAGGTCGCCGACGATGCGGAAGAGGTTGTCGACCTCGTCGGGGTCGAGGGCGGCGGACGGCTCGTCCATGACGATGAGGCGGACCTCGTGGGAGAGGGCGCGGGCCATCGAGACGATCTGCCGCTGGGCGGCGGAGAGGTCGCCGACGAGCCGGCCGGGATCGATCTCACCGTGCCCGAGCCGCTTGAGCAGGGCGGCCGTCGACGCCCGCGCCGCCCGGCCGCGGACGACGAACCCGGCGGCGGTCGGCTCATGCCCGAGGTGGACGTTCTCGGCGACGGACAGCCCCTCCACCAGGTCGAGTTCCTGGTAGATGGTGGCGATGCCGAGCCGCATGGCGGCGATCGGGGAGCGGAGCGTGGTGCGTTCGCCGCGCCAGGTGATCTCGCCGTCGTCGGGCTGGTGGGCGCCCGCGAGGACCTTGATGAGGGTGGACTTCCCGGCGCCGTTCTGGCCCAGGAGGCAGTGCACCTCGCCGGCCTGGACCCGCAGGTCGACGCCGTCGAGGGCGCGGACGCCGGGGAACGACTTGGTGATGCCGGACATGGTGAGCAGGGGTGGTTCGGGTGCCATGACGGTTCCCCTCGGCGGCGGCCGCAGCAGGGCAGGGCGGATTCAGGGCAGGGCGAAGAGAGAGGTGACGGTGACGGTGATTGCGCTATTGAGCAGGGCATGACAGAGCGAGGCACGGTGTCGCCACGATCCGTACGTACCGGTGGTAGGTGTCGCCGACCCGTCAGGCCGGTGAGAACAGGTGGTCGCTGATGAGCCGCGCGCCGCCGATGACTCCGGCGGTGGGGCCCAACTCGCCTAGGACGATGGGGAGGTTGCCGGTCGCCAGGGGCAGCGACTGGCGGTAGACCTGGGTGCGGATCGCGGCGAGCAGCGTGTGGCCGAGGCCGGTCACACCGCCGCCGATCACCACGAGACCGGGGTTGAAGAAGCTGACGAGGCCCGCGATGACCTGGCCGGTGCGGTTGCCGCCGTCGCGGATGAGGTCGAGCGCGGTGGCGTCTCCCGCCGCCGCGGCCGCCGCGACGTCGACGGCGCTGAGCCGCCCCGTCTCGTCGAGCCGCGTGGCGAGCTCCGCCGAACGCCCCTCCCTGGCCGCCTCCTCGGCGTCGCGGGCGAGCGCCGCTCCGCTGAAGTAGGCCTCCAGGCACCCCTTGTTGCCGCAGGCGCAGGGGCGTCCGTCCGGTTCGGACTGGATGTGGCCGATGTCGCCCGCACTGCCCGTCGTACCGCGGTGGACCTCACCGCCGACGACGATGCCGCAGCCGATACCGGTGCCGATCTTGACGCAGAGGAAGTCGCCCACGGAGCGTGCGACGCCCGCGTGCTGCTCCCCCATCGCCATCAGGTTCACGTCGTTGTCGACCATGACGGGGCAGCCGAGGTCCTGGCTGAGCGCCTCCCGCACGGGGAAGCCGTCCCAGCCCGGCATGATCGGCGGGGCGACCGGCACACCCTCCGGGAAGCGGACGGGTCCGGGGACGCCGATGCCGGCGCCGTCGAACCCTTCCGCGAGCCCGGAGGCCTTGAGCTTGGCCGCCATGGCGAGGACCTGCTCGAAGACCGCGACCGGGCCCTCGCGCACGTCCATGGGCTGGTTGATGTGGCCGAGCACCTCCAGCTCGGCGTTGGTCACCGCGACGTCGATCGAGGTCGCGCCGATGTCCACGCCGAGGAAGCGGAGGGCCGGGGCCAGGCGGATGTTGTGGGACCGGCGGCCGCCGCGCGAGGCGGCGAGTCCGTCGGCGACCACGAGTCCGGTCTCCAGGAGCCGGTCGACCTCGACGGCCAGTTTGGACCGCGAGAGATCGACCTGATCGCCCAGCTGGGCGCGGGAGTTGGGACCTCCGTCGCGCAGCAGCCGCAGCAAGCGCGCCTGGTGCGCATTGGCGGGTCGAGCCGTCATACGTCTCACGCGCCCCTCCCCGCCTCATCGGGCTTCCCGTGCCGTTGCCGTCAGGCTTTGCGTGCCGTCGCCTTCGGGCTTCCTTCAGGCTTTCGAGGGGAACGTAGCAGCGCCTGTCGGGGCTGGGAAGAAGTTGCGCAGGAATTACCCATGACTTTCTCCAGTCACAGGACAAAGGTGGCGGCGCGCAGGCCGCAGGGCTCAGTCCGTCTCGCGCTGGTGGTAGGTGCGCCGGGTGTGCTCGGTGTGGGCCCGCATGATGTCCGTGGCGCGCTGTTCGTCGCGCTCGGCGATGGCCGCGATCAGCTCGCGGTGCTCCAGCCAGGACTGACTGCCGCGCTGCCGGGCCACCGGCGTGTAGTACCAGCGGACCCTGCGGTCCACCTGCCCGGCGAGCTCGGCGAGGACCACGTTGCCCGCGAGCTCCATCACCTTGGCGTGGAAGGCCGCGTTGAGGGTGACCACCTGGTCCACGTCGCCGTCCGCCACGGCTTGTTCGCCGCGGGTGCACAGCTCGTCGAGGGCGGTGATGCCGGCGGTGCCGGTGTTCGCGGCGGCGAGGCGTGCGGCCTCGGCCTCCAACAGGGTGCGCACGGTGAGGAGTTGGTCCGCCTCCTGCTCGGTCGGCTCGTGCACGAACGCGCCCTGGGCGGGCCGCAGGTCGACCCAGCCCTCGGTGTTGAGCCGCTGCAGCGCCTCGCGCACCGGCTGCCGCGAGACGCCCAGGTGGCCGGCCAGTTCGCTCTCGACCAGGTGCTGGCCGGGCTGCAGCGAGCGGGTGGTGATCAGTTCGAGCAGCGCCTCGTAGACCCGCTCCCGGAGCGGTCCCGGGCGTTCGAGCTTGGGCACCGCTCCTTGCGGCAGTCCAGTGGACAACATCGCGGTCCCCTCCTCGACGATTGCCTTTTGTCTACAGTCTACGAGCCGGAGGGGCCAGCACCAGGGCGAGTTGAGCCGATCACAGCGCCGCACATGACTCATTCATGGGCATCGCATGACCCGTTCTTGGGTATCGCGCGGGCCTGCGCGGCCGTGTCAGGGGCAGCGCACGACCTGTCCCGCGTACGAGAGGTTGCCGCCGAAGCCGAACAGCAGGACCGGGTCGCCGGAGCGGAGGTCACCGCGCTCGACGAGCTTCGACAGGGCCATGGGGACGCTCGCCGCCGAGGTGTTGCCGGACTCGACGACGTCCCGCGCGACGACGGCGTTCACGGCGCCGATGCGCTCGGCGAGCGGCTCGATGATCCGCAGGTTGGCCTGGTGCAGGACGACCCCGGCGAGGTCGGCCGGGGTGAGCCCGGCGCGCTCGCAGGCCGCGCGGGCGAGCGGGGGCAGCTGGGTCGTCGCCCAGCGGTAGACGCTCTGGCCCTCCTGCGCGAAGCGCGGCGGCGTGCCCTCGATGCGGACGGCGTTGCCCATCTCGGGCACCGAGCCCCACAGCACCGGGCCGATGCCGGGCTCCTCGCCGGGCCCGCACGCCTCGACGACGGCCGCGCCCGCGCCGTCGCCGGTCAGCACGCAGGTGGTGCGGTCCGTCCAGTCGGTGACCTCGGTCATCTTGTCCGCGCCGATGACCAGGGCGCGGGTGGCGGCGCCGGCCCGCAGGGTGTGGTCGGCGGTGGCGAGGGCGTGCGTGAAGCCCGCGCAGACGACGTTGACGTCCATCGCGCACGGCCCCGGGATGCCGAGCCGTGCGGAGACCCGGGCGGCCATGTTCGGGGAGCGGTCGATGGCCGTGGAGGTGGCGACCAGGACCAGGTCGATCGCCTCGGGCGGCAGGCCCGCGGCCGCGAGCGCCTTGCCGCCGGCGTGCGCGGCCAGCTCGTCGACCGGCTCCTCCGGGCCCGCGACGTGGCGGGTGCGGATGCCCACCCGGGACCGGATCCACTCGTCGCTGGTGTCGACCATGCCCGCGAGCTCCTCGTTCGTGAGGATCTTGGCGGGCTGGTAATGGCCGACAGCGGCGATGCGCGAGCCGTGCATGGACGGGTCCCCCTTGGTGCGGACGTGGTGCGGAAACTGCTGGCCGGACTCGGGTGCCGGAGATGCGGGACCCTCCAGTCTGGTCAGCGACCGGTGAGTAACCGTGCGCGTGATGCGACAGGAAAGGGGCGCGGGGTTTGGATGCTTCTCATGATCCGGTCACCCTCTGCTGAGGGGTGTGACCTTGTGTGCGAGTGCGTGTCATCCGTAGGTGCGACGCCGCAAAAGGCAGGGCACCCGGCGCCGCCCGGCGCACGCAGTGCTGTGCGAACCCTTGCTGGCCCAACTTCCATACTGTAGACAATATTTCGTAGACGTTTTCTTCGCGTCCTGCGGCACACGCTCGCCGCCCCTCACGTTCCTCGGATCCCTCAACCGAACGGAGCGCCCCCGTGAAAGTCGCAGTCCTCGGTGCCGGTGCGATCGGCGCCTACGTCGGAGCCGCGCTGCACCGCGCGGGCGCCGACGTCCATCTCGTCGCCCGTGGACCACACCTCGCGGCCATGCGGCGGCACGGAGTCCGGGTGCTGAGCCCGCGCGGCGACTTCACCGCGCGGGCCCGCGCCACCGACGACCCGGCCGATATCGGGCCCGTCGATTTCGTCTTCCTGGGCCTGAAGGCCCACTCGTACGCGGCGTGCGGGCCGCTGATCGCGCCGCTGCTGCACGAGCGCACCGCGGTCGTCGCCGCGCAGAACGGCATCCCCTGGTGGTACTTCCACTGGCACGGCGGCCCGCACGACGGCCACCGCGTCGAGAGCGTCGACCCGGGCGGCGCGGTGAGCGCGGTCCTCGCGCCGGAACGCGCGATCGGCTGTGTCGTCTACGCGGCGACCGAGCTCGAAGGGCCGGGCGTCGTACGCCACTTGGAGGGCACCCGCTTCTCCGTCGGCGAGCCCGACCGGTCCCGCTCGGCGCGGTGCACGGCGTTCAGCGAGGCCATGGTGGCGGGCGGCCTCAAGTGCCCGGTCGAGCCGGAACTGCGCGGCGACATCTGGATCAAGCTGCTCGGCAACATCTCCTTCAACCCGATCAGCGCGCTGTCCCGCGCCACCATGGCCGAGATGTGCCGGCACGGCGGCACCCGGCGCGTCATCGAGATCATGATGAACGAGACGCTCGCCGTCGCCGCCGCCCTCGGCTGCAAACCGGACATCTCGGTGGAGCGGCGTCTCGCCGGCGCCGAGCGGGTCGGCGACCACCGCACCTCCACCCTCCAGGACCTGGAGCGCGGCAAACCGCTCGAACTCGACGTGCTGCTCGCGGCCGTCGTCGAGCTGGCGGACATCACCGGCGTCCCGGTGCCCACGCTGCGCACCGTGCACGCCATCTCGGACCTGCTCGCAGTGAGGACCGCCGCATGAGCCCACGTGACGACGCCCGCGGGGCCAGGACCCGCACCCCCAAGACGTACACCCGCCTCACCCACCCCCTGGTCCGCGACGCCCGCGACGAACCGCTGCGCCGGGCCACCTGGGAGGAGGCGCTGACCCGCACGGCGGCCGGGTTCGAACGGGCCCGCGGCGCCTTCGGCATGTTCTCCTGCGCCCGCGCCACCAACGAGATGAACTACGTGGCGCAGAAGTTCGCCCGCGTGGTGATGGGCACCAACAACGTCGACTCCTGCAACCGCACCTGCCACGCGCCCAGCGTCGCCGGGCTGTCGGCCGCGTTCGGCTCGGGCGGCGGCACCTCCTCGTACGAGGAGGTCGAGCACACCGACGTGATCGTGATGTGGGGCTCCAACGCCCGCTTCGCGCACCCGATCTTCTTCCAGCACGTCCTCAAGGGCATCCGCAACGGCGCCCGGATGTACGCGGTCGACCCGCGCCGCACGAAGACCGCGGAGTGGGCGGAGAGCTGGCTGGGCCTGGACGTCGGCACGGACATCCCGATGGCGCACGCGATCGGCCGCGAGATCATCCACGCGGGCCTGGCCAACCACGCGTTCATCGAGCGGGCGACCACCGGCTTCGACGACTACGCAACCCTCGTCGAGCCGTGGACGCTGTCGCTGGCCGAGCAGGTGACGGGTGTACCGGCCGCTGCCATCCGGGAGTTGGCGCACGCCTACGCGCGCGCCGAACGGGCGCAGCTGTGCTGGACGCTCGGCATCACCGAGCACCACAACGGCACGGACAACGTGCGCGCGCTGATCAACCTGTCGCTCCTGACCGGCCACGTGGGCCGCTACGGCTCGGGGCTGCAGCCGCTGCGCGGCCAGAACAACGTGCAGGGCGGCGGCGACATGGGCGCCATCCCCAACCGCCTGCCCGGCTTCCAGGACCCGCGCGACCCGGACACCCAGCGGAAGTTCGAGTCGGCGTGGCACACGGTCATCCAGCCGCGGTACGGGCTGACGCTCACCGAGATGTTCGAGGCGATGGAGGAGGGCACCCTCAAGGCCGTCTACTGCATCGGCGAGAACCCCGCGCAGTCCGAGGCGGACAGCGAGCAGGCGGTACGACGGCTGCGTGCCCTGGACTTCCTGGTCGTGCAGGACATCTTCCTGACGAAGACGGCCGAGCTGGCGGACGTGGTGCTGCCCGCGACCGCCGCGTGGGCGGAGACGGACGGCACGACGACCAACAGCGAGCGGCGCGTGCAGCGGGTCCGGGCGGCGGTGCGGCCGCCCGGCGAGGCGCGCGAGGACATCGACGTCCTGTGCGACCTCGCCACGCGGCTCGGCCACGACTGGAAGTACGCCGACGCGCGGGCGGTCTGGGACGAGGTGCGGGCGCTCTCGCCGGACCACCACGGCATGACGTACGAGCGGCTCGACGCGCTGAAGGGCATCCAGTGGCCCTGCCCCGACGAGGACGGACTCGAACCGCCTTATCTGCACGGCAGGTTGTGGGACGCGGATCCGGCGCGGCGCGGTCCGCTCGCGCCGTTCGGGCTCGTCGAGCACGATCCGCCGGTCGACGTCACCGACGAGGCGTACCCGATCCGGCTGACGACCGGGCGGCGCCTGGACTCCTACAACACCGGTGTGCAGAGCGGGGGTTACGCTTCGCCGCTGCGCCGCGGCGAGTACGTCGAGCTGTGCCCGCAGGACGCGGAGCGGTACGGCGTCGTGACGGGCGAGGAGGTCCGGGTCTCGTCGCGGCGCGGGACGGTGACGGCGCCGGTCTGGATCGACCCGGGCCTGCGTCCCGGCCTGGCCTTCATGACCATGCACTTTCCCGACGAGGTCGACACCAACCGGCTGACGATCGAGGCGAATTGCCCGATCGCGGGCACGGCCGAGTTCAAGGCGTCGGCGATACGCATCGACAAGCTGTCCGCACCAGTGAGGTGAGGTGACGTATGGATCTGCACTTCGGTGACAGCGAGCCGACGGACGAGGAGCGGGCGGCCGTCGACTCCGTGCTCGGCCCGCCCGGAGCCGCCTGGGAGCTCCCCGCCGGTCGGAGCACGGACGGCGACGGCGCGGACGGCGACGGCGCGGAACTGCGCTGGGCGCGGGGCGGCCGGGCGGCCCGGGACCGGCGCGACCAGCTGTTGCCGGGGCTGCACGCCCTCAACGACCGGGTGGGGTGGATCAGCGAGGGCGGCCTCGACTACCTGTGCCGGCGGCTGACGGTTCCGCCGGCGGAGGCGTACGGGGTGGCCACGTTCTACTCCATGTTCTCGGTGCGCCCGCGGCCGGCGACGGTGGTGCGGGTGTGCACGGATCTGGCGTGCGGGGGCGCCGCGCTGTGCGGTGAGGTGACGGAGCGGTTGCGCTCCGCGCCGGGGGTGGCGGTGGAGGCGAGCCCCTGTCTGGGGGTGTGCGAGCGGGCTCCGGCGGCGATGGTGGTGCGGGCGGGGGCTCCCTCTTCCGCCGGTCCGGCGTGTGAGGACGAGCGCGCGGTGCGATCGGGAGGCCGGGGGCAGAGCCCCCGGGACGGCGCCCCCGTGGCGGCGGAGCCGCTGGATTCGGGTGGGGGCGGGAGCGGGGGGAAGGCCCACGCCACCGCGACCATCGCCCCGGCCACACCCGAGACCCTCGCCGCCGCGGCCACGAACCCCGACCTCGCCCCCGCCGAACCCCCGGCCGCCCTGTCCGTCCCCCAGACCGGCCACCCAAGCCACTCGAGCCACCCGGGCCTCCCAGACCACCCGGACCACCCGGACCACTCGGGCTCGGGCCACCCGGAGCGCGCCGACCTGCTGCTCCTGCACCGGATCGGCACCGTCGATCCCGCCTCCCTCGACGACTACCGCGCCCACGGCGGCTACACCGCCCTGCGCCGCGCCTTCGCCATCGGTCCCGCCGAGGTCATCCGGGAGGTCACCGAGTCGGGGCTCGTCGGCCGGGGCGGCGCCGCCTTCCCCACCGGCCGGAAGTGGGCGGCGACCGCGGCGCAGCCGGACCACCCGCACTACCTCGTCTGCAACGCCGACGAGTCCGAGCCCGGCACCTTCAAGGACCGGGTGCTCATGGAGGGCGATCCGTACGCCCTGATCGAGGCGATGACGATCGCGGGGTACGCGACCTGCGCCCACCTGGGCTACCTCTACCTGCGCGGCGAGTACCCGCGCGCGCTCCGGCGGCTGCGGCACGCGATCGGCCGGGCCCGCGCGCGGGGTCTGCTGGGCGACGACGTGCTCGGGCAGGGGTACGCCTTCGACATCGAGATCAGGCGGGGCGCGGGCGCCTACATCTGCGGCGAGGAGACCGCCCTCTTCAACTCCATCGAGGGGTACCGGGGCGAGCCGCGGTCCAAGCCGCCCTTCCCGGTCGAGAAGGGCCTGTTCGGCAAGCCCACCGCCGAGAACAACGTGGAGACCCTCGTCAACGTCCTGCCCATCCTGACGATGGGTGCCCAGGCGTACGCCGCCATCGGCACCGGTCAGTCGACCGGGCCCAAACTGTTCTGCGTCTCCGGCAGCGTGACGCGGCCCGGCGTCTACGAGCTGCCGTTCGGGGCCACGCTCGGCGAACTCCTCGACCTCGCCGGGAAGCCGGACAACCTCCGCGCGGTCCTGCTCGGCGGTGCCGCGGGCGGCTTCGTGCGCCCCGACGAGCTGGACATCCCGCTGACGTTCGAGGGCACCCGCGCCGCCGGCACCACCCTCGGCTCGGGCGTCGTGCTCGCCCTCGACGACACGGTGCCGCTCCCCCACATCCTGCTGCGCATCGCGGAGTTCTTCCGGGACGAGTCGTGCGGGCAGTGCGTGCCCTGCCGGGTCGGCACCGTACGCCAGGAGGAGGCCCTGCACCGGCTCCTGCAGCGGACCGGCGCCGAGGCGGCCGGCGACATCGCGCTCCTGCGCGACGTGGGCCGCGTCATGCGGGACGCCTCGATCTGCGGTCTCGGCCAGACCGCGTGGAATGCCGTGGAATCCGCCATCGACCGTCTGGGGGCGTACGCATGACCGCCGTTCCGCTGCAACCGCCGCGCCGCCTCGTGGAGTTCACCCTGGACGGGCAGGAGGCCAGGGTGCCGGAAGGGGCGACGCTCCTGGACGCCTGCCGCGCCGCGGGAAAGGACGTCCCGACCCTGTGCGAGGGCGACACCCTGACCCCCAAGAACGCCTGCCGGGTCTGTGTCGTCGAGGTGGAGGGCGCCCGCACCCTCGCGCCGGCCTGCTCACGCCGGGCCGAACCCGGCATGACGGTCCGCACCGACACCGAGCGCACCCGGCACAGCCGCCGCCTCGTCCTCGAACTGCTCGCCTCCTCCATCGACTTGTCGACGACGCCGAAGGTGGCGGGGTGGCTCAAGGAGTACGAGGCGAAGCCGGACCGCTTCGGTCCCGACGCGGCGCGCCTGAACGAGGAGCCACGGGTCGACAACGACCTGTACGTGCGCGACTACGACAAGTGCATCCTCTGCTACAAATGCGTCGACGCGTGCGGCGACCAGTGGCAGAACACCTTCGCCATCGCGGTGGCGGGCCGCGGCTTCGACGCCCGTATCGCCGTCGAGCACGACGCGCCGCTGACCGACTCGGCGTGCGTGTACTGCGGGAACTGCATCGAGGTGTGCCCGACGGGCGCGCTCAGCTTCAAGTCGGAGTTCGACATGCGGGCGGCGGGGACCTGGGACGAGCCGGCGCAGACCGAGACGACGACGGTCTGCGCGTACTGCGGAGTCGGCTGCAGCCTGACCCTGCACGTGCAGGACAATGACATCGTGAAGGTCACCTCGCCGCACGACAGCCCGGTGACCCACGGCAACCTCTGCATCAAGGGCCGCTTCGGCTACCAGCACGTACAGAACCGGGACTGATCGACACATGGGACGAGTCACTGAGCGACGCAAGGTGATCCGGGTCCGGGACGGGCACGTCTCGGAGCGGCCCGACACCCTGGTCGCCGAGGAACCCCTGGAGATCCAGCTCAACGGCAAGCCGCTGGCCATCACCATGCGCACGCCCGGTGACGACTTCGCGCTCGCGGCCGGGTTCCTGGTCAGCGAGGGCGTGCTCGGCGCCGCGGACGAGCTCCAGTCGATCGTGTACTGCGCCGGCGCGACCGCCGACGGCGTGAACACGTACAACGTGGTCGACGTGCGGACCGCGCCGGGCGTCGTCGTCCCCGACATCACGCTGGAGCGCAACGTCTACACCACGTCCTCGTGCGGCCTGTGCGGCAAGGCGAGCCTGGACGCGGTCCGCACCACCGCGCGCTTCCCGATAGCCGACGCTCCCCCGGTCCGGCTCGGCACCGAGCTGCTCGCGAGCCTCCCCGACCGGCTGCGCGCGCGGCAGCAGGTCTTCGACCGGACCGGGGGGCTGCACGCCGCGGCGCTCTTCGACGAGGAGGGGGAACTCCTCGACCTGCGCGAGGACGTGGGGCGGCACAACGCCGTCGACAAACTCGTCGGCCGCGCCCTGCAGGAGGGCCGGCTTCCGCTCTCCCGCGCGGTCCTGCTCGTCTCGGGCCGCGCCTCCTTCGAGCTCGCCCAGAAGGCCGTGATGGCGGGCATCCCGATGCTCGCCGCGGTCTCCGCGCCGTCGTCGCTCGCGGTGGACCTGGCCGCCGAGACGGGGCTGACGCTGGTCGGCTTCCTGCGCGGCTCCTCCATGAACGTGTACGCGGGCGAGCACCGCGTCGCCCTGCGGGCCGCGGCCTCCCAGGGCTGACCCGGGACACCCGCCACACGGCGGCGGCGCCCCGGCCGGCGGGGAGCGCCCCCTGCGCCGGCCGGGCCCCCTGCCCCTGCCCCGCGTCGAGCCCCGTCCCGGCGTCACGGCCGTACCGGCGTCAGTCCTGCGGCTCGACCCCCGAGATCCGGACCAACAGCGCCAGGAACTGTTCACGTTCCGCCGCCGAGAGGGGCGCGAGGAATTCGGCGTTGGCCTGCTCGGCCGCCTCGGCGCAGCGCCGCACGGTCCGCCTGCCGCGCGCGGTGATGGTGATCGCGTTCTTGCGGCGGTCCGCGGGGTCGGGTGCGCGTTCGACCAGCCCGTCGGCCTGCAGGTCGTTCAGGACGCCGACCATGTCCTTCGGGTCGAGCGAGACGCTCCGGCCGAGCTCCGCCTGGGCGAGCGGGCCGAGGTCGGCGACGGCGCACAGCACCACGTGGTGCCACATCTTCAGCCCCTCGCGCGCCAGCGCCTCGGCGACCAGGCCGCGCCCGCGGGCGGCCGCGCGGCCGAGCAGCCAGCTGGGGAGGGTGCGGATGGTGCTGGGGGCGGGCGGTGTCGTGGCCATGGGAGCAGCCTAGCCAAGGATCGCGTAATCGTTGGACTTCCCCACGGTTTCTGGTCTACAGTCGGAGTCGTTGGGAGTCCCAACGGTTTCCCGGTTTCCCGGTTTCCGGTGTCTGGAGGTGGTCGGATGCGTCGCGTCCGGTACGAGCGCAGTGGTGGACCCGAGGTCCTGTTCCTGGAGGAGGTCCCCGTCCCCGAACCGGGGCCCGGTGAGCTCCTGGTGCGGGTCGAGGCGGTCGGCGTCACCCTGCCCGTCGTCCGCAAGGTCCGCGAGGACTGCCCGCCGATCCCGCTCGGCGGAGAGATCGCCGGTGCGGTCGTCGCCATAGGCGAAGGCGTCACCGCTTACGCGCCGGGCGACCGGGTGACCGGCCTCGTCTTCGGCCACGGGTACGCCGACCACGCCCTGCTGCACACCACGATGGCCTCCCCCGTGCCGGAGGGCGCGAGCGCCGTCGACGCCGTCGCGCTGGTCCGCTCCGGCCTCGTCGCCCGCGGCGCCCTCGAAGCGGCCCGCCCGGCGCCCGGCGAGTCCGCGCTCGTCACCGCGGCGGCGAGCGGCGTCGGACACCTCGCCGTGCAGCTGGCCCGGGCGAAGGGCGCGGGCCGGGTCGTGGCCGCCGTGTCCGACGCCGCCAAGGCGGACTTCGTGCGCGGCCTCGGCGCCGACGAGGTCGTCACGTACGACCGGGCGGAGTGGGGCGAGCCCGTGGACTACGTCCTGGACGCGGTCGGCGGCGAGTTGCTCACGCCGGCCGTCCGCTCCCTCGCCCCGCACGGCCGGCTCGTGGCGTACAGCTCGGGCGGCGGCACGGTGGCCGCGTACGACCTGCTCGTCGGCGCGAAGTCCGTCATCGGGTTCCAGATGGGGCTGATCGCGCGCGGGCGGCCGCAGCTGTACGAGGCGTGGCGGCGCGAGCTGTGGGAGCTGCACGCGGCGGGCGCGCTGCGGCCCGCGGTGCACGCGGAGTTCGCCCTGGAGGACGCGGCGGACGCGCACGCGGTGATCGAGGCGCGGGCCAACCGGGGCAAGGTCGTCCTGATCCCGTGACGCCTGCTCCTTGTGGGTGGCGGAGAGCCCCACGTAGCGTCTGTGCCACGCACATGGGACGTGGGATGTCAGGATGTCCGCATACGCGATGTCCACATAACCGTACGACCTGACCGACCGTCATCCCGGGTCCGGGACCGGGGCGCCTCGCCCCGGCCCCTCTTCGCCATGAGTCGCCGTCGCCCCGAAAGGCGGACCGCACCATGCCATCGAGCCTCCGTGCACGTCTGAGACCGCTCCGCGCCGCCACGGCCCTGCTGACCGCCGTCGCCGTCGGCGCCCTGCTGCCCGCACCCTCGGCGCAGGCGGCGCGGGCGGCGGCCGCGCCGGCCCCCGCCTTCGAACAGCAGGTGCTGTTCAGGGCCTCCCAGGATCCCGGTTACGCCTGCTACCGCATCCCCGCCGTGGTGCGGACGGCCAAGGGCACGCTCCTCGCCTTCGCCGAGGGACGGGTGAACAACTGCGGCGACGCGGGCGACATAGACATCGTGGTCAAGCGGTCCCACGACGGCGGGCGGACCTGGGGTCCGCTCCAGGTGGTCACCGAGGGCGCGGGCGACACCCACGGCAACCCCGCCCCCGTCGTGGACCGCAGGACCGGCCGCATCCTCCTCGCCGAGACGTACAACACCGGCCGCACGGACGCGCAGAACTGCACCATCCCCTGCGACCGCACCCCCCACCTGCAGTACAGCGACGACGACGGCCGCAGCTGGTCGGCGCCGCGCGATCTGAGCGACCAGATCCTGCCGAAGGACTGGAACTCGTGGTACGCGACCGGCCCCGTGCACGGGCTGCAGCTGACCCGCGGCCGGCACCTGGGCCGGCTCGTCTTCACCGCCAACACCGAGACGTGGGACGGCAGTCGGGTCACCGCCAACCACGCGGCGCTGATCCTCAGCGACGACGGCGGCGACCACTGGAGGATCGGCGCCAGGGACTCGTATCCGATACCGGCCGACGGCACCTTCCGGCAGAAGCCGTCCGAGATGACGATCACCGAGCGGCCCGACGGGACCCTCTACGTCAGCGGCCGCGAGCAGGACGGCACGGACCTGGGCCACCGCACGCACACCGTCAGCCGCGACGGCGGGAACTCCTTCGCCGCGCCGTTCCGGGCGATCCCCGATCTGTACACGCCCCAAGTGCAGGGCTCCACACTGCAGTTCGGCAAACGGATGCTGCTCGCCTGCCCCGCCGACCCCGACCGGCGCCGCACCATGCAGATCCGCTCCTCCTACGACGGCGGCCGCACCTGGGACAGCGTCGACCGCGGTACGACGGTGACCACCGACTGGTCGGGCTACTCCGACCTGGTGCGGGCCGACGGCGCGCACGGGGGGCTGCTGTACGAGGGCGGCGCCGTCGACGCGCGCGACGAGATCCGCTTCGCCCGCTTCACCGAGGAGTGGCTCGCGCCGCGCCGCGGCCCGGACCCGACCACCCCCGACCGGGCGCCGGGCGCCCGTCCCGCGGCGGTGCTGGGCGGGGCGCGCACGACCGAGGGACGGTTCGGCGGAGCGCTCGCCCTGGACGGGACCGACGACGCGGTACGACTGCCCTTCCGGCGTCACCTGCCGCTCGGTACAAGCGACTTCACGGCCTCGCTGTGGTTCCGCTACTCCGCCACGACCGGTGAGCAGCCGCTGCTCTGGATGGGCGGCATCGGCACCAACCAGCCGCAGGTGTGGCTGCGCGGCGAGCCCGCGAGCAACCGGGTCACCGGCCTGATCACCACGCGCGAGGGCGCCGCGCCCCCGAGGTCGGCGTCCGTGCGCACCACCGGCGCGTACAACGACGGCCGGTGGCACCATGTCGCCCTGCGCCGCGGCGACGGGCGCCTGACGCTCTTCCTCGACGGGGAGCGGGTCGAAGCCCCGGACGTGCCGGGCTCGGTCAGCCGCAACTCCCCCTTCGGCGTGCACGTCGGCCAACGCATGGACAGCCGCGCCTACTTCACCGGGGCCATCGACGAAGTACGGGTGTACGACAGGGCGTTGGACGACGACCGGATGGAAGCCCTGCGTACGGAAGGGACCGCTGTGACACGGGACACCGTGATCCGGCTCCCCATGGACCACGTGCGCGGCAGCAACTAACGTCCCGGGCGTGTCCGCCCGCGAACGTTCCGCCCCCGGGCCGCGCAGGATCTGGCCGGTCCTGCTGCTGGTCCTGGCCTGCGCGGCCGTGCTGCTCATCGCCCTCCCGGACGACGACCGGGAGGGCGACGCGACGTGCCGCCCCCGTACGGTCTCCTCCTGGAGCGCCGACGACGCGGCCACCGCGGAGTTCGCCCGGTACGGCGACGACACGGCGCGCACCGACGACTGGACCGGCGGCGACGGCACCCACTCGGTGCGGCTGCCGGACGGACGGGTGCTGTGGCTGTTCTCCGACACCTTCCTCGGCCAAGTCCACGCGCCGCCCAACCCGGTGGGCCAGCCGCACACCTGGCGCGACGCGAACACCCCGATGGTCCGCAACTCCGCGGTGGTGATGTCCCGTTCGGGCACCCTGCGGCGCACCCTCGCCGCGCCGCTCTTCCCCGATCCGGCGCCGCAGCAGTGGCGCTGGCCGGTGGCGGCCCGCGTGGAGCCCCGCAGCCCCGGCGCCGACGAGCGGGTCGTGCGGGTGCTGCTGTGGACCCGGCAGGCGAGCCAGGGCCCGTGGATCTACGGCGTCCCGCTGGCCACGGAGGTCGCCACCCTCTCCCTGCCGGATCTGCGCGTCGAGTCCGTCGTGAAGGTCTCCGACCAGCAGGCGGTGGCCGATCCGCAGAAGCGGGTGCTATACGGCACGACGACGGTCGACGACGACGGCTGGACGTACGTCTTCGGCGGCACGGACGCCCAGGCGGCCGCCCGCCCCTCCTCCCACGCCCATGTGGCGCGCGTCCCGCACGGCAGGCTCGCCGACGCCTCGGCGTGGGAGTACTGGGACGGCGAGGAGTGGGGGCACCGGGTGACGTCGCGGTCCGTGCTCGGGGACGGCGGGCGCAAGGGGGTGGGCAGCGCGTTCACCGTGGTGCGGGACGACGGCACGTATGTCCTGTTCACCATGGCCGCGGGCACCGAGGGCCTGACCACCGTCGCCTCGTACTGGTCGTGCTCACCGACCGGCCCCTGGCACGGTCCCGCCAAGGCCTTCGAGGCGCCGCTCCCCCGGGACGGCAACCCGCAGCAGGAGACCGCCGCGTACAACCCGCAGGTCCACCCGGCGCTCGGCGGCGACGGCCGGGTCGTCCTCAGCTACGACGTCAACTGGCTCAACGCGACGCCCACGACCGCGCAGGCCAATGTCAGCCGGAACGTGTCGCTGTACCGACCGCGGTTCGTGTCCCTGCGTCTTGCGGCGGCTCGCTGACGAACTCCTGGGGGTCGCGCGAGCGGCGCTTGGCGATGACGGCGCAGACCATCAGCTGCATCTGGTGGAAGAGCATCAGCGGCAGCACCGCGAGGGAGGCGTCCGCGCCGAACAGGACGCTCGCCATGGGCAGTCCGGCGGCCAGGGACTTCTTCGACCCGGCGAACTGGATCGCGATCCGGTCCGCCCGTCCGAAGCCGAGCCGCTTCGCGCCGTACCAGGTCAGCGTCAGCATCACCGCGAGCAGCACCGCCTCGACGCCGAGCAGCGCGAGCAACCGCACCGGGTGCACCTGGTGCCAGATGCCCTGCACCATGCCCTCGCTGAACGCGGTGTAGACGACCAGCAGGATCGAGCCGCGGTCGACGTAGCCGAGGATCTTCTTGTGCCGCGTGATGAAGCCGCCCACCCAGCGGCGCAGGAACTGCCCGGCGAGGAACGGCACTAGCAGCTGCAGCACGATCTTGACGAGCGAGTCGCCCGAGAACCCGCCGCCGCTCTCCCCGAGCAGCGCCGCCGCGAGGAGCGGGGTGAGCAGGATGCCGGCGAGCGAGGAGAAGGAGCCCGCGCAGATCGCCGCGGGGACGTTGCCGCGGGCCATCGAGGTGAAGGCGATGGACGACTGGATCGTCGAGGGCACCAGGGTGAGGAAGAGGAAGCCGCTGAAGAGCGCGGGGGTCAGGACGTACGGGACGAGTCCCTTCGCCGCGAGCCCGAGCAGCGGGAAGACGACGAACGTACAGGCCAGGACCGTGACATGGAGCCGCCAGTGCTTCACCCCGTCCAGCGCCTCGCGGGTGGAAAGGCGGGCGCCGTAGAGGAAGAAGAGCAGGGAGACGGCCGCGGTGGAGGCGCCGGAGGCCACGTCGGCGGCGGTGTCGCGGGCGGGCAGCAGGGCCGCGAGCCCCACGGTCGCGAGCAACGCCACGATGTAGGGGTCGACCGGCATCCAGGACGGCCACTTCAGGCGTTTCACGGTGCTCCATGTGCTCGGTGCGGGGTGGTACGGGTGGTGCGGGTCGTACGGGGTGGTAGGGGTCGTACGGGTGGCGCTGGGTCGGCGGGGGGGGGGGCGTCGATCGGCGCCCGTGACGTGCCCCTCCCATGATCCTCCCGTCCCGGGTGATCGGGAATCCCGTACACCGCACTGACTGCCATCGCGATACGTGATGACCGGGTTAGGCTGGCCCGTGTGTACGACCCCTCGCAGCTCCGTACCTTCCTCGCGGTCGCCCAGACGCTGAGCTTCACGCGCGCGGCCCGGCGGCTGAACCTGCGCCAGTCGACCGTCAGCCAGCACGTGCGCCGCCTGGAGGAGGCGGCCGGACGGCAGCTGTTCACCCGCGACACCCACAGCGTGGAGCTCACCGAGGACGGCGAGGCGATGCTCGGCTTCGCCCGCCGGATCCTGGCCGCGCACGAGCAGGCGGCGGCGTTCTTCACCGGCAGACGGCTCGGCGGGCGGCTGCGGTTCGGGGCGTCGGAGGACTTCGTCCTGACCCGGCTCACCGACATCCTGGAGTCGTTCCGCCACGACCACCCCGACGTCGACCTGGAGCTGACCGTCGAGCTGTCCGGCACGCTGCACAAGCGACTGGACGCGGGCAGGCTCGACCTGGTGCTGGCCAAGCGGCGCCCGGAGGACCCGCGCGGCGAGCTGGTCTGGCAGGACGACCTGGTCTGGATCGGCTCCGAACGGCTGCGGCTCGACCCCGAGCGCCCGGTGCCGCTCATCGTCTATCCCCCGCCGGGCATCACCCGCGCCCTCGCCTTCGAGGCCCTTGAGCGGCGGGGCCGCGCGTGGCGGGTGGCCTGTACGAGCGGCAGCCTCAACGGCCTGGTGGCGGCGGCCCGCGCCGGCCTCGGCGTGATGGCGCACTCCCGGGGCCTGATCCCGCCGGGCCTCGTCCGCGTCCCGGACCGGGCGGGCCTGCCGGAGCTGGGCTCGGTCGACTTCGTCCTGCTGCACGGAGAGCGGCGGGCCTCCGCGCAGGAGGCCGCGGACGCGCTGGCGGCGGCGATCCTGGCGGGCGGCGACCGGCTGCACCGGGGCGGTCGGTAGCGAGCCGCGCGTCGCGCCCCACGGGGCCCGTCGCCGCACCAGGCCCCTAGCGCAGGGGCCGCGGGTAGGTCAGCTCCTTGAAGCGGCGCAGATACGGCGCCGATTCGACGTGCCGCACGCCGTCGAGCGTCCCGAGGCCACCGCTCAGATAGGCGTAGAGCTCCGCGGTGTCGCGGGTCAGGACGCTCGCCATCAGGTTGGCGGTGCCGGTGATCGCGGAGACGTGGGCGGTCTCGGGGTGTTCCGCCATCGCCCGGCCCACGGCGTCCAGGGCGCCGGGCGCGACCGTGATCCACAGCATGGTGGCCGTGGTGAACCCGAACCGCGCGGTGTCGTACTCGACGTCGATGTAGAGGGCGCCCGAACCGAGCAGCGCGGCGATGCGGCGCTTCACCGCGGACTCGGAGCGGCCCGTGACGCGCTGCAGTTCGGGGTAGGTGGCGCGGCCGTCCGCCTTCAGGGCCGCGACCAGGGGCTCGTCGTCGGGCGCGATGCGGACCGGCCCCGTCGTCTCCGGGGGCACGAAGGCACCCAGCGCGGCGACCTGGTCGGCGGCGAGCGGCCGGTGCTTGCCGATCCAGCCGGTGCGGCCGCCGTAGAAGCGGTGCAGCAGCTGGTGGGCGGTGACCTCGATGAGCTTGCGGCTGCGCAGGAGCTTGCCGAAGAGCAGGTCGTCGTAGTCGCCGGCGGTGCGCGGCAGCGTCAGACAGACCACTTCGGTGCCGGCCGATGTGAGGTGGACCCACGCGGTGTCGGGCCTGCGGGCCAGCGCCGCCGCGACGGCCTCCGCGCCGTCGGGCGCGCAGCGCAGCCGCAGCATCCACTCGTCGCGGCCGAGGCGCCGGGGGTCGCGGACGCCGATGACGCGCAGCCCGGCCTCGGCGCGCAGCCGGCGGTAGCGCCGGGCGACCGTCTGGTCGGAGACCCCGAGAACACCGGCGATACGGCTGAAGGGGGCCCGCCCGTCGATCTCCAGGGCGTGCAGCAGCTTCCGGTCCAGCTCGTCGAAGCCGTCGGATTCCACCAGCGATGCCCCTCTGCATGTCGGATCCTGCCGCCTACCCGTGCTCTGTCACCGGGATCGTCCGACGGCTGCCTCATCGTACGACGACGGCCACCGGGACCCGGATCGGCCGCGAGACGGAGGAAGGACGAGAGATGCGTACATGGGGGCCGCTGACCGCGGTGTCGCTGGGAACGTTCATGCTGCTGCTGGACGTGTCGATCGTGATCGTGGCGCTGCCCGACATGGCGCGGGCGCTTGACGCCTCGCTGAGCGATCTGCAGTGGGTCATCGACGGTTACGCGCTGGCGCTTGCCGCGCTGCTGCTCGGGGTCGGCGCCGCCGCCGACGTGCTCGGCAGGCGGCGGCTGAACGTGCTCGGCACCGCGCTCTTCGCGGCGGCCTCGCTCGCGTGCGGGCTCGCCTCGGACGCCCAACTGCTCGTGGCGGCCCGCGCCGTGCAGGGCCTGGGCGCCGCCGCGATGCTCGCGACGACACTGCCGCTGCTCGGCGCCGCCTACCAGGGGCGCGCCCGGTCGACCGCGCTCGGGGTGTGGGGCGCGGTGAGCGGGGCGTCGGCCGCGCTCGGCCCGGTCGTGGGCGGACTGCTCACCCAGGGGCCCGGCTGGCGCTGGATCTTCTTCGTGAACCTGCCGGTGAGCGTGGTGTCGATATGGCTGACGCTGCGCGTGGTGCCGGAGTCGGAGGCGCCCGCGGGGCGGCGGGTCGACTGGGCGGGCACGGCGGCGTTCGCGTGCTTCGCGGGGGCGGGGACGTACGGGGTGCTGCGCGGCGGTGCGGAGGGCTGGGCGTCGGCGGCCACGGGGGCGTCCTTCGTGCTCTCCGCACTCGCGCTGCTCTGCTTCGTCTTGGTCGAACGGCGCGTCGCGCAGCCGCTCCTCGACCTGCGGCTGCTGCGCAAGCCCGCCTTCACCGGGGTGCTGATCGGCGCCGTCGGCTACAACGGGGCGGCCTTCGGTGTCGTGCCGTATCTGTCCCTCTGGCTGCAGACCGTGCTCGGCATGAGTCCGGTGCGCGGCAGTCTGGTGCTGCTGCCGCTGGCCGTGACGTCGTTCGTGGTGGCCCTGCTCGCCGGGCGGCTGCTGCACGGGGCCCCGCCGCGTCTGGTCATCGGGGTCGGGCTGCTGCTGATCGGTGCGGGCGGGCTGTCCATGGCGGTGCTCGACGCCGGGTCGTCCTGGGCGGCGCTCGCACCGGGTCTGACGGTCACGGGGGTCGGCGCGGGGCTGGTCGCGCCGGGTCTCGCCGGCGCCGCGCTCGCCGCGGTGCCGCCCGCGAACGTCGGGATGGCGGGCGGCGCGGTCAACACCTTCCGCCAGCTCGGATACGCGGTCGGGGTGGCCCTGTTCGGCACGGTGCTCACCTCTCGTATGGAGGACTCGCTCGGCCGCTCGGCGGCGCACACCGCAGCGGGCGGCGGCGCGTCGGCCCTGCACGGCACGGTGTCCGAGCACGCGGTGCGCGCGGCCTTCGCCTCCGGCCTCAACGGCGCGTCGCTGGCGGCGGGTGCGGCGGGACTGGTCGCGGGCGCCCTGGTGCTCGTGCTGGTGCGGACGCCGCGGCGGCCGGAAGGTACGGGTTCGGCCCGGCCGTCGGACCGCCCCGTGGGCGATGCCGCCTCGTCGCCGCGCATCGACGCGGCCCGTACCGCATCTTGACGGCCCGCACCGGTCCCCGCGCCGTCCGTGCCACGCGAGCCCGCGAGAGACGGGAGGGGGCTCGTGGGCTCTGAGTGCGGGGCTTCGTCCCCCTCGACGGAATACTCCGACGGAAAGTCCGTGGAGGTTATCGGTCATTCGCGAAGACTGCCGAACCTTCCTGAATTCGCCTTTCGGTCCTATCCGCCCCAAAGCTATCGTCACGGTCCCGGCCGGTCGGCCGGGACGACATCAACCGGGGCAGAGGAGATCTGCACGCTCGGCACGTTCACCCACCAGAACTTCCCGATCCAGGGCATGCCGCAGAACCAGTGCGAGATCGATCTCGCCGCGCGCGTCGTGTTCGAGGACCAGGTCCCGCACGACTTCAGTTTCCGGTTCCAGCACAACGAGACGCCGAACGTCGGCCCGAACCCCGAGGACATCGTCGACCTGCCCACCCGGGTGTCACCGGAGGCGGTCACCATCGACAACACCGAATACGCGGTGGTCATCACGGGATTCAAGCAGGGCGGCCAGATCGTCACGCGTTTCATCAGCCCGGAGAACGCCGCCAACAGCGCGGACCTCGTCGCCGTGCTGGCCCGCACCGGGCAGCCGGACGTCCACATCACCACCGTGCGGTTCAAGGGCGAGGTGAAGCGCTCGCAGGCCGACGAGTACGTGGAGGTCGTCAACCGCGGCACCGCGCCCGCCGACATCTCCGGCTGGGTGCTCGGCGCGGACGACGCGGGGCAGGACTTCACCTTCCCGGCGGGCACGACGCTGCTGCCCGGCGCCCGCATCCGTATCTACACCGACCAGAACCACCCGGAGTGGGGCGGCTTCTCGTACGGCAGCGGACGCCCCATCTGGAACGACCGGGGTGACGCGGCCAGGCTGCGCGACACCGGCGGCACCCTGATCTCCGAGTACGCCTACGGGTCGGCCGCGTCCGCTCCCTGAGCCGCGCCCTGTCTCCGTCCCGCTCGCGCGGGTCAGTGGAGGGTGGGCCGGTAGATGAGCTCCTGGATGTGGCCGTCGAGCGTCCGGCTCTCCAGCAGTTCCAGGTCGAAGTCGTCCGCGCCCCGGAAGATGGGGGCAAGGCCGGTGCGGCCGGTGACGACGGGGAAGACCGTCACCTGCAGGCGGTCGACCAGGCCCGCGGCCATCAGCGCCCGGTTCATCGACAGGCTGCCGTGCGAGCGCAACGGCACGGCGGACTCCTTCTTGAGCCGGGCGACGACGTCGACGGCGTCCCCGTGCGCCACGGTCGCGTCCGGCCAGTCGAGCGGGTCCTCCAGCGTCGTCGACACCACGGTCGCCGGCAGGTTCACCATCCGGGTGACCCACGGGTCGCGCACCTCGGACTCCTCGGTGGCCGCCCCCAGCATCTGCACGAACTCCCGGTGGGTTCGGGCGCCGAAGACCATGCGCTGCTCCGCGCCGTACAGCGAGAGGCGGTGGTCGAGCAGCTCGGGGCCCTGCTTGCCCCAGTACCCGGTCCAGTCGCCCTCGGCGGAGCCGTAGCCGTCGAGGCTGGAAAAGACGTCGAAGGTGTAGGTGGCGGCCATGGTGTTCTCCTCGGGGCGGCGGCTGCGGCGGGTTGGGACGACCAGCGACGGATCGCTCGCACGATCCAGGGATCGATCGCTAGGACCATCCAGCGATCCGTCGCTTCGGCGATCAAGCAATCCATCGACTCAGCGATCGTCACCCCTGTAGACCCGGCGCGCCCGCGGAACTCATCGCCGCGCCCCCCTCAGAGCGCGGACCCCACCGGCGCGCTCCCTGCGGCGTCGCCCGCCCACACCCGTGGCGTCCGGCCCGCCCACGGGCTCGCCTGTTCGAGCTGCCCGGCGAGGCGGAAGAGCAGCCCTTCGCGCCCGAATCCCGCGGCGAACTGCGCGCCGACCGGCAGCCCGGTCGCGGCGTCGGCCGTCACGGGCACGGACATGGCGGGCGTACCCGCCACATTGAACGCCGCGGAGAACGGCGCGCGGTCGAAGAGCCCGCGCAGCCAGCCGAAGCCGTCCAGCGCCTCCGCCTCGCGCCCCAGTGCGCCCAACGGAACCGGAAGCTCCGGCAGGGTCGGCGTGAGCAGCACGTCGTAGGCGGCGAAGGACCGCGCCAGGCTTCGGGCGACGCGGTTGCGGACCGCGAGTGCGGTGACGAACTCGGCGCCGGTGATCCGCTGCCCGTACCGGTAGCCGGCGAGGGTGGGCGGCTCCAGGGTCGACAGGTCGACGGGCCGGCCGAAGGCGGCGGCCAGCTCGTCGACCGACGCGGTGAGGTTGGCCGTCCACTGCTGGACGTTGGCCAGGACGAACTCCTCCCAGTCGACGCCGAGTTCGACCTCGGCCTCCGTCACCCGGTGGCCGAGGGATGCGAGGAGGGCGACGGTGCGGGCGAGGGCGTCGGCGACCGGCGCGGTGGTGCGCTGCCCGCCCCACGGCTGCCCGAGGACGCCGATGCGCAGCCGGCCCGGGTCGCGGGTGACTTCCTCCGCGTACGGGCGGGGCGGCTCGGCGGCGAAGTAGGGGTCGCCCGGTTCGGGGCCGCGCACCGCGTCGAGCAGGACCGCGCTGTCGCGCACCGTACGGCTGACGCAGCCCTGCACCGCGAGGCCGCCCAAGACCTCGTCGGCGTCGGGGCCGACGGAGACCCGGCCGCGGGTGGGCTTCAGGGCGAACAGGCCGGTGCAGGCGGCGGGGATGCGCAGCGATCCGGCGGCGTCGGTGCCGTGGGCGACCGGCACCACCCCGGCGGCGACCGCCGCGGCCGCGCCCCCGCTGGAGCCGCCGGCGCTGCGGTCCGGGTCCCACGGGTTGCGGGTCGGGCCGTGAAGCACCGGTTCGGTGGTGATGCCGTACGCCATCTCCGGTGTCGCGGTACGGCCGAACGTCACGAGGCCGGCGCGGCGGAAGCGCCGCATCAGGAAGGAGTCGGCGCGGGCGACGTGGCCGGCCGCGAGGCGGCTGCCGAGCTCCATGCGCCGGCCGGCCATCGTGACGCCTATGTCCTTGATCAGGAACGGGACCCCGGCCAGCGGAGCGCTGCCCGGCTCCGGGCGGTCGTCGGTGGGCCAGGTCTCCACGATCGCGTTGATCAGCGGATCGGTCGCCCGCGCGGCCTGGCGGGCGACCGCCTCGACCTCGGCGGGGCTCACCTCGCCCGCGGCGACCAGCGCGGCGAGTCCGACCGCGTCGTGGCTCACATACTCGGCAATTCTCACTGTCACTCCCAGCGGTAGGCGATACCGGACGCGCACCTGTCGATACCGATGAGTACCTGGTGATACCGATCGGTATCGCGTGGCACGGACTGGTACCGTAGCACCGCGCCGAGGGCCTAAGAGCAGAGACCCAGAGGGCCCGGAGAGCGCAGAGAGCCCCGGAGCGGACGGACGATACGGAGGACTCATGGCGACGACCGCCGGCAGGCCGAACAGAGTGGCGAAGCTGCCGCCGCGCGAGCGGATCCTCGACGCGGCCGAGGAGCTCTTCCAGGGCGAGGGCATCCGGCGGGTGGGCGTCCAGGCGATCGCCGAGAAGGCCGAGACCACCAAGATGGCGATCTACCGGCACTTCGAGACCAAGGACGCCCTCGTCGCGGAGTGGCTGCGCATCGTCGCCGCCGACTACCAGGCGGCCTTCGACCGCGTCGAGGCCGAGCACCCCGGCCGTCCCGAGGAGCAGATCCTGGGCCTGGCCCGCTTCATCGCGGAGGGGCTGCCCGGCATCTCGTACCGGGGCTGCCCCTTCATCAACTCCCTGGCCGAGCTGCCCGACCGCGCCCACCCGGCCCGGCAGGTGATCGAGCAACACAAGGCGCTGCAGACCCGCAGACTGGTCGCCATGTGTGCCGCGGCCGGGCTGCCGGACCCCGGGCAGGCCGCCGCCGAGATCACCTTCGCGCTCGAAGGTGCGCAGGTCAGCACGCAGAACGGCAGCATCGACCGGGTCGGCGAACGGCTGATGACGATCGTCGAAGGCATCGTGGACCGCCATCGCGGGCGATGAATCGGCACAAGTTCCCCACCTGCTCCACGTCCGAGGAGCCGTGACGGAGGGCCGGTCACCAGGTGCCCGCCGGGCTCGCGTCGCCGCATCGCTCCGCGAAGTCCCAGGTGGGAGAGGAATGGCGGCAGTACGGACACGTACATGATCTTGCGGGGGTGAGCGGGTCGGAAAGATCGTCCGATGCGAACGAATCTGTGTGCTGCGTACAGATTCGGTGGAGATTACGCCTCCGAAACTTACTCCACCGTAAGTAAGTTGTCCGGCCCTTCCCCTTGTGGCCGCATTTCCACCGGCTGACCAGTGCCGATGGTCCGTACCGGCGCCTTTTGGACCCCCTCCCGAAGGCGGGCGGGGTGGGGTACCGTCACGGCGCTGTGCGGAGCGCCACAAGGAGCATCATTGCGCGAGTTCTCGAATCCTCCGATGGCGTCGGCGCCGCTGGTGGGCGGCCTTGCCGACGCCGTGTTCGACCATGCCGTCGAGGACCCGTCGCGCGTCGCGTTCGGCCGCAAGACCGACGGACGCTGGACCGACGTCACCGCGGCAAAGTTCCGCGACGAGGTGCTCGCGCTGGCCAAGGGCCTGATCGCCCAGGGGGTGCGGTTCGGCGACCGCGTCGCCATCATGTCCCGCACCCGCTACGAGTGGACGCTCTTCGACTTCGCGCTGTGGACCATCGGCGCCCAGGTGGTGCCGATCTATCCGACGTCCTCGGCCGAGCAGGTCTTCTGGATGCTGCACGACGCGCAGGTGTCGGCCGCGATGGTCGAGCACGAGGACCACGCGATGACCATCGGCTCGGTCGTCGACCGGCTCCCCCAGCTGCGCAAGCTCTGGCAGCTCGACGCCGACGCGGTGGGGGAACTGGGCGCCGCGGGACGCGACATCGACGACGAGGTGGTGCACCGCCACCGCCGCGCCGTCACGCCCGACTCGATCGCCACGATCATCTACACGTCCGGCACCACGGGCCGGCCCAAGGGCTGTCTGATCTCGCACGCGAACTTCATGTTCGAGGCGGACGTGATGGTCTCGCGCTGGGAGCCGGTCTTCCACTCCAAGCGCGACAGCGAGGCGACCACGCTGCTCTTCCTGCCGCTCGCCCACGTCTTCGGCCGCATGGTGCAGGTCGCCGCGGTGCGCGGCCGGGTCAAGATGGGGCACCAGCCCAACCTCAACGCGGCGGCGCTGCTCCCCGATCTCGCCGCCTTCCGGCCCACGTTCATCCTGGCCGTGCCGTACATCTTCGAGAAGGTCTTCAACGCGGCGCGGCGCAAGGCGGAGAAGGACGGCAAGGCGGGTCCGTTCGACAAGGCCGTGGAGTGCGCGGTGCGGTACGCGGACGCGCTGGAGGCCAAGGCCTTCGGGACGGGTCCCGGCCCGGCTGCGGGGCTGCGCATGCAGCACCAGCTCTTCGAGAAGCTCGTCTACTCCAAGGTCCGCGAGGCGATGGGCGGCCGGGTGCGGCACGCGATGTCCGGCGGTTCCGGGATGGACCGCAGGCTCGGCCTTTTCTTCGCGGGCGCCGGGGTGACGATCTACGAGGGGTACGGCCTGACGGAGTCCACGGCCGCCGCGACCGCCAACCCGCCCGAACGCACCCGCTACGGCACGGTCGGCCAGGCCATCCCCGGCGTGAGCGTGCACATCGCGGAGGACGGCGAGGTGTGGCTGTACGGCGGCAATGTCTTCCAGGGCTACCTCAACGACCCCAAGTCCACCGACGCGACCCTGCACGACGGCTGGCTCGCCACCGGTGACCTGGGCGCGCTCGACGAGGACGGCTATCTGACGATCACCGGGCGCAAGAAGGAGATCCTGGTGACGTCCGGCGGCAAGAGCGTCTCGCCGGCCCAGCTGGAGGAGCGGGTGCGCGACCATCCGCTGGTGGCGCAGTGCATCGTCGTGGGCAACGACCGCCCCTACATCGCGGCGCTCGTCACGCTGGACTCCGAGGCCGTGGAGCACTGGCTGACCATGCGCCGCAAGCCGATGATGACGCCGGGCGACCTGGTACGCGACCCCGACCTGGAGACCGAGGTGCGGCGGGCCGTCGTCGCCGCCAACACCCTGGTGTCCCAGGCCGAGTCGATCCGTACGTTCCGCATACTGGCGCACCAGTTCACCGAGGAGCACGGCCTGCTGACGCCGTCGCTGAAGCTGAAGCGCAAGGCGATCGAGACGGTGTACTCGACGGAGGTCGAGGCGCTCTACCGCAGCTAGACACGGTCGCGCCGGCGCGGAACACGGGCCCAGTACGTCTCCTGACGGGCCATCAACTGACGCTGCGCCAGTTATTGACGGCTCGTCAGGTCGCGCACAGAATCAGCCCCAGTCGACTTCAGGGGGGCTCGACCGTGTCGCGATCGATCCGCACCATCACGGCCGTCGCAGCGGCCCTGCTGCTCGCCACCGCCTGCAACTCCGCATCGGACAGCGGTGGTTCGGGCGGCGACGGCGGGGGCAAGGGCGGCAGTTCGGCGCGCGGGGTGACCCACGACTCCATCAAGGTCGGCGGGATCGTCTCCATGACGACCGCCAGCGGCTACAGCAAGAAGGACACCGACCTCGGCGCGAAGGCCCACTTCGACCGCGCCAACGCCGAGGGCGGCGTGCACGGGCGGAAGATCGACTACCTCGGCGCCGAGGACGACGGTCAGGATCCGTCCAGGAACCTCGCTGCGGCCCGCAAGCTCGTGCAGCGGGAGAAGGTGTTCGCGATCGCGCCGATGAGTTCCGTGACCTTCTCCGGGGCCGACTTCCTGCAGAAGCAGAAGGTGCCCACGTTCGGCTGGGGCACCATTCCGCCGTTCTGCGGCCCGACGTACATGTACGGCTTCGGCGGCTGCATGGTGCCGATGCCCGGCGGCACCATCACACAGAGCTGGCCCGAGGGCCTGAAGAAGGTCACCGGCGGAGCCAAGGGCAAGTCGGTGGCCATCCTCGCCAACGACAACGACGCGGGCACCTTCGCCATCCGCACCTACAAGCAGAGCTTCGCGGCGGCCGGTTACGAGGTGACGTACGCCAAGTCGACGGTGCCCGCCACCTCGGTGCCGAGCGACTGGTCGGCGTACACCAAGGAGATCCTGCGCTCCGACGGCGGCGAGGCACCGGACGCCGTCGTCTCCGTCATGCAGACCCCGTACAACATCGGCCTGTTCACGTCCGTCAAGCGCGCGGGCTTCCGCGGCGTCCTCACCGACCCGACCGACTACGACCCCGGCCTGCTCACCAAGAGCGCGACGAAGAAGGCGCTCGACGGCGTGCACGTCCTGCTCTCCTTCCAGCCCTTCGAACAGGACGGCGCGGACATGCGGAGGTTCAAGGCGGACATCAGGAAGGCGGCGGGCAAGGACGTGCCGCTCAACATGCACATGATGACCGGCTACATGTCGGCCGACCTCTTCCTCGCCATCGCCGAGAAGGCCGGCAAGAACCTCACCGTCGACTCCTTCCAGCAGGCCGCCGACGGCTACTCCGACCGCGACACCATGGTCGGCGACCGCCGCCTCCCCGAGGGGCGCAAGGAGTCCTTCGGCTGCGGCGCCCTGGTCCAGCTCAAGGACGGGAAGTACACGGTGACGTCACCGTTCGAGTGCTACGAACCGATCCCCTTCAAGTAGGGGCGGGCCGCCATGTCGGACCTGCTGGGATTCGTGCTGAGCGGTCTCGTGTCCGGTGCCCTCTACGCCCTCCTCGCCACCGGCCTCGTCCTCTCCTACTCCGCGTCGGGCCTGTTCAACTTCGCCCACGGCGCGACCGCCTACCTCTGCGCCCTCACCTACTACGAGCTGCACTCCGGACTCGGCTGGCCCGCCGTGCCGACGGCGCTCCTGCTCGTCCTGGTGGCGGCCCCCGCGCTCGGCTGGGGCCTGGACCGGCTGATGTTCCGCAAACTGGCGCGGGTGGGCGAGACCGCGCAGATCGTCGCGACCATCGGACTGCTCGTCGCGCTGCCCGCGCTCGGCCTGTGGGCGGTGGAGCTCCTGGCGGACGCGGGCGCCCCGGTCAAGCCGGCCGAGAACCAGTTCGGACTGCCGGGGGTGGGCCCGAGCCCCGCCACCAGCTGGCAGCTCATGGACGGCGTCGGCATCGACTCCGACCAGCTGATCACCTGGGTGGCCACGGCGGTGGTCGCGGTCGGCCTGTGGATCCTGCTGCGCCACACCGCGCTGGGCCTGCGGCTGCGCGCCGCCGTCGACAACCGCTCGCTCGTCGAACTGCGCGGCATGAACGCGGACCGGCTCTCCTCGGTGGCGTGGATGCTGTCGTCCGGTCTCGCCGGCCTCGCGGGCGTGCTCGCGACGCCCCTGCTGGGTCTCTCCTCGCACGACTTCACCCTGTTCCTCTTCGTCTCCGCGACGGCCGCCGTGCTGGGCCGCTTCCTCTCCGTGCCGCTGGCGTTCGCCGGCGGGCTCGGGCTCGGGGTGCTGCAGAACCTCGTCGCGGGGTACGCCGACTTCGCCGAGAAGATCACCGGCTTCCGTACCGCCGTACCCTTCCTCATCCTCTTCGCCGGGCTGCTCCTGCTCACCCGACGCCGGCGGACCGCGGGCACGGCCGCGGTCGACGCACCGCCCGTCGACTATCTCGCGGGCAGGTCATGGGCGCGCAGATGGGGTCCGTGGGCGGTGGCCGCCGCGCTGCTGGCCCTCGCCTTCTACACCGTGACGACACCGTTCTGGAGCGGCATCCTTGCCCAAGGGCTCGCGATCTCACTGGTGTTCGTCTCCTTCACCGTGGTGACCGGTCTCGGCGCGATGGTCTCGCTGGCGCAGGCCACCTTCGTCACGGGCGCCGCGCTCGTCGCGGGCCTGCTGATGAGCCACGGCTGGCCGTTCGTGGCGGCGGCACTGGTGGGCACCTGCGCGGCCGCGGTGCTCGGCGCGCTGGTGGCGCTGCCCGCGCTGCGGCTCGGCGGCCGCTCCCTGGCCCTCGCCACGCTGGCGCTCGCCTTCCTCGCCGACCAAGTCCTTTTCCAGCTGGGGCGGTTGCGCAACGGCGACACGGGGTGGGAGATCCCCCGCCCGGTCTTCGGCCCCGTCGACCTCTCGGACGACCGCGCCATGGGCGTCGCGATGATCGTCCTCGTCTCGGCGGCGGTCGCCGCGCTCGACGCGCTGCGCGACAGCCCGACGGGCCGGGCGATGCTGGCGGTACGGTCGGCTCCCGCGGCGGCGATGGCCTCGGGCATCTCCGTCATCCGCACGAAGCTCCTCCTGTTCACGCTCTCGGCGGGGCTCGCGGGGTTCGGCGGCGTGATGTACGCGTCCTTCAACACACGGATCACGGCGACCGACTTCACCGCCATGACCGGGCTGATCTGGCTGGCCGTGGTGGTCGCCGCGGGGGTGCGCAGGGCGCAGTTCGCGGTGGTGGCGGGGCTGGTCTTCGCGATCGTCCCGCACCTGGTCGCGGAGTACGTCACGGACTCCGCGCACCTGCCGGTGGTCCTCTTCGGCCTGGCGGGCCTCGCGCTGGCCAATGACCCGGACGGGTATTGCGCGGCGGTGTCGGTACGGGGGTATCGGCGGCGGGTGCGGAGGGGTGGGAGTGGGGGTGGGCCTCAGCGTGGGCCGGGGGATCCGAACCCCGAGCCGGTGCAGGGGAGTTCGAGTCGCGCCTCGGCGCAAGGGAGTGCGAGCCACGTCTCCGTACGGCGGGACGCTGGCCACGCCCCCGTACCGCAGAGCCCAGACGAAGAGCACACCCCCGCCCCCGCCCTCTCCCTGCACGACCTCCACGCCGGGTACGACGGCGCGCCCGTCCTCCACGGGGTGGACCTCACCGTCCGCACCGGCGAGATCGTCGCCCTGCTCGGGCCCAACGGGGCCGGCAAGTCGACCACCTGCCTGGCCGCGGCCGGTCTCGTCCCGCTCACCGCGGGCCGGGTCCGCGTCGCCGGACGCGACGCCACCCGCGAGCGCGCCGCCCACCGCGCCCGCGCCGGCGTCGTCCTCGCTCCAGAGGGCCGCGGCATCTTCCCCGCGCTCACCATCGAGGAGAACCTCGCCCTGTACCTGCGGGAACGCGACGCGCGGGACGCCGTGTACGAGCGGTTCGCCGGGCTCGCCGCCCGGCGTCGGGTCACCGCGGGCGCCCTGTCCGGCGGCGAGCAGCAACTTCTCGCCCTCGCACCGCTGTTGCAGCGCCCGCCGAAGGTGCTGATCGCCGACGAGCCGTCGCTCGGACTCGCGCCCCGCGTGGTCGACGACGTGTTCCGGCTCCTGGTCGAACTGCGGGACGCGGGCGCCGGGTTGCTGCTCGTCGAGGAGAAGGCGGCCGAGATCCTCGGCGTCGCGGACACGGTGGCGTATCTCGCGCAGGGCCGCGTCTCCTGGTGCGGCCCGCGCTCCGAGGTGCGGGCGGACCGGCTCACCGAGGCCTATCTGGGCATGGCCGCGGACGGCGTGCCGGGGACGGCGAAGGAGGGGACGGCGAAGGACGTGACCCGGCCATGAGAAGCCGGCGTCGAGGAGGAAGAGGAGGATCAGGATGAACGACGGCGACCACGCCCTGGTGGTCGAGGACGTCGGCGTCCGCTTCGGCGGGATCCGCGCCCTCGACGGGGTGGGCCTCGCCGTCCGTCCCGGCGAGATCTGCGGCCTCATCGGGCCCAACGGCGCGGGCAAGACCACGCTCTTCGACGTGGTGTCCGGCATCCGCAGACCGGACCGCGGCCGGGTGCTGATGGACGGCCGTGACGTCACGCGCCGCTCCCCCGTGTGGCGGGCCCGGCACGGGATGCGCCGCACCTTCCAGCGGCAGCAGCTCTTCGGACAGCTCACGGTCGCCGACCACTGCGTCGTCGCGCAGGAGTGGCGTGGCGGTGGCGGCGGGTTCGCCGCCGATCTGCTGGCCGCACCGACCCGGCGTACCCACGAGGTGCGACGGCGCGAACGGGCCGCCGAGGTCCTGCGCGCCTGCGGCCTCGACGTGCTCGCCGGACAGTACGCGGGCGCGCTGCCGGTCGGGCAGGCCCGCATGGTGGAACTCGCGCGCGCGGTCGCGGACCCGCCCGGGGTGCTGCTCCTGGACGAGCCCGCTTCCGGGATGACGGCCGACGAACGACGCCAACTGTCGGACGTCGTCCGCCGGCTCGCGGCCGAGGAGGGCTGCGCGGTCCTGCTCGTCGAGCACAACGTCGCCTTCGTGATGGAGCTCTGCGCCCGCGTCGTCGTCCTCGACCTGGGCCGGGTCATCGCGCAGGGCACGGCGGCCGAGGTGCGCGCGGATCCGCGGGTGCGGGACGCCTACCTGGGCACGTCGCTACGGGACGACGGGTACCTCACCCCCCGTACTGAGCAACGATCTTGGTGAACTCGTACGGCGACTGCGCGACGCCGCTGCAGGAGTCGCCCGGGCTGCCGCCGGAACCGCAGTCGCGGTCACGGTTGACGGCCCAGAAGGCGTACCGCGCGATGTGGTGCTGCTGCGCGTACCCGAGGATCTTCCTGAAATCAGCGGTGGTCACCGTCTCGCCCGCCACGTCGGTCTTGCCGTTCATGGAGGAGATCCCGATGTGCTTGTACGCGTCGGCGTCGCCGTAGCCGTAGGCGCTCTTGACCGCGGCCTTGAGGCCCTCCATGGCGCTGACGGAGGCGTCGCCCATGGTGCCGCTGTGCCCGCCGAAGTCGAAGGGCATGATCACCCAGGCGTCGTTGGCGAGCCCGGCGGCGGCCCCGAGCTTGATGAGGTCCTTGCCGGTGGCGTCGGGGCCCTGCGGGGTGGTGCCCATGGTGACGTAGGTGACGATGCCGGGGTTCTTCGACTTGACGATCTTCAGTGCGTCCACGACGCGCCGGCGCACGGTGGCGTTGCTGAACTCGGTGTTCTCGATGTCGATGTCGAACGCCTTCAACTTGTAGGCGTCGATGACCTTTTGGTAGGCACCCGCGAGCGCGGAGGCGCTGCCGCACTTCTCGCCGAGCTTGGCGCCGCTCCAGCCGCCGACGGAGACGACGATGTCGCCGCCCGCACCGCGTATGGACTTGATGGCCGCCTCGTCGGAACCGCCCTTGAGCGGGCGGTTGCCGTCCCAGGCCGGGTTGCAGCCGCCGTCGGAGAGGATGAAGGCGAGCGTGAACCACTTGACGCCCGTCGCGGCCATCACGTCGGTGGGCTTCTGCGGGTTGCCCCAGCCGAGGTACTCGTACGGGGCGGCGTGGAGGGTGCCGGAGGCCTTGACGGCCGGGGCGGACGCGGGCGTCGGGGAGGCCTGCGCGGACGGCTCCGCGGCCAGGGTCAGCGCGGCGGCGCCGGCCAGACCGAGGGCGGCGAGCGCGGCGGTCGTCCTGCGGGGGGTGGAGTGGGGGGTGTGAGGTGGCACGACGGTGGATCCTCTCTGCGATGCGGATCTGCGGCGCGGGACTCGGGACGTGGCTGCGGTACGGGGCTGCGGTACGGCAATGTCAGGAACCTTTCCTGACAGTTCGTGAGCGCAAGGGTCGCCAGGCGCGTCAGGCGTTCACATGGATGTCCTGCGTTCATCGATGTGCAATAGAGTCGCGGCATGACGGGACACCGTCAATGGTCCGGACCGATCCGCGAGGAAAACCGCGTCCGCATCCGTTTCGCCACCCGCCCCAGGGGCGACAGGATGGTGACCGGTGCACACGACGATCAGCGTCCCGACCGCCGCGGCCAGGAATGCGGCACGGCCCGTGATCGTTGACCATGGGAAGACCAACCGACGACTTAAGGATCGAAAGCTCGTGAGCAAGGTTCCCCCGATCATCCTGAACAACGGCGTCGAGATGCCCCAGCTCGGCTTCGGCGTGTGGCAGGTTCCGGACGACGAGGCCGAGAAGGCCGTCGCGCTGGCCCTGGAGGCCGGGTACCGCAGCATCGACACCGCGGCCATCTACGGCAACGAGGAAGGCACCGGCCGGGCGATCGCCTCGTCCGGCGTGGCCCGTGAGGACCTGTTCGTCACGACGAAGCTCTGGAACAGCGAGCACGGCCACGACGCGACGCTGCGCGCCTTCGACGCGTCGCTGGAGAAGCTGGGTCTCGACTACGTGGACCTGTACCTGATCCACTGGCCGGTGCCGTCGAACGACAAGTACGTGGACACGTACAAGGCGTTCGAGAAGATCCTGGCGGACGGCCGCGCCAAGTCCATCGGCGTCTCGAACTTCCTCCCCGACCAGCTGCGGCGGCTCATCTCCGAGACGTCGGTCATCCCCGCCGTCAACCAGATCGAGCTCCACCCGCACCTGCAGCAGCGCGCCTCGCGCGAGCTCCACGCCGAGCAGGGCGTGGCCACCGAGGCGTGGTCGCCGCTCGGCTCGGGCAAGGGCCTCCTGGAGGTCCCGGCGATCATCGCCATCGCGCAGAAGCACGGGCGCTCGCCCGCACAGGTCGTCCTGCGCTGGCACATCCAGCTGGGCAACGTCGTGATCCCGAAGTCCGTGACGCCGTCGCGGATCAAGGAGAACATCGACGTGTTCGACTTCGAGCTGGACCCCGAGGACATGGCGGCGATCTCCGCCCTGAACGAGGACCGCCGCATCGGCCCGGACCCGGCGACGTTCGACGTCGTCTGAGCCGCCGCCGCACGGATCCAGCGATCCCGCGATCCCGCGATCCCGCGGTTCGGCATCCCACGGGCCCGGCACGGCAGGCAGGGCACAACGCCTCCCGCCGTGGCCGGGCCCGTGCGTCGCTCCCGGTCCGTTTCCGGACCGGCGCAGACCGCTCACAGGTCCGATGACGTCAACAGCTGCGGCGGTACGCCGTGTCGGGCAGATACGTCCGCCATTCCTCCCGGGTCAGCCCGCCCCCGGCCCGACGGCACACCCTCTCCGCCGCCCGCTCCGCCGCGATGGAGAGCCCACGGACCGTTCCGTGCGAGGTCGTGACCCGCAACGTGTCCCCGGCGAAGCCGAGGGCCAGAACGGCCCCGCCCGTCCCCGGATACCGGGCGCCGGCGAGGCGCGGAGCATCCGTCTCCCACACCCGGACCGCCCCTCCGGCGACGCTCGCCGCGAGATGGCGGCCGTCGGCGGAGAAGGCGAGAACCGGCGCGGGCCCGCCCCCGCCCCCTCCCTGGCCGTCCGTGGACAGAACGGCGAGGGGCCGGGTCGCCCGGCCGTCCCACAGCGTGAGCCTTCCGTTGTCGTCCGCGACAGCGAGGAAACGGCCGTCGGGGCTGAACGTGCCGGACGTCAGCGTGTCCTCGCCGCGCAGCACCGGCCGCGTACGCCCCGTCCCGAGGTCGGTCATCCGGCCGTCCAGGGAGAGGAGTTCACGCCCGCCGGGCGCGAGGACCAGAGGGCCGTGGAGACCGTGGAGCAGTACGCGATTGCCGAGCCGGCCGCCGGCCCGTCCACCGACCCGCAGGACCTCGGTCTTCGAGGTGTCGTTGTCCTGTTGCACGGGCGGGGTTCCGGCGGCCACGAGGGGTGCGTCCCCCTCGGGCAGCACCAGACTCTGCACCCACGACGCAACGGTCGTCCGCGTCGTCTCCCGGTCCCGCCGCAGGTCCCACCGCCGGATCGTCGAGCCCTTGGCCGCCTCGAACACCTTGACGGCGTACGCCAGCGTCTCCCCGTCCGGCGAGAAGGCCAGGGGTGCGGTGCAGTCCGCGCACACACGGCCGGGCAGCGTGCGCAGCACCGTGCCGTCACGGCCGTCGCGCAGCCGTAATCGCGCCTCCCCGTGGTGACGCTCCAGGGTGACCAGGGTGCGGCCGTCCGGGCTGAAGCGTGCCTCTTCGAGGTCGGGCGGCAGTGACGTCCGCGCCCCCGACAGGACGTCGTGCACGTCCAGGGTGCGGATCACCCTGGCGCTCGCCTGCAGGCGGATCGCCCCGGCGCCCTCGTCCAGGCGCACCCCCGCGGCCGTGAGCTCACCCACCGGATGCCGCATCAGCAGGGCTCCGGGCGCGGCGGTGCGCCACAGGACCATTTCGCGGTCGCCCAGGGCCACCGCCGTGGTGCCGTCGGCACTGAAGTCGACGCTCGGTTCGGCGGCGCCGGGCAGTGCGAGGCGGGGCCGCTCGTCCCCGCTCCGCACGTCCCAGGTCCGCACGCCTCCTTTTACGGGAACGGCCAGCGCACGGCCGTCCGGCGTGAAGGTCGCCTCCGGCGCCGAGCAGAAAGCGCGGTCGAGCGCACGCGGCCAGGTCCTCGCGAGGTCGCGGCCGGTGCCCACCTGCCGTACGACGAGCGTGCCCTCCTCACCCGTACAGGCCGCGAGGAACCGGTCGTCGGGGCTCATGACGGAGAAGGGGGCGCTGCCCGCGTCCGCTCCCCGGACCGTGGTGAGGACCTTGTGCCGCCGCACGTCCCACACCCGGACGCGGCCGCGGCGCTCGTCGTGGACGATGAACCGGCGCCCGCTGGGCGCGAATCGCCCGCTCACGTCCGCCCGGCCCCTGCTCTCCAGCGGCCGCCCCACCGGCCGTTCGTCCTGCAGGTCCCAAATCTTGAACCCCTGGCCGGTCAGCCGGGCGATGAGCCGGCCGTCCGCGCTGACGTCCACGTCGTAGTCGGACGCGCCGAACGGGCCTGGCCTGTCGTACGTACTGATCCGCCGGTGCCTCCTCAGGTCCCGGCGGGTCACGCGTCTCCCGGTGGAACTGGTCAGGACGCGGCCGTCCGCGCTGAGGAATCGTGCCGTCCGGGGCGGGCCCTGCGCGCCGTCCCCGAAGAACGTGTCCTGCTCGCGTTGCGCTGAGGCGCCGCGTACCGCCTCGCGGGTCTCCGGCAGATCCGCGAGCCGCCAGGCCGCCACGCTCAGCCGCATCGAGGTGACCGGGTCGGACGTGTGCAGCGACCGCGCGACGCCGACGATTTGCCGTGCCCGGGCCTCGTCCCGCTGGCGCTGTCCGTTCCTGTTCTGCTGCCAGGCCACCGCTCCCGCCACCGTCGCCAGGCAGAGGACCACCGCGAGCGTCACGAGGAGCGCCCTGGTCCGGCGGGCGGCCCGTGTGCGGGCCCGTACGCCCTGTTCGTGGGCGGTGATGCACGCCTGGAGGAACTCGGCCTCGCCCGGCGTGAGTTCACCGGCCGCGCCGCCTCCCCCGAACGCCTCTCTCGCCGTCCTGAGCCTCATCCCCCGGTACAGCGCGCCGGCGTCCCGGCCCAACTCCTCCCAGGTGCGGGCGGCTTCGGTCAGCGCCCGGTGCCGTCGCAGCCGCTCCCTGTCCTCGTCGATCCAGGCGCGCAGCCGCGGCCAGGCGCCGATCAGCGCCTCGTGCGCGAAGTCGACGGTCGTCCCGTCCACGGTCAACAGGCGTGCCGCGACGAGCCGTTCCAGGATGTCGTCGCAGCCCGGCGGCAGTTCGGTGCGGTCGACGGGGCGTCCGGTGTCCTCCGTGCCGTCGCCCGGTGCCACCATCCGCAGCAACAGCGTGCGCGCTCGGGCGGCCTCCGTCTCGTCCAGCGAACCGTAGACGTCCTCCGCGGTGTGCGCGACGGCACCGCGCACCCCACCGATCGCCTCGTACGCCGCCTCCGTCAGCGTTCTGCCGCTGCGCCGTCGCCACACTTCGCGCAGCGCGTGGGCCATCAGCGGCAGGCCGCCCGGCTCGTCCGCCACGTCGGCGACGATCCGTGCGGTCAGGGCGCGCTCCACGATCAGGCCCTCGGCCAGGGCCGGTCTGACGACGGCTTCGCGCAGACCGGCCGGTGACATCGGCCCGACCAGCGCATGGGCGTCGCCCAGCGCGGCGGCGAGCGTGCCGTGCTCGGCGCACCGGCCGTAGAAGTCGGCGCGGACCGCGAGGATCACGCGGAGCCGGGCGGCGGAGTCCCGCGCGGTGAGCAGTCCGTCGAGGAAGGCGTCGCGCTCGGCCGGGTCGTGACAGAGCGAGAAGACCTCCTCGAACTGGTCCACCACCAGCAGGGTGTCGCCCTCGCCGTCCGCCGGTGTCAGGAGATGCCGGTGGGTGCGGTCCGGGCGCGGCCCGGGGGTCAGGACGCGGATCGTCGCGGGTCGTGCGGGGCCGGTCGACTTCCGTAACGCGGGGATCAGTCCGGCCCTGAGCAGGGACGACTTGCCGCATCCCGACGCGCCGATCACCGCGGCCACGCGCCGCCGGGACGTGAGGTCCACGAGCGCGTCCACCAGGTCGTCGCGGCCGTGGAAGCGGTCCTCGTCGTCGGTGCCGAACCGGGCGAGGCCCGGGTAGGGGGACTCCCCTTCGTCCGTACCGCGTCCGGCGTCCTCGGCCACCGTCTCGTACCAGTACCGCTCCCATTCGTCCGGGTCCCCCGCGCACGCGGTGACGTAGGCGCGCAGCACCGGCAGCGTCGGCAGTCGCTCACCCGCGGCGGCCGCGGAGAGGGTGGGCGCCGAGTACGAAACGCGCTGGGCCATCGTGCGGTAGGTCGGGCTGCCGGCGTCGGCGCGGAGCGTGCGGAGCCGGTGTGCCAGGCGCGGGACGGGGCCCGCCGCCGGCTCCAACGGCTTCTCGCGACGTCCCACGCGACACGCCCCTCCCGGCCCCCCGGGCCTTCGACCGACCTTCCACCGGCCTCCGACCGGCGTCTCCCCGGCGCCGACCGGAGCCCTCGGTCAAGATCCGCAGCCACGCTAGCAATTGATTGGCGCGGCGGAACAGGGCTGCCCATCAAATCGCGGGCCGCTGAACTCGGCCTTCGGAGCCCGCTCTTGGGCCCCTCGGCCCCGCCCGTCGCAATCCGCCCTCAGGAGCACGTGATCGCCACCACCAGCCGCCCCTCCCACCCGGCCGCTGCCCCGCGTGCCCCGCGCGACGGCGCGTACCACCACCTGCCGCGAGCCCGTGGGAGAGCGGCGCTCACCGCGCTTCCCGGCGTCCTCCTGACGCTCGGTCTCGGTCTCTGGGGAGTGCGGCGCGACGGCACCATGTGGCTGGACGAGATGGCGACCTACGAGGCCTCGCGGCGCGGTGTCGGAGAGCTGTGGCGGACGCTGGGAAACGTGGACGCCGTGCACGGGCTCTACTACCTGCTGGTGCACGCGCTGTTCGGGATCACCGGCGACGCCGACCCGCTGCTGGTCCTGCGCATTCCCTCCATCCTCGCCATGGGTGCCGCCACCGCGGGGGTGGCGCTGCTCGGCAGGAGGCTGGCGGGTCCGCGTGCGGGGGCACTCGCCGGCGTCGTGTTCGCCCTGATTCCGGCGGTCCAGCGGTTCGCCCAGGAAGGCCGTTCGTACGCGCTGGTCTGTGCGCTCGTCGTCTGGGCGACGTACGCGCTGGTGGGCGCCGTGGCGACGGAAGGCCGCCGGGCGCGGCGTGCGTGGTGCCGCTACGGCGCGTTGATGCTGGTGGCGTGTCTGCTGCACGAGTTCGCCGTGTTCGCGCTGGCCGGGCACGCGCTGACCGTGCCGCGCGCCGCCCGCCGGCGGTGGGCCGTCGCCGCGGCCGCCGTGTGCACGGGCCTCGCGCCGCTGGTGGTCGTGAGCCGGCACCAGCAGGCGCAGGTGTCCTGGATCCGCTTCGACACCGGCATGTACACGGACACGCTCACCGTCTGCCTGCTCGGGGCGGGCTGCGCGGTACTTCTGGGGAGGCTGCCGCGCGGGCCGGCTGAGCCGCCGGTGGGGCTCGTCCGCGTGACGTTGCCGCTGCTGGTGGCGCCCGTCGGGGTGCTGATGCTCCTCACCCCGGTCAAGCCGCTGTTCCTGGACCGCTATGTCCTGTACTGCCTGTGCGGGCTCGCCCTGCTCGTGGGACGGCTGCTCGACCGGGCGCTCCGGGGCCGCCGGTGGCACGGCGTCGTCGCCGTGATCACCGCGACGGCCGCACTCGCCCTCGTGGTCCCCGAGGCGCGGCAGCTGCGGGATCCCGCGCACCGCAGCGGCAATGCCGATGCCGGCGCCACGGCTCGGGCCGTCCGGGCGCTCGGCCGCTCCGGCGATGCCGTGGTGTACATGCCGACACATCACCGGGGGTGGGTGCTGCCGACGC
The DNA here is from genome assembly GCF_055591085.1 of Streptomyces sp. NPDC041713. Taxonomy (NCBI): domain Bacteria; kingdom Bacillati; phylum Actinomycetota; class Actinomycetes; order Kitasatosporales; family Streptomycetaceae; genus Streptomyces; species Streptomyces sp. NPDC041713. Next base: position 736,367 of record NZ_JBVIZY010000004.1, read on the forward strand.
CCAACACCGTGGCGGGCCTTCGCGACATCGCACTGGACAGCGGCCCGAACGCCTCACACACCCTGTACGGCGTCGAGGCGCCCGCCCACGTCATCCGCGCCCGCATGACCGCGGCGTCGCGCATCGTCTTCGTCACCGACCGGTCGGTCGGGGCCGCGGGCCGGGCCGAGCCGGAGGCCACGAAACTCCGCGTGATCCAGAGCCTGTTCCAGAAATGCCGGACGTGGCGGGGGCACGGGCCGCTCGTCACCCTGTACGCGCGGCCCGGCCACTGCTGACGCCTAGCTCCCGGCCGCGTCCTCGACCTCTGCGTCCTTGACCGCCACATGCACCGTCTGCGCCGTCAGTACGAACAGGTCGGCGCGGCGGTGCAGGCTCTGTGGGTCCTGCTCGTCCAGGAGGCGGTCGAGGGTGGTGAGGTCGTCGGGGGCCAGGCGGTCGGCGTGCATCTCGCGGCGGCGGGTGAACTCCTGCACCACGTGGGCGCGGGCGTCGTCAGAGAGCGGGGCCGGCAGGTCGAGCAGGAAGCTGCGGGTCGCCGCGTACCGCAGGCCCGCGCCGGCGAGGAGGGCCGGCCAGTCCTCCGGGGTGTCCTTCGAACCGTCGAGGCCCGTCCGCATCTCCGTGAACCACTCCTCGTCCGCCGCCTCCAGCCGGCTGTGCAGCCCCGGGCGGCCGATGCCGATGTCGCGGGGCAGGTAGCGGGGGCTCAGGCCGCCCTCCAGGAGAGCCATCGTGCCGCCCGGCGCGAGGCGGTCCGCGAGCGCCGCCAGTGCGCCGGCCTGGTCGCCCACGTGGTGCAGGGACTTGCACAGCCACAGCAGGTCGGCCGCCGGCACGCCGTCGATGTCGTCCGGGAGTGCGGCGCGCGCCGTGCCGAACCGGTCGGCCAGGCCCTCGCGCTCCGCACGCTCGCGGGCCTGCTCCAGGAGGGCGTCCTCCGGGTCCGCCGCGACGATCCGGGCCTTCGGGAACGCCTCGGCCAGCAGGAAGGAGACGGCCCCGGGACCGGAGCCGACGTCGGCGACCACGCCCGGTGCGGGGGCCCACCGCTTCAGCCAGTCGGCCACCTGGCCGTACAGGGGCGCGGCGACGCGGGCGTAGCGCTCCAGCATGGCGCCCATCGCGGCCCAGTCCATGTCGCCGCCATGCCCGTGGCCGTGACCGTGGCCCGCACCGTGACCGTGGCCGTGCCCCTGCCCCTGCCCGCTTCCGTGGTCATGCCCCATCGTCTTCTGCCGCCTTCCGGGTCCCGTGCCGCGCTGTGTGCTGCCGACGGAGCCAGCCTGCTCCCCGTACCGGTTTCGGACCACCACACTTGCCGGTTCCGCAAAAAGAACCGTCAGCCTCGCTTGCGGTACGCCCGCACGCCGAATCGGGGGTCGGGGCGCGGAACGTCCTGGTCGGGGAGGTCGGCCAGCGCGGTCGTGAGCCGCGCGGCGAGCGGCCCGTCGGCCGGGATCCGGGTGAACCAGCCGCGTCGCACGTCCTCGATGGTGGAGCGGGGCGAGCGGCCCTGGCCGTGGCCGCGGAAGCTCGCCCGGCCCGCGGGCGTCAGGCCGTGCTCGGCGGCGTGCGCGTCGACGGCTTCGGCGCCGTCGACGGCCGCCGTCACCGGGCGCGGCGCGAGCACGGCGTCGATGTCGCTGCCCACGTCGTGCGCGGCGGCCTTGTCCACGGTGGTGACGTAGACGCCGCCGGGCCGCAGCACCCGCGCGCACTCCGCGACGACCGCCGAGGTCTCCTCAGGGCCGGACAGCAGATGCAGCAGCCACACCGTGCTCACGGTGTCGAACGACGCGTCGGCGAACGGGAGTTGACGGCAGTCGCCGAGGACCACCGCGCCCGGCAGCCGCCCCGCCGCCATCCGCGCCATGCGGTACGCGGCGTCGACGCCGGTCACCCGCAGCCCCTGCCGTGCGGCGAGGCGGCGGGTGACCAGGCCGGTGCCGCAGGCGACGTCGAGGAGCGTGCCTGCCCCGTCGGGCAGCAGGCCGAGCACCGCCTCCGCGGCGGCGGCCGCGCGGGGCTCACCGCCGCGCGATGCGTCGTACCGGTCGGCTTCCTCGCTGTAGTCCAGCATCGGCCCCTTACTCCCCTTGCTCGCCTTGCTCGCCTTGCTCGCCTTGCTCGCCTTGCTCGCCTTGCTCAGTTGCTTCGCTTGCCCAGTTGGGCCGCCGTCGATGCGGGGCAGCCGCCGGTGCGGGACGGTCGCCGGTGCACGACAGCCGCCGGTGCGGGCCATCCGCCGAGGAAGGCCTCACCCGTCCCCGGCGAGGTAGCCCCCCAGTACGGGTGCGAACAGCTCGACCAGCGTCTCCGTGGACGCCGAGGCGAGCGGCTCGACCCGCACGATATAGCGCACCATGATCAGGCCGATCAGCTGTGAGCCGACCATCGTGGCGCGCACCGGCGCATCGGGGCCGGGAATGGACCGTGCGAGCGTGCCGAGAACCTCCGTGGTGATGAACTTCCGCAACTGGAGCGCGGCGTCCTCATGGGAGACCGCGGACCGGATCACCGCCAGCATGGGATCGCGCCGCTCCACCGTCTCCCACTGCTGGAGGAAGCTGCGCAGGATCCGTTCGCCGAGGCCGTCCGGTCCGCCCGCGAGTACGTCGGGCTTGATCTCGGCCGGCTGCAGGGCCCGGCTCATCGCGGCCGAGAAGACGCCCTCCTTCGTACCGAAGAAGTGGTGGACCAACGAGGCGTCCACGCCGGCCTCGCGGGCTATCGACCGGATCGTGGTGCCTTCGTAGCCGCGTTCGGCGAACTTGACCTGGGCCGCCCGCAGGATCTGCCCACGGGCGCTGCCCGCGCCGGGCCGTCTGCCCCGGCGGGTCGGCGGACCGGGGCTCACGGCAGCGGCTCCCTCAGCAGGACGAGCAGGTAGTCGCCGAGCGCCCCGGGGACCAGCGGCGCCGGCGGATCGAGCAACTCGGCTCCCGCGCAGGACAACAGGGCGAGGCCCAGTAACTGACTGACCGTCATGGCAACCCGTGATTCCCGGTGTCGCGGCTGCGCCGACCCCAACAGCTCGTCGACAAGACCGGTGAGGAACGAGCGGAGCAGCGCCCCGGAGCGCTCGTGGGTGAGCGCCGCGGCCACCAGCGCGCGGCCGACGGGAGGGTCGGCGGCCCAACTGCGCAGGAGGGCCTGGGCGATACGGGGGCCGGCCGGTGCGCCGGGCTCCCCCGCGTCGGGCGGGCCGGACCCGGCCGGGCCGCAGGGAAGCCTGACGGCCTCGGCGCAGAGCCGGTCCTTTCCGGCGAAGTAGTGGCTCACCAGGCGGGTGTCCACCTGCGCCCGTCGGGCGACGCCGCGCAGTGTCATTCCGTCGTAGCCGTGCCGGGCGAGCTCCTGGCGGGCCGCGTCGACGATGCGCTCCTTCGTGGGGGCTCTGGGCGTGCGGTCGGACACTTCGACCTCCACTGCGTTGAATTCAACTTCCGTTTATTTTTCGCAGACTAGAGGAAAGCGAAGCAGCCGCGCAGGGCGGATTTCGGCAATCATCCCGGCTGCCCCAGACGTATCGGGGCACCTGTCCCCGTAGGTGGGCGATCGTCCCGGGTGCCTTCGGCCATTTGTCACGTGCCGGCCGTGATCCGCGCCCATCGAAACCGCGAGCAGTACTGCCATAGATTCATGTGCGGCACCGACCCGATCCGGCAATCACCTGACGGAAAGGAAGCACATGAGGCGCGTTCACAGGACTGCCGTAAAGGCGGAGATCGTACGGGAGCCGGGAGCGAAGGAAACCACCCACCGCAAACTCATCGACACACCCGACGGCGCGGACCGGTTCGTCCTCACGGAATTCGAGGTGGCGCCGAACGGCTCCACGCCGCCGCACTTCCACGAGTGGGAGCACGAGATCTACGTCATCGAGGGCACCATGGGCCTCGTCATGCCCGACCAGGGCAGGACCGAGCAGGTGGGCCCGGGTGACGCCATCTTCATCCCCAGGAACGAGCCCCACGGATTCGTCACCGGCCCCGACCAGACGTGCCGGTTCCTGGTCGTGGCGCCCTGCGAACGGCCGCCGGTGCGCAACGTCTTCCTCTCCGAGGACCCGTACGAGTACACGCAGCTCCCCGCGTACACGAGTCTCTTGGAGGGCAAGTGAGCACGACGGACGCCACCGGGCAGGACTCCTCGCGGGTCCACTCGATCCTGACCGCCTACCTCCAGTCCAAGGCGGTCTTCAGCGCACTCGAGCTGGGCGTCTTCGAAGCCCTCGAGAAGAGTCCGCGCTCCATCGAGGAGCTGGCGGCGGAGCTGGGACTCCAGCGCCGGCCCACCCGCGCCCTGCTGGTCGCGCTCACCGGGCTCGACCTGGTGGCGCGCGAGGACGGCCGCTACCGCAACACCCCGGAGGCTTCCCGCTTCCTGGTCGCGGGCCGGCCCGAGTACATGGGCGGCTTCGCCGAGCACCAGAACAAGCACTTCGGCCACTTCGACCGGCTCGGGGACGCGGTACGCGAGAACGCCTCGCTCAACCAGCGTGTCCTCAAGGAGGGTTACCGCGACCAGGGCGCGGCGGCCGGCGAGGGCCGCGAGGGCACCGGCCGGCTGATCCAGGCCATGCGGGTGAGCTCCCGGCTGCAGGCCGACAAGCTCGCCTCCGCGGTGCCCCTCGACGGGGTGGGGAACATCATCGACCTGGGGTGCGGCTCGGGCGACTACTCCATCGCGCTGGCCAAACACCACCCGCGGCTGCGCGTCACCTCCCTCGACTACCCCGCGGTGTGCGAGCTGACCAAGGCCAATGTGGCCGAGGCGGGCGTCGGGGACCGGGTGGAGGTCCGGCCGTCGGACATCATGAGCGACCCGTGGCCCGAGAGTGACGCCGTCCTGCTCTCGCACGTGCTCGACGGGTACGGCCCGGAGCGCGCCGCACATCTGATCAAGCGGATCCACGAGCACCTGCCGGAAGGCGGGCGGCTGTTGGTGCACGCGCACATGCCGTCGCTGGCCACCGGGCTCTTCCCGTACATGTTCGGCCTGATCCTCCTCGTCAACACCGAGGAGGGCGAGGTGCGCGACAGCGAGGACATCCTCGGCTGGGTGCGGGACGCGGGCTTCCGGTCCGTCCGGACCAGCAACGTCTCGCTCCTCTCCGGGCTGGTCGTCGCCACCAAGTAGGGAGCTCCCGGTGCCGAAGAACATCCCCTCGTACGACCTGTCCACGGTCCTGGAAGGCCCCGACCCGGCTCCGCTGCTCGCCCTCAACTTCGGGTTCGCACGCGCCAGGGTGCTCTCCGCCGCCCTGGAGCTCGGCGTCTTCACCGAACTGGCCCGTGCCCCCCGCACCTCCGCCGCGCTCGCCGGGGTGCTGCGCTGCGACGGTGAGGCGGTGCGCAGGCTGCTGGACGCGCTCGCGGAACTGGGCCTGGTCCGCGGTGACGACGCGTCCGGCCGGGAGGTCACCGAGCTCTCCCGGGCCCATCTCGTCGAGGGCGGCCCGGGATTCCTCGGGGACCACTTCGCCGAGGTGCTGGCGCAGTGGGACAGCTGGGGCGGCCTCACCGATCTGGTACGGAGCGGTCGGCGCGGCGGCGACCTGGGCGAACCCGGGGCCCGCGGCGCCCATCGCGGGATGTTCGGCGGCGCCTTCGCACTGGCGGCACGCGCCGCCACGGCCGTGGTCGAGGCGCTGCGGCCGGCCCCGGTCGGCCGGGTCCTCGACCTCACCGCGGGCGGCGGGGAGTGGGGCATCGCCCTGGCCGTGTCGGACCCGTCGGCGCGGGTGACGGCCCACGACGATCCGGCACTCCTTGCGGGGGCCCGGGAACGGGTGGCGGAGCTGGGTCTGCTCGACCGCTTCGACTTCGTGCCGGCCGACTTCGGCCGACCGCCGTTCCCCGACGGGTCGTTCGACACGGTGGTGATGGCGCACGCGGGGCGCTTCGCGGGGCCCGCGGCCGCGGGGCGGCTCATCCAGGAGTGCGCCCGGGTGCTGCGCCCCGGCGGAACCCTGCTCCTCGCCGACGTCATGCGGCCGGCACCCGGGGAGCCGACGCTCTCCCGGTCGATGCTCGATCTCAGCCTGCTGGTGAACACCACGGAAGGCGGTCTACCGGAACCGGATGAATATCGCACGCGGATGGAGAAATCAGGCGTGACGGCGAAAGAGTCCGTGACACGGGGTCTTGTGACGGCACTGACAGGTGAAAGGCGGTAGTTCATGCGAGAAGTGGTCGTCACCGGGCTCGGCGTCATCAGCCCGGCTGGAATAGGAAAAGAAGCCCTCTGGGAAACCGTTTCGGCGGGTAAAAGCGTCACCAAATCCCTGTCGGACATCACGAGTTCCGATCTGTTCGGGGATTTCGACTTCGTGTCCGACGCGGTGGCCGAAGTCCCCGGATTCGAGGACCAGGTGCCGGCGCTGCCGACCGAGGTGCAACGGCTCGACCGGTATGTGCAGTTCGCGGTCGCCGCGGCGCTCCAGGCGATGGGGGACGCCGGGCTCGAAGCCGGTGACTACGCCGCCGAGCGGACCGGCATCTCGCTGTCCACCGCCATCTGCGGCACCCCCAAGATGGAGCAGGAGTTCCTCGCGGTCACGGACCGGGGCCGGGGGCCCATCGACCCCGCCAAGGCCGGCCGCGATCTGTATCTCGCGTCCATGTCGAACACCCCGGGTGTGATCCTCTCGGCCCTGCTCGGCACCCAGGGGCCGTGCGTGACGCTGTCCACCGGGTGCATCGGCGGGATCGACGCCGTCGGCCACGCGGTGGAGGCGATCCAGTACGGCGAGGCGGACGTGATGATCGCCGGAGCCAGCGAGGCGCCCATCACCCCGGTGACGGTGGCCTCCTTCGAGATCATCAACTGTCTCTCGCGCGACTACCGGGACCGGCCGGAGGCGGCCTCGCGCCCCTACGACGCGGGGCGGGACGGTTTCGTGCTCGGCGAGGGCTGCGGCGTCGTCATCCTCGAGGAGCGCGAACACGCGCTGCGCCGCGGCGCCACCCCGTACATGGAGATCAACGCCTTCTCGCACACCTCCAACGCCGTGCACATGACCGACCTGCTCTCCGACGGCGCCGACCTGACCCGTGCCATGACCCAGGCCGTCGAACGGTCCGGACTCACCCCCGCCGACATCGACCACGTCAGCTCGCACGGCAGCTCCACCCCGCAGAACGACACCTGTGAGACCAGTGCGCTCAAGCTCGCCCTCGGCGACCGGGCCAAAGAGGTCCCGGTGAACTCGGCGAAGTCCATGCTGGGCCACGCGCTCGCCGCGGCCAGTGCCATGGAGATCGTGCTCTGCGCGCTGGCCTGCGAGCGTTCCTTCGTCCACCCCACGGCCAACTACGAGACACCCGACCCCAGTTGTGACCTCGACTACGTGCCGGGAAGCGGCCGGCCCTGGAACGGCGAGGTGATCCTCAAGGACGCCAGCGGATTCGCCGGGCTGCACGCCGCGATGGTCGCCCGCGCCGTACGGGAAGGGGCAGCGCGATGAGTGTCGTCATCACCGGAATCGGCGCGGTGACCCCCGCGGGCACGGGCATGGAACCCCTGTGGCGGAGCGCCCGTGACGGGGTCGCGCGGCTCACGACGATCGACCGCTTCGACGCCTCGGAGTACGCGTGCCCGGTCGCGGGCCAGGCGGACTTCGACGCGCGCGCCGAACTGCCGTCCCGGTTCGTCAAGCGCACCGACCGTTTCACCCACCTCGCCGTGCACGCGGTGCGCCAGGCGTTGGCCGAGGCCGGGGTGCGCGTCGGCGAGGGCGTGGCGCCCGAGCGCACCGGCGTGATGGTCGGAAACGTGCTGGGCGGCTGGGAGTTCGCGGAGCGCGAGCTGCGCAAGTTGTGGACCGACGGCCCGCGCGCGGTCAGCCCTTACCAGGCCACGGCCTGGTTCCCGGCGGCCCCACAGGGCAACATCTGCATCGACCAGGGCATCAAGGGCCCGGCCCGCACCTTCGTCGCGGACCGGGCGAGCGGGGCGTACGCCCTGATCGGCGGCGCCGAGGCGCTGCTGCGCGGCAGGGCGGACGTGGTGCTCGCGGGCGGGGTCGAGGCGCCGCTGTCGCCGTACGGCTGGCTGTGCCTGGAGACCAGCGGGCTCAACGCCAAGCCCCGGGCCCCGCTCGCCCCGCACGAGCTGTACCGGCCCTTCGACGCCGGGCACACCGGCAGCGTGTTCGCCGAGGGCTCCGTCTTCCTGGTGCTGGAACGCCGGGAGCACGCCGAGCGGCGCGGCGCCGTCATCCACGGGGAGCTGGCCGGCTGGGGGGTGAGCAGCGACGGCTACATGCCGTACTACACGGTCGAGCCGACCGGGCAGGTGCTCGGCCGCGCCATGCGCGCCGCCACCGAGCGCGCCGGCATCACCGGCGAGCAGCTCGGCGCGGTCCTCGGACACGGCTCGGCCATTCCCTTCGAGGACGTCACCGAGGCGTACGCGCTGCGCGAGGCGTTCGGCCGCACCGCGGACCGGCTGCCCTTCACCGTGCCCAAGTCGGGCTTCGGCCACCTCCTCGGCGCGGCCGCCCCCGCCGACGCGGCACTCGCGCTGTACGGCATGCGCGACGGCTTGGTGCCGCCCACCGTCAACCTGGACAGGCCCGCGCCGGGCGTCGACCTCGACCTCGTACGGGACACGGCGCGGCCGGTGCGGGACTGGGAGCACACCCTGGTGGTCTCCCGCGGTCTGGGAGGGGTCAACGCGTGTCTGCTGCTGCGGCGTTGACCGCACTCGGGGGTGTGGGGAGCGCTCTGGCGGTCGGCATCGACGTGGTCGACGCCGAGCGGCTCGGCGCGATGGTGGCACGCCGCGGGCAGCCGCTGCGGGACCGGCTGTTCACCCCCGTCGAGCAGGCGCTGTGCGAGGGTGCGTCGCCGCGCTACCGGACGTACTGCATGGCGGGGCGCCTCGCGGCCAAGGAGGCGGTGCGCAAGGCCCTCGGTGCGCACGGCCGAGGCATCGGCTGGCTGGAGGTGGAGATCGGCCGTGCCGCGTCGGGTGAGCCGTTCGCCGGGCTGTCCGGGCGGGCGCAGGAGGCCTTCCGCCGCGCCGGGTTCAGCGGGTTCCGGCTGAGCATCGCGCACGAGGCCGGGGTGGCCGTGGCGATCGCGCTGGCGCTGGGAGCACCCGGCGGCGCGGATGTGTCGGGGAGTGCCGCCGGGGGTGCCGCCCTCGGGGTCGGGGTCAACACGTACGAGAGGTAAGGGGAGTTCATGGACATCCACCAGGAAGTGGTCTCCGTCATGGAGGGCATCGGGTTCCAGAAGGAGGAGCTGGCGCCGGACAAGCGGCTGGCGAAGGACCTCGGCATCGACTCGACCGAGCTGGTGGAGATCGTGGTCGCGCTGGAGGAGCACTTCCACATCTCCATCGACGCGGACGCCGAGGACGGTTTCACGACCGTGGCCGATCTGGTCGGCCGGGTCGACCGGATGCTGTCCGCCGGCGCGCACCCGAGGAAGGACTGACGCCATGCCCAGGATCGAGAACAGCATCGTCATCGAGGCGGCTCCCGAGCTGGTCTTCGCCATCACCAACGACATCGAGCGCTGGTCGGAGATCTTCAACGAGTACAGCCACGCCAAGGTGATCTCCCAGGAGAACGAGGGCCGTTGGACCGAGATCGTCTTCGAGCTCACCAACGCGGAGGGGGCGACGTGGCGCTCCTGGCGGCTGCTCGACCACCGCGAGCTGACCGCGGTCGCCGAGCGCCGCGACCCGCTCTACCCCTTCCGCTACATGCACTTGAAGTGGACCTGCGCACCGGTCCCCGGCGGGACCTCGATGACCTGGATCCAGGACTTCGAACTCGACGAGAAGTTCGACGTGCCGCTGGCGACCGTGCTCGACCGGATGCAGCTGCACACCAGGGAGAACCAGGCCGGCATCAAGCAGAAGATCGAATCCGGGGCCGTCCCGGCCACCTGACGGACCCGCTCCGGCCTCCGTCGCGCGCAGGCAGCCGCCCCCACGTCTTTGCCGGGTGGCCGGGTGGCCGCCTGCCCGCTCCCCCGCCGGCGCCCCGGCGGGACACGTCACCCGGAGTCCCGCCTCGTACCGTTTCCCGCCCTCAGGAGGCTCCAGGTGCGCATCGCCGTCACCGGAACCATCGCAACGGACCATCTGATGTACTTCCCGGGCCGCTTCGCCGACCAGCTCCTGCCCGACCGGCTGCACGCCCTGTCCCTGTCCTTCCTCGTCGACCGGCTGGAGATGCGGCGCGGCGGAGGGGCGGCCAACATCGCCTACGGCATGGGCCGGCTGGGCCTGACCCCCACGCTGGTCGCGGCGGTGGGCACGGACTGTGCCGACCACCAGATCTGGCTGAAGCAGCACGGGGTCGACATCGACTCGGTCCTGACCGTGCCGGGCGAGCCCACCGCCCGCTTCGTGTGCACGACCGACGTGGACCATCACCGGATCGGCGCCTTCTACCCCGGCGCGATGCGGGCAGCCTGCACCATCTCGCTGCAGGGCGTCGTGGAGCGGGTCGGCGGGATCGACCTGGTGATGATCTCGCCCGACGACCCCGCGGCGATGCTCCGGCACACCGAGGCGTGCCGCACCTCGGGCCTGCCCTTCGCCGCCGACCCGTCCCGGCGGACCGCCGGCATGAACCGTCAGGACGTGCAGTTCCTGCTCGACGGCGCCCGGTATCTGTTCGCCAACGAGTACGAGGCCGCGCTGCTCCAGGAGAGCACGGGCTGGAGCGCGCTGCGCATCCTCGAACGGGTCGGCGTGCGGTTCACCACGCTCGGGGCGGCGGGCGTGCTCCTCGAGCGGGCGGGCCAGGAGCCGCTCGTCGTTCCCGCGATCCCCGACGTGTCGGCCGCCGATCCGACCGGCGCGGGGGACGCGTTCCGGGCCGGGGCGCTCACCGCACTCGCCCGCGGCGCCTCGCTGCGGACCGCCGCACAACTCGGGTGCGTCCTGGCCTCGTTGGCCCTGGAGTCGGTCGGGACACAGGAGTACGCGCCGACGGTACGGTCCCTCGCGGGACGCATCCGCGGTGCCTACGGCGAGGAGGCGCTGGCCGCGGCGGCGCCCGTCCTCACGGGGTCGTCACACGCGCGGACGCCGCTCACGGGGACGTCCCGCACGGGAACGTCACTCGCGGGGGCGTCATGAGTGCCGGGCGCCTGGCGCGCCCCGCGCCCGTACTGATCCCGCTGGTCACCGCGGGACTGGTGCCGACACTGCTCGGCCTGCTGCTGCCCGGGCCAGGACTGCCGGTGCCGGGTCTGCTGCGGCTCGTCGGCGGGGGCGTCCTGGTGCTGCTCGGCGGCTGGATGACCGCGGACTCCGTGGACCGGGTCTATCTGCGTCAGCGCACACCGCTGGGCGACCGGCCGCCCGAACACCTGGTCCGCGCGGGCTGGTACCGGGTCGTCAGGAACCCGATGGCGGCCGGGATGACGCTGCTCCTCATCGGCCTCGCGCTGTGGTGGTCCGCGTCGTCCGTCCTGTGCTGGGCCGCCGTCGTCCTCACCGTCTCCTGCGTGGCCGTGCTGCGCGTCGAGGAGCCGAGCCTGCTCGACACCTTCGGTGCGCAGTACGCCGCGTACCGGCGCGAGGTGCCCGGGTGGATCCCGTACGCCCCGAGACCGCGGTCCACGAAAGCTGTGCCGTACGCCGCCGATGCCCGGCCGAACAAGGACTAGCCATGTATGTCGATCTGAGCATTCCGATCAGTCGCCGGGCGCCCGGCGTGGAGTTCGAGCAGTGGCTGCACCGGGACGGGATACGCCATCTGACCCGGCGCATCAGGGCGTTGCCCGGCGACAGCCGGCGCGAGCGCCGCGTCAACTACTGGCGGTGGCTGACCGGCGGACGCCGCCTGCGGGAAGCGGACGTGCCCGGGGGCTGCTTCCTGTCGAACGAGTTCTACCGGATGTCCGTGCACCAGGGCACCCACGTGGACGCGCCCTTCCACTACGGACCCGAGTGCGAGGGCCGGCCCGCGAAGAAGGTCATGGAGCTGCCGCTGGAGTGGTTCAGCGGGCCGGGGGTCGTCCTCGACGTGCGCGGATGCGGCGGGAGCGTCGGCGAGCGCGACGTCAAGGAGGCGCTGCGCACGGCCGGTCGCGCGGTGGGCCCCGGCACGGTGGTGCTGTTCCGTACCGACTCGGACCTGCGCCTCGGCACCGCCGCCTACTACACGGAGTCGACCGCGATCTCCCCGCCCGCCGTCGACCATCTGCTGGACCTCGGCGTGAAGGTGCTCGGCACGGACTGCTGGAGCTTCGACGGGCCCGCCCGCCCCATGGTGGAGAAGTTCTTCCGCACCCGCGACCCGCACGCACTGTGGCCCGCCCATATGCACGGCAGGAAGCGCGAGTTCATCCAGATCGAAGGGTTGGCCCGGCTGCGCGAGCTGCCACCGGGACCCTTCACCTTCATGGCCTTCCCGATCGCCCTGGCCGACGCCGGTGCCGCCTGGTGCCGCGCGGTGGCCAGGCCGGAGACGGCGTAAGGCATGACCACGCCCACCACACATCTGCTACCGCTCTCGGCGGCCACCGCGGAGGCACTCGCGGACCGCGCCCTCGCCGCCGTGCGCTCACTCTCGGAGCTCGGCGCCGCCTCTCCCGGCGCACTGTGCGCCACCGCCGCCGCGGCCCGGCACCACACGCACCGGCTCGCGGTGACCGGACGGGACGCCGACGAGTTGGCGGCGGGCCTGCGGGCGTACCTCGACGGCACCACGGCGCGCGGGGTGTCGGCCGGGGCGGCCCGCGCGGACGGACCGCGCGTCGCGTTCCTGTTCAGTGGCCAGGGTGCGCAGTTCCTCGGCATGGCGCACGGGCTCTACCGCACGGCGCCGGTGTTCCGGTCCGTCGTCGACCGCTGCGCCGAGGCCGCCCGGCCCTTCCTCGACCATCCGCTGCAGGAACTGCTCGATCCGGGGTCGGGACGCGGCGACGCCGTGCACCGGCTGGTGGCCGCCGCGCTGGGCACGTTCAGCGTGAGCCTCGCGCTCACCGCCCTGTGGCGCGGCTGGGGCATCGAGCCGACCGCCGTGCTCGGGTTCAGCTCGGGCGAGTACACCGCGGCGTGCTGCGCCGGGGTGCTCACCCCCGAGGCGGCGATATGGCTGCTCGGCACCGAGGCCTCGCTGGCGGCGCGGGTGACGGACGGCGCGATGGCGATGGTCACGCTCGACGAGGCCGCGGCACGCGAACTGCTCGCGGACGGTACGGAAGCGGTGGACGTCGCCGCGGTCGTCTCGGAGCACGAGGTGTCGATCTCCGGCGAGATCGGGGCCCTGACCAGGCTGACGGACCGTCTGGAGGCGGACGGTGTACGGGTGAGCCGGCTGCCCGTGCCGCAGGGCCTGCACTCCCCGCTCCAGGAACCGGCGCTCGACGCGTTGGCGGAGGCCGCCGCGACGGTCACCTTCGCGGCGCCGCGGATTCCGCTGGTCTCGACGGTGACCGGCACAGTGGTGGACGCCGCCGCGATGAGCGAGCCGGGGCACTGGCGCCGCCATATGCGCGGCCCGGTCCGCTTCCTGGACGCGATCCGAACGCTGGACGGCCTGGGCTCCGACACGTATGTCGAAGCAGGTCCGGGACGGGCGCTGGTCGGTCTCGGCGCCCGCTGCCTGCCGGGCGGTGGACGGCAGTGGCTGGCTTCCCTCGGGCGCAGCACCGACGGCCGCGGCCCGATGCTCGACAGCCTCGGCAGGCTCTACACCGCGGGAGCGCCGGTGCGCTGGTTCGGTGGTGTCCATCCCGAGGGCTCCGGCGGCCGATAGCCGTCGTTACAATGGCTTGAATGGCTCAGGAGAATACGACCCGACCGTCGCCGGGGCGCCCGCGCAGCGCGGAAGTGTCCCGGGAAATCGTCGCGGCCGCACTGAAATTGCTGCGCGAACGGGGCCCTCAGGGGGTCACGGTCGAGGCCGTGGCCCTTTATTCGGGCTCCGCGAAGACCACGATCTACCGCAGACACAAGAACCGCTATGAATTGCTGCGGGCGTCCCTTGCGTTCGTCGAAGACATGCCGGAGCCGCCGGCCGACCTGTCGGCCCGGGAACGGGTCGCCGAGTTGCTGAGGCAATTCAGGTACGGCCTGGAGGAGGTCGTGGGGCTGCGTGCTCTGGCCGCCCTCCTGCACGGCGACGAAGACCCGGAATTCACCCGCGCATTCCGCGAAGGTGTGCTTCAGCCACGGCTCGACATTCTGCTCGGCGCGCTGCAGGCGGGCGTGCGCGACGGCGAGCTGCGCCCGGACGCCGATTACCAAACAGTGGTCACCATGATGGCCGGTTCGTTCATCGCCCGGTCCGCGGTCCAGGGCTCCGCGCCCGCCGACTGGGCCGACAGCGTGCTCGACACGATCTGGCCCGCTCTGCGGGCCTGACGGCAGGCCGTTCAGTCACGGCCGACCCGTGATCAGTCACGGCCGACCCGTTCCGGACGCAGCCCGACCCCGATGAAGTGGGCGGTCCAGCGGGTGAGGAAGGGGAACCTCCGCACGAGGCGCGCGGCGAACGGCCGCTCGACCGTGGAGTGCCGGTCCTTGGGGTAGAGGTCGGCGAGCATGTGGACCTGTGCCAGTTGCATGGCGCGGACGGGGAACGCGCGCCGGCGCTGGACGCGGGAGAGTTCCTTCCGGGTGGGCCGTCGTCCGGCGCGCAGGACCGGCCCCAGCATCCGGGCCGCGGCCACCCCGTCCTGCACCGCGAGGTTGATCCCGACCCCGCCCGCGGGCGACATCGCGTGCGCGGCGTCCCCGATGCACAGCAGTCCCCGGCGGTACCAGGTGCGGAGCCGGTCGACGCGGACGCTCAGCAGCTTCACGTCGTCCCAGTCGTCGATCTCCGCGCGCAGCCGGCCGGCGAACTCCGCGTGTATGGCGGTCACATCGGCGTGCAGCCGGCCGAGGCCCTCGTGCCGGACGGTTTCGTACTGGCCCTGCGGGATGACGTACGCGATCTGCCAGTAGTCGCCGCGGTCGATGGTGATCAGCACGAAGCCCGATCCCGTGTGCAGGAAACTCATGGTTTCGTCCGGTTCTCTGCTCAACCGGAACCAGAGCACGTCCATGGGCGCCGCCCCGGAGATCACGGGGAGTCCGACGGCCCGTCGCATGGACGAGTGCCGTCCGTCGGCGGCGATGACGAGGTTGGTCCGGAACTCCAGGGGCCCGTCGGGGGTTTCGGCGCGGACGCCTCGTACCTCGTCGCCCTCGCGGATCACGTCGACGGCCTCCGCCTTCTGGATCAGCCGGAAGCCGGGCAGCTCCGCCGCCTTGCGGGCCAGGAAGTCGAGCACGTCCCACTGGGGCATGAACGCGATGTACGGGTAACGGCCGCCGAGCTTGGAGAAGTCCGCGAAGTCGGTGGGCCCGGCCGGGGTCTCCACCGTGATGGTGGAGACCTTGCTGTGCGGGATCTGCAGGAACTCGTCGATCAGGCCGAGCTCCTCGAAGATCCGCAGGGTCGAGGGGTGCACGGTGTCGCCGCGGAAGTCCCGCAGGAAGTCGCCGTGCTTCTCCAGGACGACGACGTCCACCCCTTGGCGGGCGAGCAGGAGACCCGTCATCATGCCGGCGGGCCCCCCGCCGACGACGCATGCCTGGATCTGTTCGGTCTTCATTCGTCGGGCTCCTGGGTGTGGGTGGCCGGGGTGGTCGGTCCGGTGCCGTGCTCAGTGCCCCGCCGTCATCGCCATGCGCTCGCCGTCCGGGTCCGACGTGTCGATGTCCCGGCTCCTGATGAGCGGCAGCACGGCGACCGCGCCGACGAATGCGACGATCGCCGCGACGACCAGGATCGAGTTGAGGCCGTCGATGAAGCCGGCCTCGGCGGCGTGCGAGAACACTCCGCGCTCCTTGGGCGGGAGTCTGCCGATCACCTCGCCGACCTGGCCCGACGACACGGCGTCGGACAACTCGTCGGCCCGGCCGGACAGCGGCGTACCGGCCAGCTCCTCGCGCACTCCGTCGCGCACCCGGTCGGCGAAGACGGCGCCGAGGGACGCGATGCCCACGGCGATCCCCAGCGAGCGGCAGGTGTTGCTCAGGCCGGAGGCGATGCCTGCCCTCGACGGTTCGACCGCGCCCATCGCGGCGGCCACCACATTGGGGTTGACCAGGCCGACCCCGAGACCGGTGACGAGTTGCCCGGCGAGCAGCGCGGTCCAGGCGTCGCCCACGTCGAGGCCGCCCATCAGGAGCAGGCCGACACCGATGCAGGCGAGACCCGACGAGACCAGCCAGCGCGCGGGCAGTACGGTGCCGAGCCGTGCGGCGAGCGCGGAGGCCACGAAGATGGACAGGGTGAGCGGCAGCAGGCGCAGTCCCGCCGCGAGCGGTTCGAGGCCGAGCACCGTCTGCAGATAGAGCGTCAGATACAGCAGCAGCGCGAAGGCGGTGGCGCTCATCGCGAGGACTCCGACGCTGGCGCCCGTGGTGGTGATCCGGGTGAAGACGCTGCCCGGCAGCATCGGGTCGCGCCGGACCCGCTCGACGAGGACGAACAGGGCCAGTCCGGCGGCGGCGACCACGAAGGCGCCCACCACCTGGAAGCTGCCCCAGCCCTCCTCGTTGGCCCGGAGCAGGGCGAACGAGAGGGAGCCGAGGGCGGTGCCGAGGGTGAGGAAGCCCGGCCAGTCGATGCGACCCGCGGACGGCGCCCTGGACTCGTCGACCCTGGTCAGGGCGGCGAGCAGGGCCAGCGCGCCGACCGGCAGGTTGACCAGGAAGATCCACCGCCATCCCGCGCCCTCGACCAGCAGCCCTCCGGCGAGCGGTCCGACGGCGAGGGCGGCCCCGCTGACCGCTCCCCAGACGGCGAGCGCGACATGCCGGTCCTTGCTCTCCGGGTAGGCGGCGGCGAGCAGGGCGAGCGAGGTGGCGAGCATGGCGGCACCGCCCACCCCCTGGAGCGCGCGCGCCAGGATGAGCACCAGCGGATCGCCGGCCACGCCGCACAGGAACGAGGCGACGCAGAACAGCACCATCCCCCAGGAGAAGAGGGCGCGCCGCCCGAACTTGTCGGCGAGCGAGCCCGCCGTGAGCAGGGCCGCCGACAGCGCGACCGCGTAGGCGGCGACCACCCACTGGAGATCGGTGAGCGTCGCGTCGAGGGCGCTCTCGATCTCGGGCAGCGCGATGTTCACGATGGTGACGTCGAGCAGCAGCATGAAACTGCCGACACACACCACGCCCAGCGTCCACCAGCGGCCGCGCGCCATGGCCCCCTCCCCTCAGCCAGGGTCCCTTTGCATCCGTCGGGCTCCCATTTAAATACGATACGAGGAGCGTAGCGTATCTAAGAACGACGCGGCAAGGCGTTCCGGAGGGGAAGGGAGGCGTGCGGGGAACTACGACTCGGCGGGCAGATCGGCCGGCTGGCCCAGGAAACGCCGGGCGTACAGCACGGTCTGCACCCGGTTCGGGGTGCCGAGTTTGGCGTAGATGCGGCTGAGGTAGTTCCGGACGGTCTTCGGGCTGATGCCCAGGAACTTGGCGATGTGCCCGGTCTCCTGGTCATCGGCGACCAGGTACAGGATCTGCCGCTCGCGCTCCGTGAGCCGGGCGAGCGGCGAGCCGCCCGCGACCGGCCGCTCGGACACGAGCCCGAGGACGTGCGCGGCGGTCTCGGACGAGAGGGCCACTCCCTCCCGGTGCACCGTGAGCAGGGCGGTGCGGAGCTCGCTGGCGCCGATGGTGCGCGACAGGTAGGCGTTGGCGCCGGCCTGGAACGCCTCCCGCATATAGACGGGCTGCTGATTGGAGGTCAGGATGACGATCCGCGTGTGGCTGAAGTCCCGGCGAATCGCGCGGGTCGCCCCGACACCCCCCATGCCCGGAACGCCGAGACCCATCAGAACGATGTGCGGGAAGTGCAGCCGCATCTGGCGCAGCGCCGACGGGCCGTCGCAAGCGAGCGAGACCACGGAGAACTCCGCGAATCCCTCCAGGAGCTTGCATAATCCCTCGATGACGATCTTTTCGTTGTCGACCAGCAGAACCTTTATCATCCGAGCAGCCCCCGTGATGTGGATTCCTTCATCGCTGAATTATGCGCCTGCGGAACAGAGTACCGCACACTTCAATCAACTCCATTGGGGCGTGGAGAATTTAGCCATCCGAGACGCGCGCTACAGCGGAATTCTCGATTCCTATTTCACCGGAATTTACCATTCCTATTCTCGCGGAGATCCCGGGTTCGCGCGATGTCGAATGAAAGTTCGTATGCCGCCGGATGCTCCGCCGCGGGGCGACAATTTCCCCTTCCGCACCGTCAGTAACTCATTTCCCATTACCCAACTCATTCCCCGTTACTCGGCGCCGTGGCCGGGCGCCAACTCCTCGACCCTGCGCGCGAGTTGGAAGTCGAGCCCGGTGAGTGCGCCACCCGCGCTGTGCGTGTGCACGGCCAGCCGGACGGTGTGGTAACCGAGCGTCAGGTCGGAGTGGTGGCCGAGCTCTTCCTGCGTCTGGGCGATGTGGACGACCAGGCCGGTCGCGGCGAAGTGCGTGCCGAGCCGGTAGGAGCGGGTCAGCCTGCCGTCCGCCACGGACCAGCCGGGCAGCTCGGCGAGGCGGTCCTCGATCTCCTTCTGCGAGAGGGGTTCGGGGTTCATGGGCGGCCACGCTCCTTCGGGGGACGGGGTGGGGGCGTCTCGGCGGCCGGACGGCCGGCCACCGAGTCACCTTGCCACACGGTGTGTTCGCTTACCGTCTACGTATGACGACCGCCGCGCGCGCCAAGGGGACCACCGGAGGCAGGGCCAAGGGGACCGCCGCCGATCACGCATCAGGAGTGGGGCCGCTGCTGCGCGGCTGGCGTGAGCGGCGCCGGGTGAGTCAGCTGGACCTGGCGCTGCGCGCCGACTCCTCCGCCCGGCACATCAGCTTCGTCGAGACGGGCCGGTCGCGGCCGAGCGAGGAGTTCCTGCTGCGTCTGGCCGACCATCTCGACGTGCCGATGCGGGAGCGCAACTCCCTTCTCCTGGCGGCCGGTTACGCCCCCCGCTACCGGGAGACCCCGCTGGACGACCCGTCCATGGGCACCCTGCGCGAGGGCCTCGAACAGCTCCTCGCCGGGTACGAGCCCTATCCGGCGCTGGTGGTCGACGCGACGTACGGCGTGATCGCGGCGAACCGCGGCATCGCGATGATGCTCGACGGGCTCCCCGAGCACCTCCTGGCCCCGCCCCTCAACGCGATGCGCCTCACGCTCCACCCGGAGGGCCTCGCCCCCCGGATCCGCAACCTGCGCGAGTGGCGGGGCCACCTGCTGCACCAGATGGAGCGGCAGATCGCGCTGCAGCGCTCCGACGCGCTGCGGGAGGTGTACGAGGAGGTGGCGGCGTACCCGGTGGCCGATCCCGGCGTGGACGCCTTCGAGGCCGGGACGGACGTGCCCTACTTCGCGCTGCCGCTGCGGATCGAGCACGACGGGCACGTGCTGTCGTTCATCTCGTCGATCTCGACCTTCAACACCCCGATGGACGTGACGGTCGCCGAGCTGGCCGTCGAGACCCTGCTCCCGGCCGACCCGGCGACAGCCAAGTATCTGCAGACGCACATGCCCTAGAGGCGGCCCCGCCGGGCCCGCAGCGCCCGCAGCGCCGCGTACTGCGCCACGGCGAAGGCGCCCACGACCACGGCCTGCAGCGGGATCCACACCGTTCCGGCGGCGCCCGGCGACAGCCAGGCGAAGAGCGCGACGAGGGAGAGCAGGGCCCAGACGGCGTTCGCCTCGACGACCGCCTGCACAGCGGCCCCGGGCGGGCTCGTGCGGGCGGCGAGCAGCCCGACCCCCGCCGCGTACAGGACGAGCCCGATCCCGAGGCCGAGGAGCAGCCCGGAGTCGACGCCGAGGAGGTCGCCGAGCGGCCCCGGCGCGGCGGCGTACGCGAGACCGTTGGCGCCGGTGACGACCGCGTCCAGGCCGAGGAAGCGGCGCAGCACCGCCTTAGGGTCGGCGGTACGGGCCAGGGCGGCGAGCGGGTACGCGGGCGTGGACGTGGCCATGACGGAGTACCTCCATGGGGAGACGGATGTCGGGTGCCGGACCCGGTCCGGAGTGCGCCGGACCGGATCCGTGGACACCACTGTGTCCGTACGGCGTGACCTGGTCGATTACGTCGCAGGTAAGGGGCCCCGTCCTCGTGACGTCACTGCGCGTGGGCGGGGCCCATTCCGGCGAAGAGGGCGTCGAGGATCCGGTCGACGTACGCGTGTGTCAGTGGTTCCTGGGTGATCAGGAGTTGGAAGTAGAGCGGGCCGGACAGGATCGCCATCGCCAGGGTGAGGTCGAAGGCGGGCGACAACTGGCCTTGGTCGCGGGCCGCCTTCAGGCGGGCGACCGTCTTGTCCGCCTGCGGGGCGATGAATTGCTCGTTGAGCGCGGCGGCGATCTGGCGATCGTGCTGGGCCTCACCGATCAGGGCCCTGAACAACGGCCCGACGGGTGGCCCCGACAGCAGATCGACGGCCGAGCGGATCTGGGCGCGCAGGTCGGCCACGACGTCGCCGGTGTCCGGGTAGTCCAGGGACGGCCCGTTCAACGACAACAGCGAGTCGAACAACAGGGCCGCCTTGGACGACCACCGGCGGTAGATGGTCTGCTTGCTGGCGCCGGCCCGGGCGGCGACCGCCTCCATGCTCAGTTTGGCGTAGCCGATCTCCTGTCCGAGTTCCAGAGTGGCCCGCATGATGGCCTCGGTCCGGTCGGCACCGCGACGGTGGGGCGTGTCGGTCATGCCGTCAGCTTATCGGTACGGAGCGTTCCGTACGGGCGGGGCCGGTGACGGCGGCGCGGATTCAGGTCGCCCCTCTCGGCGTAGGCCGTGCGTCGGCCGAGCGGTGCACGCAGAGGCAGTCCGGCGCGGCGGGCTCGTCGCCCTCGGGAGGCACGGTGAGCGCCCGTCCGGTGCGGTGCGTCTGCGAGCCCGCCCTTGAACCTCCTTATCGAAACGATACGTTCCGTACTTGACGCCGGGCAACCGCGCGCCCATCATCTTATCCGTACGAGACGTTCCGTACGGTTAGCAAGGTTCCAGGACTCTCCTCGTCCGCCCCGGATGACGTCAGGGCGACGGGCCCGACGTTCTCCGCCCCGCCCTCCGCCACCTCGTGGGAAGAAGACGATCACCCCATGCCGCTCCCTCCGGACCCGAACGCGCTGCACCCCATGCCCGGCCAGTCTCGCGTCGTGCTGCTCAAACCGCTGGTGACCTCCGCGCTGATCGAGGTCGGCGAGTTCTCGTACTACGACGACCCCGGTGACCCGACCGCCTTCGAGACCCGCAACGTGCTGTACCACTACGGCCCCGAGAAACTGGCGATCGGCAAGTTCTGCGCGCTCGGCGAGGGCGTCCGGTTCATCATGAACGGCGCCAACCACCGCATGGACGGCCCCTCGACCTTCCCTTTCCCGATCATGGGCGGCGCCTGGGCCGAACACTTCGACCTCATCACGGGCCTGCCCGGGCGCGGTGACACCGTGGTGGGCAACGACGTCTGGTTCGGCTACCGGTCCATGGTGATGCCGGGCGTCCGCATCGGCCACGGAGCGGTCATCGCCTCCGGCGCCGTGGTCGTGGACGACGTGCCCGACTACGCCGTCGTCGGCGGCAACCCCGCCGGGCTCATCCGCCGCCGCCACAGCGACGCCGACATCACCCGCCTTCTCGAACTGGCGTGGTGGGACTGGCCATTGGAGCATCTCACCGAACACGTCGCCGCGATCATGTCCGGCAACGTGGCGGAGTTGGAGGAGGCGGCGGCCCGCAGGCCGTAGGGCGCGCGGCCGGTTCCGCCGACATCTCCGTCCCATGCGCCCCGCCCGGCGATCCGACTCTCACCCCAACCTTGCTGCTCACGCTGCCCTTTGACATCACCTCACCTTTCGTCAGCAGACTTTCACTGTCAGAATCGAGCCGTCCGCATGCCTGCCCCGCCCCGCCGCGGCCCTTCCCTCCCCACCCCCTCACGCCACGACCCGTTCGCCGGCTGGCTTCGCCACCACGCCGTTCCGCTCACCCACCTCGACCCCGAGGCGCCGCTCGACGACCTGGAGCCGCTGCGCGACCTCGTCGGTGACGCGCGCGTCGTCGCGGTCGGTGAGAACTCCCACTTCATCACCGAGTTCTCGGTCATGCGCCGACGCATCCTGCGGTTCCTGGTCGAGCGCTGCGGATTCACCGTCCTGGCCTTCGAGTACGGCTTCAGCGAGGGCATCGGCCTGGACGCCTGGGCCCGGGGCGAGGGCGCGGACGACGAACTGGCGACCCGGCTCGGCGCGGCGATACCCGTGGGGGTGGACGAGCCGCTGCGCTGGATGCGCCGGTACAACGCCTCGGCCGCCGAACCGGTGCGGTTCGCCGGGATCGACATTCCCGCGGCCGGCGGGTCCCTGCTCCCCGCCCTGGCCCCGGTCGCCGACTACCTGCGCCAAGTCGACCCCGAGGCTCTCCCGTTGGCGCAGGAGGCGCTACGGATCGCCGGGTCGTTCGCAGGCGCCTCCGCGGCGTCGGCCGCGCCGGCCTGGTCCCGCCTGGCCTCTGCGGAGCAGGACGCCCTCAGCGCGCTCCTGACGCGGTTGCACACGCGGTTCCGCGCCGTCGAGTTGCTGTACCTCTCCCGCGCCGACCGGCCCAGTTACGACATCGCCCTGCGCCGCCTGGAGGCCGCTTGCAGCGCCGACCACGGATTTCGTGCCATGGCCGGCCTGTACGCGAACACCGGCCTGACCGCCGACACCTCGGCCAGGGACGTCTACATGGCCGAGTCGGTCCAGTGGCACCTGGACCGCTCCGGCCCCGAGGCCCGCGTCGTGCTGGCGGCCCACAACGCCCACATCCAGAAGACACCGGTCTTCTTCGACGGCCGACTCACCGGGCTGCCCATGGGTCAGTATCTGCACGACCGCCTGGGCGCCGACTACCTCGCGCTCGCGCTGACCAGCCCGGCCGGACACACCGCCGACATGCGTCCGGACGAGAGCGCCCGCTTCGGCTTCACCATCGACCACACCGCGCTGCGGCCGCCCGAGCCGGGCAGCGTCGAGGTCGCGTTCCTCGACGCCGGGCTCGGGCTCAGCTTCGCCGATCTCCGCCGGGCGCACGAGGTGACCGGCCCCGACCGCATACGCATCCAGAGCGCCTACGTGCACACGCCCGTCCTGGAGGCGTTCGACGGCGTCCTCAGCACACCGTCCTCCACCGTCGCGGACATCGTGGGCTGACATGAAACACATCCGAGAAGACGACAGATCTTGGGAGAGCGAGCCAGTGAGGAACGACGTGGTCATCGTGGGGGCCGGGCCGACCGGTCTCATGCTGGCGATCGAACTGGGCCTGGCCGGAGTGCGGCCGCTGGTCCTGGAACGGCACCCGCACCGCCGCGACACGCCCAAGGCCGGAGGTCTCGGCGGCCAGATCCTGGAACTGCTGCGCTACCGGGGCCTGTTGGAACGTTTCCAGGACGCCTGCCCCGGCCCGGCCCCGGCGCCGCGGTTCCCGTTCGGCGGGGTGCACCTGGACTTCACCGGGCTGACGGATCCGCCTCTGCACGCGCTGCCGCTGCCGCAGCAGCGGCTGGAGCGGCTGCTCGACGAGCGCGCCGGTGAACTCGGCGTGGACGTACGCCGTGGGCACGAGGTGGCCGAGGTGCACCAGGACGGGACAGCGGTGACGGTGGACGTGCGGGGTCCGGACGGGCCGTACCAGGTGAGGGCCCGCTACCTGGTGGGCTGCGACGGCGCGCGCAGCCGAGTGCGCGACCGGTCGGGCATCGACTTCCCCGGCACCGTCTATCCGGAGGTCAACCGGCTGGCGCAGGTCACCCTGCCCGACGCGGTCACCGTGCTCGGCAACGGCGATCTCGACGTCCCCGGGTTCGGTACGATCCGGGCCGGCTTCACCCGCACCGAGCACGGCCTCTTCGGCCTAGGCTCCGCACCCGGCGCCCGGAGCGTCTCGCTCTACACCGTCGAGGACGAGGGCACCGAGTACGACGACGACGTCCCGATGACCCTGACGGAACTGCGGGACAGCGTGCGCCGCGTGCTCGGGGCGGACCTGCCCGTGGCCGGATCGACCCGGCTGTCGCGCTTCACCTTCAAGGCCCGCCAGGCCGAGCGCTTCCGGGCCGGGCGCATCCTGCTCGCGGGCGACGCGGCGCACCTGTTCCCCGCCACCGGCACGGCGCTCAACGCCGGCCTCCTCGACGCGGTCAACCTGGCCTGGAAGCTCGCCGCCGACCTGCTCGGACGGGCGGCGCCCGGTCTGCTGGACACCTACCACCACGAACGCCACCTCGCCGCGGCCCGCACCATGCTGCACACCCGCGCCCAGGTCGCGCTGCGGCGCGGGCACGACCCGGCGGCGGAGGCGCTCCGTGAGGTCTTCCAGGAACTGCTCACCGACGAGGAGCCGCTGCGCCGCATGGGAGCGTTGGTAGCCGGAGCCGACCTCCGCTACGCCATGCCCGGTGCCGACCCCCATCCGCTGGCCGGCACCTTCGCCCGCGACGTCGCCCTCCACACCGACCGGGGCGTCACCAGCGTCGCCGACCTGCTGCGCCCTGCCCGGCCGGTTCTCATCGACCTCGCCGACCGCTCCGACCTGCGCGAGGTCGCCGCTGACGGCTGGGGGGAGGTGGTCGACGTCCACACGGCCAAGACCGACGAGCGCCCCGCCGACGCCCTCCTGATCCGCCCGGACGCCCACGTGGCCTGGGCGGCACGGATCGACCAACCCGCGGGAACAGCCGCGCCCGCACTGCGGGAGGCCCTCGCCCACTGGTTCGGCACCCGGTGAGAGTGCCGCGACCACGGGTCCCGAGAGCGCACCCGCACCGCCACACACGCCTCAGAGCGCCACCAGCCCCGCCCCCGTCGCCCTGAACCCGCACGCGTCCAGGTAGAACCCCCGCAGCTCGTCCCCGAAGTCGACGTGCAGCCATAGGTCCGGCCCGCAACCCGTACGGCGGCGGCCGACAGGTGCCCCGCGCCGCGCGCGCCTAGGTTCGGTGGGAGGCAGACCTAGGGAGCTCCACGGTGACAGAGACGACCGAGCCCGCCGCCGCCCTGCTGCGGGCGGGGAAGTTCTTCCGGCGCGGCACCCCCGCCCCCGACCTGCACAGCGTGCGGCTGACCGGCGGCCGGGACGCGGACGCCTTCTACCGGGACCGGTGGAGCCACGACAAGGTCGTGAACTCCACGCACGGCGTGAACTGCACCGGCTCCTGCCGCTGGAAGGTGTACGTCAAGGACGGCATCATCACGTGGGAGACGCAGGCGACGGACTACCCGAGCGTCGGCCCCGACCGCCCCGAGTACGAGCCGCGCGGCTGCCCGCGAGGCGCCGCGTTCTCCTGGTACACGTACTCCCCCACGCGCGTCCGCTACCCGTATCTGCGCGGCGTCCTCCTCGACATGTACCGGGAGGCGAAGGCGCGGCTCGGGGACCCGGTGCTCGCCTGGGCGGACATCCAGGGCGATCCGGAGCGCCGCAGGACCTACCAACAGGCGCGCGGCAAGGGCGGGTTGGTGCGGGCGAGCTGGGACGAGGCCGTCGAGATCATCGCGGCCGCGCACGTCCACACCATCAAGACGTACGGGCCCGACCGGGTCGCCGGCTTCTCCCCCATCCCCGCGATGTCGATGGTGTCGCACGCGGCCGGGGCCCGCTTCATGAGCCTCATCGGCGCGCCGATGCTCTCCTTCTACGACTGGTACGCGGACCTGCCGGTCGCCTCCCCGCAGGTCTTCGGCGACCAGACGGACGTGCCGGAGTCGGGCGACTGGTGGGACGCCGCGTATCTGATGATGTGGGGCTCGAACGTCCCGGTGACGCGGACGCCGGACGCGCACTGGATGGCGGAGGCGCGCTACCGGGGCCAGAAGGTCGTGGTCGTGGCGCCCGACTACGCCGACAACGCCAAGTTCGCCGACGAGTGGCTGCACCCGCATCCGGGCACCGACGGGGCGCTGGCCATCGCCATGGGCCACGTGATCCTGAAGGAGTTCTTCGTCGACCGGCCGACGGAGTTCTTCACCGACTACGTCCGCCGGTTCACCGATCTGCCCTTCCTGGTGACCCTGACCGAGCGGGACGGCGCGTACGTCCCCGCGAAGTTCCTGCGCGCCACCGACCTCGGCGACGAGGGCGAGGGCGGCGACTGGAAGACGGCGGTGCTCGACGCGAACACGGGCCGGCCCGCCGTGCCGAACGGCTCCCTGGGCTTTCGCTGGACCGAATCCGGCAAGGGCAGGTGGAACCTCGAACTCGGTGACATCGACCCGCAGTTGTCCCTGCACGGCTCGGACGTGGCGACCGGCGTCGAGGTGCTGCTGCCGCGCTTCGACACCGAGGGCGGCACCCACGGCCAGGGCCGCGGCGAGGTGGTGCGGCGCGGCGTGCCCGCCACCCGGCTCGGCGGGCAGGACGGGCCGCTGGTCACCACGGTCTTCGACCTGCTGCTCGCGCAGTACGGGGTGGGGCGCGAGGGTCTGCCGGGCGCCTGGCCCGCCTCGTACGAGGACGCGGACACCCCCGGCACGCCCGCCTGGCAGGAGGCGCACACCTCCGTACCGGCCGCCAAGTGCGTGAAGATCGCGCGGGAGTTCGCGGCGACGGCGGAGAAGTCCCGCGGCCGCTGCATGATCCTCATGGGCGCCGGCACCAACCACTGGTTCCACTCGGAGACGATCTACCGCTCCTTCCTGGCGCTGCTGCAGCTCACCGGCTGCCAGGGCCGCAACGGCGGCGGCTGGGCGCACTACGTGGGGCAGGAGAAGTGCCGTCCGGTGACCGGCTGGGCGACGCTGGCCGGCGCGGCCGACTGGAGCAGGCCGCCGCGGCAGATGATCGGCGCCGCGTACTGGTTCCTCAACACCGACCAATGGCGTTACGACCGGTTCGCGGCGGACGTCCTCGCCTCGCCGCTGGGTGAGGGCCGGTTCGCCGGGATGACGGGCGCCGACTGTCTCGCGCTGTCCGCAAGGACCGGCTGGATGCCGTCGTACCCGACGTTCGACCGCAACTCCCTGGACCTCGGCGAGCGGGCGGGCGACCCGGTGGCGGGCGCCGTCGACGAGCTCAAGGCGGGCACCCTCAAGTTCGCCTGCGAGGACCCCGACGCCCCCGAGAACTGGCCGCGCGTGCTGACCCTGTGGCGCGCCAACCTGCTCGGCTCGTCCGCGAAGGGCGCCGAGTACTTCACCAAGCACCTGCTCGGCACGCACTCCTCGCTGCGCGCCGAAGAGGCGGGCCCGGACGAGCGGCCCTCCACGGTGACGTGGCGCGACGAGGCCCCCGAGGGCAAGCTCGACCTGCTCGTCTCCCTGGACTTCCGCCAGACCTCCTCGACGCTC
The DNA here is from genome assembly GCF_055591085.1 of Streptomyces sp. NPDC041713. Lineage (NCBI taxonomy): Bacteria > Bacillati > Actinomycetota > Actinomycetes > Kitasatosporales > Streptomycetaceae > Streptomyces > Streptomyces sp. NPDC041713. The sequence continues at coordinate 763,695 of NZ_JBVIZY010000004.1, forward strand.
CTGTCGGACGTGGTGCTGCCCGCGGCCACCTGGTACGAGAAGCACGACCTGTCGACCACGGACATGCACCCCTACGTGCACTCCTTCACGCCGGCCGTCGACCCGCCCTGGCAGGCCCGCACCGACTTCGACACCTTCCACGCCATCGCCGACCGGCTCAGCGAACTGTCGGTCGACCACCTCGGCGTGCGCAAGGACCTGGTCGCCACCGCGCTCCAGCACGACACGCCCGGCGAGACCGCGCAGCCCGGAGGGGTCGTCCTGGACTGGCGCAAGGGGGAGTGCGAGGCCGTCCCGGGCAGGACGATGCCGAACCTCACCGTGGTGGAGCGCGACTACACCGCGATCGGCGCGAAGTTCGCCGCGCTCGGCCCGCTGGTGGAGAAGCTCGGGCTGCCGGTGAAGGGGATCTCCTTCAACCCGGACCAGGAAGTCGACGAGCTGCGCGAGCGCAACGGCGTCGTGCGCGGCGGTCCCGCCGACGGCCGGCCCGCCCTGGACACGGCGGTGAAGGCCGCCAACACCATCCTCGCGCTGTCCGGCACGACCAACGGCCGCCTCGCCACCCAGGGCTTCCACACCCTGGAGGCGCGCACCGGCCAGGAGATGGCACACCTCGCCGCCGAGCACGAGGGCAAGCGCGTCACGTACGCCGACACGCAGGCCGCGCCGGTCCCGGTGATCACCTCGCCGGAGTGGAGCGGCAGCGAGTCCGGCGGGCGCCGCTACACGGCGTTCACGCTCAACACCGAGCACCTCAAGCCCTGGCACACGCTCACCGGGCGCCAGCACTTCTTCATCGACCACGACTGGATGCACGAACTGGGCGAGGCGCTGCCCGTCTACCGGCCGCCGCTCGACATGAACCGGCTCTTCGGCGAACCACGGCTCGGCCCGGACGGCGAGAAGGAGGTGACGGTCCGTTACCTCACGCCGCACAACAAGTGGTCGATCCACTCCGAGTACCAGGACAACCTCTTCATGCTGTCGCTCTCGCGCGGCGGCCAGTGCATCTGGATGGCGCCGCAGGACGCGGACGCGATCGGGGTGCGGGACAACGACTGGATCGAGGCCGTCAACCGCAACGGCGTGGTGGTGGCCCGCGCCATCGTCTCGCACCGCATGCCGGCCGGCACCGTCTTCATGCACCACGCGCAGGAGCGCACCGTGAACGTCCCCAAGGCGGAGACCACCGGCAAGCGCGGCGGCATCCACAACTCGCTGACCCGCTTGATCCTCAAGCCGTCCCATCTCATCGGCGGGTACGCCCAGTTGTCCTGGGCGTTCAACTACCTGGGCCCGACGGGCAACCAGCGCGACGAGGTGACGGTCATCCGCCGCCGCAGCCAGGAGGTGCAGTACTGATGGCCCGAGGCCGAGCCGACGGCGGACGACGCGTCATGGCCCAGATCGCGATGGTCATGAATCTCGACAAGTGCATCGGGTGCCACACCTGCTCGGTCACCTGCAAGCAGGCGTGGACCAACCGCGACGGCATGGAGTACGTCTGGTTCAACAACGTCGAGACCCGCCCGGGACAGGGCTATCCGCGCCGCTACGAGGACCAGGAGAAGTGGCGCGGCGGCTGGGAGCTGAACAAGAAGGGCGCCCTGAAGCTCAAGAACGGCGGCCGCGTCAAGTCGCTCCTGGAGATCTTCTCCAACCCCAAGCTCCCGGAGATCAAGGACTACTACGAGCCCTGGACGTACGAGTACCGGAACCTCACCGACGCCCCGCTCGGCGACGACTACCCGGTGGCCGAGCCGCGCTCGCTGATCTCCGGCAAGCCCATGAAGATCGAGTGGTCCTCCAACTGGGACGACAACCTCGGCGGCGCCACCGAACACGGCCACCTGGACCCCATGGTCGCCAAGACCCGCGAACAGGCTGCGGAGAAGGTGAAATTCGCCTTCGAGCAGACCTTCATGTTCTATCTGCCGCGCATCTGCGAGCACTGCCTGAACCCGTCGTGCGTGGCGTCCTGCCCGTCCGGCGCGATGTACAAGCGCTCCGAGGACGGCATCGTCCTCGTCGACCAGGACCACTGCCGGGGCTGGCGCAAGTGCGTGACCGGCTGCCCGTACAAGAAGGTCTACTTCAACCACCGCACCGGCAAGGCCGAGAAGTGCACCATGTGCTACCCGCGCGTCGAGGTGGGCCTGCCGACGGTCTGCTCGGAGACGTGCGTGGGCCGGCTGCGCTACCTCGGTGTGATCCTGTACGACCCCGACAAGGTGACGGCGGCCGCCTCCGAGCCCGACGACCACCGGCTGTACGACGCCCAGTTGGGCGTCTTCCTCGACCCGGACGACCCCGAGGTGCGGCGCGACGCGGAACGCTCCGGGATCTCCCACGACTGGATCGAGGCGGCCCGCCGCTCCCCCGTGCACGCGCTGATCAGCAAGTACAAGGTGGCGCTCCCGCTGCACCCGGAGTACCGCACCATGCCGATGGTCTGGTACATCCCGCCGCTCTCCCCCGTCGTCGACGCGCTCACCGAGACCGGCCACGACGGCGAGGACCTGGGCAATCTGTTCGGCGCCATCGACACGCTGCGCATCCCCCTGGAGTACCTCGCGGAGATCTTCACGGCGGGCGACGTCGGGCCCGTCCGGTCCTCCCTGGAGAAGCTCGCCGCGATGCGGGCCCACATGCGGGCCATCAACCTCGGCGACCGGCCGGACGACGCGACCGCACGGTCCGTGGGGATGACGGGCACCGAGATCGAGGAGATGTACCGGCTGCTCGCCATCGCCAAGTACGAGGACCGGTACGTCATCCCGACGGCGGCCGTCGCCGACGCGCAGCGCCTGGAGGAATCGGCGCTGCCGGACTCCTGCAGCCTCGACTACGAGGGCGGCCCCGGCATGGGCGACGACGGGCCCTTCGGGCAGGACTCCGGCCGCCGCCAGCTGCCGCTGGTCACCATCGAGAACTTCCACACGCTGCGCGCCCGGCAGACCGCCGACGAACAGCCCAGCGCGGCCGAGAAGGCCCACGCGGCCAAGGAGGACGACGAGTGACCCGGCACGCCCTGCTCTACCAGGCCGCGGCGCACTGCCTGGCCTACCCCGACGAGGAGTTCCGCGAGCGGCTCCCCCTGCTGACGGCGGCCGCGCCCGCGGAACTCGGCGGCTTCCTGGAGTACGCCCGCACCACCGGGCCCCGCGAGCTCGCCGCCCACTACGTCCAGGTCTTCGACTTCAAGAACCGCCACAGCCTGTACCTGAGCTGGTGGCGGGAGGGCGACACCCGGCGGCGCGGCATGGCCCTGGTCCGCTTCAAGGAGGTCTACCGCGAGCACGGCCTGGAGTTCACCGACGAGGAGCTGCCGGACTTCCTGCCCGCGGTCCTCGAGTTCTCCGCGCACGCCGGGCCGGTGCTCCTGACGGAACACCGCGGCGGCCTCGAACTGCTGCGGATCGCGCTCGCCGACTTCGGCACGCCGTACGCGGCGGTCCTGGAGGCGGTGTGCGCGACCCTGCCGGGCCCCACGCCCAAGGACCGCGCCGAGGCCCAGGCCCTCGCCCGCTCCGGGCCGCCGCGCGAGGACGTCGGCCTGCAACCCTTCGCACTCATCGGGGAGCGCCCCTCATGAAAACGCTGCTGTGGGGCGTGCTCCCCTACGTCGCCTTCGTCCTGCTCGTCGCGGGCATCGTCTGGCGCTACCGATACGACAAGTTCGGGTGGACGACCCGCTCCTCCCAGGTGTACGAGTCGAAGCTCCTGAACATCGCGTCGCCGATGTTCCACTACGGCATCCTCTTCGTGCTCGTCGGCCACCTGGTGGGGCTGTTCCTGCCGCAGTCGTGGACGGACAAGGTGGGCCTGACCGAGCACACGTACCACCTGTTCTCGCTGTACGGCGGCACCGCGGCCGGCATCCTGCTGGTCCTCGGCATCCTGCTGCTGCTCTACCGGCGGCGGACCAACGCGCCGGTGTTCCGTGCGACGACGGCCAACGACAAGCTGATGTACCTGGTGCTGTTCGCGGCGATCGTGCTCGGCATGGTCGCCAAGCTGACGCACGCGTCGGGCGACGGCTACAACTACCGCGCGTCCATTGCCCCATGGGCACGCAGCCTCTTCACGCTGCAGCCGGACATCGACCGGATGACGGGGGTGCCGCTGCTGTACGAGATCCACGCGGTGGTCGGGATGGCCCTCATCGCGCTGGTGCCGTTCACCCGGCTCATCCACATGTTCAGCGCACCGGTGCAGTATCTGTTCCGGCCGTACGTGGTCTACCGCACCAAGGATCCCAAGCGGGTCGGGGCGCGGCCGGACCGGCGGGGCTGGGAGCGGACGGGTTCCTGACCCACCCGCTCCCCGCCCGCTCCCCTGCCGGTTACGGGGTGGCGCCCTTGTCGCGGTCGTCCCCGCCTCGGTCGGCCCCGCTCCGATCGTCCTCGTCCACGATCTCGGCGTCGACCACGCTGTCCTCGGCAGCGGCCTCCGTACCCTGCGTGCCCCCCGTGGCCTGTTGCTCCTGGGCGGCCCCGCCTGCCTCCGCGTACATCGCCTGGCCCATCTTCTGGCTGACGGCGGCCAGCTTCTCCGCGCCGGCGCGCAGGGCCGTCGTGTCGTCGCCGCGGTTCTTGAGGATCTCCTTCAACTCCGCGGCGGCCGACTCCACTTCGGACGTCGTGGCGGCGGGCACCTTGTCGCCGTTGTCCCGCAGGAAGCGTTCCGTCTGGTAGACGAGCTGCTCCGCCTGGTTGCGGGTCTCCGCCGCCTCGCGCCGTTTGCGGTCCTCCTCCGCGTGCTCCTCGGCCTCGCGCACCATGCGGTTGATGTCGTCCTTGGGCAGCGCGGAGCCACCGGTCACGGTCATGCGCTGCTCGCGCCCGGTGGCCTCGTCCTTCGCCGAGACGTGCATGATGCCGTTGGCGTCGATGTCGAAGGTGACCTCGATCTTGGGGACGCCGCGCGGGGCGGGCGGCAGCCCGGTCAGGTCGAAGACGCCGAGCTTCTTGTTGTACGCGGCGATCTCCCGCTCGCCCTGGAAGACCTGGATGCCGACCGAGGGCTGGTTGTCCTCGGCGGTGGAGAAGGTCTCCGAACGCCGCGTGGGAATCGTGGTGTTGCGCTCGATGAGCTTGGTCATGATGCCGCCCTTGGTCTCGATGCCGAGGGACAGCGGCGTCACGTCGAGCAGCAGCACGTCCTTGACGTCGCCGCGGATCACCCCGGCCTGCAGCGCGGCGCCGAGCGCCACCACCTCGTCGGGGTTGACGCCCTTGTGCGGGTCCTTGCCGGTGAGCTCCCTGACCAGCTCCGTCACCGCGGGCATCCGGGTGGAGCCGCCGACCAGGATCACGTGGTCCACGGCGGAGAGCTTGACGCCGGCGTCCTTCACCGCCTGGTGGAACGGCTCCTTGCAGCGGTCGAGCAAGTCGGCGGTCAGCTCCTGGAACTGGGCGCGGGTCAGTTTCTCCGCCAGGTGCAGCGGTCCCTCGGCCGAGGCGGTGATGTAGGGCAGGTTGGTGTCGGTCTCGCTCGACGAGGACAGCTCGATCTTCGCCTTCTCGGCGGCCTCCCGCAGGCGTTGCAGCGCCATCTTGTCCTGGCCGAGGTCCACGCCGTGGCCGTTCTTGAACTGGCGGACCAGGTGCTCGACGATCCGCTGGTCCCAGTCGTCGCCGCCGAGCCGGGTGTCGCCGTTGGTGGCCTTCACCTCGATGACGCCCTCGCCCATCTCCAGGAGCGAGACGTCGAAGGTGCCGCCGCCGAGGTCGAAAACGAGCACCGTCTCGTCGTCGCCCTTGTCGAGGCCGTACGCGAGGGCCGCCGCCGTCGGTTCGTTGATGATGCGCAGGACGTTGAGCCCCGCGATCTCGCCGGCCTCCTTGGTGGCCTGGCGCTGGGTGTCGTCGAAGTACGCGGGCACGGTGACCACCGCGTCCCTGACGTCCTCGCCCAGATAGGACTCGGCGTCGCGCTTGAGCTTCTGCAGGACCCGCGCGGACAGTTCCTGCGCGGTGAAGCGGGTGCCGTCCACAGATCCTTCCGCCGGGAACCGCCAACCGCCGTCGCCCATATGCCGTTTGACGGAGCGCGCGGTGCGCTCCACGTTGGTGACCGCCTGCCGCTTGGCGACCTCGCCCACCAGAACGTCGCCGTTCTTGGCGAACGCGACGACCGAGGGCGTGGTGCGGGCCCCCTCCGCGTTGGCGACGACGGTGGGCTCACCGCCCTCCAGTACGGCCACCACTGAGTTCGTCGTACCGAGATCGATCCCGACCGCACGTGCCATGGTCCAGTCCCTTCCGCCGCGGGCTCACGTCCCCGTATCCAGGTCTACTCCATTCCCCATCACAAAACTTGAGCGGGCTGTTGTCAATGCCGCGCGTGACAATGCCGCCACCCCGGAGAGGGGCGGCGGCATCGTCAACAGGCGCCGGGTCAGGCCAGCTTGGCCGAGAGCGTGATGGGCGTGGCCGACAGGGCCTGGCTCACCGGGCAGCCCGCCTTGGCGGTCTCGGCGGCCTCGACGAAGCCGGCCTCGTCGAGGCCCGGCACGACGCCCTCGACGGTGAGGTGGATGCCGGTGATGCCGGTGCCCGGCTGCAGGGTCACGTCGGCGGACGTGGTGAGCCGGGTGGGCGGGTTGCCGGCGCCGGTCAGGGTGTGCGACAGCGCCATGGCGAAGCAGCTGGAGTGTGCGGCGGCGATCAGCTCCTCCGGGCTGGTCTTGCCGTTCGCCTCTTCGGCGCGCGACGGCCAGGACACCGCCTGCTCGCCGATGCCGGAGGAGTCGAAGGTGACGGTGCCCGAGCCCTCCGTCAGAGAGCCTTCCCAGACCGTGTGCGCGGAGCGCGTGGTTGCCACGATGCAGTTCCCTTCAGTGCGGTTCATGAGGTTCGGCGCGGTTCCGCGAGCGGAACTTCCGTTGCCGCCATCCGATCACACTCCGCGTGAAAACGGCGCACGCGGCCGCAGGGGTGGTCGCGTACGTGGCCGGTACGGGCCTGTACGGGCTGGTACGGGGCCGGCGCCACGCCCCGCCCCCCGTCAGCGCTTGCGGGCCACCGCCCCGTACATCGCGATGGCCCGGTCGTCGATGCCTTCCTGCGTCGGGCCGGGCCGCCACTTGTGCACCTGGGTGACTCCCGGGTCGAGCAGGTCCATCCCGTCGAAGAAGGACGTGGCGGTCGGCAGGTCGCGCAGCACCATGGGCATGCCTTGCTGCGCGTACTCCTCGGCCACGCGTCCGACCTCCTCGGGGGCGAAGTCGGCGGTGCCGATGGTCAGCGCGAGGAAACTGCCGGAGGGCAGCGGGTCGAGCAGCCGCCGGACCAGGCGCTGGTCGTCCGGGGGCAGGATGAAGTGCAGGATCCCGATGATCATCAGCCCCACGGGCTCGCCGAGGTCGATCAGGGCGCGGAACTCGGGGCTGTCCAGGATGGCGTCCGGGTCGTGCATGTCGGCGTCGACGTAGGCGGTCGCGCCCTCCGGGGAGCTCTGCAGCAGGGCGCGGGCGTGGGCCAGCACGATGGGGTCGTTGTCGACGTAGACGACGCGGGACTCCGGCGCGACGTCCTGCGCGACCTCGTGCAGGTTGGGGGCGGTGGGCAGGCCGGTGCCGATGTCGAGGAACTGGCGGACGCCCTGCTCCTGGGCGAGGTAGCGCCCGGCGCGGTGCATGAACCGCCGGTTCTCCCGCATGTGCACGGGCAGCGCGGGCCAGTGCCGGCACATGACGTCGCCCGCCTCGACGTCGACCAGGTAGTGGTCCTTGCCGCCCAGGATGTAGTCGTACACCCGCGCCGAGTGGGCCGTCGAGGTATCGATCCGATCGCCTGCGCCGTGCATGGGCAACTCCGCTCTTCACCGCTGGACTTGAGCTGGCACCGAGACGTCCTGGGACGACTCGGCAGTCATTGAACTGCAGACGTTACGCCGGGAACTCACCGGGGCCGCACCCGCCTTGTTGGGGTGCGCCGATGTCCTCGATGTCATCACTGCCGGTCGTGAAGAAGTTCCAGGTCACCTTCGACTGCGCGCAGCCCGAACGCGTCGCCCGCTTCTGGTGCGAGGCGCTGGGGTACGAGCTCGCGCCGCCTCCCGAAGACCGCGGCGCGTGGGCCGCCTGCGCGGATCCCACGGGGGTGGGCCCGCGGCTGTACTTCCAGCGCGTCCCGGAGGGAAAGACCGTCAAGAACCGGGTGCATCTGGACGTACGGGCCGGCACCGGCCTGGTGGGCGAGGAACGTCTGTCGACGCTCGAAGCGGAGTGCGCGCGCCTGGTCGCACTCGGCGCGACCCGCGTGCGGCTGCTGCCTGCCGACGAGGAGAACGAGTCGTGCCTCGTGATGCAGGACGTCGAGGGCAACGAGTTCTGCCTCGACTGAGCGTAGGCCCGTCCACCGTTTTGCCGACAGACGTGCGCCCGACGCCGATCTGCGGGTAGGGGTAAGCCCCTGAGCCTGCTCTTGGCGGACGAGACGGAGCGCGAATGTCGGTCGACCTCATCGGTTTCCTCGGCGTGGTGCTGGTGGCGTACGTGGTACCCGGCCCGGATTTCCTGGTGGTGGTCCGGTCGGCGGTCGAGCATCCGGCCAGGGGACGAGCGGCCGCGCTCGGCGCACAGGCCGGGCTGTGCGTGCACATGCTCGCCGCCGCAGTCGGTCTGTCGGTGATCGCCACCCGCTCGCCGGCGGTATACGACACGATCAAACTCTTGGGCGCGGCCTACCTGGTCCACCTGGGTGTACGTGCGGTGCGTGCCGCCCGACGAGCCGCTCGGGAGCGGGCTGCCGGAGGGACGACGCACGGGGGCCGCCGCCGCCCGGATGACCTCCCTCAACCACCGCTGGGGGAAGCAGAGTTCGGTGGCGGCGCGCGGTGGCGTTCCGGCTTCACCCAGGGGTTCTTCACCAATGTGCTCAACCCCAAGGCCGCGTTGTTCTTCCTCAGCATCCTGCCGCAGTTCGTCGACGGCGACGGGTCGATGCCGCGGCAGATCTTCCTGCTCGGCGCTCTGGACGTCCTGATCGGGATCGTCTACTGGTTCGCCCTGGTGGCCGTGGCCGCCCGGCTGCGCGCCCTGCTGGCCCACCCGAAGATCCGGCACCGCTGGGAGCTGACCACCGGCTGGCTGTTCATCGCGATCGGCATCGGCGTCGCGACGGTCGCCTGACGGGGTCGATTGCAATCTGCTCAACTCCGCTGCTCCGGTGCGACCTTGGGCCAGTTGCCGGGCCTCAGGATGAAAACGGGCCGCCCCACGCCCCGGCCCTGTTCGAGCGGGGCCCGCAGGTGCGCCTCCGTGGATCCGAACACGTGGTGTGTGCCGGTGGGCCCGAGGGGCCGTTGAGGTGCGGGGACGGCCCCGTGGCCGGGGGCCTATGGCCGGAATCGCAACTGGGCAAGCGGCGTTCGCGGTGACACTTTGAGGCCCCCTCGCGCACGGCGCGAGGAGACCGTCTCAGGGGGTTTGGCCATGCGCATCAACTACTCGGACCGCGGTCCCTCTCCACTCGAACCGGAGAAGCCCGGAGCCGCGGGGCACCGGGACTCGACCTTCGGCTGGTGGGGTGCCTTCAGCATCCAGAAGTTCGTCAACCAGGCGACGCTGTACCACACGCACGAGGACGCCACCGGCTGGCTGGCGTACCTCCAGCAGTTCTACGACCGCAACTTCTGGTTCGCCGACGGTGGCGCCCAGGTGTGGGCGTACGAGGAGACGTACGACAACTGGCAGGACCGGTACGGGATGGACGCGGTCGTCGCCGTGTACCACTCGGGCCACGGCGGCATGGACGGCAACGGCGTGTTCTTCGCGCCGCTCGGCGCGGCCTGGGACGGCCGCAGCGACGCGGTCTCCAACCGGATGGCGCTCGGCAACGAGAAGGTGAACTACGTCTTCTTCTCGACCTGCGACTCGCTCAAGGTCACCGGCGGCCACTCCCCGATCCGCACCTGGGGCGGCCCCAACATCGGCTTCCGGATGCTCTTCGGGTTCGAGACCGTCTCCATCGACAGCGGCGACTACGGCAAGAAGTTCTGGGAGAAGTGGCGGGCCGGGCAGACGTACTGCGACGCCTGGCTGAACGCGAGTTGGGACATCTACCACGGCCAGGCACCGTCGGTGTGCGCGGTCGGCGCCACCCAGGCCGAGGCCACCAACCGCCTCAACACCGAGCGGAACTTCTACCGCGAGCACGTGCCGGACAGCTGGTACGCGTGGCGCTGGTACTACGCGCGCGCCGGCATCAGGGACACGCTCACCCAGCTCCCCGGACAGCGGCAGATCGTCCAGCTGGCGCCCGTGGAGCCGGGCGCCGAGCTGAGCGGGCTCGGGCAGCTCGCCGACTTCCCCTCCGCCGCGCTGCAGGAGGTCCAGACCGAGCGGATGGGCGTGCTCAGCGCGACCTCCGGCGACCGCGTCATCTCCACCTCACCGCAGGGCAACCGCTGGATCAGGCTCGCCGAGCCCAACCACCGCAACACCCAGCAACTGCCCACCGAGCGCGCGATCGAGACCGCGCGGACCTTCGCCGAGCGGTACGCCGAGGGCGCCGAGCTGGTCGTCGACAGCGTGCACGACCTGATGCAGAACTCCGGGACGAAGGACGGCTCGGAGGTCGGGCGGCCGGTATCGCTGCAGACCCATGTGACGTTCCGGCAGGTCTTCGACGGCGTCCCGGTCATCACCCCGGGCCTCGGCCTGATCCGCGTCGGCCTCGACAACGACGGCACGCCCGTGCAGGCGCAGATCGCCACCCGCCGGGCCACCGGCGTCACCCGCGAGCCGAGCAGCGAGATCTCCCCGCCGCAGCCCAAGGGCGGCACGGCCTCGGCGGCCCCGCTGGAGCGCGACCCGCGCCAGGCCCTGGACGCGGCGCAGCGCAGGCTGCTCGCCCACCTCGCGGCGGTCACCGCCGGTGAGGAGGGCGCGCGCGGCGCGGCGGCGGAGCAGTCGCTCGAGGTCACGGACGTGCCCGGCACGTTCGACGTCGGTTACGAGGTGGAGGGCGACGAGGCGTACCCCGCGGCCCGCAAGCTGATCGAGATCGGCGCCCGGGACAGCATGTTCAAGACCCGTCGCTGGGTCGTCGCGCAGCTCGCCCGGTAGGCCCGGACAGCGGTAGGCCCGAACAGCAGTAGACCCGGCCAGCGGTAGGGAGGACCGGTTCAGTCGTTCGTCACGGTGGCGGCCCGCTGCTTGCGGGCCGCCATCCACGCGTACACGAGCACGCCCACGAAGAGGAACAGCACGCCCTGGTAGACGGCCGCGTAGCCGGAGCCCGCGACCAGCCACATGGAGAACGCGAACGCCGCGCCCGCGAGCACCGCGTCCCGCACCAGGCGCCCGCGCACGACACGCTCGCGCTGTCCGGAGACCAGGAAGTAGATCTGCGCGGCGGTGGCCAGGAGGTAGGGCACGGTCGCCGTGAACGTGGTGATGAGGACCAGGGACTCGAAGACCCCGCCGGAACCCGCCGTGTAGTTGTAGACGGTGAGCAGCGAGGCGAGGACGACGGTGACGAGCACACCGACGGTCGGCACCCCGCGCTTCTTCTTCCCGAACGCGCTCGGGAACAGCCCGTCCTGGGCGGCGGCGTACGGCGTCTGCGCGCTGAGCAGCGTCCAGCCGTTGAGGGCGCCGACCATCGAGACCAGCGCGGCGACGGCGACCGCGGTGCCGCCCCAGGAGCCGCCGAACATCGCGTCGACGGCGTCGGAGAAGGGCGCGGTGGAGCCCACCAGCTTGTCGTGCGCGACCGTCCCGAAGACGGCGAGCGTGCCGAGGAGGTAGACGAGGGCGACGCCCAGGGTGCCGAGAATGGTGGCGCGTCCGACGTTGCGCCGCGGGTCGCGCACCTCACCGGCGCTGACGGCCGCCGACTCGACGCCGAGGTAGGAGAAGAGCAGGATCGCGGCGGCGGCCGAGACCGCGCCCGTCGGGCTGTCGTCGCTCGCCTGGAAGGGACCGAGGTTGGCGCTGTCGAAGGAGAAGAGCCCGCCGACGGCGACGAGCAGCAGCGGCAGGAACTTCAGTACGGTGGCGACGAGTTGGACGGCACCGACGTACCGGGTGCCCGCGAAGTTGGCGAGGGCGGGCAGGAGTTGCAGGACCAGGGCGGCCACGCAGGCCGTCCACTTGTGGTCGCCGACGGGCAGCAGGACGTCGAGGTAGCCGACGGCGGCGACGGCCAGGGCCGCGTTCGAGACCCAGGTGGTGATCCAGTACGACCAGGCGGCCAGGAACCCGGCGAAGTCGCCGAAGGCGGCGCGGGCGTAGACGTAGGGGCCGCCGGTGCGCGGGTCGCGTTCGGCGAGCCGGCCGAAGACGAGCGCGAGGGCGATGGCCCCGGCGGTCAGGACGCCGAAGGCGACGAGGCTGATGGTGCCGAACGGGGCGACGGACGCCGGCAGCAGGAAGATGCCGCCGCCGATGATGTTCCCCATCACCAGGCAGGTGGCGATCGGCAGCCCGAACCTCCGGGCGTGCTTGCTGTGCGGCGCGGATTCCCCGGATTCCTGCTGGTCGGGGGCCGGAGCCGACGGTGCAACGGTTCCGGTGTCGTGCATGGGGTGGTGCGCCTCTCGTCGTGCCCGGCGCCCGGGATCGCCGGGCGGAAGACATGGTCGGGCACGCCCGGCGCTGCTCCAAATCAGCGCGTATTGTCCTGCGCCGCACGGTCGGGGACCGCAAAAGCTGTGTCGGCGGGCGGCTCGAACAGGGAATCGTTCGCCGGTACGGCCACGGGGATCTGCGGTCCCAGGTCCTCCCCCAGCCAGCGCCGCAGCACCCGGTGGACCTGTTCGGCGCCGACCGGTTCGGTGCCGTCCGGCGCCGGGTCGCCGAGCGCGAGCGGCGACAGCAGGAAGGGGCGGGCCTGCGCGCCGCCGAGGCCGCCGTGCGAGCCGATCTGCTCCTCGAAGGCGAGGACCTCGCCCTCCTCCGGGTCGTACCAGGAGTTGACCATGATGTCGGCGACGTGCGGGAAGCCGTCCGTGCGGCGCACGGCGTCCGCGGCGCCGGGCCCGAAGTCGGCGAGCGGCCCGAGGTCGGCGGAGTCCTCGTCCAGATGAACCTCGTCCAGGTGGACCTCGGCGCCGCGCGCCCCGAGCACGAGGGGCCCGCGCTCGGCGCTGCGGACGAGCAGGAAGCCGATGCCCGGATGGTTGGCGAGGGTCGCGAGCAGCGCCGGGTGACGCTGGTCGATCTCCTCGCGGGTCAGGCGGTGCGGCACGTCGGGGAAGGAGACGAGCCCGAGGTTGCCGGAGGCCAGCACGATCGGTTCGGCGCCGCGGGCCGGGCGGTGCTGGTCGGCGGCCTCCTCGACGGGCCGGCGCAGCGCGGCGCGCACCGCGGAGCGGGCCTCGGCGCCGCTGTGCGTGCGCTGCGCCTTGCGCGGCACGGGCAGCCCGCAGCCGGCCCGGACCAGGTCGCCGAGGGTGAGGCCGTAGCGGGCGCGGAACGTCTCGCCCGGACTCTGCCCGTGGTCGGAGAGCACCACGATCCGGTAGGCGCGCGGCGCGTGCTCCGCGACCTGGTCGAGGAGCGCGAGCGACCGGTCGAGGCGGCGCAGGACCTTGTCGACGTCCTTGCCGGCCGGCCCGGAGTGGTGCGCCACCTCGTCGTACGCGACGAGGTCGGCGTAGACCGCGCTGCGCCCGGCGAGCATGTCCCCGATGACGGCGGCGACCACGACGTCGCGCTCGACGACGGTCGCGAAGGCGCGGATGAAGGGGTACAGGCCGCCGCGGCCGACCCGCGGGCGGCGCCGCTTCAGCCGGGCGCCGGTGGACTCGCCGATCTCGCGGAAGACCTCGGCGACGAAGGAGAGGGCGGTGCGGACGGCGTTGGCGGGATCGGAGAAGTACGCGAAGTACCCGGCCCGGGAGCGGTTCTCCTTGCCGCGCCGGGCGGCGATCGACAGGACGAGGGCGAGCTGTTCGGCGCCGCCGCTGAAGAGGTTGCCGCGGCTGGCGCCGTCGACGGTGAGGAGCCCGCCGTCGCCGGTCCGTTCCACGGCCCTGCGCTGCAGTTCGGCGGCGGAGGCGGGCCGGTTGCTGACCATGACCTCGCCGGTGTCCTTCTCGTACCAGCGGAACGCGGGCACGTCGTGGTTGGAGCCGTGCAGGATGCCGAGCTGGCTGGCGCCGGTCTGGCTGGACCAGTCGGTGCGCCAGGGGGTGAGGCGGTGCGAGGCGGTTCCCGTCGGCCCCTTGCCCAGCCAGCGCGCGACGGTGGGCATGACGTCCCGGTCGACGGCCGAGGTCAGCACGTCGTGTCCGACGCCGTCGAGCTGGATGAACACGGTGCCGGGCGTGGTGGGGCCCGGGCTGCCGTCGGGGCCGCGCCTGCGGCGGCGGTCGGCGAGGCGGTACAGCCGTCGCCGGTAGGCGTCGTCGTCCCGTACGGCGAGGGCGCCACCGGTGGCCGACGCGACGGCGGACATCACGGCGGCCACGACCACGGCGGTCTCGGCGCCCGCCTCCCCGCGGCCCTCCGGGATGAGGCTCAGGGCGAGCAGGAACAGCGACCCGTTGAGGAAGAAGGCGAGCAGGCCGAGGACCAGGGCGGGCACGAGCAGCAGGGCCCGTACGAGCAGCGGCCACACCAGGACGGACAGCAGACCGAAGGCGCCGGCGCCGAGGGCGGCGGTCATGGCGATGCGGGTGGCGCTGTCGCCGGAGTCCGCCTGGAGCTTGAAGTCCGGCAGGATGCCGGCGAGCACGAGCATCGTGAGCGTACTGACGGCCCATACGGCGGCCACGCGCCACAGCGCGCTGCCGAGTCTCCGCCATCGCCCTTGCCCCACGCCGCGCCCCTTCACGTTTCCCCCGCAACCGGAGACCAGCGTGTCATACCCGTCGATCGCCCCGGCGCGGAGTAGTACCGGGCGCGGAGCGAGGCGGCCCGGCGCAGGAGTCTGGAACACGGCGCGGGCGAGGGGGCCCGGTCAGCGGCCGTCGTACCCCGCCGTCGGCATCGAAAGGCGCCGGTGCACCCGTGCCTTCATCTGGGAGTCGTACGCGGGCTCGGCGAGCCCCGCCGTCTCGACCCGCACCCCGCGCCGCGCGCACTCCGTGGTGAACTCGTCCGCCGACCGCAGCGCCCGCTCCAGGACCCTGCGGCTGGGCACCACGAAGAGGTCCACGAGGCCCGCGTCGACGTCGTCCCACAGCATGGCGTGGTCGGCGCGCAGTCCCCGTACGACGAGTTCGCGGGTGATCACGTAGCCCTGCTCGGCCGCCCACCGCGCGCACATCGCGTGCTGGCTGCGCGAGTCGACCAGGAACGGGTCGGCGTCGAGCTCGGCCAGGGGCGTCAGGCTGGCGATGGCGGCGACGCGCAGGGCGCCGACCGCGGTGCCGGCACCGGCCCCCACGACATCTCCCATGGCGTCCCCTCACCCTCGGCGTAGGCCGCCGACCCTACTCCTGGCCGTAGGCTCGGAGACAGTCGCACGAAGGAGGAACCGGGTGCCCGTCGAGGTCACATGGTGGGGTCATGCCACATGCACGGTCGAGGACTCGGGTGTCCGCGTCCTGACCGACCCCCTGTTCGCCCGTCGCCTCGCCCATCTGCGCCGGCGCAGAGGCGCGCTGCCGCCGCCGGAGGCGGCCGTCGCCGACGTGGTGCTCCTGTCGCATCTGCACGCCGACCACCTCCACGTGCCCTCGCTCGCCCGGCTCGTGCCGGGCACCCGTGCGCTGGTCCCGCGCGGGGCGGCGCGTGCCGTGCCCGGTCTGGCCCGCAGGCTGCCCCACCTCCGCTTCACCGAGGTCGCGCCGGGCGACGAGGTCCCGGTCGGCGACGTCGTCGTCCGCGTGGTGTCCGCGCTGCACGACGGGCGGCGGCTGCCCGTCGGCCCGCACCGTTCGCCGGCCCTCGGCTTCGTCGTGGCGGGCGAGGCGCGCACGTACTTCGCCGGGGACACCGGGTTGTTCGACGGGATGGCCGAAGAGGTCGGCGACGTCGACGTGGCGCTGCTGCCGGTCGGCGGCTGGGGCCCGTACCTGGGCCAGGGGCATCTGGACGCGGGCCGGGCCGCGGAGGCGCTGGCCAGGATCGCGCCGCGCAGCGCGGTCCCGGTGCACTACGGAACGTACTGGCCGATCGGCATGGACGCGGTGCGCCCGCACGAATTCCACGCCCCGGGCCATGAGTTCGTCCGGCAGGCGGCACGGCTCGCCGCCGACGTGACGGTGCACCGGCTCGCGCACGGGGAGAGCGTGCTGCCGGAGGTGGCCCGGTGATACCCGACGCGGTGACGCAGATCCCTCCGGAGGGCACCCAGCAGGCGCTCGGCTATCCGTCGCTCTTCCTCCTCGTGGTGATCGGCGCGCTGGTCCCGGTGGTGCCGACGGGCGCGCTGGTCAGCTCGGCGGCGGTGGTCGCCGTCCACCAGACGGCGCCGTTCTCGCTGCTCCTCGTCTTCGGTGTGGCGGCGTTCGCGGCGTTCCTCGGGGACGTCGCCCTGTACTGGCTGGGGCGGCGCGGCATGCGGTCTAAGAACGGGTCGCGCTGGCTGGCGGCGATCCGGGACCGGGCGCCGGAGGAGCGGCTGGCGCAGGCGCAGGCCAAGCTGAAGGACCACGGCGTGATGGTCCTGGTGCTGTCGCGGCTCGTCCCGGCCGGACGGATCCCGGTGATGCTGGCCTGCCTGATGGCGAAGATGCCGCTGCGTCAGTTCGCCCGCGGCGACATCCCGGCGTGCCTGGCGTGGGCGGTGACGTACCAGCTCATCGGCATCCTCGGCGGCTCCCTCTTCAAGGAACCGTGGGAGGGCGTCGCGGTGGCGGTCGTCCTGACGGTCCTGATCAGCGTGGCGCCCGCGGTGTGGCGCAAGGTACGGGGGGCGCCGGCGCACTAGCGCCTCTCGTCGGACTCCGCGGTCCTGTGCGCGGTGTCGGGTGTCTGTCGGTGGCTTCCCGGACCTGTCGGTCGTCTGTCGGTGGCGGATGTGATCTTGGGGGCGTGGGTGTTCCGTCGGGGCACCCCGCACGCCGACCGAGCACGAGGAGTCCGCCATCATGTCGTCCATCGCCCGGCACCGACCGTGGGACGTAGACCGGTTGCCGTCCGCCCGAGAGCGCGTGTTCCTCGTCACCGGGGGCAACGCCGGGATCGGCTACTTCACCGCCGAGCAGCTCGCCGGCACCGGCGCCCTCGTCGTGCTCGGCAGCCGGGACGACGCGAAGGCCGAGGCGGCCATGGCCTCGATCCGCTCCCGGGTGCCCGGCGCGCGGGTGCGCCACCTCCGCCTCGACCTCGCCGACCTGTCGTCCCTCAAGGGTTCCGTGGACCGGCTGGGCCTCGACCGGCTCGACGCGGTCGTCCACAACGCGGGCGTCGCGCTCGACGATCCGCCGCGCCGCGAGACGAGGGACGGCCACGAGCTGATGTTCGGCACCAACCACCTGGGCCACTTCGCCCTCACCGGATGGCTCGCGCCCCTCCTGCGCGCCGCCCCGGCCGCCCGGGTCGTGACCGTGGGGAGCTTCGCGGCGCGCTCCGAACGCCTCGACCCGGACGATCTGCAGTCGGCCAGGGACTACCGCCCCAAGCGCACCTACGGCCGGTCGAAGCTGGCGCAGATGCACTTCGGCTTCGAACTCGACCGGCGGCTGCGCGCCACCGGGAGCACGGTGCTCAGTCTGGTGGCCCACCCCGGCGGCGCGCTGGACTCCCTCACGCCCGCCCGCCCGCCGGTCCACCAGGTCTCCCCCGGCGCCCGGCTGCGGGCCGCGCCCGCCGGGCTCATGGTGCAGGGCAAGGACGCCGGGGCGTGGCCGGTCGTCCGCGCCGTGCTCGACCCCGAGGCCGAGGGCGGGCAGCTGTGGGGCCCGCGCGTCTTCGGGCTGCGGGGCCTGCCGCGGTGCGAGCCCGTCCCCGAGCACATGCGGGACACGGCCGTCGCCGCCCGGCTGTGGGCGGCCAGTGCCGAACTGACCGGCGCGGACCCGCATCTCGGGTTCCGGTAGAGGGAGGGTAGGGGCGGGCCCGCCGCCCACGCACGTATCCGTTCGCTCACGCGAGGACCCGTGACGCCCCCACCGGCAGGTCCCACAGATCCTCGCGGGGGCGTCCCGTCTGCTCCCAGGCCGCCCGCACCCGGGTGAGCGGTTCGAGCACGGGCTCGGCCGAGAGCAGGAACGTGCCCCAGTGCATCGGCGCCATCCGGCGCGCGCCCAGGTCGGTCGCCGCGCGGACGGCCTCCTCCGGGTCGCAGTGGACGTCCCTGAGCCACCAGCGCGGCTCGTACGCGCCGATCGGCAGGAGCGCGAGATCGATGCCGGGGTAGCGGGCGCCGATCCGCTCGAACCAGTGGCCGTACCCGGTGTCGCCCGCGAAGTAGACCCGTTGGCCCTGCGCGTCGGTGAGCACCCAACCGCCCCACAGCGTCCGGCAGGTGTCGAGGAGGGACCGCTTCGACCAGTGGTGGGCGGGCACGAAGTCGAAGCGCACACCGCGCAGTTCGGCGCTCTCCCACCAGTCGAGCTCGGTGACGTGGGTGAAGCGGCGCCGGGTGAACCAGCGTGCGAGGCCGGCGGGCGCGAAGACCGGGGTGTTTCTGGGGAGCCGGTTCAGCGTCGGCGCGTCCAGGTGGTCGTAGTGGTTGTGGCTGATGACGACCGCGTCGACGGGCGGCAGGGCGCTCCAGGCGACGCCGACGGGGGTGACACGGGCCGGGGTGCCGAGGATCTTGCGGGACCAGACGGGGTCCGTGAGCACGGTGAGGCCGCCGATGCGGACGACCCAACTGGCGTGCCCCGCCCAGGTGACGGCGACGGTGCGGGCGTCGACACGCGGCAGTGGGCCGGGGTCGAAGGGCAGCCGCCGGATGTCGGCGAGGCCCTCGGCACGCGGCCGCAGCGCGCCCTCGCGCGCGAACCTGGCGAGTCCGCGCAGCCCGGGCAGGGGCGCGGTGAGCCGGTCGGCGAAGGACCTGGGCCACGCCCGGGTGTCTCGGGGCGGGCGCGGCGGTGCGGGTGCGGCGGTGGACACGTCCAACAGGCCGGGCCCGTCGGAGACATGGGGCAGCCGACCGTCTTCCTGCGGCTGTGCCTGCTGGGTCATCGAGGAGGCTCCCTTCGCTCGGCGGCTGCGCGGAGGTCGTCGAAGGCGGCGGTGAAGGTGCGCAACGCCCGTTGTACGTGCGGCAGTTCCAGCGGGTCCGGCGCGGCGAGCGACGCCAGGCGCTCCGCCTCGGTCGCGCCGAGGAGCGGTCCCGTGGACAGCCGTACGCGCAGGGCGTCGATGTCGTCGCCGAAGCGGTGGCCACCGGGCGCGGGCATGCCGAGCCGGGCGGTGAGGAAGTCCTCCAGGTCCTGCGCGTCACCGACGCCGCGCGCGGCGAGCACGGAGCGCAGGGGGCCGAGGTCCGCGTACAGGTGGCGGCCCGCCTGCGGGGGCCGGGCCAGGACGCCCGCGCCGAGCAGCGCGCGGTGTGCGGCGGCGGCCACGCGCGCGTGCAGGCGGACGGCGGCGGCGAGCCGCCCGGTGACCTCGTCCGGCTCGCCGAGCGCGTACGCCGCCGCTGCCGCGGCCGGGGCGGCGAGGGTCGCGCCGAGCGCGGTGAGGACGTCGAGGGTGCGGGCGCCCAGGGCGGCGCCCGCAGCGGTCGCGGGGAAGCGGGCGACGGCGGCGGGCAGCGCCGGCGGGAGCAGCGACCCGGCGAGGTCGCACAGGACGGTCACCCGCTCGTGGTCCATCTCGGCGGGGCCGACGAGGACGGTGTCGTGGGGGTGGTGCAGGCTGTCGCGCCAGGTCTCGTCGCTGACGACGTGCAGCCCCTCGTCGGCGGCCGCCTCCACGGCCTCGTGCAGCACTTCGGGGGGCGGCACGGTGGCGGTCGGGTCGTCGGCCACGGAGAGCACCAGGAGCCGGGGGTGCCCGCCCTCGGCGCGGACCCGGCGGACGGTCTCCAGGAGGGCGTACGGGTCGGGGACACCGCCGCACTCCGCCGGGGTCGGCACGTGGTAGACCGCGCTGCCGAGCAGCCGCGCCTGCGGCGCCCACCAGGCGGGGCAGGGCCGGGGCAGCAGGACGTCGCCGCCTAGCGCCGCACCGAGGGCGAGCAGCAGGGGCGGGGCGCCGGGCGCGGCGGCGATGCTCTCGCGCTCCACGGGCAGGCCGCGCCGGTCCCAGTAGCCGCTCGCGGCGTCCAGGAGCGCGGGCCCGCCGCCCGGGGGCTCGGCGGCGGAGCGGCCCGCGACCGCGGCGGCGGCCGCCGCCACCTCGGGCAGGACCGGGAGGCCGGGCTCCGGCGCGGGCGGCCCGTACCGGACGGGGCCGTGGCCCTCCGTGTCCGTCCGCCTCATCCGTACCTCCGTGCACTCGTGTGACGGTGTCCTCATGCCCCGTGGGCCGGTGCGTACCCAGGACCGCCGGGACATCGCCGTACCTGCCCATCACAACGCGGCGCCTTCCCGCGCGCCCGCGCTGGCCCCCGCCCGGGTGAGCGTTCCGCGGGCCCGCGCGGCCGGTGGAGCAGGCACGGGAAGGGCCCGGACCTGGCCGTTTCCGACCGGTCCGGGCCCTGAAAGCGCTGCCCCCTGTGCGGCTGCCTCGGCGTTCTCAGCGCCCCAGCGAGACCAGCTCGCGCTCCAGTCCGCGCCCCTTCGTCTCGACCAGCGCGGCCGCGACGTCCGCGAGCTTGCGGTTGGTGGCCTGGGAGATCCGCCGCAGCACCCCGAACGCGACGTCGGCGTCGCAGCCGAGGACGTGCATGACGATCCCCGACGCCTGGTCCACGACGGGCCGGGTCCGCAGGGCCGCGCCGAGCTGGTCCAGCTCGGTCAGCGCGGCGCGGTAGTGCCGGTCGCGGACGAAACTCGTGGTGGCGAAGGAGCCGAGGGCCTGCGCGGGCCCGTACCGGGTCTCGTCGAAGGCGCCCGGGTGGAAGCTGAACAGGGTCAGGGTGACGGTGAGGCCGCCGCGCAGGAACGGCAGGGTGACGCAGGACCGTACGCCGGAGTCGAGGGCCAGCGCCCGGTAATCGGGCCACCGTTCGTCCCGCAGCAGGTCCTCGGAGCCGACCACCGTGCCGCTCTCCTCCGCGGCGGGGACCGGTCCGTCGCCCGAGCGCAGCTGCACCGCGAGGAGACCGGCGAGGTCCGGGTGGGTGACCGCGGCCGGGTGCTCTCCGCCCAGGTCGGAAACGGTCGTGCCGGCGCCGCAGCAGGCGGGTGTGCAGCGGACGGCCTGTTCGGCGAGTTCGGACAGCCTGCGGCCGGGCAGGGACGACTCAGGCCGCAGCAGGTCCGGATCCGGCAAGGGAGCCATGGCGTCTCCTCCTCTCCTCTTCGGCTTCCCGGCAAGGCCTCCGGAAAACGGTCGCAGCCGTTAGGTTCGACCCATGTCCCACATGGAGGAGTTCGGTGAAGACCTCGCGGATTTTGTGCGTCGTATCGCCGAGTTGAAGTCGGCCCGCTCCGTCCCCACGGGTGACCTCAGCACCGTGCTCGACGCGGCGCTCTTCGAACTCGACCACGTCGCCGACCAGTTGTGGCCCACGTACGAACGCCTCGCGGTCAACGGGCAGTGGGACAACGCCACGTCGGACCGGGACGAGCAGCGGCTGCTGCGGGCGCTGTTCCAGCGGATGCCGCTGCCGGTCGCGCTGATGGACAGGGAGACCGTGGTCCGGCGGATGAACTTCGCCGCGACCGGTCTCACCGGGGTCCGCGCCGGGTACGCGACGGGCCGGCCGCTCGCCGGGTTCCTGGTCCACGCCGACCGGGTCGCCTTCCGTTCGCAGACCGCGGCGGTCGCCCGCGGCGAGGGCGACCGGAGCCTCAACGTCCATCTCCAGCGGAGCCCCGGCACCCCGGTGCGCGCCACGCTCACGGCACTGCGCCCCGGCGCCGAGCCGCGCACCGCGGTGCTCGTCGTGCTGCAGCCGTCGGGTGGGCGCGCCGAGCGGCTGCCGAGCACCACCGGCCCCACCCCCAACCTCGGCGAGGCGACCCGGCACGCCGCGCAGCTCGACCTCGCCGACGCGATGACGGCGGCCCTGCTCACCGCGCCCGCCGGGGACCGCGCGGCCGTCCTCGAACGGGCGGCGGAGGTGCTGCACGGGCGGTTCGCGGACTGGGTGATCGCCGACGAGGGCGCGGCGCGGCTGCGGCGCGTGACGGTCCTCGGACCGCGGGACGCGCCGGCCGACGACGTCCTGGCGCAGGACCCCGCCGCGTGCCCCCTCGTCGTGGAGGCGGCGCGCGGCGGGGCGGCCTCGCTGCAGGTGCGCCCGGACGACCCGGACGCCTTCGGCAGGGACGCGTCCGGCGCGCACGTCCTGGTGCGCGCCGAGGTCACCTCTCTGCTGTGCGTGCCGCTGACCGCCCACCGGCACGGGCCGGTGGAGGGCGTCCTCACGCTCTTCCGCAGCGGCCCGCGCCTCGCCTTCTCGATGGCGGAGGCGCGGGCCGTCGACGTGATGTCCCGGCACATGGCGCTCGCCCTGCGCCGCGGCGGCGCCGCACCCTGAGCCTGGTTCCGCGGACCCGGAGCGCCCGGGCCCGCGCCCGGGGGTCAGGCGGCGTCCCGCATGACCTGGTCGCGCAGCCGGTCGCAGCAGCGGCTGATGAGCCGTGAGACGTGCATCTGCGAGATGCCCATCTCGTCGGCGATGCGGCTCTGCGTCATGTCGCCGAAGAACCGCATGTAGAGGATGGTGCGTTCGCGCTCGGGCAGCTGGGCGATGCGGGGCTTGACGGCCTCGCGGTCGACGACGATGTCGAGCGCGTGGTCGGGTCCGCCCAGGGCGTCGCTCAGCGAGTAGCCGTCCTCGCTGCCCGGGAGTTCGGCGTCGAGGGAGAGCGCGGTGAAGCTGTCCAGGGCCTCCAGGCCGGCCTTCGCGTCCTCCTCGCTCATCTGCGCGTGTTCGGCGATCTCGGCGACGGTCGGGGCGTGCCCGGAGGCGGTCTGGGAGAGGTCCTGGCGCGCGAACCGCACCCGGTTACGCAGGTCCTGGACGCGGCGCGGCACGTGCAGGGTCCACATGTGGTCGCGGAAGTGCCGCTTGATCTCACCGGTGATGGTGGGCACGGCGTAGCTCTCGAAGGCGGTGCCGCGCCGGGCGTCGTAGCGGTCGACGGCCTTCACCAGGCCGAGGGCCGCCACCTGGCGCAGGTCGTCGAGGGCCTCGCCGCGGTTGCGGAACCGGCCGGCGAGGCGCTCGGCCATGGGGAGCCAGGCCTGGACGATCTCCTTGCGCAGGGCGTCCCGTTCGGCGCCGGGCGCCAGGTCGACGAGGCGCTCGAAGGCCTCCACGGTGTCGGGGGCGTCGTCGTGCGGGTGACGCTTGGTCCGCGCGGGGAGCGCGGCGCCGGTGGCCACGCGCGCGGGGGCCGCGGTGCGGGCCGTCCCGGCGGGGGCCGTGGGGGCGGTCGTCCGCGTGACCACGGCGGTGCCGGACGTCCTGTGGGGTACTGCCGTGCTGGTGTGGGATCGCATGGTGCGTCGCAACTCCCTCGTGGGTGCCTTGGGTGGACGGTCACCGTGGGAGCGCGTGCGCGTCGGACCACGACGGGGCACACCCGGGAGGAGTGACGCGGTCACTCCCACGGACGTGCCTCCGGTCCGAAGCACTCTCCTCCGCCTGCCCCCGGCTCTCCGCGACAAACGCCCCGAGGTTTCCCGCCGGTTGCTCGGGACACCCGGACTGATCCGACTCCGGCACCGCCCGGAGGTTTCCCGTCATGAGTGCCAAGGTCGTCGACCACGTCCTGGAACGCCTGCGCGCCCGGGGCGTCGAGCGGGTCTTCGGCTGTCCGGGTGACGGCGATGACGGTCTGCTCGCCGCGTGGGGCGGGGTCGGGGAGCTGCCGGGCCTGGTGCGGGCGCGGCACGAGGAGGCGGCCGCGCTCGAAGCGGTGGGGTACGCCAAGTGCGGCGACCGGCTCGGGGTGTGCGTGGCGGAGTGGGGCCCCGGCGCCGCCCACCTCCTGGCCGGTCTGTACGACGCGAAGGCCGACCGTGTGCCGGTCCTCGCCCTGGTCAGCCGTACGGGCCACGCCGCGCCGGGCGGCGCGTACCGTCCCGAGGCCGATCCGCACGCCCTCTTCGCGGACGTGGCGGGCGAGTTCGTGGAGACGGTGACGGCGCCCGAGCAGCTGCCGGACGTCATCGACCGGGCGATCAGCACCGCGTACACACACCGCTGCCCCACGGTGGTGATCCTCCCGAGCGACGTCCAGGAGCCGGACCACTCCCGTCCCGGCCACGCGCCCGACCCGGCCCTCGCCGACACCGGGACGCCCCTGCCCTCGCCGGACGCGCTGCGCCGGGTCGCGAAGGTTTTCAACGCCGGTGAGCGGGCCGCGATCCTCGTCGGCCAGGGCGCGAGGGAAGCGCGCGCCGAGGTCGAGGAGCTCGCCGGACTCCTGGGCGCGGGCGTGGTGAAGACGCTGCTCGGCAAGGACGTGCTGAGCGACGAGCTTCCGTACGTCACCGGCGTGCTCGGCCCGCAGGGCACCCGCCCCGGCTACGAGCTGATGCGCGACTGCGACACGCTCCTGACCATCGGGGCCGGCCGCCCCCACCCGGACTTCCTGCCGGAACCGGGCAAGGCGCGCTCCGTGCGGATCGACACCGACCCACGGGAGGGCGGGGCGCATTCCGCGTACGAGTACCCGTACGAGGAGGTCGTCGTCGGCGACGCGCGGGCGACGTTGCGCGCACTGATCCCGCTGATCGACGAGGAGCGCCGCTCCGTCAGCCGCGAGTGGGAAGACGAGATCTGTGCCGGCGTCAGGCGCTGGGACGCGGTCCTCGCCCACCGGGCCGGACTCGACGCGGACCCCCTGCATCCGGAGCACGTGGCGCGCGCCCTGGACCCGCTGCTGCCCGACGACGCGGTCATCACCTGCGACACGGGCCCGGTGGCGACCTGGTACGCACGCCATCTCAGGCTGCGCGGCACCATGCGCGCCTCACTGTCCGGCACGCTCGCCGTGCCGGGCTGCGCGGTGCCGTACGCGATCGGGGCGAAGTTCGCGCATCCGGACCGGCCCGTCCTCGCCCTGGTGGGCGACGGTGCGATGCGCAGGGGCGGCATGGCGGAGCTCGTCACCGCCGCCGAGAACCGCCACGGCTGGGACGATCCGCGGCTCGTCGTGGGCGTGTGGAACGACGCGTCCGACGTGCCCTACGCGGAGTTCGCCCGCTTGCTCGGCCTGACCGGCATCCGGGTGGACCGGCCCGAGGACGTCGCCGATGCCTGGCGTGCGGGACTCGACGCGCCGGGCCCCGCGCTCGTGGAGTTCCGCACCGACCCCGCGGTGCCGCCGCTCCCGCCGCACGCGACGTGGGAGCAGGTGGAGGCCGCTGCGGCCGCGCTCCTCAAGGGGGACGCGGGCGCGGTGGCGGCGGTGCGGCAGGGGTTGAAGGCGAAGGTGCAGGAGTTCCTGCCGGGCGTGGGCCGGCCGGGTGACGACGGCGGCGCACGGGAGAGCGACGGGCACTGAACCTCCGCGACCTGCCGAGGCATAGGCCGTTGACGCAGGGGTACGCGCCGACATCACCACGACGAACGTACGACGGACGCAGGCAGGAAGGGGCTCGGCCATGGCTGAATTCGTGAGGGACGTCATGACGCCGGGCGTCGTGGCGGTACGCCCCGACGCCTCCCTCGTCGAGGCGGCGCAGCTGATGCGCGCGCAGGACATCGGCGACGTGCTGGTCGCCACCGACGGGCACGTGCTCGGCGTGCTCACCGACCGGGACATCGCGCTGCGCGCCGTGGCCGACGGCGCCGACCCGCTGACGGTCAGCGCGCAGGCCGTCTGCACGCCGAACCCCGTCGTCGTGGCCCCCGACGACGCGGTGTCGGAGGCGGTCGGCCTGATGCGCGACCACGCGGTGCGCCGGCTGCCCGTCGTCGAGGACGGCCACCCGGTGGGGATGGTGAGCCTCGGCGATCTGGCGCTCGCGCAGGACCCGTCCTCGGCGCTGGCGGACATCAGCCGCGCCGCCCCGGACGCCCGGCCGGGCCGGCCCTGAGCCCGAGGGGGCGCGCCGTGTCGCTGCCCCGCACGGGCGCGGAAGGCCCGTACAAAGGCTGGACGGTGAGGCGAGGGGACGGTGACATGCGGTCGGCCGGTCGTGAAGTGCTGCTCTGGGCGGTCCTGTTGCTCGCCCTCTACCTGATCCTCGTGGGTCCGCTCTCCCTCCTCGAACTGGTCGTCGGCGCCGGCCTCGCCGTGCTCGGCGCGCTGGCCGCCCGGAGCGTGCGGCGCGTCTCCGGGGTGCGGGTCGACGGTCTCGGCCGGTGTCTGGCGGCGCTCCACGTCTGGCCGGTCACCTGCGTCGCGGAGCTGGTCGGCCTGGGGGCCGCGGTGGTACGGGCGCTGCGGGGGCGCCCGGAGCGCGGCGGATTCCGGACGGTGCGGCTGCGCCCGGAGGTCGGGCCCGCGTGGGCGGCCACGCTGCTGTCCTCGACCCCGGGGGCGTATGTACTGGACGCGGACGACAGGGAGATGCGGGTGCGCGCCCTCGACGGAAAGCCGTCACGGATCGAGCGGGTCCTGTCGGCGGGCGCCGACGAGGGGTCGCCGTCGCGCACCCCGGACGGCTCCGCGCCGCGGCCTGACGGCGGGGCATCGTGAACGGCTGGCTCGTGGCGGCCCTGGTGCTGCTCGTCGGGGGCCTGGGCCCCGCGCTGTGGGTGGCCTGCCGAGGTCCCGCGACCGAGCGGCTCGTCGGGCTCGCCCTCGCCTCCACGTGCGCGCCCGCCGTGTTCCTCGCCCTCGCCGAGAGCTTCGGCCGCTCCTCGTACGTGGACGTCGCCCTGGTGTCCGTCGTGCTCGGGCCCGTCGGGGTGCTGGTCTTCGCCCGCTGCCTGCCTCTGGAGGACTGATCCGTGCGGCACGCCTGCGCGTTGACGCTGCTGACGGCCGGCGTCGGCGTCCTGTTGTTCTCCGCCCTCGCGCTGCTCGTCCTGGAGCGTCCGTACGGGCGGCTGCACGCCCTGGCCCCGGCGGCCTCGGTCGGGGTGCCGCTCGTGGCGCTGGCGGCGGCGGTGGAGGCCGGCCCGGGACGTGCGGCGCTCAAACTGCTCTTCCTCGCCCTGCTCTCGGCGGTCGGCGGTCCGGCCACGACGACGGCGGTGGCCCGCGCGCAGGCCCGCAGGACCGACATGCCGCGGAAGGACGACGCCCGGTGAACCCCTCCGATCTGCCCCTGGTCGCCGCACTGTTGCTGGTGGCGGTGGCCGCGACCGTCTCCGTGCTCACCCGGGATCCGGTGCGCCAGGCGGTGGTCCTCGCCATGCTGGGGCTGCTGCTCGCCCTGCTGTTCCTGCTGCTGCACGCCCCCGACGTGGCGCTGTCGCAGCTGGCGGTGGGCGCGGCCGTCACCCCGCTGCTGATCCTGCTGACGGCACGGTCGTTGCGCAGGTCGGCGGGGCAGCGCGCGCGGTCCGGGGGCGGGGCGGGAGTGCGGGGCGTGGGCGGTGGTGACAGCGATGGCGGGGGCCATGGCGGTGCCGGTTCCGATGGCTCTGCCGGAGCCGGGCGAGGCACCGGCGGGCCCGGTGACGCCGCCGACCCTGCCGAACCCGCCGACCCCGCCGACCCCTCCGGTCCCGAACGCGCACCCGGCGAGGGAGGGGCATGAGCCGGCGCGTCAGGACGCTGCTGTTCCTCGTCTCCGCCGCGGCGTTCGCCGTCTGCTTCGCCCTGGCCTGTTTCCGACTGCCGCCCTTCGGCACCGACCACCACCCCTACGGGACCCGCGCGGTGGCCGCCTCCCTCCAGCAGCGGACCGCCAACGTCGTCGCCTCCCTCACCTTCGACCAGCGCGGCCTGGACACCCTCGGCGAGGAGGCCCTGCTCTTCGCCGCGGTGCTCGGCGCGGTGGTGCTGCTGCGCCGGGCCCGCGACGAGCGCGCCCACGACCCCGAACGGCTCGAAGTGTCCCCGCCCATCGGCCTGTTCGGCGCCCTGTCGCTGCCGGTGACCCTGCTGGTCGGTGGCTACATCGTGGCGCATGTGCAGCTGACCCCCGGCGGCGGCTTCCAGGGCGGCATCGTCCTGGCGACGGGCCTGCACCTGGCCTACCTGGCCGCCGACTACCGGGTGTTGAAGCGGGTGCGGCCGCTCGCCACCCTGCACGCCGCCGACGCGATCGCCGCCGGGGCGTTCGCCGCGCTCGGCTGCGCGGGACTCCTCGCGGGCGGCGCGTACCTGGAGAACGTGCTGCCGCTCGGCACCTTCGGAGAGCTCTCGTCGGCGGGCCTGGTGCCCGTCGTGAACGTCGCCGTCGGCGTCGAGGTGGGCTCCGGCATCGTCGTCCTCCTCGCCCACTTCCTGGAGCAGGCGCACGAGATGGGGTCGGCCGGGCAGGAGTCGGAGAAGGGTTCGGGAGAAGCGCGTTGAGTCCAGGAGGGACGCGTTGAGTTCAGGAGGCGCACATTGACCTCGGGAGGAGCACGTTGAGTACGCTGCCGTTTCTGGTCGCCGGATGGATCTTCCTGGTCGGGCTGTACGGGATGGTGACCAGCCGGGACCTGATCCACACCGTCGGCTGTCTGTCGGTCACCCAGTCCTCCACGTACGTCCTGCTGCTCGGCGTCGGCTACCGGGACGGCGCCGGCGCCCCCGTGTTCGCCGACGTGTCCGTGCACACGCCCGTGGTGGACCCGGTGGTGCAGGCGATGGCCCTGACCGATGTCGTCGTCGGGGCGACCGTGACCGCGCTGCTGCTCGCGCTGGTCCTGCAGATCCGCAAGCGGAGCGGCACCGTCGATCCGGACCGGCTCGGCGAGCTGCGCGGATGAGCCCTGGCGCCGCCCTCCCCCTCGCGGTCGCGCTGCCGCTGCTCGGCGCGTCCGTCCTCGTGCTCGCGGGGCGCAGGTTGCCGCGCGTCGCCACGGACGCGCTGACCGCGGTGTTCGCGGTGGGCGTGCTCGTCGATCTGACCGTGCTGTGGGTTCGTACGGGTGGCTCGGGCGGCTCGCGCGTCGTCGAGTGGGCGGGAGGCTGGCGGCCGCGGGACGGGCGCAGCGTCGGCATCGTGCTGGTCGGCGACCGGTTCGGGGTGGGTGTCGCGCTGCTCGCCGCCCTGCTGGTGCTTGCCGTGATCGCCTACTCCTGGCGGTACTTCGAGGAGCCGCCGCGCGGGCACCCCGGTGTCTTTCCCGCCCTGGTGCTGCTCTTCGAGACGGGCGTGTGCGGCTTCTCGCTCACCGGCGACCTGTTCAACTCCTTCGTCTTCTTCGAGCTGATGGGGGTCGCGGCGGTCGCCCTCACCGGCTTCCACATCGAGGATCCCCGGCCGCTGCAGGGCGCGTTGACCTTCGGCATCCTCAACGCGCTCGCGGGCTGCTGCATGCTGCTCGGCATCGGACTGCTGTACGCGCGCACCGGCGAGCTGGGTTTCGCGCAGATCGGCGCCCGGCTCGCCGAGCTGAAGCCGGACGCGCTGCTGGGGTGCGCCGTCGCGCTGGTCCTCACCGGGCTCCTGGTCAAGTCCGCCTCCGCGCCCTTCCACTTCTGGCACGCCGACGCCCACACGGTCGCGCCGACGCCGGTGAACATGCTGCTGGCCGGGGTGATGGTGCCGCTCGGCGTGTACGGCGTGGCCCGCGTGTCCACGGTGGCCTTCGGCGGCCCCGGCGGGCTGCCTGCCTCCGTGCACGGGCCGCTGCTGACCGGTGCCGGTACGGTGACGGCCCTGCTGGGCGCGGTGATGTGCTGGCAGCAGCGCAACCTCAAGCGCCTGCTCGCCTTCTCCACGGTGGCCCACGCGGGCCTGCTCCTGATCGGTGTCGCGCCGCTCACGGCCGACGGCCTGGCGGGGACAGCGGTGTACGTGGCCGGGCACGCGGGGGTCAACGCGGCCCTGTTCGGCCTCACCGGGATCGTGCTCGACCGCTACGGCTCCGTGGATGAGCGGGAGTTGCACGGCAGGGCGCGCGAACTCCTGGTGACCGGGGCGATGTTCCTGGTCGGCGGCCTCGCGCTGGCCGGCCTTCCGCCGTTCGGGACGGCGCTCGGCAAGTCGCTCACCGAGCATGCCGCGTCGCTGGAACACGCCTGGCTGCCCGCCGTGTTCGTGGTGGTGTCCGCGGTGACGGGCGGCGCGGTGCTGCGGGCCGGTCTGCGCGTGTTCTTCGGCGCGGGCGTACGGGTGGGGCGCGGGCCCGCCGAGGAGATGAGCGGGGCGCGCGAGGACCCGGAGGTCACGGAGGCGGCGGAGCGGCGGGTGCCGCGTCCCATGCTCGCCGTCCCCCGGCTGCTGCTCGCCGCATCGCTCGCGGCGGGCACGGTCCCCGCGGTGCGGCACGCCCTGGGGGACGGCGCGCGGCTCTTCGCCGACCGCGCCGGGTACCTGGCGGCGGTGCGGGGCGTCGCACCGCCGCACCTCGCCGCCGCGGTGCCGCCCACGGCGTGGACACGCGAGGGCGTGCTGTACGGGCTGCTCTCGGCGACCCTTGCCGCGGCGCTCGGCCTCCTGGCGGTCCGCCGCCCGAGCCTCGGCCCGCACCGCGTCCTGCGCCCCTTGCTGCGGCTGCACTCGGGGCGCCCCGGCGACTACATCAGCTGGCTGGCTGCGGGACTCGCCGCGCTCACCCTGACCCTCGTACTCACCCTGCACTGACGGCGGCTCACGTCAGGTGGCGGGGCCGTACGCACACCGCCGCCCCCTCACGTCGTGCAGGTCGCCCCGGCGAGGTGCAGGGAGGTCGGGGCTCCGCCGATGGCGTCGGCTGAGCGCACGTGTTCGCGGGCCCACCAGTCCGCGTCGCCGTCCTCGATGTAGCGCAGCAGGATGCCCTCACGCAGCGCCCACGGGCAGACCGTCAGCGTCTCGGTGCCGGTCAGTTTCATGGCCGTGTGGGCGACCACCGCGCCGGCCACGGACTGGCCGGCGCGCGCCGCCGAGATCCCCGGCAGCTGGGCGCGCCGTTCCGCGGGCAGTCCGGCCAGTTCCTTCAGCGCCACGCCGAGCGCGCGGCGGTCCAACCGCCGTTCCACGAACGGGCCGTGGCGGCCGGGCGCCGCCCCGCACAACCGGGCGAGCTGCTGGAACGTGCGCGAGGTGGCGACGGCCGTGTGCGGCATCTCCCAGCGGATCCGGGCGGCCACGTCCCGCAGCTGGTGGCGCACTTGACGCCGGACGGCCTTGAGGTGCTCCGCGCGGGGCGGGTCCTGCCCGTCGAAGAGTTCGTGCGTCAGCCGCCGCGCGCCCAGCGGCAGCGAGGCCGCGTAGTCCGGCAGGCGGCTGCGGCCGAAGGCCACCTCCAGGGAGCCGCCGCCGATGTCGAAGAGCACCAGGGGCCCCGCCCGCCAGCCCATCCACCGCCGGGCGGCGAGGAACGTCAGCTCCGCCTCGGCCTCTCCGGACAGCGTGCGCAGCCGGACCCCCGCCCCCGACTCCACCGCGGCCAGCACCTCGTCCCGGTTCGGTGCGTCCCGCACGATCGACGTCGCGAACGCGAACGGCTCCGCCACGCCCCACCGTTCGGCCTCCTCCTGCACCTCGCGGACGGCGTCGACCAGGGCCCGTACCGGCTCCTCGCCGAGCCGGCCCCGGGCGTCCGTGTACTCGGCGAGCCGCAGCCGTCTCTTCGCCGTGTGGACCGGCAGCGGCACCTGGCCGTCGGCGTCCGCGACGACCAGTCGCACCGTGTTCGATCCCACATCCACCACGCCAACTCTCATGCACACCAGGTTCCCTCAGTGCGCCCGGAGCAAGCGGACGGTGTCACACCCTGCGCCCCATGAGGTTCAGCAGTTTCGTCTGCGCGTCGGCGTCGGGCGGCGGTTCGACGGCGGGCGCGAAGAGGCCGCTCTTCTCCAACTCGGCCGCGTGCGGCTCCACTTCACCCCGTACGAAGTCGACCAGCGGGCCGGGCAGCCGCTCGTCGGCGCCGATCGCGCGGGAGAGGTCCCACGTGTGCACCGTCAGATCGGTGATCATCTGGCCGAGGTAGAAGGTGGCGCCGGTGTCGCCGAAGGAGAGGTGAACGGTGCGGTCGAGTGCGCCCGGCTCCCGGAACGCCGCGCGCGCCGCGGCGGCCGCCGTGTCCCAGGACGCGACCGGGTCGGGGCCGAGCACGTCGCCGTCGAAGGAGTCGCCGACGGACTCCGTCGTGGCGCCGTCGCGCACCAGCGCGGGCACCCAGAGCTGTTCGGTCGTGAGGTGGCCGACCAGGTCGCGCACGGTCCAGTCGGTGCAGGGCGTGGGGGCGTCCCACTGGTCGCCCCGGACGGCGTGCACCCGTTCGGCGAAGAGGTCGAGCGCCTCGGCGTGCCGGTCGAGGAGGGATGGTGCGTCGCTGCTCATGGATCGGGGGTTCCCTTCTCCCGCTCGCGCGCTCCCGTACGGGTCCGTCCGACCGCCACCGACCTGCGCGGATGGCGGCGCAGATACTCGCCCTCCAGTTGCGCCATGCGTTCGTTGTGGGTCCGCAGGGCGTCGTTCGAACCGTGCAGCAGGGTGCTGTGGCGGGTGCGGTGGATCGTCTCCAGCTCTCTTATGAGCTGCTGGTCGTCCAGCCGGCCCGGATCGACTCCGTTCATGGATCGCTCCGATCGCTCTGTGCGTCGCCCTGCCCCGGGGCGCCCGTGCGGCCCGTACTACCCAGGATGCACCGCGAGGGGTCCGCGCGCGCACCGCACGGAGCGACCGGGTACAGAACGGCCTCGCGTGTCCGGAAATCGCGGCGGTGCGGGGGCAGGCAGCGGACGCTGTTTCCGCGTCCCACCGGTCGGCAGAGCAATTCCGACGCGCATTCGAACGGAAGGACCGCCCACGTGTCCCACCGCGCACCGAGACGCCTCCTCTTACCGCTCCTCGCCCTCGGCGTGATCGCCACCCAAGCCCCCGGCCTGCTGGCGACACCCGCCTCGGCCACACCCCGGCAGGCCGCCGGCGCCGCCGCCCCCGGCCATCCGCTCGCCCGGTTCACGGACCAGGAACCCGACTGGAAGCGGTGCGGCCCAGACACGCCCGCGCGGTTCCGCTGCGCCACCCTCACGGTGCCGCTCGACTACCGCTCCCCCGGCGGCGCCACCATCGACCTCGCCGTCTCCCGGATCGCGGCGGGGGATGCCGGCAAGCGCCGCGGTGTGCTGTTGTCCAACCCCGGCGGGCCGGGCGGGCCGGGGCTCGGTCTGCCGCTGTATCTGGCCGAGAAGATGCCGAAGTCCGTGACGGACCGGTACGACCTCATCGGGTTCGACCCGCGCGGCATCGGCCGCAGCGCGCCGGTGAACTGCGGACTGACCACGGCGGAGCGGCAATGGCCGCGCACCTTCCGGCCGTTCGGGGAGAGTGTCGCCCGGGCCAGGACGATCGCGGACAAGTGCCGGGCGAGGGCGGGCGGCACGCTGGCGCACATCACCACCCGCAACACCGCGCGGGACATGGACGTCCTGCGGGCCGCGCTCGGGGAGAAGAAGATCTCCTACTTCGGCGTCTCGTACGGGACGGCCCTCGGCGCCGTCTACACCCAGCTGTTCCCGGGCCGCGCCGACCGCTTCGTACTGGACAGCGCCATCGACCCGAAGCGCATGTGGCGCGAGATGTTCCGGATGTGGGCGCCGGAGGTGGAGCCGGCGTTCGCGCGGTGGTCACGGTGGACCGCGGCGCGCTCGGCCACGTACGACCTGGGCAGGAACCCGGCCCAAGTACGCGCCCGCTTCTGGAGGTTGGTGGAGCGGGCCGACCGGGATCCGATCGTCGTGGGTGACGACAAGCTCACCGGCACCGACATCCGCGCGGTCCTGCGGCGCGAGTTCTTCACCGTCCGCGGCGCCGCCGAACTCGTCGCGCTCCTCCGGGACGCCGCCGCGGGCAAACCGGTCCCCGAGTTCCCGACGCCGCCGGAGGAGGACACCGACAACGGGGCGTCGGCCCTGTGGTCCGTCGTGTGCGGTGACGCCGCGTGGCCGCGCGATCCTGGGACGTACCTCCGCGACTCGGCCAGGGACGCCGCGCGCCACCCGCTGTTCGGGGACTTCGCCTCGAACATCGCGCCGTGCGCGTTCTGGGACGCCCCGGTGGAGCCCGTCACCCGGGTGGACAACACGGTCGGCACGCTGATCCTGCAGAACGAATGGGACTCGCAGACCCCGCTGGCGGCGGCGCGCAGCACGCACCGCGCGCTCAAGGGCTCCCGCATGGTGACGATCGACGAGGGCGAGGGCCACGGCGTCGCCTACGGCATGGCGCCCGGCCCGACCAACCGGTGCGCGCAGGACACCGCGACGTCATACCTGGTGACGGGCGCGCTGCCGGGCAAGGACGTGACGTGCCGGGCGGTGCCGGACGACGGGCCCGGCACCGGGCCGGCGAAGCCGGTGCGCCCGGCCTTCGGCTGACCCTGGGGCTACGGGCTACGGGCTTCGCGGCTGCGGGGTCGGGGCTTCGCGGCTTCGCAGCCTCGGGCTACGAGGCTGGGCGGCCGAGCGGCTACCGCACGCGTTCGACCCGCCGCTCGTCCCACACCGGCTCGGGGGTCTCCCGGACCCGTCCGTCGCTGCCGAAGACCAGATAGCGGTCGAAGGAGCGGGCGAACCAGCGGTCGTGGGTGACGGCGAGGACCGTGCCCTGGAAGGCCTCCAGGCCTTCCTGCAGCGCCTCGGCGGACTCCAGGTCGAGGTTGTCCGTGGGCTCGTCGAGGAGCAGCGCCGTGCAGCCCTCCAGTTCGAGCAGCAGGATCTGGAAGCGGGCCTGCTGGCCGCCGGAGAGCCGTTCGAAGTTCTGCTCGGCCTGCTTGGTCAGCTCGTACCGCCGCAGCCGGGACATCGCGGCGCCGCGGTCCTGGGCGTGCTCGCGCCAGAGGATGTCCAGGAGCGGGCGGCCCACCAGCTCGGGGTGCGCGTGGGTCTGGGCGAAGTGCCCGGGCACCACGCGCGCGCCGAGCTTCCAGGCACCGGTGTGCTGCACGTCCTCACCCGCGAGCAGCCGCAGGAAGTGCGACTTGCCCGAGCCGTTGGAGCCGAGGACGGCGACCCGCTCGCCGTAGAAGACCTCCAGGTCGAAGGGTTTCATCAGACCGGTAAGCTCCAGCCGCTCGCAGGTCACCGCCCGGACGCCGGTCCGCCCGCCGTGCAGCCGCATGGTGATGTCCTGCTCGCGCGGCGGCTCGGGCGGCGGGCCCGCCTCCTCGAACTTGCGGAGCCTGGTCTGCGCCGCGTGGTAGCGCGAGGCCATCTCGTGGCTGACGTCGGCGGCCTGGCGCAGCGTACGCACCAGCTTCTTCAGCTGCTCGTGCTTCTCGTCCCAGCGACGGCGCAGCTCCTCGAAGCGCGCGAAGCGCTCCTTGCGGGCCTCGTGGAACGTCGCGAAACCGCCGCCGTGCACCCAGGCGTCGGCGCCCTCGGGGCTCTGCTCGACGCTGACGATCTTCTCGGCGGCGCGGGCGAGCAGCTCCCGGTCGTGGGAGACGAACAGGACGGTCTTGCGGGTCTCCCTGAGCTGCCCCTCCAGCCAGCGCTTGCCGGGGACGTCGAGGTAGTTGTCCGGCTCGTCGAGGAGCAGCACCTCGTCGCCGCCGCGCAGCAGCGCCTCCAGGACGAGCCGCTTCTGTTCGCCGCCGGAGAGCGTGCGCACCTCGCGGAACTGCGCCTTGTCGTACGGGACGCCGAGCGCGGCCGTGGTGCAGATGTCCCACAGCGTCTCCGCCTCGTACCCCTGGACCTCCGCCCAGTCGGAGAGCGCCTGCGCGTAACCCATCTGGGCGGCCTCGTCGTCGACCGTCATGATCGCGTGCTCGGCGGCGTCCACGGCCTGCGCGGCCTGCCGGATCCGCGGGTGGGAGACGGAGACGAGCAGGTCGCGCACGGTGGTCTCGTCGCGTACGGAGCCGACGAACTGCGGCATCACGCCGAGGCCGCCACTGACGCTCACGGTGCCGCCGTGCGGCTGGAGCTCGCCGGAGATGAGCCGGAGCAGGGTGGTCTTGCCCGCGCCGTTCGCCCCGACGAGAGCGACCACGGCGCCCTCGCCGACCCGGAAGGAGACATCACCGAGCAGCGCCCGCCCGTCCGGCAAGTAGTACTCGAGGTGTGCCGCTTCCAGATGTCCCATGTGCGGGATTGTCCGTGGCCGACCGCCACCCGGGCAAACCGTTTGCCGAGCCGGCCGGCGAAACGTCCGGTGCACCGCTGCGACCTGGCCTTTCCGTGGCCGGGCGCCTGAAGCGCGACGCTCGGGGTACGAGGGCGCCATGAGCGCTGACACCCCGGCCGTCTCCGGCCTCGACCTGTCCCGGCCCGCTCCCGGCCCCCGCTCGTACAAGGCGCGTCTGCTCGCTCTCGACAGGCGCCTTTTCGACGCGGTCGCCACCCGGCACTGGCCCGGCGCCGACCGGGTGCTGCCCCGGCTCAGCCGGAGCGCCAACCACGGCGTGCTGTGGTTCGCGACGGCGGCGGGGATCGCCGCGACGCGCAGCCCGCAGGCCCGCCGGGCCGCCGTGCGCGGCGTGGCCTCCCTGGCGCTGGCCTCCGCGACCATCAACACGCTGGGCAAGCGTTCGGTGCGCCGGGCCCGCCCCGTGCTCGACACGGTGCCGCTGATCCGGCAGCTCAAGCGGCAGCCGATCACCACCTCGTTCCCGTCCGGCCACTCGGCGTCGGCCGTCGCCTTCGCCACGGGGGTGGCGCTGGAGTCGCGGGCGTGGGGCGCGGTCGTCGCGCCGGTCGCGGCCGCCGTGGCGATCTCCCGGATCTACACCGGTGCGCACTTCCCGAGCGACGTCCTGGTGGGCGGGGCGCTGGGGGCGGGCGCGGCGTTCGCGGTGCGGGGTCTGGTGCCGACGCGGGAGCAGCAGGCCCCGCCCGGCCACCCGCGGGTGACGGCGCCCGCGCTGCCGGGCGGCGCCGGTCTGGTGCTGGTCGCCGACGCGGGGGCGGGCACCTCGCAGAGCGTACAGGCGCTGCGCGAAGCGCTGCCCGACGCGGAGATCGTGATCGCCGAACCGGCCGACCTGGAGGCCGAGTTGGCGAAGGCCGCGACGCGCGCCCAGGCCCTCGGCGTGTACGGCGGCGACGCCGCAGCGAAGGCCGTGAACACCGCGGCCACCGTCGCCCTGCAGCACGGGCTGCCGCTCGCGGTGCTGTCGACCGGCACGCTCGTTCGCTCCGCCCACTTCGCCCAGGGCCTCGGGGTCGAGGACGCCCGCGCCCTGGCGGGCGCGGTGGAGGCGGGCGAGGCGGTCGCCGTCGACGCCGGCCAGTTCCGGGCCGAGGACGCGAGCGGATCCGGCGGACAGGAGGGCGGCAGCGGGCCCGGCGGGCAGGAGGAGGAGTACGTCGAGGCGCTGACGGTCTACCGTCCGTCGAGCCGCGTACGGTGAACCACTCCCTGACCACCTACTGATACGGAGGTCTCATCATTCGACATGGCGGCGTACGGTGCGTGCTACCCGGTGCGGGATACACGTACACGAAGGAGTGCCGCCATGCCGAAGGAGACCGCCGTCTACACGCACGGACACCACGCGGCGGTGCTGCGCTCGCACACCTGGCGCACCGCCGCCAACTCCGCCGCGTATCTCGTCGGTTCGCTCAAGCCGCACATGCGGGTCCTCGACATCGGCTGCGGCCCCGGCACCATCACCGCGGACCTGGCCGAGCTGGTCCCCGAAGGACGGGTCACCGGCGTGGACCGGGCGCCCGGCATCCTGGACACCGCACGCGCCACGGCCGCCGAACGCGGCCTGGACAACGTCGAGTTCGCCGTCGCGGACGTGCACGACCTCGAGTACCCCGACGACTCCTTCTGCGTCGTCCACGCCCATCAGGTGCTGCAGCACGTGGGCGACCCGGTGCGGGCGCTGCGCGAGATGCGGCGGGTCTGCAAGCCCGGCGGCATCGTGGCGGTCCGGGACGCGGACTACTCGGCGATGACCTGGTACCCCCACTCCCCCGGCCTGGACGACTGGCTGGACCTCTATCTGCGGGTGGCCCGCGCCAACGGCGGTGAGCCCGACGCGGGACGGCGCCTGAAGGCCTGGGCCCTGGAGGCCGGCTTCACGGACGTCACCACGAGCGCGGGCGCCTGGTGCTACAGCTCCGAGGAGGAGCGGGCCTGGTGGAGCGGGCTGTGGGCGGAGCGCACGCTCGCCTCCACGTACGCCGAGCGCGCGGTGGCCGGCGGGCACGCGGACCCAGAGCGGCTGCGAGCCGTCGCGGCGGCCTGGCGGGAGTGGGGCGGGCGGGCGGACGCCTGGTTCGCGGTGCTGCACGGCGAGATCCTCTGCCGCACGTGACGGCCGCCCGCCCCTTCGGCGAGGGGGCGGGTGCGCAGCAACTGCCCTGCGGGACAGCCAAAGCGGCGCGGGGGGGGGGGGGGGGGGGGGGGGGGGGGGCGGCCCCCCCCCCCCCCCCCCCCCCCCCCCCCACACACCTCTGTGGCCCGCCTACCGCTAAGTCCGACGTTCCCCCCCCCCCCCACAAACACACCGACT